>DASUWH010000030.1:0-74611 GCA_036378535.1 Terriglobales bacterium | reverse complement strand
CACGACGGTTTTACGCTGCAAGACTTGGTCAGCTACAACTCCAAGCACAACGAGGCCAACGGCGAAGACAATCGCGACGGCACTGACAACAATCGCAGCTGGAACTGCGGGGTAGAAGGCCCGAGCGAGACTCCGGAAATCAAGAGTTTGCGCGCGCGCCAAAAGAAAAACGTGCTTGCGACATTACTTCTCTCCCAAGGCGTGCCGATGTTGCTGGCAGGCGATGCAGTAGGTCACACCCAGGTTGGCAATAACAATGCCTATTGCCAGGACAACGAAATCAGCTGGCTGAACTGGGACATTCAGGATCACGACCGCAAGCTGCTCGGCTTCGTGCAGCGGATAATCAAGCTGCGCAAGGAACACCCGGTATTCCGGCGCAGAAGTTTCTTTCAGGGCAGGCGCATCCAAGGCGCCGGGGTTAAGGACATTTTATGGCTGACGCCAGATGGCCGCGAAATGACCGACGATGAATGGAATCAGTCTTCCGCGCGCTGCCTGGGGATATTTTTCACTGGCGAGAGTCTTGGGGAATCCGGTCCTCGCGGGGAGCCAATCACGGACGACAATTTTCTGTTGCTGATTAACGCCAACCATGAAGACGTCGCTTTTGCTCTGCCCGCCCTCAAGGCTGAAGAAACCTGGCGCACTGTTGTGGATACGACGTGGGATGACCTCACCCAACGGTGCATGCATGAGGGCGGTACTCTCTACCAGCTGAAAGCGCGGTCTTTAGCATTATTCATCGAGCACAAGGTCAACGAACGGAGAAATGGCTCGTGAAACGGCGCCACAACATGGCTTTTGGAGCCGAGTATCACGCCGGCGAGGGAGTGAGGTTTCGTTTATGGGGACCGAAGGCGAAGCAGGTGGTGCTGCACGTTTCCGGCGGCGGACGAGAAGTCACTCTCGACATGAAGGTGGCCGGGGAAGGCTGGTTTGAACTCATCACCGATGAGGCTGGGCCGGGCTCACATTACCGGTATCAGATCGACGGCGGATTGAAGGTTCCAGATCCCGCGTCACGTTTTCAACCCGCGGATGTCCATGGGCCAAGTGAAGTCATCGACCCAGAGGCTTTCAACTGGTCCGATGCGGGCTGGCGCGGCCGGTCTTGGGAAGAAGCCGTCATTTACGAACTGCATGTAGGAGCATTCACTCCCGAAGGTACATTCGCCGGAGTCGAGAAGCGCCTCGATTACCTTGCAGAGCTGGGCGTGACCGCCATTGAGTTGATGCCGGTGTCTGATTTTCCCGGCGGCAGAAATTGGGGTTACGATGGCGTTCTGCCTTATGCCCCGGATAGCCAGTACGGCCGCCCTGATGACCTGAAGCGCCTGATTCAGTCCGCCCACCAGCGCGGCCTGATGGTGTTTCTGGATGTGGTTTACAACCACTTTGGCCCGGAAGGAAATTATCTGCGCGTTTACTCGCCGGAGTTTTTTACCGATCGTCATCACACTCCCTGGGGAGATGCAATCAACTTCTATGGGCCGGGGAGCAACGTGGTGCGTGATTTCTTCATTCAAAACGCGCTCTACTGGCTGACGGAATACCACTTCGATGGGCTGCGCTTCGACGCGGTGGACCGCATTGCCGATACTTCCCATCCCCACATCCTCACTGAGATCGCTCAAACCGTGCGTCGCCAGATCAGGGATCGCCCAGTCCACCTGGTCTTGGAGAACGATGACAACGCCGCCCACTACCTCCGCCCCGAGCGCAAGCTCTTCAATGCTCAGTGGAATGACGACATTCATCATGCCCTGCACGTAACTCTGACCGGCGAAGAGGACGGATACTATGCCGATTATGCTGAGGAGCCGGTGCGACGCGTCAGGCGCTGCCTCACCGAAGGTTTCGATTACCAGGGACAGGTATCTGCGTTCCGTGATGGCGTTCAGCGAGGAGAGCCCAGTCGCGATCTGCCCCCTGGATGCTTTGTTTCCTTTCTGCAGAATCATGACCAGATAGGCAACCGGGCCTTCGGCGAGCGAATCTTGAAACTGGCGGATCCGTGTGCTTTGAAGGCGGCCATGACGATACTGCTGCTCGCACCTTCACCTCCATTGCTCTTCATGGGAGAGGAATTCGGCGCCGAGACGCCATTCCTGTTCTTTTGCGATTTCGGTAAAGAGCTGGCGGCGGCGGTGACCGACGGACGGCGAAACGAGTTTTCGCGTTTTGCGCGCTTCAGGGATGCGGAACTGCGCGCGCAAATTCCGGATCCCAACACACGCGAGACTTTCCTGCAATCCAAGCTCGAATGGAATTCGCTAGACAAAGGGCAAAATCGGCACTGGGCAGACTTCTATAGCACTTTGCTGCGCATTCGGAAGGAGCAGGTCGCGCCAAGGCTTAAGGGCCTTACCACGAATCAGAGTTCTGCCCAGATGCTCTCGGATCGAGCATTTGTCGCGTCATGGGTTCTGGCCGATGGCGCCCAATTAAGTCTGCTGGCCAATCTCGGCGACAATGCTGTTCAACAATCCATGGCGCCAGGTGGAACCTTGCTCTACTCCACAGTGGAAAGTGGAAGTGGTCGAATTGGGCCGGCCACACCGCCATGGTCGGCCGCATGGTTCCTGACAGAATGAACACTCTTCCCGAAATCCCGGCGTCGATGTACCGTCTCCAATTCAATCGGGATTTTACCTTTCGTGACGCCACCCGGCTGGTTCCTTACCTGGCGGCACTCGGGATCACCCACTGCTACGCATCGCCATACCTGCGGGCACGGCCGGGAAGCATGCACGGGTATGACATCATCGATCACAACTCTCTCAACCCTGAGATTGGTACGCCCGCTGACTACGACGAATTCGTGAACGAGTTGCACCGGCATGGTCTGGGGCAAATACTCGATATCGTTCCCAACCATATGGGCGTGATGGGTTCCGACAACATGTGGTGGCTCGACGTCCTGGAAAATGGTGAGGCGTCGGCCTATGCCGAATTCTTCGATATCGATTGGGACCCGATCAAAGACGAGTTGCAGGGCAAGGTTCTGGTACCCATCCTGGGCGATCAGTACGGGAACGTGCTGGAGCAAGGCGAGCTGAAGTTGATCTTCGACGCGGAACGCGGGGAATTCAGTATCTTTTACCATCAGCACCGGTTTCCCATTAATCCGCGTGAGTATCCCCGGATTCTGCGTTTTCAATTACCCGATCTGGAGGGGAAGCTGGGTGCGACGCACGACGATATTCTCGAACTGCAGAGTATCGCTACTGCCTTCGGCCACCTGCCCGGACGAGAAAGCATTACGGTTGAGAAAGCGGCCGAACGCAACCGGGAAAAAGAAATTCAAAAACGACGACTGGCGACGTTGTGCGCACGTTCGAGGGAAATTTGCGAGTTTCTTCATCGCAATGTAGGGATTCTTAACGGCACTCCCGGCGACCCCAGAAGTTTTGACGCACTTCATGAATTGATAAAGGCCCAGGTCTATCGTCTGGCGCAATGGCGCGTTGCCGCCGACGACATCAATTACCGGCGCTTCTTCGATATCAACGACCTGGCGGCGCTGCGCACGGAAAATCCCGCCGTTTTTAGCGCCACGCACCGTTTCATCATGGAACTGGTTTCCACGGGCAAGGTGAATGGGCTGCGCATCGATCACCCGGACGGCCTGTACGATCCCGCGAAATATTTTCGAGAGTTGCAGCAGGAAATTGGCGGCGACCGTTCGGGGGAGAGCCGGCCCTTGTACGTGGTTGCCGAGAAAATTCTGACCGGCAACGAACGCCTGCGCACGGAATGGCCCATCCACGGCACTACTGGTTACGAATTCGCAAATCTCGTGAATGGTCTGTTTGTAGATCCCACCACGGCCACCCGCATGGAGCGGATCTATCGATCGTTTACCGGGCGAAGCCAAGAAGTCCGAGACATGGTGTATGACTGCAAACGGTTAATCCTGAAGGTAGCGTTGGCCAGCGAATTGAACGTACTGGCTAGTGCGCTCAACCGCATTGCACTGGCGAATCGGCACACCTGTGATTTCACGGTGAATAGCCTGCGCAGCGCTCTGTCGGAGATCATTGCGAGTTTTCCAGTGTACCGCACCTATATTGCCGACGAGCACGTGTCGCCCGAAGACCGGCGCTACATTGAACAGGCAGTGGGCGCGGGCGCCAAGCGCAGTAATCTGCCCGATCCTACCGTCTTCGATTTCATACGCAAGGTACTGCTGATCGAGAGCAATGGCGAAGAGCCTAAGTGGTACCGCAACGCATTCATTCGGTTCACCATGAAGTTTCAGCAGGTCACCAGCGCGGTGATGGCAAAAGGCCTCGAGGATACGGCCTTCTACCGCTATAACCGGCTGGTGTCGCTGAACGAGGTGGGTGGTGATCCGACTGTTTATGGCGTGAGCCCAAAAGTGTTTCATCGCGCCAATCAGCAGCGTCTGCGGCATTGGCCGCACTCGATCCTGGCCAGCTCGACTCACGACTCCAAGCGCTCCGAGGATGTGCGCGCGCGCATTAACGTCCTTTCCGAGATACCGGCCCAATGGAGATCAGCTCTGCGCCGCTGGCGGGAGTGGAATCGCAGCAAAAAGAAAAATCTGGAGGGACTATCCGCACCCGATCGCAACGATGAATACCTGCTCTATGAAACGTTGGTTGGAGCATGGCCGCCGCAGGATCTGGACCCGGAGAACTGGGAAATGTTTGTGGACCGCATTCAGCGGTATATGTTCAAGGCAATCCGCGAAGCCAAAGAGCGCTCCAGCTGGGCCAATCCCAACACCGATTACGAGAATGCGGTCAACGAGTTCATACGCGCGGTGCTTGACCGCAAACGCAAGAACCGCTTCCTCCATGATTTTCAGGAGTTTCAATCGCGGGTCGCACGCATCGGGCTGTTCAACAGCCTTTCACAGACATTGTTGAAATTGACCTGTCCAGGAGTGCCCGATGTCTATCAGGGAAGCGAGCTCTGGGATTTGTCGCTGGTAGATCCTGACAACCGGCGGCCGATTGATTACAACCGGCGGCAGGAACTTCTCCGCGATTTGCTGAACCGCGAGAAAGAGCGCGAATGCGAGCCCGGCTGTCGCGCTCGTTCCTTACTCGAATCTGTGGAGGACGGACGAGCCAAGTTGTTTTTGATCTGGAAAAGCCTCGATTATCGCCGAGAGCACGGCGGGCGCTTTCAGAAGGGGGCATATATCCCGCTCACCGCACATGGGCCTGCAGCCACGCACGTCTGCGCGTTTGCCCGACAATTCGAAGGCGGGACCGCAATCGTTGCCGTTCCTCGTCTATGCGCCACTCTCCTCGGAGACAAGCCGACTCCCATCGGCCATGAGGTGTGGGGCGCCACCTACCTTGAACTTCCCGCCGAGATCGGGGCCGCGGATTTCACAAATGTGCTCACCGGCGAAACGGTGGAGGTTCAAGAGCAGGAGGAACACAGAACCCTGCTTCTTGCGACAGTGCTGCGCAATTTCCCGGTTGCACTTTTGAGTTCCACGAGGGAAACTGACACTGCAAGTACCTGAAAAAGGCTGCGTAAGCGCCTATATAGCATGAGGATGCCGGTATCCAGTACAGCCGGATCGGCATCCAACTACGCAATGAGCTGTATTGTTCCGGGGCGAAGCGCCCCGCTACCCTCGATTGGCGCTTGGGCCGCCACCCTGACCGTGGTGGGAAGCAGGAGCGCACAGGGGCGTCACATGGTTGGGTACTCAAGATTTACGATTCCAATCGGACTGACACTGCTGGCCTGTCTAACCGCGCCGCTGTGCTTCGGTGGCGCCGAACCGGCAGCCGCGGTTGCGCGCGATCCCCAGCAACTCGTACGCGCTGTGGTGTGGAATGAACTGCGTGCTTCAGAAAACGATCATACCCACTGGATGTATCGCGATCACGATGTTGAGCCTGCCAGAGACACGGTGAAGGAGTGCGTGGAAACCAGCGCCGGACAGATTTGCCGGGTTTTGAAACGCGGCGGCCATGTGCTTACTTCCCAGGAGCAGGAGGAGGAGAGCAATCACATCCAGGAACTGGTCAAGAATCCGTCAGAACAGAAGAAGAAACAGAAGGAACACCAGGAAGATGATCGTAAAGCGGCAGAGCTAGTCAACATGCTGCCGCACGGTTTCCTTTATGAGTACGAAGGCGAGCAGGGCGATTACATCCGCCTTAAGTTCCGACCCAATCCGGATTTCACTCCCCCCAGCCGTGAGGCTACCGTATTTCACTGCATGGCGGGAACCATGTTGATCGATCGCCGCCAGCAGCGCCTGGCCGACATGAAAGGCACACTGATTCGCAACGTTGAATTCGGATGGGGAGTGCTTGGCCGGTTGATGAAGGGCGGCACCTTCGAAGTGAGGCGGGAAGACGTCGGCTCAGGACATTGGGTCAGTACTGTGCTGGATGTCCATATTCACGGCAAGGCGCTCTTCTTCAAGACCATCAATGCTGAACAGCACGAGGTTGACGAAAACTTCAAGAGAGTTCCAGACCGCTTGAGCCTGGCGCAAGGCGCGTTGATGCTGGAGACTCCCGGACTGCAGGCCAGCAGTAAAGCTGGACAATAACGAAGTTTCCGAGTGTTCGCTGGCTGTACCTCTACAAGAACTTCCAGCTCTGATTACCCTTTTTCCCGAATTCAGACATCATCGGGCTCGGAGTACATTGCAAGTTGGACTGAGCCGCTTCGAGGTTCTCCGAAAAATACAGGTGAGATAACCTGCAATGAAGTTGGTCATATTCGGACTAACCGTAAGTTCTTCCTGGGGAAATGGCCACGCCACTATATGGCGTGGATTGTGCAGCGCGCTTGCCCGCCAGGGCCATGACATCAAGTTTTTCGAACGCGATGTTTCGTATTACGCTCAACATCGCGATCTTAATTCCGGGGATAGTTACGAACTGATCCTCTACAAATCCTGGGATGAAGTTGTTTACCAGGCGTGGGAGGCCTTGAGCGATTCTGATTGCGCGATAGTGACCTCTTATTGCCCGGATGCGCGAGCGGCCACGGACCTCATGCTCGATAGTCCAGCCGGTTTGCGTATTTTTTATGATCTGGATACGCCGGTCACTCTTGATCGGTTGCGTGCCGGAGAAGAGGTTGAATATCTGCCCACCTTCGGGTTGGGCCCCTTCGATCTTGTTCTGAGTTACACGGGTGGGTCGGCACTGGATGAACTTCGTACTCGTCTGGGAGCCAAGAGGGTTGCGCCGATTTATGGCAGCGTTGATCCTGCCGTCCATCAACCAGCGGGCGCGAACGCGCGTTATCGAGGGAACCTGTCCTATCTCGGCACATACGCACCTGACCGGCAAGCCAAGCTGCACGATCTTTTCATTGAGCCTGCGCGGCGCTGTCCCGAGAAGCGCTTTGTTCTTGGCGGCGCTCTCTATCCATCGGAATTCCCCTGGACTGAAAATATCTGGTTTGTGCGGCACGTCCCACCGCCCCAGCACCCGGCATTTTATTGCTCGTCGGACTTGACCCTGAGCGTAACCCGAGCCGCGATGGCCGAGATGGGATACTGCCCGTCAGGCCGTCTGTTCGAAGCCGCCGCTTGCGGCACCCCGATCGTCAGCGACTACTGGGAAGGACTGGAAGACTTTTTCGAGCCGGGGCGCGAAATTCTTGTGGCGTCGACCGCAGATGAAGTGCAGGACGCGTTATCTCTGGGCAAAGAAGAGCTGCGTCGAATTGGAGAAGCTGGGCGGCGTCGCGTGTTAGCGGAACATACTGCCGATCATCGCGGTGCGGAGCTGCTGAGTTTGCTCGAGGTTGCCGCATGAGCGTTTGGGGAGTGATTCCGGCCGCTGGTCTAGGTACTCGCATTCAACCTCTTGCCTTTTCCAAGGAATTGCTGCCGGTGGGGACGCGCAGGGACGGCGAAACTGACCGGCCACGGGCAGTTTGCGAATACCTGCTGGATCGCATGCTGCTGGCCGGCGCCACGCGAATCTGCTTCGTTATCTCGCCCGCCAAAACCGACATCATGAATTATTTCGGCGGCCAACTTGGCGAGGCTTCCATCTGCTACGCGATCCAGACGAATCCAAGTGGCCTGTGCGACGCGATTTTCACCGCCCTGTCATTTGTAGCTCCCGGAGATGATGTGCTCGTCGGTCTTCCGGATACAGTCTGGTTTCCGGAGGATGGATTTGCGCATCTGCCTGAAGATGCATTTTCGTTTCTTCTTTTCCCGGTCGATCGGCCGGAATTATTCGATGCCGTCGTAACTGACCAACGGGACCGGGTTCGCGAAGTCCAGGTCAAGACCCAGGCGCCAAACAGTAATTGGGTGTGGGGAGCGTTCCGGGTGCCCGCCCGTGATCTGCACAATCTGCACGAACTATGGCTGGAGCGTAAGCAGCAGGATCAGTACATCGGAACTCTCGTGAACGAATACATAAGCCGCGGCGGGCTGGTGCACGCCGTGCGCCGCGGAGAACGCTATGTCGATGTCGGGACCCTTCACGGATATCGCGAAGCGGTGAACCTGTTATCGCGGGATGATCGCCAACACAGCGAAAAACTCGATGTCGCCGCCTGAAACCGAAGGCGTCTTGCAGGCCATTGCCGATCCGGCTATGGGCCGCGCCGGAAGCCCGCGGTTGCTTCTCGTTGCTGCCCATCCAGATGACGAAACGATCGGCGCTTCCATAGTTCTTGGACGTGTATCGGGTGCCATGGTGGTTTATCTCACCGATGGCGCCCCTCGGGATCCGCAGTTCCGATCGCCGCATGTGAGCGGTTCGCGCGAGCTGTACGCCTGCGTGCGCGCGGAAGAAGCGGCTTCTGCGCTCTCCTATGTGGATGTCTCCCGAGAGAGAATTGTCTTTCTGAGAGGGGTGGATCAGGAATCTATATTGCAGGCTTCGGAACTCTTAGAGGAGTTGGTCACTCTGATTCAGGAATTCCAGCCTACCATTCTGCTGACTCATCCCTACGAAGGCGGACATCCTGACCACGATGCGGCTGCGTTGTTGTCCCGCCTCAGCCTGCAGTTGGCCGCTCGCAAAGGCGTGCCTGTTGCCGATCTTCTGGAGATGACTAGTTATCACGCGGAAGGAAGTACGAGAGTGACAGGGCGCTTCCTTGGTGCTCCGCCTGTTCTGGGCGGAAGTGTCGACCCTGCGGTGCAGTTGAAGATGTCAGCGGAGGAGCGTACTCGCAAAGCGCGCATGCTGGGCTGTTATGTTTCGCAGTGGCACGTGCTCTCCGACATTCCTCTCGAGCCTGAGCAGGTTCGCTCGGCACCGATGTATGACTTTACGCGTCCGCCGCATGAAGGGACGCTTTGGTACGAGAATCTTCATTGGCCGATCACCGGAGTGCGCTGGCGCGAACTGGCAGCCCAGGTTCTCGCCGGGTTTGGCGAGCTGGCATGGCGATAACCGTTCTCAGTGTGGGCTACCCCCTCGCGCCTGTGGCGGAGAATACGGCTGGTGGCGCCGAGCAGATCCTGGGCATTCTCGATGAAGCTTTAGCCGATGCAGGTCATCGGTCGATTGTCATTGCACCGGAAGGTTCTCATTGCCGCGGGTTATTACTGCCCACAAGGCTTCCGGAAGGACAGTTGGACGATGACGCCCGCCGATGTGCACACCGCGAGTACATATCAGTGATCAAATCGGCGCTCGCAGAACATGAGGTCGATGTTGTGCACATGCATGGAATCGACTTCATGGAGTATCTGCCGGAAGCCGAGGTGCCGGTGATTATCACCTTACACTTGCCTTTGAGTTGGTATCCGGCGACTGCATTTTCCCTTATGCGTCCGAAGACTCACCTGGTATGTGTGTCGGAGTCACAGAAGGCGAGAGGCATGCCCGCCGCGAAGAACTGCCGCGTCATTGCGAATGGTGTGCGCCTCGAACGGTATCGTCCAACGGGGGAAAAGAGTGACTATGTCGTGTGCCTCGGGCGCGTGTGCCCGGAAAAAGGGTTTCACATCGCGCTGGATGCCGCGTCGGAAGCCGGTGTACCGCTCATATTAGCGGGCCAGGTTTTCGGCTACAAAGCGCACCAAGAGTATTTCGAAACGATGATCCGTCCGAGGTTGCGCGGTGGACATCGTTTTGTCGACGCGGTCGGTGGGAAACGGAAAAACCAGCTTCTCGCGGGAGCTCGCTGCCTGGTGGTGCCGAGTCTTGTCGCCGAGACCAGTTGTCTAGTGGCCATGGAGGCGCTGGCGTGCGGAACGCCGGTAGTGGCTTTTCGCCGGGGTGCGCTCGCCGAAGTCGTGGAACATGGTTGTACGGGCTTCCTGGTCGAGACGCCGTCACAATTGTCAGCAGCGATGCTCGACGCGAGAGAACTCAGTTCGAGCCTATGTCGTGAACGCGCCGAGCGAAATTTCTCAGCGGCTAAGATGATGGATGCGTACTTGTCCCTGTACCAGGAATTGGCGGGCACGGGAGAGCGGCCGGAAGTGCATTGGGAAAGGGCGGCCTGATGAGCGTTCCGGGACAGTTGCGTGCGCGCGTGATCAGCGATGTGGGTGCGTTGGAAGAACTCGTCATCGAGTGGAGTGACTTGTGGAATCGATGCCCGGGAGCTACGCCGTTTCAACGGGCGGAATGGGTGCTCGCATGGACAAAGGCGTTCGGGCCTCGCGAGATTTATGTCATCGAGGTTCGCGACGGCGAAAAGCTAGCCGGCCTAGCCCCGCTGTTTCGCTATCGATCCGGAAATGAGCATGTACTCGCGCCCCTTGCTGCCAGTGTTTCTGATTATCTGGACTGGCTTGTTGATCCGGCCTGCAGCAACGGGGTTGTGGAAGCAATCTTCGATGCTATCGAAACCTCCATAGATTTCGATCGCCTGGACCTGATCGATCTGCCGCAACATTCCTGCTTGCTCAACTTTGCCTCTGAGGATTGGGACTGCGAAAAATCGGTAGAGACCGCCTGCCCGGTATTGTTTTTGCCGGAAACAGCAAAATCGGTCGAAGAAATTGTTGCCAGTAAGCTGCGGCACAATCTGCGCACCGCGCGACGGCGGATGGAGAGAGTGGGGCCGTCGCAGCTGGAACTGGCAACGGAAGCCACCCTGGACGAGCTTCTTGCCGCCATGATGCAGCTGCATGGAGCCCGCTGGACGTACTGCGGCCTGCCCGGCGTATTAGCCGAGAATGCAGTCCAGGAGTTCCACCGCATCGCGGCACGAGGTCTCCTGCAACAAAACGTTCTTCGTCTGTACGGACTGCGGTTTAACGGCCAATTCATTGCCACGCTTTATGCCTTGGCGGAGCAAGAGACCATCTACTGCTATTTGCAGGGCTTCAATCCGGCATACAGGGAGTTTAGCCCCGGAGCGCAGATTCTGGCTGCCGTCATCGACGATGCGATTCGAGATGGCAAGCTCCGCGTCGATTTCCTGCGCGGGCGCGAAGCCTACAAATATGGCTGGGGAGCTGTGGATCAGGAGACATATAGGTTGTCATTACGACTTCGGGCCGGAGTTCGTGCCCCGATATCTCCGGCTGTGGCTACTTAAGGCCCCGGAAATGATACCCAGGGTGAGAACTTCAACTTCCCGGTACTCTCGAAATCCGCCTTGTCGAATCTGAGTTGTTTTCTACATGCCAACCTGTAGCAGGAGAGCGGACATCTAAGGGTCAACTAGGTGCGGTGGATCGTCCCCAGGCTTTGCCTCCGGCGGCGAGCCTAGGGTTTCAGCCTGGGGACGACTATCCAAATGCCGAGAGCCGACCTCGTATATCCGGCATTCAACACGGTCGAGAACAATTGCTTTCTTCCAACCGAGTCAGCCGTGGAGAACTGACGCAAGGAAACGCCGGCAGACGAACGTTGCTGAGTTGATGCGCACCGCGCCAACCGCACTTGCGGCATGCGTGGTCAATGGCTAACAGCGTAGATGCCTGACCACGGCCTACAGGGAATCGTGTAGTGACCTCATTGCCGCGCTACAGGAACGGGCAGACGAATTTACAGGCTCGCACGTATCGGCAGAATGAGAGCCGGTGCATATTCTCCAGACAGGTGACACCAGCCGTGTGTCAAATGCAAAATTGACGGAGGCAATAACATGCTGTATTGGGCTTTGGTGTTTCTGGTTATTGCGATCATCGCCGGGGTTCTCGGTTTCGCGGGAGTAGCCGCTGCTGCCGCGGGTATCGCCAAGATTCTGTTCTATATTTTCCTGATCATTTTCCTGATCACGTTGATCATGGGCCTCTCCAGACGAGGCGGGACCAGAATTTAGGGCATAGCTCTCTCCCGCGGTTCTGTTACCGCAGATGGTGCGCCCGCGCGGTCCTCGGCGTGTCCGAATCTTCTGCACGAGCCCCACATGATCAGGGTTTAGATAGGCTTCCCCACGATGGAAGTCTCAGTCTGGTGGGAAGGGTGAACTCGAAACCAGCGTGGACCTCAGCAGCTTGAGCCGCTCGCGGCGGAGTTCTCCAAGCCGTGGGCGGGATAATTCTGGTGCTGGACGACAGCTTCGAGGGCCTCGACCAGATCGGCAGCCCGGGATTTGGGCAGAAAACCACGAGCCCCAGCAGCCATAGCTTCCTGCCCAGCCTGACGATTGTCGTACTGGGTGAAAATCAGCACCTCCACGTCCAGCTGTTGCCGTATCCTCCGAGTCGCTTCCAGGCCATCCAGTTCCGGCATGCCGACGTCCATGAGAATCACGTCGGGACCCAGTTCCAGGGCTTTGGCGATGGCTTCACGGCCGTTGGCTGCCTCTCCGCAGATCTGCCAAGCAGGCAGATCTGCTAAGAGGCGGTTCACCGCATCGCGTAGAGCCTTGCTGTCATCCACCACCAGCACCCGCCACGCGGGCATGGAAGCGGAGGTCTTGCGGGAAAGAGCTTGTGATTGTATCGGCACGAAATCACGTCTTCCAGGAAAATCGGCCAGAGGAAGTGTTTTGATCGGTAACGCAGGACGAAGCCGACCAAGGGAGAGTACGACGGCATCGGAGAAAACACACTGGCACAAGCGTGCCATTTGCCTGGCACGAATAGGTGGTATCACCTGCAGCAACGGGTGCAGAGCATTTGCCGAGGCCACGCTCACGCAAAGCGACAACTTTGCTCGACTACTCTGTCGGGATGCAAAGCTTAAGTTGCGTTCTTTGACTTACGACAACCGCCGCGATGGCTTTGTTCATCGTAGGGTTGATTGGTAATCATTGCGCTAAAAGGTGAATATGCAGAATAGATGGACCGCCACTCTGATCGTCTCGCTACTACTCTCGCTCGGGGCAATTGCTTGTGGAGGCAAGAACGTCCACATGACTCCCGCGTCTACGCAGCCGGCTGCGCAGGGCGTGGCCATCCTCAAGCACGACAAAAACGGCAACCTTACTGTGGACCTGAAGGTGAAGCATCTGGCAAAACCGCAGAACTTGACTCCGCCCAAATCCACTTACCTGGTATGGATCCAGCCGCCCAACAGTTCGGTGACTAAGTTGGGTGAATTAAGAGTGAATGACAATCTACAAGGTGAATTCAAGGCGCCTGTGCCGGCAGCGAATTTTCAGATCTTCGTGACGGCGGAGGATGGCCCTACTGTAGCCCAGCCTTCCGGGCCGGAAGTCTTACGCCAGACGGTGGGGTAAGCCAGCCTTAGGACGCTGTTTATTGGGGAGGCAGACTACTCGACGCCGAGCTTGTTTATAACTGCGACATCGAAGACTTTCCCGGCCGTCCACGACGGCCGGAACGTCGAACAGATTGCACAGGCGTTGCACAAGTTCAGACAGGTGTATGCAGGCCATTCGGTCAGCAGCAGAACTTCATTAAGCGGCAACGTCGGGTATCTGACCTGGTTTCTGGGATCCTCCCAGCTGCTGAATCAAAGTCTTCAAGTCCTCGGCGTGTTCTTCTTCTTTGGCCAGGATTTCTTCCATGACCCGTCGGCTGGTTGGGTCTTTGTCGCCGAGGTAGCGGATGATCTCGCCGTAGGACTCGACGGCAATGCGCTCCGCCACCAGATCCTCGCGGATCATCTCAATCAAATCGGGGCTCTCGACATATTCGGAGTGGCTGCGGCTGGTGAGTCCCTGGGGATTGAAATTGGGAGAACCGTTCAGTTGCGTGATTCTTTCCGCGATCATGTCGGCGTGCGCTTGCTCTTCATTGGCGTGCTCCAGGAATTCGGCAGCCACGGACTGAGCGTGAATTCCAGACGCGGCATAGTGGTGTTGCTTGTAGCGTAAGACGCAGACGATTTCGGTTGCTAAAGCTTCGTTGAGCAGGCGAATGACGGTTTCACGGTCGGCCCTGTAACCTTCGGTGACCGCTCCTTCTTCGATGTGCTGGCGCGCGCGGCGCCGGATTTCTTCGATATCAGAAATGAATTGGCCGGCCTTCGGCTTGGAAACAGGATTGTCCACGTTGATTGCCTCCCTGCAATTTTTCGAGGGACGCCGAGAGAATTATCAGCTTCCGTCGAACATAGGTTTCAGAGGCTAAGGTTCTCTCGCCAGTTGCCTGCCAAAACATGATTGCGTGCGCAGCCGTAATATGCCGGAGATCTTCCAGCAAGGAATCCAGGTGAGACTGTAAGGCGCACGCGGCGCGCCGATATGATTAACACTAATTACTGCCTGGCCTCATTCTTGTTGGCGGGGCTAATCTCCAGACTCTGGGCTGCGTAGGTCTTGCCATTGAAGACGGCTTTGACCACGGCATCGGCTCCTATTCTGAGTCCACTGGTCTGGCCGCGGGCCAGTTGGTCGAGTGAGATGTCATAAGTTTCGTTATCGCTCCGGTTGGCGATGGCGAACCGTTTCAAGCGCAGGTCGAGAAAGGTCACCTTGCCAACAAACGTGAAGTTCTGGCCGGGGTTGGCAAGTACGTGGACCTCATGCGCGACGCTTCCGTTGGCGGCGCCGGAAAACTTGACGGTAACCAGCGCTCCAGGAAGCACATCCGAGGCAGCCGCCTGGCGGCCATTCACCACAACGTTGGTTTGCGGTGTCAGCCGAAAGGCGAATGGCTCTGGGGCGACTTCCTCCCGCAACTTGAGAATGCCGCGTCCGGCGTCGACGGCCACCACCTGTCCGCGAGCGTCACCCTGGTCGGCGGCGGTTTCCAGGCGGATAGATTTGGCAAACACCTGGTCGGCTTTCAGCATGGTGTCGACGTAGACGCGTTGCCCGGGCTGGATGTCCTTCACGCTGGCCGGGCCGCCATTGCGAACGATTTTTGTGCGCATATCGAAAATGATGTTGGTCTTTCCTCCCCCAAAATCACGCAATTCCAGGCGGTCGCTTATGGGGTCAACTTTCGTGACTGTGCCGCCGATGAGGGTGAGCTTCCCTTTGGGCAAGGGCGGCAGATCCAGTAGGGGATCGTAGCCGGACCGCTCCTTCTCAGCCTCGGGGTTGGGCTTCTGGGGAGCTGCTGGTGGCGACTGGGAAGCGGTCTGGGCGCAGGCCGTAGCGGCCAGTGCTAAAACGGCAAGGAACCGGGAAAAGGACATTGTGGTATGAACTCCGGCTGCTTTGGATGTAAAAGCGGAGTAGCGGGTCGCCTCGCATCGTTATGAATTAGCAGGAGCTTAGTCACTTGCATGGCAAACCCGTGCTGCTCAACCGCATCCAAGAAGTGCTTCTACACAGGTTTGCTGATCCATGTCTTTTTACATCTACCAGTTGAGGCGAGTTGGTATTGGCTTTGTTCTCGTCGGGATCATTGTCTCTGTTTCCATAGCCGCCGCGGGACAGGGGCCGGGGTTCACGCTTAACCTGCCCAAGCGCAGCAAACTCACGCCTATTCAGAAACTCAATCGTGACGGCGTCAAGGAGGTTGAGAAGCGGCACCTGGAACGAGCCAAGAAGCTGTTCTACGAGGCTTATCTGATCGACCCCAATGATCCTTTTACCCTGAACAACCTTGGATATATTTCTGAGCTCGAGGGCGATGCCGACCGCGCGCTACGGTACTACGAGCTTTCGTCCAAGAATGCTTCGGAAGCGACCATTGATGCTTCCAGCCGGCCGGAGTTGAAGGGCAGGCCCCTGCAGGAAGCGTTCGCAGCTTTGAATATTCCGGAGCTCAAGGCGAATAAAGCCAATGTGCAGGCGATCAGCCTGCTCGGCAAGGGGCGCATTGCCGAGGCGGAGGATACGTTAAGAAAGGCGCTGGCGACCGATCCGCATAACCCATTTACGTTGAACAATATGGGATTTGTCACCGAATCCGAAGGGGACTTGCAGTCGGCGCTCAAATACTACAGTTCTGCAGCCAGCATGCGCTCCAACGATGTGATTCTGGTCTCTCCGAATGTGAAATGGCGAGGCAAGCCGATCAGCGAAGTGGCTGCCGGGAATGCTCGCGCAGTCAGCAATACGATTGCGAAGGGCGAGGACTCCCAGGCGCAGATCGCGCGCCTGAATCTGCGCGGGGTGGCTGCCCTGAATCACAACGACCCTCAGGGTGCGAAGGAATTCTTCCAGCAAGCATACAAACTTGATCCCGGGAATGCATTCAGTCTGAATAATATGGGATACGTGTCCGAGTTGAATGGCGATCGGGAGACAGCGCAAACTTACTACGCTGATGCCCGCGCTGCCGCAGATCGCAACCTTGTGGTTACGTACGCCAGCAGGCGAGAAGCCGAGGGACAGCCGGTCAGTTCAGTCGCCCAGCAGAACGAAAACGATACTCAATCCGCGATTGAAGCGGCGCAACAGGCGCTACGCCGCGCAGGCGAGCCGATGCCACAATTGAGGCGGCGTGATAACAGCGTGGTGCCTGAGCCGGAACCGGAACTGAATAAGCCTGTACCGCCGTTGAACGGGGTTACCCCACCGGCGCTGCCTGCGCCACAACTCCCTGACCGCCAAAACGTGCCGAGACCGCCGCAGACTGAGCCACCGCAGGGAGGTCTGCTGCAACCTTTGCCGGAATCGCAGCAGCCGGCGGCCACCAAGGCTCCGGAGAGTAACTCGCAAAATCCAAATTCGGGAGCCGGCGCCCAGCCGGGGAGTACGAATCAGCAACCGCAGTTGCTGGAGCCCTTGCCAGAATCCCAACAGCCTCCCGCAGCGCAGACGCCACCGCCAAATCAGGGCCAGCCCAGCCAACCGCCGCAGCGCTAAGCGCGTGCAATTGTGATTCCAGAGTTGCCGAATTGGCACCTACGCAGGCCCCTTCCGACTGTGGAAACCAGAGTAGATGGATTGTAAGTACAATCCATACAGGTACTTATGAGGTAAAGTTTTCCACAGATGTTAGGGTGTTTCGCCGATTGTGAGTCCCTGCCGCCTACAGTAATTTTCCTCCAACGTTAACAAATCCAGTTTCCGGTGCGTGCCGATGGGCACGCCCTCGGGTGACGGTTTATGCGCAGTCACCCCGGGTGATCGGAAGCTTGGAACTCACGAGGCCGGTATGAGAATGCGTCGGTTTATGCTCGTCATCGCCCTGTTCGCAATCTGGGTAGGAGTCCATGGAGTCACCCCGGCACATGCCGAGTCAACCATCAGTTGTCCGGCGGGCGAGTACGACATGCTGGACTGGATGACCCTGGATTCCAACCTGCGATCTTCCAACCATATGAGCGGTTCGGCGAACCCGCTGTTCACCGAAATCGCGCCAGGCAAGTTCTACTGGACGAAGGGCAGCGGAGGGTATCCGTGGGATATTCAACTGTACGATAGCAGCTACATCTATCTGTGGATCACGGAATACGCGTGGAGTTCACCGACTACCTATAAGAAGTTCAGCTACAACACCAATATGCCCCTGGCGCCACGCTGTGCCAAAGCGGGTTTTCCTGGAAGCAGTATTAAGGTACCGAATACCGCCTTCGACATCCACACCAGCTGTACGAGCTACACGAGGCATACTCTTGGAACCGCGGTAAACGAGGTCTGGGGTCCTTACTACATGTCGTTCGGAGGAAAGCTGCCGAACAACCTGAAAACTCTGGTGGTGAGTTACCGCTACAACTGCAGCAATTATCAAAGCTGTCACGACAAGGAAGAGTACTATCTCGTGCAGCAATATGGGCTAGCACAGTGGGTTCATTACACGCTGAACAGCGGCAAATACGTTCAGCAGCAAAAAAGTGTTTTCAACAACTTGACGGGTGGCACAACGACTCCCAAGTTTCCTTGCTTCTGAGAGCCAGATTCCATTCAGTGCTGCAGAGTGTCGCGGGACACTCTGCTTTCCTTTCTCTCGATTAGAAGGCAGAATCCAAGAGCAGTTTAGGCGGCGTCGCCTTTAGGGGCGGAGGCTTGATCGATAGGCACAGCGGGAGAGGGCAGGGTGTCGTCGAGCTCTGCTTCACGGACCTCGCTGCCGTTCCCGTTTCCATTCCCCGCGGGAGTGGCCAAGGTTGAATTCAGATACTCGGTCAACTGGGCATCATGCCAGGTAAGGAATCTCCGTCCAACCCTCCGGCTGAGCGCAGGCCGAAGCGGCATCCAGCGGGGTAGGCGGCGGAATCGGGAAGCGGCTCGCAGCATCTTGATGCGATGCTGAAGGTCGAAGGAGCGGATGTATTGCCGGATTATTTCCGGCATGCTCATGCGCAGCGCGGCAGAAAAGTTATGTTGCGCCATGGCTTCCAGGCGCTCGGGATTTTCCAGGAGAGTGAGCAAATGGTGCGCGAGACTGTCGACGTTCCCCGTCTCGAATAGCTCGGTGGCAATGCCTTCCTCGTCGCTAATGGCGTGAAAGTCGGGAATGTCGGAGGCCACGATCGGGACTCCATACTCGCATGCCAGGTGAGCGACTCCGCTGGAGCCCGCCGACGAGGTATAGGGCATTACGGCAATGCTGGTGGTCTGAAATAAATCGGCAATGGCGTCTTCGGCCACATAACCGGTGAAACGGATGCGGGACTCACTTTTATGTTGTGCGGCGATGGAGGCGACGTAGCCAGGCGTTTTCGGGTGATCGCCGCCCGCGACGATCAGCTCTACCTCTGGATACTTTTCTGCGACCTTGTGAAAAGCCGCAATCAATAATTCCAGACGTTTGTATGTACCCCACTTGCCGAAGGCGAGAATCCGGTGGACGGGATTGCCGCGGCGGGAAAGGTCGGGATACTCAGGTCGGCCGGACAAGATGCCATGGGGGCGTACAAAGATTGAGCCGCGCCGATATTTTTCTCGCAGAACCTTTCGATAGGCAGGTAACAAAACGGAAAGAGAATTCGCCGACAGCAGCATGTGAGTCGCAATCCGTCCGGCGAGCATGTAAAGACCACTCGACTTCACACCTGCATCCTTGAGATCAACGGTTTCCACCAGTTGATGAAGAGTGACATGGGTGTAAGAGCCGCTGATGCGGGTGAGCGCTGGAATCATCAGGCCCGTGAACGCTGGCAGTGGCCTTCCGCCAAAACTGGCGAAGCCGATGTTGTACCAGACTATGTCGGGACCAATGCGCCGGATCTCGCGCAGCAAGCGATAGGGATTGGAGAGCTTGTTGAAGCCCCAGCAGCGTATGACGGAGTAGCCGGGCAATTCGGGGGCGGGCGCTTCCAGATCGTCACTGAGGACGGTAAGCTGCAATCCGGGCTGCTGGCTCAACTCGCGAGCGATGTGAAACCCATACTCGTTCAGCCCCTGTCGGCTCGGTGGAAACGCACTGACCAGACAAATCTTCATCTTTGACTCGACCCGAAAATAACGTCCCTGGACAGCCTGCCCAGCAAAGAGAAGTAGTGAAGCGCGACCTTCACATCTGCTTTGCTCTTGCCAGCGTGTCTCTGCCCGAATTGGAAAGGAACCTCGGCCGCGGAATGGATTCGCCCGCGCACCAGGATTTCCAGCAAAATCTTGAATCCCTGCGGCTGCAGCTGAACGCCATCGATGCACTGGCGGCGCACGACGAAAAATCCCGACATCGGATCCTTCACATGCACGCCAGGGCGCTGCAAGGGCAAGGTAGTGAGCGTAGAGAGCCACGATACCGCCTGCCGGAATGGATTCCAGCCTTCAACCCGCTTGGCTTGGACATACCGACTGCCAATGGCGATATCGTTTCCATTCTGGACGGCGCGCAACAATTCCGGTAAAAGCTCGGGGGGATGTTGCAGGTCAGCATCCATGACACCCAGCAAGGCGGCATCGGTGTGTCGCCAGCCGTGAACCACTGCGCCCGACAGCCCCTTTTCTCCCTGTCTGACGAGCAGACGAATTCGGGGATCGGCCTTGCCGCAGGCCTGCGCTACTTCCTGTGTCCCATCCGCGCTGCCGTCGTCAACAATGATGACTTCGTAATCGACGCCTTCGGGATCCAGCGCAGCCCGGATCCGCGCACAGAGCGGTTCAATGTTTCCGGCTTCATTCAAAGTAGGTATAACCAGGGCGAATTTCTTAGTAGTCAACATTTTAGGAACCCGGAATTCTGAGTAGCGGTTCTTGGATGGGCCCTCGCGCACAGGTGTTGTCCACCAGCCGGGCCAAGTTATTGTTCGATTAGGTCACCAGCAGAGTGCCGTCAGGTCAGGCGGATAGTTGCGAATCCTGCAGGCTTTGCGCGCGTTCCCCAGCGAGCACAGGCCAGCGTTTTCGGAACTCGCTCGCAATCACTTTTTCGACGCCATCCACATCGCCGGGCGCAACCAGGACAATCTCACGGGCGGCTTCCGCTAACCGGTGATAGGCACGCCGATAGGCGTGAAGAAAATCGAGTGGATACTCGGGCTTCCTGGCCAGGGCTGCCTCCGGATCAGCATCGAGCAGATATGCGATGTCCGGTCGCGGCGCAAGCGCCAGCAAGGCACGGGCGTAAAGTCGACCCGCAAGGTTTCCCGAAACATTCGCCAGCTGGTCGTAGATGTAGCGGTCAAAAATAACCACGTCGGCGTTACTTCTGCGAGCGTTGGCTACCACTCTGCGAAGGTTCAACACGTCGAGCAGGTAGAAAGGAGAACGAGCGAGCGTCAAATACCACTTGCGTGCATTCTTATCGTTGCGGCGGACCGGCTTTCCGGGCGCGCCCACACCGAGTTCTCCACGCAGGAGCTTGTGGCTAACGCCTGCGCGGAATTGCGGCAAAAATACGACATTGTCCCAGAACGCGAACCGCTGGACAGAGAGACCGGATAGCCGCAGGGAATTATCAAGGCGCTCGATCTGAGTACTCTTGCCGGCACCATCGATTCCAGAAAAGCTAACGACAATAGGAGTGTGTTGGGTACGCATGGGAATTGGGTACTCTTGGAAAACTTTTGCTGCTGTGAAATTCGTGTCCTCTCCCGAACCTGTTTACCGCGCACCGGGCGGTTTGCTGGGAGTGCCGCGGGTGAGGGCATAGACGGTCCCAAGTGCGGCGCCTGCTCCGGCAATGGCACCAATCTTGATCAAGAGCGACCGCATCTGCCTCTGCTTGGCAGGCGCGATTGCCGAGCCAGCCGGCTTCGACGCGGGCCCGCCGATAGTTCTGGCTGCTCGCGCGGCGGCCGTGCCTTCGGGCTGATTCGGTTGCTGTGCCTGAGGCGCGGCATTCTGTGGCGGAGCTGGGGTCTGACTGGAATTTGGCTGGCTTTGGGGCGCATCAGGAAGCGTACCAGTTGCGGCCGGGAGGTTCTTCGTTGTGGAATCAGTTTGCGTTCCAGCAGCCTGCTGACCCGAAGAGGCCTCTTGGCCTGACACGGCAAATACCAATTCCGGCGTACAGCAGAGCAGGATTGCGAGGGCTGTGCTTACAATGCGTGTCGTACCCACCCGCATGGGACATCCTCCTCAAATGTGGATCGAACGGAAACCCGGGTTCGGAGTCTCAAGGTTGAGTACCGTCGGCCTGAGACTTACAAAAGTTTTTACGCGGCTTGCGGCGCTAACGATGATTCCACCGCTGCCGTAAACTCCGGCGGCGACCAGCTTCCCACCGCGTCTTCTACCGACTCGTAAGTTTCAGCAACGCCGCTGATCTGCGTCAGTTCCAGCACCAGCTGCGTTTGGGGGGAAGCGGCCGCAAACTTCAATTCACCATCGCGATCAGCGATCTGATCAATGCAGCGCACCAGCAGATCAACCCCTTGCGCAGTCATATGCTGAACGCGCGAGAGATCAAAAATCACCTGCGGACGGTAGGTTTCGCTTAAATCGGACCGTAATTGACGGAAGAAGCGGCGCGACTCAGACGCCTCCAGGAGACTGGGAAACTCTCTTACGATAATTGCCTTGGACTGAATCATTCCTTGGGGACCCCTCCAGCGTTGCGCCGCGTTATTCCATGAACCCGTTGCCACGAACGTAATCTAAAGATGCACGAGCGCTGGATGGAGTTGGCAGATCCAGGCCTGAACCTCCGAATGCGAACACGGATCCGAGCGTGTCTAAAATTCTGCGCGAAGCGCGATTGTCCATCGAGCCCAGCAAGCCGGTTGTGCCCAACTCCACCTCGATCTTGCGACCGAGATGAACAAATCTGCTCCCCTGAACAACAGCATTGGAGATTCGCAGACCCGGGGCAACATAAGTGCGAGGCAGTATGCTGGCTGCCTCGATAACGGTTCCACAATCGATTTCGCACTCGCGTTCGACAGCGGCTCCAGGAGCGATTACACCGCCCGCCTTGACTCGTGTTTTGGCGCCCAGAAAGCAGGGTCCCAGGACACGAACGGATGAATGCACGCGAGCGCCTTCTCCGATCCACACGCCCGGCTGAATTTCCCTGGCCTCAGGCCGCGCATTGCACATACCCGCCAGAGCAGACTGTACCAATTGCCGGTAATCGGCCGCCGAGGTAAGCCGATGTACGAATCCGGAATACTCAAAGGTTGAAGAACAAGAGGAGAGCGCGGACAAGCGGCGCGACAGATCCTCATCATCATTGGCGAGCGCTGAAGAGGACAGGACGGTTATTCCGAGCAGTCCACGATCGTCGGCCACATTGGTGACGGGACCGCGGCTGTCGCGGTGAAATTTCATTAGTTCGTAAACGTTGGTCTCGGTGTACGCGTTGAGGTCGATCAACAGGATTTGTTCGACACCGCTACGCGCATAATCAATGACGGCTCGTTCCCACGGTTGCAGTGTCGAGCTGTGCTGCGGTGTGCCGCTATCCAATACGGAGACGAGTTGAACGCCACCGATGCGCAGTTGCGAAACGGTGCGGCGAAGGACACTCTGGCCCAACAAGTCCCAGCACACAATCGGTGCTGCCGGCGAAGTGGCGGAGATATTGTTACGTCCCCCATTTCGCGAGGGAGGAACATTCTTTCCTGCATTCCGCCCGACGATAATAATTGCGCCTAATTCCACGATTGACCTCGGTCCCCCTAGTCACTGAAAACTACCCGATAAATTCTTCGGAGTAGGTGACTCATTAATTCGTGCTCAACATTCTGGCAGGTTGAGTTCCGCCCGCTCTCAACCCAGGGCAGCCTCACAGGCCGGTTTCCGCCACGAGCCCGGCAGTATGGCTGGGCAGGGGAAAGGCCGGTTGGCTGTCGGCCAACTCGTCGTCAAACGCCTCCCATGGTGCTGGCGCCGACGCTTCCATTGTCTGTGCCCGCTCCGCCTTAAGGCGGCGTTTCTTGCTGGCTCTTTCCTCGATCGCCTCCTGCAAAATTTCGTTTTTGCGATAGCCCAACAGCTCACGCATCTTGAGCTTGGCTTTATGGAGTTGTGACTTGGAATTGCCAACCGAGCACCGCAGAATACGCGCAATCTCCTGGTGCTCGTAGCCCTTGATCTCGTGCAACAAGAAAATGGTGCGGTAACCGGCGGGGAGATCCTGCATCGCGCGCGCCAAGGCGATGCGATCTACGCAACCCGAAAGGCGCTCGTCCATGCTGCCGTACTCGCGCTTCACTACACGCGTGTCCTGATTGCTGGATTCATCCAGCGAAACCTGCCGTAGGCCTTTCTTGCGGAAATGCATCAACACTGTGTTCACCGCCACGCGGTACAGCCAGGTGGACAATGCAGAGTCACCACGGAAGGTGGCGAGTTTGCGGAACACCTGCAGGAAAGCGTCCTGGGTCAAATCTTCCGCTTCGGCCGTGTTATTGGTCATGCGCAAACAGAGGGAATAGACTCGCGGCTTGTGGGCGTAGAACAAGGAGGCGAAGGCATCAGAATCACCTCGCTGCGCTCGCTTGACGAGTTCCAGATCGGACAGGTGCTGGGCGGTGGTGTTGACGTCAGAATTCACTTGCTTCTCCTTTCGGGCGTCTAGTGCGGTGCTATCGTTCTGTTCGCAGAGTATGGTTAACGCGAGGGAAGTGCTATCCGGTGCAGCCCGTAGTTCAATCAATTACATGCTGTAACCGTAAGCTGGTCATGCTCTTGGCTTTTTCTTATAAACAACTGTGAAATTCCGGGCCAGCTGCACTGGTTGCAGGCGGGGAGCTGTCAGCGGTTACTGGTGCGGCGACCAGAGATATACAGGAATTTATGTAGGGCCTCTACAGCTCAATCTGGATTGGCGGCAGCATGCGAGCAGACTATGTTTCGCGATACAGCGTAGATGCTCAATCGGACCACCACCAGTTTTCTGGTGTGAGCAGCCGTGGAGTAAAGAAATTCTGCTCGAGTGATCCGTGTCAGAGTTTGTGACGGAACGTCGCGCCTTCATGTTCGAGTTGCGCTCGATGGCTTTACAGAGACTCTTCCGGCCAACTACAGACTTACTGGGATTGTTGCCAGCCAGGTCGCCCGCCTATGCTGTGTCCTGAAAGTTGCCCTCAAGATCCCACCATCCGGGCAGGAGTCGATCGCTAAAGCGAGCGGCGCCTGCCTCTCGCCTTTTCTGAGCTCGTTTTTGCCTGGTCCAGCAGTGAAGCCCCTCCGTGCACGGCCATCTGAGAAAACGAAAATCAAGTTCGACGGAGGACTACGTGAAAGCCAATTCGTTGCGAGAACTGTACCTGGGCGAGCTGCGTGACCTGTACGATGCCGAACATCAAATCACCAAAGCTCTGCCTAAAATGATTTCCAAAACATCCTCAGATGAGTTGAAAAGCGCGCTCACTGAGCACCTGGAAGTAACCCGACAGCAAGCAGAGCGGCTGGAGCAGATCTTCCAGAATATGGGAGAGAAGGCGAAGACGGAAAAATGCCGCGGTGTGGAAGGTGTGATCCAGGAAGGCAGCGAGCTGCTAAAGCAGACGGATGACGAAGATGTGCGCGATGCGGCCATTATTTCAGCCGCGCAAAAAGTCGAGCACTATGAAATCGCGAGTTACGGGACAGTGCGGACGTGGGCCTCATTGCTGGGCGAACAGGAGGCCGCGGATTTGCTGGAACAGACATTGAATGAAGAAAAAGAGGCGGATGAGAAGCTTAATGAAATAGCCGAAAGCGTCAACATTGAAGCGGGCGAAGGCGAAACGGAGAAGGAAGCGACCCCGGGCCGGCGAACCAGCAAGTCCCGCCGAGCAGCATAAGGGTTCCGACGCTTCCTAGCTACAAAACAACAAATCCTCCCCAGCGGGAGGATTTGCTGTTTTCCAGGTGCGATCGAGTTACAACGACGGCTGCACTACATGGACGATGTTGTTGCGGACGGCGTAGAGCACAAGGTCGCTGACCGAGTGCAGCTCGAGTTTGCGCATGATATTGGAGCGGTGTGTCTCTGCGGTTTTTACACTCAGGCCAAGCGCGACGGCGACTTCCTTGGTGCTCTTGCCCTCGGCGAGAAGCTGGACGATTTCCCGCTCGCGTGGAGTCAACCGGCCGCGGGTGGGCGGAGCCGGTACGGCAGAAGGTGTCCCGTTCTTCAAGAAGCCTTCCAGAACCATGGCGGCGACCTTGGAGGTGAAGTAGGTCTTGTCACGACGCAATGCTTCTACCGCGGCAACCAGATCACGCGCGGCATCCGACTTCAGTAGAAATCCGCGCGCTCCCGCGTTCAGGACTTCGCGCACGACCTGGTCGGAGTCGTGCAGCGTCAGGATCAGAATTTTCGTTTGCGGGTTGATCTTCAGGATCTGCCGCGTAGCTTCCAGGCCGTTCAGGCTGGGCATGCCGATATCAAGGATCACGACATCCGGCTTCAGTTTTTGAGTTTTTTCCAGAGCTTCACGGCCATCGGCTGCCTCGCCGCATATCTCCCAGTCCAGCTGGGCCTGCAGCAGAGCACACAAACCGCGCCGAACCACCTCGTGGTCATCTGCGACCAGAATTCGAAAGGACATCGAGCCTACCTTCCCGGCTTGCCCTTGTTATGCCATCAGAGAAGCCGCGCGGAACTGGGGTCCCCAACAGATTTAAAACCTGCTGTAATGCTGGTGGATGTTGCAAAAATTCTGCCAAAAGCGAAGTACTGGCAAAGCCGCAGATTCTGTCGCACAAGGCACCCGACGGCGATGTAAATCTTACCGGTCCAACGCCTAAATCGGGTCGGTTTCGGCTGTTGCACATCCTCCATGCAGGATCTACTTACCTATTGGCGCACTTTAGCACGCAAGCTCCGGGATTGCGTCAGGAAAAGAATGTAAGTAGATGCAAAACATTCTGTATCAATGCACCAGCGCACCGGGGCCATCCTCGAGGACAAAGATAATCCGACCCCTAATGTGCTAGCGCCGTCATGTGACGGCCGTAACCTATCGCATGTCATGTACCTACCTATAATCAGGACAGCGAACGACTTGCGGAACCCGGATGCTACGGCTTTTACAAATTGCGGTGTTGATTGTTACCGTGCTGTTGCCAGGCCCGTATCGCGCCTATGCCCAATCGGAGGATGTGCCTCTCGGCGACGTGGCGCGTACCCTCAGGAAGAATCAGGCGCCGCCTCGAACCATCATTGATAACGACAATCTCCCGGCTGTTATGGAGCAGGGAGAAAACAAACGCTGGGCCAGCAGCAAGGTGCGCCTGGGCATGAACAATCCCGGGCTGCAGGCCGTAAGTGTCTCCTCGCCGGACGTAGCCTGTGCCCTGACGTTCAGCGGTCAAAAAGACCCCATCGCGGACAATTTCCAACCCGAGGAGTTACCCGAGAGCCAAATAGGCAAGCTGGACGGCCCCGCTACGATCGCTGGAGATTCGCTTCAACTATCACTTCACAACGGCAGCAACTGGGACGTACGAGAAATCACCGTGGGAGTCACTTTGGTTCGCAGGCAGACTGATCTCGCCGCGCAGTTTGACGGTTTCAAGTTACTTCCAGCCGCAATCACCAATTCGGTGTCTCTGGAAAAGCACTCCGATGTGACTGTGCTTTATCACTTGAAGGGAACTGCTGCCCCTTCCTCTACTACTTTGTTCCAGGCGCCACTGAACCTCACCATCGATCCCGACCAGGAGTGGCACTGGGCCATCGTGCAGGCAAAAGGGAATCCCCCGGCTGCACCGCCGCAACCGACGGAGAGCCAGTCGCCGCTTATCCAAGCCCCTTACTAACACGGCAATCCTGCCGGGAATTGTACGTATCAGCTCGGGCGGGATGTTTTGGGGACTTGCGAAACCGGCTCGGTTCTTCCGCTCTTGATACTCCGGTACGCTGCGTCGAGAATTTCCTGGTTTTGCCAGCCCTCTTCTCCTGGGACGGCAAACGAGCTATGGCCCTCGACGGCATCGGCGAACATATCTACTTGGCGGGCATAGGCGTACTGATTGGAAACGACTTCCGTTCGGACAACATTGCCATCTCGCCTTAGTTGTACGCTGACGGGGCGTTCGACGGTGAGGGCGTCGTCGGCTCGAAGCACGCCGGTTTCGCCGATGATCTCGAGGGGTGTCCGGTATTCAGCCCGGAACGAGACCTGTACAGTGGCCAGAGTTCCGCGCGAGAATTCCAGAATCAGAATGGCAGCGGCTTCCACATCACCGGAATCTTTGTCGCTAGCGGCACGGGCACTGACGCGTATGACTTCGTCGTCGAGGATGTAACGAAGAGCATCGATGCAGTGCACACCTACGTCGGCGATGGGGCCTCCCCCCGCAATGGAGGCATCACGAATCCAGGTGCGAGCCGCGTTCCGGCCGGGAAAGGAAAACTCTGCGCGGGCGAGGATGGGCTTACCGATTTCCCCGCTGTGGAGCCTCTCGCGCAAACGCGCGGTACTGTCCTCAAATCGAAAAACCTGGGCAACACCGAGCAGCACCTTCGCACGGCGAGCCGCCTCAACCATCTGACGACATTCAGCGGCATTCATGGCCATCGGCTTTTCACAGAGCACTGGCTTCTTGAATTCGACCGCGGTCTGCACATCTTTTAAGTGAGAGGCGTTGGGAGTGGCGACAAATATGGCGTCCACTTCCGGTGATTGGCAGAGCTGTGCTGCCGAATCGAACGCGAAAGGTATGTTGAATTCAACTGCTGATTTTTGCGCCTGGCTCAGATCGCGGCGGGAGAGAGCCGTAACCCTGCAGTTATGTGCCCGCTCGAAGCCTGGCATCAGGCGTTTGACGGCGTGCAAGCCGAAACCAAGAATTCCGTAACGAATCATAACACTGGGTTACCAACGCAGAACATTTAGGAGGGCCGAATTAGAGCAAATCAGTGTACGGGAAAATAGAGAAAAAAGGCAGTAACGAACTAAACGTCCGTTGAAAGTGACTAAGGGGAAAGGAATCCGAATCGTAAAGCAGTTATCGCGTAGCCATTGCCCCGACTAGCGATTGGAAGATCTTGAAGCCTTCCACGCAGCCGAGTTCGGTTTCGCTAGCACGCTCCGGATGCGGCATCATGCCCAGAACGTTGCGCCCGGCACTGCAGATGCCGGCAATGTTGTCGAGAGATCCGTTTGGATTGGCTTCCGGAGTAATTTCGCCATTTGGCGTTGAGTAACGAAACACGATGCGGCGCTCATCGCGCAGCTGTGCGAGAGTTTCCGGGTCACAGAAGTAGTTGCCTTCCATGTGGCCGATAGGAATGCAGAGCACCTCCCCTTGCTGGCAGGAATTCGTGAAGGGTGTATCCGCATTCTCGACCCGAACGTGTACCGGCTTGCATATGTATTTCAGGCTGGTGTTGCGCATGAGCGCACCGGGCAGGAGTCCGGCTTCGCAGAGAATCTGGAATCCATTACAAATTCCCAGAACCAGGCCGCCCCTATCAGCGAACTTCTTGACCGACTCCATCACGGGGGAAAATTTGGCGATAGCTCCGGTACGGAGATAATCGCCGAAAGCAAAGCCACCGGGGACGATAATGGCGTCGCAGTTCTGTAGATCGTGCGACCCGTGCCAGAGGCAGGTTACCGGCTGCCTGGCGACTTGTTCTATGGTCCAGTACGCATCCTGGTCGCAGTTCGATCCGGGAAAGATAATGACGCCGAATTTCATGGTGCTTCCTTGTTGTTTGGGATCGATTTAAGTCTAGCATGGAGAAGGAGCCATTACGGTCACATGAATCTTGAGGAACACGCCCGAATAACCGGCAGCGCCTTGAAGAACTGGCTTATGGCGCAGGCCCAGGATTCGCTCGCCGTCGGTTTGATGTGGACGATAGGCCTTTCCATCATTCATGTGCCCTGGGCGCCGCTTTGGGGTTGCTTGGCGGCGGTGCTGCAATTCATACCGCATTTCGGTCCGATTCTGGGGACGATTGGACCGGTGCTGGCGGCTGCCTTACGATGGGGTGATTGGGAACACCCGCTTTACGTTCTGATCTGTTACGCAGTTATTGTTGTTGTCGATGGTTTAGTGCTGCAGCCGTACCTGATGAGACGGACGGCCAAGGTGCCGATCTGGGCGTCCCTGATCGTTCCTATTATCCTCGGGATCGTGTGGCCGTTCTGGGGGATTTTGGTCGCGCCACCAGTGCTAGCAGTGGTGTATGCCTACAAGGCAAGACGGTAGTGGAGAAGGTTTTCAAACCCTGCCGTCCGTCGTTCGGTTTGCCTGGTATCGGCTGCCCTGAACCTGACCGAATAGCGAGGCAACGCCGCGGTGCGGTTGTGCCGCATGCTATAATTTGTATTCGCCTGCATGCGTTTTCGAGGCAAATCATTGATCTCCTCTACGGGCGAATCCTACGCATTCCAAGTTCATTAACAACGAGGTTTTCCTATGTCTGGCCATTCCAAATGGGCCACAATCAAGCATAAAAAGGGCGCGCTGGATGCTAAGCGCGGTAAGATTTTTACCCGTCTCATTAAGGAAATAACGATGGCCGCCAAGTCGGGCGGCGATCCGGACAAGAACCCGCGGCTGCGCACTGCCATCCAGGCGGCCAAGGCTGAGAACATGCCGGCCGACAACATCAAGCGGGCTGTCCAGCGCGGTACCGGCGAGCTTCCGGGCGCTACGTACGAGGAATTCTCACTGGAAGGCTACGGTCCGGGTGGAGTGGCAGTGCTCGTTGAAATCTCGTCCGATAACCGCAATCGCACGGTCAGTGAAATCCGCCACGTCTTTGGCAAGAACGGCGGCAACATGGCCGAGGCGGGCGCGGTTTCGTGGATGTTCCATAAAAAGGGGGATATCGTTGTCCCCAAGTCGGTCGCGAAAGAAGATGACCTGATGAACATCGTCCTGGAAGCCGGGGGCGAGGATTTAAAGGATGATGGTGAAAATTGGGAGATCGTCACGGAACCATCCAGCTACGAGGGAGTTCTGGAGGCGGTGAAGAAGGCGAGTATTACTCCCGCATCCTCGAGCGTGACCATGGTTCCTCAGAATTACATCAAACTGGAAGGTAGCAATGCTCACACAATGATCCGGTTGATCGAGGCGCTCGAAGATCACGATGATGTGCAGCACGTGCACGCGAACTTCGATATCGACCAGAAGGTGCTGGAAGAAGTTGCGACCTAGTTCAATTGGAAATTTGTAGAGAAGCCGCTCGAACTGGGCGGCTTTTTTCTTGACTTATATGAGGTTCGTAAAGTTTTCAACACAGTGGTGGGAAATTCTGTGTAAAAGTCGGAAACTACTCAGCTAACTTGTTCTACAAACATGAGTTCTACATCTTGCACCGGGTTGAGTGCGGATTGCATCGCGAAGATCGGAAATTCGCTTCATCCTCGTGCTGTGCGTTGGCCAAAGACCCAAGCCAAGCGACTGCGCCCATGAAGACCCGTCTCGACAAACTGCTAGTGGAGCGTCGATTGGTTCCATCGCGCGAGCGAGCACAAGCGCTGATCCTCGCGGGCAAGGTTCTGGTTGACGAGCAAAAAATCGCAAAAGCCGGGACCGCGGTCAATTTGGAAGCCCGTATCCGTCTGCTCGGCGACGATTTGAAATATGTCAGCCGCGGCGGCCTTAAGCTTGAAAAGGCATTGGAACATTGGAAGATCGATGTGCAAGGGAAGGTCTGTCTCGATGTGGGCGCGTCGACCGGCGGTTTCAGCGATTGCCTTCTGCAGCAGGGCGCTGCACAGGTCATCGCGGTGGACACCGGGTATGGGCAGATGGATTTGAAAATCCGCCAGGATTCGCGGGTCCGATTACTCGAAAAGACCAATGCGCGTTTTCTGACCAGAGAACAATTAGGGCGGACCGTCGATTTGATCGTGGTGGACGTTTCCTTTATCTCTGCAACCCTGGTCCTTCCGGCGGTAGTGGGGGCAGCCTTTCCGGATTCGCAGGGTGAGCGAGTTGGGCGGCAGTTGGTGGTTCTCGTCAAACCGCAGTTTGAAGTTGGGCGCGAACACGTGGGCAAGGGCGGGATCGTCCGCGATGAAGCGGCGCAAAAGGCAGCTGTCGAAAAAGTGCAGCGTGCGGTAGTGGAGCTCGGGTTCAGCCATACCGACGTGATCGAATCGCCGATTCTGGGTGCGGAAGGGAACCGGGAGTTCTTGCTATACGCGCACTGAAACTGTGGTGCGGACATTCCGGTCCGCATTTTTAAGGTGCGACCGAGAGAGACGCGGGCAGGAATGCCCGCGCCACACCGTTTCCCTGTACAATTCCGATTTGCTCATGGCTCAAAGTTCATCTTCTAAGTTGGTCGCAATTGTCTCCAAACCTGCCAAGCCGGAGCTGGCGGGCATCCTGCCGCACATTTTCGAGTGGCTCGACCAACACCAATGCCGCGTCTTCATTGACCGGGAAACTGCCGCTTACACCAACGGCAAAGAGATCGTGGACCGCGACCAAATCGGACCACACAAACCCGACTACGTAATCGTGCTGGGCGGAGATGGCACGCTGCTTTCCGCGGCTCGTGCTGTCGCCAAGGCGGGAGTCCCAATCCTGGGAGTCAACCTGGGCACGCTGGGTTTCTTGACAGAGGTTCCACTCGCGGAGCTTTATCCTGCGCTTGAAGCGATCCATGCGAATCGTTATGCGGTCGACAGTCGGTCCATGGTCAACTGTCAGCTGCAGCGGGAAGGGAAGTGCATAGCCTCTTACGACGCGCTGAATGATGCGATTGTCAACAAGGTTTCGATTGCCCGCCTCGCGAGTCTGGATCTGTACATCGACGAGATGTTTGTCTCCAACTACAAAGCAGACGGCATGATCATTGCGACGCCGACCGGCTCAACCGCCTATTCGGTGGCCGCCGGTGGTCCGATCCTGATGCCTTCGGTGGCGGCATTCGTCCTGACCCCCGTGTCGCCGCACTCGCTGACGCATCGGCCACTGGTGGTGCAGGACAGTTCCGAGATCGTGGTGGTCGTCAATACCGAACACGAACCGGCTTTTTTGAGCATCGACGGACAGGTGGGCATGGAACTGAAAGATGGCGATCGTATTGTCTGCCACAAGTCCGAGCACACGGTGAAATTGATTCGCATCAGCAAGACGTTCTTTGACGTTCTGCGCACCAAGCTGAAGTGGGGACAAAGGTAAGTACCAGTCAACGATTCGGTTCCGGAGACCCATGTCACGTCGGATAATATTTTTTGCCCTGTTCCTTCATTTTATTGCCATGGTCATGACCACAGCTCAGTCCCAACCTGCCGCCGATCTGATTATCACTAACGCCAGGATTTGGACGGGCGACAAAAGTCACCCCAAAGCCGACGCCGTTGCCATTCTGGGTGACCGCATCGTGGCCGTGGGTTCGAGTGCGGAAGCGGACGCCTGGCGCGGCGCAAGAACGAAGGCGATCGACGCCCATGGGAAGCTCCTGCTTCCAGGCTTCAACGATTCCCATGTTCATTTCGCCGAGGGCGGACGGCAGCTCGATGCGGTGCAATTGACCAATGTCACTAGCGCACAAGAGTTCGTGCGCCGCATTGGTGAGCGCGCGAAAACCACCCCCAAGGGCGAGTGGATTCTCAACGGTGATTGGGATGAGACCAAGTGGAACCCTCCTACGCTGCCAACGAAAGAGATGATTGACCCGGTGACGGGGGACACGCCCGTTTTTGTTTCCCGATATGACGGCCATATGGCGCTGGCCAATTCGGTGGCTATCAAGCTGGCGGGCGTGACGGCCGCAACGCCCGACCCCCCCGGCGGCCAGATCGTTCGAGACGCCAAGGGCAATCCGACCGGTGCATTCAAAGATGCGGCGGAGTCGCTTATAGATAAGATTATTCCTCCACTGAATCATGAGCAGCGGGTACGAGCGATCCAACGGGCGCTGGCCCACGCCGCGTCGCTGGGCGTAACCAGCGTGCAAAATATGAGCGCGGATTACGCCGACATTGCGGTTTATGCTGAACTGCTCGATCGCGGAGAGCTGACCACCCGAATCTACGCGGCTCCCCTGATCAGCGACGGTGCTGCCGATCAGGCGAAAATCGGGATTCGTCATGCGTTTGGGTCATCTTATCTGCGCATCGGCGCGGTTAAAGGATTCGCCGATGGTTCGCTTGGTTCGAGGACAGCGTACTTCTTCGAGCCGTTCTCCGATCAACCTGACAATCGTGGTCTGCTTGCCGGTGATATGCATCCAATTTCCGCGATGCGGGACCGCATGATGACCGCCGATGCTGCCGGCATTCAACTGTGCACACACGCGATCGGCGATGCGGCGATCTCGGCAGTGCTCGATTTGTATTCCGATGTGATCAAGGGGCATGGCGAGGCCGACCGGCGCATGCGCATCGAGCACGCGCAGCATATGGCGGCCAAGGATTTCGACCGCTTCGCTCAGTTGCATGTGATTGCTTCCATGCAGCCCTACCACGCAATTGATGACGGGCGCTGGGCCGAGGCCCGGATTGGCCATGACCGCGCCAGCCGCACCTATGCTTTCAGAACTTTTCTGAATCATGGGGTGCGCCTGGCATTCGGGACTGACTGGGATGTGGCGCCGCTCAATCCGATGCTCGGCTTATACGCGGCCGTCACTCGCGCCACGCTGGATGGCAAGAATCCTAACGGCTGGTTTCCGGAGCAGAAACTTTCGATCGCGGAAGCGGTTGAGGCTTATACCATGGGATCGGCCTATGCCGAGTTCCAGGAGACGGAAAAAGGTTCTATCACGCCCGGAAAACTGGCCGACATGGTGATCCTTAGTGATGACATCTTCTCGATTGATCCCGTTAAATTTCGTGACGTAAAAGTTCTGACTACCATCGTGGGCGGCCGCATCGTGTGGCAAGGCTCGGGAAGTACGCCCGGAGGACGAGATTGACCTCGGGTCCGGCCGCTCCTGTTTCTTTCAAAGAGAAAGTATTCGAGGCGGGCGAGGTCAGGATCAACTATGCGGAAGGTCGGGCGGGTGGGCCAGCCATACTTTTCCTTCATGGAATCGGCCGGAACTGGCGTGATTGTCTTCCCCTGACTCCTGCTCTTAGCGGCTGGCACGTGCTTGCGCTCGACCTGCGGGGCCACGGTAAGTCGAGCAGAACGCCGGACGGCTACCGAATCAGCGACTACGCCTCTGACGTAACGGCTTTCCTCACCAACGTTCCCGCCGCGCCACCCGTGATTTTCGGGCATTCTCTCGGCGGTGTCATAGCAATGCACGTCGCGGCTAAACACCCCGATTGGGTACGGGCCATCATTATGGGGGACAGCGTGCTGGCGCGCGACACCTTGGCGCATAGCATGTACCAGGAATTATTGAATGGGCTGTACCACGTCGCCCAGCAGGGCGGTTCGTTGCATGCCATGGCTGAGCGGTTGGCAAAATTGGAGATCCCGATTCCCGGTTTGCCGGGCAAGTTTGCGATCGGCGAACTGCCTGGCAATAACCAGGCAAGCCTGCTCAAGTGGGCAGAGTGTTTGCAGCAATTAGATCCAGAGGCCATGCAGGCTACGGTAGATGGCCGTACCTTCCAGGGCTTCGACCCCTGGACACTCCTGGCGCAAATCAATTGTCCCATGCTGGTCCTACAAGCAACCCCGGACCTGGGCGGATTGATGTCGGATAAGGAAGTGGCGAAAATTCTACAGCTGCGACCTCGTGCTCAGGTTGCGCGCTTGCGATTACTGGGTCACGCACTCCATCTTCAGCGGGCGAAGCCGGTAATCGAAGCGCTATCATCGTTTTTGGCTGGTTTATAAGTAGTAAATTCTAGCGGGTTCCTCAGCATATAAGTGTTCCAGAAACATAACATTTACCTTGACATCATCAACAATCTTGTACTACTCTCCGGCAAATTCCAAGTAGCTGCATGTTACAGCTATTGGGTTAGCCACCTGCGCCATTCCATAAGCTAGCCCGGGTTTGGTGTTGCGCCAAGAAGGACACACCCGCCCTGCCAAGGGTTATGCGCCGGCCCAGTTTCCAACTCAAGTATCTGGAGTGTGCTCACTCAGGAGAGGAGTCGAGTATGTGGCGTTCCGTAATGCTGTACGTGTGCGCTCTGGTTCTGGTTATGGCCATAGGAACCATGAGCATCGTTTACAGTCAATCCTCCACCCAAGCGCCAACTGGATTCAACACCCCTACGTTAAATCAGAACTCCGGTTCCCAAAGTGTAAGTAATGGATTCCCGGAGCCTGCAGGCGATACGTTTGCCAACGATCAGCAGCATTTTGAAGAACAAGACGGTGTGGATAATGGGCTTGGGCCCGTTTATAACGCTCAGTCTTGTGTTAATTGCCACCAGAATCCCAACACCGGCGGCATCAGCCAGGTAACCGAGTTACGCGTAGGTCATCAGGATGCTTATGGCAACTTCGTGAATCCCACAATCACGATCAATGATGGCGCTAACAGTATTCCCAACCGGTCGTTGATCAATGACCGCGCAGTGTGTCCGCAGGCGCAGGAAAGGGTTCCGGGAACGGAAACGATTCAAACCTTGCGCGCTTCGTTGAATACATTAGGGGATGGATTTGTTGAGTCCATCGACAGCAACACCCTTTATCAGATCTCACTCAACCAGCCGTATCAGAGCGGGGGTTATATCGCCGGTGAATTTATTCAAGTGCCGGTACTGGAGGCTCCCGGACAGATTCGGGGAGGACGCTTTGGCTGGAAAAATCAGCAGGCCAGCCTGTTGTCATTCGCCAGCGATGCCTACATCAATGAGCAAGGGATCACGAACCGTTTGAATCCCACGGATACGACAACGGTTTGCAAGACAACCAGCGATCCGGAGGACACGCCAGACAATCTCGGTATGGCGGACATTGATCACTTCGCCGTATTTATGCGAGGCACGATGGCGCTGCCGGTAGATTCGGCGCTGTTAGCGACTTCAGCGGCACAACAAGGACAGCAACTGTTCAATTCGATCGGCTGCAATATCTGTCACGTGCCCTCCATCACCACTGCTCCTCCCGGAACTGTTATCAATGGTGGGGCATTCACAGTACCCGCCGCGCTCGGAAATAAGATCATCCATCCCTACAGCGATTTTCTGCTGCATGACGTGGGCACGGGAGACGGCATCGTCCAGAACGGTCCTGCCGATACCGCTAACAAGCTGCGCACGCCTCCGCTTTGGGGACTGCGCACCAGGAGCCGCATGATGCATGATTTAGCTTCTACCACGCGCAACAATGCCATCCTGCGGCACAGCAACGAGGCGGTTCAGGTGATTTACAATTATCAGAACCTGTCGACGACTCAGAAGAACAATCTGATCACGTTCCTTAACTCACTTTAACTTCTGGATTCAACCTGGGGCAGGGCATTTACCCGCCCCAGTTTTCACATTTTTGCACGGAGGTGAACGTGATTATCCGATCGCGAATTCCAGCATTCATCGCCTTCATCATGTGTCCTCTGCTAGCGAGTTGCGGCAACACGTCAGCTAAGTCCATCGAAGCGCCAGTTGTGCCAAGCGCATCACAGAGACCCGCAGTGAGCATGACGCCGGCCAGGAAAGCCGGCCCAACCCAAACCATACCCGCCACTTCCGCCGATGTGCGGGCCGCCGTACACCGGGTGTTTGGCGATTCTGTTCTGGTCGAGGAGCGAGGTCAGCCGCGTTTTGTGACCGGTGACTTCAACGGCGATGGATACGAGGACCTGATGGTTGTCGTCATCCCGGTTCGTAACAAGCTAGCGGAGATTAACGATCAGTTGTCTAACTGGAGCATTGAATCGCCGACCCATGTGTATCATCCACCTAAGAACCAGAAAGTCGTTCATTTTCCACCAGCGCCCAAGCCGGAACAGGTAGGCGCCAAGGAGACGCTGGTGGCAGTAATACACGGGTTTGGCGCCGAAGGGTGGCGTCACCCTTTGGCGCGGCAGGCTTATCTGCTGCGGAATGTTGCGGGCGACTGGATGAGCGTGCAGGCGCCTCCCGAGAGCTTAATCCGCTACTTCGGCAGATTCCCTAGTCGTCGTGACGTGGTAGCGGAGAATCGGGCCGGTGCGCGTGGAGTTCTTTATTGGACTGGCGCAACCTACGCCTGGTATGGCGAATCGTAGCCTGCGCACCCGGAGTCCGAGTCAGATTTCCTGCCGGACCAGGTCCGCGAAGGATTCTCGCCGGCGAATCAACTTTACCGACTTGCCATCTACCAGGACCTCGGCTGCGCGAGCACGAGAATTGTAGTTTGAAGAGAGAGAGAGACCATAGGCGCCGGTGTCGAGAATCGCGAGCAATTCTCCCGCGGCGACGTCGGGCAGTTGCCGGTCCCTGGCGAAAAAGTCGCCAGTCTCGCAGATCGGACCGACTACATCAAATTTCTGGTCAGCGGGGCGCGCGTACCGGCGCACCGGGATGATCTCGTGAAAGGCGCCATACAACGCCGGGCGCAGCAGGTCATTCATGGCGGCATCGACAACCAGAAATCGCTTGTGATCGTTGGCCTTCACGTATTCAACCGATGTGACCAGAGCGCCGGCAGGCCCGACGATCGCGCGTCCCGGTTCGAGCAGCAGGTGAATATCCAGTTCACGTAGGGGACCGGTGAGAGCCATCGCGTAGCGCGCAGCGAATCTAGCGAATTCATCGTGTCCACCGTTTTCATACCAGATACCCAACCCGCCGCCCGCGTCGACATATTGAATCCGGTGGCCATCCGCCCGGAGCTGACGCACCAGATCGGCGACGCGAGTCATGGCCGCACCAAATGGTTCCGTAGCGGTGATTTGTGAACCGATGTGAACGCTGACTCCGGCAACCGTCAGGAAGGGCTGCTGGGCGGCACGCACATACAATTTGCGCGCCTCCTTCACCGGGATGCCGAACTTATGCTGGTGCAGCCCGGTTGAGATATAGGGATGAGTCTCAGCGGGAACGTCAGGATTGACCCGCAGAGCGAGGTGAGCTGTTTTTTTGAGTCGCTTTGCACGCTGCGCCAGGCGTTCCAGCTCAGACTCGCTTTCGACGTTAAAAAGCAGTATCCCGGAGCGGAGCGCAAGATCGATTTCCTCCACGCTCTTGCCTACGCCAGAGAAAACCACTCGCCGGGTCGCCCGCCGATCGATCTTGATTACCCTCTGAAGTTCTCCGCCGGAGACGACATCGAAACCGCAGCCCGACCTATTCAGCAGGCGCAAAATGCTCAGATTGGAATTGGCCTTTACGGAATAACAGACGGTGTGCGGGACGTCGTGGAACGCCCGATCGAAGGCGCGCAGTCTCTCGCGGATCGCCGAGGCAGAATAGACGTAGAGCGGGGTTCCATAGCGGCGGGCAAGTTTTGCGAGGGGCACCTGATCGCATAAGAGTTCGTCGTAGCTTTCAACGGCGCGTGTGGTTGGGTTGCCACCAGGGGAAGGCCCGCTGGCGACGCTCTGGTACGAGAATGCGGGGGGACGGCCTGCGGCTGTCCTGGAGTCGGATCTCACTTGCGTTTGCCGGCTATTTCTTTGACTTTGATCGCCACCACGGTCTGATCGTCGAAGGATTCTTCGCCGGCGGCGTGCGCGGCTACGGCCGCGAAGAGTCGCTTGACTACCTCCGCGGCACTCACATTCCCGCATTCGCGGATGATGCACTCAGCGCCGGTGCGGCCAAATAATTGACCGGCCCGGTTACGAGCATCCAGGATTCCGTCGCTGAAGAAAACGAAAAGGTCGCCGGGCTTGGCGCGAAAGGTGAACTCATCGTACTCGGCTTCATCGAAGAGGCCGAGGGGTAACCCCGTGGCCTCGATGATTTCCATTTTGCCATCGTGCAGGTAAACCGGCCGAGGCAAGCCGGAATTCGCTACCTGGAGTGTCTTGCGCGTGTCATCCCAAACCGCGTAGATGATGGAGACAAATTGCGCTTCGATGCGGCGCTCGCCCAGAGAAAAATTAATTGCCGACAACATCTCGGCGGGGGCAGGCTCGATGGGCGCATGGGAGCGCAGAATGCCGCTTACCAAGGCCGCGTAGATCGCTGCGGGCGCCCCCTTCCCGCTGACGTCGCCAATCACAATAGCCGCGCGCGAAAGAGAGTAGGTCAAGAAATCATACAAGTCCCCGCCGATGGCGCGGGCAGGCACGAATTTTGCGGCGATCTCCAGGTTGTCGAGCTTGGGGGATGCCGCGGGCAACAGCCGGAACTGAAGCTCGCGGGCCAGCGCCAGGTCTCTTTCCAGGCGGCGCTCCTGTTCCTGAATCTGTTCGTAGAGGCGCGCATTTTCTATGGCGATGGCCACCTGCGCGGCCAGGGTGGTGACCGTGCGTCGGTGATCCTCGGTGAAGAAACCCCGGCGCGTGTGTTCCAGATCAAGGACACCGATAACCGTGTCTTTGTAGATCAGCGGCACAGCGAGTTCGGAACGCGTCTCTGGATTCACCTGCACGTAGCGGGCATCCTTGCTGACATCGGGCACCAGCACCGCTTCTTTTTGTTGCGCGGCCGACCCCACGATTCCGTGGCCGAGTGCGATGTCGTGCTTAAGGTGAATATTCTCCTGAAAGCGCAGGGAGAAACGGTGTTGCAGCTTCTCCGAACCCGGTTCAATCAGCAGGATACTGAACATCTGGAAATCGATTAAGCGGCTGAGCAGCTCGCCAATTCTTTTCAGCAGCTCGTCCAGATTCAGAATGGAGGTCAGCTCACGCGCGATTTCATTCAGCAACAGGAGGGTGCGCGCCTGCCGGGTGCTGCGGGTATAGAGCTGCGCATTCTCGATGCCGACTGCCATGCGCGAGGCGATCAGAGTGAGCAGGCGTTTGTGATCTTCGGTGAAGTAGCCGGGCTCGCGAGCCTCCAGGTCGATCACGCCGATCACGCGGTTCTTGATGATGAGCGGGATGGCCAATTCGGACCGGACATTGGGAATAGCGGCTATGTAGCCATTCTCCTTGGTGACATCGTCCACCAATACCGCTTCCCGAAGTTGAGCTGACCGTCCGGTGACGCCCTCGCCTACCTTCACACGCGCGCGTTCAGCAAACTCGCGTGGGTAGCCTAGCTGGAAGCGGAAGCGGAGTTCCTGGGTTTTCTCATTCAGGAGGAGGATAGCGAAAATCTCGTAGTCGATGACCTTGCGAACGAGTTCCGCGACCCGCCGCAGCGTGGTTTCCAGGTCCAGCGTCGTATTAACGACGTCGGCAACCTCCAGCAGCAGGGGCTCAATCTTGGCAATCTGTTGGGTTTCGGCGGTGGCCACTGTAACTATGATACCAGTGACTCCGCTCGAATTTGGGTTGCGCCTAATCGCGGGGAATCACACAAATATCGGGTAGATTGCGGTAACGCTCAGCGTAATCCAGGCCGTAGCCGACAACGAATTCATCAGGGATTTTGAAACCGACGTAATCGGCCTCGATGGGGCGCCTGCGGCGTGATGGCTTATCGAGCAGGGCAGCGATTTTCAACGCTCGCGGCTGATGTGCGAGCATGAGTTTCTTGAGATAGGTCATGGTCAGGCCGGTGTCGAGGATATCTTCGACCAAAATCACGTTCCGGTCCTGCATGGATTGATCCACATCCTTGGTGAGCCGGACTTCGCCGGTAGAATCCCAGCCGGAAATCAGTTCCTGGGTCGGGCTTGGGCGGTTGCCGTAGCTGGAGACGCCGATGAAATCGAAGGTGGCATCGAGCTGTACCTGGCGCGCCAGATCGCTGAGAAAAATTGCGGCGCCTTTGAGTACGCCGACGAAGATGACGCTCTCTCCCTTGAAGTCGCGGGTAATCTGCTGCGCCAGTTCCGAGACTTTCTTGGCTATCTGGTCGTGGGTGATCAGGACCTTCAATTCAGGCACGGCACACATATTAAATGCACAATGGCTGGAGCACTAGTGAGTTTTGGAGTTTGCGGCGATTCCTTCGGCTCACTAGAATTAAGAAAGTTTGCCCATGATGAGGTGGGTGCTTACATGCCGATGCCTGAATTCCACGCCCTGGTGAACGAGGCGAAAAAGGAGATCCGGGAGATCAACGCGTCGGATCTCAAGAAGATGCAACAGAGCGGGGAAGATTTTTCGCTGATTGATGTCCGCGACAAGCAGGATGCCGATAAAGGCATGATCCCGAGTGCGGTCAACGTCAGCCGCGGCATGCTGGAACACAATATCGACCAGGTGACGACCGACAAAAACCGAAAAATCGTTCTCTATTGCGGCGGCGGGAGCCGTTCCGCTTTAGCGGCCGCGTCCCTGAAGAAAATGGGCTTTAAAAACGTGATTTCCCTTGCCGGCGGGTACAAGGGATGGAAAGAAAGCAGCAGCTAGCAACTGCTCTGGAGAAAGCATGGATCTGAAAGGCATCAAGCTGACGTGGCTCGGCCACGCTACCTTCCGCTTCGAAACACCCGGAGGCAAGACCGTTCTCGTCGACCCGTGGGTCATGAACAACCCTAAGTGTCCGGACAACGAAAAAAATCTGAAGAAGCTCGATGTCATGCTCATCACGCACGGGCATGGCGACCACATTGGCGACGCCGTCGAGATTGCCAAGAAGCACAATCCCACGGTGGTCGGAATTCCCGAACTGGTCGGCTGGCTGGAGAAGAAGGGCGTCAAGAATACCGCCATGATGAATAAAGGCGGAACTCAGACGGTGGGTGACATCCGCGTGACCATGGTCCACGCCGATCATTCCTGCGGAATTCAGGATGGCGACGAGCTTGTCTATGGCGGCGAAGCCTGCGGCTACGTGATTGAATTTTCCAATAAGCTGAAGTTCTATCATGCCGGGGACACCAATGTTTTCGGGGACATGAAGATCATCCATGAGCTGTACGCCCCCGACATTGCCATGATTCCTATTGGCGACCACTTCACCATGTCTCCGCGTGAGGCGGCCTACGCCTGTGGATTGCTCAAAGCAAAAACGGTAATCCCCATGCACTTCGGAACATTTCCGATGTTGACGGGACGCCCCAGCGACTTGCAGAAACTGGTTAAAGGCGTGGACGTGCTGGAGATGAAGCCGGGGCAGACGATCGGCTGAGTCGAGCCAGAGTGCGGAGCGATTATGGCAAGTAAACCAGAGTGGCGGATGGGCGGAATCACCGAGGGCCAGGTCGAGGACTATCTGTATTCCCTGCTGCCACCGCGGGACGCAGTTTTAGCCGAGATGGAAGCCGAAGCCGCCAAACGCGATATTCCGATCGTAGGTCCAGCCGTGGGGCGTCTTTTCCAGCAACTGGCCATGATAAGCGGCGCCAAGACCGTCTTCGAGATGGGTTCGGCGATAGGGTACTCGACCATCTGGTGGGCGCACGGCGTCGGTGCGGACGGCCGCGTCTACTACACCGACAGCGATCAGAAAAATTGTGACCAGGCACGCCGGTATTGTGAGCGCGCCGGGGTAGCGTCCCGTGTGACCTTCAAGTTAGGCGATGCGCTCGAGCTCCTATCCGAGGAGAAGCAGCCCTTCGACATCATATTTAATGATGTAGATAAAGACGACTACCCCCGCGTATTGCGCTTAGCTGTGCCGCGCCTGAAAAAAGGAGGGTTGTTCGTAACGGACAACGTTCTGTGGAGCGGCAAGGTTGCCGAAAAGGATCCGAAAGATTCGAGCACGAAAGCGATATTGGAATTCAATCGCCTGCTCTACAGTTCCCCAGAGCTGTTCACAACGATTATTCCGCTGCGCGATGGGATCGCGGTGGCGGTGAAGAAGTAGAGGAAGCACCGGGGCTAACGCCGGCGACCGAGAGTTTACGCTTCCGCGCCACGCTGTATGCCTAAGCACCACTTTGTCATCCCGACCGAGGGCTTCCGGCCCGAGTGGAGGGACCTTGTGTTTATCAGTGTGTGGTCGATAGACGCTAACACGGAAGCGATAGAAAACTTTCATGGGACGATTAAACGCAAGGTCCCTCGATTCGGGCTCACGCCCTCACTCGGGATGACAGAGTAGCGAATGGAGCTAGATTGATTTCACGGGAATAAGAGTCAGATCGTCGACGAGCCCTACTTCTTTCTGCACAAAAGGCTCGGCGTAAGTCACGCCGCCTAGCATTCCGTAGAAGCGCGCCATCGCCTCGATTCGCGATCGGATCTCGACTTCGGCAGGGAAAATTCCGCTGCCCGCCTGTTGATCGGTGAATTGGGATTTGTAGGCCATGAGCGAGCGGAAGCGCTCCTCGAACTGGTCGGTTATGTCTACCACAAAGGTTGGACGGACGTCGTAATAGAGCGTTGCGTAGATAATTTTAAAAGGGCGGTGGGGAGAAAGCAGCGACTCCGGGGCTGAAGTCCCCGATGTTTTATGGATCTCTTCAGCGCGGCTGAAGCCCTGCCCTCCTATGTTTTGCGACTGCGTGCTGACGCCTGGTCCTCCCGCAATCTCCAGCTTCGCTAATCCTGCGAGGAAGCACGCCTCGTATCCCAGTATTGAAGCAGTGTAGTGGTCCGGGTGCCGGCCTTGCCAGTAAGGAAGAATCAGCACCCGCGGCCTGGTCTCGCGTATGACTCGCGCTACTTTCAGGCGGTTCTCCCAGGTGTTCTCCACGCGTCCGTCCGGTATATCCATGGCTTGCCGCCAAGAGACGCACAGGATGCGCGCGGCGTCGGCGGCTTCACGGGCGCGGTCCTCGGCAGTCCCGCGCGTTCCCATCTCGCCCTGGGTCAGGTCAAGAATTCCGGTCCGATACCCGCGCTGGGCCATCTTGAGCAGCGTGCCGCCGCAGGTCTGTTCCACGTCATCACGATGGGCGGCCACAGCCAAGATGTCGAGTGCGGGCATGTCAGTCGAGATTGCCCTGTTCCAGTACGACGTTCTCGCGCACGATCAGGCGGTGCGCGGCCATTTCTTTGAGGGTGGGAAGAACGCGGTTCACATGTTCATCAGTGTCTACGAAGATGACAACCACGGGCAGCTTGCCGCCGGCGTCGACCAGGTGCGACGTCTTGACGCGCTGGCGTCCCAGAAATCCTGCTACCGCGTGCAGCACCGTGGCGGCGTACACGTTTTCGGAGTGCAGGTAGTTGAGGATTTCGATGTGCAGCGGCCGACGGTGCCACTGGTCGGCTTCGTTGAGGTACATGGTGACTTGTACGGCCATCGCGTCTGGCATTTTACAGCACCCGCGCCAACGCCATGCCTGCGAGGACAGCGAGCAAAGATAGTAGATTGTTGGCAAAAATGTTGGTTGCCATCAATCCCCACTGCCCTTGCTCGAAATAAGCCATGGTCTCGAAGGCATAGCTGGAGAAGGTAGTAAATCCGCCGCAGAAGCCGATGACGATCAAGAGCCGCCAGCGTGGATCGACCAGCACCCGCTCCGTAGTCCAGATCATGAACCAGCCAACGATAAAACTGCCGCTGACATTAATCAGGAGGGTTCCGTAGGGGAAGGCGGGCCCTATGAGTTTGGCGACCAGGCGGCTCAAAATGTAACGCAGGTTTGCGCCGAAGATCGCGCCCAGGGCGACGATAACGAAGTTCACGATGGAGTTCTCCGAGGAGAATTGGTAGGAGTTATCAGCCCGTGCTGGAGGCGGTTATGGCGAACTCCATCGCCGTACTTAAAAGTTTTACCATAGAGGCATAGAGGAACACAGAGGCAATTCCCGGCGCAGGCGGGCACTCCCTCACTTTTTGCGTTCGACCAGGAAGTGAGCCAGGCATTTCAGTGTCTGGGCACGTTTGTCGAAGCCGTCGAGCACAGCGCAGGCGTTGTTTACCAATTCGTCCGCTTTCTTCAGGGACTGCTCAACGCCAAAAAGTGCGGGGTAGGTGGCTTTTTCGGCGGCCGTATCCTTTCCGGCAGTCTTGCCCAGTTGCTCGGATGTCTGGGTGATATCCAAGACATCATCCACGATCTGAAATGCCAGACCAATGTTTTGTCCAAAAGAACGAATGGAGGCGACGGCGTGCTCGTCAGCTCCCGCATAGAGCGCCCCACTTACGACGCTGGCGGTGATCAGAGCGGCGGTCTTGGCGCGGTGAATGTATTCCAGGGTTTCCAGGTTGGGCTTCTGGTGCTCGGCCTCAAGGTCGACCACCTGGCCGCCGATCATGCCGTTGATGGTGCCGGTGCCGCGCGCAATTTCTTCGATAATGCGTACTCGGGCCTCGGCGGGGCAGTTTACGCGGGCCAGCACTTCATATGCCTGGGTTTGCAGCGCATCGCCGGCCAGGATGGCAGTAGCCTCGCCGAAGGCTTTGTGACAGGTGGGGCGGCCACGGCGCAGGTCATCGTTATCCAAAGCAGGCAGATCGTCGTGAATCAGCGAATAGGTGTGCAGCATCTCGAGAGCGGCACCGACTTCTTCGACTCCGCTGGGCAGGGAGCCGGAGATCATGCGGGCGGATTCCATGCAGAGGATGGGACGCAGGCGCTTGCCGCCGGCAAATACGCTATGGCGCATGGCCTGATGAATGGAGACCGGGTGCTGCGTGGCCGGCGGAAGCAGGCGCTCCAGCGCGGCGTCGGTCAGTTTCTGGCCTTGGGCAAGCGTCTCCTTGAGCATGAAGGCTTGAGTATAACAATTGAGGAGAAGTCGTTGGTCTGCGGTCGTGCGGTCGTCGGCAAACCTAAAAACAAGAAGAATCCTGGGTCGCTCGGCACATGCGCGGCGCGGAATGCTCTGGCAAAACTAGCTTCAGTTTGCCAACGACTAACGATCAAAGACCAACGACAATTTTACGCGGCGGCGGAATGCGCCAGAGCCGTATTGCGCACGGCGGCGGTGATGATTCCGCGGGTATCGGTGGCCGCGCAGATGTCGGCAGCACCCGCATCCAGAGCTGCGGTCCACATCTCTTCGTCGGCGATACGGTGAGTGCAGACGATGCAGAGATTGGCAAATTCACGGTGCAAACCTTGTACGTCTCCCAAAGTGGCAGTCTCCATATCGATGACCACGACGTCGGGGCGGAAGCGCGGGATGAGGTCGCGGAGTTCGGCGAGCGAGCGCACGACGTGGATGGCATGGAAGTGATGGCAGAGTTGTCCGGAGAGGAAGCGGGCGACTCTGGGGTCCTTCTGCAAGAGGGCGAGACTGAGCAACTCCATACAACCCCCAACGAACGCGCCGTCGTGTGGCGGCGGGCTGGGCTGCGGCTGGTCCGCAGACAACAGTGACTGCGAGCAGTGATCGGCGAGGCGTAACTACCTGGAGGGCGCCTTGTCGGTCGAGGGCTCGAACGGTTCGGCCTGAAGCTTGCCGTTGCTCTTTAGCAGGATCTCAACTTTACCTTCAGCCTGGTCCAACTCCTTGCGGCAAGAATTAGACAGCTGCACGCCTTCCTCGAAAAGGGTCAGAGATTTTTCGAGGGGCACATCTCCTCGTTCCAGCTCTTGCACAATCTTCTCAAGACGCTGTAGACATTCCTCAAACCTGGGCAACGGAAGGCTCCTGTTTCTTTCTTATTAATGCACCTATTCAGTGCCGAAACGCAAGTGAATTTCTTGTAAAAGAAGGTGTTCTTACGTCGTGGTTTTGTCAGGATACGAGTACTTTCTTTTGGGTTCGTTTTGCGCCGTCAAACCTCGGCATTTCAGCCAACCAACACCCCCAGATTCGTCGCTTCGCTCGGGACACAACCGGGGGCTCGGCCAATAGGAGCAGGCCGGACGATCTTCTACGCGCCGAAATATCGGCAGGCTAACCGTGGGCAGCACCTGTTGTTCCCAACGCCTCCAGTACGTCGACTGCCGAGGCATAACGCCCCAAGGGCGCACTGATCTGTGCACCCTGCACCAACCCGCGCACGGCGATCAGCATTTCGCGCGCAATGGCAATCCCTTCTTCGCGGGCTGCCTCGGGAGTGACGGCCTTGGCCATGCGTTCCAGGATCGAATCCGGAACCGAAACCCGCAGTTCATTCTTCATGAACTCCGCATTACGTACGCTGACGAGTGGCCAGATGCCGGCCACTACGGGAATCTTATGGTGCTCAATGCATTTCAAGAAATTTTCCAGCAGCCGCAAATCAAATACTGGCTGGGTGACTGCATACTGCGCGCCGGCCTCGACTTTATAGGCGAAGCGGCGAATTTCCTCATCGATGTTGGGGACCCCTGGATTTGCTCCCACTCCGATTACGAAACTAGTTCCGGTGCCCAGGGGATTACCGCCAATATCCAAGCCGCGGTTGAGGTTGTGGACGATATTGACCAGCCCAATGGCATCAACATCAAAAACGGCGGTGGCGTCGGGATAATTGCCCATCTTGGGCGGATCGCCGGTGATACAGATCAAATTGCGGATTCCAGTTGCCGCCGCGCCCAACAGATCGGACTGAATGCCGAGAACGTTACGGTCGCGGCAGGTGTAGTGCAAGATGGCTTCGATCCCTACCTCTTTTTGTACAAGCAGCGAGAGCGCTTGATTACTCATGCGCGCCGAGGCGCGAGGACTGTCCGGAATATTAATTCCGTCTACGCCCACGGATTTCAGGAAGCGTGCTCCGTCCAGTTCCTTGCGGATGTCGATGCCTTTAGGGGGAACGATTTCCACCATGGTGACAAAGTCGCCGGCAGCCAGCTTCGCGCCTAACCGGGAGCGTTCCGCGAGTGGGACGGTAGGAATTGCTTTGGCAGTCGGCTCAGGTTTTAAGACAGAAACTTTGGTCGTCTTAGCGCCCCCCACCCGTAAGGCCGACTTCATGACGCGGATGTGGTCAGGAGTGGTTCCGCAGCAACCACCAACCAGGCGAACGCCTGCGGCCACGAATTTGCGGGCGTAGCTGGCCATATATTCCGGAGAGCAGAGATAGATATTCCGTCCTTCCACCGACCGGGGCATGCCGGCATTCGGTTGTGCGGATAACGGAAGGGAAGTCGCTGCTCGGACGCGCTCAATAGCGTCGAGCATGTCCACCGGACCGACACTGCAGTTGCAGCCGATAACGTCGGCACCCCAGGATTCCAGCTTTTTGGCAAAGTGCTCGGGTTCGGAGCCATCCAGGCAGTTGCCGTCTTCATCGATGGTGACCTGCGCCACCACAGGGATTTCTGGATTCACATCTCGCGCTGCCAATAGTGCCTGATGCAGTTCTTCCAGATATCCGAATGTCTCCAGAATGAGCAAGTCGACGCCGCCTTCGACCAGCGCCGCAATCTGCTGGCGAAATGACTCCCGGGCCTCGTCCAGCGAGGTTTTGCCGAGTGGCTCGATGCGAATTCCCAGCGGTCCTACCGATCCCGCCGCCCAGCCGGCGAAGCTTTTGGCCGCTTCCCGGGCCAGGTGCGCGCCCTGCAAGTTGATTTCGTGAACCTTGTCAGCGAGGCTGTGGCGCGCCAAGCGGAATGAATTCGCCCCAAAGGTATTGGTTTCAACAATGTCTGCACCCGCCTGCATATACTCGTGATGGATCCCGCGGATCAGGTCGGGTCGGGAAAGATTCAGCTCGTCGTAACAGCGATTTATGAAGATGCCCTTGCTATAGAGAAGCGTGCCCATAGCACCGTCGCACAGCATGGGGCCCTGCTGCAGCCGGGCAATGAGATCGATGGCCATTGGGTTGAGAATACAAGATCGGGAAGTTTTTTGCGCGGTGGCGCCTGAGCTGACCACAGCAAAGGGGAAATTTTGCTCTGTTATAATTCAGAGCTTCGCATCTAAATCTCTATCGCACATGATCTTAGGATTCCCTGCATTGAAGCGTGTTCTTACGGGTGTGCTCGTCGCGGCTAGCGGCGCGTTTCTGCTGTCCTGTGGCGGTTCGACGAGCACTACGACTCCGCCGAGCGGCCAAAAGTTCCGCGCCTTCGTATCGCAGGACGTTTCTGCAACGACGGCGAGTCCGGGGCTGGTGATTGTTAATGCTCAGCTGGATCGGTTGACATTTACCTCTTCCGTTAGCGCTGGTCCTTCCCCTGGTTTGATGGCGGAACCGGCCAGTCGCGTGTTGACGATGGTCTTCAATGCTGCCGACAACGAAATTAATATCGTGAACAATGCCAAGGAAACCTCCAATGGCAAAGTAACGCTGCCGGCGTCGACAGAAAGTATGGCAGCGACCTCGGACAGCACGCTCGGATTTGCGGCGGTTCCCGACGCCCCGGTTGCGGGCCTTGCTCCCGGGGAGGTCGGCGTGATTAACCTTGCCTCCGCGACCCTGCAGGCGCCCCTGTGTGTGCCACAAGCGGACGGTTCCTGCGTGATACCCAATCCGAACATTTTCTCGGGTGCCAGATATATCGCCTTGAGCGGCGACAACACTCATCTACTGGTGTTCGGGGACATACTCACAGTGGCTACGCTGACGAACATTGGTACGACCTCCAACCCGAATTGGACCGTCAGCAAGGTGAGCATCCCGGCAGGGGGAGCGGCCACGAACCTTGATCATCCCGTTTGGGCGGTGTTCAGCCAGGACAACCGCACCGCATACATACTGAGTTGCGGAGCGGAATGCGGCGGTACGACTTCCAGCGTGACACCGCTCGATCTGACCACGAATCAGCTGGGTGCAAGCACAGTGCTTCCGGGCGGCGCCAGCTATGGGGCGTCTTTCGGGAGCACGGTTTACGTGGCCGGATCTGCCGGTTGCGGGGCGGCGGGAGCCAATCCAAATTCCTGTGGGAAGCTCGCGATTTTGAATACGGCGGGCAGTTCCGTGCAAGTGATCAAGACGGTGACGATCAGCAATGGATATCACAACCGAATGGCGGTCACAGCGGATAATCAGGTCTTCGTTGGGGCACAGGGGTGTACTGGCGGGTGCCTGTCCATCTACAACTCAAGCAATGGCAACGTCGTGATCGGAAGCGATTTGGGGGATGTAACTGGAATCCAGCCGATCACAGGGCGGACTCAGGTGTATGTTGTGGAGAATGGAGAATTGCGTAACTGGAGCACGGTTACGGACGCGCTGGCCCCGCCCCAGCAGCAGATGGATATAGTCGGGCAGGCGATCGACGTGAAGTTGGTGGATTGATAGTCGGGCCTACACGCACTGCTGAGTCGCGCTGTCGCCAGCAAAAACCCAGGTCCCTCGCTTCGCTCGGGATGACAATATTGTTAGTTTCAGGTTCCTTGCTTGGCCCCACAGCTTTTGAGTATTCCTAGAGTGGCTCCATAACCAATCTATGCCGCTTGGTTTTCTCCACGGCTGCCGGAGAGAATGGGACCGTCATAGTTGTTCCTCCGTACCAGGCCTTCCATTGATCCATGTAGTACGGACTTAAGAAATTGCCGGCCTGCCCGGTGACGGTGTTCAGTGTGGTCTGGTCCAGATCGGAGAAGTCTACCGTCATGCGCTCGGAAGGACCGAGGCCTTTGTTTGCCTGGTAGACGGTGTAATCGCCCCCTGCTCGTTCGACCAGACCGGGGCCGGTCCAGCGACGAAGTAGGGGAATGCGTCCGAGCACCGGGTGCTGAATGTGAAGGGGAAAGGCTATGCCCCACCGCCATTCGTTCAAATTGGCTGGGGCCTCCTGCAGTTTAACGGCTGCTTCCACCGCCCCTGCCAGCAGCGTGTCGTAATCGGAATAAGTGGGCGGCAGCCAGCGCCTGGGCTGCTTCGATAAAATCTCTTCCAGCCAGACCGAGTTCATGAACCACGCGTATTCTTTCCAACTAAGGGCGTTAGGGTCGGGCGATGCGGCGCCCAGTTTCGGCTCGAGCAATAAGCGGCTCAACTCCTTCCGGGATAAGGTTTCGATGGTCGCGGCGGCCGATTCTTTAACGAAGCGGCCATCCCAATCGCGCATCAGGTCGCGAGCCTGGCGTGCGCGTGCCGACAGCTGCGGCACGTGGTCCAGCGCGTAAACGAATCGCTCGGCGCAGAAACGATCGAAGGCAGAATAGACATCGGTCTGCAGCGCAAGCATGTCGGCAGCAGAGAACTTCTTTCCTGACTCCAGGACGTGATAGATGCGCTCGGTCCGCCAGGGTGCGTCCCACTGAGTCGAGATACTGAAGGGGTACTTATCCGGGGAGATCCGCCCGTTGGCGGTCGCAATCACTCCCCAGGCCGGATCGAAAACGTTGGGCAGTTTGTCGAAGGGCACGTAGCCGGTCCACTCGTGCGCGTCATCGCTCCCATCTTGGGGAAGGCTGCCATCGCCCGTTCTTCGAATCGGGATACTGCCAGTCGCGTGGTAACCGATATGTCCATCGACGTCACCATAGACAGCATTCTGCGCCGGAGCGTTCCAGGTGGAGAGCGCGTTGGTGAAGTCACTCCAATTCTGGGCAGCGTCTACGTCAAAAAACGGAATATGGATGCCGTCATATAGCGTCCAGCGCAAGGCAATTTGACGCTTTTCTCCAGGAATCAGTTCGGTGATGATTGGTCCGTGGCGGGTGAGAGAAACATCCAGGGTTTGATCCGCTGCGCCTTTTACGTGAATGCTCTCGCGCCGGTGCTCCGGATCGCGCCAGCCTTGAGGTGTGCGGTACTGTCCCTTGTCGTTGAATGTTTCAACATAGAGATCTTCAACGGTTGGGCCGACGTTGGTGAATCCCCAGGCGATTCGCTGATTGTGCCCGACGATCACAAAGGGTGCACCCGGCAAACTGACACCCAGCACATCGAAGCTGCCGCAGCGCAAATGGACCTCATACCAGAGATTCGGCATCTGGTGTTCGAGATGCATGTCATTGGACAGCAGAGGCTTCCCAGAAATGGTGTGCGCACCGGAGACGACCCAATTGTTGGATCCCGGCCTTAAGAGATAAAGCGGATCGCCGTTCTCAGCGGGGGCGAATGTGGAGAATAACGGCTGAATGTGCGTGACAGGGTTATCTTCAGGAGCATCGCTATCTTCATCCAGAACGCCATCCATCCGTATGGGTGCCTTCATGGGAGAGCGATCGTGCCAAGAGGCGTTGACGTATAAGTCTGCAGTTAAGTCCGGCCCCAGCTTCGCCAGGATCTTTTCCTTCTGCAGCGCCGCCCGGTAGTAGCCATGATTGAGATCTTTGATCATGTTGGCGGCCATCAGCAGGGAATCCTCGGTGGTCCAGGGTTTAGGCGCATACTGCAGAATGCGGAACTCGATGGGAAAATGCCGGGTATGCGCCTGAATATAGGCGTTCACGCCGCGCGCATATGCTTCCAGGAACTGGCGGTCCCGCGCCGACGCCAGTTCAACGGACCGATGTGCGACATCACGCAGTCCCAGGATGTGCTGCTCGCGGTCGTGCGGAAGCTGACTGGGGCCAAGGATCTCTGACAGTTCCCCGGCCGCGAAGCGCCGCATCGCGTCCATTTGCCAGAGACGGTCCTGGGCGGTGACGTATCCCTGGGCCATGAACAAATCTTGGAGGCTGGCAGCCTCGATCGTGGGCACGCCATACTGATCGCGTGTAACCGTGACCTTGGAGGTGAGTCCGGGTACTCTTGTGTTCCCGTCTAACTGGGGCAGAGCACTTCGTGCCACGGAATACAAATATGCCAAGGTCGCAATGAGCACAGCCACTGCCGCAATGAAAACAACAATGCTCAACTTTCGGATGACTGCGGGGGTGCGTTCCTGAGCAGGAATGAGAATGGGCGTGGTCATGCGAAGAATCTGATTTTAGGGTCCGGCTGACGGGAACACAATTGACTTCAAGGCAACCTTTGCTGGGACAGAGACTAACGGCAGTTGGCAGTCGGATGGAAGGTCAGTATCATTCTTGTTTGATTCTGGTGCCCACCACTCCCCAAAACCGCATTGATGACCAGCCCACCATCTCGCGCGAGATGGTGCGCGAGGCCGAGGGTATTCTGCACGAGCATCTGAAGCGAGTCGGACTCAAGCACACGGGCCAGCGCGATACGATCCTGCGCACCTTTCTGGACACGCGCGAGCACCTTTCCACCGACGAACTATACCGCCTGGTGAAGAGGAAGGATCCGAAGATTGGGTACACCACCGTGTATCGCACGCTCAAACTGCTGGCCGAGTGCGGGCTGGCCAGCGAGGTAGCTTTTCACGACGGGATTGCCCGTTACGAGCACCAATACAATCGCCGCAGCCACCATCACATGGTCTGCACCGAATGTGGCAGCTCGGTGGAATTCTTTTCGCCCGCGATCGGAGAGTTGGAAAAGGAAATCGGGCGTAAATATCAGTACGAAACCACCCGGCATACGTTTCAGATTTATGGCGTATGCGGAGACTGCAGCCGAAAATCTGTCAGGTAGTGGCAGAACACAGGCGGCAGCAGCCAAGGTCAATCTCGGCGAAACCGCATGATGCACCCTGCGGCTTGAAGCGCATTAGGAGGACAGAATGACGGCAGTATGTGCCGCTTGCGGCGCACCCACGACAGATGCAGCATCCACCTGTCCGAGCTGCGGCGAGGCGCAGGTAGAGATCTCCGGGCCGCATCCTGCTCTGCTTCCGGCCTCGCGGGCCGAAGGAGGCATTCCGGAAAATCTTGCGGCCGCGCTGGCTTACGTTACCGTGATTCCCGCCATTATCTTGCTTATGGCAAAGCGCTTTAGCACGAAGGGTTTCGTCCGCTTCCATGCATTTCAATGCATTGCTATGACCGTGGCGATCGTCGTTCTGGGAACTATTTTCCTTTTGCTCGCTAATGTTGCTTCCATCAATCTGCTGCTGATTCCTATCTCCCTGATAGTCGCGATTGGAATTGCACTAGTCGTGCTGGTTTGCATGATCAAGGCCTACCAGCTGCAGGTTTTTAAGCTGCCGGTACTTGGGGACTGGGCGGAGAAATTCGCGTTACGCGGTTGAGATCGGCCTTTTGTCGCAAGGCGCAAGTTCCGGTATCCTAGGAAATCTTTGTCAAAATCTGGATAGGGTGGGGAATTGAGCATTTGAGGGTCAAAGTCTTCTATCACGACAAGTGTTTCGACGGCGCCTGTTCGGCCGCGCTTTTTTCCCGTTTCTATCGGGAGCGCATCCGCGACGATGCCCACTTCGTTTTCAGCGGCCTGCTTCACCGCGCCGGCGCGCTCTTCGACGAATCCAAATTCGATGGTGACGAGAACGCGATCGTCGATTTCAAATATTCCAGCTCTCCCCAGATCACATGGTGGTTCGATCATCACGAAAGCGCTTTCCTCACGCCGGAAGATGCGGAGCATTTCGAGCAGGACCAGAGTAACCGCAAGTTCTATGATCCTGATTTCCGCTCGTGCACGAAATTTCTGGCGACTATTGCGGAACAGCGCTTTGGGTTCAATCCGGAGCCTGTAGCGGAACTGATCGAGTGGGCGGACATTATTGACGGCGCGCTCTACGAAAGTCCTAAAAGTGCTGTCGAGATGAAAGCGCCCGCGATGAAATTGACGATGGCGATCGAGGCTGCCAAAGATCGCGACTTCGTGCCACGTCTGATCCCGCTGCTAGCGAGCATGCCCCTGGCCGCGATCCTGGAAGAACCCTTTGTAGCCGAGCTCCTGCCTCCGCTCATGAAGCGGCACGAACGTTCCATCGATCTGATGAAGGGGCGCACCGAATTCAAAGATGGAACTATTTTCTTCGATGTGACCGACCAGGATCTCGAGGGCTACAACAAGTTCGTGCCGTATTATCTTTATCCGGAGTCGATCTACAGCGTTGGTCTGAGCAAGAGCAGTTTTCGCACCAAAGTGTCAGTAGGCTCCAACCCTTGGGCGCGCGAGGACAGGCTGGTGAACCTGGCCAAGGTTTGCGAGCGCTACGGTGGTGGCGGACACGCCCGCGTGGGCGCGATTTCCTTTGATGTCAAACAGGAAGACGCGGCCAGAAAAGCGGCACGGGAGATTGTCGACGAGCTCCGCGCCAGTGTCCGCAATAACGGGGGCTGAGCGTTGTCCAATCTACTTTGTTATCAGAGCTGCGACTCCGTACCGAGTGGCGGGTCGGGTATTTACGTTTGTCTTGCATAGAACAAATGTTGCGCTGCCATCGCGCCAACGATAAATCTCATCACAGACTGTTCCGACGCGTGAGTCTTTGACTTCGGTTTCTTAGCTTACGGTATGATGAGACCAGCCCATCCTCGTGGCCTGATGCTAATCGATAAGCCGAGCCCGCCCCCGCAGGAACATTCCGGTATTATTCGGGGAAGCGACCCTGGGCATAAACGCGGCCTGCGCACGGTGGCATCAGTTGAGTTCCTCAAAGGACTGATTGGGGTCAGCGTGGCCGTGGGCCTTCTGGTATTGCGCCATAAGGATGTATGGGATGTAGTGGATGGCCTGCTGGAGTTCTTCCGAATTGACACGGATCGCCACTTTGCCCAAGTCCTGCTGGACCGCGCCGATCAGATCACTGCGGGACAATTATCCGTTCTGGCAGGGATCGCCTTTACCTACTCGGGTCTTCGATTTCTGGAATCTTACGGCCTATGGAAGACGCGAGTCTGGGGTGAGTGGCTGGCCATCTTTTCTGGTCTCGTTTATTTACCGTTCGAGATACGTGCTCTGATCGAGCGCTCGACGCCCATCCGATGGGGGGCGCTGGTGATCAATCTCGTATTGGTGGCGTATGTGGCCTACGTGCGCATGTCGGAAATTTACCGGGGCCGCCAGGCGCGCCGGCAAGCCAAGGACAAAGTTCCTCCCGCATTCTCAGCCCGTCCCGACAGACACTGGCGTAGGTCAGGATAGCGGCCATTTGTCCATCCTCCCTCAACACACGGATCTGGCAGGCGCCGCTTCGCCGCATTTGCAGAGAGCTGATAGCTGATAGCTAAAAGCTAATACCCGATCTCCGTTTTCATCTGGCCAGAATGCACAATGACATTTATTCTGTTCGGTCGTTAAGAATTATGTCAGTGAACTGCGCCAATGAAACGATTCCTGAGACGCTGGAAGACCCGGATCCTGATCTTCGCAGCGGTAATTGGTCCGGGCATCATCACCGCCAACGTCGACAACGACGCCGGCGGCATCCTGACCTATTCCCAGGCCGGGGCGCAGTTCGGCCATGCCTTGTTGTGGACCCTGATCCCGGTAACGCTGGCCCTGGTCCTGATCCAGGAAATCGCCGCCCGCATGGGAGCGGTCACCGGCAAAGGACTCAGCGACCTCATTCGGGAAGAATTCGGGTTCCGCATCACCTTCTTCATGATGCTGGCCATCCTGCTGATCAACTTCGGCAACGTAATCGCCGAGTTCGCGGGAATTGCCGGCAGCATGGAGCTATTCGGCCTCAAGCGCATGTATTCCGTTCCGATCTGCGCCGTAATCGTGTGGCTGATCGTCGTTAAGGGGCAATACAAGAGCGTCGAAAAAGTCTTCCTGGCGGCTTCGTTCTTTTACATCACATATATTTTCGCCGGTGTGCTGGCCAAGCCGGCGTGGACGAACGCGCTGGTGGCGACCATAGTCCCACCGGATCGCCATCTGCTCTTACAGAAGAACTATATCTACATGGCCATCGCGGTAGTCGGCACGACGATTGCGCCCTGGATGCAGTTCTACCTGCAGTCCTCCATCGTGGAAAAGGGAATCACGCGGCGCGACTACAAGCTGTCGCGTATTGACGTGATCGCCGGATGCTTCTTCACCGACCTGGTGGCCTGGTTCATCATCGTCGCTTGCGCGGCAACGCTCTACGTGCACGGGCTACGAAACATTTCCGATCCCGCCGACGCGGCTGCGGCGCTACGGCCGCTCGCTGGCGATTACGCCTACATACTGTTCGCGCTGGGGCTGTTCAATGCTTCGCTGTTCGCGGCATCGATTTTGCCCCTTTCGACCGCATATACCGTGTGTGAGGGCCTGGGTTTCGAATCCGGGGTAGGGAAGAGGTTTGGCGAGGCGCCCGTTTTTTATTGGCTCTATACGATTCTTATCGCGGCCGGGGCGGGCGTGATCCTTACCCCCAATCTGCCGCTGGTCAGTATCACCATCCTTTCACAGGCGATTAACGGTGTGGCCATCCCCTTCGTCCTCATATTTATGTTGTTGCTCGTCAACAAGAAGGAATTGATGGGTGACTTCGTCAATTCACGCTTTTACAACAGCCTCTCCTGGGCCACGGCTGGGGTCATGATCCTCCTCAGCCTGGCATATGTTTGGACTCTGAGGGGGTCCTGAGACGTCGCAGGCAACATCTCGACGGAAATCGGAAATTGAGAATCGCAAGCAAGTCTCTATGGGGAGGTTCCACGCGTCGTTACCGGCCACCTGCCCATGCTGGTAACCAATCGGGTTGCATCCTGCATCTAGTCGTAGTAAGAGAGAGATAGTCTGATGGTCGGAGTGTCCCATGATTGCTCCAGCAAAGGCTCTTGCAACTCTCCTGGTAGGTTTTGTATGCGCGATTCCGGCGTTGGCCGCCGATACGAGCACAAGCAGTGGGACTTCCGGCCGTCCTGTTAAGGCCTACCACGACGGTAGCCTTCGGGACATCAGCGCTATCGGAAATCGTAATGTGGGCTGCAACCGCGGCATCAGCAACTGGTACTCGCTGGATCGCCAGATTGCCATGGGCAAGCAGTATTCCGAGCAGATCGAGTCCACCACCAAGCTCATCAAGGATCCGGTCGTTACCGAATACATCAACCGGATCGGCCAGAACCTGGTGCGCAATTCCGACTCGCAGGTTCCGTTCACCATCAAGGTCGTGGATTCGGACGACGTCAACGCCTTCGCGCTTCCCGGCGGCTTCTTCTACGTCAATTCAGGGCTCATCCTTGCTGCGGACAATGAAGCCGAACTGGCAGGAGTCATGGCCCATGAGATCGCCCATGTGGCGGCCTGTCACATCGCCCGTGAGAATACGCGGGGACAGTTGCTCAACTTAGCATCTATTCCGCTGATATTCGTAGGCGGCGGAATCGGCTACGCGGTGCAAAGCATTGCCGGGCTGGCGGTGCCCATGGGTTTTCTGAAGTTCTCCCGTGGCTTTGAGACCGAAGCGGACTACCTGGGGGTGCAGTATCTGTACAAGTCCGGCTACGATCCCCAGGCGTTTACTGCCTTCTTCGAAAAGGTCCAAGCCATGGAAAAGAAAAGACCCGGTACCCTGGCCAAAGCCTTCGATACCCACCCGCAAACTCCTGACCGCCTGGAGAAAACGCAGCACGAGATCAACACCCTTCTGCCGGCTGAACCGCAGTACAAACTGGACAGCTCCGAGTTCCAGGATGTGAAGGCGCGCGTGGCCCGCCTGGAAAACCGGCATAGGTTGGACGATCAGAAAGACGGCACGCATCCCACCCTACGGCGCGCGACTACAACCGATAGCTCCGGCAGCGGCAGCGATAGTGGGGAGAGCCGACCGACTCTCAAACGGCACGATCAGTAGCGCGGTCGGCGTTTGGCTACGCGATCCGGAGCGTGGGCATTAATTTTTACACTGCAGAACTTCGATAAACACGCGGTCTCCGGATAGTGGAGTGCCCCTCAGCCAACCGTCTGCGAATCGGGCGGGTGAAGCCAAAGCGTGTCCCTCTACGTCGTACGACCGTGCTCTCGAGACCGTTTGGCAGGGGAGTGCGATGGATACGCTTTCGTTTCGTGAATCCTGACTTGTTCCGGAGTGGTCGTGTACTTCCGAGGGGAGGGAACTGCGCAACCAACCTGTGATGATCAGCTCGGAACGATCAGCACGAAAGACATTGACCACAGCGTCGGAAAGAGTATTCACCTTGCCCGCTGTGTTCGCAACTTGCAGACGAACCGGGATGTGAGTCACCTGCCCTCCAAATAGCTTCTCAAAGAACTTCATGGCGTAAAAAGCAGGCTTGGGATGCCGGGCAGCGTCGAGCAGCCCAAGATGGTAATTCACCTCGTCGGCGGAGAAGTGTGTTGTTAGGGAAGAGAAATCATCTATGCGATACCAGGCCGTGAGGGACGTGCGTGGGAAGGCAAGCGCCATCACCTCGGTCTTGAACAAAAATTCGGCCTGGTAGGCGCTTGTATGCTCGTAATTATAGAAAACGCTGATTCCGTATGGTGATGCTCGATTCGCCGAGAAACGATAATCGGCGTACCCCATTTCATTTATCCAGAAATCGGTTCCCGGCGCTTGCTCGTCGACGAGAGCGGTCATTTGTGCGGGCCAGTGCTCATAAACTTCTTCGGCGCGTTGCTCGTCCCATGATTCCGGGTAGGCATGCATCGCGATGACGTCCACATATCCCGCGATGTGCGGAAGCAACTCGCGAAAGAAAGGGCCTGGTCCGTGACTCATGCCTCCGAGCACAAGCACGACTGAGGGATCGGCGCGACGCATTGCCAGCGCGGCGGCGCGCACCAGTTCCGCATAGCCTTGAGCAGAGCCTTGCCAGTAATCGCGATTGTCGGGCTCATTCCAGATCTCCCATGCGTGAATCTTCCCGCGATAACGTTCCACAATGCGCTCCATGAACTCCGCGTAGAGGTTGGGATTGCGCGGAGGCTGCCGCCAGAAATTGGTCTCTGACGCGGCCGCCCACTGGGGCGTGTAGGCGACATACGGAATCAGCTCCACATGAGCACTGGCGGCCTCCCGCACCAGCATGTCCCAGAAAGCCCAGCGATATTGTCCGGGTACCTTCTCGATAGCGTTCCAGCTGAACGCGCAACGGAAATACTTCACGCCCAACTGGTGCGCAACACGAAGATGCCGCCGGACGCGCGCTTGCGGGCTGGTGCCGTCGAAATAGTCGTCGGCAATTCCCACCGCGAGATGGGAATAGGCGTGGGGTGTGGCCTCGGCGCGCGAAGCTTGGAAGCGGTTCAGGGGCAGAGCGCGGGCACTCCGGTGCGCGGTGGCCGGGGCACCAGCTTGAAAATCGAGGCTGGAGTTTCTAAGGACGAGTGCGGGATCTCTCGCTGTCAGTGAGGCGCTGCCGAGGCTACCGCCAAGGGCCGCGACTAGCAGCAGAAGGGGCCGGCGGATGGGGCAGGAATGCACGCGGTGAAAGAGATTCTAGCGTGATTGGAGTTCGGCCGTTTGCTGGCAAGAAAGGTTCAACCAGTCACAACTCGGCGTGAGGTTAATCACGGCAACCATGATGGCAGTCTAGTTACCATTCCAGTGGAATTCTTACGCCAGCAGAACAGTCCGCGACTTACTCCAACAGCGAAGTCCAAGATGCGAGCGCCTATGTGTTCGCCCTGCCGCCAGGGAAGGAGATCCCATGATTGAAACCAAGATGAGCGTGTCGTTCTACGGGCACGTACGCCAGTACCACAATATTAAGGAAGAGATCGACGCTAACATTCGCCAGGTCCTGGAAAGCGGCCAATATGTTATGGGTCCGATGCTGAAACGGTTTGAGCAGGAACTAGCCGCCTTTCACGGGACCAAGTATGCGATCGGCGTTGGCAATGGGACTGACGCGCTGTGGTTAAGCTTCAAAGCTCTCGGTATTGGTCCAGGTGACGAGTGCATCACCACCGCCAACACATTCTTTGCCACTGCTGAGGCCATCTGGTTTACGGGCGCGACGGTAGTCTTCGTCGATTCTGACCCGCGTACCAACTGCATCGATCCCGCCAGGATCGAAGCCGCTATCACCCCGCGAACCAAGCTGATTGTGCCGGTCCATCTTTATGGGCAATGCGCCGATATGAAGGCGGTTCGCAAGATTGCGGACAAGCACAATCTCAAGGTTGTCGAGGACAACGCGCAGGCGATCGGCGCCCACGGGGACGGGTTCAGGGTTGCTGAACTCAGCAATGCGGCCACGATCAGTTTCATCATTCAAAAGAACCTGGGGACGTTTGGGGATGGCGGGGCGATTGTCACCAATGACCCCGAAATCGACCGCATCGTGCGCAAACTGCGCAACCATGGCTCGGAAAAACGCTCCTGCCACAGCATTGGCTACAACAGCCGCCTCGACGATGTGCATGCAGGCGTACTCAGCGCCAAGCTGAGACACATTGATCAGTGGAACAATCTGCGGAGAGATTGGGCGGCCCGATACAGCAAGGGGCTGGAACGGGCGCACAACATCACCCTGCCGTTTGAGACTCCCGGATATCGGCACGTGTTTCATCTTTATGTAATCGAAACCAGGCAAGCAAAGCATCGCGACCAATTGCTGCAATTCCTGAATGACGAGGGCATCGATGCCAAGTGCCATTATCCAATCGCCATTCATCAACAGGAAGGGTATCCCTGGGGGGGACAGGCGCGTATTGCCGGCCCGATTCCGAACTCGGAGCGTAACGCGGCATGCTGCATTTCGCTACCTATGTTCCCGGAATTAACTGAGGAGGAAGTTGATTACACGGTCGACCGCGTCCTCGATTGGGATCGGAGGGCGCGATGAGCAGTCGCTATAGGGTCTTAGTTGTAGGCATGGGCAAGCGAGGAATTCATCATGCCCAGGCCTTTCAGGCAAACCGCCGATTTGAGTTAGTTGGCGTCTGCGATGTTGATACCGCTCGCCTCGAGGCTGCTGCGGCTAGGTTCGGGTCGGCAAAATCCAAATATGCACGGGAGCTTGCCCTGTCAGTTAGACCTGAAGTCTTCTGCTTCTGCACGCTTCCGAACTTGCGAGTCGAGATGATCCGCGTTGCCATCGAGAGCGGAGCACGCTTGGTGGCATTCGAAAAACCGGTTGCTCTGACCAGCCGCGAAGGAATGGAAATCAAACGATTGCTGGACGAGAGCGGGACAAAAGCGGTGGTCAGCCATCAGCATCGCTATGGCGAGCACTATCGCAAGGTGAAGGAGATTATCGCCAGCGGGGCGCTCGGCCGAGTGCATACGGTATACGGAATCGCCTCCGGCTGGATGATGCACATGCTGTCGCACCTCATCGATTACATGCGTTGGTACAACGGCGAGGTGGCCGCGGAATGGGTGATGGCGCAAGCGGCTGGGGAGGGCAAGCTGGCTGACTTGCATCCCTCACCGGACTATATCGGCGGTTTCATTCAATTCGCGAACGGCGTGCGCGGGTTTGTCGAGTGCGGCGCCGGCGCTCCCGATGTACCCGAGGTCGACTACTGGTGGCGGAAGTGTCGAATCGGCGCACAAGGTAGCGATGGTTTCGCCGAAGTCCTGACGGGCAGCGGCTGGCGTTCCGTCACGACTACCGGTTGCAGCTCCGGCTCCGGCTGTATGAACTACGACCTCGATATGCCGCCCTACGTTCAAGAGATGGCCGACTGGCTGGACGACGAGCGCAAAGTACATTCCTGCAATTTCGCCAGCGCATATGCAGGCTTCGAAGTCATGATGGCATTGTGCCGCGCAGCCGTGGAGGGCGGCCAGGTGCGGATACCGCTGAACGAAGCTGAGGATGAAGTAGAGATGCTGAGGGCCTATTTGTCGGGCAGTAAGGTCGTACCGTCCACCGCAGCCAATGCAAAGGAGTACTTGAAGAAGGAAGAAAAGCTGGTGCCCGTGAATTCCTGATGCGACGGTGTTCGTTGTTGAATTGGGGTGAGTCGCAAGAGCTCACCCCAATTCTGTGTTTTGGTGGTCGGCCTGCTTGGACCTTCACTTCGCTTTGTGGGAAGATGCTGTCCTCGATGGTCACGGTTCCCAAAGCCAATTTTCAGGGTGCCCCGCGACAGTGGGAAGCTCGAATAGAACGGGCTCGGGAACTGCGGGCGTGCCAGCCTGCCGCAGGGGCGTTGCTGCAGTTCTATGAAGCGGTATTGAAGTTCCAGTGCGAAGTCGCGCGCGCAGCCCACGCCGAGTTCCGGCCGGGAACTCCGCTGGGCGAACAAATCGATCCTGCCCTTCCTCGCTCGTTCCTGCCCTCGCTTTTGCAGATCATAGCGGAGCGTGGGCCGGAAGAATTGGGCCATCGCGCCAGGATTCTGCAGCAAAACGGTGAACTGTACTGGGACCGGATTCTGAAGTCGGCGCTCGGCCAAGGCGAGCACGATTTGACCGAGGTTGAAGATTTTGTCACGCGCGCATGCCTGCAGCCATGGGCAGAGAACCTGCAGTCCCAAGTGCCGCCAAATCCGAATTGGAAACAGGCTCGCTGTCCCGCATGCGAAGGCTTACCGCAATTGGCGATTCTGCGTCCAGAAGGTGAAGGCGCCACCCGCTGGCTTCAATGCTCTTTCTGCCTGAGGGAGTGGCTGTTTCGGCGCATTATTTGTCCGCTGTGCGGCGAAGAAGACAAAGAGAAGCTCCCGCGCTACTCTGCGGAAGAATGCGCGCATGTTCATATCCAGGCCTGCGATACCTGCAAGCGCTATCTCAAGGCCGTAGACATGACCATCGCTGGACGTGCTGTTCCGTTGGTGGATGAAGCGGCGTGGGCGGTTCTCGATGTGTGGGCGGCCGGTCGCGGATACACGAAAATTGTCCGCAATCTTGTCGGTTTTTAACTAAATTTTAACATTCGTTCCCGCCCTTTTCGTTGACACTCCCGCCGCCGGGGTGTAGTTTTTCGTTCATCGTTGTGGGGAATGGTTGTTCCTGACAAGTGCAGGGCACTTGCCGCTCCCAAGTAGATGGTCTTAACCCGGCGGAGACCTGAATGGACCTCTCGCGACGTTCCTTCCTCAAGACAGGAGTGGCCGGTGCGGTTGGAGTTTCGGTGCTCGGTTTTGAGCTCCAACCCCTGTACGCACAAACCGCTTCTCTGAAAATTTCGCGCACCACGGAAACGCGCAGCACCTGCCCTTACTGCTCGGTGAGTTGCGGTGTCATCATTCACACCATCGGTGATCGCGCCAAGAACGTGACGCCGCAAGTCGTCCACGTGGAGGGTGATCCGGATCATCCCATCAATCGCGGCACGCTTTGTCCCAAGGGCTCGTCCCTGCTGCAGGACATCGTGAATGATCGCCGGATTTTAAAGCCGCAGGTGCGCCGCCCGGGCTCGGATCACTGGGAGGACATTTCCTGGGACCAGGCGATTGACGAGATCGCCACCCGAAGCAAGAATCTGCGCGATGCGACCTTTGTCGAAAAAGACACGAGCGGGAAGACGGTTAATCGTCTCGAGACGCTGGCTTTTGCCGGCGGGTGTACCGATACCAACGAGTTCAATTACCTGGTAGTAAAGTCCATGCGTGCGATGGGGGTGACGTGCCTGGAAAACCAGGCACGTGTTTGACACGGACCCACGGTCTCCAGTTTGGGGCCAACATTCGGACGCGGGGCGATGACCAACGGCTGGATCGACATCAAGAACACCGACATGATGTTGATCATGGGCGGCAATCCAGCCGAGAACCATCCTTGCGGATTCAAGTGGGTAGTCGAGGCGAAGCGGAATCGCAATGCCAAGCTTATCGTCGTAGACCCACGCTTCACGCGCACAGCATCACAGGCTGACCAGTTCCTGCAGATTCGTGCCGGATCCGATATTGCCTTCCTGGGCGGGATGATTAATTACGCTCTGGAAAATAACCGCTTCAATCAGGAATATCTCGTCAACTACACCAATGCCGCCTTCATCGTGAAAGACGGATTTAAATTGCCGGAAGACGGGCTCTATTCCGGCTTCGATCCGAACGCCAAGACTTACGACAAGAGCACGTGGAATTACGAGGAGGCAGGGAAGAGTGGAGCGCCAGTACCTGCGCACGCGCAGGAACAATCAAAGCAGAGTGGTGGAGCTGCCGCACACAATGTGGAAGCATTGGGTTATCAGGCTCAGGGGCCGGCGGGCGCCAAGGGAATGGGCGGCGGCCCGATTCCCCCGCCGATGCTCCCGCCGAACACCGCCTACGACCTCTCGCTGCAACATCCGCGCTGCGTCTTCCAACTGCTGAAGAAACAGTATTCGCGGTATACGCCGGAGATGGTCGAGCGCATCACGGGGATTCCGAAAGAACAGGCGCTCAGAGCCTGGGATACGTTCACCTCCATTCGCCAAAACGGCGATATGAAGAAGGTGGGGACCATCATCTATGCGGTCGGCTGGACCCAGCACTCGTCCGGCACCCAAACCATCCGCACCGCCGCCATGATTCAGTTGTTGCTGGGAAACGTCGGCCGTGCTGGTGGCGGTGTAAACGCTCTGCGCGGCCACTCCAACATACAGGGCGCGACCGACATGGCGGGCATCTTCGACATTCTGCCCGGCTACCTCAAGATGCCCACGCCCGCCGACACCGACCTGAAGACTTATCTCGCTCGCACTACGCCCAAGGCGTCTAAACCGAAAGAATGGGATTCTTTCAACTACTGGTCGAATACCCCGGCGTTCACGGTCTCGTTTCTGAAAGCGCTATACGGTGATGCGGCGACCAAAGAAAACGATTACGGCTTCAACTGGCTTCCCAAGATCGACCGCAAGTATTCCTGGGCGGAAATCTGGGATGACATGTACAACGGCAAAGTCAAGGGCATGCTGGCGTTCGGCATGAACGGGGTCATGATCGGGCCTAACGCAAAGAAGAATATTGAAGCGCTGAAGAAGGCCGACTTCCTCGCGGTGTGCGAAATCTATCCCGACGAAACCAGTGAGTTCTGGCGTGCACCCGGCACCACGGCCGAGGATATGAAGAAGATCAACACTACGGTCTATCGCCTGCCCGGTGCTGGTTTTGCCGAGAAGGACGGGACTTTTGTTAACTCGGCCCGTTGGCTGCAGTGGAAGTGGGCGGCGGTTCCGCCTCCCGGCGACTGCAAACTCGATCAGGAAATACTTGCGCGCATCTTCCTCAAGATCCGAGAGAAATATCAGAAGGAAGGTGGGAAGCTTCCCGACCCCATCCTGAAGGTCTCGTGGAACTACACGACTCCCCTGAATCCGTCTCTGGCTGAAGTTGCGAAAGAGCTCAACGGCAAAGCGCTGGCCGACGTCACAGACCAGAAAACGAACACTACGATCAAAGCCGACCAGCAGCTTCCGGGCTTCGCATTTCTGCGGGATGACGGATCGACAATGTCGGGCAACTGGCTGTATTGCGGATCATGGACCGAAGCCGGACCGCTGATCCAGCGCCGCGGCACGGAAGATCCTTCCGGGCTGGGCATTTACCCGAACTGGGCGTGGTCGTGGCCCATGAATCGCCGCGTCATGTACAACCGGGCTTCCTGCGATGTGAGCGGGAAGCCTTGGGATCCCGATCGCAAGCAGATCTGGTGGAGCGAAGCCAAACAGAAGTGGGTGGGCAACGATATTCCTGACTTCAAGCCCGATTCCAACCCTAAGGATCACATGGGTCCATTCATCATGAATCCTGAGGGTGTGGGCCGTTTATTTGTTCCGATCGGTGCGGTTGCCGATGGTCCTTTCCCCGAGCACTACGAGCCGACCGAGAGTCCGGTCGCGAATCCACTGCATCCTGCTCAATCGAACAATCCGCTTGCGAAAAGATTCAAGACGGACCTGGACAAGTACGGCACCGTCGATCAGGGCTTCAACATTATCTGCACGACCTACAGGCTCACGGAGCACTATCACTACTGGACCAAGAATAATCCCATGAACGTGCAGCTGGTGCCAGAGCCGTTCGTGGAAATTCCGGCCGAGCTTGCCGACCAGTTGGGGCTCAGAGGCGGGGAGAAGGTAAAAGTAACCAGCGCGCGCGCGGAATATATCGCCAAGGCAATGGTTACGCGCCGGATCAAGGGGATGATGATCGACGGTAAAAAGACCTACCAGATCGGCATTCCTATTCACTGGGGCTATCGCGGGATCGCAGAAGATGAAGGCAAGACGGCCCGCACACCGGCTAACTTTCTTTCGCCCGCGGTGATCGATCCCAATGCATTCACCCCGGAGTTCAAAGGCTTCCTGGTGAAGCTGGAGAAGGCATAGAGGAGACCTGAGGTGAGCGATCGCAAGACGCTGCAGGTTCAGAAAATCTCGGCCCACCCGGGATCCGTTGCAGGTGCGGGTACGCAACGCCAGGAAGTCGTCTGCAAATTAATCGATACGACAACTTGCATCGGCTGTAAAGCGTGCGAAGTCGCGTGCGTGGAATGGAACGACATGCCCTTCCAGCCCACCATGTTCGACAACACCTACCAGACGATGCCCGACACCAACTGGAACTACTGGAACCTGATCAAGTTCAACGAAGTCAGCCATGAGGACGGCTCATTCCAGTGGTTGATGCGCAAGCATCAGTGCATGCACTGCGCCGATCCGGGCTGCATGGCGGCGTGTCCGGCAGATGGCGCCATCGTGCAATACAAAAACGGCATCGTCGATTTCCAGCAGGAAAACTGTATCGGCTGCCAGTTCTGCGTGTCGGGCTGTCCGTTCAACGTGCCGAAGTTTAATCCGTCCACGAAAAAAGTTTACAAGTGCACGCTGTGTTCAGACCGGGTTGGCCAGGGCCTGGAGCCGGCTTGTATCAAAGCCTGTCCCACGGGGTGTCTGCATTTTGGCACCAAAGATGACATGCTCATGCTGGCGAACACCCGCGTCAAGCAGCTCCAGGAGCACGCCGGCTTTAAAGATGCAGGTGTCTACGATCCCCAGGCGATCGGAGGCACCTCCGTTGTTTACGTCCTTCACGACGCGACTAATCCGGAAAAATACGGAGGCCTGCCCAAGAACCCGCGTATCCCTCTGAGCTTCACCATCTGGAAGAACTGGTTCAAGCCGGTTGGCCTGATAGCCTCGATGATGGCCTTTGCCGGGGTCATTCTGCACTACGTCACCGAAGGACCGCGCCGCGTGCAACCGCAACCACCGGTCAAGGAAATCGACGGGGGCGGAACCAGGAAGGAGAACTAAGTGGCCACGTCAGCGCAGCGCTTGGATCGCAAGGACCACTTCATCAATCGAATCGGACTCACTGTTGTTTACGTTGGTGAAGTGCTGCGCCACCGTGCCTATACTCGTTTTCTGCACTGGATGTACGGAATTTTTTTCTTCCTGGCGCTATTGTCGGGCTTCGGCATCTACATGCCCTGGATTTTCCGCTGGTTCACGCCCTTGTTCGGTGGCGGTGCGATGACGCGCCTGCTGCATCCCTGGTTTGGTCTAGGCTTTGTTTTCTTTTTCGGATTACAAGTAATCAACTGGGCTGCATTGATGGCCTGGGGTCCGGGCGACACGCGCTGGATGAAACGCCTGGGCGATTATGTCAGCCATCGGGACACGATCGAGCCGCCTGACGTCGGCTTTTTCAATGCCGGGCAGAAGCTGCAGTTCTGGGAAATCGTGGGCGGTTGCATCGCCTATGTAATTACCGGCCTGATTATGTGGTTTCCGGAGGTATTCGGGCGCTGGCCTGTGGCGGTAAGCTACGTGATTCACGATATCTCAGCCCTGGTCATGCTGGCCGGAATCTTTGTTCATGTTTATCTGAGCACCATTGGCGAGCCCGGCACCATGCAAGCCATGACTCGGGGCACGGTTAGCGAAGCCTGGGCATGGACGCACCATCCGGCCTGGTACAAAGAGGTGACCGGCCGAGATCCGGCGCAGGCGCTAGAAGAGGCGAGAAGGAAGCCAACGGGTCTGTCCTGATATCCAGTCAACCATCCGCCGATCCACCTCATCAGGCGACGCGCAGTTCCGGTTGAAGGAATTCTTCACCGTACATCCGGATCTGTTTGTTCTTCTCATAACCGAGCACTGGCCGAGAAGATTTGTCTGGGATCTCTAATTTGGGAAATTCCGCAGATTAAGCCGCTCAATTTCACGCAAGGTCAGAACTCGAAGTATCCACCCACTGCACGCCGCGGTTGAGCATCAGCTTCCTGTGACGGCAGCAGCCCGATGACATCGTGCATGCTTTCCCATGCCGCCCGGCTGAGGGATGGGTCCGACGACACCAGATCACGAATCATGTTCCATGCCACGATGTTGAGCGCGCCTTCCGGCGGTGGCCCCATGGCTAGGGAAACGGAGCATTGGGGGCAGAAGCAGATGCGCTGAGCCGTGGATTTCTGGCGCGGCCTTATCCCGACCGTTTGCGCAAACATGTAGACAGAAACTGACTTGCTTCCTGCCGTGATTTCACGATTACAGCGCAGACAGTAAGCAGTGTCCAATGCAGGTTCCTGATGGTTGCGTGTCCATAGTCTGCGAAGCCAAAGCAGGTACGCAAGTGTGTAGGAGGATTCCGGCGCTATTGGAACCAGATTGTGCTCTAGTCAAAAGCTGGTTGGTTGCGCAATCTATGCCTATGAGCACAGGCGAGGCGCAGTTCAGGATGCGGCCGCGACCAGGAGTTCCCTATGGCGCGGGCAAATTTTTGCGGTTGTCTGATCTGCGCACGCTGCGCAAGTGCGAAAAGGTGGCTGCGGTCTGCTTTCGCATCCGAGCGGGCATCCTCGAGTTTCTGCTGGTGCAGACACGCGGGGGGCGGTGGACATTTCCGAAGGGAAACGCAGAGCCTGGTCTCACGACGGCGCAGGCAGCAGCCCTGGAAGCTTTCGAGGAGGCCGGAGTGCATGGCCGCATGGAGGAAGGTTCCTTCGCCACCTACGTGCGGCGAAAAAATGGAGGGGGAGCAAATCCCGGCATGGACCTTATGATCACTGCGCACCTGTGCCAGGTTTTGTGGCTCGAACCGCCGCCGGAGTCCGGGCGAAACCCTACCTGGTTTTCCATCGAAAAGGCGAAGCGAAGGTTGAGGGAGAATCGGTCGGGAAATTATGGCGCGGAACTGGCGCGTGTCGTTAATCAGGCTGCAGGCCGTATTAAGCAGCTACGCAGCCGGCCGCTGGTGGCACCACTCTCACGCGTTATCGACGTAGAAGATATTCAGGGCAGCTTGCGAGTAACCAAGGCCTTGCCCCCCGCTCGAGAGAAACGGCGCAGCAAATCCAGATCATAACTGCGGCACCACGTATACTGAGTTTTCCAGAATTGTTCTGTTTGATCAGCGGAAGATTCTAGTCAGATTTCAAGCGGGCGCGGGACGCATGACGCAAACTCTGGCCACGCACCAGGTGGATAATTTCCTCACCCAGGTTCTTGGCATGATCTCCGGCTCGTTCAAACGCCTGGGCAATAAAGAGGATTCTGCTGCTGTCACTGGTGCCGTTCGTGCCGATCACCGCAAAGTGGCGGCGGAAGATCTTGTGACAAGCCCGGTCGATCTCGGAATCGGTCCGTAGTACCAGCTTGGCCGCGTCCACTTCACGTTTCACGAATCCACTATGAACTTCTTCGAGCATTCGTTGTAGGGTTCTAGACATCTCTATGAAAAGAGAGGCGTCTTCGCGCCCGAGCGGGGAAGTGAGCTGGTGGAGGCCGTGGGCCGCGGATAATAGCAAATCGCCGATGCGCTCCAGATCCGTAATGAACTTCAGGCAGGCAAGGAGTTGCCGGGCTTCCCCTTCCGTAACCTCGGTGATGGCAGCGGGAAGCAGTTGGTCGATGTCGCGCTCAATCTCGTCCAGCTCTTTTTCGCATTGCTTAACGGCCACGAAAGCAAGGTTCGTGGATTTCTCGATGTAGTCCTCAACATTGAAAGCAGCATCCTTGGCGATCAGACACGCTCGAGAAATCATGTCTGTAAGCGTTCTAGTGGAATCCGTCTTGGAGTGGTGGGAGCGCTTCACCATAAATGAATACTCGCCCGCTGCCGCGCTTTCAGAAAGAATAACAGAGCGCCGGAGCGAATGTTGCGTAGACAAGTTGCCGCCGCGAAACTCCGGTCAGCCGACAGCAGCGACGCGCGGAGCTGTGGACGACGGGCGCACGATCACCGCGACCTGGCAACTGGCTTCCAGTAGATGACGCGCAGCGGCGATGCGTTCGGCCTCGGGTGCAGTTGAGCTATAGCCATCGCTGCTGATGAGGATCGTTCCGGCGCTGCGCTCCACGCGCAAACTGCGAACGCTACCGTCGTGAGAGAAATCAAATGCGTTGGCCAGCCTTAGAACACCTGCGAGACGAATAATGGACGGCCGAGCGGAGGCAGGGATGCGCCTGAGGCATTTGTGTTCGGGGCGAGGCAGTGCTCCGCGATGATAACGAGCGACGGCGCCGATGGCGCTGAGTTCCGGCAGCGTGCAGCCAATCGGGACCGCGATTTTACGGATCAGCCGATATGTGTGCTTATGGTGGGCCCGATTTCCCTTAGCCAGACCAACGTCATGCAGCAGAGCTGCGGTTTCTAAAATGCGGCGCTGTTTTTCGCTGAAACGAAAGACTTCTTCCCTGGCAAGGCCTTCATAGAGTTGCAGGGCCAGCTTAGTGACGCGCCGGGAATGGTGAACATCGGAATCGAGAAAAGCTCCCCAGGCACGCAATCGAGCCAGCGCAGCCTGTTCGAGTCTGGCGCCTTGCGGAAGTTCCTCTCGCCAGACATGCCAAAGAGAATGGCGGCCAAGCATCTTGCTGCGGTACTTTTCCAGCCGCTGCTGACGTTCCTGATGGATTCTGCCTTGCCAGCGTTGACGCCCTTCCGAAGCGAGCCCCGGGAGAGTCCTCACAATTCCCGCGAGCACATCGAGGTCGTGGACCTCTCCTAACAGGTCCTGCAGTTTTCTTAGATCCGATCCCCACTTCTCGTGTCGTTGGGGGAGAAAGTTCTCCACTGTGTATCGGAATTTCTTTAGCCCGATTCGCAAGTGGTGGAACGCGACCTGCGTCCGGTTACGCAAAGCTTGACGGTGTAGTTCATGGGCCTGCTGCCAGCGCTCCGTAGCCATTTGCTGAAAGACCAGACCTTCGGAGGGAATCGCCCGAGTACGCGCAGCAAGCCGCCCAGCCAGGAATTGCCATTTCTCCTGATCAAATGCCTGGGCCGCCAGCTGGGCATTGCTTTTGAGTGCAATCTCCTGGCTGGCAAAAAGGCGAAGCAGATCGTTGCGAATCGAATCATCCGGTTCGCCCAGGCCGGTCACCCACTCCTCCATGACTTGCATATCGCGTAGCTCGCCGAGGCGGCTGAACAAACCTTTCCCGACCTTCTTCAGTTGCTTCCAACCGGGATCGGGATCGACAAGCAGAAAACCGTCGGCCATGGAGCGACATCGGCGCAGCGCGACACGTAAGTCGTGAACTGGGTCGGGGTCGAAGTTGCGTGTCACATTCGCAAGCTCCTGAAGTACGCGCCCAGCCCAATATGCTAATCCGCTCTTCTCGTCCATGTGTTGGCTCAGGCGTAAACCATAGCACGGGCAAGGTGCTGGGGTGGCAGTTTCGGCAACACTCGCGCGACGGTTCATCGAACACTTCTAAATTATGTATTTTTCAGGTGTTAAAGAATTGTGAATTCGTGCAGGACCCGCGCTGAACGCACAACCGGGTCCTCCGTGTTGACATCGAAAAGTTGATTCAGGAGGTCTGTTTGTGCGGATTACTTGCTGTTCTGTTGCGCTCCTGGCCGTGGCTGTTCTTAGCGGTTGTCAGGGGGTAAGTCACCCGGCCCCAGTTCAATTGGCCGTTAACGAAACGGGCACCGGGAAAGGAGTAATCACGAGTAATCCCGCAGGAATCAACTGCCCGAATACATGTACAGCGACCTTCAATCCCGGAACAACTGTGGTGCTCACAGCTGCGCCGGCGGCCAATACGAAGTTCAACGGCTGGTCAGGCGCTTGCTCGGGAACGGGAACGTGTTCCGTCGTGCTAAGCGCCAGCACCAGCGTGACCGCCTCATTCACAGGTCCTCCGCTAGAGCAGTTGTCGGTTACGTTGGCCGGGCACGGTTCCGGAACCGTGACCAGTAATCCCGCCGGGATTAATTGCCCGCAAAGTTGTAGCGGGAACTTCCCAAAGGGAACTCAGGTGGCACTGACGGCTACTCCGGCAACAGGTTTTCCGTTTGCGGGCTGGGCGGGAGCATGTACGGGCACCAGCAATACGTGCAAATTGACGATTAACTCGGCCCAGGCGGCAACCGCTACTTTCAACGGAGCGCTGCAGTCGCTGAATCACATCATCTTCCTGGCACAGGAGAATCGTTCTTTTGATCACTATTTCGGTGCGCTGCGCGAATATTGGGCGCAGAACGGATTTTCGGACCAGGCGTTTGACGGCTTGCCGCAATTGAATATCCCAGCAGGAACAACGCCTACAAACCCAGGATGCGACCCAACGTCCATTCCTCCGGCCGGATGTAACGCAAGTACAAAGTTCACTCCGGTCCCATCGTTCCATCTTTTAACGCAGTGCATCGAGAACCCCAGCCCATCCTGGAATGAGAGCCATGTCGACCGGAATCTGAGCAACCCGGTGGCCGCGAATGCAACGATGGACGGATTTGTTGAGGCTGCGGCTGATGATGCGAGACGAAACGTGCCTCCCTACCTGGATGTGGACGGCTTTCGAGCAATGGGCTATTACGACGGAACCGACCTGAACTACTACTACTTCATGGCTTCGAGCTTTGCGACCTCGGATCGCTGGTTCTCGCCCGTCCTGAGCCGAACCCAGCCCAACCGTATGTACCTGGCAGCCGCAACCTCGCAGGGGCACGTTTATCCACCTCTGCCAGGCGTTTTTCTAACCGCCAACACTATCTTCCAGGAATTGCAGAATGCTGGGCTGAGCTGGAAGATCTATGTCAATTCCCAGGCTACTGGTTGCAGTGATACTGACTCCGCCTGCTTAAGCAATTTCAGTGAAATCACGTGGTTTATCTTCGGGCAGCAGATGAAGGCGAATCCATCATTCGTGTCGCAGCACGTGCAGTCTATCAATGCATATCTGCGGGACGTTGCGAACGGCACCTTGCCAAACGTTGCCCTGATTGAGCCCGCCTATGGCGCGGCGCTGGATGAGCATCCCACGGTAAACGATCTCTTTCCCACGCGAATCCAGGCGGGTGCAGCCTACGTAGCCAACCAACTCATTAACCCCTTAATGAACAGCCCTTCCTGGAAGGATTCAGCTTTTATTCTCACCTGGGATGAAGGTGGAGGTCTGTACGATCATGTGCCCCCGATTAACCCGGTGCCGAATCCGGATGGCACTCGACCCAATGACTTGTTAGCCGGTGACATCTGCACCGCGACTCCGGGAGCTCCGACGTGCGACTTCACTTACACCGGATATCGCGTGCCCATGATCGTGGTGTCGCCCTTCACGCTGAAGCACTTCGTATCACACACGCCGACTGATTACACGGCAATCCTGAAGCTGATTGAAACTCGCTTTAAGCTGTCGAACCTGACGGCGCGCGATGCTGCGGCCATGGACATGACGGAGTTTTTTGACTTCGTGAACGTGCCCTGGGCAACGCCGCCCAAGCCGCCGTTACAGAGCACCACCGACACCTGCAACTTAAGCCCACCGACGCCGTAGACAAGGTGTCAGGCAGCAGGTCTCAGGAAGAACGGGTGCGATGTCTGCTGCTGTTACATAGAGGTGAGAATCCTACTGGTATATCAATATCAACTGACTGCGCTTGACTGGGGAAGACCGGCGGTGTTTTTTTCTTCCTGAGACCTGAGACCTGAGACCTGAGACCTGAGACCTGAGACCTGAGACCTGAGACCT
>DASUWH010000029.1:0-109234 GCA_036378535.1 Terriglobales bacterium | reverse complement strand
CTCAACAAAGACGCGATTCGGCACGCACTATTCGAGCCGCGTGATATCGAATATTCGACCGAGCAGGATGATTTCTGCATGGAGATCATGCTGCAAAGTGCCGCATGCCTCTTCAGAAAAGATCCTGATCGCGTTATCTTCCTCGACGGCCGCACTTTCTCGCGCCGATATCAGATCGATCGTGTCATCGAATTCGCCAATCGCTTAGGGCAGCCCTGGCGCATTTTGGAATGTACCTGCAGCGATGCAACCGCTAAAGCTCGCCTCGACAAAGCTTCCGGCCACCCTGCCGGTAACAGGGGCTACGGTTTGTACCTCGAGGTGAAGCGCCGCTTTGAACCGATCACTTTGCCCAAGCTCGTGGTCAACACTGACAGGCCGCTCAACCTATGCATCGCCGCTGCGCTGCAGGCCCTCAAGACGTAACTTGGCAAGCCTTCCCTAGTGGAGCTTCGTGTCCTTTGTGGCGGGCTTGGCTTCCCCACAACCGGCAGCACCATATACAATTTCCTGTCCTTGGACCTGCTTCGGTCCAATCACATTTATGCGCATAACCCGATTTGTTTCGATCGTTCTGGTCAGCAGCGCAGCTTTTGCCCAAACTCCTGCCAATTCAGCGACTGTCGTAAGCGCACGCGCCCGCTCACTGCAGGAATCAGCCATTGTGGTTGACACCCACGCCGACACACCGCAGCGGTTCCTGGATCGCAGTTTCGATATCGGCAGCACCGACCCGAATGACAAAGGACAGATCAGTCTCGATAAGGCTCGCGCCGGCGGTCTGGGTGCCGAGGTCTTCTCCATCTGGGTCGACCCAGCCACAACTGATCCCGTTAATTACGCCAAGCGCGCCTCCGATTTGATCGATTCCGTATACAAACAGGCTGAGCGCCATCCCGACCGCATGATGATGGCCTACTCGGTCGCCGATATCGAGCGGGCTCACAAGGAGCACAAACTGGCGGCTCTGATGGGGATCGAGGGCGGCCACGCCATTCAAAACGATCTCCACCTGCTGGATGATTTTTACCGCCTGGGCGTGCGCTATATGACCTTGACCTGGTCGAACACCAATGACTGGGCTGACTCCTCGGGTGATATCAACGATCCCAAGGTGCAGCACCACGACGGCATCACCGACTTTGGCCGGCAGGTGGTCGAGGAAATGAATCGCATCGGCATGCTGGTGGATATCTCGCACGTGGCGGACAAGACGTTTTACGATGCGGTGGCCATCAGCAAGGCTCCGGTCATTGCCTCTCATTCTTCGGCTCGCGCCCTCACCAACGCCCCCCGGAATATGACCGATGACATGCTCAAGGCAGTGGCCCGGAACAATGGCGTCGTGATGGTGAATTTCTGCTCCTGCTTCATTGATGAGAATTTTCGCAAGACCGAAGAAGCTCAGCAGAAACCCATGGAGGCAGCCGTAGCGGACTTCATCGCCAGACAGAAGGCGGAGGGCAAGGCCCCGCAGTACATTGATACGGAACCGCTGCAAGAGGAGTGGATGGCGAGAATCCCGCGGCCACCCCTGAAATCCCTGATTGATCACATCGATCACATTGCCAAGGTTGCCGGCGTCGACCATGTCGGCTTGGGCTCCGATTTCGATGGCGTCAGCGGCGCGCTGCCTGCCGAAATTGACTCTGCCGCCGACCTGCCCAAAATCACGCAGGCCCTGCTGGATCGCGGCTATAGCGATGCCGATATCCGCAAGATTCTTGGAGGAAACCTGCTGCGGGCCATGAAGGACGCCGAGCTGGTCAGCCACGAATTACAATCGGCTCAAAATACGCGCAAATAGGACTCCGTGTCGTACAATTTTGAAAACACAAATTTGCCGATGAGATCGAACGCGGCTGCTCATGCGGTCGTCGGCACTTAATAGGGAGCGACTTCATGCGCAAATTAGTCTTCTTACTTCTCCTGTCAACGCTCGTCTGGTCACAAACTCCTGCTGCAAAGGCTCCCACGCATAAATCGGCTGAGTCAGCCAGCGCCGGAAATCCTGTAGCGGTCCTCGATACCACCGCGGGCAAGCTGCGTTGCACCTTGTTTGAAAAGCAGACACCCATCACGGTCGCCAACTTCATCGGGCTGGCAACGGGTACGAAGGAGTGGAAGAACCCCGTCAGCCATGTGACCAAGCACAACACGCCGCTGTATGACGGTACGATCTTTCACCGGGTAATTCCCAACTTCATGATCCAGGGTGGCGATCCGGCGGGAAACGGCAGCGGCGATCCGGGCTACACCTTTAAGGACGAGATCGTATCTGGTTTGACCTTCGACCGCCCCGGGCGCCTCGCTATGGCCAACTCCGGGCCCAACACCAACGGGTCACAATTCTTTATCACCGAGGTAGCGACGCCCCACTTGAATGGACATTACAACCTTTTCGGTCAATGCGATGAGGCTTCGGTCGCGCTGGTGAAACAGATTGCCCGCATGGCCCGGGATCCGCGCGACGATCGTCCCTTCAAGCCGGTGAGAATCAATCACGTGACCATAGAAAAAGCTGGCGCTCCCGAAAGTAAGCCAGCAACAAAGAAGCCAGCCGCGGCCGCATCCAAGCCCGGCGCAGGTCGGTAAATTGTTGAACCAAGTGTTCTTAGAAGGGCAAGCCTTCATCCGTGCCGCTGCCTGCCCACAAAGCCGACGCGCGTTAGCGCTTGAGATCAACGTTCTTTAACCCTCTAATTCTGCAGCACAACGAAAGGATTCATATGCCACGCCAGCCCGGCACGTACGCAATTTTCGAAACCAGCGAAGGCCAGATTGTCTGCCGCCTTTTCGCGAAAGACGCTCCTAAAACCGTTTCCAATTTCATCGACCTGGCCGAAGGCAAGCGCGAATGGACGCATCCGGTCAACCGCAAAAAGAGCAAGGACCGGCTCTACGACGGAACAATTTTCCACCGTGTCATTCCCGATTTTATGATCCAGGGGGGCGATCCTGCCGGCACGGGCATGGGCGGCCCGGGCTATCAATTCGAAGACGAGACCAAAGGTTCGCCGCACAAATTCGATAAACCCGGCAAGCTGGCCATGGCCAATGCGGGCCCGAACACCAATGGTTCGCAGTTTTTTATTACTGTCACGCCCACCGACTGGCTGACGGGCAAGCACACAATTTTTGGAGAAGTGGTTGAAGGTCAAAACGTAGTCGATAAAATCACGCAGGTGGGACGCAATCGGCAAGATCGCCCGCTCCAGGATGTGGTCCTGAAAGCCGTCACCATCGAGCGCGTGTAGTGACCCATACTCCCGGCATTCTCCGCTCGTTGCTCAACCGCTGGCGGTAGAAAGTTTTTCCACTTCGGCGTCTTTCAGGATGTTGGAGCGCTCGGCCGTCGCTGTCGCGATTGTTTTTTCGAATTCGGCGGCACGACGATCGGCCGTGTGTTCCGCGAGAACTCTCTCCCGGGCATTGCGGCCAATGCGGGCCGCTTCCTCCCGGTCCATGGCGGTGAGATAGGCAATCACGTCCTCACCAGACTGGGCCAACAAGATTTCCTTCCCAGGAGTCAGGAAAGTCTCCAGGCCCTGCCAGCAATCCGACACGATCGTGGTGCCGCAGGCGGCCGCTTCGAACAGGCGCACCGACGGCGAGTAGCCCGCTAACACCATTTCTTGACGGGTTACGTTCAGCGTCATTCGCGAGGAGGAATAGAAGGACGCGTGCGACTGCGGGTCCACGTGGATGATGCGCTCGACATTCTTAGGCCAATGAATGCTCTCCGGATATTGTGGTCCAGCCACAATGAAGTTCTTCTGTGGCAGTGCGCGCGCCGGCCGGCACAACAGTTCCTCAATCTTCGCCTGGCGATCCGGTGCATACGTCCCCATATAGCTGAAATCGCACGCCAACTCGGACCTCAACGGCGCAAAGCGGTATTTGTCCGGATCGAACGAGCAATAGAGCGGTACCGCTCTCTGCGCGCCGAACTTTGTTTTCAATTCGCCCAACAGCGGTCCTCCCGTAAAGCTGAAGTACACGTCGAAGCCCGGCACCTGCTCAGGCCGCAAGTAATCGGCTCCGCCGGCGCGCAGGCTCGACACCGTTATCGGCGTATCAATATCGTAGAAAGCCTTGACCGGTACTTTGGAATCGAAGACCTCTGAAATGGCGGCAAGCCCGTCAGGAAAATACGAGCCGACGATGGCCACGTCGCCATCCGCGAGTTCGCTGCGGGCCGTCCGGACGACGTCGGGCCAGCGTTCGTAAAGCCGAACCTGGCAGAAAGGCGGCTCCGGCATGTCCCGGTTGGAGGCATACCATTCGACATCCTTTTCGAAAAAAACGATGCGGTGGCCTCGATTGCGCAGCCCACGAGTCAGTGCTCGGAACGTAGTCGCGTGCCCGTTTCCCCAAGACGACGTAATCGACAGCCCGAAGATGACGATTTTCACTTGCCTGTCCTCCTCAGGTATGCGTCTCCACCAGTTTCGCAGATTCCCCTCCGGAATCCGCGTATTGCTGCAGGAGGTGATGGAACGTTAACGCCCGCAGGTCGTAAGTATGATCCTCGAGAGCCCGCTGCCGCATCCTGGTGCCAATCTGCCGGGCATCACTGGAGGACAGATCTCGCAGGTGCTGGACCACTTCTTCGGCCGACGAAGCCACTAGAATCTCTTCTCCTGGAACAAAGAACTGATCGACTCCTGTCCACGCGTCTGTAACAAGGCACGCCCCGGCCCCGGCCGCCTCGAATACGCGGGTCGGCGGCGAGAAGCCCACGCTGGCCATGGAATCCCGGTTAATGTTTAGCACCATTCGCGCCGAACAGTTCACGCGGTTGTGGTCATGGCTGGCCACGTGGCCGATCCAACGCACATTTGGCGGCAACGCACGACCGCCCCAGCCTTCCCCGCCAAGAACAAACTTCATCTCAGGCGCAAGTTCGGCGGCTCGCAGGAAGAATTGCTCGACCCGCCGTTCGCGGTCCGGTAGCCGGTGTCCGACAAACGCCAGATCGCACATCAAGCCCGCATCTGCAGGAACCGGATGGTGGGTCTCGGGATCTAGCCCGTTATAAATAGGCGTGCAGTTCCGGGCACCCAGGCGCTGGTAGTGCGCGACGACGGGCGGCCCGCCTCCATACGTGAAGATGAAATCGTACTTTGCGATAAGTGATCGGAAGGGATCAGCCGGATTTTCCTCGACGCGAGCCAGCGTAGCCGGCGCATCCACATCCCAGAATGCAGTTCGATTGTGGGCTGTGCGGCTAAGGAGAATGCCCCGTTCGAGCAGTTCGTCCTCGGCGCCTACGCCACTGTGCTTGATGATGAGGTCGGATTCAGCCGCCAGCTCCAGCAGCTTGGGAATATCGGTCGGCGTCTGATACACCATGACGGTCGCGTAGGGAACATGTTGCAGATCGCGATTCTGCTGTCGCCTGTAGATATCGGGTTCGGCAAAGGTGATGGCATACCCAAGCGCGTGAAGGCTCTTGTAAATACCACGGTAATACGTAGCCGCTCCGTTCCAGTACGAAGACGTCAGGCTGGAGCCAAACACGAATATCTTCATCGGCCGAGTTCCTCGCATATTGCCATGAGCTCATTTGCCCGGTGCGCGCACGTATGTTTCTGTTGAATGGTCTTCAAGCCGCGGCTAGAGAGTTGTTGGCGGGCGCGCTCGTCGCTTAAGAAGTGCCGTATCTCCGCTTCCATGGCACAACCATTGTCCACGCACAGGTAGTCGTCTCCGGCGGTGAAAAGGCCCTCCGTATCGGCCCACGGTGCGCACAGCAGCGGTATGCCGCAAGCCAGCGCCTCAAACACCCGAATCGTTGGGACGCCGCTCAGGCCATTCGCATAGAAGCGTCTTGGAACGTGTAAGGTGATCAGGCTCTCACCATATACGCGCGGGGCTTCAAGATTAGGCAAATACCCGCGGTATTCGACTCCCGCAGTGGTCAGGCGGGCTTGCGCGTGCTTGGGATAACGCACTCCATAAACGGCAAACTTCGAGCCTAGCGAGGCCGCGGGCTGGATCAGGAATTCTTCCAGCTCGCGCGTGCGTTCCTCGTCGCCCCAGTTCCCTACCCACACTACGTCCGCGTTCTTCTCGCCAGGAAACGACCGGAAGTGACCCGTATCCGCAGCCTCATGAAAAGTCCACGCGCGTTTTATTCCGAAGCCATCTATATAAAGCTTCCGAATGGCTTCACCAAACGCCAATACGCCATCGAACTGATCGAGGTTGAATTGAAGGATTTCCTTGGGGCTGGTATAGGCGCGATGATGGGTATCGTGAAAGAGAGCCTTGAACTCCAGCTTGCCCTTAAGCTCCAGGAGTGTGTTCACGACCTCTGGCCGGTTCCACTCATGCACCAGGACGATATCGGCGCCGCGTAACTCTTCTTCCGCAAAATCGGCGAAACCCGATCCTGCTCGGTAAGTGCGCACGTCAAGATTAGGAAAGGCCTCCCGGAACTGCCGTAAGGCTCTTGCTTCGGTGTCACTTCCCTCCTGACGCAAATTTGCCCGCGACCAGGAGTCTTCCTCCTCGTAACAGCGGACTTCATGACCCAGATTCATGAGTTCCTGGGCAAGTCCACGCAGAAAGTGAGCGTTCCCATGATTCCAGTCTGAGGTCCAGGAGTGCGCGAACATGCGAAAGCTCAACCTCACGCGGCAGCCTCCTGCGCTACCAGCGCGCCATAGAGCTGTTCGTACACCCTTATCATTTGGTCGGAAGTAAAATTTCGTTGCGCATGTTGGTAGGCACGTTGCGCATATGCCTGGCAAAGCTCTCCATCGCTGCCCAGTCGACGGATCGCCTCCGCGAGGCTGCCAGCATCATTGGTGCTGAAGTAATAGGCCGCGTCTCCCCATAATTCGCGGAGGCTGAGGATGTCATTGGCAATCAACGCACAGCGTGACAGTGCCGCCTCCACGAGAGCCAATCCGAATGGTTCATAGCAGGAACATGCCGCATAAATCGAAGCCTCAGCGAACAGCTTGGAAATCTGCTGTTCCGATTGCTGTTCGCAGAACGTGACTCCAGGAGCGGTGCTCTCCAGGCCTTCAGCGGACAGCACTTTGTCCGGATGCTCCCGGCTGCCGACGATAAGCACCGGCAATTCCTGGAGGCGTTTGGTCAAGAGCGACACTTGCTTGGCCTCATCCCATAAACGGCCTATCGATAAGACCTGCTTTTTCTTTTGCGTATTTGGATCGAACAGTGCTGGATCGCGCCCGTTATAGATCACCTGCCCACGCACTGGCTGGAGGTAATACTTCGTGACGTTGCCCATCATCCATTGGGAGGGCGAGATCACGACATCCGCTCCAGCAAGTCCGGTGCACACTGTCTCTCGATACCATTTCATCCAATCCGTTGAGGGCGGCTCCTCCCGTTTCACGCCGATCCACCAGCTCACGACGTCACTGTGAGCGACCACAATCTTCGGCAAGGAAGTCTCAATAGCGCCATACGCGTACTGATTGAAATGAAGCAGGTCAGGTCGGACCTCAGCGATCACCTCCTGCACATACTTCACGGATAGCTTGATGTCTTCAGCAGAATCCTGCATCCATTCGAGCGCGTAGGGAGTAGGGCGGTAGTCCAGGCGGGGCAAGCCTTGCATCCACGCAATCTGCGTCGTGCACGGCAACTTACCGAAGCTGACCAGTGTGATGCGATGGCCCTTTCGAATTAAAGCGCTGACCAGTTCTCGCGTGTACGTCCACACACCGCCAACTGTGTCGGCGGTTATCAGAACGTGCATTCCAAGTCCTCGATGGATGCTGGAGTCTGCGCCTGAATATCGCTGTAGCCCTTATCGTTGAACGTAGTCGTGTAGTAATGGTGGGCGCGTTCCCAGGCGTAATCGTCTATAGGACCAAAGATCTGGTTGTACATGGGCGTCCCCGGGTAGGGGAACATCGGCACGGGCTCGCTCACCCATACGCCTTCTGCCTTCAGTTTGTCCTGCCATGCGCGTATATCGTGGCGCTCATCATGCTCGGTGAGAATGAGATTGGCTTGCACCCAGGGTATTCTCTTGCGCGCGTAGATTAGCAGTTCGCCCAGACGCTCCGTCGTCAAGCGGCAACCTTTATTCAGCTCGTCACGACCTTCTTCGGTTATCGACTCTACACCGCATTCCATCGAGATGCAGTGTGCGCGTCCGAGCAGATCCAGCGTCTCTTCATTCCACAGATCGATCCGCGTCTGCAGGCCGATGCTGATCGGACGCTTGGCTATTTCCTCGAGCAACCGCCGGACGTTCTTGCCTACTCCGAAAATTTCGTCGATCCAGTAGATATAGTCGACACCGCGAGAGACCAGGGCATCAATCTCCCTTAGAACCTCATCGACATCGCGCTCTCTGAACTTATTGCGGAAAAGTGTCTTATTACAGAAGCTGCATGCCCACGGACAGCCGCGTGCGAATTCCAACTCGGCGCCATGATAATTGCCGGAGAACACGTGATGGGCATGGGTATGCGCCTCGACATCGTAGTTGCCGAACGAAAGCGCACTCAGCTTTCGCATGTCAGTCACTGCCAGGGCTGCACTGATATGCTCCCCCTCTTTATCCATCCAGCAGCAGCCCTCGATCTCAGACCAGGGCCGTGAGGGCAGCTGAGCCAGGACCTCATCCGGTTCGCCGCGAATGACCACATGACAACCGAGTTTGCGCATGGTCGGACCGGGCGTCGCCGATGCATGCGGGCCGATGGCTACCTTGATCGCCATCTGATCCAGTTCCGCAAACCAATTGCGCGGAACCCGCAATTCCGGCGGCGGACAGCGCCAGAACAGGTACGAGGGTGCCGTAGGCATCACCAGGTAATCGGGTTTGAATTTGTCCAGTCGTCGTTTAGTCTCCGTAATGCTGAGTCTATGCAGCTGAGCATCGATCAGGATCGGATCATGGCCGGACTCTCGCAGCTTATCGAAAGCAAACAGCAGTTCAAGCGGGTAATGTGGCTCCTGGCAGCCAAAATAGATGGATCCAGCGAAGTCCCAGGCGGGATTGACGAGTGCAAACTTCATGAAACGACCCCTGGGGCATGGCGGAGTTCGGGAACCGCGAAACGCCTCGTGACCTCGGCGGGCTGGAATAGTTCCCTGTTCTCTTTCCACCATTCGTACATGTTTTCCAGAATCTGCTCGAGACTCATCTTCGGCTCCCAGCCGGTATGGCGACGCAGTTTCTCGAAATCGGTGACGTACAGAGCCTGATCACCAGGCCGGACTGGCTGCATGTCATATTCGAGATGCTGGCCGGTAAAGCGCCGAATCTCGGCCATGAGTTCCAGCAGCGAGACGGAGTTCTTCAATCCGCCACCCACGTTGTAGATCTCGCCGGCCGTCCGGTTCAGTCGGCTGCGCACCGCTTCGAAAGCCCGCAAAAGATCTTCTACGGCGAGAACGTCGCGTACCTGGCGGCCATCTCCGTAGATTGTGATCGCGTCTCGGCGCATAGCCGAGTACAAAAAATGCGCTACCCAGCCTTGGTCTTCATTCCCGAATTGTCGTGGCCCCGCAATACACGACATGCGAAAGACCACCGTCGGCAGCTCATAAATACGCGCGTAATCGTGGACATACTGATCGGCAGCCCCTTTCGAACAGCCGTAAGGAGAATGGAAGTCCAGTGGCTGCAACTCGGAAACGCAGTCTGCCTCATTACAGCTATACCGTGTGTTGGCACGAACTACCGGGCGCTCTTGCAAACTTCCGTAAACTTTGTTGGTGGACGTGAATAAGACCAGCGGCCGTCGCCCCGTTTTACGGGCAGCCTCCAGGATGTTGAAAGTCCCGCCAACGTTCACTTCCAAGTCGAAGCGAGGATCATTAACTGAGCTAGTGACGGCGACCTGGGCGGCAAAGTGATAAATCTCCGTTGCTCTCTGCACCGCCCGCTCGACGGCCTCAGAATCGCGCACGTCCCCGATAGTGACCTGTAGGCGGTCAGCACCCGAAGCAGCCTTCTGCAGCCACCTCAGGTTGTGGTGCACCCCCCTGCGAGACAGATTATCGAAAATATGAACCTTGGCATCTGTAGTCCTTAGCAAACGATGGGCCCAGTTCGAGCCGATAAAACCGGCGCCACCGAAAATCAGCACCGACCGAATCGGCACGACGTTATTCATGTCTTTCATCACTTTCCTTCCCTGGTAACGTAATTCCCTCCTTCACCTCTAAGCCACAAGTCCGCGAACCTGTAGCCTCTGCATGGCATCGGCAACCCGATCTTCTGCGCTCTGCGATCCCAGCCAGCCCACCAGCTCTTTCAGCCCGTCGCGGAACTTAACTCTGGGCTTATACCCAAGCACCCGCGCCGCGGCCGAAGTATCTGCGAAGCAGTGACGTATGTCGCCGGCCCTGTACTTCCCCGTGATCTCAATCGGGATCTCCACTCCCAGCGTCCCAGCCAGCTCGGCAGCGATTTCCCGGATCGAGATCGGCTGTCCCGAACCAATGTTGAGTGCTATTCCATTCGCCTCGCCACTCTCCATGGCCAGCAGGTTGGCCTGCACGATGTCATGGACGCTAACGAAATCCCGCAACTGCGATCCGTCTTCAAAGACGACCGGCGGATTTCCATTCATCAGTCGGGAGGCAAAGATCGCCACTACGCCCGTATATGGATTCGAAAGAGCCTGGCGTGTCCCGAAAATATTGAAGTAGCGCAGCGCCACCGCGGGAATGTCGTAGGTGCGCCCGAAGAGCAGAACCATCTCTTCCTGATCCTTCTTCGACAGAGCGTATATGGAGCCGCAATGAAGTGGCTTCGATTCACGCGTGGGTATAGGAGAGACGGTCTGCCCGCACTTTGGGCATGCCACTTCCCATTTCTTCTCCTGCAATTGTTCCGGAGACCGCATGCGGGGAGCGACTTGGCCACATTCACCGCAGGAATACTCGCCTTCCCCGTAGATTGACATGGACGAAGCCACCACAATCTTTTCCGGCCGCGCGCGGCTGTCGAGAATGGCTTGCAAAAGGTTGGCCGTGCCCAGGCTGTTCGCTGCCACGTAATCGGAGATGCGATACATCGACTGGCCCACGCCGACGGCAGCAGCGAAGTGATAAATCACATCCACGTCGCGCACTACACTCGTCAAGTGAGGAAGATTGCGCATGTCTCCACGAACGAACTCAACCGCCTTTGACAGATAAGGGGGGAATTCCAGGCCATGCACCTGTTCGCTGAGACAGTCGTAGACGCAGACTTCGCAGCCCTGTTGGAGAAGCTGATCGGCGGTATGAGATCCGACGAATCCGGCACCACCGGTGATCAGAATTTTCTTTGCTGCCACTTGCTCCTCGCTCCTACTGGCGGTTGCGACCAATCCAACGTCGCTGGCCTATGATTTTCGTGAAAATACAGCACCAAACCGATGCCTGCTAAGTGGTTCGGCTAAACTTGGATGAAAACCAAGTACGGGTAAGATGCCTAGCGAAAGAGCTTCTTCTACTTTCCTTTGGGGGCGTGCCGGCCCGGAAACATTGAGCCAGAAGGACTAGTCCCGCATGATGCAAGCGTCAGTGAGGCACATCACCAGAATCGCGACGCTACACTGACGCGGGCGGATTATCTGCCACAAGTTGGCGCACATTCTCCGAGACGCTGGCCCATGAAGTAGAAGGGCTCGCGTAGCGTCCGACAACCCACGCAGTAAATTCAGCAAAGTCCTGCGGGTTCTTTGGCGGGCTGGTGTAGTGAGGAACTTTACCCAAGTGCTCGGGCGTGAAACATAACGTCAGGGTGGTTGTAAATTCCTCCAAGGCGCCCATCTGCCGGTCGAACCAGGCTTCTGCATTGGGCCGGAACGAATCCGCCCAACTGATGCCGGTGCGCAAATATCTGACTCTAAGCTTACGCAACCACTCGACGCCAGAATCAAGCCGGTGATCCTCAAAGTGAAACCACTGGCAAATACCAAGGCCTTCAGGAAAATCTGTGCTGGCCAGTTTGGGAGTGCCGTCTTCGCGCAGCAAGCCCATGTAATAGTGGCGATAATAGGCGCTGCCTTCAGCCTCTTTATGGCGCGTGGTCGCAGTCCAGGTGGCGGGCAGGTCAAACAGGCTGTACCAGTGCACGCGCTCAACTTGGGGCAGGAGTAACTCTGCTGTTTTTTGCAGTCCGAAAGTCTGGACCTCTTCGGCTCCAAAGGACGATACTCCGGCTTCGGAAACCCACACCGGCTTTGAGGTTACCGCGCGAATCTCGTCAATTTTCTCGGGCCATTGGTGAATATTCCAGTGATTCCAATCTAGCGGGAACCCGTGCACGGCGACCACATCAATCGCATCCAGCAGCCCATAGCTGCCCAGCAACTTGATGAAGTTCGCGTCTATGGGCGAAATCCCGCCCAGCACGATCTTAAGATTTGGATTGATCTGACGAATGGCCTTCGCGCTCGTCAAAGCCATTTCGGCAAACATTTTCCAGTCCGGATCGATGTGGAAGTCCCAATGCGAGAGGTTGTTGGGCTCGTTCCATATCATCACTGCCTCGACCATTGCGCTTTCTCCTCGACCGATCGCCTATTGAGCTGGAAGCTATCAGCTATCTCATAAACCGGTTTTGAAAGGGCGCGGCTTCAATCGCGCCGTCCAGACCCGCATAAAGACTGAGCTTTAGCCCCTGAGGGGACGGGAGTTTATTCGTTCGATTCATAATGAGATAGATAGCTTCTTGTTATAAGGTTCCGTCTAGTTCCATATCCAGAACATACCGTCCATCGCGAGTTACCCGACGCGGCCGGCAGATCCAGGTTTCTGTTTCGGGATGAGCAACAATCTCCAGCCCCGAACTGTGCAGCATGCCTTCCATAGCCGCGCAATTCGGTATCCACCAATTGGTAGGATCGTTCGAATAGCTCTTTTCGATGAAGTACATGGCCGGAAAATCCGGATCCTTGAAGATTTCTTTGTTCCAGAAAGGATAATCGCTTTCCCACTCGCGCACGGTTTCCGAACCGCGGATCATGGTCTGGAAGACCAGTGTGCCTCCCACTTTTTTGATCACGCGATCCAACGCGTATAGAGGGTAACGCAAGTGATAGAACACTCCCATAAACAAGACAAAATCGAATTGCCCTGGAATCTCATCGGCGGAATAAATGGATCGTTTTTCGAACTCGATATCAAAGCCCAGGGTCTCCGCCGCAAACCGCGCCTGCTTTAAATAGCGATCATCAACATCGATTCCCAGTACCCGGGCAGCGCCGCGGCGCTTCATCTCGATCGAGTAGAACCCGCCATTGCAGCCAAGATCCAGGACAGTCGCACCATCCAGCCGTTCCGGAATCGCCGGAGAAATCTGCTTCCACTTAATATTGGGGAAGTCGCCCAGGAAATGGTTCGGCGCCGTTTTCACTCCGAACAGGTCTAAATTATGGAACCACTCGCCCAGTTGGTTGATACGCTCGCTCAGCTGGGATGCCGGCATTCCCGATTCGATCTGCGCTGCGGAGTTGTCGGATGCCATCTGCATTGGGAGGCCCTCTTGCTTTCAGTAAACCGCAAACTTATTGGGGGAATTGATCAGCCTGTACCTGACCAGCCGCCTCGCCTGACGGCATCCCAGAAAAATACTGCTCCAGGAAATTGCTGACACTTTCGACATAAACTGGGGCCCAATCGACCACGGACCGCCGCTCGGAAATATGGCGCATCGCCGCTTCCATTTGCCAACCCACGGCGCACAGCACTGCTAACGCCATCATTGGCCCCCGATGACGCCCGGCAACGCAGTGAATCAGAAGCTTGGTATCCGGCTGTTCCAGCACAGACAGCGCAAACTCGACCCCGCGCTGCAAAACGTCGGGAGACTTGGGCGCAAAGTCGTCATCCACCGTATTCAGAAAAACTTTGATTCCATAAGGCTCTGCCAGGCTCGTCTCATCGAATTCCCAGGCCATGCTGAGAATGTGGGTGAATCCCGACTGTGCAACATCCTGCATCTTCTCCGGCGTTTCCACCCATCCGCCCAAGGCAATGCGGTCGGTAATCCAGTTCGCATCAACTTCATCCCGGTTTTGCTGCGCGATTGCCCGATCAGTCTGATCCATGGGTTATGCTTTCCAAGATGCGGAATGTTACTTGGCAGTTGCGCGTACACCCACGGAACGAAGCTGCGCCTGCAGGAATACGCCTATGGCTCTGTATCCGAAGGAGTTCCTCACTTGTCCGGCAACTGCAACCTAAGTGGATGCCATCCAAGCCGCTCGTGCCAAACGACAAAGACACCCCGGTGCAGGTCACGAGCTCATTCGAGCCGGAGTACGAAGAAGAAGAGCGCCGGCTTTATCAGGAGGTTTTGCAACTCCTGAACGATTTGAGTGTGCCTTACGCGGTCTCCGGAGCTTTTGCCCTCCAGCACCATACCGGGATCTGGCGTGATACCAAGGATCTGGACCTGTTTCTGACCTCGGAAAATGTGGGTCGAGCGCTGGAAGGCTTGCAGGCCGCCGGCTTCGAGTGCAAGGTGTGGGACCCGGTGTGGTTGGCTAAAGCCCATCTGGGGGACTTCTTCGTCGATCTCATTACCGGCATGAGCAATGCTGTCATTACCGTCGACAACTCCTGGATCGCGCGCGCCTCGCCCGCGGTGGTGGTCGGGGTAGAAACCAAGGTTTTGGGAGCGGAGGAACTGATTGCCTCCAAGCTCTTCGTTACCAGGCGCGAACGCTTCGACGGCGCAGACATCGCCCACGTTGTCTACGGAACTCAGGGCAAACTCGATTGGGATCGCATTCTCGAAATCGCCGGTGAGCACTGGGAGATGGTCTTCTGGGCCCTGGTCCTGTTCCGCTACATCTACCCCGCGCAGACGACCTATGTTCCGGCCCGAGTTTGGGATGACTTGATCGGCCGCTTCATTGGCGCCGTCAAGAACCCCGATTCCAAGGCTCGCTTCCGCGGGAGCCTGATCGACGAGAACCAATTCGCCATCGACATGCAGGAATGGCAGTTGGACAACATTCTGGCCGACTACCGCGACCGCCGCATTCCCAAGCTCGCCTGTGATACGGTCGAGTGTTCCGCACCAGACAAAAAAGCATCGTAAGATCCTATGCGAATTGCCGCGACCGCCGACCTGCATTTCTCGCCGACCCGTGCCAATATCCTGAAGGAACAACTCGCCCCGGTGCGCGATCAGGCCGATTTATTGATTGTGGCGGGTGATTTGACCAATTACGGACAGCCCTCCGAGATGGAGCCGCTGGTCAATGTGCTCGTGCGCCTGCGGGTTCCCATCGTCGCGGTATTAGGTAATCACGACTACGAGAGCGGGCAGCACGTCGAACTCATGAAGATGATGAGCGACGAAGGTATCAAGGTGCTCGACGGCACGGGCTATGAGCGCGATGGCGTGGGTTTTGCCGGAACCAAGGGTTTCGTGGGCGGCTTTGGCCGCGGCGTTTTAACCGCCTTCGGCGAACCCGAAATCAAGACCTTTGTGCGCGCTTCCATCGACGAGGCTATGAAGCTGGAACGTGCCATGTCGCAACTGCGCACACCCAAACGCGTCGTTGTGCTGCACTACGCTCCCATTGCCACCACGGTCAAGGGAGAGGTGCCGGAAATTTTTCCCTATCTTGGGACTTCCCGGCTGGCCGAAGTTGTCGACCGTCACGGCGCGGACCTGATCGTGCATGGCCACGCCCATCATGGAACCCCCGATGGACAAACCACCGCCGGCATTCCCGTGCACAACGTCGCCATCACCCTGCTGCAAAGCCAACAGCCACCAGCCGCCTATCGGATATTCGAGATCTGATCAAGCGTTGAGAACTCGGTTCTTCACCTGAAGCAATCGTGACTACGCTTCCGTAATGTCTGAAGTAGAAGGTTCTCCCCGCAGGATCCGCTGAATAAAGAAGTCCCGGTCATGGAACATGTAGCGAACGATATTTTTCGCGTAGCGGGTAAGCGTGGCGAAGTCGGTTTGATACCAGCAGCACTGGGTCATGCGCGGTGACAGCCCGCAATAATAGACGAACCTCTGGTGAACTGTGGAGGGATCCACCAGCATGGCGGCGGCCATGCGGTGATTGCCTTCAATGATGGTCAGCGGACTGTAATCATCGACGCCGATCAGCAACACCGAGTTGGTGACCAGCTTGTCCTCCAGATCGGCGCTCACGCCCCGGATTTTGAGTGAGAACTTGTTGCCATCTACCGCCTCCACCTTCTTGCGGATGCGGTCGATCATGTCGACCAGATAGAAATTTCCGGCGGCAAAACTGCGCCATTGCTTGCGCGGAAAGGCGCGAATGCGGGCCAGATCATCGCCATCCAGTTCGACGCGCCACCACTGAGTATCGGTCGGAAGTTCCCGCCACATTCGGCCACGCCTACGGAACAGTAGGGCGCGGCGAATCTTGTTTTCACGTTTGTCATGAAGGTCCGGGTGATGGACGACATTGTAAAAGCGGTCGCGGTAACGATCGAACTCGGGCTGGTAGAACTCGGCTTTCAGAAACTCCGCAATGACCTCATCCTCATCCACAACACACACCTTCTTCAAGCGGCGATTGCCACCGAACTCAGCTGCCTCCCGTGCCCGCAAGCTTTGGGCACGAATAAAGGGCACCGAGACCGCTACCAGCAGGAAGATCATGAGCACGAGCTGGACGGCTATAACATCGTGCAGCGTGGAATGGTACATATAGATGCCGACGGCGATTGCGCCGCTGACCGCCAATTGCAGCCAGCTCGTATTGGCAATGCGGCGAGACATCTCGTAGGTCATCAGAACCACGCTGAACGAATAAATTCCCGTCAGCGCCGCATACAACACCAGCAGCGATGAGAAGGAACCTTGGGAATTCACCATGAAATGGCTTCCCAGGATCATCAGCCACAGCTTTTCGGGGGCCAGCCAAACGGCCATAGTGAAAAGGGATGAAACCAGAAGCACCAGCAACAGCGCCGTGCTTAGAACCGCACGCCCGCTGCGCTCCTGGGTATTGCCGGCCGATACCGGGAACATGCTGCTCACCACCGACCAGGAGAGCATGTACACTACACGGCCGACCAGGGCAATGGCGGCATAGAGTCCGGCCAAGCCTGCCGGAAAGAAATGCTTCACCAGAACAATGTCAATATTGTTGATGATGACTTGCCCGATGAAAAATACAATCGCCTGCATGCCCTCGCTGAACGAAGCAGGTAGCCCGGGCCGGGCAGCCACTTGAAACGCCGGTCGAGGGCTCGCCGCCAGGTAGGCCACCACCACGGATGCGACCACCGCCAGGATTACACCCGTGACCCCGTAGCCGTAATGCAGTAAGAGTAGGGCTCCGCCCAGCTTGACTCCCACTTCCAGCACGAAATTCTCGGCCAGGTGCCGAAAGTGATACAGCCCCTGCATGAGCCCGCGGCGGACGCCCAGCGGGATGTAAAACGCCGTGCCAATTCCCAGCAGCACCACGTAGTTGCGGGTGGGAAGATTGAGATAATTGGAGATAAGCGAGCTGGCATAGACCAACACCGCGCCGACGACAATGCCTATCTGCCAGGATCGCTGATGCAGGCCCGCGTACACCGCCGCCTTGGCGGCCGGGTCCGGGTTCTTAGCCACAAACTTCGAACACACCAGCTGAAACGCAAGAGTTACGGAGGACAACAACATCAGCAAGGTGTATACCGCGGTCGCCTGTCCAAACTCCGAGGGGCCCAAGACCCGGGCTATCGCGATGTTGTAGATGAGATTAGTGGCGCCGACCAGGCCGGAACTCACCAGCATGATCATGCTGCCGCCGAGCACGCGCGCCCGCAGAGCACGAACGGAGCCGGTTGCCGCCACGGTCATTCCGTCTCGGCTGAGTATCTCTGTCTCGCCCTGCTGCATTCCACCTCGATCAGGTCTTTCGGATTTGGTCGTTGCGCGGGACGCACATTCGAGCTAACAGCGCGGCCAGACGCGGCGTTCTGAAAGTGCTTAGATGGCGCTAATTAGAACAACGTTAACTTCAGGACTGGCACAATTGACGTCCGAGCGTGGCCAGGGAAGTCGTAGAACGTTTGTTGCTCCACGCCGAAAGAGAACCTAAGGGGGAAGGCCACTGGCAGGTCTTCGGTTCCGTCGTTCACCGAACCGCGCAGCGGGTGCATGTAGGAGAGAAGAATGCCGTTATTGAAGTTGTCGTAGGCGTGAAAAGCCCTGCCTTGCGACCAGGTCCCGGTGGCATCAATTGACCAGCGGTCGTTCGGCTTGAAGTTCAGCGCGAAGCCCGGGCGCAGCATTTGGGCATAGGTCCAGGCGTTTCCTTCCACGCGCCACGCCTTCAAATATTCAGCCACTACAGAAGCCTGAACCCGGGACCCAAATTTCCGCTGGATTCCGGCATAACTATCGCTCTCGAAAAATTCGTGGATCGAGGGACGATATAGAAGGTCACGCGCCCCATAACCGGTGATCAGGGCAGTTTTACCCCAGGGCCGGCCTACGATGAAGTTCACCGTCCCGGAGAAATCGCGCGAATGGAGCGGCTGATCCGTGTAGGGCCCGGCCTCCCGGATCAGGTACCCGTTCATCGAGATCCAGTTGAAAATCGAACTAGTGGACAGGTAAACGTATTGCCGGAACAAATCCTGGTTCATCTGCACCGGAGACAAGGTGTCGCGCCGGATCGTGTACTGCAGGCCGGGGTTGAGTGTCAGCTTGACGTCGCCCAGGTGCACGATGGGAGTGACAGCAAAGTTGAAGATTGTGTCGTACGTGTTCCTCCGCTGGATCAAGACTTCGCTGGGGAAAGAAAAGCTACCGCGAGCATTGCGCTCAGCTACAAATCCATTGATGATCGGAATGCCATCACCCAGCCGCAGGTGGAAATCGGCGTCCGCCCACGTTTCCACGGATTTGCGGGGAAGCGGCAAGAAAGGAGAGGAAGCGCTCAGATTCCGGAAGCCAGCATCCATCTGATAAATATTTTCGTCTTCAAAAATCGGCTGGAGCCACGCTTGCGAGCCGACGCTCACCTTATCGGTAATCGGTCTTCCCTGCTCCCCCGCCAGGTCAATAACGGCCTGCTGGGCGATCGGATTGTCGGGCTGCAGCGAGTTGGCGCGAGCAAATGCCGTCAGCGCCCGGTAATTGTTCTGCTGCTGCCGGTAAGCATTTCCCAGCGATATCTGGTAATCGTAGTTCTGTTGCTTGTCCGGATCGTTGACACTGGTCAACAGAGTTTCCGCGCTGCGCGTCTCCCCCATCGCCAGATGAGCGTTGGCCTCCCCGATCGCCACCGCGATCTCGTCGGCTCCGGCATTCTGCGCCCGGTCATAGAACTTCTCGGCCAAGGGGAAATCGTTCATCGACATCAGCACGTCGGCGGCGTCAAGATAGTCCTCGGCGGTGATCACCGTGGCATCGGACACGCGGGCTTCGGCAAAACCAAGAGCAATCTGCTGGCGCGCATCATCCCAGTGCTTATCCTGCGCGAATACTCGGGCTACCGCCAGGCGAGTTTTCAGCCGATCGGCCTCGGAAAGCTCCAGGGCCTCTGCATAGCGGTTCATGGCCGCATTACGGTTGTTGAGCGTAAGGAGAGCCTGGGCAGTGGCAAGAAGAATCTTCGAATCACGGCTGCCGGTTCTCTCGGCCATTTCGATAGCGTGCATCGCGTCCGGTTCACGATGCAGCTGCGCGTAGTCCCGCGCCATTTGGGCGTACAGCATCGGATCCTGACCGTACTTCAACCCTGTGTTCAGCGTCTGGATGGCTCCGTTGTAATCGCGTAACCCATATTGAGCGTCGGCCAGCGCCAGGTACGTGGGAATATCATCCGCCTGGTATTTCAATGCGGCGCGGTATTCTGGTACCGCCTTGGCCAGGATCACGCGCTGGCGGTAGGCCTCGGCCCTGGCCAGGTGCAGCGGACGGGAATCACCCAAGAGCTTCTCGGCCGCATCGGTCTCCCGCAATGCCGCTTTCGGGCTACGCAATTGCAGCAACGAGTACGCCAGTCCGAGGTGCGCCTCCCCATAGTCGGGACGAATCTGGAGCGCCTTCCTGAAATCCTGCTCCGCTCGCGCCGCCAACCTTATGTCATTCTCGACATAGCCCCGGTTCATGTAGCCAGTGGCCATGGTGGGATCTAGCGTTAAGGCTTCGCTGAAGTCGTTGACCGCGGCTTGAAAGTCGCCGTTGTGCGCATCCACGTACCCGGCGATGAGATGAAGGTCCTTATCCTTGGGCAGGACAGGCTGGAACTTGCGGGCGATATCCATCGCTTCCTTGTAGCGATTCAGGAAGAGCAGGTCATAGCCCAGATAAACCGGCGCTTCCGGGTCGTGCGGTAATTTTTGGATGACTTTATACCCGAGTTCTGCCGACTCGGCATATTTGCCGGTCATGGTCAGATAGCGCTCATGCTCCCGCATCACCTGCGGGTTGTTGAGCATGGTCGGCGACGAACGATCGATCCAGTTCTTGGCAGTCTGGAACTGATGAGCTTCCAACGCCGAATTGATGCCGCCGGCAACCACAAGGGGGTTAGTAGGCGCAAGCTGGTGGGCCTTGTCATAACTCTTCTGAGCTTTTTCGAATTGCCGTCGCTCGGTATAGAGGTCCCCGAGCGCCAGGTAAGCAACGTAGTCGTCAGGATAAAGTTGGGCCAGCTTGGTGAAGTACTGTTCCGAAGCCTTGGGATCGCCCATTTCGCGCGACAAATAACCGAGCGCGCTGATCGCCGCCGCATTGTTCGGCTCCACCTTTAGGGCGCGGTTATACATTTCGACCGCTTCCGGCCGCCGCTCGGTCTTCCACAGCAGGTTCCCATAGTTAAGAATTATGTTGGTGTTCGCAGGCGCCAGCGTGATTGCTTCTTTCAGGTCGCGTTCTGCCGACTGGGAGTCGTTGAATGCCATCTCGACCGCCGCCCGCAGCCGCAGGAACTCAGGCCGAGTCGCGTCCTGAATATTGATTGCCTGGACCAGATTTCTCGCCGCGGTGGCCTGCTGAGTTGCGCCGGCGGTATCGCCGATGTCGCGATAGAGCTGATAAAGGTCTACATGCAGCGAGATCGGATACAGCACGCCTTCGGGCACCGATTCAGGCATGTGCGCCAACGCCGTCTGATATTCGCGAATGCCCTCTTCCGGCCTGTTTTCCAGCGCCAGAATCTGGCCGCGAATCGCATGCAGACGATAATGATCCGGCTGCAGCGCGTCCGCCCGCTTCAGCAGCGTTTCGGCGCGGCCCAGTTCCCCGGCGTTGACCAGAGCCTGAGCTGCGTTCAGCTGAATATCCAGTTGGCCCTTGGCGGCATCGGCAGCCTGCACATAAGTGTCGGCAGCTTCTTTCCTTTTGCCCGCGACCTGGTAGGTATAGGCCAACTCGGCAAGGGAGTTGGCATCCTTGCGAGGAATCGATTTTAAAATCGAGAGGGCCTGGTCGTACTGCCCCGCATCGCGCAGGAAAGCAGCCACCGAGCGCAGAACCTCGGGATTGTTCGGCGCTCGATTGCGGGCCTTATCCAGCCACTGCCGCGCCTGGGTTTGATCTCCAAGCCGCTGATACGCCCTTGCGACCAGGAGTTCGGTGCGCGCGTCCGGTTTGATCGCTTCCGCGCGCGAGAAATAGGTCAGCGACTGTTTTGGATCTTTGAAAAGGAAAAGCTCCCCGGCTAGTCGAAGATCATCCGTACTCCTGGGAGTCGCCGCGAGTACCTTCTGCAGCAGGGCTTCCGCTTCATCCGACTTGCCTATCTTGGCGTAAGTCTGCGCCAGCCCGGACAGACCCTGGATGGAATTGGGCTTCTCCTGCAACCCTTTTTGATACGCATCTACCGAGGTCGAATAACGGCCGGCCAGCCGCGCCGCATAGGCAAGGAGGAACCAGAAGTCGGGATTCTGCGGCGCTGCGCGCGTGGCCCGGGTCGCATAATCCACCGCGGCGCTGTAGTTCCCTTTATCTAATGCCTCTTGAGCAGCACGCGCCTGCCTGGCCACTTCGATACTCGATCCCCAGCCCATGCCGGTATCGGAGCGAGAAGCGCTGGCGTTGCCTGGCGCAGACGCCTTCTTTCCTTTTTTGGCGGGCGTGGTCGAGGTGGTGTTGTTTTGGCCGTTGATCTCGAAGGTCTGCGCAAACCCGGCAGTGCCTGCCAGGAGCAAGAAAACAACAGTAATAAGAGTGCGTCTTGCCAACATCCGTGACCCTTGTGGGAATTGCCGAAACCACTCCGGCTTGCAATCCGCTCTGATGCCCATACGCTTACAGCGGTTGGACACGAGAGTAGAACCTCGTCAGAGAATCTGGCAGGGAAAGTGGAACCTTTTTAAAGAGATAAGAGCAAAGCAGCAACTTGCAAGTAAACCTTATCCGGCTGAGCTGAATCCAAAAGTCGCTCACCAAGGGAGGATTTACCGTTGATCTCGGAAACGAGTTTCCTTCGGCGCAAGATTCCGTTGTCGGCGATCGTGTTCATCGCGCTGGCGGTCCATGCTCCGCTGCTCATCATGGGCCTGCCGCTGCGCACGTCCTACGACGCCAACTTCCACATCTTTTTCGCCTCGCACTACGCTCAGCACTGGTTCGACCCGTGGAATGAGAAGTGGTTTGCCGGCTTCTCTCAGACTACCTATCCGCCGCTCGTGCACCAGTGGATCGCGCTCCTGTCTCGCGTCATCGGCCTGAATGAAGCTTTCATGGTGGTCATGCTGTTCGCGGTAGTGCTGATTCCGGTCAGCGCCTACCGCTTCTCCCGGTTGTGGGTAAGTGAGCGCGCCGCCAGCTACGCTGCCCTGCTGAGTATCTTCGCGGGAACCGTGTCCTTTCTGGTCTACTCGGCTGGCCAATTGCCTACCGTCCTCTCCTTTCCTCTCTACCTGCTGGCGGTAACTTACTTCTATCAGTGGACGCACTCGGCAGACTGGCGAGCCCTCCTGAAGGGACTGGCATTGACGTTGACCGCGGCATCTGTACACCACGTCACCCTGATTTTCGGCTCCTTGTTGTTCGCACTGCCGGTCTTGTGGCTGGCGATGCGGGACCGCAACGAGGAAGGTGGCAGCCAGGGAGCGGTGCTGGGCCGCGCCTTTGTGTTCACGGTAATCGCCGTCGCAGGCGTTGGAGTCGTGCTGCTTCCCTACTGGCTGTCGATTATCCAGCACCCCATCAAGCAGGTTCCCATTCCCCACGCCAGCCGCTCCAACCTGGTAATGAACCTCAACATCTTTATTAACTACTTCATCGTCCCCTACGGAGCGTTCATTCTGGCGTTGCCGTTCGTGGTGATCAAGGGAGCTTCGGTCCCCCGTTTGCGACCGCTGCTCCTGGCCTTCTGGTTCACCTTCATTCTTGGGTTGGGTGGAACGACACCGCTGCCGCGCTGGATTTTCGGCCGCGCCTTCGACATTCTGACCTTCGAACGCTTCACCTTGTGGGCCGTGCTGCTGGGCCTGCCCATGGTAGGTATGTGGGCGGAAGAATTGATCGATCGCCATGACTGGAAGGCGGGCGCAGCGTTCGCAACGGCCGCGGTCGTTACTATCGCGCTCGCCATGGGGTGGCTGACCTGGAGCCCGTTCCGTCCCACCGGCGGCCTGGATGTAAGCGCCGTGGTCGAATTCCTCAATCGCGATGGCCATGACCAGTATCGTTACCTCACTCTCGGCTTTGGCAATGCCCTCCCCAAACTATCTACCTATGCCAATGCCGGCAGCGTGGACGGTGAATACAACTCCGCCCGTCTCTTACCCGAAATGACCAACTACGGGGCAGCTCAATTTACCAGCGCCAAATACTTTGGCAGCGCGGGCATGGAGTCGCTGAAAGCCATGCTTCGCCATGCCAATCACTACGGGTTGAAATACATCTTTGTCTACGACCCGTACTACGAGCCTTTACTGGTCTTCACAGGCTGGCGGCAGACGGAAACTTTCAACCAGGGTGCAATCACCGCGTGGGTGAAAGACGATGTTCCCCCCGCACATAAAATCATCTCGGACGCAATTCCCGCGCCTTGGGAAGGATTGCTCTGGGGCACTCTCCCGGTCGCCAGCAGTCTCCTGGCAATTTTCCTGGTGATCGCATTGCCCGATCGCCGCCGCGCCCGGGTTGAGAACGTCTACACCATCCCCTCGCCCGCTGGAGAACCCGTCTTTGCGCGGGAGGTGCGGCCATGAAAGCAGTTCTTGCCATATTGATCGGACTCGTAACCGCCGTGCTGGTCGGAATCGCCTGGGTTCAGTCAGGAGGACTGGCCTCCCACGAGATCAGTTCCGGACGTACTCCCGAAGAAGCCGTTCAGGCGCTTATGGCCGGCATCCAGGCGCGCGACTGGAATCAGGCCTATGCCCGGCTGGCCAATACCAGCACCATCGAAAAACAGGATTTCGTGCGCGATCTGGCGGGCAGCAATGGCAGCCTGCGGACCTACTCGAGCCTGCAGAGCTTCACCGTGTGGCCTCTCCATGCGACCGATCAGGATGCCACCATGCGCGTCCGCATGACCTGGTCCAGCGCCATAGGAGCGTTTGACGATGTTCGCGATCTTCACCTTCGCCATGACGGCGATGTCTGGAAGGTGGACTGGCCCAAGCCCACTGTCGCCAAAGTTCCGCCCCAGGTTATCCCGGTGAACTATTTGAGGTGGGATGTGATTGGACGGAATGCCGGCGATGATTGGGGTATACAGAACGTGGATACGCCTAATGTCCGCATCACCTCCATGAACGCGATCGAGCGCCCGGAAGGCGTGGTGCTCGTCGGTGAGGTAGTGAATGAAGACACGGTGCCGGCCTATGTCAGCGTCAATGCCACTTTGCTGAAGCCCGACCAGTCGGCCCTGGATCAGGAAAGCAGTTTCGACATGATCGCGCACACCCTGCTTCCCCGGCAGGTTTCCCCTTACCGCATCGACTTCCCCGGAATCCGCATTAAGCAGATAAAGAATGTGCGCATGGACGTTAAGGCGCTGCTGGTTCCCGCCAGCGCGGATCCGGTGATTGCCGTCACTGATCAGAAAATCGACAAGGATGCCCTGGGTGGCAACGTGCTCAGCGGCGACCTAGTGAATCAGAGTGGCCAGAATGTAGACATCGCACAAGTGGTGGCTGCGTACTATGACGCGACCGGGAAAGTCATTTGGGTCTCCAATGGCTACGTGGATCAGGCGCTCTTGCCGCAGGTTCCCGTCCCCTTCGGAGTCGATATCCCTAAAGACATCGCGCCCAAGGTCCAGAGCTACCACGTGGTCGTGAATCACTACAGCAGGAACAATGCCTAGCATGCTGAAGCCAATTTTGTGTCTTGCCTTCGTGTGGTGTCTGATCGGTGCAGCTCTGGCCGCCGATCTGCAGGTTCCGGCGCAGGTCACGGCCGGAACCGCATTCGCCATCGCCAGCAGCGGAAGCGGAGACGCGACCTTTTACCTGGTCGGGCCAAGCTCGGTTGTAAAGAGAGGCATCAAGCTGGGAAGTGAAATCAAGGTTGCCGCCGCAGAAGTTCAAGCGGCGGGCCGATATGTCGCGATCACCTGCGGCTCCGACGGCTGCTCCAGCAGCCCGTTTTACGTTGTCGCCGGTGATCCGACTAAGGTTAGCTTCCTGCTGCATCCTTCGCGGGTTCCCGTTACCGCGCGCGATGCCATCAACGCCACTGCCTTCGTCTTTGACAAGTTTCACAATCCCGTCTTCCGCCCTGTGAATGTCGATTTCCAGGTAGTGCCTAAAACCGGTCCGGCATTCACGAAATCGGTCAAGGCAGTGCAAGGTGTGGCATGGATGCGGATGAGCCCCACTCCCAAAGAAGGTCCGGTGAAGGTGATTGCGACCGTCGGGAACAACGAGGAGCCGCGCATCATCCAGCAGGTGGCCTCCGAGGCCTGCAACCTGCGTATCACCGCCCGGCGCACAGCTAAGGGTGTCGAAGTGCAAACCGATTCCGTCAAAGACTGCCGAGGCAATGCGGTTCCTGACGGAACGGTGGTTTCTTTCACCGCGGTTGACAGCAAGGGTCGCACCACCGTGGACGCGCCCATCAAGAAAGGAGTGGCGCGAACGGAATTGCCGATCACCGGCAACGCAACCATTTCGGTCGCCTCCGGTGTGGTCATTGGGAATGAGATCAGGCTATGAAATTACGCGCGACAAATTTTTGGCGTCATGTAGGTTTAACCCTTGTCGTTCTCCTGGCCGCAGCTCTGTGCTCCCCGCTTTTATTTCGCGTTCTGCGCGCCGATTCCCTTCCCCAGGTTAAGCTCAACGCCGATGGAATCGCGCCCCGTTCGATCGAAGAACTGACTGGACACAATGTAACCAGAGATTATGCCTATGCCTGGCGGGATCTGGCTGCCGCTTCGCAATCGAACCGCAGCGACTTGCTGAGCGACTACTTCACCGGATTTGCCAAAGACAAGCTCACGCAGCGCATTGCCGATCAGCGCAAGACCGGAGTCACGATTCGCTACACCGATCACGGTCACAACGTGAAAGCGTTTTTCTACTCGCCAGATGGCGGCGAGATGCAGCTCCTCGACAACGCGCGGTTGGATATCGAAATTTTGGATGGCGGCAAAGTCATTCACCAGGAAACCGTCAACCAGCGATATCTGGTGTTGATGACTCCCGGCGCCGACCGCTGGTTCGTGCGCTCGCTGGATCCGGTGGCCAACCGATAGGCCTCACGTGTCAGGTGTCACCCCTCAGGTTTGAGGGGGATCGCATGGGAAACCTGAGAACGGACACCGGATACTGAGATCTGAAACGCATCCTGTGCCAACAATATTCTTACCCTATGGTGCGCAGAGATTACGAGATGAAAGGTTTCCAGTTACCGCTGCTTGTGCTGATCGTGGTGATCAGCTTCTTTCCCGGCGGCTGCAACAAGGGCAGCATGCGTCAGGCAATCGATAAAAGTGTTCCGGAAATCGGAGGTACTCCCAAACTCGTCGCCGACTACCAGCCCTGGTTCGGCGATGCGGACCACATCAATGTCGGCTATAACAGCCAGGATCCCGCGGTAATTCGGAAGCAAGTCGATCAGGCAAAAAACATGGGTATTTATGCCTTTGCCATCGACTGGTATGCCGACCGCAAGCCTTTTCTCGATCGCAGTACCGCCGTGGTCGCGCAAGTCTCGAAGCAGATGAACTTTCACTACGCGCTCATGTATGACGAGACCGAAGAGAACAATGGCCACGCCACCGAGGATGCGCTCACTGCCATGGATGAGGCTTATAAGGACTATATTGGGCCGCAGGCCCCTACCCACGACGCTTACCTCCTCTACCAGGGGCGGCCGGTGATTTTCATCTTCCCCAAACGCGGCGGCACGAACTGGGACCAGGTGCGCCAAATGGTCAATACCTGGGAATCGCCTCCCTGGCTGATCTACAAAGACGATCCCCCGGCGCAATACGCGAAGGCTTTTGATGGCGAGTACGCCTGGGTTCACCCCGGTGAGAAATGGATGCCCGACGGCAGCGACTGGGGCAAAGACTACCTGGAGCGGTTTTACCAGAAGATGAAAAATAAGCATCCGGACAAAATCGTCGTGGGCGGAGCCTGGCCCGGATTCAATGACAAGCGTGCCTCCTGGAGCCTGAATCGCCGTATGGACCCGCGCTGCGGAAAAACCTTTGACGATACTTTGAGCATGTTTCGCAAATACTACGACGAGTCACATCCCCTCCCTTTCCTGCTCATCGCAACCTGGAACGATTATGAGGAAGGCACCGCCATTGAAGCCGGCCTGCCCAGGTGCACCAGCAATGCCAACGGAGGAGCAGAGTAATTTCGAGGTCTCGGACAAATTATGCCGACAAATCCAAGCCAGCGCGAGCTCAACGACAAACGATATCTCGCCAGCATGTCCACTTTGCTCTTTTCACCTTCCTCAGGAAACGGCAACGGAGCGGGAACCGCCTTCGAACAGGGGCTGCGCTTTGTATCGGGGCTCGGTGAAGAACAACTGCGCCAATACTTCGAACTTGCCGACGCTCACCACGTAACCGTGCGCACCATTCAAAACATCCAGGAAGCGGCCCCGGTATGTGGTTATGGGGAGATCGCCGAGCGTCTGCAAGCGCCCTTATCGCTCGAAGACAAACGCATCGCCAATGCGCTGAAATTCCTGAGCGCGATTTGCCAGGACCTGGAGAATGCGGGGTGTCCGGTCACGGTCATCAAGTCGCTCGACCACTGGCCCGACCTTGGCGGTGATTTGGATCTGTATTCGACCGGCGACAAAGACGCGGTGATCAATGTTTTTAAGACGCGCTTCAACGCTGAACTGGAGCCGCAAAGCTGGGGCGATCGCCTGGCCAACAAGTGGAACTTCCGCATTCCTGGCTTGGGCGAGCTGGTTGAGTGCCACGTGAAGTGGCTGGGTCAAACCGGCGAGCAGGTGGCTTTCGCATCCAGGCTGCAACAGCGCCGTGTCATCCGGGAGATCGGCGGATACAAATTTCCTGTGCCTTCTCCCGAAGAACGCATCGTGGTTTCAACTCTGCAGCGGATGTACCGGCATTTTTACATCCGTCTGTGCGACATCGTAAATATCTCTACGCTTCTGAGAAACCAGGCTGTTGATTTTTCCGAGCTGAGAAAGAGCGCAGATTGCGGCTCTCTATGGCCGGGAGTGGCTACTCTGCTGGTGATTGTTTGTGACTACGTCGCTTCGTACGGCGGCGAACCGATCCACCTGCCTTCGGAGGTCCTCGGTTCTGCTCGCTCGAATGGCAAGCGAACTTTCGTCAATCAGAGATTCCTCCGTATTCCCATGGTTCCCGAAGCGGCGGAGTTGTACACCAAGCAGATGCTCGGAATCGGAGCGCAGGGCGATTTGCGCGGCATGCTGCGCCTTAGTCTGCTCCCGGCACTAGCCACCGCAGCATTCGTCGGCTACAAACTTACCGGCAGCGACAAAGGCATCTGGTAAGCCTTCGCGCCGGCCGCACCCAGTCTGCTCAACTCTCGGGGCTACAGAATCTCCCGTATGGCGGAAGTGCCACCTTCATCGTACATTTTAGATGTACCTGATTGGCGAATCTTGGGCGGATGTACATCCACCAGAAAAAATAACTGGCTTAAAAACAGAGCAGATTGTCAGCTCGACGTAGCTCACCCAGCATATGCCCGGATGAGCTAAGCCGCTCCTCCGGGTCAACACATGAGAATTGCACAAGTAGCGCCACTGTATGAGAGTGTCCCGCCCAAACTCTACGGCGGTACGGAACGGGTAGTCTCATCGCTCACGGAAGAATTAGTAGCTCAAGGCCATGAGGTCACGCTCTATGCGAGTGGCGATTCCGTCACCAGTGCTCGTCTGCTAGCCGTGTGCCCGGAATCGCTTCGGCTGACGGTCGACAGCAAAGACTACCTGGCCCGCCATGTCCTGATGCTGGACCAGGTATTCAGTGACATGGACAACTTTGATATTGTCCATTTCCATATCGATTACCTGCATTACCTGCTCAGCCGCCGCTATAGCCTGTGCCATCTGACCACGCTCCACGGCCGCCTGGATATCCCGGACCTGCAGCCGCTTTATCGCTCTTTTTGTGACATGCCGGTAGTCTCGATTTCTAACGCCCAGCGAAGTCCCCTCTCATGGGTCAATTGGCAGGGAACCGTCTACCACGGATTGCCCTTGAATCGCTTCAAGCCTCACGCCAGGCATGGCAAGTATCTGGCTTTTCTGGGGCGTATCTCGCCGGAGAAAGGTCTGGACCAGGCGATTGAGATCGCCAAGCGCGCCGGCATGGAGCTGAAGATCGCCGCCAAGATCGACCGCGTCGACCAGGAATACTTCGATACGGTAATTAGGCCGTTGTTGAAGCATCCGCTGATTGAGTTCATAGGCGAGATCGGCTATCCAGAAAAAAACGACTTCCTCGGCAATGCTTATGCCCTTCTGTTTCCGATCGATTGGCCGGAACCCTTCGGACTGGTTATGATCGAAGCTATGGGATGTGGCACCCCAGTCGTCGCCTATCCGCGCGGCTCGGTACCTGAGGTGATGGAGCACGGCGTAACCGGATTTGTGGTTCCCGACGTCGATGCCGCTGTGAAAGCGCTGGCGCTGATTCCCGAGCTCGATCGCATTCAGATTCGCGAACGCTTCGAACAGCGCTTCAGCGCAGCCCGCATGGCCCAGGATTACGTGCGCATCTATCAGCGGCTGATGGGCGAAGAAACCGCTGCACTCACCCTAAGCGAGGGAGTATCCGTTGGACGAGGTAACGACCCAGCAGTTCTACATCGAGACGAAGTCGGCGCCTCCTGACGACCGCACTCGCGTCCTCAAGTACGGCCACACGTTTGCAGTATTCGACCGGTATGGCGATGTGGAAACCGCCGGTCTCGGCGAAGAAGGGCTTTTCTTTCAAGGCACCCGTTTCCTCTCCGAATTAGCACTCTTCCTCGGCAGCTCGCGCCCCTTGCTGCTGAGTTCGACCGTGCGCGAAGACAACTCGCTGTTCACGGCTGATCTGACCAACGTTGACCTCTCGCAAAACCAGCAGATCAACATACCCCGTGGAACACTGCACATAACGCGTTCCAAGTTCCTCTATGAGCATGCCTGCTACGAACAGCTGAAGATTTGCAACTACGGCCTGCATCCGATCAAGATTCCACTCCGACTCAAGTTCGATGCGGACTACGCTGACATCTTCGAAGTGCGCGGCACCAGGCGTTCGCGCAAGGGACAGAACCTTGAACCCGTCGTTGACGGCAACACTGCCACCCTGGCCTACCAGGGTCTCGACGGTGTGAGGCGTTGCACCCGCATCGAGTTCTCCCCCACACCCCAGCACATCAGCGCGCGCGATTGCCGCTTCGATATCACCCTGGACTCCAAGCAACAGATCGACGTCCAGGTGACGGTCACCTTTGACTTGCAAAATAGCAACAACGGAACCGCTCCTTACGAACGCGCCCTAGCCGCTTCGATCGCTGAAACGCGGACGGCAGGCGGAGACCTGTGCCGCATCCAGTCATCGAACGAAGAATTCAATTCCTGGATGAGGCGCTCCGTCGCCGACATTCACATGATGACCGTGGGCAACCCAGAGAAGGATTTTCCCTACGCTGGCGTGCCCTGGTTCAGCACGGTGTTCGGACGCGACGGCATCATCACCGCCATGGAATGCCTGTGGGCCGACCCCTCACTGGCGCGTGGCGTTCTGCGGTATCTCGCCGACACCCAGGCGGAACACGTCATTCCCGAAGTGGATGCGGAGCCCGGTAAGATCCTGCATGAGGCCCGCCGTGGCGAAATGGCGGCTCTGGGCGAGGTTCCTTTCGCCCGCTACTACGGCTCGGTCGATGCCACGCCATTATTCGTGATGCTGGCCGGGGCTTATTACGAACGCACCGCTGACCTTGAATTCCAGCGCTCATTGTGGCCGCATGTCCAACGCGCCCTGGCTTGGATGAATGACTTCGGTGACAAAGACCACGACGGATTCATCGAGTACTCGCGCGAGTCCCCCAACGGCCTCGTGCAACAGGGATGGAAGGATTCCGGCGACTCGGTATTTTATGAGGACGGCGCTCTGGCCGAGCCTGCCATAGCTCTGTGCGAAGTACAGGGCTATGCCTACGCTGCCAGGCGTTCTGCCGCCAACATCGCGCGGGCGCTGGATCATTCCAAAACTGCTGAAGATTTAGAAGCGCAGGCGAAACGCCTGCAGTCTCATTTCGAGCAGGCATTCTGGTGTGAGGACCTCGGAACCTATGCCCTCGCGCTCGATGGAAAGAAAAGGCCGTGCCGCGTGCGCACCTCGAATCCAGGACACTGCCTCTACACCAAAATCGCTGATCCGGAACACGCCGCCATCGTGGCCAAGACGCTTCTGAATAAGAGTTTCTTTAATGGCTGGGGAGTTCGCACCGTAGCCGCGGGAGAAGCCCGATATAACCCCATGTCGTATCACAATGGCTCGGTGTGGCCGCACGACAACGCTATCATTGCGGCCGGACTCGGCGGCTATGGCCTGCGTCAGCAAGCAGCCCAAATCCTGCTCGGCTTTCTCGATGTAAGCGGCTTTGTCGACCTGCATCGCCTGCCAGAACTGTTCTGCGGACTAGATCGCCGCAGCGGCGAAGGTCCAACCGCATATCCGGTCGCCTGTTCACCCCAGACCTGGGCGGCAGCTGCAATCTACCTTTTGCTGCAAGCCTGCCTCGGCATCGAGGTAAGTGCGCTGGAAAAGCAGATTAGCTTTGAAAAACCCTTCCTGCCTCCCCAGATTCCGGATCTCACCATCCGCGGCCTTAAGCTCGGTGCGGGAGCGATCGACATTGCACTGAAGCGCCAGGCGAACACGGTGGCGGTCGACGTACTCGGAAATACCAGCGGGTTTCAAGTCATCATCCGCTACCAGAGCTCCTTCTGAGCCTTCGACAACTTCGCTAGAGTCCGGATAACAGCTTCCTACAGCTTCTACTTGATGGTTTTCGGCTCGGGCCCACGCCAAGCTCTAAGCGAACGCGAAACTCTCTCCAGAGATAAGGCGAGGCGAGCCATGAAGTCCGTTTCCCAGTTGCTGGTGGTAGCACTTATCGTGGCGGGAATTGTGCCTGCAAGCCTCGCTCGCAAGTCCGGGGGCAAAGCTGTCCAGGATGCGGCCAAGACCACAACCGACTCCGATACCGTGAAGCGCCTGAATGTAGCCGCCAAAGTGCTCGACGACATCATGAACGTTCCTGACAAAGGCATCCCCGAGGGGATCATGGCCTCGGCCAAATGTGTTGCCGTGGTGCCCTCGCTGATCAAGGGCGGATTCATTGTTGGCGGCCGCTACGGCAAAGGCGTGGCCACCTGCCGCAATAAAACCGGCTGGAGCGGACCCGCTCCCTTCACCATCACCGGAGGCAGCTGGGGGCTTCAATTCGGCGGCGAAGAGGTGGATCTGATCATGGTGGTGACCAACGACAAAGGTCTGCATGACTTCCTGACCACCAAATTCAAACTCGGAGCGGGAGCTTCGGTTGCGGCGGGCCCGATTGGCCGCAACACCGAGGCATCCACCGATCCGAAATTACAATCGGAAATTCTTTCCTACTCCCGCTCGCGTGGTGTTTTTGCCGGACTCGACTTGAATGGCGCTGTTATCAAGCAGGACTCCGACGGTATGCGGGAGCTATATGGACGCGTCGTCCCCTTTAGAGCGGTGCTGCTGGGGAAAGTTCCGGCCCCGGAAGCTACTCGACATTTTCTGGCGGTAGTGCAGAAGTGGGCGACGCCGACTGTGCAAGCCAGCCAATCCCAGCCGGGCCCCCTCGCGGCGCGATGACCTGGTCAGCGCCCAGTGCTCGAACGCTCACCGGGGTTAGACTCCGATTACACTTACCAGTTCCTGAACCGCGGTGGCGCTTCGTTCCAGGGCGGCCTTTTCCTCGGGCAGAAGCTTGATTTCGATGATCTGCTCAATACCCCGCGCGCCCAGCTTGCAAGGCACGCCAACAAAAAGGCCCTTGAGCCCGTACTCGCCTTCCAGGTAGGCAGCACAGGGAAGTATCTTTTTCTTATCTTTAAGTATCGCTTCCACCATCTCAGTCACGGCAGCGGAGGGCGCGTAGTATGCGCTGCCGGTCTTGAGATATTTCACAATCTCCGCGCCTCCGTCGCGCGTACGCTGCACCAGGCGCTCGATCGTGTTTGCGTCCATGAGTTCTGTAATCGGAATGCCGGCAACCGTGGAGTAACGTGGCAAGGGCACCATCGTGTCACCATGGCCGCCGAGCACGAACGCAGTAACGTTCTCCACGCTCACTTTCAATTCCTGCGCTATGAAGGTGCGGAAGCGCGCCGAATCGAGCACGCCCGCCATGCCAATGACCCGGTTGCGCGAGAAGCCGCTCAGCTTGTACGCCGCCTGCGCCATGGCGTCCAGAGGATTGGAGACGATAATCAGGATGCAGTTCGGCGAATAGTGGATCGCCTTCTCCACCACGTCGCGCATGATCTTGTGATTGATATTGAGCAGATCATCGCGGCTCATGCCCGGCTTGCGCGGAACTCCGGCAGTGATTACGACAATGTCGGAATTCGCCGTGTCGGCGTAATCCTGCGTGCCGAGGACTGTGGAATCGCGCTTCTCGATCGGCATGGCTTCCAGCAGATCAAGGCCCTTACCCTGCGGTACGCCTTCCACGATATCGATCAACACCACATCCGCGAGTTCCTTGGAGGCAATCCAGTGCGCCCCGGTGGCGCCCACATTTCCGGAACCCACGATTGAAACCTTATTGCGCATAATGAGTCCTTTCCAAAACTGACAATTCTAAACTACGGAGGACTTGGAACGCACCGAGGGAACGCAAACGTGCTCCCGTGCCTGGGAACAATGACGGCGATGATCAGGCCTTCTAACGCGCTGCGCTCAGAACCAGCGCGTTCATGTTCTGGATGATGAAGTCAGCAAACTCGCTGGTTCGGACCTTGGTCGCACCCGGCATCAGACGCTCGAAATCGTAGGTCACCTTCTTCTGGTCGATGGTGTGCTCCAGGCCCTGCTCAATGAGATCGCCGGCCTCGTGCCAGCCCAGGAAGCGGAACATCATCACCCCGGAAAGAATAACTGAGCCAGGGTTGATAACGTCCTTATCTGCGTACTTGGGTGCCGTCCCGTGGGTGGCTTCGAAGATCGCATACCCGTCGCCGATATTCGCGCCCGGCGCGATTCCTAATCCGCCGACCTGCGCGGCACAGGCATCTGAGATGTAGTCGCCGTTCAAATTGGGAGTGGCCAGAACCGAGTACTCGTCCGCTCGGGTTACCACTTGCTGGAAGATAGAATCCGCAATGCGGTCGTTGATCATCAGCTTATTCTTCCAGCGGCCGTTGCCATGGGTGGCATACACCGAATCCAGCACTGCCTTCACTTCTTGGTAGACGGAATCGCGAAACTCATCCGTGGCAAATTCCATCCCCGGCTCAATTACGTTCGCATTCTCCTCGATCGTGATGTTCGGACTGCGGTCCTTGTTGTCGATGATCCAGCTCTCGCGCTCGGTCACGATCTGATCGCGGAATTCCTCCTTGGCCAGCTCGTAGCCCCACTTGCGGAAGGCTCCTTCCGTAAATTTCTGAATATTGCCCTTATGAACCAGCGTGACAGTTTTTCTATTGTTCTCCAGCGCGAACTGGATAGCCATGCGCACCAGGCGCTTGGTCCCGGTTACTGAGATCGGCTTGATGCCAACACCGGAATCCAGGCGCACTTGTTTCTTACCGCCCTTGAGCATCTCCTTATTAAGGAACTCAATCAGGCGGGCAGCTTCCGCAGTTCCCTGCTCCCACTCCACCCCGGCATAAACATCCTCCGTATTCTCCCGGAAGATCACCACGTCCATGCGCTCAGGATGCTTCACCGGCGAGGGAACACCCTGGTAGTACCTTACCGGCCGCACGCAAGAGTACAGGTCGAGAATCTGGCGCAGGGCGACATTGAGAGATCGAATGCCACCGCCCACGGGCGTAGTCAGCGGGCCCTTGATAGCTACGCGAAAATCGCGGATCGCGTTTACGGTATCATCGGGCAGCCAGGTGTTGAATCTAGCTTTGGATTTTTCACCGGCAAACACTTCATACCAGGCCACGCGGCGTCTGTTGCCATATGCCTTCTGAACGGCCGCATCGAATACGCGCACCGATGCTTTCCAGATGTCGCGGCCCGTGCCGTCTCCTTCAATGAATGGAATAATGGGATTGTGAGGAATGCTGTAACTCGAGTTGCTGTAGGTGATCCGCCCGCCTGAAGGAACCGGCACATCATTATAAGTGCTGCCCATCCCACCCACCTCCACTGCATTTTGCAGGAACCATCATTATAGAGAAAAACCGGGGGATACCGGGAAACCCTGCCAAATACCGAGTCTGGCGTTGACAGCATCGTTGCCAGAGCGGCAGAATCACGAAACTGGTAGCATCTCTGCATAGCTGTCGAAGAATGTCCTCGAGCATCGTCAACTCGCCTCGCCATTATCCTCGTCGCCCTTCTAATTGGGCTCGGTATCTCGTGATATTTCTGGTGATGCCCGTCGTTTTGCTGGCCATCGTGGGCGAAACCTACGAGTCGCTGGCGCGAAGCCGCGACCAGAGACAATTCCGGCGCTGGGGTGAATTGATTGATGTGGGCGGATACCGCTTGAACCTGAATTGCATGGGAAGCGGCAGTCCGACCGTAATTCTCGATAGCGGCCTCGGCCTTCCCGCCGCCGAATGGTCCCTGCTGCAGCCTGACGTGGCAGAGTTTACGCGTGTGTGTTCGTACGATCGGGCCGGCTATGGCTGGAGCGACATAGGCCCTTCTCCTCGGACCAGCGCTCAGATCAGCAACGAGCTCCACACCTTATTGCAAAACGGCGCCATCCGGCCGCCTTATATCCTGGTCGGACATTCCTTCGGCGGCTTTAACCTTCGCGTTTACACGCATGAACACCCTCACGATGTTGCCGGACTGATTCTGGTCGAGTCCGCGCACCCGGATCAACTGAAACGGCTGCCGGCACAAATTCGTGACTCCGACCAGCAGCAATTGCGGTCCCTTCATCGCTGGCAGCCATTCTTGCCCATTCTTATTCATCTCGGTGTGCAACGTATCATCCTGCAATCCCAGCCTTCCCCGGGAATTCCTTCCGATGTCCTGCAGGAAATACGCTATCTGCAATTGAATTCCAAGTTCTACGATTCCATGTTGGGTGAGATCGATGCGATGCCGCAGAGTATCGAGCAGGTGCGGACTGCGGGCACTCTCGGCGACCGCCCTCTTTTGGTGCTCACCGCCGCCAATGCTGGAGAAGACTTGCCCCCGCAATTCGATCGCGAGGCATTCCGCAAAATCTGGATAACCGAGTTACAGTCCAGCCTCGCTCAACTGTCCTCTCGGGGAAAACAAGTGATTGTTCCCGATACCGGTCATCTTATTCCGCTGCAGCAGCCACAAGCAGTTGTTGCTGCAGTCCGCCAGCTCCTCGCAGCAGTGCCGGAGCACAAGTGACGTGTTCGCCTTCTTTCCGTAAAGACATATAATGAACGTTTCTCTCCCGCGGCTTGCGCCGACGCGAAGTAAGGAGCTCGTTTATGAAGTTTCGCCCCCGAGTACGTACATTGGCTCTCCCGCTGCTCTTATTCTGGTGTCTGTCGTCGTTCGCTGCTGGTAATCCCGAGCGCACCCAGTTCTTCAGCGATATTCACATCCAGAATGGCGAAAAGACCAGCGACGTGACCTGCATCGGTTGTTCCATTTACATCCGCGGCCAGGCGGCAGGCGACGTAACCGCGATTCACGGAAATATCACGCTTGAGAGTGGCTCCGAGGTGGCGGGCGATGTGACCGCAATTTGGGGAAACGTACGTACGGAAAGCCAGACGCAAATTGCCGGCGACATGACTGCCATTGCCGGTTTCGTTCACCGGGATCCGCTCAGCACCGCCTCGGGTGATGTAACTTCTCTGGGCGGAAGCAAGTGGCTCCTGGCCATCCTGATTCCTCCCCTCGTCTTCGTGGGTGGCATCATCGCTCTGATCATCTGGCTGGTACAACGGAATCGCAAAACCGCGCCGCCTCCCGTTTACGCCCAACCCAGCAGTCAACCCACTACCCGCGTGTAACTAGTTCGCACTTGGGCCATAGTCTCGCACAAGTCCGCTTCCAAACCATGCGGAAACCTGCGACGCAGTACTGCCGCAGTAAGGTGCTGAGTGCGCTCCAAGGCGCGCTCCCGTGCCGGCAGCCATCTTCGTGCTCGCCCGGTCACCAGCCGCACCGCATGTTCCGTCGTCCGCAGAAATTCGGCGGCGTGATCCAGGATGCCAGCCTCTTCCTTGGCCAGATGTCCCGCCTCGACACATCTCCACAACCGATCGCGCAAGGTTCCATTCTTCTCGCGAACTCGATTCGCGACCAGCAAATAACTCGCTAGAAAATCGATATCGTAAGTCCCTCCGGGAGATGTCTTGAAGTTCTGCTCGCCGGCATTCTCCAGCTTGGTGCGCATGTCCTGCACCGCCGCTTGAAATCCTGAATCGCGGGCAAAACGGTCGAACAGGATTTCGCTGGCTGCGCTGGCTCGCTGCACCACCTGAGCATCGCCGGCAATCGGTCGCAGCTTGGTGTAACTCAAGGCTTCCCACGCTTGCGCCTCTTGCGCAAAATAGGCCTCTAATTGTTTCGTACTGACAACCAGGTCGCCTTGGTTGCCATGCGGCCGCAGACGAGGATCCACGGGAAACAGCATTCCTTCCTGTGTATACGCAGCCAGCGCGTGCATGATCATTTCCGCCGCCTTGGTCAGTGCTCCACGGTCGCGCCCTTCATCGGCCACAAACAGCAGGTCCGCGTCCGAAAACAGATCAAATTCCCTGCTACCCAGACGACCGACAGCAAGCACTGCCATACCGGCCGGCGCACCAGCCATGCGAAAAGCAGCAACAATCGCTTCTTCCGCCTGTGCCGCGGTAGATGCTAGCGACTCATATACATCCCGCAGTTCCAGGACATCGCGCGCTCCCGAGGCGAATTCGCGTTGCCGGTAATGCCTGCGCAGAATAGAAAGCTTCTCCTGATGCGAGCAGCCGGAACCAGCCACATAGGTCAAAACGGGATCAGCTGCGACGGCCCCGAAGCCGAGCGCCTCTTCGAAAAGCTGCCCCGGTTTCATTCTGGCCGCGTCTGTCGGGAGATGCGCCAAGGTGGTGATTTCCTCGGGATGTCGCACCAGCATATCCGTCAGATACTCACTCACCTCGAAGAGCACGACTGCACGTTCTACTGCGCCCGCATTGCGCAGAAGAACGCTATACCGATCGGAGCTGGTGAAAGCCGAGCTAAGAAAGCGAAGCAGACTCCTCCGAACGTCGGCTCGAAGGTCTCTGCGTTGCGTGAGTTCATAAATTGCAGGACATTCGCCGGCAAGACGCTGCAGCATGTACTCGTCGGAGCGTTCCGAAGGCACTGCGCCGGGCGCCAGTAACCGGAAATCCAGATCGCTAGCGCTATTCCGGCTGTCGCCCTGCTGATGATAGACGACACGGGTGTAGATCTCGGCCACGGCCGCCATCCGCTGTCGAATGACGCTGGTCACGTTCCCTACCCGCTTCCCCGCCTGCACATAATCTTCGACTGCGCGCCCGAGGATGGCGAGTTCACGCGGATGATCGGGCAAGCGGTGCGTCTGCTGCCCGTGACGCAGTTGGAGAAAATGCTCGACGCGCCGCAGGAATTCGTACCCAGTACTGAGATCGTGAAAGTCCTTTCCGCTCAGGTGTCCTTTGTCGTGCAGTTTGTGCAGCGCGGATAGGGTTCCGCTGGAACGCAGCCACGGTTCTACGCCGCCGTAGGTGCGCTGCAGGCATTGCACCAGGAATTCGATATCGCGTATTCCGCCGGAATCGAGCTTTACGTCAAGTCCTCCCCGGCCCCGAACACCGCTGGCGGTCCGTCGCTTGGATTGCATCTTCTCCCGAGCCAGCAACGCGGTCTTGATGGCTGCGAAATTCAGCTCCTGGCGGTAGACGTGCGCTTGTACACCGCGAAGAAACTCTCCCGCTAAGGCTGCGTCTCCCGCCGAGTGGCGCGCTTTGATCAGTGCCTGCCGCTCCCAGTCGTGCGCCACTTCGGAGTAGTACCGTAGGCAATGCGTCAGGCTGACCGCCAGCTCACCCTCTTTGCCTTCCGGACGCAACCGCAGATCAATTCGAAAAACCGGCCCCTCGCCGGTGACCCGCCCCAGCAGATCCGTGACTGTCTGGGCCAGACGTATGAAATATTCGTGTTTGCTGACCGTCGGCTCCGCGACCGGCGCGCCATCGCCATACAGATACAGCAAATCAATATCGGAGTTGTAGTTGAGCTCGTTTCCCCCCAACTTGCCAAGCGAGAGGATGGCAAACGGAGTGTCGGCCAGCCGGCCTCCGCCATCAAGGTGTTGCGCCGCCTCAAAGCGCTGCTGCAACTCGTTCTCGGCCGCGTGCAACGCGTGCTCAATCAAGACATCCGATAACCAGGAAAGCTCCGCCGTCGTTTCTGCCAGTGACGCAATCTTCAGTACATCGCGCAGCATGATGCGCACGTATTGCCGGCGCTTGAAGCGCGCCAGCAGAAGGGATGTATCCGCTTCCGGAGAGCGCGATCGGAACTCGGTCAGCGCCACGTGAAAATCCTCCCGCGAAAAGCCGCGTTCTATGCTCCGGTCACGCGAGAATGAGGCCAACAAGTCCGGATACTGCAGGAGGGTTTCGCCCAGATAGCGGCTGTGCCCGAATACAACAATCGGATAATGTGCGAGGAAATGGGTTTGCTCCAGCAAACTCTTCGCTTCTTCGCCGGCTTCACTCACCAGGCGATCGAAGAGAAGGATGGCAGAATCAGGATCGGCAGCCTCGGCGATCAGTGCCGGCAACATCGTTCCCAGTGCTGGGGAAACCCGCTCGATGGCGTGCGCAAGATAAACACGGGAGCGTTCCCCATCGGCGAATGGAATTGCCGCCAGTGCCGCATTCAAGTCCGCGGCCGGCCGGGAACCAGCGGGCACAAATGAGAATGACAAAGTAATTTGCCCAGAGCAGCCAGCATAGCACGCGAAAATCACTGCATCGCGCGCGACTTCAGCCCCGGCGAAAGGTACCCTTCACTTCTTGGAATTGCGAGACTTCATCCCCAACATTCAATCTGTCACCCCGACCGAGGGCGCAAGCCGAGTGGAGGGACCTTGTGTTTACCGGCATGACCACGATCTCAGCTCTCTGCATGCCGGCTGCTCAAAGGTTCTCTCGTAAATCAACTAAACCCTTACCGGGACACCTCTGTCGAGCTTGGCGCATCGAAGTGCCTGTACGATCCGGAGGCACTATGCATCCCAGCATTGGCATCTTTAACTCGAGGGCGCAGGCGGAGCAGGCCATACGAGCGTTGCTGAGCAGCGGCACGCCTGATAATTCGCTCAACTACTTTACCGGCGAATGCGCGCCCGAAGAAATCGAAGCCCTCCGCACCACCGACGCGGAAGCTCCTGGCATGGGCAAAGCCGTGGGGGCATTCCTTGGCGGAGTCATAGGCGCGAGCGGCGGCTTATCCCTCGGAAGCGCCGTCGCCAGCGTGTTGATTCCCGGAATTGGTCCCATCATGGCTGTCGGACTCGGGGCCGCCGCCTTGCTGGGAGCCGGTGGAGCTGCCGCCGGCGCCAGGATCGGACACCAGTCCGAAGATGCCCTCGATGATGGTATTCCCAAAGATGACGTATTTTTCTATCGCGATTTGCTGAAGCAAGGTCGTTCCGTCGTTATTGTGAACAGTACAGATGATGATGCCGCAAAGACCGCGCGCAGAATTCTCGACCAGGCAGGTGCCGAAGACGCCGATGTAGCTCGCCGTCGGTGGAAGGACAGCCGTCCTGAAGGTCTGCAGCGGGCATCATGAATAACCATAGCTGACTAACAATTGAGCACGGCTCTTTAGCCATACCACAGGAATCGGTATAAAGAGAACGGTTGCGCGGGTGGGTTTTTACTCTCCTCCCTTCCGATACCCAAAATATTTCCTGACCCCAATCACCGTATACCGCCCCCAAGGCCCGTTAGGGCCGAGATCGGCCGGGCCCAAATACCGGTCGCGCGATCCGAAACGTTGAAACAAGAAATGCTGCGTGACCCGCGCCTCGAACCCGCGTCCTATTTCAATGCCTGCTCCCCAACTCCGCTCCCACCCGATCCCCGCCATCGACGCCGTGTACAACGTCTGCGGCAGGTTCCTGCCAAATAAAAATCGCGGCTCCCCGAAAAACAAAAGCCGCTTCAGCTGCGTGCGCGCAAACGGACGCACCTCCACGTACCCCCAAAGCATGTAGCGCACAAAAGCTGTGCACGGGGCGTTGACGCCCCCATACTGCGCCGAGCCGGCATTGGCCGCGCATATATTCGGATCCGGCTCGTTGTGGGGCGGAGCCACGTCGAACTGCGAATACCCCCAGATAAAATTCTTGGGAAAAAACAGCCGATCGCTTTGCGCGACCGCAGAGCACGTCACAAAAAGCAGTGCAGCGGCAAACCACTTCATAGGCCCCTCCCTAGGATTCACGCATGTCGACGCCCACCTTCTCATGCCAATACAAGTGAGAAGCGGAAGCGCAACTAAACAAAAGGAAGGCGAATTGTAGCCGTGACGGTGCGATTGTGGAAGAAATTAAGGTAAATGTTCGCTTATCGGCATCCGCCGCTAGGAGTGTCCGGACTGATGGGATCCTCAGGCTGGCACAGCACCCACACCGTCACCCCACCAATGATGGCGCCGCCGGCAAGCACCGCCGCTTTGGAATCCATCACGCTCCCCTGGGCGGCAGGAACCGCTCCAGCCGATCTTTTCTTGCTTTTATGGGTGGATACCTCACGCGTCGTCTCTTGCCCTGCACCCAAGGTACTGGTGCCTTTTTCATCGGCCAGCAGCAAATCGCCTTTGGTCGCAACAACGTGCACGGCACCGTCACTGTTGGTCACCTGGAATTCGGTCCAGTCTGCCGCGGCCGGCCGGATCGTGAGCCCTCCAATCTGAGCCGCCAGAGCCTTGGAGGTCGTAACCGACACGCCTCCCCGTTCCAATTCCACCGCGTTGCTGCGATAAGTTACCAGCGATTCCTTCCCGATCAGCACCTTGGAACCGAACGCGTCAATGTCGGCAAAATCGGTTTTGGTCTGAACGATGTCCCCGGGAAAAATCGCTGACACACGCGGGATCGGCGTCCCGTTCAGCCATGCCGTGTGCGCTTGGACGACCGCAACGTCGCTGTCGCTCGCATACGCAGCTAACGACGCAAAAACCATCAGCACTGGCCAGCGGCAACGCCTGCGCAAAATGAACATAACCATCCTCGAAGCTAAGGAGAGGGCTGTCGCCAGCGTAGTATGCACACCGGTAGCGGTCAACAAAGTTCAGCGCCGACTTGCCGTGTTGGTTAACAGCGGATGACTGACCGAAAATGACGGGCGAATCAGGACGAGCCGCTTTTAGTTCGACGATTCCGGCTGCACAACCCGTTGCAGAGCCTCGTCGAGAATGCTGATGAGTTTCCCCGGTTGCGTCTTCGAGACCACTGCTGCAATTCCGTAGCGAGCGGCCTCCATCTGCACCTGGCGGTTGTCGTAAAGGGTCATAAGCACGATGGGCGTCTCCGGCAGAGCATCATTGATTTGCTTGGCTGCGTGGAAGCCACTGAGGCCCGGCATAAGGAGGTCGGTGATCACTACATCGGGCTTGTACTGGGTAGCTAGCCGCACGGCTTCAATCCCATCCTTTGCTTCCCCACAAATTTCATAATCTCCATGCTCCAGCGCCGTGCGCAGAGCCCGCCGGAATGAGCCATGATCGTCAGCAATTAGAACTCTGATAGCCATAATTGTGCCTCTCTGGTTTCTCCCTCCGCCCCATTCAGATGACGCTTGTCACCACTTGGTTGAGCGTAGGCCGATCAGGAAAGTTCTGTAGCCGACCTACATTGTTGAGGAGGACTATGCATCCCCCGGCGTCATGCCACGCCAGGGCGTCTGGTTTTTTGGCATCCACAATGACAAACCGGCCGATCAGACATTGTCTGCCTGATCGACAAATTAAGCCGGTCGTAGTGGTGCGAAAGCCCTTTCCCCACTGACGACACGCCGGAACACTTTCGGTGGCCTTTAGCTGTGCGGCCATGCGTTTGGCCGCGGAATCGAGTAATCTCAAGATTAAGGAGTGACTCGAGTGCCTTCCATCGTCGAACCGATCTTGACCGAACTGCGTGAAGAAGTTCCCGCCATGCGGCGCGTGCTGGAACGAATTCCTTCCGAAAAGCTAGCCTGGAAACCGCACCCAAAATCCCGCTCGTTGGGAGAACTCGCCACGCACCTCGCTAATATTCCCGGCATGGTGGAAAAAATCACGAATTCTGACGAATTCTCGCCGGGCACGGTAGCGCCCAGCACCATGAAAACTGCCGAGGAAATCCGCGCGGCCTTTGAGAAGAATGTGCGCACCGCCGAGGCAGCACTCACCAACATGAGTGAGCAGACCGCGCTAGGCAGCTGGCGCATGGTGTTCCAAGGCAGAGAAATCCTGCGCAAGTCCCGGCTGGCGGCGTTTCGAACCAATGTGCTGAATCACATCTACCATCATCGCGGGCAGTTGTCGGTATACCTGCGCCTGCTGGATGTCTCGGTTCCCTCCGTTTACGGGCCCACGGCGGACGAGAACCCGTTCGCGTAGTTCATTCAGCCGGGCAAGCAAGAGAAGTAGTGATGTGTGCGGACCCTAGGTTCCGGTGGCGATCGGAACCACGCTCAGCCTCTTGAGCAATGCTTCGATTTCCTGCATGTGAATCTCGGCGTGCTCGCAATGGGAATCGAGATAGGACTCCAGCGTGACCTCTCCGGCCTCTTCATGCTCAGCACGATTGGCCCAGGCGGCCAGCGGAATCTGGCGAAGCATGGTGCCGGTGACTTGCCGCAGGGCGCGAAACAATTCGAGTGCCGGTGCGAGCTGCTGTTCACCGTAGGCCAATTCTCTGCCCCAGACATCGCCCGCATAGGCGGATAGGGTTGCGCCGGGCTGCGCGGCAATCATGCGCAGGCGCGTGGCGCCGACAATCTCCGCATCCACGATATGCAGAGCAATCTGATGCGCACTCCACTCCCCTTCTGCGGGAGCAAGCTCGAGCAGATCCGGCGGAACTCCCGCCATCAACTTCGCCAAGGCTGCCGCTCCGTGCTCATAGCGCTCGATCAAGGCGCTGACGACATCCACATTGCAGTGCACGCTGGACGTCGCAGGTTTGCCAAAAAGTGTCGGGAGTTCCTCGCGCAACCTGCGATTCCAGCTCAGCAGAGCGCTGATCATCTGGCCGCCGGTCGCGTCGAATCCGCTGTGTTCCAGTGTCAGCCGCGTTGCGCCATCCTCCACCGTGTCAAGGCTGAAACGCACCACCGTTACCAGACTTCCACTCACCCACGTGTAGGCGAGCCGCCGCGGTTCGTCGATTTCGAGTATCTCGCAATGCACACTCCCGTCGAAGCCCGGACGGCTCTTGTCATGAAGCTCGAACCGTCGACCTGGCTTGGCTTCGAAGTCATTCTTCATAAGCCACTGGGCCAGTTCGTCGCGATTGGTGAGCGCCCGCCAAACCCGCTCTCGGGGATAGGGATAAACCGCCTCGAAGCGCAGATCGCGTTTCATGGATTTCTCCGCAAGTGTTCGCCCAGAGCGCCGAGCTTATCGGTCCAGAATCGCTGATAATGCGCGACCCAGTCGTAAATCTCGCGCAGAGGGCGACCATGCAAGCGATACAGCCGTTGTCGTCCGACCTGGCGGTTTTTGACCAACCCCGCCTCGCGCAGGATCCGCAGATGATGCGAGATGGCGGGCTGGGTCATGTCGAACCGGGCAACCAGATCGTTCACCGAGTGTTCGCGAGTGGAGAGCAAATCGAGTACCGCCCGTCGAGTCGGCTCCGCGACAGCTTCGAATACGGCACTGGCAGGCATAGCAAGAATATTACATAAGCAACTGTTTATGCGTCAAGCATAAATAAACGTTTATGTATTCATAATCTTAGCCAATGGCGTCGTTACAATTCCACGCCCTAAACGATCTGAAATCCGTTCTGGTCCTGCGAAGCGATCTCATAAGTGGGTTTGGGAAGGGCACGGCTTCACACGCTGCGGGAAGGGCACGAGTTTACTCCTGCCGCCGGCGACGTCTATTAGGGCAAATGCTGAGGCACTGCAGTCGAGATCGCCCGCGCTGAGGTTTCTCAACTGTGCAACATTTTGAACACATCATCAGCAGTGGCTTAAGCAAGCTTCGCATATCACCACTATCGCCGGACGTACTCCCTTTATAATCAATGTATTACACCAATAACTGACAGCAACACGCAAAGTGCCGGCTTGGCCCCTATCGTGCACTGTTTCCGATGTCTGTTTCCGCGCTCCTTTGGATTTGGACGTCGGCGGACGTGCAGACCCCGAATTTCGGACCAGCCGAACCGAGACTGGGTGCACCTCAGAACGACGTTCGCGCCGAGCCGCGCTGTAACCGCATCGCCGCTCGTCGCTAAGACAACCGGGCTAACTGGCCCGGTTTTCTTTTTGCCTTTATGGTGGAATTCCTTTGTGTTCCGACGTGCCCTTTGCGCTGAAAAAGCTGGTTTTCCCTAAGGATCGCAAAGGCCCACAAAGTTTTGGAAAACTATCCTCTCAACTTTTCCTTCAAATCCGCCGCGATGAGCTGGCCGTGGAACCGGCCATTTTCAATAAAGATTTCATTCGTCATGGCCCCAGCCACAATGACCCCGGCGACGTAGATCCCGGGCACATTGCTCTCCAGCGTCCCCGGATCGCACACTGGCCGGCACTGTTCTGGCGAAAGCTCAATGCCCAGGCTGCGCAGGAAATCGTAGTCCGGGTGGTATCCGATAAGCGCAAAAACAAAATCGTTGTCCAGGCGGATCACGCCATCGGGAGCGTCCACAAGTACGTAATCGGTGCCAATCTCCCGGACGAAGCTGTTGAAGTATGCAGTGATCTCGCCATTCTTAATTCGATTCTCGATGTCCGGCCTGATCCAGTACTTCACGTGATGGTGTAACTGTGGCCCGCGGTGCACAAGAGTGACGCGCGCCCCGTGCCGCCACAATTCCAGCGCGGCAATCGCCGCCGAGTTCTTGCCACCAATCACCAGCACGTCGCTGTCGTAATAAGGATGGGGCTCGTGATAATAGTGATGGACGTTCGGCAGATCTTCACCAGGCACGTGCAGCCGATTGGATAAATCGTAGTAGCCCGTCGCCACCACCACTTTCTTCGTTTCGAAATCGTGAATCCCGCCGGCACGATCGGTCGCGGTGACGCGGAAGTCCCCGTCTTTGCCCGTCACCGTCTTTACCCAGTGATACTGCAGGACCTTCAGGCGGTAGTGATCCGTCACTTTGCGGTAATATTCCAGCGCCTCCTGCCGGTTGGGTTTCATGCTGGCAGTGGCGAAAGGAATGTCCCCAATTTCCAGGAGCTCCGGCGTGGTGAAAAACGTCATATTGGCCGGGTAGTGAAACAGTGAATTCACCAGGCAGCCCTTGTCCACAACCAGAACTTTTAACCCTATTTTCTGGGCTTCAATAGCGCACGCCAGGCCGGTGGGGCCGGCCCCAATGATCAGGACATCAGCACGGTTCTGAGGACGAGACGTCGCCTTCCGCCGCGGCAAAGTTTCGGGAATTTGCTCGATGAGCGTCAACGCTGTTCTCTAGCTCGCAGAAGTGACATGCACGGGCAGTCGCGTCCCAACTCCGCGATTCTAGCATGCATCCTGTGGTATCCTTCGCAGGTCACACAGCTCTGTGTCGTGCCTCACACGCGCCTCGACGTACGGCGCCGACTCATTCTCGTAGACGATTCTCTTCCCGAGTGGAGGTGACTGGATGGCACAACCTGCAATTCCCTTCTCCGCGGCACAAGCTAATCCGCCTTCCCCGGAGCCGATTCTGGCCGCTCTCAACGCGTTTCAGCAGACAGAGGCGCTGAAAGGCGCACTGGAGCTCGACCTGTTCACCGCCATTGCCGAAGGCAACCACACCGTGGAAGCCATCGCGAAACGGTGTGACGCTGCTCCTCGTGGCATACGCATTCTCTGTGATTACTTCGTCGTGCAAGGCTTTCTTACCAAGATCTCCGGCGCCTATCATCCCACTCGCGAAACGGCCGCTTTTCTCGATCGCCGTTCCCCCGCCTTCATGGGCAGCGCGGTCAACTTCCTTTTGCATCCGCAGTCGCGCAGTGTCTGGGAAGACGTGGCCGGCGCAGTGCGCAAAGGTGGCACCACGATGGACCAGGCAGGTTCGCTGGCCCCTGAGCACCCCATCTGGGTTGAGTTCGCGCGCAGCATGGCACCTATCATGAGAATGCCTGCCGAAATACTGGCGAAGAATCTCTATCCCGGCGAAGGCCGCGAAGCCAAGGTTCTGGGTTTGGCCTCCGGACATGGTCTTTATGAAATTGCCGTGGCGCGGCAAAATTCCTCGGCTCAAGTCTGGCTTGTCGACTGGCCAAATGTTCTGCAGGTAGCGGAAGAAAACGCAGAGAAAGCCGGCCTTCGCGACCGGGTGCACTTGATTCCAGGAAGCGCATTGGAAGTCAATTTCGGCGAGGGCTACGACGTCGCTCTGCTGCCTAACTTCATTCACCATTTTGACCCGTCCACGGCGGAAAAGTTGTTACGCAAAGTTCATGCTGCCCTCAAGCCGGGTGGCCGCGTGGTCATTCTCCAGTTCGTACCCAACGAAGACCGCGTATCCCCGCCCCGCCCCGCAGCCTTTAGCTTGGTCCTGCTCGTGACCACCCCGAGTGGCGACGCATACACCTTTTCCGAGCTCGACAAAATGTTGCGGAACGTCGGCTTCTCCGCCACCGACCACAATGAACTGATTCCCAACTTTTTCACGGTCGTGACCGCAGAGAAGTAACATTGCTGCCTGGCTCAGGGTCGTGCTCGGGCCTAGCGCACATCTCACGGTTCCACCTGCCTCCAGCGCTATAATTTCGAGTTGCCTTCAAACCGCACCCATCAGGAGCGAACTATGGCTACGCTCGCCGAACCCGCGACCCGCACGCGCACCGAGTCCGACAGCATGGGAAAAATTGAAGTCCCCGCGAATGTCTACTGGGGTGCCCAGACCCAGCGCTCGTTGCTGCACTTCAACATTGGCCGCGATACCATGCCGCCCGAGTTGATCCGCGCCTTCGGCATTCTGAAAAAAGCTGCCGCGCTCGTGAATCAGGACCTCGGCAAACTGCCCGCTGATAAAGCCAAACTCATCGTCCAGGCCGCCGACGAGGTCGTCTCCGGCAAGCTCAACGATCAATTCCCTCTCCGCGTCTGGCAGACCGGCAGCGGCACCCAGACCAACATGAACGTGAACGAGGTCATCTCCAATCGCGCCATCGAAATTGCGGGTGGCGAGATGGGATCGAAAAAGCCGATTCATCCCAATGACCACGTGAATATGTCGCAGTCATCGAACGACACTTTTCCGGCCGCGATGCACATTGCCGCGGCCGAGCGTGTGAAAAACGCGCTGATTCCTGCCATCAAAACTGTCCACGACGCTATCGCCGCCAAAGCCAAACAGTTCAATGATGTCGTAAAAATCGGCCGCACCCATCTCCAGGATGCCGTGCCGCTAACGCTGGGACAGGAATTCGGAGGCTGGGCCAGCCTGCTGGAACGCGACATCAAGCGCCTGGGACAAGTACTCGACGGCCTCTATGATCTCGCGATCGGCGGAACTGCTGTGGGTACGGGCCTCAACACGCACCCCGAATTCGCCGAGCGCGCCGCGAAAAAAATCAGCGAACTGACCGGCCTTCCCTTCCGCTCGCACCCGAACAAGTTCGCGGCGCTGTCCGCTCATGACGAGATTGTCTTCGCGCAAGGCGCGCTCGAAACTCTGGCCGCATCCTTGATGAAAATCTCGAACGATATTCGCTGGCTTGCTTCCGGGCCACGCTGTGGCCTGGGTGAACTCTCGATTCCGGAGAACGAGCCCGGGTCATCAATCATGCCCGGCAAGGTGAACCCCACTCAGTCCGAAGCCATGACCATGGTCTGCGCCCAAGTCCATGGGGCAACCGCGGCGGTCGGCTTTGCCGGCTCGCAGGGCAATTTCGAACTCAACGTTTTTAAGCCGGTCATGATCTACAACTTCCTGCATTCGGTCACGTTGATTACCGATGCGTCTCATGGCTACGTCGAGTATATGATCAACGGCATCGAAGTGGACCGGGCCAAGGTCGACTGGTACGTGAAGAACTCGCTCATGCTGGTCACCGCGCTAGCGCCCAGGGTCGGCTACGACAAGGCCGCCCAGATCGCCCACACCGCCCACGTCGAACACACGAGCCTGCGCGAAGCCGCCCTGAAACTCGGTTACTTGACCGGTGAGGAATTCGATCAACTGGTACGCCCTGAAAAAATGACCCACCCGTAAGAATGCTAAAGTTAATAGCGCCAACAGTCTGGCCGTAAGCTGCGATGCGGAATTGCTCGCTAACGGTACGCCCTTAACCCACCATTCTGGCCCTGTCTACGTCCGAAATTTTAGATTTTTGTCTTTCCTCGAAAAAGTGGTAGATTTCCTCCCCCAGAGTTTCTGTCCCGGCCCCGAGGAGAGAGATACATGTCCAAACACGGCTCCTGGCAAGCTCTTGCGATAAGTCTTTCGGTCATAGTTATTCTAGGATTCGTCGGATCCGCACAGGCAACGCGCAATCCCATCCCCACGATTACGTCGCTTTCACCTTCGAGCAAGGTTGTCGGCAGCCCAGCATTCACTCTCACGGTAAACGGAACTAATTTCGTAAACGGAGCGTTCGTGCAATTCGCAGGAAGGACTCGTACCACCACTTATATCAGCAGCACGCAGGTCACCGCTTCTATCCTGGCCAGTGATGTCGCTATCGGAGGTATTTTTGCTGTAACCGTGACGAATCCGAGTCCCGGCGGCGGCACCTCTAACTCACTCCCGTTTACTGTCACCAACCCGGTCCCGACACTCACGTCGCTTTCGCCGACGAGCAAGCCTGTGAACAGCGCCGCTTTCCCGCTGACCGTCAATGGCTCGAATTTCGTAAACGGCGCCACTGCGCAATTCAACGGGATGAATCGCCCAACGACCTACATCAGCAGCACGCAATTGGTGGCCGCGATTCTGGCCAGCGATCTAACCACTCCCGGCGTATTTCCCGTGACCGCAACCAATCCTGCTCCCGGTGGGGGGGCATCTAACTCGCTCCCGTTCGCGGTTCTTGGGAGCGGTTCTATTCAGCACGTCGTGATTATCTTCAAGGAGAATCACTCCTTCGATAATTACTTCGGCCAATTCCCGGGAGCAAACGGAGCCACCAGCGGTCAAACCTCCACCGGTAGTGCGGTTCCGCTCGCACCTATGTCAGCCAATCCAACCGACTGCGGACACAACTGGTCGTCCGCGAAGACTGACATCAACGGTGGACTGATGAATGGCTTCGATAAATCCTGCAGCAGCCTGCAGGCCTATGTGCAGGCATCATCTTCCTTGATTCCCAACTACTGGTCGTACGCGCAGACCTACGCTCTCGCCGACAATATGTTCGCGCAGCAGAAAGGCCCGAGCTTCCCGACGCACGCTTATCTTTTCTCCGAAAACTCCAACTATGCCATCGGAAATCCGGGTAACATCCCAAATGTTGGCTTATACGGTTGGGGCTGCGATGCTGCTGCAGTGGGGGCTACGGTGCTTTCCATCGACCCTGCCACTCAAAAGCAATACTCCCAGCCTCCCTGTTTCACCCTCACTACGATGGGCGATGTTCTGGACAATGCCGCTGTCAGCTGGCGGATTTACTCGCCGCAGCCATCCCAGGGGGGATACCAGTGGAATTTTGGCAGCTACTATCAGAATCTTTGGAGCGGTCCCGATCGCTCTAAAGACGTCCCGGTGGCCAACTTCTGTTCCGACACGGCCAACGGAAATTTACCGCAGGTCTCCTGGCTCACCCCGCCAGCGTCGGTTAGCGAGCACCCGAACGGCTCGATTCCCAACGGAGAGAGCTGGACCGTGCAGCAGGTCAACTGCGTAATGAATTCTTCCTACTGGGCGTCGACTTTGATCATCCTTACCTGGGACGACTGGGGCGGATTCTACGACCACGTCCCGCCACCAAATGTCGACTTCTTCGGCTACGGCATCCGAGTGCCATTGTTGGTCATCTCGCCCTTCGCCAAGACCGGCTATATCGGACATCAGCTCTACAGCTTCGACTCCATCAACAAGACCATCGAGAATATCTTCCAGATGCCATGCCTGCTGACGGATTGCAACGCGGCAGTCAACGATCTCAGTGATTTGCTCACCACCGCGTCGGGCGCCCCAGCCAAGGTCCTGAAGCCACAGCCATTTGTCCGCCAAACCAAGAGCCCTGTAATGGATGGAGTAAAACAAAGCGATGACGGCGATGATGACTAATTGATAATTCTCTAACCAGTCAGCTATCGCACGGGCTCTCGACGGACCACTACCGTCGTTCGCGCCAGTTTGGCCTGGCGCTTGTCCGCTAGGGATCACCCAACTAACCGCTGGAAGCCGTTTGTGCGTGATGTCCGTCAGGATCTGCGAATTCCGGAGGACAACGTCGTTGTTCCAAATCCGGGCCCATGCCCCGAATGCTGAATGGCCTTGGGGCCAGTCCATATCGAATTCGGTAGATTCGACTCGCGACGCAATTTCTTGTTCCGGACTCCGCTAAGATTCCGCCCGAACCCCCGCGTTGCTGAAGTCCGGCGAACGAACGCGATACACTTAATGACACTGCAAGACGAAGCTTATTTGGCGCGGAAGGTCATTCACGCATGAGCCTTATTGTGATGAAATTTGGGGGTACCTCGGTCGGCAGCGCCGAACGCATTCGCCAGGCAGCACGGATCGTCGAACAACATGCGCGCCAGGACAAGATCGTGGTGGTGGTGTCCGCTCTCTCGAAAGTTACTGACAAGATCGTGGAGGTCCTGAATGCCGCCCGTGCCGGCCAAGCGCCACAGACTGAGGAAGCATTTCGCCAATTGACTGAACGCCACCATCAAGTAATGCATGAGCTATTTGAAGGTGCGGCTCCCCAAGGAGTAGGCGAGCAGGTTAAAACCTGCTTGACGCGGTTACGCGAATTTTCCTCAGCCGTTTTATTGCTCGGCTCCGCGACCCCGCAGGTCATGGACATGGCACTTCCTCTCGGAGAGCGGATTTCGGCCTGCTTATTCAGCGCTTGCTTGAGCCAGTTAGGTGCGCAGAGTGAATTCGTGGACTCAGCTCGCGTCCTGATCACGGATGACAAGTTCGGTGATGCTAATCCCGACATGGATTCCACCCGCCAGCAGTGCGCCCAGGTTCTTATTCCACTGCTGCAGGCAAAACGAATTCCTGTGGTCATGGGGTACAGCGGAGCCAGCGCAGCGGGCCAGATAACCACCCTGGGCCGTGGCGGCTCGGACTACTCGGCGACCATTCTCGGAGCAGCCCTGAATGCCGACGAAGTCTGGATCTGGACCGACGTTGACGGTGTGCTTACGGCCGACCCTCGCATCTCGCCCGAGGCCGTCACCCTGCCCCAAATGACATTTGCCGAGGCGGTGGAACTCTCCTATTACGATGCCAAAGTAATACATCGGAAAGCGATTCGCCCCGCCATGGAACGGGCTATCCCAGTTTGGATCAAAAACTCATTCCGGCCGGATACGCCGGGAACGAAGATCCAGGAGAAGCTTCCACCCAGCGACTGCCCCGTCAAAGCGGTAACTGCCGTAACCCAAGCCTGCCTTGTCACCCTCACCACGCGTCGCGATACTCATTTCGCAGAGATCTTCGGCAGGCTCTTTCTGCGCCTCGGTCATGAGCACGTAGATGTGCTCTTCTCCACGCAATCTTCTTCCGAGAATTCCCTCGGCCTGGTCCTGCGGGAAGCTGACACGGAGCATGTTATGCGCACTATCCAAAAGCTGTTTCGCACGGAATTAAAGCACGGTGTGTTGAATCCGGTTTCCATCCATAGAAACGTAGCGGTGATTGCCGTGCTGGGATCCGGCATGAAAGGCACCTGTGGTATTTTGGGACGCCTTTTTTCCGCGGTGGCGCGCACCAACGTTAGCGTCATAGCCGTGGCGCAGGGGGCCAGCGAATTGAATATCTGCTTCGCCGTCGACGCTGCCCGCGCCAACGAAGTACTAAACGCTGTACACCAGGAATTTCTGGGCGCCGCGGCCAAAAGAATGGAAGCGCAATCTGCAGGCCGGTTTCAGTAACATAGCAACGGTTTCAGAGACCCCATGAAAAGAGTACGGGTAGGCGTAGTCGGCTATGGCACCGTCGGCCGCGCAACCGCTGAGATCATCGCAAAGCACGCCAGCCTCATCGCACGGCGGAGTGGCGTCTATCTGGAAATCACCGCCATTTGCCGACGGTCGCGCGTAAAGCCGGAGGATGTTCCTCCCGGAGCCCGTTCCCTATCGAGCTGGAAGCAAATGGTAGCTGCCGAAGATGTCGATGTAGTCGTCGAGACCATGGGCGGCATTGACGACGCCCGCCAGCTCGTGGTCGCTACCCTCAACCAGGGCAAGCCCATTGTGACCGCAAACAAGAACTTGATCGCTCAGCATGGTGACGAGCTCTTCGCTTTGGCGGCCTCCCGTAATCTGCCGATCGGATTCGAGGCCAGCGTGGCCGGAGGGATTCCCATTCTTCGAGTCATTCATGAATCGACTGCCGGCGACCGCCTGCGGGCCGTGCATGGAATTCTCAACGGAACGGCGAATTATATCCTCACGCAGATGGAAAACCGTGGAATTGAGTTCAGCGATGCTCTCAATGAGGCGCAAAAAGCCGGCTACGCAGAGGCCGATCCCACCTTCGATATAGACGGTCTGGATGCGCGCGACAAGCTCTGCATCCTGGCGCGCATGGCTTTCGGCGGAGAATTGCGCGTAGGCCAGATTCCTACTTTCGGCATTCGCCAGATTCGAGCTATCGACATTCACTCCGCCGCCCGCTTGGACAGCACCATCCGCCTCGTCGGTTCCGCCGAGCAAACCGATAAAGGCCTTGAAGTTTCGGTTCGGCCCTGGCTGGTGACACGGCGTTCGCTGCTGGCGAAGGTCGAAGATGTAAACAATGCGGTCTTTCTCGTCGGTGACAAGCTTGGTACCCAAATGTTCTATGGGCGCGGCGCCGGTGGCGAAGCTACGGGTGCGGCTGTGGTTTCCGACCTGGTCGAAATTGCCCGGGACTTAGCCGCAGGCCAATTACGCGCGAAACAGGTTTCCGGGTTTATGGACTCGAACGAATTGCAGATTTGCTCCAACCCGCGCCCCGTCGGCTGGTATCTGCGCCTCACGGTCAAAGATCAGCGTGGCATTGTCGCGCGCGTCGCCGAGGTGATCGCCGACGAAAACATTAATATCGAATCGCTGGAGCAAGAACCGCACATGCCCAAAGACCGGCTCTCGTTCGTCATTACCGTGCAACCTGTATCTGAACCCACCATCCGCCGTGCCCTGGATACGATCAACGCCTTCGATTTCATGGTCGAACCAGTCCTGCTCCTGCGCATTGAGTAATTGAGAGCAGTTGGAACTATAGGCGAGCAAAAATCACCAGCGCAGGCTAGCGGCAACTGTGGTTCTGTAACCAGTTCGCATTCTCGTTAGGAGTGAGGTCCAGTACGTTCACTTCGCGTCCCACCGTGCGATCGTAGGCGCTGGTCGTCTGAATGAGGAATTCTAACCAGCGCCAGCCCCGTTCTGGAGAAGGAAGGTTCTCCGACGCAAGTTGCCAGTTCAAGAACACCCGCGTGCTCCGAGAGGAGTTGCCTTCGATCAGTTCCTGGGTCATCGCATTCGTGGTGTAAGGCAAGGTACGCGAAGGCAGAACAAAATTTCGCGTCTCGATAACATCCGCGACTTCATCGAGGTAAATCCACTCGAAAATCAGGATTGCTTCCTTGTGCTCATCCCAGCCTGCGAATGTGCCCAGTACCAGCACATGTTGCCGATTTGCAGCCGCCAATTCGCGCACTCTCCCCGCTTGGGCCTCGAGAAATGACGAATAGTGAACCGCTGCACGGCTTGCCCACTCTTCCGCCACTGCGTGCAGGTTGCCGGCATGATGCACAAAGGCTTCTCTCGCATCGGCGCGGGCGTCCCAATTCGCCAAAGTGTCATTGGGACTGCTTCGTCGGTAGTCGATGTTCCCCGCTACCGCGAACGCCGATCTCCCGAGGGGAACGATTTTGCAGGCAGCGTAGGGTCCGCGATTCGGCGTGTACATCCGAGTGGCCAGGTCATCCGCCGCTATGGTGATGTGATTCTCGGCTACGTGCACCACCACGCTGGTGGCCTCGACACTCCCGATGCCAGCGAACAGCAAGAACCCACAAATGCAGCTTCGGATCAGCAGTCTCCAGCAGCTTCGCACATCCATAAACTTAAGCATAGGAATTGGCGGCAGTATATGGATCGGCTACCAGCCCTATATGTTGATCATGACCAATTCAGGGGGATGGAAGCGGTAGAGTATCTCACTTCCGGATGTGATTGCCATCACAGAGATTGACACTCTCAGCACCCGCTCGCGAAGGCAGTCCGCCAAGGCTGGATAGGCGGAAAGCTCGATAAAACTGCCGGCGCTACTTCAAAACACCGTCGCATTGCCGAACTCTAATTACGAAGTACATGTGCCATCCTCGTCGCGCTTGGAGTTTCGACAGGTGTTATATGTTGTCGTAGCCCCGTGGATGCTCGCGATGCCACTGCCATGCGCTGGCGATAATCTGCTCCAAGTCTGGGTAACGCGGCTGCCAGTGCAGTTCCCTCTGAATCTTTTCGGAACTGGCCACCAGGATGGCCGAATCTCCCGGCCGTCGCGGGCTCTCCACCGCCGGAATGCGATGACCTGTGATTTTGCGCGCCGCCTCCACCACCTGCCGAACGCTGAAGCCCCGCCCGTTGCCAAGATTATAGATTAATCGCTCATGTTCGGAGAGCGCCGACAGCGCCGCCATATGCGCGGCTGCCAGGTCCAGGACGTGAATGTAATCGCGAACGCAGGTGCCGTCCGGAGTGGCATAGTCGGTGCCATAAATAGCGATCCTGTCGCGTTGTCCGAGCGCAACTTTCAGGATCAGGGGTATGAGGTGCGATTCCGGTTTGTGAGCCTCGCCGCGGCCCTGCGCAGCTCCGGCAGCGTTGAAATAACGCAGGCTGGCGTAGCGAAATCCGTGAATGCGCTGCAGCCATTCCAGCATCCGCTCCACCAGGAGTTTCGACTCTCCGTAAGCATTCGTGGGACAGAGAGGATCGGTTTCCGTAATAGGAATGTTTATTGGGTTGCCATAGAGCGCCGCCGTCGACGAGAAAATGAACTTCTTGATTCCGAGTTGAAGCATAATTTCAAGCAGGGTCAGTGCGGTCGCGGCATTGTTCCGAAAATATTTTTCCGGAACCTGCATCGACTCTCCCGCTTCGATCGACGCTGCGAAGTGCATTACCGCGTCGGCTTTGCATTTCTCCAGCGCCTTCTTCAGTAGTTCGCGATCGTCGACGTCGCCCTGTACGAATTCTGCATCCTCGGGTACCGCGGCCCGCTGTCCCCTGCTCAAGTTGTCATAGACGAGAACGTGATGGCCCGAGCGAAGCGCTTCCGCGGACACCACGCTGCCTACGTAGCCTGCCCCGCCGGTCACAAAAATGTTCAAATGTAATCCCCAGCTGAAGAATTGCAGAAACTGGTGCTTAGTACAACCGAATGGCCGAACTTCACGCTCCGAACGAATCCATGGACGGCCCAACATTCACGGCCCTGACCTGCATTAAAGTTTTCGTGGACATTTGGATCGCACGGTATTCTATCGGAAGCACTCCGACCGACATATCGAGGTTCGGCAGAGAAGCCCAAAGTGCAAACTTCTGCATCTTGCCATTACTTTCCTGCAGTGTTCCTGCAATCGACAGCCAATCCGGCGCGTCACTTACCGCAAAAAACCGCTGCCTGCGCAGTTTTGAGCTTGACTTTCGCAATTTGAAGTAGATACTTGCAGGGCGTAAGTTCCGCTTCCCCTGCGCCAGAGCGGTTGTTACTTCCCAACTTGTGCGGGTTTCCTAAAAGGGGGTCCAATGAGACGCAATCTTGCGTTGCTGGCAATTGTCCTGGCTCTCACCTGTGTCGCCGCATTTGCTACATCCAATACCGATCCTAGAATTATTATCAAAGACCCGGTATGTGGCAGCAATTGCACCGCAGTGGGCACACATTTCTCATTCACCTCTCCTCAAGGCGGCAACGGTACCCTATTCTTCACGAATGTCTCCGGCGCATCCTGGACTAGCCTCGAGCTGATGGAGAAAGGTGTCTCAGCAAATTTGATCAGCTGCAGCGCGCCTCACACCTTTATGAACTGCAGCGTCACCACCGGTTCCAATGGCGTGACCACAATCCTGCTCTCGGGCGTCGGACAGGGCTTCACTGGCATTACCGCCGGACACAATTTCAGCATTACGTTCGGTACCTGGCCGGCTAATGGCGTTCACTTCACCGCTATCGCGAACGTTCCAGAACCTGCTACTCTCGCCCTGTTTCTTACGGGTGTAGCCGGGATCGCCCTTCGCCGCCGCCGCAAGCTGCTCCATCGACTCTGAGATTATTCTTAACGAGAGGAATCGACTTCAGGCTCTGAGCTTTAGAAGCAGAGCCTGATTTCTTTTCGGCCGCATTTCCAATCTCCGGGGTGGGTTACCCGCAGAATACTTGTCAAAGAATCTGGCGTGTAAGAACTTCCAACCTCGCCTGCAGGATGAGGAATTTTGTCCTAGGTGCTTCGCCTTAGGACGTTTCCACGACTGCCCCGCCCCTGTGGATACCATCACACCGCGCCCCCCAGGGGCTCGCCCTTTTCCTATTCCATGTCTGCTCCAACTCACGCCTGTGTGTGTGCTTTATCGCTCGCAATTGTTGGCGGGATACAGTCGCGATCTGCACGAAATCGCACTTTGCCCGGCGAGAACTCCCTCGAAATCCTTCTCAAGCGCGTAACCTCGAGCCGGCATCTACCGCCCCTCACCTCGTGGCACACCGTGCGATAAGAATATCTGTGGAATTCCATAGAAATTGGCATGGTGAATGCTGAGTACCTTGCCAAACCAGAAATCTATTTCGTCGTGTTGAAGGAGATGTGTACCTGTTCGCTCCTGGGGATCTCTATGCAGAGTACCTCGGGCGAACTAAAACCTATGGTCACTCGTCACAAGTCGGACGCCAACGCTCGTAGTAGCGTGGAAGTAGAGATTTCCACTTGAATGCGAGTAGAACAACATTTATGAGGTAGTGCATGCAAGACCAGATTCGAATGGGCAAACGCGATCAGCAGATTACCGAATTGCTCCTGCAAGGCTGCGACAACGCCGAGATCGCCACTCAACTCAAGATGGCGCGACGGACCGTCAAGGCTCGTTTCAATCGCCTGTTTCTTCGCTTCGGAATCACCCAGGGTATTAAACGCGTGAAGTTGGCAGTACTTCTGTACCGGAGGCAGCTATGTCAGCAAACGAGCGCTACGGACCGCGCACTCCCAGTCAACGCGAATATCGCATCATCGAACTCGTCGCCGAAGGACTCAAGAACAAAGAGGTCGCCGAGGCCATTGGCACCACCGAACACGTGGTCAAGAACTATCTCCGCCTCATCTATGACAAGTTAGGCCTGTGGAACCGCGTCGAACTTGCGCTCTGGTACGAGGCGCGACGACATGAGCAGGGTAGCGACGCCTAAACGACGGCTAAGCTCCCGCGGTCAGCCATATGCGGCCTTAGTCAGCTTCACGCCTCAATAAAACCAGACCACGGTCTTCGACCGTGGTCTTTTGCTTTTCCGCTTTTTTCTCGTCTCACGGCACGGTCAGGACAGCCGTTCTAGCTTGGTGCCCGATGTAGTAAATTTACCGCATGGAATTCTCCTTCACTCCGGATCAGCTCGCATTCCGTGATTCGGTGATACGTTTCGCCAAAAGCGAACTCAACGATGACATCATCGAGAAAGACCGCGCTGGACAATTTAACGCTGCAGCCTTCCAAAAATGCGCCGAATTCGGCATCCAGGGCCTGCCCATTCCCGAGGAATATGGCGGCTCGGCTGCCGACCCGCTGACTGTCGTTGTCGCCATGGAGGCGCTCGGCTACGGCTGCCAGGACAACGGTCTCCTCTTCAGCATTAATGCGCAGATGTGGAGCTTCCAGATACCAGTTCTTGAATTCGGTACAGAGGCACAAAAAGCCAAATATCTCCCACCGCTGTGTCGCGGAGACATGATTGCGGTTCATGCCATGACCGAGCCGGAGTCGGGATCCGACGCTTTCAGTCTGCGCTGCCAGGCAACCAAGCGCGATGGCAGATACGTCCTGAACGGCACCAAAACCTTCATCACCAACGCGCCCATGGCCGATGCCATCCTGGTTTTTGCGACCCTTGACCGCCACAAAGGCCTGGAAGGTATCTCCGCCTTCATCGTCGAGAAGGGCACGCCTGGACTAAGTACGAGCCACCATATCGACAAAATGGGCCTGCGCACCTCCCCGATGTCTGAGGTAATCCTGCAGGACTGCGCCATCCCCGAGGAGAACCGGCTGGGCCCCGAGGGCGCCGGCTCCGCCATTTTTAACTGTTCCATGGAGTGGGAGCGCGGAAGCATCCTGGCCAGCTATCTGGGGACTATGCAGCGCCAGCTGGAAGCCTGCGTCAAATACGCTCGTGAGCGCAAACAGTTCGGCAAGCCGATTGGCCGGTTCCAGGCAATTGCCCACCGGTTGGCCAACATGAAAGTTCGCCTGGAAGCTTCGCGCTGGCTGGTTTACCGCGTGGCCTGGCTCAAACAGCAGGGTAAGTCCGCGATACTCGACGCTGCCATTGCCAAGTTATCGGTGAGTGAGAGCTTCGTGCAGTCCTGTCTCGATGCGGTTCAAATCCACGGGGGCTACGGCTACATGACCGACTTCGAAATAGAACGCGACCTGCGCGACTCGATCTCGGGAACCATCTATTCCGGAACCTCGGAAATTCAGCGCAACATCATCGCTGCCATGATGGGTTTGAGCAAAGTCGAATGAAGCCGACGGCGAAATCGCTACTTCTCACTCTCCAGCAGCCGCTGAGCTTCATCTTCCGATAGTCCCTCGATCTCGCCCAAAATCTTCGCCACCTCGTCTTCTTCGTTCGCCCGCGATTGGTATTGCGTAATGACCTCGGCCAAGGCGGCTACTGTGGGCGCCTCGAACATGCTGCGTAACGGCACCGGCGCGCCAAAGACGGTTCGCACGCGCGCGATGATTCGCACCGCCAGCAGCGAGTGCCCTCCCAGTTCGAAGAAATTGTCATTCATTCGAATATTACTTACCCCGAGAATCTCGCTCCAGATGGCGACCAGCTTCTCCTGCACCGGATCGAGCGTGCCTTCCGACGCCGATTCTGGAGTTGCTTCGGGAACGCTTTCCGCAAGCGCGCGCCGGTCAACCTTGCCGTTCGCGTTCAGTGGCAGAGAATCCCGAGGGACAAAGCTGGATGGCACCATGTAGTCGGGAAGGTATTGCAGCAGGTATTCGCGCAACTCGCGTGAATCGGGCTTCCCAGACCCCACCACAAAAGCCAATAGAGTCTGATCTCCAGCGTTCGTGTTTTTCACCACGACTGCCGCATGTTTTACTACCGGATGGCGCAACAATACCGCTTCAATCTCTCCCAGTTCGACCCGGAATCCGCGAATCTTGACCTGATCATCTTCGCGTCCAAGGAACTCCACAATCCCGCTGGGCAACCAACGCGCCCGGTCACCGCTCCGATAAAAGCGAAGTCCGCTGCCTGGATTCAGTGGGTCGGCCATGAATCGTGCAGCCGTCAGTTCCGCCTGGCCGATGTAGCCATTCGACACGCCTGCACCACCGATGTACAAATCGCCCGCCACTCCCAGTGGCGCGGGTTGAAGTTCCTGATTGAGGATGTACAGCAACGTGTTGGCGATCGGCCGCCCCAGCGGCACGACCGCGGTGCTCTTTGCCAGCGGGTTGTTCTCGTCAACCTCGAATGTCAGGCAACCGATGGTCGTTTCAGTCGGAGAATAATGGTTCAGAATGGCGCAATTACGCGCTTGCTTGATCTGCCGCACAAAATCCCAATGCAGCGACTCCCCGCCGATGACTAGCCACTTCCGTGGAAGAATCGTCGCCGCGTCGCCCGACGTCATCAGCGCCCGCAAATGCGAAGGCGCAATCTTCAGAACATCGATGGGTTCTTTGCGGACGTGTTCTGCGTACAACTGTCCGTCCAGCAGCACCTCATCGGCGATCATGTGCAGGCATCCACCCGAGGACAGCGCGGCAAAAATCGGCGTGTTGCCCAAGTCTGCGCTCAGAGTGGATACGTTGGCGAACTGAAGCCCCGCGCTGTTCTCCGGTTCCATCAAGCCCAGCTTGCTCACGATGAATTGTGTGTAATTGGTTACGTTCTCATGGCGGGTCGCCACGCCTTTCGGCGTGCCCGTTGAACCGGAAGTGAAGATCAGGTAGATCAGATCCGCGGGCGTAGTCAGCTTGTCCGGATTGGAAGGTGACTGTTGCTCGAAGAGCGCTCGCTCTCGATCAATAAGAACAATCCGCCCTTCGAATTCCGGCAGCCGCTCTTCCAGGCTTTCCTGCGTCACGAGCACGGGAGCTTTTGTAACCTGCAGTTGATGCGCAAGCCTGGCTTCGGGAAGATCCGGGTGCAAAGGAACATAGGCTCCGCCCGCTTTCAGGATTCCCAGTAGCGCGATGATCATGTCCGCCGAGCGTTGCACGAACAGACCTACGGGAGTGCTCGGGCGCACGCCTTGCCGGCGGAGGTAATGCGCCAACTGATTCGCGCGAGCGTTGAGTGCGCGGTAAGTCAGCCTCTGCTCTTGGAAGACCAGAGCATTTCGTTCCGGAGTGCGCTCCACTTGCTCTTCAAATAGCTCGTGGAAACATAGGTCCCGGCGGAAATCTTCTCGCGTCTGGTTGAAGCCTTCGACAATGGCCTGCCATTCCTCGCCACTTAGAACGAATCCATCCCCCTTCGTTTCCAAAACTCCTCCTCGGCTGCCACTACGAATGTCTCACCGGATACAATCCCTGGTTGAGCGGCAGGTGCTCTGCCAGGTAGCGGGTTGCCTGACACCAATTGGGATCCATCTTGTGCAGACCATTCGATCTCACCATCACCTTGCCGATGCAACCTCCGGCACAGTGTCGGACAATTGGACAGCCTTTGCAATCGCCTTCCGCAAGATGCGCAACATTGCGGCGCTCGATGTCCGCTCTGCGCTCAGGAAAATAAACGATCTCTTTCCTTTCCTTGTCCCACTTCCCATAGATCAACTGGTTCAGCACCCCGTCGAGGTACTTGTCCCCAAAGCACGCCCAGTCACAGCAGGACACGTGCCCGTCGGAGGTCAGCTGCGGGCACACGGGATCGGTGCAGGCACGACAGTATGCATCCACCTCTTCGTCGAAGTTAACCATGAGGTGCGTCTGATAAAACATTTCGTTCTTCTGCGCATGCCAGAACGCTGGTACGAATTCCTGGGCAAAGCGCAGCAGCATCGGGACAGGAGTGTGATCGTTCACCGTCGAGGAATAGGCCGGCGCGCCGCACACATATTTCAACCCGAGCGAGCGGAAGTAGTCCAACACCTCGATCTGTCGATTAAAGTTTTGCGACAGAAAGGTCGCGCGAGTTCCTACCTGCATGGTGGGGTGCGCGGCAAAACGCCGGATATTGGCCTCCACCATCGGACTGGATCTCTTGCTGCCATTCACCGAGGGCCGCTGTGCATCCTGCAACTCCGGCGGGCCATCACACGAAATCCAGAGAATATGGACATTCTGTTCAACCCAATCCGCAATCTGGCCATTGAAATATCCGTTCGTCTGTAATTCCACTTGCAGGCGATCGCCGGCCAGCTTCTTCCCTTCTTCGACGATCTCGGTCATGCGCTTGAACCCAACCGTCGGCTCCCCCGCAGCAAAGAAGCGTATTGCGGGCTTCGGCGCCCACGCAAAGAATTCCTTCATGCCGGCGACGGCGAATTCCAGATCGATCGTGCGATCACAAGGATCGACGGTTTCTCCCCAATGCGGGATGTAGCAGTAGGTGCAATTCAAGTTGCAGGTGCTTGACATCAGGAAACTAATGCAGTGTTTTCTAAAGTGACCCATAGTTTTGTGGCGCAGCTTCTTGCCAGCAACGACTGAAGAAGCTCGTTCAGATCCTCTGGGTCGTGTAGATGAGCACGGGAAAATCCAATCGGACGAGACCGATTGTGGTTGTATGTGTTGTGCCTTGAGATATTTACCTCTGGAAAGACAAATCAGGCGCGGGCCCGCCGGCGTCAAACTGCAATCACTTGCACAAATGTGCGGGTTCAGCGATTTGGTGATCGTGTTCCCAATTCGGAACACTATCACCGAGGCATGTGATCTAGATCACAATTGTATAAAATTTTAGACCTTGGCCCCGCGACTAAGAAGTGTTCTCATCGACAACCCAGATAGCGCGAGCTTGAATTTATCCGCTGACACCCACTTCCGATTTTCCTCCGGCCTTCCGAATGGCTTCGGCAAGCGCTTCTATACTCTCGAAATCTTTCGGGCTGCTCGATGTCAACAAGGTGACGCCGTAGGTTTGTTCGATGTATCCGAGAATCTGCAACAGCCCGAGTGAATCCACCTTGCCGGAGGAAATCAAAGGCTCATTCAATCGGATGCCACCCTCCAGCACCACTTCCGTCGAAATGAATCTTTGCAGATCAGTTTCTATATTCATGGTCTGTGCTGCGGCGTCTTTAGTTAACATTGAACGTACCGCTCGACGATCCTCCGTTGGCGGTCGCAGAAATCTTCACAGTCGTGGTGCTCCCTACCGGGTTTGTCCCCACCGGGAAGGTTCCGCTAGCCGTGCCCGCATTGACTGTAATCGTCGGTGGCATCGAGGCCACTGCGGCCGATCCGCTGACCACGGCAAGGCTCACCACAGTGTTCTGGACTAATGTCTCGGGAAAAATGACGGTTCCTGTCGTGTTGCTTCCTCCCGTAACGGAGTTGGGAGAAAAGGTAACCTTCGACGGGGTGATCGCTTTCACCGTGAACGAAGCAGTCTTGCTGGCGCCATTCGCGCTTGCCGATATCTTTACCGGCATAGACGCAGTCATCTGGTTGGTATTAATTGTCCAGGTCGCCGACGTCGAACCCGCAGGAACGATAACCGAACTGGGCATGGACGCAACCGCCGAACCGCCGCTCAGTATGCTTAAAGCAACCGTCGTGTCGACAGCCGCAGGAGCGTTCAAGCTTACCTGGCCCGTTGTACTAAGCCCGCCCAGAACCGAAAGAGGCGAGAACGCCAGCGCGGTCGGCAGCGGCGGAGTCAGCGTAACCGGGGTGGAGGCACTGTAGGTTCCATCGGAAGCGGTGACCGTCACCACGGTCTTGCTGGCCACAGAACTGGTGCCCTGGCTGAAATTCACGCTGTGCGCGCCCGCTGGAAAGAATACGGTTTTCGGATTCAGAGCCGGGTTATTGCTTGACATATTGATTGTGGTCCCGGCCGCTGGCGGCAAGCCCAGCAGATACGCCGTGCCCGTTGTCGAAGTCGATCCCAGTAGTGAACTGGGATTGAAAAAGAGACTGTAAACCGCCGCCTGCGAACTCACAGCCGTGGTGTCGAGAACATACAGTCCGCTAGTGCGATCGCTGATGAGAACACGATCCGTCCCCAGGAACGGCCACACACCCCAATCGCCATCACCCCCGCCGGTCCCGCCGTAACTGAAACCAGGCCAGGTATCGTAGCTGCCGACCATGATCGGATTCGTCGGGTCGCTGATGTCGAAAATCAGCAGCCCTGCCTGGTACCAGGCCACATACAAATAATTCCCCATGATCTTGCTAGTGGAAGGACTGGTCGCGGCAATTCCCCAGCCCGGCTCGGTAATATCAGCCACCTTGAATACATTCGCCGGGTCAGAAATATTGAAGATGCCGACATCGCCATTGCTCACAAGCTCCCGCGGGCATGCCAGGTAATTCCCGTCATCGGTCACCGAAACGTCCTGCGTGTGCACCCCCGAGAAAAATGATCCCAGACGTACGGGCGCCTGCGTATCCAGGTTGGTTATGTCCCAGATGTCTACTTCCCCGCCCCAGCCATCCATGAACAAGCGATTATTCTTCACGGTCACGTCGTGGACCGACAGGCTATCGGTTCCGGTAAGCGTCATTTCTAAAGACGGTGCCGCGGGATTGCTTACGTTCCAGACTTGAACGTCGTCGTTAACGCGATAGTTGGGCACAAACATATGCCCATTGCCGTCCAGCGTGAGGTCATGCACGTAGTTGTAGCCACCCTGCGCTGAAGTGATCCGGGTGATCAGCTTGGGCGACAGCGGGTTTGAAAGATCGACGATGAAAACTCCCTGTCCATTGTCATCGCCGAAATACCCGATGCCATTCAGCACTTCGATGCCTTGCATGTTCTTCGTTCCTGGGGGTGCAAATCTCGACACCAGGGTCGCCGCATCCGGATTAGAAACATCAAAGATCCAGACTCCCACCGTGTTATGCCAGGAAGAAACATAGGCATAGTTGCCCTCGGCCACTACGTCCGAGTACACGTTCGTTCCAGGATTCGGGTTGGAATTGGAGCGCAGGTTGACATGGATACCCACTCCCTGGCCGTAAGCGACCGAGCCGCCAAACAGCAATCCCACCAACACCAACAGCTTAGCCGTAGACCAGTAATAGCTTCTTCTCAAATGGTTCATGGATTTTCGTGTGTCAAGGGAGAGCGATAAGGATTGTCCCGCCCAGACCTGTCATCTGTTTTGTTCAATAGAGAGCAATAATAAGGCCAATAGCTCGTTTCATAACAGCGGTAGGTACCTGATTCAACACATGTGCCTTAGCTCCACGTCCGAGCCCAAGCTAGGCTGTGCAAGTCCTTGCATATGGGGAATCATCTGCTGCCGTTTCGAGCATGCCACTCCTCATACAGGGCCTGCCTGTCCGCCTTTCCCGTGGAGGTCCGCACCATAGCTGCCCGTACCTCAATTTCTTCCGGCACCATGTAGGTGGAAAGAAAGCGGCTGCAATAAGCGCGGAGCTGGTTCTGGTCGAGTTCTTCTCCCGATCGCGGGACCACTGAGGCTACAATCCGGTTGCCGATGCTCCTATCCGGCAGCGGCACAGCCACAGCTTCGAGAACGCCGGGATGCGATGCCAGAACGCTTTCGATCTCACCCAACTCCACCCGGAAACCGCGTGTCTTGATCATGTGATCGCGGCGCCCGAGGAACTCATAGTTCCCGTCACTCATCAATTTCACGTGATCTCCAGTGCAATACACCAGCCCTGCACGCGAATGCTCACGGCGGGGATCCGCGACCAAGGTTGCTGCGGTCCGCGCCGCATCATTCCAGTAGCCGCTCATCAGGTTTCCGCCTTTGGCCCAAAGAACGCCTTCGACTCCGGCCCCCGCCTCGCATCCATTCTCGTCGAGAACAAAAGTTTCCATATGCTCGCACGCACGCCCGATCGGTATGGGTGCGGTCAGCTCTCCTGGAATGACTGCTGGAACCTCGTAGTAGGTACACACATTAGTCTCGGTGGGGCCGAACAAGTTGTACAAATTTACGTTCGGCAGGGCTCGGCGCAAGCGGCGCAGCTGAGGAGTCGGAAAAACTTCTCCCGCAAAGAAAAGAATGCGGAGGCCCGACAGACCCTGGGTTTCGAGTCCGCCCCCATCCAGCATCGAGACCAGAATCGACGGCACGGAGTACCACACTGTGATCCCGCACTCGCCGATCAGCTTCACCAGATGGGGCGAAAGCATGCCCTCAACACTCGATATCAGCCGAACACTTGCTCCTGACCCTAACGAGGCATATAGATCGGAAATAGAGAGATCGAAATGAAATGGCGCGTGGCTGGAGAAAACGTCGTCACTCCTGATGCCGAACCTCTGCTGTATCCATTGCGTGAATGCCAGGCCGGAGCGATGTGTGTGCATCACACCTTTCGGCGACCCGGTTGAGCCGGACGTATATAGGATGTAAGCAAGATCCTCGGGCGCCGGATCCGGCAGGCGCGCAGCGGGCAGGCTAGCTGCGTCTTCGAATCTTGTCCACGCGACCGTGGCGGGTAGTTCACTCTTGTCGATCACATCGCCGGCACCATCCAGCAACACTAGCCGTGGCGCCAGGCCCTCGAGGAAAGAAGCCATGGAACCCAACCGCGGCTCGTCGGCAACGATGGCCGCGAAGCCGCAGTCCAGCGCAATAGCTCGGCACCGGCGCCAGGGCGCTCGCGGGTCAAGCGGCACGTAGGCGGCGCCAGCCGCAAGCACGCCCAGGATGGCCTGCACACACGCAGGGGTTTTGTCCATCCAGATGCCGACGCGATCGTCCCGCCCGATTCCCGCCGAATGCAGCGTCGCGGCGATGCCAGAGGCGCGCCCGATCAGATCATTGTAGGTGCAGCACTCTTCGGCCGTAAAAATCGCCGTCTTCGCCGACGAAGCCCGCCGGGCGCCTTCCTGGATCAGAGTCCACATTGACGAGATCACCATAGACTAGCGGACCTCTTTTGCCAGAACTCGCGCACGAATGTCCCGTACCTTTTTCAATTGCGCTATCGGTATATCTGGTTCGGCCACCAGAGCCCGGAGCAAGGCTTCGAAGTCAACGGCCATCCGGGCTATGGTTTCTCTCGAGAACCGTTCGGTGCTGTACTCAAAGAAGCCTGCCGCGCCACCCGTCGCCACCAGTTCGAGTGAAAGATCGAACTTAGATGTTTCATTATCCACCCACTCCGGAGCCGACACCTGCAGGCCTTTCAATCGCAGCACGGGAACCGGCTCCTTTATCACTCGGAAATTCACCTGAAACAGGGGCATGCCTCCGGACTTCCTGGGCGGCCGGAGAATCTCGACGAGCTTATCGAAAGGTAAATCAGCGTGAGCGATGGCCCCCAGGATGACCCGGCTCAAGCGCCCAAGGAGATCTCGAAATGTCGGATTGCCGCAAAGCTGAGCACGCAGTACCAGCGTATTCACAAAGAAACCGATCAGCGGCTCGATTTCATCTCGCCGCCGGCGCGCAATCGGAGAACCCACCGAAATGTCTTCCTGACCGCTGTAGCTATGCAGGAAGACAGTGAAGGCGGCAAACAGGCTCGTGAACGGGGTTACGCCGCTCTTGAGGCTGAGAGTTCTTGCGGCCTCCAGTAGCTCGGTGCTCAATGTCATCGGGTAGCGGCGCCCGCGCCGGCTCTGAACCGCAGGACGCGGCAAATCAATAGGCAGGCTGAGATCGCCGGCACTGCCGGTCAGTTGCTGCTTCCAATATTCAGACATTCGCTCCAGCATTTCTCCTTGCAGGAATTGCCGCTGCCAAAGCGCAAAATCGGCATATTGGATCGGCAGTTCAGGCAGGTGCACTGGCCGGCCACTTACTAACTCCTCATACAGCGATCCCAATTCCGAATAGAAGAGAGCGGTAGAACGGAATTCCCAGGCGATGTGATGGGAATTGTGAAGAAAAACGTACTTCTCGTGATCCATTCGGATGATCAAGCCGCGAACCATGCAATCGCGGGCAAGATCAAAGCCACGCGAGGCTTCCTCCCTCACCAGCAACTGGGCCCGCGCCATCCGCTCCTCTTGTGGAACTTCGGTAAGATCCACCTGCCGCAACGGTACCCGGCAATTTTCCCGGACAACAGGTATCGGCATGCCGTCCACGTTTCTGAAAACGGTGCGGAGTACCTCGTGACGAGCCACTACTGCATCCAAGGCATTTTGCAGGGCATCTGCGCGCAACGCTCCCTCGATGTTCATCACATAGGGGATGTTGTAGGTGGGATCCGCGGGAGATAACTGATCCAGAAACCAGAGCCGTTGCTGCGAATACGAAAGTGGTGATGGATCGGCCGGAGCACGTTTCGGAATCGCGTAGTTGGGCGCGCCGGCCATTATCTTCGCGAGTTGTGTCGATCCTTGTTGTTCTGGCACGTCGCGATTAGTGGACCCCGCGGATCAGATCGAGCTTCATCAATTTCGTGTTCGGGTTGTCGAGCAACAAAGTCAGCAGAGCATGGAAATGATCGGCCATGCGAACGATAGTGGCCTGCTCAAACAAATCGGTGTTGTATTCGAAATAGCCCCGGCTTTGGGATGAGGACGGCAGTTCCAGCGCGAGATCAAACTTGGCGCTGTCGTTATCCACTAAGTCGAGCGATTCGGTCGCAAGCGCGTCCAGTTCAAGCTGCGCCGGCGCACTGTTCTGTAAGCGGAAATTCACCTGAAATAGCGCATTGCGGCTGAGATCGCGCGGAGGATGTACCGCTTCCACGATCTTTTCGAAAGGCAGGTCCTGGTGCGCAATCGCTCCTAGCGTTGTTTCCCGCACGCGGCGGACTAACTCGGCAAAGCTAAGGTCGACGGAGATCTTGGTGCGTAGCACCAGCGTGTTGATGAACATGCCGATAATCGCATCCGTCTCCTTGCGCCGGCCTGCGAAGGGCGAGCCCACCGAAATGTCTTCCTGCGAAGTGTAGGAGAACAGAAACGCGTTGAAGGCGGCTAACAAAACCATGTACAAAGTTGCTCCCAGCTTTCCTCCCAGTGCCCCCGCACACTCGAGCACATCTTCCGATAAGGCCATGGGATACTTCGCTCCCCTCAGTCCCTGCACGGGAGGCCTTGGGTGATCGGCGGGTAATTCCAGTTTTGGAGCTGCTCCCGAAAGTTGCTGCTTCCAGTAGTTTTCCAGTTTCTGCAATAACTCTCCTTGCAAATACCGGCGCTGCCATAATGCAAAGTCGGCATACTGGATCGGCAACTCGGGCAACTCGCAATTCGTTCCGGCGCAGAAAGCGCGATATAGCGGCCCTAATTCCTCATAGAAGATAACCTTGGAGCGAAGATCCCAGGAGATGTGGTGTGACACATGGAGCAAGATATGCTCCTCTTCGCCGAGCCGGTATAAAGATGCCCTCAACTTCGGATCGCGCGCCAGATTGAATGGCCTCGCGGCATCTTCTTTAAGCAAACGCTTCACTTCTCCACCCCGCTGCTCCGGCGGGAGGTGCTGTAGATCAATTTCGCGCAACTCAACCGACCACTTTTTGAGCACGGCCGGAAACGGCTGTCCCTTGAGGTCTACAAACATAGTGCGGAGCACCTCGTGTCGGCCCAGCACTGCATTGATCGCGCCAGACAATGCCCTTCCGTTCAGGGTCCCACGGATGCGGACCGGATAAGGAACGTTATAGGCGGAACTTCCGGGAGAAAGTTGATCGACTAGCCAGAGTTGTTGCTGGCCAAAAGAAAGAACCCGCGGATCGTTCGGGGCGCGGCGGACGATCTTGTGAGCCTGATCCGCGGCCTGCGCATGTTGAAGCCTCTGCTGGAGCAAAGCCCTTTTTTCGGCAGAGAGCTGTTCAATTCTCTTGCCGACATCATTGGACAACATGCGATTCAATAGGCTGCCCTGATCTTACCAGCATTTCGACATGATTTGCCGGTTCACAACTTGACACTGCGCCGTTTTTGCGCGCCAGATATTCTTCCATCTGCGCCGCTACCGTGCGCACCACAGGTTCCTGCATCAAAGCGCGGTGGTGATTGACCGCGACCGGAACCTCGTAACACTCAATTTCGCCGATCACGAATCGATTCCAGCCCAGAGCGTGGTCCTGATACGGACCCTGGTCACGAAAAATCAGCATGCTGCCGGAATAGGGCTGCGGTCGGTACCGAGTTTCCGCGATCTTATTGGTATACAAAAAATAGTAGTTGCGAATGTCGTCTGGCAGGGGCAGCCGCAGCGCGATATAAATGCGGCAAAGCGAGCGCCGCGCGATTCCCCTCAAGTTCCGATACAACTGCCACCGCGCGCGGCCCACTTTGCCTCGAATCCGCCGACCGATGTACTTGATCCGCTCGCCTGTCTTTAAACTTCGCAACTGCTGCCAATGTTTCCCCAAGCGTTCTGCGGACGGAGGCTCCGTAACAAGAGGTACGCTATCCGCCCTGATCGCGTAATGCTCAGGGCCGCTGGGCGCGTTGAACATGACGAGAAGATCAACTTGTTCGCCCGCGCTTTGAAGCTGCTGCGCCATTTCGTAGGCTACAACCCCGCCGAAGCACCATCCGCCGATCAGGTACGGACCATGGGCTTGCAAGGTGCGCATCTCTTTCACATAGTGCGCAGCCATATCCTTAACGTTGCTGTGCGGTAAGTTGCGGCCGTAAAGACCTCGGGCCTGCAAACCATATACGGGACGCTCCGGTGCGAGGTGCCGCGCCAGGGAGTTGAACAGCAGAACGGTTCCGGCCCCGCCGTGCACGCAAAACAGGGGCGCCTTGGAACCTCGAGGCTGAATGCTGACCAGCGACGTCCACTTCTGCGCCGTTTCGCTCCGCCGCAATAGGGCAGCGAGCGATTCGATCGTTGGAGCTTGAAACAGCGGCCCGGGCGGCAGATTCCTTCCTAACGTTTTCTCGATCCGCGCAAACAACTCGGCGGCCAGCACCGAATCAACACCCAAATCGAAAATGTTGTCGGTCACACCGATGGGGCTGATCTTGAGAATGCTTTCCCAAATAGCTACTAATTGCCTCTCTAACTCATCGCGCGGGGAGATCAAATCGACTTCCATGGCGGAATTTTCGCGCGAAGGCGCAGGCAATGCTCCGCGATCGATCTTGCCGTTGGGAGTCAGTGGCAGAGCACTGATGACGACAAACGCACTCGGAATCATGTAATCGGGCAATTGCGTTTTCAGGAACTCGCGCAACACTCGGCTCACTGGCTTCTGATCAGCGCCGGGTACCAGGTACCCGACCAATTTCTTATCCCCGCCCTGTTCGCGAGCTACCACTACACACTGGCGGACGCTCGGGTGAGTGGACAAGACCGCTTCGATTTCGCCTAGTTCGACGCGATAGCCCCTGATTTTGACCTGATGATCGATCCTTCCCAGGAAAGAAATCGTGCCATCGGGCAGATAGCGAGCTAAATCCCCGGTCTGATACAAGCGCGCGCCCTCTACAGCCCGGAAGTGATCAGGAATGAATTTGTTATTTGTCAGATCGGGCCGGTTATTATAACCGCGGGCTAAGCCATCGCCGCCAATGAGCAGTTGGCCCTCCTGCCCGAGGGAGACTGGCTGCAGATTCTCATCCACAATGTAAAACTGCGTATTGGCAATGGGACGCCCAATCGGAACGGTAGCTTCCGTGCCCGGACCTACCCGCTGCACAGCTGACCAGATGGTGGTTTCGGTAGGGCCATACATGTTCCAGAGAGACTTGCAATGAGGGAGCAACTTCTCAGCTAACTCCCGGGGAAAGGATTCTCCGCCGCAGAGAATCTTCAAGTCCTTATCACCGGGCCATCCGCTTTCCAGGAGCAGGCGCCACGTGGCCGGCGTAGCTTGCATCAATGTCACTGCCGATTCCCGCATGCGGGCCTGTAATCTCTTTCCATCGGAAGCGTCTTCCCGGCTTACGATTACGACGCTAGCGCCGGTAATGAGGGGCAGGTAAATCTCCAAACCGGCTATGTCGAAGCAGAGCGTGGTCACCGCGGCGATCACATCCGAGGACTCCAGGCCCGGCTCAGCCTGCATACTGCAGAGGAAATTCACTACGCTGCGGTGTTCCAGTTGAACCCCTTTTGGCTTCCCCGTCGAACCGGAGGTATAGATCACATAGGCCAGATTGCTGGACCCGACCACATGGCCAAGATTACTGGATTCTTCTTGACTGATGCGTGCCCAGTCTTCCCCGATCAACACAATTTCAGCCTGTTGTTCCGGAAGGGCGCTTAACAACCGCCTCTCCGTGATCAGGACCGGCGAATTCGCGTCTTCCATAATGTAAGCGACGCGGTCCTTGGGATAGGCGGGATCGAGAGGAACATACGCCCCCCCTGCTTTCAAAATCGCCAACAAACCCACCACCATATCCACGGATCGTTCGACGCACAGACCGACCAGAACATCCGGCCCCACGCCACGCTCGCGCAAATACCGCGCCAGTTGATTGGCTCGGCAATTCAGCTCTCCATACGTGAGCTTCTGGCCCTCAAACGCTACCGCGACGCGGGAAGGATTGGTTTGCGCCTGCCCCTCGAAAAGCTCATGAACACACGCCCGGCGGGGGTATTCCCGCTCTGTATCATTCCACTCTGGGAGAACAAAGGGCTTGCCAGTCGCCCCGACACCCTGCCATTGCATCTGATCAGTTCCCCACTAATGCTTGCTTGACAGTTGCTTGCGAATTTCTCGGTTTAAGAGCGCGAACCACAAAGGGGGAGCAAGCTGAGCGTAGCCGGTCGCGTATGCAGAGACGAGCAGACCCCGTAGGTCAAGCGTCGTCCATCATCTCTGGACAAGTATACTGAATTATGAGACACTTTCCAGAAAAATAAGCGCAGAGCTGATGCTTGGTACGCTCGCTCCGCGGCTGAACTGCCAATGCCTTAAACCACGTTCTGGCTTCCTCCCTCGACGTTACTGCTTACGTTCAAAATGGCCGCAAATTACGAACTCGTGATTGAACCGCGCAGCGGCTGGCAGGCCCTAGACGTTCGGGAGGTCGTGCGCTTCCGCGAACTGCTGGGATTTCTGGTCTGGCGGGACGTCAAGATCCGTTACCGGCAGACGGTTCTGGGCGCCCTGTGGGCGATACTTCAGCCTCTCGTGGGAATGACAATCTTCACCGTGGTTTTCAACCGCATGGCCGGCGTACATAGTGACGGGCCGCCTTATCCTTTGTTCGCCTTTGCCGGGCTGGTTCCGTGGACCTTCTTTGCCAACGCTGTGTCCACCTCCAGTAACAGCCTCATAGCCAACCAACAGCTCGTATCTAAGATCTACTTCCCCCGCATCTTTATTCCGCTGGGGGCAATCGCTGCCTTGCTCGTAGACCTTAGCTTGTCGGTCGCCATCCTCTTCGTCATGATGCTGAAGTATCACTGGACGGTTACGTACCAGATATTCTGGCTACCCGTTTTTGTCCTCGCCGCGTTCTTAGCCGCGAGCGGACTTGGCTTGGCGCTGTCGGCGGTCAACGTAAGTTTTCGGGACGTGAAATACGCGGTTCCCTTTCTGATTCAAATGGGGATTTTCGTAACCCCGGTTATTTACCCCATCCGATATATCCCGGCGCGCTGGCAAGCTCTGGCCGGGTTGAATCCCATGGCAGGCGTTGTTCTGGGATTTCGTGCCGCTGTCTTAGGAAGCCCAGCTCCCTGGCGCGTGATCGAGATCTCGCTGGTAGTCAGCATATTATTGTTCCTGGCCGGATTAATGATATTCCGGCGAATGGAAAGCCGTTTCGCAGATCTCATCTGATGATGCCCATCCTCGAAATAGGCAATCTTTCCAAGCAGTACGTTCTCGGACGAGCGCGTCGCCGGGACGACAGCTTGCGTGAATTGCTGGTGAGTACTCTGCGCAAGCCTCTCGATCTTCTTATGGGCAAAGACGGCCCCAAACAAACACCATTCTGGGCTCTGCGCAAGGTCAGCTTCGACGTGCGTGAGGGCGAGGTTTTGGGTGTAATTGGACGCAACGGCGCCGGGAAAAGTACGCTTCTGAAAATAATGTCGCGTATCACCGATCCGACAGAGGGATTTATCAAAGTGCGTGGCCGGCTTTCCAGCCTGCTCGAAGTTGGTACCGGCTTTCATCCCGAACTCACCGGCCGCGAAAATATCTTCTTGAACGGCGCCATTTTAGGGATGAGAAAGACCGAAATCGTTTCTAAGTTTGACGAAATCGTGGCCTTCTCCGAGATTGAGAGGTTCCTGGATACACCGGTGAAACGCTATTCCAGTGGCATGTATGTGCGCCTGGCATTTTCTGTCGCAGCGCATCTCAACCCGGAAATTCTGGTCGTTGATGAAGTCCTCGCGGTTGGCGATATGTCGTTTCAGAAGAAATGCCTGGGCAAGATGAGCGAAGTCAGCAAAGGCGGCCGCACCGTGCTCTTCGTATCCCACAACATGGCGGCCGTGCAAAATCTCTGTGCTACCGCAATTGTGCTCAGCCAGGGCCAACTCACTTTTCACGGACCATCGAAGGATGCCATCGATTTTTATTTGCACAGTGTGCGCGGCGAGGGCAGTCAGGGCCATGCCATCGATATCAGTAACGCCCGACGTGGGTCCGGACTGGAACCCGTGCTGCAGCGGGTCGAGTTTTATACCCACGGCAACACCCCGGTGTGCGGCACTCTGCCGATGGGCGACTCTCTGCAGATCCGCGTGCATTTCGTACTTCCAAAAATGCTGGAGAAAATCGAGGTTGGTATTGGCTTCGACAGTATGTTTGGCCAGAGGATATTCACGGCCCACACCGGATTTGAGCCGGGCTACTCCTTCGAGGAACGGATCGGGCCCCAAACCTATGTCTGCAACATTCCCGCTTTGACTCTGGTTCCAGGCGAATACAGCATTCGCGTCTGGGTCGATGCCAGCAGCGATTCGCTTGATATCGTGGACGATGCCGCCCGGCTGCAGGTGATCGAGTCCGACTACTATGGCACCGGGCGCGTACCTTGGAATGGAACCTTCGTCCTCCCCCACCAGTGGTATTTGGAGCAAGGAATCTCAGCGCGATAACTCAGTTACGGACCCAGCACCATGGCTCACATTCGTTTTGCCGCCGAGGAACTCGATTTATTCAGCCGTGCGAGCCATGATCGCAATCCATTGCACATGTCCGACGACTACACCCAGCGCACTGCCTATGGCGGCCGGGTTGTTTTCGGTGTCCTTAACGCTTTGGCAGCTTTGGGCCAAAGTCACCTGCGTCGGCATCCTGGCCGTGCGTTGTCCAGCATAGAATGCGAGTTCTTCGACGTCGCGCTGCTCGGTATTAACTATTCCGTTAGCACAAGCGATGGGCCCGCACAGCAAGCGACGGTTCGGGTCACGGACGGCAGACGTCCACTGCTGGAAATGATTTTGACCTTCCGTTCGGGTGAGCCGGAAGCTTTTGAGCGACGGCAGGAATTTTCCGCTTCTAGCCTCCCTTGTCGGGATCTCCAACGCGCGGATTTGACAGTTGGCTATCGCGCTTCCGGACGTTACGCCGCCTGCGAACCGGACCTTTCGGCGCTCTGTGCGCACGCCGGATTGCACGAAACCTGGGCTAAGGACCGCGCGGTCTCCGCTCTGCTTTGGGCAAGTTACCTGATCGGCATGGAACTGCCCGGCAAACGTGCACTATTTTCTCGGCTGCGCTTTGAGTTCGAACCTTCAGCATCTCCCAGTTCTCCATTCGATTACGAGGCGGAGATCCAGGCAATCAGCGAAGTCGGTGAACTGGGGATCGAGGCCTCGCTGTCATCGGGCGGCAAACTATGGGCGAAAGCTCAATTGGGAGCACATATCCGCGAGGATCTGCCATCGGCGAATACCGCCACCATCGAAAGAATGGTCGGCCATTCGGAAGCTCTCGCCGGCACAGTGGCATTCGTCACCGGAGGCAGTCGCGGCCTCGGAGCGGCATTGGTCCGTGCGCTAGCACTGCACGGATCCACCGTAGTTCTAAACTTCGTCAAACGGCAGGTTGAAGCCGAGAATGTCCGCGACTCGCTTTCGCAAACCGCTGGCACGATTGTGCTGGAACGAGGGGACGTAGCCAATCTAGCCTGGTGCCTCGAACTGCAGCAAAGGCTTAAAGCTACGCTGAAGCGTCTCGACTTCCTCTTTTGCAACGCCTCACCTCCTTTATTACCGCTTTGGCTGGAACCCTCCACTGCCGCACGTGTGAACGAGTTTGTAAATAGAAGTCTGGCAATGGTGACAACGCCTATGGCTGCTTTGCTGCCGGTTCTTTCCGAAACCAAGGGATGGAACGTTCTAATCTCCTCTACGGCAGTCAGCCAGATCCATCCTTTTTTCCCCCATTATGCGGCCGCCAAGGCTGGTGCGGAGGCGATTGTAAGGGCCGCCAGCGCCGAGTACCGAACAATCAGTTCCCTCATCGCGCGGCCCGCGAGACTGTTGACGGATTTGACGAATACACCCCTCGGCCGCAGAGGAGCCATCGCGCCTGAGTGTGTGGCCGCTACCATCGTCAGGCGACTCAAAGGCCAGCCCATTCCGGGCAAGATTGAGGTGCTGGAGCAATTTCCGTCAGACCAGGACTAATTCGACGCCCTGTTTCGGCTGGTTAGCAGTCGACTTCGTCCGTTCGAAGGCTCAAATTGAGTGGCATTCATGCATGCTCCTTAATGTGCAATTTCTTGCATCTGAGCGCGTCAAGGTAGCCCCAACGGGCTTAGTTGAGGAAAATGAGATACTTACGCCGTTGCTTGTGGAATCGTAAGTGCATCTACTTGGGAGATCCAGTGCGCTCTCGCCCCAAGAGCACGCTTTGGTCCGCCGTCATAGTTTAAAAGGCAGGTTCTCTAGTCCGCGAAATACGAGATGAACAGTCTTAAAGAACGAATCGGGGCTATGTCTCTGGACAAACGTGCGCTGGTGGAAGCGCGTCTTCTCCAAGCCAGCCGTTTGCAGTGGCGTCCCACACACATTGCGCGGCGCAAGACCTCTGGTTCTCCCTTTCTATCCTTTGGCCAGCAGCAGATGTGGTTTCTGGATCAACTGACACCCGGCACTTCCACTTACAACATCCCGGACGTGGTTGAGATTCAGGGTGCCCTGAACACTGCCGCGCTTGAATATGCTTTTACATCCATTCTGAACCGCCACGAAGTCCTGCGCACCAGAGTCCGTTCGGTCAACGGCAGTCCTTTATCCGTGACGGGGGAGCAGAACTTCAAGCTAGCCATCGTCGACCTGAGGCAGATGGGAGAAAGCAGCCGGGAAGATGAGGCCCGGCGCCTTATCCGCGAACAGGCAAGAATTCCGTTCGACATTGCACAAGACCTAATGCTACGCGCGGTAGTGGTGCGCCTTGACGACTGCCGCCATTGGCTGCTTACCCTGACTCACCACATGGCCTGGGATGTTCCTTCGAAGGCGGTACTGTATCGCGAACTGAGCCGCTACTACGAAAGCTTCATCACCAGCAGCCATCTCCATCTTCCCGAACTTCCTGTCCAGTATTCAGATTTTGCCGCCTGGCAACGGGAGGGCTTACAGGGGGAGGTCTTCGAACGCCAGGCAGCTTACTGGCGAGAGCAGTTGGGGAACGCAGCCCATCTCTTGAACTTGCCCACTGATCGGCCGCGGCCTGCCGTCCCCAGCGTTCAGGGAGCAAAGCATTTCTTTTCCTTCCCCGCCTCGATGACTGAGAAAGCCGCTTCGCTGAGCCGGGAACAGAATGCCACCTTATTCATGACCCTGCTCGCCGGGTTTGCCAGCTTCTTGTATGGTCTGACCGGCCAATCCGATATATCCATCGGCTCGCCCATCGCCGGGCGAAACTATCCAGAGCTGCAAGATCTGATTGGATTTTTCATCAATACCACCGTACTCCGGTTCGATCTGCGGCAGAATCCCACTTTCCGCCAGCTCGTAACCCAAGCCCGCCAGGTCACGTTGGGCGCACATGCCCACCAGGATCTTCCTTTCGACAAGCTGGTTGAAATCATCCGCCCTCGGCGTGATCCAAATCAGATGGCCCTGGTGCAGGTAAATTTCCGTGTGCAGAGTTCGGCACCTCCCCGGCTGGATATAACCGGGTTATCGATCAAGCCATTGTTCGAGTTCATCGATACCGGCACCTCGAAATTTGATTTGGCTTTGGAACTGGCGCTGGACGGCAGCCGGGAGAGTTTCTGGGAATACAAAGCTGATTTGTTTGAACCGAAAACCATGGTCCGCTTCGCCGGCGAATTCGAAAGGATGCTCAGTGAAGCTCTGGCACAACCCGACTCTCCCATCCGCGATTTGCCATCGCTTGTCCAACTCGGAAGGAGCACTCGCATGAGTGACAAAATTGAAGTCGATACACCCAAGACGAAGAGCCTGAAGAATTTCAAGCGGAAAGCCGTCACCCTGTCTCCCCCCGAAATGGTCCATGCGGCGACATTCGGAACCAAGCTGCCGCTGATGCTCACGCCCACGGCGGGAAATTTCGATCTGGCAGATTGGGCGACGACGAACCGCGATTTCATCAACAGCAAGCTGCTCGAGCACGGCGCCATTTTATTTCGTGGCTTCAACATCGATTCGCCTGCCGATTTCGAACGCGTCGCGGCTGGTATTTGCACCGAACTGTATGGCGAATATGGCGACTTGCCGCGCGCGAGTGTGGCTGGAAAAATCTATCAATCCACCCCCTACCCTGCCGACAAGATGATCCTCTTTCACAACGAGAGCTCGCACATGTCGTGCTGGCCCCAAAAAATTAACTTCTACTGTGCGCAACCCGCTGAACAGGGCGGCGCCACGCCGGTGGCTGACTGTCGCGAGGTGGCGCGCCGCATGGACCCGGAAATCCTTCGCAAGTTTGAAGAGAAGAGCCTCCTGTACGTTCGCAACTTCTCCCCCGGTTTGGACGTGAGCTGGCAAGAATTCTTCCACACCAACAACCGTCACGAGGTTGAATCCGCCTGCCAGGAGGCGGGGATGACCTGTGAATGGACTGCAGGCGACGGCCTGAGGGTCGCTCAACGTTGTCAAGCAGTGACTCGTCACCCCAAGACAGGTGAAAAGGTATTTTTCAACCAGGTGCAACTCCATCACGTTTATTGCCTCGATCCAGATGTTCGGGAATCGCTGCTTACTCTCTTCAAGCGGCAAGAGCTTCCCCGGCACGTCTACTACGGCGATGGGTCCGAAATTGAAGATGTCGTGATGGAGCACGTGGGCCAGGTCTACGAACAATGTGCGGTGCGTTTCCAATGGCAGAAAGGCGACATGATCACCGTCGATAACATGCTCGTTTGTCATGCCCGTGATCCGCATGTGGGTGCGCGCAAGATCTGTGTCGCCATGGGAGAGATGATTACTGCGGCGGAAGTTGCCACACTCGCCAGCGCTGCTGGCAGTCACTAGTTTCGGGAGGAAAGATGTCGGATTCACTAGCGATGGGATTTCACTTATCGCCGCAACAAAAACACCTTTGGAACCAGGCGGCCGATGGGACTGTCCTGAATTCCGTGCTCTCCGTGCGCTTTGAGGGCAGCCTTGACGTTGAACGCGTGCACCGGGCGCTCGAGGGCGTTGTTGCCCGTCACGAAATCCTGCGCACCATCTTCCAGCGGCAGCCCGGAATGAAGACCCCTGTGCAGACAGTCAAGGAAAGTCTCGCTCCGTCCTGGGAGCAACTGAACCTGACCCACCTCAATGCAGAACAACAACAGGAACAGAGCGACAGGATTTTCGCCAACCAGGCGCAACTGGCGTTCGATCTCACCAAGGGTCCTGTTGTCCGCGCCGTTCTGTTGGCGCTGGCCGACCATAAACATGTCCTTGTACTCTCGCTTCCTGCCTTATGTGCCGACACAGTCAGCCTCAGCAATCTCGTGCGGGAGGTTAATGAAGCCTATTTCTCACGGTCTTCCATCAATGAGGTGTTTCAGTACGCCGACTACGCCGGCTTTGGGAACGAACTGCTGGAGGACGAGACCAATGCGGATGCAGTAGCCGCAAAGCATCATTGGCAGGAAGTGCTGTCCCATGTGCTTCCCGATTTGCATTTGCCTTTCGAGAACAAATTGACGAAAGTCAGCACTTTTCAGCCCGCAGTGCTGGAGCTCGAACTGCCTCCCCACCTGGCTTCCCAGCCGGAAGAATTTTTGGCTGCATGCTGGCACACCTTGCTATGGCGGCTCAGCGGTCAGCCTACTGTCACCGTCGGACGCGTGGCGGACGGCAGAAACCATGATGAATTAATCGGCGCCATGGGATTGTTCGCCCGCTCGCTTCTTATCGAATACGAGTTGGAGAGTGGCCGAAGTTTTTCGGATGTGAAGACGGATTTACAGAAGATCTGGTCGTCGGCTTGTGATCGGCAGGATTTTTTTCCGTTAGGCACCACAACGCAGGACCTTCCGCTGTCATTCGCTTCGGAAGAATGGGGCGGTGAATTATGCACCGACAAGCTCACTTTCTCCACATTGCGGTTACAGTCTTTGACACAGCGTTTCCGCATTCAACTGTGCTCCATCGTGAATGGCGCCAGCAGATCACTGCAATTTCGTTATGATCCGCAACACTTCTCGCGCAGCGCAGCAGAACGAATTGCCAACCAGTTCCTGGCTCTCGCCAAAAGCGCTTTTGCGGATCCGAGCCGTCCCATTAACGACTTGGAAATCATCAGCGATGCGGAACGGCGGCAAGTCGTCGTCGAGTTCAACAGCACGGCTGCTGAATATCCGCACGACCAGTGCATCCAGGAGCTGTTCGAACACGCAGCGGAGCGGCTACCCGCTCAACCCGCGTTGCGCTTTGGCGAAACTCTGTTGACCTATGCCCAGCTGAACAGCCGTGCCAATCAACTCGCGCTGGTGCTGCGGCGTAATGGAGTCAAGCCCAACATGCCTGTCCCCTTGTGTCTCGACCGCTCGGCCGAGATGATTGTGGCGGTGCTCGGGATTTTGAAGGCAGGCGGTGCTTATGTACCTTTGCTCCCCGAAAATCCCAAGGCTCGTCTCGCCCAGCAACTGTCCGACACCAACTCGCCTGTTCTCATCTCGCAACAAAAGTGGTTGGATAATTTGCCCCCCTTCTCCGGCCACATCATTTGTCTCGATCGTGATACCGCGCTGCTGGACAAAGAGCCCAGCGCCAATCCGGATCGGGTAAATTCTCCAACCGATACGGCATACATCATCTACACGTCAGGCTCGACCGGAGTTCCCAAGGGAGTCGAGGTCCGCCACTCCAACCTCGTCAATTACGCCTGGTTCATTGCTCGAAAGCTAAACGCGGTAGCCGAACCGATGAACTTCGCAACCGTATCTACACTGGCAGCCGATTTGGGCAACACCGCAATTTTCCCGGCCTTGATTTCGGGAGGATGCCTGCATGTAATGCCATACGAAACGGCCATGGCGGCGAATCGATTCTCCGAGTACCTCACCCGCTATCCCGTTGATGTGCTCAAGATTACCCCTTCCCATCTCGGCTCGCTGCTGGCCGCGCCGGACAGCGAGAATATTTTGCCCCGGAGGTTCTTGATACTGGGCGGCGAGGCGGCCAGTTGGGACCTCGTTGCGCGCGTGCAGCAACGGGGTACATGCAGCGTCATCAATCATTACGGACCCACCGAGGCCACCGTCGGCTGCTGCACATTTTCTATAAGTGAAAACGACGTAAGCGCGCAGGCCCCGGCCACTGTGCCCATCGGCCGCCCCATTGCGAACGCTCAGGTGTACATTCTCGATCAGCATATGCATCCTGTTCCGGTGGGGGTCGCAGGCGAACTGTGCGTCGGCGGCGTGGGCATTGCGAAAGGCTACTTGCATCAACCGCAGCAGACCGCGGAACGTTTCCTTCCCAGTCCGTTCAGCACAGCGCAGGAAGCGCGGCTTTATCGAACGGGCGACCTGGCAAGATTCTTACCGGACGGCAATATTGAGTTCCTCGGCCGCATCGACCAGCAGGTGAAAATCCGTGGCTTCCGAGTGGAACCCGCGGAGATCGAGAGCGTGCTCAAGAAACGCGCATCGGTGCGCCAGGCCCTCGTGATCGCATTCGCGAACAAAACCGGTGATAAGCGCCTGGTCGCTTACGTGGTGTCCGACAAAAAGTCTTCTCAGTTCACAGCCGACCTGCGTTCCTATCTACAGGAGCGTCTCCCGGAGTACATGGTGCCCTCCGCGATCGTAGGATTAGATGCGTTGCCATTGACCCGAAATGGAAAGGTGGATACGGCCGCTCTGCCTTCTCCCGATGAACTCGTGGTCGAACACGCAGTCATCGCGCCACGAAATGCAGTCGAACAGGGTCTGGTAGATATCTGGCGGCAGGTGCTTCGGGTCGATCAGGTTGGGGTCGAAGACAACTTTTTCGATCTCGGCGGCCACTCCCTCCTGGCCACCCAAGTAATCGCCCGCATTCGCAGCACCTTCCACGTGCAACTGCCTCTGCGCAGTCTGTTCGACGCGCCCACGGTGGCAGGTTTGGCCGGGCAGATCGCCACCCTGCCCCAAACTTCACAAGATGAAGAAGTGGCAAGGCTGTTACAGGAACTGGAAGGGCTATCGGATGACGAGGCCGAGCGGTTGCTGGGAGAGGAAATGCGGAAGGCGGCCGAGGGCTCGGGGAACAACTGATGCATATTCGTGAGGCTCGGGCCATTGTGACCGGGGCGGCCGGTGGATTAGGTCAGCACTTCGCTTTACAACTGGCGCGTGCTGGCGCTTCAGTAGCTGCAGGAGACATCGAGACCAAGGGTCTGGAGCGGCTGGCCGCTGCCGCCGAAGGTTGCGCAGGCCAGCTGTGGACATCGCGTCTCGACGTGTCGCAGGAAGCTTCTGTAACTGCATTCGTGAAGGAGGCTTCGCAACGTTTCCACGGGATCAACCTCGTCATCAACAACGCCGGAATCCTGCGCGACGGTTTATTAGCGACCGAGGAAGGCGGCTGGGTAAAGAAACTGCCCACGGCACAGTGGAAACAAGTGCTCGACGTGAACCTCACGGGACCTTATCTGGTCACGCGGGAAGTTATCGGGGACGGTCTGGCGAAAGGTTGTCAAGGCAGCGTCGTAGTAAATATTTCGTCGATTTCGCACGACGGAAATCCTGGGCAATCGAACTACTCCGCCTCCAAAGCCGGGCTGGACGCCTGCACCCGCACCTGGGCACTGGAACTGGCAAAGTACGGCGTGCGCGTGGGCGGAGTGGCGCCTGGAGTTGTCGATACTCCTATGCTCAAGCACATTTCCGATGCGGCCATGAGGTCGCTTATCGCCAGCATTCCGCTTGGTCGCATTGGCAAAGCCGAGGAGATTTGGCTGGCCGTAAAGTTCATCATCGAATGCGAGTTCTTCACGGGGCGTGTACTTGAAGTCGACGGTGGAGCAAGTTTCTAACATGAACATTGGTGTCGCGGCCACCTTTACGGCGGAGCCGCTGCGGGACTCGCTCGCCTTTTGGAGCGAAAAGCTGCAATGGCGAGCTGAAGTCGAGTTCGCGCCATACAATCAGGTCTTTCAGCAGCTGCTCGACCCGGCCAGTGTTTTATCCAAAAATCTCTCTGGTGTGAATGTTGTGCTAGTGCGTCCCGAGGACTGGCTGCTCTCAGCAGGCGACGATTCCGACAAAAAGTCCGATGTACGCCCCGGTCTGCTGCGAAGCGCTGAAGAATTTGTCGGCGCCGCCCGATCAGCGGTGCGGCGGGCAGCGATGCCGTACTTCATTTGTCTTTGTCCGGCATCGCCCCAAAACCAGACTGAAGTTCATATCTCGGAAGCAGAAGCGCTGATCGCGGAGCAATTGGGGTCTTATCCCGGAGTGCATTTCTTGCACAGCGCAGAAATCACTTCCTTGTACCCCGTCGCCAACTACTACGACGCGGATCGCGATGAGTTAGGCCACATACCCTATACCACAGAATTCTTCGCCGCCCTGGGCACCGTGTTGGCCCGCAAGATATACGGTGTCCGGCAGAACCCGTATAAAGTCATTGTCAGCGATTGTGACGAAACTTTGTGGAAGGGCGTTTGCGGCGAATTAGGACCACAGGGCATCGAGATTGACGCTGGCCGACGCGCTCTGCAGGAGTTTTTCGTTGCCCAACACTCCGCCGGCATGCTCCTTTGCCTCTGTAGTAAGAACGTGGAGGAGGACATCGACGAAGTTTTTCGCTGCCACACATCGATGCCGCTGAAAGCGGAGCACATCCTCGCGCGGCGCATCAACTGGCAGTCCAAGCCGCAGAACCTGCGCGAACTCGCTTCTGAACTTCAGCTGGGCCTGGATTCCTTCATTTTCATTGACGATAGTCCTCTGGAATGCGAGCAAGTGAGAGCAGCGTGCCCGCAGGTGCTCACGCTGCAATTACCCGCTGCCGAGGAGATCCCGAACTTCCTGAGAAACGTTTGGGCCTTCGATAAGCACAAGCTCACCGCAGAGGACCGGCGCCGCACCGGGCTTTACCGCGAGAATCAGGAGCGGGACCGATTTCGGCGGCAGGCGCCCACCCTCGAGAGTTTCCTGGCCGGGTTGCAGCTGAACGTCGTAATCGGCCCGCCCGCGCCGGAAGAATTGCCGCGAGTAGCACAACTTACGCAGCGTACCAATCAGTTCAACTGTACCAGCCAGCGCTGCACGGAAGAAGGATTGCGACATTTCCTCGCCGCAGGACAACTGGAGTGCCTGGCAGTGCAAGTAAGAGATCGGTTTGGAGATTACGGACTGACTGGGGTAGTGCTGTACAGCGCCACGGATGAAGGCCTCCGCGTGAACACGTTTCTCCTGAGCTGCCGGGTCCTGGGTCGCGGAGTAGAACATGCCGTGCTTCGCAGGTTGGGCGCCATTGCGTCTTCTCGTGGCATAGATTGCGTGGACATCGATTTCATTCCGAGCGCCAAAAATGCCCCCGCTCTGGCTTTCCTTGAGAGCGTTGCGGCGGACTTCAAAACAACATCGGGGCACGGTTACATTTTTCGCGTGCCCGCCCTTTATGCGGCTGGCTTATCGGATTCCAAAGTGTTGGCCAGTTCTCAGGCGGCGGCCAACGCCGCTGAATCGCAGGATGTGCAGCCATCTTCCAAAACCGCAGTTGCCGCTCCCTCCGAGGTCATGCAGGAAATTGCCGGGAAACTCGGGGAGGTCGGTTCGATCTTGCAATCCATTCGTAAGTCTATGGGATTTTCTGAAGGGGCTGATCTGAATCGGGTCTCTCCGCGCAACAGTCGTGAACAGGCAGTGGTTCAAGCCTGGACCGATGTGCTGGGAACGGCAGAAATACGGCCCAGTGACGACTTCTTTTCCCTCGGCGGCGATTCTCTGTTGGCCACGCAGGTGATCTCCCGTCTGCGGCAGGTTTCGGGAGTGCGCTTGCACCTCGGCGATTTATTTAACAATCCCACGCTGGCATCCTTCTCGCTTTTTTTGCAGAAGGCCAAAGCGGCTCAAGAGCTCGCAGTCAGGCGAAGTCGGCAGGATGAAAAGCACATCAGCACCAGCGCGGGGAGTCGCATTCCCCGCCGCTCCGACCCCAAACCCGCCTTGTCGTTCAGCCAACAGCGCTGGTGGTTTCTGAACCAATGGGCTCCCGGTACTGCGGACCATCTATCGCTGGTGCTGCGTCTGAAGGGAAAGCTGAACCATGAAGCCTTGCAGCGGTCACTAAATTACCTGGTGCGACGCCATGAAGTCCTGCGCACAACTTACGCGTTGGTTGACGGCAACCCCGTCCAGGTAATTTCGCCCTCAGCGGATCTACCCTTGTCGCACATAAGCCTTACTCAGTTTGTTGAATCGCAACCCGAGGAGGAAGCGAGAAGGATTCTCGAGGAGCAGTTCCGTCGCCCATTCGACCTTTCGCACGACCGGATTGTGCGAGCATCCTTGCTGGAATTCGCCGACGACGACCACGCGTTAGTGCTGATCATGCACCACATCGCCTCCGATGGCTGGAGTCGCGGCGTTTTGTTGCGCGAGCTTGAGGCTGCCTACCGCGCTTACTCGCTGGGGCAGGAACCCGACATTCCCGCATTACCCGTGCGGTACGCTGACTTCGCTGTTTTCCAGCGCGAGCAATGGGCCCAAGGCCTTCTCGACGAGCAGCTCGCGTATTGGAAACAAACGCTGGCGGGAGCGCCGCCGGTTCTGCAGTTGCCAACCGACCGGCCCCGCCCCAGTTCTCCCGATTTGCGCGAAGCTATATACACTCGGATTCTTCCCCAGGAAGTGCTGCAGCAGCTGCATGTCGTTGGGCAGAACGAAGGCACCACGTTGTTCATCACCTTATTGGCGGCTTTCCAGGTCTTGCTGTATCGGTACAGCGCGCAACCAGACGTCGTGGTTGGCAGTCCTGTCGCCGGTCGCCATCATCCCGAGGTGGAAGGGCTGATCGGCTGCTTCATCAACATGTTGGTGTTTCGCTCGCACGTTGACGCTACCGTCAGCTTCCGCGAGTTCCTGGCGCAAGTTCGCCAGGTAGCGGTCGAAGCCCAAAACCGGCAAGATGTACCCTTTGAACGCTTGGTGGAAGAAGTTGAGCGCGGTCGCGAAATGAGCCGGGCGCCCATTTTCCAGGTGGTATTCGCCCTGGAAAATCGCCTTGCCGTTCCTCAGCTCCCCGATCTTGAAGTTCAGTTGGCCGAAGTTGAGACCCGCAGCGCCTTTCACGACCTTAGTCTCTTTGTCGCGGAACAGACGGACGGCCTGCGTTTGCGCTTTGAATATCGAGCCGATCTTTTCGATGCCGCGACCATCGAGCGCATGGCCGGCCATTTTATCAATCTACTGGTTGCCATTACTCATGACCCGAGCCAAAGAGTCGGTCTGCTGTCTCTAGTTGGTAGTGACGAGCGTCATCAGTTACTGCATCGCTGGAATGAGACACGGCACTATGCCGCTGACACCTGCGTTCACGTCCGCTTCCAGGAGCAGGTAAAGCGGTTCCCAGGCAGCGCCGCATTGTCTTTTGAGGGCCAGACCATGACGTACGCCGAGCTGAACGCCCGCTCGAACCAGCTCGCGCGCTACCTGCTTCGCATGGGCATTGGGCCCGACACGCTGGTCGGACTATGCATGGAGCGTTCGCCCGATCTTGTCGTCGCTATTATCGCTATCCTGAAGGCCGGCGGCGCATATCTGCCGCTTGATCCGCGTTATCCCAAGGACCGGCTCGCCTTCATGTTGGAAGACGCTAAGCCGCCAGTCGTCATAACGCAATACGAGCTCAAAGAACTTTTGCCGGATGTGAACGGACACCTGATCACGCTGGATACCGAGTGGCCGGAAATCGAGCATGAGTTGGCAGACGATTTTGCCGGCCACGCGCGGCCCGACCATCTCGCTTATGTGATTTACACCTCAGGTTCCACAGGCCAGCCCAAAGGATGCCAGATCACTCACGCCAACCTCGCAAGGCTCTTTTCCGCAACCAAGGAATGGTTCCGTTTCGATGAGCGCGATGTCTGGACGATGTTCCACTCCTATGCCTTCGATTTCTCGGTCTGGGAAGTCTGGGGAGCGCTGATTTACGGCGGGAAGCTGGTAATTGTCCCTTATCTGGTGAGCCGATCTCCGGAAGAGTTTTATGCCCTCCTCGAAAATGAAGCAGTGACGGTCCTCAATCAAACTCCTTCCTCATTCCGACAGCTCAGTCAAATAGACGAACAAGCGGGGAGTACGGCTCGGCTAGCTTTGCGCTACGTCATCTTCGGCGGAGAAGCTCTGGAAATGCAGAGCCTCAAGTCATGGTTCGAACGGCACGGGGACGCAACCCCGCGCTTGATAAACATGTACGGCATTACTGAAACCACCGTGCATGTGACCTATAGACCGTTATCAATGAAAGATACTGCTGGCGCAAGCGTCATCGGAAAACCCATCCCCGATCTGCAGCTCTATATCCTTGATTCCCATCTAGAACCGGCGCCAGTCGGAGTGCCCGGAGAGATCTATGTCGGCGGTGCCGGGGTGGCGCGCGGATATCTGAATCGCCCTGAGTTAAATCGCGAGCGTTTTATTCGCGACATATTTGGTCCGGCGGACAATCGGCGGCTCTATAAATCCGGCGATCAGGCACGCCGGTTACCCAACGGCGACATCGAGTACCTGGGCCGCATCGACCAGCAGGTAAAGATACGCGGGTTCCGCATCGAACTGGGGGAAATTGAAAGCATATTGACGCAGCACCCAGCCGTGCGCGAAGCGGTGGTGATGGTGAACAGTGATCAGGGTGAAAAGCGACTCGTCGCCTACCTGGTTGCTGGGAACGGGCAGCTTCCGTCCAGCGCTGACCTGCACTCGTTTCTCAAGGATCGAGTGCCCGAATACATGGTTCCTGCCGCTTTCGTCAGGCTGGATGAGATGCCGCTCACATCCAACGGAAAGATCGATCGCATCGCGCTGCCCGCGGTTGATTTCGCCGCCTGCGAAAACCGTGGTGACTTCGTCGATCCCCGGACGCCACTGGAACAACAGGTCGCGCAATGCTGGAAGGAGGTGCTGGGCCTCGAGCGAGTTGGTATGCATGACAACTTTTTTGAGATCGGCGGCCATTCCCTCCTCGCAACTCGGGTAATCATCTTATTGCGAACAAAGCTGGGTCTCACTTTCTCCCTGCGCCTGCTCTTTGAAAATCCAACGGTCGCCGGCATGGCTTGTGCATTGATTGAGCCCTTGGTGGAGCACCTGCAGGAAGAGGAAGTTACTCGTGTCGTAAGCGAAATAGAGAACCTGTCGAATGAGTCTGCACGACAACTGCGGGAAGCGGTTATGGAAAGCGCGTCTGGGTCGTTTCAAGGTGAAGCCGTAGACGGAACGCAACATCTTTCGCAGGGCGGAACAGAACTGGCCGTAGGCAAGGCTTGAGAGGCATATGAAGTTACCGAACTTTTTGATTCTTGGCGCTGCTAAGGGAGGCACAACTTCCCTCTACGCCTATCTACGGCAGCATCCTCAAGTGTTCATGACGGTGCCAAAAGAGCCCACTTTTTTCGGCCATGAAGGCACCGACGGCCTGTTTAATGGCCCTCACGACGAGGACCGCGCCTACCACAGTCGCGTGATCACAAACTTCGCAGACTATTGTGCACTCTACAAGAGCGTCACCGATCAGAAAGCTGTTGGCGAAGCCAGCGTGTACAGTCTTTACCTTCCCCATGCCCCGGAGCAGATCCGCAAGTATGTTCCCAATGCCATCATGTTCGCGGTACTGCGCAATCCGGCAGACCGCGCCTACTCGGCATATTTGCACGTACGCCGTCAGGCGCGGGAGAAGTTCTCGTTCGCTGAAGCGCTGAAGCGAGAACCCGAACGCATCCATCAGAACTGGAATCCGCTTTGGCATTTCAAGGCAATGGGCTTCTATTACGAACAAGTGAAACGCTACTACGACATGTTCGGTCGCGACCAGGTCCATGTCTATCTATACGAGGACTTCAAGAGAGAGCCGCTCGCCGTTGTCAAGCAAGTGCTCGATATCCTGGGCGTGAGCAGCAGGTCGTTCACTCCTGACATGTCCAAGCGATACAAAAAGTCTTATGTGCCTAGGTATCCTGCTCTCGAGAAGTTTTTTCATCAGAGCAAAATCAAAGTGCAGTTCGCCAGTCAACACTGGCCAGAGCCGCTGCGCTGGCGGGCAAAGTATTTGGGAGCCTTCCTTGACCGCCTGGCGGAGCCCAACCGCATTGCGCCTCCTCCGATTCCGCAGGACGTTCGCGCTTCGCTTTTGTCCGAGTATCACGACGACATCCGGAGGCTCAGCGATTTGCTGCGACGCGACCTTAGCGATTGGTGCAATACGGTGCCAGTGGCAGCCGGGCACAGCGCGTGAACTATGAAAACATCAAGAAATCATGGAAAGGTTTATAGACATGTCGAATGATGCGGGCAACGCAGCCGGGCTTTCTCCCGCTAAGCAGGCTTTATTGAGTATGCGGCTGCGGCAATCGGTAGCCCCCAAATCCGAAGCCATTCCACGCCGCTCGCAGGCACAGGCGCCGATGTCCTTCGCGCAGCAGCGCCTGTGGTTTCTCGATCAGTTTGATCCGCAGTCCTGTACGTACAACGTGGCGAGAGTTTTCCGAATGCGCGGGCCTTTGCACAGCGATGCTTTACAGCAAGCCCTCAACGCGATCGTGCAACGGCACGAAGTCCTTCGTACTACGTTTAAGGAGGTAAACGGCGAGCCCATGCAGTTGATTGGCGAGCCTCGCCCCGTTTGGTTGCACAGCATCGACCTCAGCAGTGTGCCCGCTGCCGAGCAGGATACCAAGGCGCAACAGTTCATCGCCGCTGAGGGTACACGGCCCTTCGATCTATCCTCTGACCTCATGCTCCGGGCCACTTTGCTGCGGTTGCAGGAACATGAACATATCCTCCTGCTGATGACCCACCACATCGTGTCCGATGGCTGGTCGAAGGGCTTGCTGTTTCAGGAGCTGGCCGCGTTCTACAACGCCGCCCTGAAGGCTGAACCGGCAGTTCTGCCCGAGTTGCAGATTCAATATTCTGATTTTGCGGCTTGGCAACGTGAATCGGTGAAGGGCCCTCTGCTCCTGAATCAGCTTGCCTACTGGAAGCGCCAACTCGGGGGAGCTCCTCTCTTGCTTGAGCTTCCTACCGATTACCCGCGCCCAGCGGCACAAGGGTTCAATGGCGCTACCGAAACCAGGCTCTTCTCCGCCGAGCTGCTGCAAAAGGCCAAAGCGCTGAGCCAGCGCGAAGGCACAACCACTTTTATGACGCTGTTGGCCGCGTTCCAGGCGCTGCTCTCACGTTATACGCGGCAGGACGAGATCGTAGTGGGAACTCCGATCGCGGGTCGTACTCGCCCTGAACTGGAGCCGCTGATTGGCGATTTCATCAATATGCTCGCCATTCGTACCAGTGTCGCTGGTGATCCGAGTTTCCGCGAGCTCCTGCGCCGCGTCCAGGAAGTCGCCCTGCAAGCCTATGACAGTCAGGAACTGCCCTTCGAGAAGCTGGTCGACGAAATGGAGCACGGCCGTGACCTCAGCCGGGCTCCCGTCTTTCAGAGCATTTTTATTCTGGAGACGGCGCCGCCCCCGCCGCCCTCCATGCAGGACCTCGAAGTCGAGATTCTCGAGTTCGATCCCCCTAGCGCCAAGAACGATTGGATCCTCATTCTGGCTGACGAACCACACGGCCTGAAGGCGAAGCTCGAGTATCGCACCGATCTGTTTACCAAGCCTACCGCCGACCGGTTCTTGCAGCATTACGAAACCCTGCTGGAGGCACTTATCGCCCAGCCCGATCGCTCAATCACACGTCTGCCAATCCTGCCGACCGCGGAGCAAGAGCTCGTAACCGCGACTTGGAATCAAACGGCATCGTCCGAGCCCATCGATAGCTGCATTCATCACCTATTCGAAAGCCAATGCGCCCGCACACCCGACGCAACTGCTCTCCAATTTCAAGATACGCGCCTGACCTACAGGGAGCTGAATGGCCGCGCTAATCAGGTTGCCCATTACTTGATGAAACTCGGCGTGCGTCCCGATGCGCGTGTAGGGCTGTTCGTTCACCGCTCCTTAGAGATGGTTGTGGGACTGCTCGGCATCATGAAGGCCGGGGCGGCTTACGTTCCGATTGACCCGGCCTATCCGCGAGAACGCCTGGAGTTCATGCTACAAGATGCCGGCGCCAACGTTCTCCTGGCGCAAGAGAGCTTGCTGCCACGCCTCGCGGCCACACGTACGCAAGTCGTCTGCATTGATCGGGACTGGCCTGACATCGCCCAGCAGTGTGATGCTAACCCTGGCGCGAAGGCCGGCTCTGCGAATCTGAGCTATGTGATCTTCACTTCGGGCTCAACTGGGCGCCCGAAGGGTGTGCAACTGGAACACCGCAATGTCGTGAACTTCCTGAACTCTGTGCGGCGCCTTTTTTCTCTGGGAGAATCAGACACCTATTTGGGCGTAGCCTCCATGTCCTTCGACGCTTCCGTCCTCGACTTTTATCTGCCGTTAACCGTCGGCGCAAAGCTGGTCGTTGTTGATTCCGAAACGAGCCGTGATGGCAATGCTCTCGCGCAACTTATCGGCGCGGCTGGGGTTACCGCCATGCACGCGACCCCGTCTACATGGCGCATTTTGGTAGATGCGGGCTGGCGCGGCGACAAGAAATTGAAAATCCTCAGCGGCGGTGAAGCCCTTTCCTGGAACTTGGCCAATGCTCTTCTGCCCTGCTGCTCCGCGCTGTGGAATTTATACGGCCCCACCGAAACTGCCGTGTATTCCTCGATTCACCGGGTTGCCGCGGCCGATGGCACCGTTCTCCTGGGCCGCCCAATTGACAACACACAGATTTACATCCTCGATTCCCACCTGCAGCCGGTCCCGATCGGCGTTGCCGGTGAGGTTTGTATCGCCGGCGCAGGCGTGGCACGTGGTTACCTTAATAGTCCCGAGTTGACGGCCGAGAAATTTGTCGAAAACCCTTTTCGGCCTGCAGAACGCATGTATCGTACCGGCGACCTGGGGCGTTTCCGGCACGATGGAACGCTTGAATGCCTTGGGCGAATGGATCATCAAGTTAAGCTCCGCGGATTCCGCATTGAGTTAGGCGAAATTGAATCGGTGCTGGTACAGTGCAAGGGTATCCGGCAGGCTGTGGTCGACGTTCGCCTGACCAAGTCCGGTGACAAGCGTCTCGTGGCCTACATCGTGCCCGAGAACGGCAGCGCCGATTTGCCGGCACTGCGCACACTACTGAGTGCAAAGCTTCCCGAATACATGGTGCCGTCCACGTTCATTACTTTGCAGGCTTTACCCTTGTCCCCAAACGGAAAACTGAACCGCGGCGCTCTGCCGGACCCGGGAGATGACCGCCCGCGCACCACAGGTCAGTTTGCAGCCCCGGGTACCCCCGTCGAAGTCGCGCTGGCCGAGATCTTCTCCGAGGTTCTCGATGTACAGCAGGTCGGGCTGCATGACGACTTTTTTCAGCTCGGTGGCCATTCCCTTCTGGCAACCCGCGCCGTTTCCCGCCTGCGCGATCGATTTCAGATTGAAGTTACCCCGCGTTTCCTGTTCGAATCGCCCACCGTCGCCCAGCTGGCAGAGCGCATCAGTAGTTTGCTCTTGCAGAGTGCAAGCAGCGACGAAATGGCGACTATGTTGGCGGGCCTGAGCGAACTGGAGGGCAACTAGGATGGCGGATTTGCACAACCTGATCGGCAACCTTTCTCCCGAAAAACGGGCACTGCTGGAAAGACGTCTCCTGGAAAAGCGGGCCGCGGCGGCCAAGTCTCAGGTGATCCCTCGGCGCCAAGGCGACGGGCCTTGCCCGCTCTCGTTTGCTCAGGAACTGATGTGGCTGCTTGATCAGCTCATCGACACCAGTGCCTATCATGTACCGCGTGCATTGCGCATCAAGGGCCCGCTCAACGTCGAAGCGCTCGAATATGCTCTGAACGCAATCCTTGCCCGCCACGATATTCTGCGCACAACCTACCGCGAGGTGAATGGTACCCCCTGGCAGTTCGTTGCCGATATTGGAAAAGTGAACTTCGAGCGCGTTGACCTCAGCCATCTAGAGCTTCGTCAACGTGAGAAGGAAGCGACTCGCATTCTCGAGCAACAGGGGCGTCACAATTTCGACCTGGCCAACGACCTGATGTTCCGGGCGCTGTTACTGCGAATGGGGGAACAGGATCATGTGCTGCTACTGCTTTCGCATCACATCGCTTCCGATGGGCAATCAAAAGCCGCTCTCTTTCGCGAGCTGAAGGTTTTCTACCTGGCCTACTGCGCGGGAGTCCCGCCCCAGCTTCCGGAACTGCCGATCCAGTACGCCGATTACGCGGTATGGCAACGCGAGTGGCTGCAAGGCGAGGTGCTGGAAAAGCATCTGCTTTATTGGAAGACACAGCTCGCGGGTGCGCCGATGCTCTTGGAAATTCCGACCGATCGTCCCCGACCGGCCAGGCAGAGTTTCGAAGGCGCGCGCCAGTTTGTACAGTGCCCCCAGGGCACCTTGGAGAGTTTCAAGGCTCTCTGCCGCGGCGAGGGCACCACGATGTTCATGACCATGCTGGCGGCCTTCGCTACCCTGCTTTACCGTTGGTCGGGACAGGAGGACATGCTCATCGGCACCCCGGTCTCGGGACGCAGCCGCACCGAGCTTGAGCCCCTGATCGGATATTTCTCCAACTCGGTGGTGTTGCGGCTGGCCCTGGGCGGGGATCCCACCTTCCGCGAGCTGATGCGGCGGCTTAAAGAGGTATCCCTGGCTGCGTATTCGCACCAGGATCTGCCTTTTGAAAAGCTCGTGGTCGAAATGCAGCCCCAGCGCGATCTCAGCTACAGCCCTCTATACCAGGTCATGTTCTCCGTTGGAGAACAAAAGGATCTTGGGCTGGATCTTCCCGGGCTCGAGATCACGCCCATCATCATTGACCGTAAGATTGCAAAGTTCGATATGACTCTGGGCATGACCGAATTCCGCAACGCCTTGATGTGCAATATCGAATATTGCTCTGCCCTCTTCGATGCCGGCACGATGGAGCGCTTGGCGTGCCATTTTCAAAATCTCCTGCAAGGCATCATGGAAAATCCGGATAGGCGCGTCTCCGAACTGCCCATGCTTTCCGATGCTGAGCGCCGCCAGTTCATTTTTCAGTGGAATGATACCGCCAGGAACTATCAAGGCAATCGTCTGGTACACCAGTTGTTCGAGCAGGAGGCGGCCGCTCACCCGGACGCCACTGCGCTCGTATATGCCAATCAAACTCTGACCTATGCACAATTAAATGCACGTGCCAATCAACTCGCCCATTTTCTATTGAAACGCGGGATCGGTCCGGATGTACCCGTGGTCATCTGCCTGGATCGTTGCCTGGAAATGATCGTTGGGGTCCTCGGCATCTTGAAAGCTGGTGGAACCTATGTCCCCCTTGATGCGGCGTACGCGCGCGAGCGCTTGCCTGCCATCCTGGAAGATACCAAGGCTCCTGTCCTGATAACGCATAGCACGGTTGTGGGGCAGCTTCCGGATCCGCCGCCTGAAGTGGTTTTGCTGGACGCACATTGGCCGGCCATCGCACAGGGACATTCCGAGAATCCTGATGGCAAGGGCGGTTCCAGTAGCTTGGCCTACATTGTTTACACCTCGGGATCAACCGGACTGCCAAAAGGCGTCATGGTCAGTCATGGCAGCCTTTTAAACGCCTACCATGCTTGGGACGACGAGTATCAATTGCGTTCGCAATCCAGCAGCCACCTGCAGATGGCGAATTTCTCTTTCGACGTTTTCAGTGGTGATCTGGTTCGTGCTCTGTGTTCGGGAAAAAAGCTGGTCATCTGCCCGACCGAGCTGCTCTTGGATCCATCCGCACTGTACTCGCTGATGCTGGCGGAGAAGATAGATTGTGCCGAATTCGTGCCTGCGGTCCTCCGCGGCGTGGTCTCCCATCTGAAACAGACCGCTCAAAAACTCGACTTCATGCGGCTGCTGATCGCGGGCTCCGATACCTGGACGGTAGCTGAGTACAGTACCGTTCTGGACCTGTGCGGTGCCCAAACCCGGCTGATTAACTCATACGGCGTCGCCGAGGCCACCATCGACACCACTTACTTCGAGACTCGTACTGGACGTGGGTTGCGCGGCGAAGGATTTGTTCCCATCGGCAGGCCTTTCCCCAACATGCAAGTCTACATTCTTGATCGCCACTTGCACCCGTGTCCCATTGGGGTGACAGGTACGCTTTATATCGCGGGCAGCGGGCTAGCGCGCGGATACCTGAACCGCCCTGAGTTGACCGCCGAAAAATTCATTTCCAGTCCGTTCAGCCACAATGCCAATGAGCGCTTGTATAACACGGGCGATCAGGCACGTTACCTGCCCGATGGCAACATTGAATTTCTTGGGCGCACTGATAGTCAGGTCAAAATTCGTGGTTTCCGAGTAGAACTGGGAGAGATTGAAGCCGCTATCACAAAATACCCGGGAGTGCGTCAGGCGGTAGTCGTGCCCCGACAAATGTCGCCGGACGATCTGCGGTTGGTGGCCTACGCCGTCGCCGAAGTTTCACAGCAGCTGAAGGTCAGCGAGCTAAGGAAATTTCTCAAGGACAAACTCCCCGCCTATATGCTCCCAACCAGCTTCGTAATGATCGAGGCTTTTCCGCTGAATGCTAACGGAAAGATCGATCGCAAAGCATTGCCCGTGCCGGACAACAAAAGCTCAGATGTGGGCGAAGACTTCGTCGCACCCCGCACTGACGACGAGCAAAAGCTCGCAGCTATTTGGGCGGACGTTCTCCAAGTCTCGTCCATTGGTGTACAAGACAATTTTTTCGCTCTCGGTGGACACTCGCTGATGGCTATCCAGGTAATTTCCCGGGTTCGCAACCAGTTTGCTATCGAACTGCCCTTGCGCACTTTGTTTGAGAACCCTACCATCGCCGAGTTGGCGGTTGCTATGCGCGTGGGTCGGCATGAGGCGATCTCTCTGGCGCTGCCGACAGTCCCCATCAAACGCAACTCCGTGCGCGTCAAGCGCACGCAAGCATGATCCCCAATCGCGGGCAGGACGAGAATTCCTGCGTCCGCTTTTGTGGCGGCCTTCGCTGGCCCTCTGACCAGCCCGGCTCGGCCGGGTTCCCCAAGGGGCCGCTAAATGATATGCTAGTTTTTCCCTAGACCAAGATTAGCAGTGCTAGGGTAACCAGCACCTTAAGAATCATCCTCCCCCCGACAGATTGACAGCGTGGATTTCCATATCCCCGCCCGTGTGAAAGATCTTGCACATGGAACACCACTCGATCGTGGTGTCGAGCGCTTTAGGCATTTTATTTCAGGTACTTACGATAAGCCCGGGCCTGCAGAGAGGAATAAGAATTGCAGCTATGAGGTAAATACAATTTGGGGAGTGCCCGCAAGTGACTGACAGTATTGGGGAGAATCGGGTCCGTACCGCATCTCTTCTGGCCGACGATGAAGTCTTTATTTGCCCGCTTTCTTTTGCGCAGCAGCGGCTCTGGGTATTAGACCGCCTCGAACCGAACTCGACCGTCTACAACATTCCCATTGCCTTGCGGTTGCACGGCCGCTTGGATACGGCCGCTCTTGAGCAGGCACTTTCGGAAGTGGTACGCCGGCACGAGGTGCTGCGTGCCAGTTTCGAATTGCAAGACGGCAGCCCCGCCCAGATTGTCCACCCGGCGACACCGCTCACTATCCCGGTACGCGACCTTTCGCAACTCTCCCAGCCTCAGCGAGAAGCCGAGGCGAAGACGTTGGCGCTCGCGGACGCCCAACTACCCTTCGATCTCACACGCCCGCTGCTCTTTCGTGCCTCCCTGCTCAAACTGGGCGACGCAGAGCACGTATTCTTGTTCACCATTCATCACATCATTTTTGACGGTTGGTCCGGTCAAATCCTGTTCCGAGAATTGTGGGACGCTTACAGCGATTTCGCTCACGGGCGATCTCCGGCCCTGCCTGAGCTTTCCTTCCAATACAGCGATTATGCGGCTTGGCAACGTCAGTACCTGTCCGGCCAGCGACTACAGACCGAACTGGATTACTGGAGCAATCAACTGCAGGGCGCTCCCACGGCGCTAGACCTGGCGACTGATTACGCCCGCCCCGCGCGGCAGACTTTCCGTGGGTCGAAGCTTTCCATCTCGCTACCCTCCGGCCTCATCGAGCGATTGCGACAGGTCAGTCAGCAAGAAGGCGCGACTCTCTTCATGACCCTGCTGGCCGCGTTCAATCTCTTGCTCGCACGGTACACCGGTCAAAGCGATCTGGTCGTGGGTTCGCCTGTAACCGGGCGAAATCAAGTTGAACTGGAAAAACTGATCGGGCTATTCGTCAATGCGGTGGCACTGCGTACCGATCTCTCGGACAATCCGACTTTCCGCCAGCTCTTAAGGCGCGTTCGCGAAACTACACTGAATGCCTATGCCCATCAGGATCTTCCCTTTGAAAAACTAGTGGAGGAGTTGAAACCCGACCGCGACTTGAGCCGCAACGCCATTTTTCAGGTAATGTTCGCTTTCCAGAAGAAGCCTTCACAGCGACAGAATGGATCGGGGCTGAGCAGCGCGCGTTTCGAAGGGCATGACCGGCCTATCGCCAAATTCGACCTGACCGTAACTGCTACTGACCTCGGCCAAGACCTGCGGCTGGTCTTCGAATACAGCACGGACCTGTTCAAAGAGTGTCGTATCGCCCGCATGCAGCGGCACTTTCAAAATCTGTTGGAAAGTATTGTCGCAGATCCGGATTGCGTTATCTCGGATCTTTCGCTACTGGGCCAGGAAGAACAGGATCAGATCCTGCTGGCCTGGAATCACACGGCCGCTGACTACGACAAGAATGTATGTGTTCACCACCTCTTCGAGAGAAAGGCGGCCGCCACACCGAGGGAAACGGCGCTTCTGTTTGAAGGTAGTCAGATTAGCTATCAAGAACTCAACGAGCGCGCCAATCAAGTTGCGCGGTACCTGCGCCAGCGCGGCGTCGGCCGTGATGTCCTCGTGGGCTTGTTCGTCGAACGGTCCATCGAAATGGTAGTCGGGCTGCTAGGTATTCTTAAAGCCGGTGGCGCCTACGTCCCGCTCGATCCTACCCATCCCAAAGATCGCCTTGCCTGCATTCTGAATGATGCCAGCCCGGCCGTGCTGATCAGCCAGCGGAGGCTTTTGAGCAGCCTTCCGGAACAGCAGGCGGAAGTCATACTCCTCGATGCTGACTGGCCTTCCATCGGTCAAGAAGACACCAGCAATGTTGGACTCACCGCTGGACCAAACGACCTCGCTTACGTCCTATACACCTCTGGTTCCACCGGAAAGCCCAAAGGTGTACAGGTGGAGCACCTAAGTGTGGTTAATCTTCTGTGCAGCATGCAAAAGCAGCCGGGTCTGGAGCCGTCCGATGTAGTCGCCGCAATTACTACCCTGAGCTTTGATATTGCTGGCCTGGAGATTTATTTGCCGCTCGTGTGTGGCGCGAGGGTGGTGATCGTTAGCTGCGACGAAGCGGGGGATGGGACTAAGCTGCGGCGTCGCCTGCAGCAATCCCGAGTTACCGTAATGCAAGCCACTCCGGCGACATGGCGCATGCTTTTGAATTCTGGCTGGCAAGGTGACCGTAACCTGAAAATCCTCTGCGGTGGCGAGGCTTTTCCCCGCGAACTGGCGAACCAACTGCTCCCCCGCTGTAAATCTTTGTGGAACCTGTACGGACCCACCGAAACCACCATCTGGTCCGCCGCTCACCCCGTTACAGGCGGTGACGAAACAGTCGTTCCAATCGGGCGGCCGATTGCAAATACCCAGATCTACGTTCTGGATGCGCACTTAAAGCCGGTCCCGATTGGCGCCTGCGGCCAGATCTTTATTGGCGGTGCCGGCTTGGCTCGTGGCTACTGGAAGCGTCCTGATCTGACTTCGGAACGTTTCATCCCTAACCCAATTACACCCCAGATTTCGACGCGTCTCTACCAGACAGGTGATCTCGGACGCTACCTGCCCGATGGCACATTGCTCTACATGGGCCGCAACGACAATCAAATCAAGCTCCGCGGGTACCGAATCGAGCTGGGGGAAATCGAGAACATTTTGGAACGGCACACCCGTGTGCAGCAGGCGGTGGTGGTACTACGCGAATTTGCGGGAGAGCAACGCCTCGTGGCCTATGTGATCCCTAAATCCGGCAAAAACCTATCTGCGAGCATGCTGCGCTCTCAGTTGGAGTTGAGCCTTCCGGCCTACATGATTCCTGCAAGTTTCATGATATTGGATCGCTTCCCACTGACCGGCAACGGTAAGGTTGATCGTCTGGCTCTGCCCGCCCCGGAAAAGACGCAAAACCCGGCAGCATTGCAGCCGCGAGATGAGCTGGAGAGCAGGTTGCAACAAATCTGGCAAGAGTTGCTGGGCGTTCCCGCCGTCGGCATTAACGAAAATTTTTTTGAATTGGGTGGCCACTCTCTGCTGGCGGTAAAGTTGGTCGCCGAGATTCAGAAGGAAGCCGCACAAGAAATCCCGCTCGCAGCGCTTTTTCAACACGCAACCATTGAACAACTCGCGAATCTGGTGCGCGAGGGGAAACATCCGGTTCACAGCATGGTGGCGGTAGTGCAGGCACGGGGATCCAAACCGCCGTTTTTCGGAATCGTAGTTCCGGGTGGCAATCCTCTTGGCTACGCCACCCTTTCTCGACATCTAGGCAAAGACCAGCCCTTTTATGAGATTCAGGGCCCCGGCCCAATTCTGCTCCGGCCCTATATGCCCAACGAATTTGAGGCACTGGCCGCCGAATACATCCGTGCCATGAAGACTATTCAGCCTCATGGGCCCTATTACTTCGGTGGCATGTGCGAAGGAGCACGCATCGCCTTTGACATGGCTCGCTTGCTGGAGCGTGAAGGTGAGAAAGTGGGTATGCTGGGTATTTTTGATACCTGGGTTCTGGAAAACAGCCAGAACCGCCTCTTGTGGAAAATCAACTATTTTTCCTTACGTTTCAGATCGTTCCGAAAAGCTTCCAGGCAGCAAAAATGGCAGCAGTTGAGCAGATGGCTGCATAACCGATCCCGACGGTCGCTTCCTGACCGCCTCTGGCCGAAAGCGTACTGGCCAGGAAAAGACTTCGTTCCCGCCAAATATTCCGGGAAAATTACTATTTTCAAGATCCCCAAACAACCGTTCTATTACGTCAAGGACCAGCTGCTCGGTTGGGGAACAAGGACTACCGGCCAAGTACAGGTGCACTCGGTTCAATCCAGGCACGGAAAGCTTCTGCGGGAACCTTACGTAAGGGCGCTCTCACCGATACTCAGTCAAGCCCTCGAGGCAGCACAGCAGGAGGCGGAAGGGCTGACCAGCAAGCCCTCGGACCAGGTAAGCACATACTTCCCGTTGAAGCCTGCTGGTGAGTCCACTTCCACGGGTGCTCTCAGTCCAACCGGCAAAGTCGGCATGGTGGCCACCATGGCCCGCGAACACTGAACGGCGCTATTCGTCCATTCACTCCGCACTGCACCTGTGACGAATACAGTAATTTTGTTACTTAGTCGCCCCGATACAACCGGGCTCGAACTCCGGGACGGTATTAATTAATGTCATTATAAGCGGAGCGGCAAATCGGGTGTCGTTCCCCTTGTGTGCAGTAGCTGCACTCTTTGGCTAGAGCAGTCCAAAAACGACTAAGCTGGAGTTAGTTCCCACGTATACCTTCCCGTTTACTTCCATTAGCTGGGCGAAGTGAGGGACCGCTGGCAGAGTATCTCGACTACTGCTCTGACTCGCCGAATAGATTCGCTGCAGCGTGATCGCGTCAAAGGCTTGCAACACGCTTTGCGATCCGGTGCCTTGCAGTTGCCACAAAATGGCATTGCTGGTTCCATTTGCAGACAGAACTGGCGAGTGCCCACCAGCCACCCATACAGACTGCGCCACCGGCCCACTGGACAGCGCGCCATTGTTCAGTGTCCAAGCCATTATCGGCGCGCCCTGCCCGGACGAGTACACTCTGCCATTCCAGTAAACCAACGACCCGGTTTCATGGCCCACCGCTTTTTGCAACTCCTGCACAATCTGCGTATCCCCTGCCGTGCACGCTGAGCACAAACCTCCTAAATGGGTACGATCGAGAACATAAAGAGTCCCTTGCTTTCCGACTCCGATAGCCAGATAGGGATGAAGGCCTGTTTGCGTTGGCAAGATCAGAACCGAATCATTCAAATCCAAGTCATTCGCGGAAAGAAAACTCCAGTTGTATGGTGTAAACCAGTCCGCCAGCGTTAACCCCGTTCCCGTCTGTTGCAGCTTGAAGATACTGGTACCGAGATTAGTTCCAGAAGTAACCGGACCTTCTCCCGTCTCGCCATAGATATACCCTGCGGTGTCAGCCGACAAGCCGCCGCCCATTTGCCAAATGGCCGCCCAGAACTTTCCAGGTTCGGTGTCGAACGCTCCACGGAAAACAGGGGTGGGGTTGCTGACGCTCACAGCACTGTACGCGATGACCCAGCCCTGATCGGTGCCGTCGTTACCATTAGACCCAAATGCAATGTATATGCTCCCGTTAGCGAGAAGAAGCGCGGGCCGGTTGACCTCGGGAAGATTATGAAACGTATTCGTCTGACCTGCACTGGTGAACGAGGCACTTATCAGCACCGGCGAAAATTTCAAGGTGCCAGTAGCTACGCTTAGCCCATAGAGGCGATTAGTGGCAACACCATTTAAGTAGTCTTTCGCAACCACGTAAATCGTGCCCGTCGCGGGATCGATAACCGGAGTCGAAACCACGCCGACTTCCGTCCAGGCCGTAGTTCCCTGGCCGCCTTGCACGCTCATGGGCACAGGGCTGGCACCGGGGGCAAGCACCCGCGTGGCCCATAGTGGCGAGGCATTCGCGCCTGCGTTGCTGTCCGCATCGAACGCGTACACACTGTCATTCATGGTCGCCACGTAAACCACGTTATGAACACCGTTGTTCGGGATTGATATGTTGGGCAGGTATAGAGCTTGCCCGACAATCGCCCCGTCCACAGGCTGGCTAAACAATTCTCCGAATTGCGTCCACACGACGTTGTTGGGTGTCAGGATGGTTTCTTGCAGATTGGCGCCTGTCCGCATGTTGTCGTAATGCCAAGTCACAACCTTCCTCTGCGCGAGGCCATAGGTTGTCACTAACGCGAACAGTCCCGCGAGCAGTACAAAACGTCGGCCAGGGTACATGCCCCCTCCCGGAACTCTGCTTAAGACGCGATATTCACAGCTGGGGATGCCTATTCGAGGGACGGCAGGAAGTCCTTTGTGGCACCTGCGCAATGGCGAACATGGCAGGATCGACCACTTGGCAAGGTAAGGAAGCACAAACGGCAGCTAGGGCCGAAAGCCGTTTGCGATCATGAGGCATCGCCCTCGCCTTGGTTAGCGTTAAGTTGCTCTTCGAAATTGACCCACAATTCCGTCCCGCCCAATCGTATCTTCATCGCGCCCCCTCCAGGCCCATGCGACGAAAATAGGATCGTCAGTTGGCCCACAGGCTCGCTTAGGCTCCGTTTCTTCATCTTGATACGGGCGAAATCCCATCCTTGCGGGTAACTAGCCGCGGACTGCCCTGCTTTCTGACTTAGAATCAAAGTCCAGTCCCCTTCCGACGGAAGCATGTAAATCGAGTAGACTCCCGGTGGAACTACAACCTCATCAATCTGGATAGGGACGTCGGTGGTCAGCGAGGTTGCCCGGCCAAAGCCAGGGCCCCAAATTTTGCCATACGGCACAGCGCCGCCGAATGCCGGAGCAGTCGACGGTTTTCCGTAATCAACCTTCACCCTCTTTCCATCAGCAAAGCGGAACTCTGCCTGGTTGCGATTGGACGGCGATTCCTGCCCTACAGCCATAACCGTCAAGAGCAGAAATGGGATAAAGACCACGGGCGTGATCCAAGGCTTAATCATGGGCAAGAGCGCTGGTTTAGAATAAGTGGTAGCAAAGGTTGCTGGCTGAAGTCAAAACTGTCGGTGAGGTCTTTTACCGTGCTATCTCGCCGCGACAGCGTCGGGAGATGATACATAGTCTCGGTAAATGCGATCAATGATGAAAATTCGTATTGTGTGTGACTTATATAGGCGTGCTTGGCGAAAGGAGAGATGACGATGAGAGGTACTCTTGGTCCTAAGCCGAAGCGGTCGACCATCGCCGGAGGTACGTGATCATAAAAGCCGCCAAAGTCATCCCAGGTTAGGAAGATCGCCGTTGACGGCCAATCCGGCCCCTGCATGATGGCGTTGATCTGTTGCACCGTCCAGTTCTCGCCCGCACAGGAACTGGCCGGCGGATGCTCACTCTGATTCCAGGTAGTAACCAGCCAACTCACTGCGGGCAGGTCCCCGCTCTGCGCATCTGAAGCGAATTGTGTATCCGGTGGAACATTCGTCTGCCATAGCGAGCCCATTCGAATGTGCTGAACTGCGTCTAGAGCATTCCACATGGAACCCAGCACTCCTGAGGGGGGAGCGTAATATCGCCAGCTGATATTTGCATTTTGCAAGCTGTCAGCCAATGTTTGGAAGTCGAAACACGGAAATTGGAAGGTAACGTTTCCCTGATTATCCATAACACTGACTGTAGTGCCAGCGGGCGCATCACAGCCCCAGACGTTTCCGCTGGGATTATTAGTTGCCCCGCCAGCCTGAGCACCTACAGAGTACAAATGATTGGGAAAACTAGGTCCGGCCAGCGAGGAGAACATGTTGTCCGCGAGTACGTAGTTTTTCGCGTAGGACCAGTAGTTAGGAATGTCCGCTTGCTGTAATTGCGTCATCGGCAGCATATAACCGTTGACGTTGCCATTGAATACCAGGTCGAACTGGTTCATCAGGTAATTCTGCCCTTGCAAGTTCATCGCGGTGTGCGCATCGATCCAGGTGTGCCCAATGATGTAGGGGGTCTTGTCGGGAGTGTGCCCAAGCGGCACAGTGGTTCCGTTTGAGATTGGTCCAGAGGTCGCGCCGTTCGCGCCCGGGAAGGTCCCGAAATAATTGTCGAAAGTGCGATTCTCCTTGAAGATGAAAACAATATGCTTAATCGGCCCGGGGGGTAATCCGCCCCCCGAAGTTGTACCTGTTTTCGAGCCGCCGCCGCAGCCAGCAATGGCCAACAAAATCACCCACAACAGGGTCCCTTGTAAGGTACGGAACTTGCGGCCTGAGAAGGGAAGATCTCGCCTAAGCGCGATTATGACATTCTTCCGCTTCATTGATTGCCTCCTCCATGTATCCCCTCCACCAGCCTATCCCAAAGCGTCTCCAGGTACGTTCGGGCGCGCGGCACAAGAGCGCAACTGTGCTCCTGGAGTAGCAGCGGCGGGAGTGGCTTTTGATCAAAATCGAAACTGTCGGTCATGTCATTGGCCTTTCGGTCGCGTTCAGTTAACGGCTGCAGGTGAAAGCCATGCTCCACGAATGCGAGAAACGAAGAGAATTCATAAACCGAATGACTGATATGACCAGCCCGAGCATACGGAGAGATGATGATCAAAGGCACGCGCGGACCTAGCCCGAATTTATCCACTTTTGGCGGCGGCACGTGATCGTAGAATCCACCAAAATCATCCCAGGTGAGAAACACCACCGTTGAACTCCACAGCGGGCCTTGCATCACTGCATTGATCTGTCTTACCGTCCAGTTCTCCCCGACACAGATGCTGTTGGGCGGATGTTCCCCGGCCTCACCGGTGACCAGCCAGCTCACCGCTGGCAGATCTCCTTTAAGCACGTCGGAAACGAATTGCGTGTCGGAAACGACCTTCTGCGTCCACAGCGGGCCCATGCGGATGTGCTTAATTGCATCCAAGGTCGACCACTGATAGCCATACTCCCCCCGAGGAGGGGCATAGTACCGCCAACTCACTCCCCCAGCTTGCATCCGATCCGCCAGCGTCTGAAAATCGAAACACGGTGGAACGTTCGCGATGCTGCCATTCGCGCGCATGATCAGCACATTTTGTTTTGCATCGGAATCGCATCCCCAGCCCGGATCCTGCGGCTCAGGATTGTCAATCACTCCGCCGGATTGCGCGGCCACCGAGTACAAGTGGTTCGGAAAACTGGGTCCGGCGAGAGATGAGAACATCCGGTCCGCCAGGACGAAGTGATGAGCGTAGGCAAAGTAATTGGGAATCTCGCTGGCGGTTACCTGCGTATAGGGCAGCATGTAGCCGTTAACGTCACCATGTCGCATGACGTCAAACTTGTCCATCCGCCCACCATCGATGGCGTACAAGGCATCTTGCCAACTGTGACCTAGATCGTATGGAGTCCGATCCGGCGTTCGTCCGAGCGATACCACCTTGCCATGCGAAGTCACGCCAGTGGTGGCTCCATCCGCCCCCGGAAAGGTCCCGAAGTAAGTATCAAAACTGCGATTTTCTTTGATGAGGAAAACTACATGTTCAATTTTGGCTGGCCCAGGCCCCTTCGGCACTGCAGCGGGTATTGGCGTCGACTTCACCGCGAGGTTCTGGTGAAGCTTTCGATAACGCATATAGATGAACATCACAACGCAGAGCAAGAGTACGAGAATACCTAAACGCCTCGCCATTCGTGCTGAGAGCCTCTCTACGCCCCTGCAAGCAGCCCCCCGTAAGCTGATAGTACACCGTACAACTCGAACTGTAAGCTTCGATAGAGCCTTTGTAATTTTAAACACCTCCCAGTAAATAAAGTTGCGGATTTCTAGCCCGCCGCAAAAACTATATTCATGTTGAATATTTGGGAGGGCATAACTTTGCCGTGCCGATACGGGCAGAAGTAAGGCTTCAGCCTCTGCCGGCCGTCACTGTGCCGCACTCGATTTTCGAACAAGCAGGCATCTCTCATCATCCGAAGCGACAATCGTCCCTCGGGGCTAATACCGCATTCTTTGCATGTCTGTTCGGACTTGGGTGAACCCGTGCCCTTCCAGATCCACTGCGTAATCAACTTCTGACGTCTGATACGATGAGGATGAGCGCAGATTCATGCCTGCGGGCGGTTCGACATCCGGGTCAGATACAGTATAATTTCGACAGCAATGCGTAACTCATACGCAACCAGCGACCGGTCCCTTGAGCAGTTCTGAACTCCCCACAAATTGCTGCTGGCAAACTTGCACAAGCTGTGTTGACTTACGGAGCCTCAGATGTGCGCGCTGACGAGCGATGAACGCGGTGAGTGCCTGAATTCGGCGCAAGGCTCCGGCCCGGACATCGAGGCCAGCCTAACCATCACCCACTTCTCGGATCTCGCCAGCTTACAGTCCCTCCGGCATGAATGGGATGAATTGCTCTCCGCTTGTCCCGATGCGAGCATTTTTTCGACCCCTGAGTGGCTGTGCTCCTGGTGGGAGGGCTTCGGCGAAGGTCGCCAACTGCTAATCCTTGCATTTCGGCATGGTCGAAAGCTGGTAGGTTTGGCCCCCCTGTCCCTTACCCGCGAAAAGGTCGCCTGTGGAGTCAAACTCCGCTTTCTACGCTTCATGGGTGACGGTAGCAACGATTCCGATAACCTCGGCATGATCGTGCAACCCGGCTACGAGCAAAGCTTCACTCGTAGCCTCGTTGATCATCTGAGCCTGCAAGTTCCAAGTTGGAATGTCTGCCAACTGCGCACCATGGATCCGAGTTCGCGAGCCACCTTGGCCTTGTCGAACGCCATTCGGGACAGGAACTGGCCGGCATACTCTGCCCCCCGCGCCTGGACGGTGATTTCCCTGCCCGAAACCTGGGAACTCTACCGCAAGATGCTCTCCAGCAAAGAACGAGGGAAGTTGGGTACGCGGACGAGACGACTGGAGGGACGCTACCAGACGGTTTACCACAAATGCGTTTCCGCGGCGGAACTGCCCACTCGTCTGGAAACTCTGTACTCCTTGCATGCCAAACGCTGGCAAGTACGCGGACTCCCCGGAACCTTTATATCTGCGGAACGGTGCCGCATGTATCGGCACATGGCAGAGCGGTTCTTAGAAAGAGGTTGGCTGGAATTCTGGTTCCTGGAATTGAATGGGATCCCGGTCGCGACTCTTTACAATTTCCGCTACCGGGATACCGTCTATTCCCTCCAGGAGGGGTACGATCCCGGCTACTCCTCGGACAGCATTGGCTACGTATTAAGGGGCTACGTTCTCAAACGATTCATCGAGGAAGGCGTTCGGGCGTATGACTTCCTTCAGGGTAAAGACCCCTCGAAGGAACGGTGGGGAGCCCATGTCCAAAATTATCTCGATTTCGAGTTCGCTCGCCCCTGGACGCCGGGAAGCCTTTACCTGAACTTGGTCCATAGTGCGGCCAAGGCAAAACAGATGATCCGAGCGCGGGTTTCGCAGGAAACCTGGACGGTGTTACACAAGCTTAACCTTCGCTTGAAGGGCGAAAAGGAGCTTCCCCGGGAAGCAGGCGAGGAGTAGCGCTGTTGCTGCCGGTGACAATCGCCATGAGCTAACCATCGCGCCGGGCAGAACCGACAGGCTCGCGCGAAAGCGCAACCGTGGAGAGTTGATAACCAACTCTTGTCATCACTTCACCCCACTGAGTCTCGATTTTTTCAACCTCAG
>DASUWH010000028.1:0-128174 GCA_036378535.1 Terriglobales bacterium | reverse complement strand
AACGCTGCCGGAAACGATATCGAACGGGACGACCTGGTCTATTCCATTAATGAAGCCGACAACTATGCCGTGGAAGAAGCTTTGCAGATCACCAGCAAAGTTGGCGGAACCGTGAGCATCGTCACCGTCGGCGCCGAGGATGATGAAGAGGTCCTGCGCCGGGAAATGGCCATGGGCGCGAACCACGGGATCCTGCTTTCGGACGAGAGCTTCAACGGGTCCGATGGTCGCGGCATTGCCAGCATCATTAAAAGCTTCCTGCAGAAGGGTCATTACGATCTTATTCTCACCGGCGTGCAGGCGGACGATGGTGCGGCCCAGGTCGGCGGCATGCTCGCAGCCATGTTGGATTACCCTTTCGCGTCGCTGGTCAATTCCATCGAAGTACTCGAAGGCGGAAAGCTGAAGGTTACCCGCGAAATTGAGGGCGGAAACAAGGAACTGAACGAGATCGATCTTCCCTGCGTGCTCTCGATTCAGACCGGAATCAATGAGCCTCGTTACGTAGGCATGCGCGGGATACGACAGGTGGCTTCCATTCCCATCCCCACCTACGGAGCTTCGGACCTTGGCCTTGCTGCCACGTCCGTAGGCTCCTCCGCGGCGAAGGTACAACGACTGGACTACTTCGTACCGGCAATCGGAAAAGGCGCCGAGATGCTCCAGGGAAAACAGGGAGAGATCATCGACAAGTTAATTGAACTGGTGGGCGCAAAAGGAGGACTGAACTAATGGCTCGAATCTTTGCATATGTCGGACACAAGGCTGGCGCAGTCGAGGACTCAGCCGCCGAATTAATAGCAGCGGCCAGGCAAATTGATCCAACCGCAACGCCCAGCGCAATTCTCACCGGCTGGGGCTCAGATCTGGACGCCGCGTGCACGTCGCTTCGCTCCTCCTATGCTGAAGTCTGGAAGATATCGAAAGAATTCCTCGCTTATCCGAATGCTGAATTGGTGCGAAAGGCGCTGGCGGCGATTCTCCCCCCAAACAGCATTTTGCTGATCCCACACGACCACTTCGGCATTGATCTCGCACCTGGCCTCTCGATCAAGATCAATGCGGCCTTCGTTGCCGATGTCGTCGGGATCGACGGGGTGCAAGCGAATTCGCTGAAGGTTGTGCGCCAGGAGTTCGGAGGTCAATTCGGCACGCGCGTTGCTTGTGATCTTTCGACCGGCGCCGTGATCACAGTACGTCCGGGCGCATTCAAACCGCCGGGAGCCACGGCGGTCGTTGGAACCGTGGGTGACAAATCGGCGGATGTTGGCACGTTCACGGCGCGCCGCCGGTACGTCGAGACAATCGTCGCTGAGTCGGGCGACGTCGACATAACCAAGCATGCGGTGCTGGTGTCGGTCGGCCGCGGCATTCAGGAACAGGGAAATATTTCGATTGCCGAGGAACTGGCCGAGGCTCTGGGCGCAGCCGTGTCGTGCTCGCGACCGGTGGTCGACGCCAAGTGGCTGCCTAAATCGCGCCAGGTGGGCTCGTCCGGGAAAACGGTTAAACCGAAAGTGTATCTGGCATGCGGCATCAGTGGCGCATTCCAGCATCTGGCCGGAATCAAGGGTAGTCCGTTCATCATTGCTATCAACAAGAACCCCAAAGCTCCGATCTTCCAGGTGGCGGATGTGGGCATTGTTGCTGACATCCTGGAATTCCTGCCGGAACTGACGAACAGAATTCGCGAAGTGCGGTCAGGCAAGCATGTTACCGCGCGCGCTTCATAGGAGAGGCTTTCCATGATCGACAAGAAGACTTTGAAACTGAGTTTGAAATCGCTTCGCGATTTTGCCAAAGGCCGCCTGCCCGACGAAAAGCTCATCGAGCTGGACGAGAAGGACGAATGTCCGCTCGATATTGTGCGCTACATGTGCAACCCCGACCAGCTTGCCATCCAGCTGCTGTTCGTCCCGGAAGAATTCGGCGGCATGGGCGGCGGAGCATTCGATGTGTATTGCATTTGCGAGGAGATGGCAAGAATCGACCTGGGCATTGCCACTTCTGTGCTCGCCACCTTCCTGGGAAGCGATCCCATCACCGTGGGGGCAACTCATGAGCAGAAGAAGAAGTGGCTCAGCCGCATCGCGGATGAGGGAATCCTGTTCGCTTACGGGGCCACAGAGCCGGAAGCGGGTAGCGACCTGCCGGCGCTGCGCACAACAGCGGAGCGGATTCTGAAAGATGGCCACGTGGTCGGCTACAAGATCAACGGCAACAAGCAATGGATCAGCAATGGCGGTGTTGCGGATGCCTACACCGTGTTGGCCAATGCATCTGGCGGTCCGAGCTGGTTCATCGTCGAAAAAGGCACGAAGGGCTTCACCCATGATGAGCCGGAAAACAAGCATGGTATTCGCCTCAGTAATACAGCCGCGCTTGCCTTCAACGATGTCTACGTCGACCTTGATCGACTGATTGGCGGTGTCGAAGGACAAGGGTTGCTGCAAGCGCAAGCGGTCTTCGGCTACACGCGCCTGATGGTCGCCGCCTTCGGTCTGGGCGCCGGCTGGGCCGCTCTCGACCGCGCGATTCCTTATTCGACCAAGCGGATCCAGGCCGGGGCGCCGCTCTCTGAAAAGCAGGGCTATACCCACAAACTGATTGTTCCCCATGTGGCGCGCCTCGAAGCCAGTCGAGCGTACATCGAGGAAACCGCAGTCCGTATCGACGCTGGCACCGAGGGAAGTCTGAACACGGAGGGCGCAATCTCCAAGTACATGGCGACAGAGGCCGGAAACGCAGCGGCCGAAGCCAGTATCCAGGCGCTCGGGGGTTATGGCTATACCCACGAATACATGGTGGAGAAGATCAGCCGCGATGTGCGCATCACGACGATCTACGAAGGCACCTCCGAGATCATGGAGATGACCATCGCGCGCGATCGCTGGCAGTCGCACCTGAAGACACGCGGTCAGCACTACCACGATGAGGCGCGCAAGTTCGAAGCACTGCATAAGCAACATGGGGAGGTTGGCGCTGACATCGCTGCCTTGAGTCTGCATGCACTGGCAGAGGTCATGGAAAAAGCTCGCGTGGCACGTCTGACGCGTTTTCAACACGTTCTGTTACGCCTGGGCGAGTTGATTGCCTATGCCGAGTGCGCCGGGAGTCTGGCACGGCGCGCCGCACTCTCTGCTGAAAACAAATTGGAAGAAAAAGCTAACCGCCGTTTCGACGCGCGTGCCCTGGCGGCCATCAGCCGGGTATTCGCGCGCGAAGCCGCACTCAAAGTGGCGGAAGAAGGTTTGCGATTGATCGTGGGCGGAGCTGGCGTGAGTGATGCCGAGCTGCCCGCATTCGAAACCAGTTTGGGACTGCCTGCCATTCATCGCGCACAGGCGAGCCTGATCTCTGACATGGACTACGTAGCGGACGTTCTCTACGACCGCGCGGCCAAGAAAACCGCAGTCGCGGCATAGTTGGGGCAACGTCTCGTTATTTTTCAGACAGGCCAGCCGCCTGTCACACCGACACAGAGGAGTGTCGTCATGGAAAACACCGCTACTCGAGCTATCGCGATCGTGGGACTGGGCGCCATACTGCCCGACGCTCCGAACGTTCCGGCTTTCTGGGAAAACATCAAGACCGGCCGCTACAGCATCACGGACGTCAGACCCGATCGTTGGGACCCGGCGCTGTATTACGATGCCGACCCTGCTGCCCCGGATAAGAGCTACTCCAAAATAGGAGGATGGGTTCGCGATTACCCGTGGGAACCGATGAAGTGGCGACTGGCCGTGCCACCCCGAGTCGTGGATGCGATGGATGTGGCGCAAAAGTGGGCGATCGCGTGTACGCGCCAGGCGCTGGACGACTACGGTTTTCCCAACCGGCCGCTGGACCTCAATCGCACCGCGGTGATTCTGGGCAATGCAATGGCGGGAGAGAAGCACTATCTCACCGCGCTTCGCATTTATTTTCCGGAGTATGCCCGCGAACTGGCTGAGAGTGCGACCTTCGCGGCCCTGCCGGAGAGTGTGCGCCGCGATATCACCCACGAACTGCACGAGCGCATTGGCAAACATCTCCCGGAAATCACCGAAGACAGCATGCCGGGCGAACTGGCGAACTGTATTGCCGGCCGCATTGCCAATATCTACAACTTTCATGGTTCCAATTACGTTGTCGACGCTGCCTGTGCGTCAGCTATGGCAGCGATTACTTCCGCGGTGGAAGGATTGCTGGGTAACGATTTCGATGTGGCCGTGACCGGCGGCATCGATCGCAACATGGGCGCTTCGACTTTCGTGAAATTCTGCAAGATCGGCGCCCTCTCCGGCACCGGGACTCGGCCGTACGCCGAAGGAGCGGATGGTTTCGTCATGGGCGAAGGCTCCGCGATCTTCCTGCTCAAGCGGCTGGCCGACGCCGAACGCGCCGACGACAAAATTTATGCGGTACTGCGCGGCATGGGCGGCTCGAGTGATGGCAAAGGGAAAGGAATTACCGCTCCTAATCCCATTGGGCAGAAACTGGCTGTCGAACGTGCCTGGCAGACCGCCGGAGTGGCGCCGGAAGTCGGCACCCTGATCGAAGGTCACGGCACGTCTACCCGCGTCGGCGACGTCGTGGAAGTGCAGAGCATGGCAGAGGTGATGAAGAGCTTCAATCTTCCGCAGCACTCAGTTGCGCTTGGCTCGGTTAAATCGAATATTGGTCATCTCAAAGGAGCCGCTGGAGCCGCCGGCCTGCTGAAAGCGGTGCTTTCCCTGCACGAAAAGGTGTTGCCGCCGAGCGTGCATTGCGAGCGCAAGAACCCCGATATCGATTTTGCTCACTCCCCGCTCTACGTAAATACCGAGCTGAAGCCTTGGATGATACCCGAGGGCGGAACTCGCCGGGCCGGTCTCAGCGCCTTCGGTTTTGGCGGCACGAATTTCCATGCCGTACTCGAGGAATACATTCCTCACAAGATCACTGGCAACGGCAAACGATCCATTGCGGTCGGTGAGATTCCGGAAGAGGTACGTGGTGCAACCATGAATGTCAAAGAAATTTCGTCTACTTCGCATAATGATTCGTCTTGCAAGGCGCCGCTGCGGGGGGCGCTGGTCATCGGTGCAGCCTCAGAAACTGAGCTGATCGAGCGCCTACGCTCTATTAATAAGGATGCAACCGGCGGTCGAGTGCCCGCAGTATGTGCTCCCGCCGAGTCAGATCTGCGCGCCCCCGAGCGCCTCGCCATCGATTACGGAGATGCCGCTGAACTGGCAACTAAGTCAGCCGCCGCTCTGAAAGCCTTTGCCGCGAATCAGCCGTTGATGTGGAAGGCTCTGCGCGCGCAAGGCGTTTTCCGTGGCCGCGGGCCTGCCTCCAAGGTCGCCTTCCTCTACACGGGCCAAGGCTCGCAATACGTAAACATGCTGAAACCGCTCCGCGCCCTGGAACCGATCGTCGCCGATACCTTTGCTGAAGCCGATCGTGTAATGACACCCCTCTTGGGAAAGCCGCTTTCGGAATTCATTTTCGTGGACGGAAAGGATGGCGGAGCAATTGAAAAAGCTGAAGATGACCTCCGACAGACCGCCATCACTCAGCCGGCAGTACTGAGCGCCGACGAGGCTTTGACCCGGCTGCTAGCTGCGTACGGCATCCGGCCTGACTTCACCATGGGCCACAGTCTGGGCGAATACGGAGCTCTGGTTGCCTCCGGCGCGCTTCCGTTTGCTGAGGCCCTGGAAGCGGTCAGCGCGCGAGGGCGAGAAATGACGCGCGTCTCCATAGAAGAAGGGCGCATGGCGGCAGTGTTTGCGCCCCTGCAGGAAATCGAGCGAATCCTCAAGACTGTGCAGGGCAATGTGGTAATCGCCAACGTCAACAGCGAACATCAGGCTGTAATCGGAGGAGCCAGAGCGCCGGTGGAACAGGCGATCGCACTTCTCCAGAAGGCTGGCTACGAAGTGACGGTATTATCGGTCAGCCAGGCGTTCCACACATCCATAGTTGCTCCGGCCAGCGAGCCTCTACGGCGAATGCTCACGCGCCTGCACCTCCAGGAACCACGACTCCCGATCGTCGCCAATATCAACGGCGAGTTTTATCCGACCGGACCCGATGTTGTGCCCAAGATGCTCGACATCCTGGCGCTGCAGGTGGCTTCACCGGTGCAATTCGTCAAAGGATTACACACACTTTACGAGGCTGGAGCTCGCATCTTTGTTGAAGTCGGACCGAAGAAGGCGCTGCAGGGATTCGCTGACGATGTGCTCGGCAGTCACCCCGATGTGCTGTCGTTGTTCACAAATCATCCGAAGTTTGGAGACGTTGTCTCATTCAACCAGGCGCTGTGCGGCCTCTACGCGTCGGGAATAGGCCGCGGAACAACCGAAGCGCGGCGCGATATCCCGGCATCGACAGCGGCAGTTCCTGCTATGTCGCCGAGCGCCGCGCCCGAGCGGCCTACGATTGCTGTAGCGGCAACCGCTGCTTCAATACCCGCCGCGCCTTTGACCCACGACAGCTACGCGGCTCTTGGTCAGATGTTCGCCGACGTTCTTGAGCGCGGCTGGCAGATTTACCATCCTCAGAACGGAAAATCGACTCACGTCCCGGTAGTGATTACCGGTGCAGCTCTGGGGCTGCCGGGAACTGAGCACATTTTCGATGACAGCAACGTTGCCCGCATCCTGCGCGGCGATCAATTCATCGCTTCCATCCCCAAGCGGTTCCGCCAGGCGATGCTGGACAAGCACATCACCAGGCTCGTCAAGAGCGACAACGGCGGCCCCACCTTCGAGACCATCAATAACATCGCGGACGTGATCAAGCTGGCCGGCCGCGGGAACAGCTTCGATCTGCAAAAAGAGTTCGGCGTCTCCGCCGATCGCATAGCTGCGCTCGACAGAGTGACTGCCCTGGCGATTGCCGCAGGCATCGACGCCTTGCGCGATGCCGGTATTCCTCTGGTCATGCGCTACAAGACCACCAGCAAAGGCACCCAACTGCAGGATCGCTGGGCTTTGCCCGAATCGCTGCGTGACGATACCGGCGTTATCTTCGCCTCGGCCTTTCCCGGTCTTGATTCTTTCGCCGAAATCATGTCGCAATACTACGCAGACCATGCCCGCCGTGAGCAGATCTCCATGCTCGAGAGCATGCGCAATCGAGTGGTTGAGGCGAACGGGCACTCCACGCTGCTACACGAGATTGATCGTCGCATTCAGGAGTTGCGTGCCGTCATCGAGAAGGAACCGTTTGTTTTTGACCGGCGCTTCCTGTTCCGGGTTCTTTCCATGGGCCATTCCCAGTTTGCCGAATACATCGGCGCGCGCGGGCCGAACACGCAGGTGAATGCCGCCTGCGCCAGTACCACGCAAGCTGTAGCGTTGGCCGAAGACTGGATCCGGGTAGGCCGCTGCCGTCGCGTGATTGTCTTATCGGCCGACGATATCACTTCCGACAACCTGCTCGACTGGATGGGCGCCGGTTTCCTGGCCAGCGGTGCAGCGGCCACCGACGAAGTTCCTGCAGATGCCGCCATTCCGTTCGATCGCCGTCGTCACGGGATGATTATCGGCATGGGAGCCGCCGCCCTGGTTGTCGAGAGCTCCGATGCCGCGCAGGAGCGTGGACTCCAGCCGATATGCGAGGTTCTCAGCGCTGTTACGTCCAATAGCGCTTTCCACGGAACTCGGCTGGATGTTGAACACATCAGTCAGGTCATGGAAGATCTCATAGCCCAGGCTGAAAAACGTTGCGGCATAGACCGTCATCAGATCGCGCCCAAAACCGTGTTCGTTTCCCACGAGACCTACACGCCCGCACGGGGCGGCAGCGCCTCGGCTGAGATTCATGCCCTGCGCCGCGTCTTCGGCGACACTGCCGATCAGATTGTGATTGCCAACACCAAGGGTTTCACGGGTCATGCTATGGCGACCGGTATAGAAGATGTGGTCGCGATCAAGTCGCTGGAAACCGGAACCGTGCCCCCGGTTCCTAATTTCCGCGAGGTTGATCCGGAACTCGGGGTGCTGAACCTGTCTAAAGGCGGGAAGTATCCCGTCGAATATGCGCTGCGCCTGGGCGCAGGATTCGGCTCACAGATCAGCATGACCTTGCTGCGTTGGGTGGTGACCAAAGATCAGGTGCATCGCAACCCCGACGCTCTCGGCTACAGCTATCGCATCGCCGATCCGGATGCGTGGAATACCTGGCTGAATCGTGTCGCTGGGCATCAGGCCCCCGATCTCGAACTCGTCAACCACACTCTCCGCGTACGCAATGGAGGCGCACCAGTCCGCAATGGTGAGGTACGTCAGAATGGGGTAACGGCCGCGAAGCCGGCATCCGTTGTCGCGGTAACGCCTGCGGTTGGAATTTCTCCAGTCACCGTCGCGCCACAGATTGAGGTCGCTCCGCCGAGCGCTCCAATCAACATTCCCGTTGCGACTTCGGAAACTCGCGTAAAGGCGATAACTGCAATCCCCGGAGCCCCGGCCGTGATCGCGCAGAACTCTTCTGTTAAAGAAAGAGTCCTGGAAGTTGTTGCCGCGAAGACTGGCTATCCGGTCGACATGCTCGATCTTGACCTCGATCTCGAAGCTGACTTGGGCGTTGACACAGTCAAGCAGGCCGAAGTGTTCGCCGCTATCCGTGAGACCTACAGCATCGCGCGCGATGACCAACTTAAGCTGCGCGATTTCCCCACGCTTTCGCACGTGATCCAGTTTGTATACGATCGGCGCCCCGATCTTCGCGAGCAGAAATCGGCTCCAGCCGCACCTGTGGCGGCTCAAGACCTTACCCCGATAAGTCCTGCGTCAGTACCCACGCCACAGCTAAGTGAGGACGTGAAAGAGCGCATCCTCGCGCTAGTGGTGGAGAAGACTGGCTATCCCAGGGACATGCTGGACTTGGATCTTGATCTGGAAGCCGATCTGGGAATTGACACCGTTAAACAAGCCGAGATGTTTTCGGCCATTCGCGAGATCTACACCATCCCGCGTGATGAGAACCGCAAGCTCCGCGATTATCCGACTTTGACCCACGTGATTCGATTCGTTTACGAAAACCGTCCGGATCTCCTCAGCACAGTGGCCCCTGCGGAGCAAGAGCAACCGACGCCAGAGGTTAAGCCGATCACTCGCGAGCCGGAACCTGTTTTGCAGAAAGCCGAAATAGTTTCGCAGACAGGAGAGGTGGGAGTGGAAGATCGCGTTCTCGCTTTAGTGGTCGAGAAGACCGGCTACCCAAAGGAGATGCTGGACCTCGACCTTGACCTGGAAGCCGATCTTGGAATCGATACGGTCAAGCAGGCGGAAATGTTCGCGGCCATCCGCGAGATCTACAACATTCCACGCGACGAAAATCGGAAGCTGCGTGATTACCCAACTCTGGCTCACGTAATTCGCTTCGTGTACGAGAAGCGCCCCGACCTTGCGGGTGCGGCGACATCCCTAACTATTGCGGTTGAACTGCCAGCTGCGGCAACAGCAGGCAACAATGCTTTAGAGACGGACGTCACGCTGCCCGTTTCTGCGCCGGTGCCGACCGACGAGTCTATTAAGGATACCGTCCTCACGATTGTCGCCGAGGAAACGGGTTATCCGAAAGACATGCTGGACCTGGATCTCGATCTGGAGGCCGATCTTGGGATCGACACGGTGAAGCAGGCGGAGATGTTCGCCGCGGTACGAGCCGTATATAACATTCAGCGCGACGAAACTCTTAAATTGCATGACTTCCCAACCCTGGCGCATGTGATCAAGTTCGCTCGCGACCGGCAGCCTGTGGCGTCTACGGCAATCCCAGCCGCAATAGAAGCGAACCAGCAAACGGCCGAAACGATCCCGACGCCGAGTCCCGGGAAGCACGTGGCTGCGGCACGCCCGGCACTGGCCACTTTCGACGCCGCTGACCGGATCCCACGCCGAGTTCCCGTTGCCCAGCCGCGCCCACCGCTCTCGATCTGCAAGAAGACGGGAGTGGCACTGGCAGCGGGTCGCCGCGTCGTGATCATGCCCGATCAAGCTGGTGTGGCCGACCAACTTGCCCAACAACTCAAGACGAAAGGCATAGAGGCTCTTCGCATCGACGGAGCACCCGACACAGACGCTCTGACTGCTACCATCAAGACCTGGCTGGCCGCTGGCCCGATCCACGGAGTTTACTGGCTACCGGCACTCGATCACGAAGGGCAGCTTAGCCAGATGAGCGCCTCCGCGTGGCATGGCGCCGTTAGTCTCCGCGTCAAATCGCTGTATACCACGATGCGGGCGCTGTACGAGCAGGTCGCCGGCTCCGACAGATTCCTTGTATCCGCAACCCGTCTGGGCGGGCAGCACGGGTATGACAACGCCGGGGCGGTTGCGCCACTGGGTGGCGCCGTGGCTGGTTTTACCAAAACATACAAGCGAGAGCGCCCGGAAGCGCTGGTCAAAGCAGTTGATTTCGAGACAGGTCGGAGCTCCACAGAAATTGCAGAGGTTCTCATCGAAGAGACTCTGCGTGATCCCGGCGCGGTGGAGATCGGCTATAAGGCCGGCCAACGTTGGACGATTGCCCTGGAACAACAGCCCGCAGCCGATGGCCAGCCTGGTATTCAACTGGATCAAGACACCGTATTCCTGATCACTGGCGCCGCCGGCAGCATCGTTTCTGCCATCACCTCCGATTTAGCAGCTGCCTCGGGCGGCACATTCTACTTGCTTGATCTCGTGCCGGAGCCGAAGCCCGACGATCCTGACCTGAAGCGCTTCGTAACCGACAAAGATGGGCTCAAGCGCGAACTCTTCAGTCGCATCCAGGCACGAGGCGAGCGGGCCACACCGGCGCTGGTTGAAAAAGAGCTGGCGGCGCTGGAGCGGGCCCTCGCAGCTCAGACCGCCATTGACGCGGTCCGAGTTGCAGGCGGCACTCCTTACTATTTCAGCGTTAACCTTACCGATGCCGATGCGGTCGCGAGCGTGATCCAGCAAGTCCGTCAGCATAGCGGGCACATCGACGTGCTGTTGCACGCTGCCGGCATCGAACGCAGTCATTTTCTGCCCGATAAAGACCCGCATGAGTTCGACCTCATCTTTGACGTCAAGTGCGACGGCTTCTTCAATTTGCTGCACGCCATCGCCGACATGCCGCTCGGCGCCACGGTCGCGTTCAGTTCGATAGCTGGCCGCTTTGGCAATGCCGGGCAGGCAGATTACAGTTCGGCCAACGATCTGCTCTGCAAGATTACTTCGAGCTTCCGCACGACCCGACCCGCTACGCGTGGCATTGCGATCGACTGGACCGCCTGGGGCGGTATCGGGATGGCAACTCGCGGCTCTATCCCGAAAATGATGGAAATCGCCGGCATTGACATGTTGCCACCGGAAGCCGGCATTCCGCTGATTCGGCGCGAACTGACCGCGGGCGCCACGCGTGGAGAAATCGTAATCGCCCAGCGGCTCGGTGTCTTATTAAACGAGTGGGACTCGACTGGTGGTCTTGATCTAACTGCCGTGAAAGATTCCGCCCACAGCCCCATGATCGGCAAGATTGCCGGCTTTGGAGTGCATAGCGGCATAAGCATCGAAAGCGAGCTGAATCCTTCCGCGCAGCCCTTCTTGCACGATCACCAGATTGATGGAACCTCGGTACTGCCGGGAGTCATGGGAATCGAAGCCTTCGGGGAAGCCGCGGCCTGCCTGCTTCCCGGCTGGGAAATCGAAGCAATAGAGGATGTGAGCTTCCTCGCGCCATTTAAGTTCTACCGCAATGCGGCGCGAACGGTAACGACCCATGCACAGATGCATGCACACGGTGAGGTCATCGTCGCCGACTGCCAACTAACGGGGAGCCGCCTGCTGCCCAATCAGAAAGAGCCGCAGGTCACGACGCATTTCACCGGCCGCGTGCGACTTGGCAAACATCCGGCGCGATCAGTGTCTACGGCCCCCTTGGGTACACCGTCCGGCCAGGTGGTCGAGTCCGACGTTATTTATGGCGTTTATTTCCACGGACCCGCTTATCAAGTTTTAGAGCGCGCCTGGTGGAACGGCATTCGCATGATCGGCCTGATGGCGAACAAGCTGCTGCCAAATCATCAACCGGCGACTCTGAGAACTTTAATAGCGCCGCGCCTGATCGAACTGTGCTTCCAAACCGCGGGCCTGTGGGAACTCGGCGTCCAGGGGCGCATGGGATTGCCGCAGCACGTTCACGAAGTGCGCCTGGAGCGGTCGCCCGAACTGGCTGAAGGCCGCTTATACGCGACCGTAACTCCCGACCCGAACAATGGAGGTTTTGACGTGGAGGTCATCGACGCGGCCGGAAACCGCTATTTGCATCTGACCGGTTACCGCACCGTCGCGCTTCCCAACGGGGTCAATGCCGAAGCATTAAGAGAGCTGCAGAGCATCATGTCGCTGGAGGCTGTCGCGGCCTGATGCGAACAACCTGATCGCCATAACCGCCCGGTTTGTGGAGGGATTATGCAGCACGATTTTCAGCGTATCGCCATTGTTAATCGCGGCGAAGCTGCGATGCGCTTCATCCACGCGGCGCGTGAATTCAATCAGGAGCACGGAACGTCGCTGTGCACGATTGCGCTTTTCACTGAGCCCGATCGCCACGCCATGTTTGTTCGCGAGGCCGATGAGGCTGTATTTCTCGGCCCCGCGCAGATCGTGGATGCAAGCACGCAACAAGTTAAAAGTAGCTACGTCGACTACGGACGCCTGCAGGAAGCGCTGATCCGCGCCGGCGCCGACGCGGTCTGGCCAGGTTGGGGCTTTGCCGCTGAGCATGCTGATTTTGCCGACCTGTGCCGCGACATGGGGATCGTCTTCATTGGTCCCGACGGCGACGTGATGAGAAAGCTGGGAGACAAGATTTCCTCCAAGCTCCTGGCCGAGTCGACGCAGGTCCCGGTTGTGCCTTGGAGCGGCGGTGCCGTCGAAACCATCCGTGATGCCGAATACCACGCTGAACGTCTCGGATACCCATGCCTGTTCAAGGCGACTGCGGGGGGAGGCGGCCACGGCATACGCGTGGTGCGTTCGGCGGCGCAACTGGCAAAAGCTTTTGAGAGTGCGCGTGCGGATGCCTTCAAAGCATTCGGAAATCCCACCGTCTTCATGGAGCGGTTGGTAACGGGTGGGCGCCACGTCGAGGTCCAGATTATTGCCGATCACTATGGGACCACTTGGGCCGTGGGCACGCGTGATTGCACCATCCAGCGCCGTCACCAGAAAATTCTTGAAGAAGCACCCTCACCGGCGCTTTCTGTGCCGGAAGACCAGAGAATACGAGAAGCCGCTGTCCGTCTGAGTTGTGCAGTGGGGTACCACAATGCCGGCACCGTGGAGTTCCTCTTTCAGCCCGACTTGCATGGCTTCCTGTTCATGGAGATGAACACGCGCCTGCAAGTCGAGCACCCGGTTACCGAATGCACCACCGGCGTTGACCTGGTAAAGCTGCAGCTGCATGTCGCGCTCGGCGGCGCCCTGGAAGGTGACCCGCCTCGCACCAGCGGTCACGCCATCGAAGTCCGGCTGAATGCGGAAGATCCTGACAATGGCTTTGCTCCAGCTCCTGGAGAGGTCCAACGATTCAGAATTCTGACCGGCCCCGGAGTGCGGGTAGATACCGGCATTACCGAAGGCGACCGCGTGGCCTCGGAATTTGATTCAATGATCGCCAAGATCATCGCCTACGGCCAGAGTCGTAAAGAAGCGCTCTCCCGTTTGCGGCGGGCCCTTCGCGACGCTGTGTTGGTTATCAAAGGCGGCGGCAGCAATAAAGCTTTCTTGTTGGACTTGCTGAAGCGTCCTGAGGTCGAGAATGCACAATTCGACACCTCGTGGTTGGACCGCCTGGCTGAGAACGGCAACCATGTATCCCGGTGCTACGCCGACATAGCTCTGGTGCAGGCCGCCATAGAAGCCTATGACGCCGCTCTGGGGGTGGAAAAGACGCAGTTCTATGCGTCAGCTGTGCGCGGCCGTCCCCAGGTCCGGCGCGAAATCGGCCTCACCATTCCCCTGCGTTATCGAGGGCACTCTTATTCGCTGAAGACCCAGCGTCTTGGCCCGCATACATATCGCGTAGAGGCCGATGGCACGCGCATCGATGCAGAGGTCCATCGCCTCAATCTCTTCCAGCACTGGCTAACCGTGTCCGGCCGTCGCTTTAAGGTCGTCTCTGTCGCTCAGGCATTGAATTACCGGATCGAGGTTGACGGGGTGGCCCATCGCGTCGACCGAGATGACGGCGGAGTAGTGTACGCGCCCGCTCCGGCGGTAGTGGTCTCCGTTGCAGTCAAGCCTGGCGACGATGTCGAAGTTGGAGACCGCCTTGCCGTGCTGGAAGCGATGAAAATGGAGATGCCAGTAGTGGCTCCATTCTCGGGCAAGGTCCGGAAGATCATGACCATTGCCAATGTGCAGGTAGACACCGGCGCACCATTGGTTCAGATCGAGCGTACCTCGACCGCGACTGCGTCTGTCGCAACCGAGCGAATCGCTTTCGGAGCGTCGCTGGCGCCGGACCAGGAGACCCAGCGCGCAGCGTCTGCTTGCCCGGACAATCTCGAAGAAGTGCGCAGATTCATGTTGGGTTTCGATGTCGATCCCAGCGTCGCTGGTCAGTCATTTTCCGGATGGAAGAAGGGCTGCGCGCTGTCCCACGATGACCTCGCGGTCACCCAGGGAGAGAACGAAATACTCAGCATCTTTGTGGACCTATGCTCGCTCTTTCTCCGGCAGCCCAACCTCGATCGCCGCAACGGCGGGGAAATGCCCAGCACCGAGGCTCACCTCTTCTCCTATTTGCGCACTCTCGATACCGCTGGGGAGGGACTGCCCTCCTCTTTCATGGAAGCGATCCGGCGCGCCCTCTCGCATTATGGGGTAATGTCTCTAGACCGCACGCCTGAACTGGAAGAGAGCCTGCTGTGGATCTACAAGTCACATCAGCGCGTGGAACAGCAGATGCCGATCATCCTGGTCTTGCTGGAACGGCGGCTCGAACGACGGGAAAGCGGTGTGGACGAATCTTTCCGCACGCTTCTCGACCAGATGATTCAGATAACGAATGGAACTTTCCTCTCGGTAAGCGATCTGGCCCGCGAGGTCCGGTATCGCTGCTTCGATCAGCCGCTGTTCGAGCAGGCACGCAAACAGATTTACGATGAAGCGGAAAATAACCTCGCTTATCTGGCTGCCAATCCGGAAGCCCTCGACCGGCCGGAAAGAATTCGGGCCCTGGTCGAGTGTCCGCAGCCACTGCTCAGCCTCTTCTCCCGCCACTTCGTTGCTGCCGACCTCGGATTGCTGCAATTGATGCTGGAGGTGCTCACCTCACGGTACTACGGCACTCAGAATCTAAAGCAGGTTTGCTCCGTCGCTCTGGACCAGCATCTGTTCGTGACTGCCGAATACGAGGATGAGGGAAAACCGGTACATCTGCTCGCTACTCATGCCGATTATGCCCACCTTCCACAAATCATGAGGACTATGTTTCCTCTGATCCAGGCAGCTCCCGCAGAAGAGGATGTCGTTATCGATTTTTACGTCTCCAACGCAAGTTGTGTGGGCGACCCCGAGGCGGCGCAGCAGGAGATCCAATCCATACTCAACCAGGCCGTATTCCCACGTCTGATCCAGCGAATCATGGTGGCCGTGGGTGGCCCCAACCGGACACAGAGTACCGCAAGACTACAGCATTTCACTTACCGCCCTTGTGAAGGCGGTTATAAAGAGAAGAAATTTTATCGCGGTGTCCATCCCCTTATCGGAAAGCGTTTACAGCTCTGGCGCCTGGCAAATTTCAAAATTGACCGGCTCCCTTCCGTGGAAGACGTCTACCTGTTGCACGCAGTCGGCCGCGACAATCCCAAAGATGAACGCCTCTTCGCAGTGGCGGAGGTGCGCGACCTGACGCCGTTGCGCGACAAAGCGGGGCGCGTTGTTCAGCTGCCTCACCTGGAACGCATGTTCGCCGAAGCGCTCGCAGCCATTCGCCTTTTCCAATCGCGCCGTTTGCCTCATGAGCGGCTCTTCTGGAATCGCATCCTCCTCTACGTTTGGCCACCACTCCGGCTGGAGACTGACGAATTCCAAAACATTCTGGATCGTCTCACCCCCGGAACCGAGGGCCTGGGGATCGAACAGGTGGTCGTGCGCGCCCGCAGTCCGCGCCCCGAAACCGGCGAGTTGCGGGACGTCACCGTCCGCATTTCCAGTCCCGGTGCTTCCGGTCTGTTGGTTACCTTCAGGCCCGGCGCTAAATTGCACCCGGTTAAACCACTCAGCGAATACGATCAGAAGGTTATCCGCATGCGCCGGCGCGGGCTCATTTATCCCTATGAGATCGTCAGGATGCTCACCCCATCAGCCGAAGAAACCCGCGCTGAGTTCCCCACGGGTGAGTTCGAAGAGCACGATCTTAATGCCGCAGGAGATCTGGTACCGGTAGAACGCCCGTACGGCGAAAACAAATCCAACATCATCGTTGGCCTGATCCGCAACTTTACCGCCAAGTGCCCGGAAGGAATGACCCGAGTCATCGTGCTCGGTGATCCCAGCAAAGACCTGGGCGCCATCGCCGAGCCAGAATGCCGGCGCATTATTGCGGCGCTGGAACTGGCGGCCGCGAGGCGCATTCCTGTGGAATGGTTCGCTCTCTCGGCAGGCGCGAAAATCTCCATGGACAGCGGCGTCGAGAATATGGATTGGATTGCCCGCGTTTTGCGCAGCCTGGTCGAGTTCACGCAAGCCGGCGGAGAAGTAAACCTTATCGTGAACGGCATCAACGTGGGTGCGCAACCTTATTGGAATGCCGAGGCCACCATGCTCATGCATACCCGCGGCATCCTGGTTATGACACCCAGCGCTGCCATGGTGTTGACCGGCAAGCGGGCGCTGGACTATTCAGGCAGCGTCTCGGCCGAGGACAACCAGGGTATTGGCGGCTATGACCGCGTCATGGGCCTAAATGGTCAGGCGCAATACTGGGCGCAGGATATCGATGATGCCTGTCAAATCCTGTTCCGTCACTATGAGCACACCTATGTGATGCCGGGCGAACGTTTTCCGCGTTGCGCCCCAAGCGAAGATCCGGTCGAGCGGGATGTGCGCGTCTACCCGCACAACCAAGAAGGCGAAGAAGGTTTTGCGTCGATCGGCGAGATTCTGTCCAACGAGACGAATCCCGGCCGCAAAAAAGGTTTTGACATTCGCAAACTGATGATGTCGGTCGTAGACCAGGACCGTGCTCCGATGGAACGCTGGGCAGGCATGCAGAACGCTGAAACGGCGGTCGTCTGGGACGCACATCTGGGCACTTATCCCGTGTGCCTGATCGGAATGGAGTCTCATCCGATCTCCCGCTTGGGATTTGTTCCGGCGGACGGCCCGGACCAGTGGACTGCGGGCACTCTCTTTCCGCTTTCCTCAAAGAAGGTTGCGCGTGCGATCAATGCTGCCAGCAATAACCGTCCGGTGGTGTTCCTGGCAAATCTCTCCGGATTCGACGGCTCGCCGGAATCCATGCGTAAGCTCCAGCTCGAGTACGGCGCCGAGATCGGCAGAGCCGTGGTGAACTTCAAAGGGCCGATCGTGTTCTGCGTGATCTCGCGCTATCACGGTGGAGCCTACGTTGTTTTCTCGCGAATGTTGAATGAGGGCCTTGAAGTGGCGGCTTTGGAAGGAACCTACGCTTCCGTAATCGGAGGCGCGCCGGCAGCCGCGGTCGTCTTCGCCAGTGAAGTCGAGGCTCGCACACGCAAGGACCCGCGCGTGCAGGAGTTGAGTCAGACCATGGCTCAGGCAGAAGGGGCGGAGAAGGCCCGGCTGCGTACCAGGTGGAATGACTTGTTCAAGGTCATCCACTCCGAGAAACTGGGCGAGATGGCAGCCGAGTTTGACCGCATCCACAGTGTCCATCGAGCGCTCGCAGTGGGTGCCTTACATCACATCATGCCACCCGCAAATCTCCGTCCCTACCTGATCCATGCTGTCGAACGAGGCGTAGCAAGGGAAATGGAACTTCATCGAACCAAAACCGCAAGAAAGCTTTTGCGCATGAAGAAAGCCGGCACAATGCCTGCTTCCGAGTTCTTGGATGAACGTATTTTGGCTGGAACAGACTGAACCGGATCTGCCTGCGGCAGATGACTGGCTGAGCGTGGGCGAACTGCATGTGCTAAGGAACATGCGCTTTCCCAAGCGCCGTGCCGATTGGCGTTTGGGACGGTGGGCGGCGAAGCGGGCAGTTACCTTCTGTCTGGGTCTACCGTCGGGCCCGGAAAAACTCGCGAGCCTCGAGATCCGCGCCGCGGCTTCCGGTGAACCCGAGGTCATTTTCTGCGGAAGGGCGGCGGCAGTTGCTATTTCGATCAGCCACCGCAGTGGCGTAGCGCTTTGCGCGGTGGCCCCCTCGGGCGCCACCCTGGGTTGCGACCTCGAGTTAATCGAACCTCATAGCGACGCCTTTACTGCGGATTATCTGGCGCCAGAAGAACAAGACTTAGTTTTGAAATCTCCGTCTTACGATCGAGCTTTGCTGGTGAGCTTGCTCTGGAGTGCAAAGGAGAGCGCTTTGAAAGCGCTGCACCAGGGACTGCGCCTTGATACGCGCTCCGTGCTGGTCGACTTTCCGCTACCTTCTTGCGACTCTGCGGGATGGTCTCCACTGCGAGTTCGCTACGGGCGGGACTCGATTTACCAGGGCTGTTGGTCGCGCAGCGGCAATTTCCTCCGAACCATCGTTGCCGCTACGTCGCTGCACCTCATTCCCATTGAGCTAAAGTCCACTAAAACCCGGAATGGTTATGCTGATTCTTCCCAAGCAAGGGAGTCGCTGCACTCATGAGCCTGCGAACGGTCAACGACGTCTTCTTCTCGATCATCGAACGCAATCTGCCGCGAGTGATGATGCACCGTCAAGCGCCAGCCTGGGTCGACATCTCATCCCGGGAACTCTACCGCAACGTTTGCGGAACTGCGCGCGCGCTGCGTGCATGGGGCATTGGCAAAGGCGCTCGCATCGCGATTCTCAGCGAGAATCGGCCGGAATGGACGATCGCCGACTTTGCCGCGCTTCTAATCGGCGCGGTCACAGTTCCCGTATATTCCACCCTGACGGATCAGCAGGCTGCCTACATTTTGACCGATTCGGGCGCACGGGTGGTTTTTGTTTCCAGCGACAAGCAGTTGCAGAAGGTGCTCGCCATCCAGAACCAGACGATGATCGAAAAAATCGTGGTTATGGATGTTGTTGACAGTGCGCACGCATTTCCTATGCAGCGCCTGATGAACGCCGGTCCAAGCCAGTCCGATGTTGAACTGGAGAATCAGGCTCGCGCCATGGGTTCGGCGGATGCGGCATCGATCATCTATACCTCGGGCACCACTGGAACCCCGAAAGGGGCCGTCCTTACCCACGGGAACCTTGCGGCCAACATCTCCTGTTCTCTAACAGGCTTTGACGTTGGACCGGGCGACGTCAGCATTTCTTTCTTGCCTCTCTCACACGTCACCGCCCGCCACGTTGACTTTGTCCTGCTCTATCACGGGGTGACACTGGCCTACTGCCCGTTCATCGAGCAGCTTCCGAAAGCGCTGCAGGAAGTTAAGCCCACCATTTTCGTTGGTGTACCCCGGGTGTACGAGAAAATCTATAGCCAGGCCGCCCAGAAGGCGAAGACGTTTCCCAGGAGCGCCATTTACAACTGGGCTCTTTCTGTGGGCCGGCGTTGCAAACCCGCAACCCTGGCTGGCCGCAAGGCCCGGGGACTTGCGCCGAAACTCGCCGACAGACTTGTGTTCTCGAAAGTGCGCGCCGGGATGGGCGGCCGCGCTCGCATCTACATCTCGGGTGGCGCTCCGTTGGGACGGGAACTCGCCGACTGGTTCGCTACAATTGGTATCCGCATTCATGAAGGATATGGCCTGACCGAGACCTCGCCCGTGATTGCCGTGAACACTCCTGAAGCCCACAAAATCGGTACCGTCGGTAAGCCGTTACCCAACTTGGAAGTCCGCTTCGCAGAGGATGGTGAACTGCTGGTGCGTGGACCGTCCGTCTTTAGCCAATACTGGAATCGCGCTGACGAAACCCGCGCGGCCTTCGCCAACGGCTGGTTCAAAACCGGTGACATCGGCCATCTTGATGAGGATGGTTTCCTCTACATCACTGATCGCAAGAAGGACCTGATCAAGACCTCGGGCGGGAAATTCATCGCTCCCCAGCCGCTCGAGAACTCACTCAAGCACAATGGGTTGATTGCAGAAGCTGTAGTTCTCGGCGACCGCCGCAAGTTTCCGGCGGTTCTGATCGTTCCCCATTTCCCGCTCCTGGAAGACTGGGCTCGTAATAGCCAGCTGGCCTTCTCATCCCGCGAGGAACTCATCTCTCACCCGCGAGTCCAGGCGCTGTACGAAGGCATCGTGAATGAACTCAACTTGACCTTGGCCCGCTTTGAGAAACTGAAAAGAGTGATCGTGATCGCCGAAGAGTTCTCTGCTGAGAATGGCACGCTCACGCCCAGCATGAAGCTGCGGCGTCGTGTGGTCGAAGACCGCTATCGCACCCAGATCGAAGCCCTCTACGACCGCTCTGAGTCGGAAGTGGTAACTCCACAAAGCTGAAATCAGCAGTAGTAAACGAGAGCACCGGGGGTGGAGAAAAACCGCGTAAGCAGACGACTACGAGGAATGACTCTTCTGAGCCACCGACTCGACCAGAGCTTCCGCCGCGCGAATGGCTTTCTCGTGCAGTTCCCAGGAATGGATCGCCTTCCTGCAACCTTCCCGCGCCAAGTCGGTGCTCATTTTACTTTCGGCTTCATCGAAGGTCTTCTCCGCCTCCATCCTGGCAGAACGAGCCTTCTCATCCATCTCTTTGACATTCCTGATCAGCTGCAACATTTTGGGATCGGCGACACTGGCGGTTCCATTGCCTGCGTGGTCGCCGGACGCGTATGTTGCACCGTCCTTTGCAGCACCCAATTGGCGATACGCAGCTTTCGCTTCGTCGCTCCAATGAGCTTTGACTCTGCGGTTCGTGCGATCGAGAGCCGCGTTCGCATTGTCGGCGGTCGCACGCACGCTGCTCTTTTCCCACAACCATTTGAAAACCGACCATTCCCGGGCTTCGGTCATGAGAGCTTTGGCCTCTTTGACTTCCGTCAGCTTGCTCATATCACCTTCCGATCCTTGACCGCGATTTCAAATGGCAGATGTCGCAAACATAAGTGTAGCGTCGTGGGAATTACCGAATCGGGGCTGTACATCACCGACAAGAGTGAGATTTATCACCTGGAATGGGGCGGCTGAGAGTGCTGCATCCTTTGCCTGTTGCAAACTGCATCACTTGTCATGGCAGAACTCGCTCAAACCTCAATTTCACCTTGACCGTGCGGTGGGGAGAGATCAGCATGAGGTATTGATTCAATGGAGTTGGCCATGAATACGGCATCTCTCCCATGCCCGGATCATGGAGACTGGAAGACTCGGTACCGAGCCGCCATTCTCGAGACAAACCCAAGCGCCATTCCGCAATTGGTCTCAGAAGCCGAAAGAGCGGTTATTTTGCGAAGGCGAGAACTATTCGGCACGATGGGGACACTCGACGAGAAGGAGGCGCTGGAAGACGCCTTATACGCCTTGCGTGCGTTCCGCAGCGCTTGCGAACGCAAACTGGCCGAGGTTTCAGACTCGGCGAAGACGAGTGCAGCTTAAAAATTCCTGAAATACGCCCTAGCCCCTCGAGGAGTGGCCAGGACCGGTCCCAGCGCTGAGCTACGGGCGGCGTTGCTGAGCTATTCGGTTGTATAGCTTTTTGATCGCGTCGGAGTCAGCAAATAGGTTCTCGTCGGCGTTGTCGGTAAGCTTCGAAAAGGCATCCTCTCCGATGTAGGTTGCTGACCAGTCATCCTTTTTGTCGAGCGGACTCACCGTACGCAACCAGTGAGTCTGGATGACCTGCGTGCCTCCCGCCTCAATATTGCCCCAGCCTGACCAGGCACAAATCGAAAAACGACCGTAGCCGGCACTTGGAGCTGCAACTTCGAAGCACACGGTCCACGCGATCATCTGTTTGGAACCGTCCACTGCGCTTGTTCTACCGGACAATGGCCGCGGTTTGGGGTCCCTTCCGACCGCCGACTGATAAATTCCACTGACGGAACGATCCGGATGCTCCTTCAGCAACATTTTGGAATTCAGTTCATTCGTCCAGATGCCTGTGAGTGACATTTCTCACCTCGCACTCGAAGACACGGCATCTTAACATTTCGCCGAATCTCCATTTCTGGGGAGTCTTGTTACAGCCTATGAACTTTTTGGCATCTCGTATATGTTCCCGCGGCATCAGTGATACTACGTAAATACGATGCTCGGGAAATTGAATACCCTGACGACCTTCTTGGTTGTGGCGCTGTCATGTCTTGTCTTTGTGGGGAACGCGTCAACACTCCACGCACAGGACGTGACCGTTCAGCTCGACCCCGCTGGCACGCAAATCGAGTTCACGTTGAGCGCTTCCTTCCACACAGTTCATGGCAGCTTTCAATTGAAGAACGGCGCGATTCACTTCAACCCGACTACAGGTGTGGCTGGCGGAGCAGTGATTGTGGATGCTACCAGCGCGGAGACAGGCAACACGTCCCGAGACCGGAAAATGCATGCTGAGGTGCTGGAGAGCAAGCAGTACCCGGAAGTGACCTTCCGTCCAACCAGGATTTTGGGCTCAATTCCCGCGCAAGGGGAGGCAGAGGTTCAGGTCGAGGGCATATTCCGGTTACATGGCGCCGATCACCCCATGACCTTGACAGTTCCCCTCCAAATATCCGGCGACACTGTTTCCGCGCAAACACGGTTCACAGTTCCTTATGTCGCCTGGGGCCTGAAGAATCCAAGCACCTTCCTGTTGCACGTCAGCGATAAGGTCCAGGTCGAAGTGACGATGAAAGGACACATGACGAGATGAATCGGCAGGGATATATTGCCGGAAAGCATACGATTAAAGTTTTTGGATCGTGAAAGTTTTAGATCCATGCAAACCCGTGGCTCGGTTGTCACTCCGCTAGGTCGAATAGTCTGCATTGATCCTCACATACTCAGCCGTTAAGTCAGTGGTATAGAAACGCAGGTTTTCATTGCCGCGTGTCAATCGCACGCGCACACGGCAGGCAGATCCGGACAGGTGGCCGTGCGCCGTGTGCTCGTCAAACGGGCATGCCTGGCCGCGTTCGCAAACCTTTTGGTCACCGATAAAAATATCTACCCGCGCCGGATCGATCGCCACTCCGGAGTTACCGCAAGCCGCAAGGATTCGACCCCAATTCGGATCCGCTCCCGCCCACGCAGTCTTGACCAGCGGCGAGTGTGCGATCGCCCGAGCCAGTTGCATGCCTTCCTTGCGGTTCCTGGCTCCCTCGATTTCGAGGCGGATCACGTGCTGAACGCCTTCGCCATCGCTCACAATCTGTTCAGCCAGTGACTCGCAAACCTGCAGTAAGGCTCGTCGGAACCCTTTTTCGGTTCGAGGGGACAATCTAAGGTTGCTCTTCCCGCTGGCCAGGATCAGGACGGTGTCATTCGTCGACGTATCACCATCGACAGAGATGCAATTGAAAGTCTCGTCGCATGTTTCCCGCAAGATGCGTCTCAGCTGCGCGGGTGTCGCCTGCATGTCGGTAAAGAGATAAACAAGCATCGTAGCCAGCTTGGGATGGATCATCCCCGAACCTTTGGCGATTCCGAGAATTCTGCATTCCACGCCTGACTGTTCCAACTTGCGAAAGGACAGCTTCGGGCGAGTGTCGGTGGTCAAAATCGTTCGCGAGAAGCGGCACAATGACTCTTGGCTGGCCTCAAGGCCGGAGACCAGAGAAGGCAATGCCGACATAATCTTGTCTGCCGGCAGTTGAACTCCGATGATGCCGGTCGAGGAGGGGAACACATGTTTCGATTTCACCTTCAATAGACGGGCCGCTTGACTGCATACCTGGCGGGCTGATTCCCATCCGCGCACGCCGGTCGCACAATTCGCGTTCCCCGAATTGACCAACACTGCCCGGATCGAGCCCCGGCCCGATTTCAGCGCGGCACGCCCGACTTGAACCGGCGCCGCTACGACGCGGTTCTTCGTGAATACCGCGGCGGCCCTGGTTTCCGCACAGCATGCAACCAAGGCCAGGTCCGGGCGGCCGCTTGCCTTAATCCCGGCGGCAATCGAGGAAAAAGAAAATCCCTCCGGTAATTCGATCTCTGTTTCCGGAGCCGTGATCATAGCTGCAGTTTGACCAGTGAGGATGCCGGCTGTGGCAGGATGGCAAAGGTGGGCAGTTCGCCGCGAATCATCGCGACTTCATCACAGCAGTGCAGTTTGGGACATACGCAACAATCCTTGTACAGCTTGTCCGGAATATCTTCCCGCCGCACCATGGAAAACCCGAGGCGCGCAAAGAATTCCGGAATGCGGGTAAACAGGCAGACGGAGCTGACCTCGTGTTTGGCCGCTTCCTTGAGCAATTTTTTCAATAACAGTAGCCCCGCTCCTCTTTTCCGGTATTGCGGTTCCACCGTTATCGAACGCACCTCCGCCAGGTGAGGACCATAAAGATGCAAGGCGCCGCAGCCAACGATGCGTCCGGCTTCTTCCACAACAACAAAATCGCGCACGTTCTCACAAATTTCCGGAAAACTCCGGGGTAGAAGTGTGCCGCTCTCAAAATGCGCGGAGATCAACTGGTGGATCTGCTCGGCATCCGGCAAGGTGGCGTTACGCGTGCGCATGCATCAGCCCTCGAAGTGCGGCAACTCGCTGCTTGGCCAATTCGATCGCCTCGCTAACCAGCGCTGGGGCGGTGCCCCCGCGAACGTTGTGAATGCCGAGAACCGATTCCAGCGTCAGGCAGGAATAAAAGTCGTCGTCAATCACCGGACTGAATTGCCGTAGCTGATCGAGCGCAAGATCCCGAAGCTCGCAGCCGGACTCAACGCAGTACTGCACCGCCTTGCCGACCTGCTCGTGGGCCAGGCGAAAGGGAACACCTCGGCGAACCAGATAGGTCGCCGCCGCCCACGCATTCATAAATCCCGCTTCGGCTGCCGATTGCATGCGCCCATAGTCGTATTGAGCATCTCGCATCCATCCCGTCACCAACGGCACGATGGCCAGCAGCGTTTCCGTCGCCTCGAACAGCGGCTCCTGGGTCTCTTGCAGGTCCTTGTTATAGGCAAGCGGCAGGCCCTTGATGGAAACCAATAGCGCAGACGCGTTTCCCACGACCCGCCCTGCTTTGCCACGCACCAGTTCCAGCAAGTCCGGATTTTTCTTCTGCGGCATGGCGCTACTGCCGGTGGAGTAGGTCTCGGGAAGGTGCACGAACCCGAATTCCTGGGTCGAGAACAGGATCATCTCCTCAGCCCACCGGCTCAGGTGCAGAGCCAGCAAAGAAAGATGGTTGACGAATTCGAGCGCAAAATCGCGGTCGCTGGTGGCATCGATACTGTTGGCGGTGGGTCCGTCAAAACCGAGCTCCGCCGCCATGGCTGCGCGGTCGACGGCGAGGGTTGCCCCTGCCACAGCGCCGGATCCCAGCGGACACAGGTTTACGCGTTTACGGCAATCCGCGAGCCGTTCTATATCGCGACTCAGCATCTCGACATACGCGAGCAGCCAATGCGCAACCAGCACCGGCTCGGCGCGCTGCAGATGAGTGTATGCGGGCATGGCTGCACCGGCAGACGCATCCGCACGTGCCAGGAATACGTCGACCAATTCAAGCAGCCCTGTGTGCAACCGTTCGATTGCAGAACGCACGTATAGCCGCAGATCGGTGGCGATTTGCTCGTTGCGGCTGCGGCCACTGTGCAGCTTGTAGCCGACATCTCCGATCAAAACCACCAGCTGCTTTTCCACAAAGTGATGGACGTCTTCTGCCTCATCATCCTCAATATAGAGTGGCGAAGAGGCTGCTTTTTCTCCGATCTTATCCAGCCCAAAGAAAATTGAGGCAAGTTCTTCGTCCGAAAGAATGCCGGCTTTCTTCAAGGCTCGGGCATGGGCGCGGCTCGCGTCCAATTCATGCGCCAACAAGCGGCGATCGAAGGGAAAGGACCGCTGCCAGCGCTCGAACTCAGCGTCGAGCGGCTGCCGGAACCGGCCTGACCACATCTTCACTTTGCTACCTCGATGCGCGCCTGCGCCCGGGAACGCGCCGGCAATCCGAGAATCCGAATGAACCCTGCAGCGTCCTTCTGGTCATAGCTGTCCCCCATAGTGAAGGCCGCCAGGTCGGTGCGGTACTGCGAATATTCAGAACGCCGGCTGGTCACAGATATATTCCCCTTGTACAACGACAGCGTGATTGCGCCGGTTATCTCTTTTTGAGTTGTGGCGACAAACGCATCCAGCGACTCCCGCAAAGGCGTGAACCATAAACCGAAGTAAACCAGTTCCGCGTACTTGAGCGCCATGTGTTGCTTGAAATGCATCAGGTCGCGATCGAGGCAGAGGGCCTCCAGTTCGCGATGCGCTGTGAGCAATAAACTTCCTCCCGGTGTTTCATAGCAACCGCGCGACTTGATGCCGACAAAGCGATTTTCGACCAGATCGATACGGCCGATGGCGTTCCGTCCACCAATTTCATTGAGCAGTTCGACCAGCGAGACGGGGTCCATGCTCAACCCATTCACAGAGACCGGCACCCCAAGTTCAAACCCGATTTCAACCAACTCCTTGCGATCCGGCGCTTCCTGCGGCGACTTGCTCAATTGCCAGGTGCTGTCAAACGGAGCGTTGGCAGCGTCTTCTAACTCTCCGCCTTCGTGACTGACATGCCAGAGATTGCGATCGCGGCTGTGAATCTTCTCCCGGCTCGCGGCTACTGGGATTCCGTGCTGCTCGGCGTAATCGAGGCAATCCTCGCGCGACTTCAAATCCCACTCGCGCCAGGGAGCCATAACCTTCAATTCAGGCGCCAGCGCCTGGTAGGTGAGTTCGAAGCGGACCTGATCGTTTCCTTTCCCCGTGCAACCGTGCGCTACGGCAGTGGCGCCTTGGCGCAGCGCAACCTCCACTTGGCGCTTGGCAATCAGCGGACGCGCCAGCGAGGTGCCGAGCAAATATTTATGCTCGTAGACGGCTCCGGCTTTGAGCGCGGGGAACACATACCCGGTCAGAAACTCCTCGCGCAGGTCCTCAACAATTACTTGGCTCGCCCCCGTAGCGTAGGCTTTTGCGACGACCGCTTCGAGATCGTCACCTTGGCCGACGTCGCCGACCATGGCGATCACGTCATAGGAATAGTTTTCCTTGAGCCACGGGATGATGATGGATGTATCCAGACCTCCCGAATAGGCAAGGACTACTTTTTCAGGCATGAGCGCTCCTCACCGGGAAGCGGCCGATGCCGCCGCCCAGAAGTAACAGCAGAATAGCTTTTTGGATATGCATGCGGTTTTCCGCCTGGTCGAAAACAACCGATTGCGGTGAATCGATAACCGAGTCGGTAACCTCTTCTCCGCGATGCGCTGGAAGGCAGTGCATGAAGACAGCATGGGGCGCGGCTTGGGCCATGAGTTCGTCGTTGACCTGGTACGGCGCAAAAACTTCCTCCCGTCTCGCCGCCTCTTTCTCGTGGCCCATGCTGATCCAGGTATCGGTGTACACAGCGTCCGCCCCGCATACCGCGTCGTAGGGGTCGGTAAATAACTCGATCTTGGCCCGGGTCTCTTGTGCGATCTCCTTCGCGTCGGCTATAACCTGCGCATCCGGCTCATAGCCGGATGGGGTCGCCACCCGGATCGAAGAACCGAGAGCCGCACAGGTGAGCAGCAACGAGTGCAGAACATTGTTGCCGTCGCCGACGAAGGCCAGCTTGAGATTCTCGACCCTGCCGAATTTCTCCATCAAAGTGAAATAATCAGCCAGCGCCTGGCAGGGATGCTCCAGTTCGCTGAGCGCGTTGACGACGGGCACGCTGGCATACTCGGCCATCTTCTCTACCGTCGCATGCGCGAACGTACGGAGAACGATGATGTCGATCCAGCGCTCCAGGTTATGAGCGATGTCGCTGAGCTTCTCGCGGGCATCAATTCGGTTTGCGGTTTGGTCGACAAAAAATGAGACTCCACCCAGGCTCGCCATTCCCGCTTCAAAGGTCAGGCGCGTACGGAGGGATGGCTTTTCAAAAAACATCACCAGTTGCTTTCCGGCGAGCGCGCCGCGGAAGTCTGCCGGGCGGGCTTTCATGAGCGCCGTCAGCTGCAAAATCGCGTTTACCTCGCCCGGCGCTAAGTCGCGAATGGAAACCAGATCTCGCGACCAGAATCCCTTAGCGTCGGCAACGCTGTCCGCGCGTGTGCTACCGACTGGCTGGCTATTCATGATCTGCTCCTTGCAATTTTGGATTTGGCGTTCCTGTGCGACGAGCGCAGTTCTGCCACAGCCCGGTCGAGCGCCTGCGTAACCTGGTCGACGTGTTTTTTGGCGATGATGTACGGCGGCAAAAAGCGGAGCGCCGTCTCATTGGTGCGGTTGATAAGAATTCCACGCTGCAGTAGCCGGGTGACAACCGCTTTGGCGAGCTCCGGTGTCTCCAGCGCCCAAGCGAGCATGAGTCCCGTGCCGCGTACTTCTCCGCCATACTGGCCGGCGAGGCTTTCGAGTTGCTCGCGGAAATAACCTCCCAGCTCCGAAATATGGCTAAGGAGCCTGTCCGTTTGCTTCAAAAACTCCACGGCAACAGCACACGACAAGGGACCGCCACCGAACGTGGTTCCATGCATGCCGGGATGCATGCAGCTTGCGACCTGATTGCTGGTGAGAATGGCGCCGAGGGGCAAACCCGCCGCCAATGGCTTGGCCACAGTCACAATGTCAGGCTGAATTCCGTAATGCTGGTAGGCGAAGTAGCGGCCGGTCCGGCCCAGCCCGCATTGAATCTCATCAATCACCAGCAGCGCCCCGTGTTTTTCCGTCAACTGCCGTGCGAGTTGCAGAAATTCAGGACTGATGGGCCGAATTCCACCCTCGCCCTGAATCGTCTCCAGGCAGATGGCACAAACGCTGCCATCAAACTGCCGGTTCAAATCGTCAGTGTCGTTGAGCGCCACGAAACTTACACCGGGCATCAACGGAGCGAAGGGCACGCGGTACTTCGATTGGCCTGTCGTGGCCAGCGAACCGAAGGTGCGCCCGTGAAACGAATTATCCAGCGCGAGCATCCGCCATTTGGCTTTGTGGCCATTATGGTTTTGCGCGTGAGCATACGCTCGAGCCAGTTTTAACGCACCCTCCCACGCTTCCGTGCCGCTGTTGCAGAAGAAGGCGCGACCCAGGCCGGACATCGTGGTAAGCAGCTTCGCGAGTTCCGCCTGATATTCGTGGAAAAACAGATTCGAGATGTGAATCAGCTTTTGCGATTGCTGCGCGAGGACCTTCCTGATCGCGGGATGCCCGTACCCCAGCGCATTGACTCCTATACCACTCAGGAAATCGAGATAGCGTTTACCCTTCGAATCGTAGAGGTAGACACCGCGTCCGCGAGTGAAGAGTACGGGATTGCGCTCGTAGGTGGGCAGCAGCAACTCGGATTCGGCACGCATCACCGCAGCCAGGCTCATGCCACCAATACCTCCGTCCCACAGCCTAGCTTCGAAAAATAAAACTGCGGCAACATGTGCGCCTGCTCGGCAGGCAGAATTCGCACCCGGCCAACGCCGTGATGCAGAGCGTGGCCGCAAGCTTCCAGCTTCGGCAGCATCCCGCCCTGGATCACCGCCATGCGGATCAGTTCCTGCGCGTCTTTCATGACCAGCCAGGGAATGACCGATCCATCGGCTGCTTTCACGCCTTGTACATCAGTGAGAAAGATCAATGCGTTTGCCTGACAGGCGATCGCACAGGCAGCGGCCATCTGATCCGCATTGACGTTGTAATACTCGCCATCGCTGCCGAGGGCGACGCTGGAGATTACCGGGATACCACCCTGTTGCCAGATCGCTTCGAGCCAGCGCGGTTCGGCAAACGAGATTTCTCCGACATAGCCAAGATCGCATCCATTCGCATTTTTCTTGCGGGCCCGGAAGGCCATGCCGTCCCCGCCGGAAAGTCCGACCGCCGCCTGTCCGGTGGCGCATAACGCAGCTACCAGCTGCTTATTCACAATTCCCGCAAGGACCATTAAAGCGACATCTCTGGTTTCAGCGTCGGTGACGCGCAGCCCGTTTACGAATTCACTGCTCTTGCCCAGCAATTTCAGAGTGCGGGTGAGCGCCGATCCGCCTCCGTGAACCACAGCGATGCGGTGGCCGTCAGCGGCCAAGTCCGCAATGGCGCGCGCGCATTTCTGCAGCATTACTTTGTTCTCCAGCGCGGCGCCGCCGATTTTCACCACTACCTTCAATTCAACCCCGCTTCCTCGCTCCATCCGTACATCACATTCATGTTCTGTACTGCCTGACCGGCAGCGCCTTTGAGCAAGTTGTCCACGCAGGAAACCAGCACCAGGCGGCGTCCATCGTCAGCCAGACAGAAACCGATATCACAGTAATTGGTATTGAGCGAAAACTGGATTTGCGGCAACTGCGGAGTGGCGAAGACGCGCACCCAGCGTGAATCCGCATAGAACTGCCGGAAGGCGCGCTCCACATCGGCGGCTGCAATGGGATGCGCAAGGTGAACGTAAATGGTCGACAAGATGCCCCGCGGAATGGGCAGCAAGTGCGGCGTGAATATTAATTCATCAGGTGCAAGCTGCAACTGTTCCAGCATCTCGCCCGTATGCCGGTGGCCGAAAACGGAATAAGCGGAGAAATTATTGGCAACGGATACGAAATGCGTGCGTGAGCTGGGTTCCTTGCCCGCACCAGAGACGCCCGATTTCGAATCACAGATGATTCCCCTTGACCGGTCCAGCATGCCGCCCCGGACGAGCGGCGTGAGCGCAAGAATGATTGACGTGGGGTAACAACCGGGATTGGCCACAAGCGCGGCATCTCGAATCCGCTCGCGATTCAGTTCGGGTAAGCCATAGACCGATTTCTCAGCCAGGTCGTCGTGGTTATCCTGGAATTTGTATACCGCCCGGTGCTGCTCCTGCTTCAGCCGCCAGGCGCCACTCAGGTCGATCACCCGCAAGCCCAAGGCGAGGGCCTCGGGCACCAGAGCCCGTGAGATCTCGTGCGGGGTCGAGAGGAACAGTAGTTCCACTCCGGCTTCGCGCAGCCGCGCCCAGGAAAATGGCTCCAGCGGATAACCGCCATTTCCAGAAAGAGCAGGAAATACTTCCGCCAGATTAGCGGGCCTGCTGGCGCCATTTTCGCGGCTCAGGAGCATAGGCGCATGCAAACGAGGGTGCCGCTTGAGCAGGCAGGTCAGCTCGAGACCGGCATAGCCGGTCGCGCCCAGGACCGCGGTTTTCAATTTCGCCGTCATCAGGCAAGCATCCCCCGAATTCTTTCTGCTAACCTGTTCGCCCCTTTTTTGTCAGGCGAGACGATGAGAATGGCGTCGTCACCGGCGATAGTGCCCACAACTTCGGGCCAAGCCTGCGCATCGAGCGCGGCGGCGACCGGCTGAGCGCTGCCCACGGCCGTCTTCAGCACAATCAGGTTCTGCGCGGGACGGATACTCTGCACGAACTCACGGACTAAGCGCTGCACCGGCGGCAAACCAGGCTCGGCATGATGACCGTTCCCGCCCGGCAAGGTATAACCACGGGCTGTTTTGACCAGCGCCAGTTCGCGAAGATCGCGCGACAGGGTGGCCTGCCCTACCTCGAGGCCACGCTTGGCCAGGGCACGCTGCAGCCCTTCCTGGCTGCCGATCGGCCCTTCCCGCGCGAGCTCAAGGATCGCCTGCTGTCTGGCCAGTTTTGTCATGCTGAATAACTATCCATCCTCGTGCATATATATTCGGTGGGATGAATAAATATTGTCAAGCACGAAATTTCAAGCGGGACTTGTCGAACAGAATGCTTGGGCGGGGATCGACTCATATCAACGTAAAATAGCTGCGCAGCCGCATAAACACTGGCTTTTGCATCACACGGCGAGAGCGCCTCCTTCTCCGCCCGAAAAATCCATCCTCGTCATCGAAATTCTTGATTGTACTTTCACAGCAGCCTTCCAGTATTCAACATGAATAATGGCGGAGACTCGCTACAAGTTCTCAGAGGACCACGATGCCTGCGGGGTGGGCTTCCTCGCTCAGCTGGGCGGCCCCGGATCGCACGAGCTCGTGGAACGCGCGCTCGAGGCACTCGTCCGGCTGGCTCATCGTGGCGGCGTCGATGCCGACGGTCGCAGCGGCGATGGCGCCGGCCTGCTCACCGCAATTCCCGATCGTTTCATCCGCCGGTGCGCCCGCGAGGCAGGAATCCGCTTACCGGAAGTCTTCGGCTTAGGCATGGCTTTCCTTCAGGCTGGCGAGCATCCGTCTGACCAAATCCTGGCGAGCACGTCAGCGCAGGTTGGCATTCGCTATTTGGGATGGCGCGAGGTTCCGGTTGACGTCTCGATCATCGGCCCGCGCTCCCTGCAATCCTTGCCCACGATCCGGCAGTTCTTTTTTGCACCCGCAGCTGCCGCGCAGGAGCTCGAGTCCCGCCTCTTCCTACTGCGAAAATCCCTCGAAACCTCGACGCCAGGCGTTTATTTCTGTTCATTGTCGTCGCGAACCATCGTTTACAAGGGACTGCTCACTCCTCAGCAGCTGGCGGCGTTTTTCCAGGACCTACGCGACCCGGGCTACGAAAGCTCGTTTGCGATTTTTCATCAGCGATATTCCACCAACACCCGGCCGAGCTGGCGTTTGGCGCAACCGTTCCGGTTCGTCGCGCATAACGGCGAGATCAATACCATCAGCGCTAACCGGCGCTGGTTGCAGGCGCGGGGACGCGAGTTGCGCAGCACACTGCGTCTGCCTTCCGAAACGGCTCTGCTGGAAGCTGGCATGAGTGATTCTGCAAGTTTCGATAACAGCTTTGAGCTCGAATTGCGCCGCGGCAACACTGCAGCGGAGACCATTTCAAGGCTGGTTCCACCCGCATGGGAGCACGACCAGGCCCTGCCATCGAATCTTCGCGCGTTTTATGAACTCAGCGCGCGTACTCAGGAGCCCTGGGACGGACCGGCCGCTCTCATCTTTAGCGATGGACAGGTGGTCGGTGCCAAGCTGGACCGCAACGGCTTACGTCCGCTGCGCTATATGCTCACGGCGGATGGCGTGCTCGTGGTTGGGTCGGAGGTGGGAATTCTCGACCTGCATGCTAATCATGTTATCGAGCGGCAGCGGCTAGGACCGGGAGAGATGCTCATCGCTGATCCCGCCAATGGTGTCCTGTTCCGCACGAACGAAGTCGACCACCTGATTGCGCGCGAGAATCAGCGGATCAGCACCCACGCGGTCGCTCCTGAGCACACCGTTACGGCTTCGAAAATAGATTCTAACCGGCTGATGGCAGCCTCAGGTTGGACGGAAGATCAATTCCGCATGTTGTTTCGGCCCCTCGTCGATGATGGGCAAGAGGCACTGTGGAGCATGGGGGACGACGCTCCTCCCGCCTTTCTTTCCGATTTGCCCCGTCCGCTCTGGGATTACTGCAAGCAGCGCTTCGCGCAAGTCACGAACCCTCCCATCGATCCGCTGCGCGAAACTCATGTCATGTCGCTCGACGTCTACCTGGGCGAAAACACGATGGCTAAGTCCCCGCTGCTGGACGCAGGCCAGGTGAACACTCTGGCAGCGGCACTCGCGCCCACTCACCATATTGATTTCACCTTTGAAGCTGCCGGCGGAATTGAGGCCGCCCGGCATGCGTTGAAATCCATCCGCGAAGAGGCCTCGAAAGCGTGCACCCACTCTCGCCTGATTGTCCTGAGTGACCGCGGGCTGAGCGAAACTCGCGCTCCTTTGCCGGCCCTGCTCGCCCTTTCCGCGGTTTGGAAGGCGATGGTGCAGGCTGGACAGTGGCGGGTACCACTGATCGTCGAAAGCGCCCAGGTAATTGATACTCATCATTTCGCGCTGCTGATTGCAAATGGAGCGAGCGCCGTACATCCGTGGCTCGCCATGGAATTGGCGGCGCGTGCTTCCGCCGACGGCGTCGCGCGTTACCGAGAGGCTATCGAGAAAGGCTTCCGAAAAGTGCTGGCGCGCATCGGCATTGCGACCGCCGCCAGCTACCGTAACAGCCAGTTGTTCGAAACCATTGGTCTGGACGCTAACCTGTGCCGGGAATTTTTCGAAGACGCAGGCCGAAGCCTGGGCGGGAAGGATTTATCCGAAGTCTTGTTGGACTACCTGCGCTTTCACGCTGCGGGCTTCCGCACACCGGCTGCCGACTTCCGTGATCTCGGCCTATATCGTTTTCGGCACAACGGCGAACAGCATGGGAACTCTCCTGAACTCGTGCGCCGGATGCACCGGTACATCAAGTCACCCAACGAAGAGAACCAGGCTGCCTTTGCCGAGCTGGCAAGCGAGCGCGCGCCCATCGCTGCGCGCGATCTTCTCGACATCCACCCAGGTAAAAAATTACCCCTTGATGAGGTCGAGACCGAAGCATCGTTGCTAAGCCGCTTCAGCACGCAAGCCATGTCGTTGGGTGCAATTTCGCCGGAAGCCCACCGCACACTGGCGATTGCGATGAACCGCCTGGGCGGCCGCAGCAATACCGGCGAGGGCGGCGAGGATCCGGATATTTATTCCGGAAATCCAGAAGCCAATAACCGGGTCAAGCAAGTGGCCTCGGGGCGCTTTGGAGTTACGGCCGAGTACCTGGTGCATGCCGACGAAATCGAAATCAAAATGGCCCAGGGGTCAAAACCAGGAGAGGGCGGGCAACTGCCCGCCCTCAAAGTTTCACCCTATATCGCGCGTCTGCGCCACGCGGTCCCCGGCACCTCGCTGATTTCGCCGCCGCCGCACCACGACATCTACAGCATCGAAGATCTTGCCCAGCTCATATACGACCTACGCGCCGTTAACCCACACGCGCGCATCGGCGTCAAACTGGTATCCAGCTCGGGCGTGGGCATCATTGCGACCGGAGTCGCAAAGGCCGGAGCGGATGTCATCACCATCAGCGGGCATGACGGCGGAACTGGAGCCTCTCCGCTCACCTCCATCAAGAACACCGGTCTTCCGTGGGAAATTGGGCTGCGTGATGCGCATACCGCGTTGCAACGGGCGGGTCTCCGGGCACGTGTACGCTTGCGTGTGGACGGCGGCCTCAAGTTTGCGCGTGACGTGATGATCGCGGCCCTGCTCGGAGCAGAAGAGTTCGGCTTCGCCACCGCCGCCCTGCTGGCGATCGGGTGTGTGATGGCGCGCCAGTGCCACCTCAATACTTGTCCCGTGGGCATCGCCACTCAGAACGAGAAGCTCCGGGCTCGGTTCACGGGAAATCCGGAGATGGTCGAAACCTATTTTCGCGGCCTGGCACAGGATGTCCGCGCCATGCTGGCTGCGCTGGGAGCCCATTCTATTGATGAGGTCGTCGGGGCTGTGCAGCACCTTCGCCCACGTTGTGATGACACCCGAACCTACGTCGGCGATTTGCTCCAGCCGGTTTTCGATGCTCCCGCACAATATGCTTGCCCGCACGAGGACAGCCGTACTTTGCATGTCGAGTTGAACCGCACCATCGCCGAGTTGGAATCCGTAAGCAGCCGCCACCATCGCTTTGTGATCAGCAATTCCGACCTCGCGATAGGCGCCCATTGGAGTGGCGAAGCATTACGCCGTTTTGGAGGATCGGCCCTGGAAATGAACGGTGTCGATTATGAGTTCTTCGGCGCCGCGGGGCAGAGCTTTGGCGCCTTCCTGATTTCGGGAGCGCACTTCCATTTAAAGGGCGAGGCCAACGATTACGTTGGCAAAGGACTATGCGGAGGAACGATTACGGTTGCCGCCGGAGCGGATGCATCTGAACGTGGCGACGTTCTGGTAGGTAACACGGTCCTTTACGGCGCGACCGCCGGGGAATTATTTGTCGCCGGACGCGCCGGAGAACGATTTGCCGTTCGCAACAGCGGAGCGTTAGCGGTCGTCGAGGGCCTCGGCCAGCACGGATGCGAATACATGACCGCAGGAGTCGCCGTCATTCTGGGACCGACCGGAATCAATCTCGGCGCCGGAATGACTGGGGGACTCGCATACCTGCTGCACACGCAAAGTGTCGATCGCTGCCACCGCCAGTCGGTCCGGTTCACCGAAATTGACCAGCAGGAAGACCGCTGGCTGCGACGGATTCTGCGGCGCCATGTGCAGCTGACGGGAAGTCCTCGCGCGGCGCGACTGCTGTCGAGCGCTGTTTTGCCCTTCCTCAGAATGGAACCCTCGCAACCGCCTTGTTCGGTCGAACAGACTTGGGTTCCCATTCTGTCCCGGCTGGGCAAGAACGCCACACGTGTCTTGGAGCCGGCCAAGGCTCATTCCGAGGAGCCTCTGGTCATGTAGTTGACACGCAGCTGGGATTGCCTTGCGGACCGACGCAATCGGAGCGTTTATTTCTTTTCCACCCTTTGCAGACGGAACAGCAGCGTTCCCCACCCCAGTTTCGCCCGCATCTGCACCGGGGTATGGTTGACGTCGTTGGTGAACCAAACCGAGATTTTCCCCTTACCTTTCAGAGCGCCAGAGACAGGTTCGGCCTGGACACGTAGAGTCTGGAAATTTCCCGCCGGGACCTTCACCTGTTCGGTCGTTTCCACTTTGGCGGTAACATCCGTAGTTTTGGGACCGTCGCTGATGGGGAAAGTGTAATGGGTGCCTATGGTCAACGGCTGCGAGGCCACGTAATAGAAGCCGGTAACCACGTCGGTCACGCAGCTCGGAATATCGCTTTCCACGCGATTGATCTCGCCCGTCTTGAGATCTTTGTCACTGCGCACCGCCTTGCGCCGAGAATATTCGAACTGAATTTCGCTATCGCGGCGACGTTTTCCTTCTTCCGCGTGTTTAACGATTCTCTGCGAGCAGGAGCTGCGCGGATCAAAGTACGATTCGAACCGGTCGTGAACCGTGTACATCAGATTGACCACGCCCAGCGAATCCGCGATAGCTGTGACCCGCTGCTGAGATCCACTGACATCAACGCTTACACGCGCAATACCCGCATTAAACATATGCCACTCCACAGAGTAGACATATGTTTGACCATCGGGAAAACGATAGTTGGACGAAGGAGGATAAACCTGCGAGGCAGGACCAATCGTAGGCAGCTGATCAGCAGGGCGATGCTGTCCGGCTGCCTGTCCCAGAGCGACGCATGCTCCCAGGTGCGCGATGAACAGAATCAGATTAGACAGGTAATAACGGAATTTGGCGATCAAGAGTGCTGAGCCTTTGAATTCTCTCGGCTTAGATGCGGGCTGTATTCAATGCGTAAACCAAATCATTTTAAGGGAGAGCGCGGCCGTCATCAGCAGCGCTCCCAGCAATGCATTGTACTCGTGATGCTTCCAATAGAGTTCCCACGAGAAAACCCCACGTGGGTTGTCGGACGCGGTCAAGCGTGGCAACAATCTGGGCACACGCCGTGTATATTCCTCAAATTCCGGGAACTTCGCTCTCAGAAAGGCTTCTTCCGAGCGAATCACGGGCAGGTAGATGAAAGCAAACATCGCCAACATGACCAATGCGACCCATCCACTGCGGGCTGCAATAGTGAATCCCGCCGCGATTATCGCTGATCCCAAATAAAGGGGATTACGCACGTAGGCGTACGGCCCGGTCATGGTGAGATTCTCGTTTTTGCGGACGTGACCGGACGCTACCGCTCGGATCCAAAGGCCAAGAACGGCAATCGTAATTCCACCGACCAGAGACCATACTCGGGGCTGTGCCAGCCAGAAGTACAGCGCAGCAAATGCGAATCCCACGGGGACGCGAATGCGCCCGGCGATAGCAGCCCAGCTATTCACCCGGCGCTCCCAGCAACTGCTGTGCAGCCTTCACCACGTCTTCGGCGCTGATCTCGAGCATGGCTGAATCCGGCGCCTTCTGGTGGGAGAGCGTCGTCCGGCTGCGGGGACTTCGCAGCACAAGGCTGCGCGTTCCGAATGGTCCGGTGCGAGCGGGATCGGTAGGACCGAAAATGGCAACGACCGGGATCTTCAGGGCCGCCGCCAGGTGCATCGGCCCGGTGTCTCCGCCGATGAATAAACGAGCGCCTCGAATGACGTTAATCAGTTCCACTGGAGAACAGGAAATGGGCGCGGCCGCCCCGCCACTGGCTGATTCCACCGCGTGCATCAGCCGATCTTCCCCTGGCCCTGTATTGATCAAGCAGGAAACTCCAAGCTCGTCTGTTAGGCGTTTCGCGACTTCTCCATACCGCTCTGCGGGCCATTCCTTGGCACCCCATCCGGCCCCGGGATTGAGAACCACGTAGCCTTGCCCGCCCGGCGCTACGAATGTGCTGGAAGAAGCCGGGCATTTGAACTCAAATGGGGGAACATGCAAAGGGGCTGCGACCTCCGATGCTAACAACAAATTTTGCTCGATGACATGCCTTTTCCGCGTCAACACCGTCTTCGTGTAGAACATGCTGGCAACATTCTCGCGCGGCTCGGCAAAACCGTATATTGTGGGCGCCCCTGACAACCGCGCCAGGAGGGAAGAGCGCACTGCGCCCTGAAAATCAACGGCTACCTCGTAGCCTGCACCACGGATCTCCTTGATTGCTCCCTCTGCCTCGTGCCAGGTTGGACGTGATGTGATCGAACGACGCCAACCTTTGAAGTTCACGATGTGCACTTGATCGACGATCGGTCTGCTTCCGCCACCTACGTTTACCAACGCCGCCTGTACCAGGTCAGCCCAGCGTCGTTCCACGACCCACCCGAAATGAGTTGCGGGCAAAGCCACTCGTAGTGCAGCGACTGCCGGCAAGGCGTGCAGAACATCGCCCATCGCGCTGAGGCGCACGATCAACAAGCGGGAAATCGCGCGACTGCGTGACAACTCGGTGGCAGAAACGAATGTCGTCTGCATTCAGATTAGTGGGGGCTGAGCCGCGAACGGATGATATCGGTGGTCGAGTGATTTTTCGGATCTCCGACTATCGCCACCCGGCCGCCGCATTCGTGTACCACATCGGCTTCGGGCACAGTATCCGCTGCATAATCGGTCCCCTTGGCGTGAATATCGGGCCTGATCTCGCGGATGAGTGCGCACACGTCGAGTTCCGGGAAAATGACGACCGCATCCACGTCAGCGAGCGCGGCCAGGATCTCGGCGCGCTCGTGATCGGGCATGAGGGGGCGCCCCTCTCCTTTCAGCTCCCGAACCGAATGGTCGGCGTTCACCGCGACGATTACCCTGCCGCCTAACTGCTTCGCCGCGTGCAGATAACGGATATGGCCGACGTGCAGCAGATCGAATGCCCCATTCGTAAGGATTATGGAATCGCCCTGGGCGCGCCATTGCTGGGCGCGCCGGAGCAATTCGTCGCGCTCGACAATTTTTTGGTTAGCCGAATTCAATGCGATCTCGTCACCGGCGAGGCGCTTTCCAGAGCCTGCAACAGTTCCTCTCGCGAAACTGTGGCCGTACCGCGCTTCATCACCACAATGCTACCGGCAAAGTTCGCGAGCTGCGCCGCTTCTTCGGTCGAAGCTCCCCCGGCAAGCGCCGCCGTGAAGGTGGCGATTACGGTATCCCCCGCGCCAGTTACGTCCGCCGCCTCGTCGGACCCCTGAATCGGTATATCAACCGGCTTGTGCCGCTTATCGAATGCAACCAGCCCGTCGTGACCCCGCGTGATCACCAGCGAACGTAATTTCATCCTGGCCATAATCTGCTCACCGGCGCTGAGCAGCCGCGGCCAGTCCTCGCCAATGCGAATGCCCATAAGTTGTTCGACTTCCGGCTCGTTCGGAGTTGCCGCGGTGATCCCGCTATATTCGAGCATGCGGTAGCGCGAATCGAGCGTGATGGGCACGCCATTCAGGCCACCTTTGTAGCGAATAGCGTTTACGATCTGCGGAGTTGCAGCGCCATAGCCATAGTCAGAAACCAGCAAAGCATCGGAAGCGCGCGCATATTCGCGGGCTGCCAGGACCAATTCGCGCCGCAAGTGCTGATTGGGTTCCGAGGACGGTTCGCGATCCACGCGCACAACTTGCTGCCGGGAAGAGTGCGTCGTTCCCGCCAGGATTCGCGTCTTGGTAACGGTGGTGTAGCTCTTATCCTTTAGCACGCCGGACACCGGAATATGTTTATGGCGGAAAGCTTTGATCAGCAGCCGGCCCGGTTCATCCTCACCGACAACACCCACCGGTAAGACATTCACCCCCAGATCGGCAAGGTTGTAAACAGCATTGGCCCCCCCGCCCGGGAAGATGATCCGTTCGCGGTGCTTGAGGATGAGCACCGGAGCCTCGCGAGATACCCGCGAAATCTCGCCAAAGACGAATTCGTCGGCCACCAGATCGCCGACCACGGTGACGGTGATCTTGGGAAACGATTCCACAATCTTTCTTAAACGATCGTTCTCTTTAGCCTGCTTAGTCATGTGCGGGTACTAACAATTTTCTCATGGTTTCGCCTGCGCTCCTCAATGATACGCAGCATAGTATCCAAAGCATTAGGCGCGTTGACCAATTCCATTCTGACCGGGACCACGGCAACCGGCTCCAGTCTTGCGAGATGGCCGCCCAGGTTCACTGCATCCTTTTCCGTGGTTACGAAACCGTCTGCCTCGCTGGTCTGCTTCAACTTCAACAATTCGTGAATGTCTTTCTCCGTATAAAAATGGTGATCGCGAAAGATTGCCTCGGCGGCAGCTTCGATTCCTGCAGTTCGCAGCTGAAGCAAAAAGCTTTGCGGGCGGGCAATGCCACAGAATGCTACTGGGCGAGAGGGAACATTTTTAGGAAGGATCCCTCTGCGTACTCGCCAGACCAGCTTGTCCCTTAGAGAAATGGACTCAGGGCTGGCGCCTCCAGTCAGAACGACCGCGTGTGCGCGCGCCAGCGAACTGAGTGGTTCACGTAACCGTCCTGCCGGGAGCATGCGGTCGCGAGCGTCATCGGGCGTGACCAGGACGATATCGAAATCCCGCGCCAGGGCGCGGTGCTGGAAGCCGTCATCCAGCAGATGCAGCTGCGGCCCGAACTTAGTTTCCGCAAAGAGCCCGGCCTGGAAACGATCTTCACCAACAACTACTGAGACTCCGAGCTTGCGCGCAATCAAGAGCGGTTCGTCACCGAAGTCGGCTGCCGATCCGGCCGGGTCGACCTGGAGCACCCCGCGCGTGCGGCGGCCGTAACCACGCGATAGGACGTCAAAGTTGATTCCTCGACTCTGAAGCAGTTCGCCCAACAGAATGAGAAACGGAGTCTTCCCAGCGCCCCCAACCGAAAGATTCCCGATACTGATGACCGGACCTTGCAATCTTTGCACCGGCAACCACCCGCGATCATAGAGCCGGTTGCGGGCGGCAACGGTCATCCCGAATATGGCAGCTAACGGATTCATGCTTTCAGCAAATCTGTTCTAGGGAAGCTCTGATTAAGTTCATTTTTGTCATCCCGAGCGCAGCAGAATTGCCGCTTTTAAGGCAATTCTGCGGAGTCGAGAGCCTGCCCCGAGCGGAGCCGAGGGGGCCTTGCGTTTGTGTTTGCCTGCTTAATCAGAGTTTCCCTAGGACTCGCGGCCTCACAGTTCACTGCCTTGCCTCAGAGCGCCCTGCGCGACTCTAAAAGCTCACTTACCTTTTCCAGCGTTTTCTGAGTCGCACCCGTTTGACTTCGTAAGGTTTCAAGTGCCCTCTCTCCGAGTGCCCGGCGTTCATCAGCATTCGCAAGAAGATCAACAAAGGCGAGCGGCAATTCCGCAGGCCCTACGACCCGCACCGCGTCCGCGGCACGAAAGAGGTTGACCATGTCCATAAAGTTTTCGTAATGCGGACCAAGCAGGGTGGCGACGCCGTGTTGCGCGGGTTCCAGGATATTGTGACCGCCATGTTCCACCAGGCTACCTCCCACGAAAGCCAGGTCACCAAGAGCGTAGACAGAGGCTAGTTCGCCGATGGTATCCAGCATCAGGACTCCGCCTGCCAATTCTTCGCCGCCCCACAAAGATCGCCGAAACATCGGCAAACCCAGAGATGTGACCAGTCCAGACACTTGATCAAAACGCTGCGGATGGCGCGGAGCCAGGATCATGACCGCGTGCGGATGAGATCCGCGAACAATTTCGAAGGCGCGCAGAAGGAGGGGTTCTTCGCCTTCCACTGTGCTGCCCGCCACGATGATGGGTCCGGCGTTGGTTTTCTGGAACGCACTCCGCAAGCTGGCTGCAATGGCAGGCGGATGCGGAGCTGGCACATCGAATTTCAAGTTGCCGCTGACCTGAACGCGCGCGGCGGGCGCGCCAATCTCCAACAGCCGCTTCTTGTCCTCCTCCGTCTGCGCCAGGAAGATATTCACGTTGTTCAGAATCTTGGTCATGATGCGTCGAAAAGAGCAATATCCTCGGCGCGATCGATCGGAGATGCGTGCATTTACGATGGCAATCTTCGCCCCGCTCTCGCACGCCATTCGCAGAAAATTGGGCCAGAATTCAGTCTCGGCGATGATGACCGCCACCGGCCGCAGGAGCGTTAAATAAGGTCGAATGGCAAAGGGGAAATCGAGGGGAAAATAGAAGACATCATTATCACCAAAGCGTTGGCGAGCGAGCCTCTGTCCGGTATCTGTCGTCGTCGAGACTACGATCCGGTAAGTTCGATAGCGTTTCTGCATCTCTGCGATAAGGCGTGTAACTGCGAGGACCTCGCCCACCGATACGGCGTGCACCCAGATTGTCGGCTGTGCGTTGGCCTGCAACCGCTCGGGGATCTTACCCAAGCGCTCGGTCAAGCCCACCCCGTATTTGCCGCGAAGAATGCGAAATAACCAATAGGGCAAGCTCAACCCAAGAGCCAGCGCCAGCAGCACGGTGTAGGCAAGATACATGCGGAAGTGACATTTTACGCGCAGCCGCAACTTACGCGAGCCACCACCGCGAAAGCCGAGTGCATCCTATAATCACAGAATGCACAGAAATTCTTTGCCCTGTGGTTTGTCGCGCAACCTTGCCTTGCTCGCCTGGCTGGTCATCGGCTTAGCCCTGTGCGTACTCGCGAAAGACTTCGTCAAACCGCACGCCAACCCGGCTGTAAGTTATCCCGCCCATGACGAGCATAAAGATGAAGCGGTGACAGTCGCCGTCGATCCTTACGACATGCCCGACAAGGCCCAGATCTTCAGCACCAACTATGCCGCGGAAGATTTGTTGCCGGTCTTGCTGGTGATCACGAACGACGGGAATGAACCGGTAGCGCTCACCGATATCAAGGCAGAACTGGTTACCGTTAATAAAACCAAGATCGAAGCCTCTAGCGAGGATGACGTGTTCCGCCGGCTTTCGCATCCTTCCGCCAACATGGGGCCCAGCAAATATCCCGTGCCTTTGCCGCGGACGAAAGTAAAATCGGCTGTTAATCAGAAGACCCGCAACGAGGTTGAAGCGGCCAAATTCGATGCCCGAGCCGTCGAGCCGCACTCCACGCAATCGGGATTCCTCTTCTTTGACGTGGGTGGCGTATCCAATCCCCTGGCGGGGGCGCATCTCTATCTCACAGGGCTGCACAACGGGAAAGGCGATGAATTGATGTACTTTGAAATCCCCCTGGAAAAATATCTGTCGGCCCCGGCAGCAAGCCGTAGTCAATACTGAGGCAATGCGGACTCAGTCAGCGGCCATGCCATAGAACAAACTCGGCTCTGCGTATAATTTGACCATGGCCACAAAGCCGTTGCCATCGGCGCCAGCCCGCTCCAAGTACGAACCGGTCATCGGCCTGGAAGTCCATATTCAGCTCCTAACCGCTACCAAGATTTTTTGCTCGTGCTCGACGCGCTTTGGCGATCCGCCCAACACCAATGTCTGCCCGGTATGCCTGGGACATCCCGGAGCCTTGCCGGTTTTGAATCGAAAGGCGGTGGAATTCGCGGTGCTCGCGGCCATGGCGCTGAATTGTGAAATTCGTGAGACGTCTATATTCGCGCGCAAGAATTATTTCTACCCTGACCTGCCCAAGGGATATCAGATTTCCCAATACGACAAGCCCCTGGCCGAGCATGGATTCATCGAGATCCAAACACAAGCTTCGGCTGACCTCGGCACAGCAACCAAGAAGATCGGCATGACCCGGGTTCACCTGGAAGAGGATGCGGGCAAGAGCCTGCACGACGGCTTTCCGGGCGCGGCGCAGAAGACCGCGATCGATCTCAACCGCACCGGCATGCCTTTGATCGAGATCGTCAGTGAGCCGGACATTGCTTCACCGGACGAGGCCTACCAGTATCTTACCCGCCTGAAGGAGATCATTCTTTACACCGGTGTGAGTGACTGCAATATGGAGGAAGGCTCGCTGCGTTGCGATGCCAACGTCAGTGTGCGCCCACGTGGGCAAAAGGAATTCGGCACCAAAACCGAGATCAAGAACGTGAACTCGTTCCGCTTCATTCGCGAGGCCTTGGAATACGAGATCGACCGGCAGATCGAGACAGTCGAAACGGGCGGCAAAATCTTGCAGGAAACGCGCCTCTACAACTCGGTCGAGGGCAAAACCTACGGGATGCGATCCAAGGAAGAGGCCCATGACTATCGGTACTTCCCGGAACCCGATCTGCTTCCCCTGGTAGTCGACGACAATTGGAAGAGCCGGATCGCGCGCGAGCTGCCCGAACTTCCGGAGGCACGCCGCGTCCGCATGATGAACGAATATGGAATTACCGAATACGACGCTGGCGTGCTCACGTCGAGCAAGTCGCTCGCAGATCAGTTCGAAGAAGCGGCTCGCACGGCCAAAAACCCCAAACGGGTGGCTAACCTGGTCCAGAGCGAGTTGCTGGGACGTCTCAAAGCCAGGAATCTGGCTATCGAGCGATCACCCATTTCCATGAAGGGCGTCGCCCTCTCGGCGGACCTGGTGGAAACCGGTGCGATTTCCGGAAAAATGCTCAAGGACTTATACGATCTATCGTTTGAGTGCAGCCAGGACTTTCCGGCCGTTTACGAAAAAGAAAAGCCCCAGCAAATCACCGACACAAGTGCGATCGACAAGCTACTTGATGATGTGATCGCCGCCCACCCCAAACAACTGGAACAGTACCGCGCCGGCAAAACAACCCTGCTCGGCTTCTTCGTCGGGCAGGCGATGAAGGCATCCAAGGGACAAGCAAATCCACAGCTCGTCAACGAACTTCTGCTGAAGAAGCTAAGCCTGTAGAGAGATTAAGCTTTTGCCACCAGGGCCAGAACTTTGTCGGCAATGGTTCTTCGTTGCTGGAAATTTTTCAGCCGCACCAGCAGCGGGTAGGTCACTTCCTGCCCTTTTCCCACCAGCAGCAGGCCAGTCTTCGTGCGGATTTCCTCCTGCAGGATCATTCCAGCTTTCAAGTCCATGATGTCGACGGCGCGGGTAACCATGTCGCAGGAGACAGGCGCGATCGTGCCCAGGATGTCCAGCAGGCGCTGCTCGAATTTGTTGCTGTGTTGTAACTCCACGATAGCTTCGCGATCACTCAACCCCTGAATCTTCATGTTGTCGAAGGCGATGGCCAGGCGGAGAATCGCGGCGCCCAGGCGCATCTGCTCCGGCATGTCGGTTTCGTGATCCGGGATAAGATATTGCTGCTGGCTAATCATCCAGGCAATGCCTTCCATGCGGGGTATGTTGCGCAACAGATCTCGGGCTATCGTGGGGTGCACGTCAAAACGCGTCTGCTCCTCCAGGCTAAGCTTTTTCCCGCAGTAGGCCGATTCGATAATCTCCGTGTCCAAAGTGATGCACCCCAACTGCGACAGCATGGCCGCCACTTCGTACTTCCAGGGCGACTCCAACTGCAACTTACTTACAATATGCTCTACGTAACGGCGAATGCGCACGGAGCGCCCGAAGGCTGCCGGGTTCGCCAAGCTAAGTACATCCGTGAGCACTTTAATGCTGCCCATGAGCGTATTCTCGAGCAATTCCTTTTCCGCGGTGATGAGGCGATACTGCATCAGCGCCGTAGTGAGCGTCTTTTTCAGGACTGCGGCCTCACAAGGCTTGGTCAGAAAACGAAAGATGTTGCCTTCGTTCACTGCATTCATTGCGCTCTGGATATCGGCATGACCAGTCAGCATGACGCGAACGGTGTCGGGGGAGAGTTCGCGAACGCGCGAGAGTAATTGCACGCCATCCATCCCCGGCATGCGCATATCGGAAACGACAACCGCGAAATGGCCATTCTTGGTGAACGCTGCCATGGCCTCGGATCCGCTCGCCGCAGTCTCAATCTGAAAGTCCTTGTACAGGACCCGCTTGTATCCATCCAGCACCGCGGTCTCGTCGTCAACAAACAGGATTTTTTCGGTCATGCCCCACCTCGCGCGCGTTTTGCTTGATTTCTTCCTCGTACAACTCACGCCACTCCGCTTCGTGCTCAGCCACTCCCAGCTTGTCTAAATAGGCACGGTCAAGGGCTATATCCTGGGTAGTCGCCGACCGATGTTTCTCGCTGACGATGGCGTCGGCGGCGTGCGTAGCTGTCAAAGGCGAGAAGCGATTTTCGACGCACAACCCCGGACGGTCGTGAAAGCCGACTGCCTGCGTCAGGGAGTGGGGTAAGCCCCAGATGCCGATCAAATAAGCCCCAACATCGGCGTGCGTACAGCCAAACTTTTCCCGCTCCAGGTCGGCCAGAGAGACCGACGGGTCGACCAGACTGTCCAGAAGAGCCGCGTACTCGTCCGCCACCTCTGCCAGCAGAATTATTTTCCCAATGTCGTGCAGCAGTCCCGCCGTGAAGCTGTCCTCGACAATGACTTTCACGGCTTTCTGCGACGCGGCAATCCGTTTGGCCAGACCCGCGACCGCCAGACTGTGCTCCCACAGATCCTGCCAGCGCGAGCTGACGCTGGATTTGCCCTCGAATTGCGAGAACACATTGACCGACACCACCAAGGCTCGAACCATGTCCATGCCAATCATGCACACCGCTTGCGCAGGGTTGGATATGTGATGGCGCAAGCCCAAAAACGCCGAATTGGCGATCTGCAGGATTTTTGCCGTCATGCCTGCATCTTTGGAGATGATCGTCCCCACCCTGGCCGTCGATGAGTCCTCCGACTGCAGTTCCTCCATCAACTCGTCATAAACGGCGGGCAGGCTGGGAATCGACTTCAGACCGGAAATCAGCGCCTTCAGCCTGGGATTTTCCAGCAGGTCGCGCATCGCGAAAGCCTGCGCCACCTTCGTCCTCAGATCTTGCGGATCACAAGGCTTCGACATGTACTGGTGGGTCGGGCTCAGGGAACGAAGCACGGCCTCGCGGCTCGACTGTCCCGACAACACCATGCGAACCATGCCGGGATGGCGGCGCTTCACCTCCTCCAGCAGCTGGGCTCCGTCCATTTTGGGCATTCGCATGTCGGTGATGATCACGTCAAAAGGCTCGTGATCGAGCACCTGCAGGGCAGCATCCCCGCTCTCCACAAAGGTCATATCCCATTCGTGCGACATGGAATGAAGGGAGCGGCGCAAGCCCTGCAACACCATGGGTTCGTCATCCACGAAGAGCAGCTTCTGCATATCAATTCTCCGCCGGCGAATCCGGGTGCATGGGCAGTTGGACAAAAAATGTCGTGCCCTTACCGACTTCGCTTTCGAACCAGATTTTGCCTCTGTGTTTCTTGCGAATGACGCTGTGCGCCAGGGCCAGTCCTTGCCCCGTGCCTTTGCCGACCTCCTTGGTAGTGAAGAAGGGGTCGAAGACACGCGAACGGATGGCCTCGGGAATGCCCGTTCCCGTATCGCTAATCGAGATTTCTGCGAAATCTTCATTGTTGGAGGTGCGGACAGTGATCAGACCCTTCTGTCCGCTCTCGCGCACCACGTCCTTGATAGCGTGCGCGGCATTGATAATCAGGTTGAGGATGACCTGGTTGAGTTCACCCGCATAGCAAGGCACCGGTGGCAATTTTTCGTCGAACTCCGTTTTCACCTCGGCCACGTATTTCCATTCATTGCGAGCGACGGTAACTGTGGTCTCGATGGCGCGATTGATGTCGACTGTCGACTTCTCCGCCGCGTCGGGATGGGAAAACTCCTTCATCGCGCGCACAATTTTCGCTACCCGCCGCACGCCGTCATTTGCCTGCTCGATGGCTTTGGGCATCTCCGCGGAGATGAATTCGAAATCGAACTTCTCCTCGGCCTGCTTAAGCTCGGCTCGTAACTTTTCGGGAATGGACTCGCTCGCCGCCTCCAACGCCTTTCGGTAAAGAACCATGAGCGCGTGGGTAGAACTCCATCCCTCGTTCAGAAAAGAAAGATTGTCGGAGACGTACTGCGTGGGGGTATTAATCTCGTGGGCAATGCCCGCTGACAGCTGACCAATGGCCTCCATTTTTTGCGTGTGGCTGGCCTGAACCTGCATGGCCCTGCGATCGGTCACGTCGGCGCCGGTGATGATGTAACCCGGTGTCTGCGGCTGGGAGACGGCAATAAAGCGGGCGGTTAAACCAACCAGCCGCTTGTCCTGGTCGGCATTGAGGAATGCCGCATCATCCTCCGACGCATGTCGTGTCTCCAGCATATTCTTTTCGAACCGCAGGATTTGGGCTCGATCCACCCACTGCACACCGCAGTCGCTCAGCCGACGGCCTACCGCATCTTCTTTATGAACCCCAAAAATGATTGCGGCGGTCTGGTTCCAGTGGGTGATCATGCCATCGCATCCGGTGGCAATAATGGCCATGGGAACCACATCCAGGAGCAGGTCGGTAGCCCGCTCGCTGCGCTCGCGCACTAATTTGTCTATAGGCATCGCACCTGCCCACATGCATCATCGGCAGGCAGGATGGTTCACTTTAGAGGTGAGGCCGGGTGGACACTGAGAGGAGTTGGCTGGCGCCAAGAGCGGCAGATTTTTAAGCTTAGAAGGTCCTTATTTCTTCTTCTTTTTCACTTCGTGGCTCACACGATTGGCTTCCCGATCCATGGCTTCCAGGAACGACTCTGACACATTGGCCGAGGAACGTTCCAGAATATAAGTGTCGATCATCGGGTCAGTTTTGCCAGTTTGGAACAAGGCAAAATTCACGCGCATGTTCTCGCGGTATACCGGCCCGGTCGTTCCGCTCAGAGGGTCGGACGCGTCCAGGCTGGGTACTCGGCCTCCAATCGAGATCTCGGGCGTAGTGCCCTGACCGGAAAGAGCGCGCTTGTCCTCTATCCGGGTTAGCAAGATGTAATCGCACTCCTTGCTGCGTGCTTCCTCCCCATTGTCACGCGTGGGCCACAATTTTTGGTCGCGAGTCGTCGCCGAATCCATGCTGATGGAATCGATCTTGGCTCTGGCAAGATCCTTCGCCAGGCGCTCTGTCAATCGCTCTTCCATAACCGATACCGTACTTGCGTTGCCTACCGTCGCAACGCAGATTCTCGCTGGATTCGAGGGAGCTCCGGCCTTCAAACCAGTGGGAGTCGCAAGCAGAACTGCGCTCAGCCAGAGCGCACACCAGGATGGGCGCATGGTGCACCTCGCTATGCCCGCTGATTGTATTCTCAAAAGTGCCCGCAGGTAAGCGGACTCGGCCGGACCCTGTGCTATACGCGCGAAAGCTGTTTTCTATACAGAAAAGACCCTATGGACCGCCCTTCGAAGCTCTTGGACAGTAATGCTAGGCACCTCTGCGGTTGAACTGTCAGCAAGCGTGACATCTTACCCGGAGCCAGAGGGTTGAGACAGCAATCCAGAGAAGCGCAGGCAACAACCCTGCTGCCGAGAAAACAATCGACAATTTTAATGACATGAATACGCATGACCCGTTGACGCGCCCTCTTCCGAAACCCATTCCCCGTTGCAGCATGGGTTCCCCCGGGATGGACGATGTTCTCGGTGGCGGACTTCCGCAGGGACACTTCTATCTTCTCGAGGGTGAGCCCGGAACCGGCAAAACCACGATGGCCTTACGGTTTGCCCTCGAGGGTCTGCGCCGAGGAGAAAAGGCTCTTTACGTAACCCTATCCGAGTCGCGGCGCGACCTGCTGGTTGTGGCCGAGGCCCATGGCTTCAACGTGAATGGCTTGAATACTCTGGAACTCCTTCCCGGTGAACAGGATTTAGGACCCGACGGCCAATACACAGTCTTTCATCCTGCCGAGGTAGAGCTTAGCGATCGCACCCAAGCTATCCTGGCGGAAGTCACGCGCCTGAAACCGGACCGCCTGGTCGTGGATGCGCTTTCCGAGCTTCGCATGATGGCCCGGGACATGCTGCGCTACCGCCGCCAGATCCTTTCGTTGAAAGAGTCCCTCGCGAACCTTAACTGCACGGTTCTGCTCCTCGATGATCGCACCAGCACGGAAAAGGAGCTGGAATTGCACAGCATCGTGCACGGGGTCATTTCCTTGAGCAAAGTATCGCCTGAATATGGAAAGATGCGGCGGCGCGTGGAAGTGACCAAGCTGCGCGGGTGTCCGTTTCGCGAAGGCTACCATGACTATCTCATTCGCACCGGTGGGATTGTGGTTTTCCCGCGCCTGATTGCAGCCGAACATCGGGCCGACCACACCATGAAAGTGGCTCATAGCGGAATTCCTGAGCTGGACGCATTGGCAGGAGGCGGACTTGACCACGGTACCAGTACCTTGCTGGTGGGCCCGGCGGGCTCCGGCAAAACCACGATTGCCCTACGCTGGGCTTGTACTGCTGCCGAACGGGGAGAGAAAGCAGCGGGCTTCATTTTCGAAGAAACCCTGGGTAGCCTCATACGCCGTGCCAAGGGGTTGGGTATGGATCTCGAGCAGCACGTTCGCTCCGGTCATATGACTCTTGACCAGGTGGATCCCGCTGAGATGTCGCCGGGAGAGTTTGTTGAAAAAGTGCGGCAAGCGGTCGAGAACGACAGCGTAGGAATCATCGTTATCGATAGTCTCAATGGATTTCTGCAATCCATGCCCGGCGAACAGTACCTGGCCTTGCATTTACATGAACTGCTCGCTTACCTGAACAATCGCGGCGTTTTGACTTTGATGATCGTGGCCCAGGCCGGCATGATCGGCAGTAACATGCAAAGCCCGGTCGACGTCAGTTATCTGGCCGACAACATTCTTGTGCTGCGATACTTCGAGGCCCACGGCTCCGTGCGGCAGGCCATTTCCATGATCAAGAAACGCAGTGGGGGGCACGAGCGCACGATCCGCCAGTTGACTCTGGGCCCGAATGCGATCCGATTGGGCGAACCGTTGGAAAATTTTCAGGGAGTCTTGAGCGGCATCCCCACGCCCGTCGGCCAGGGCAACGGGAATGCTTCCTACTCCGGTGTGCAAAGTGACTAACAACGATTCGCAAGTGCTCATCTTCGCGCCTTTCGGCAAAGACGCCGCGCTGATCGAAAAAATATTGCAGCAGTCCGGTATTGCCGCGCATATCGCTTCCGATGCGGCCGCGATCGCAAGGGGCATCGAAAGCGGAGCCGGAGCTGGGATCATTACAGAAGAGGCGCTCAGTGCTGAAGGTATTGACATACTCGCTCAGAGCATTGCCACGCAGCCGCAGTGGTCTGACTTTCCCATACTGGTTTTGACCGGCGGTGGCGGCAGTACTCCGATGACGGAGAACGCGGCGCGCTCGCGGGCTCCCCTCGGTAACATAACTCTGCTGGAACGCCCCTTGCGGCCGGCCACGCTGATCAGCGCGGTGAAGACTGCCCTGCGGGCGCGCCGACGGCAGTATGAAATCCGCGACCACCTGCGCCAGCGCCAAACTGCGGAGGAAGCGCTCCGCCGCGCACACGACGAATTGGAATCCCTGGTCGAACAGCGCACGGCTGCCTTGCGCAGGCTCTCTTCCCGGCTTCTCCATGTGCAGGATGAAGAGCGCCGCCGCATCGCCCGTGAACTGCACGACAGCCTCGGCCAGTACCTGACGGCCACCAAGATCAATCTCGATTTATTAGCTCAATCCGATAACCTTTCCGAGCGGCTGCGGGAGGCGCAGCAGTTGCTGGAACGGGCGATCAGCGATACCAGAACTCTTTCCCACTTACTCCATCCCCCGTTGCTGGACGAGGCCGGTTTGGCTTCGGCCGCGACCTGGTATGTAGAGGGCTTCGGCCAAAGGAGCGGGATGAAGGTTTCGCTGCAGTTGCCGCCCGATTTGCAGAGATTGCCCGTTCCCGTCGAAACCGCTCTGTTTCGCATTCTCCAGGAAAGTCTGACCAACGTTCATCGTCATGCCCACAGCCCGACGGTAGACGTCGAGCTCACGTTAGAGCAATCTGCCGTTCGACTCAGTGTTCGGGATTATGGAAAGGGTATCCCCGAGACCACGCTCGAACGCTTCCGTAAGAACGGGACTAATGTCGGTGTAGGTTTGGCCGGCATTCGAGAGAGAATCAAGGAACTCAGCGGAAAGCTCGACATCGAGTCGAACCAATCCGGCACCACTTTGACGGTTTTGATTCCAATCGCCGACAACAAGGCCACCCAGCCCGGCCTCCCGCGCGCACGTGCGGGTGTCTCCGCAATCAACTGATTGCCGTCTCTCCTGTTCGTACTTCCCGCTAATTGATGTCCGAAGGACGAAAAGCCTGTTTCCCATCTCGCTCGGCCAAAATTAAATAACCCGTAAACGTATGATAGCGCCCGAAATCCCGCTCTGGATGTGACTTTGGAGTGCCGGCACGTACAAACTCCTCTTGTTCACCCTGCATCTCAATCCCCATACTGACGGCGGGCGGGGGCGATTGCGTCTCCGCCAGTTTTTGTCACAGTGTTTTTAACCGCATGTCGATCAAGTTGCAAACCGGTGTTTTGCTGCTGGCGTGCCTGGTCACGTCCGCGCTGTATGCGCAACGCAACGACATCAATACCGATGCGGCTGAGAGCAGGGTGATTCCTTCCAGCGCTCCTGCGCGCTTGTTAAACCTGGATGAAGGTCTGGCGGTGCTTGGCGCAGCCATGGAAACGGCGCACCATCGAGCCCTGCGCCAGGATTGTTCGCACTTTGTTCATGAGATCTACGATCATGCCGGCTTCCCCTATAGTTACGAGAATTCGGTCACACTTTATGATGGAACCGGCGACTTTCAGCGCGTAACCCATCCGCAACCGGGAGACTTGATTGTGTGGCGCGGCCATATGGGGATCATCGTCAATCCGGTTCAGCATTCTTTCTTTAGTTCGTTGCGCACCGGCTTTGGAGTTGAAAAATATGATTCGCGCTATTGGCGGAGACGCGGCCGCCCCAGATTTTATCGTTACGTGAAGACTGCGCCGGCCGGGGTTACACTCGCATCGGCCAAGACGAGCGCCGCCAACGACAGCGCCGTCGATCCGGAGCATATGAACGAGGGGGAAGAGCAGCCAGCGTCGGAACCAGTCAAAGCGCCCGTTTCCGCAGTTCCCGATTCACTGCACTCTGAACCCGCAGGATTACCGGTTGTTGTGTCCGTCGATCGTCCTACTCCTGAAGCCTTACGCCAGGCTCTTGAAGAAAAGTTTTCCGATGCCAACTTGCCACTGGGGAGTACGGACCTGCTCAACTCCACCAAACCCGTGGTCATCGTTGAGAACTTTAATGTTAAGAAGGTCCATGTGAAACATGACCAGGGTTGGGCCGAGGTGCAGATGAACGAGCCCTCCTCGCTGGCAGCCGGCCAGGCAAACCTTCAACGCCGGTCAGAAAAGCAGCGATGGCCACTGTATCGGAATGGCAACGAATGGGAACTGGAACTTCCCAGCAACGCCATTTATCTGCCCAAGGACACCGCAGTTCGTCTGCTGGCACACCAGCTGGCCACTATGACGGGAGGTCGCGCCACCCCCGCGCACGCAACTCCGCAAGAAGCGCAGCTTGCGCGCCTGCTCGACCGCTTGCTCGGCGAATAACTCTCTAATTCCTGAATTCACCCGGGCGCGTGTTACCCTGTGTCGCTCGATTTAGTCGATTCCCGCTTGAGGATTACGCATGCGCCAAGTTGTCCTAGTGCTGCTTTTTCTGTCTTTCTCGATTTCATCTTCTTTGGCAGGTCCTGAACAGAAAATGCTGACCGGCTATGCGCCCGACGCAGCTCAGGTGGAAGGGCAATGGGAGAATAAGTTTCAGGCCATTCCCAGCCCTGACAATCAGCGCACCTACATGCAGCACTTGAGTGCCCGTCCTCACCATGTTGGCTCGCCCTACGATCTCGACAATGCGCAATGGATTCTGGCTCGCTTTAAGGAATGGGGGTTCGACGCGCACATCGAATCCTTCGACGTGCTTTTTCCTACTCCCAAAACTCGCGTCGTAGAAATGATCGAGCCGGTGAAGTTTACGGCCAAGCTGGAAGAGCCCGCGATTGCAACGGATCCCACCTCCGGCCAGAAGTCCGAGCAACTGCCGACCTATAACGCGTATTCCATCGATGGCGACGTGACCGCGCCTCTCGTGTTCGTGAACTACGGATTGCCTAAGGATTACGAGGAACTCGACCGGCTCGGCGTCTCGGTAAAGGGTGCCATCGTGATTGCGAAATACGGCAATTCCTGGCGGGGAGTGAAGCCCAAGGTTGCCGCCGAGCACGGCGCAGTCGGGTGCCTGATTTACTCGGATCCGCGCGATGACGGGTATTTCGAAGACGACATTTTTCCTGCCGGGCCGATGCGCAATCCGAATGGCGTCCAACGCGGTAGCGTCATGGATTTCGCCTCCTCCAGTCCCGGCGATCCGTTGACGCCCGGAGTGGGCGCAACTCCCGATGCCAAGCGGCTTCCACTCAAAGAGGCGAAAAGCATTTCAAAAATTCCGGTGTTGCCAATTTCTTATGGTGACGCGCAACCGCTTCTAGCGGCGCTGAAGGGACCGATGGCGCCGCCGGAATGGCGCGGTGCCCTGGCTATTGCCTATCATGTCGGCCCTGGCCCGGCAAAGATTCACCTCAAAGTGGAATCGAATTGGGACCTTAAGAAGGTTAACGACGTCATCGCGAAAATCCCTGGAACCTCAGCTTCGGATGAATGGATCATTCGCGGCAATCACCACGACGCCTGGGTGAACGGCGCCGAGGATCCTGTTTCCGGGCAGGTGGCGCTGCTGGAAGAGGCGCGCTCCTTCGGCGAACTGCTCAAGCAGGGTTGGAAGCCGCGTCGCACCATCATTTACTGCGCCTGGGACGGGGAGGAACCGATGCTGCTGGGTTCCACCGAATGGGTCGAAGCACACGCTGATGATCTGCGCCGGCACGCCGCTGTGTATCTCAATACTGACGGCAATGGACGCGGATTTGTGCAGATGGGCGGATCGCACAGCCTGGAGCAGTTCATCAACGGGGTGGCGCGCGGTATCGAAGACCCTGAGAGCAAACTCACGGTTTGGCAGCGCCGCCAATTCTCCGAGATCGCCAAGGCAAAGACTCCCGAAGAACGAAAAGAACTGCGCGAACGCCCCGACCTTCGCATTGACGCGCTTGGATCGGGCACCGATTACACCGGCTTTCTCGATCACCTTGGGATCGCCACTCTCGACTTGGGCTATTTCGGCGAGGACAAACAGGGTATCTACCACTCTATCTACGACGATTTTTACTGGTACACCCATTTTTCCGACACCGATTTCGTTTATGGCAAAGCCTTGTCGCAAACCGTGGGCACAGCCGTCATGCGACTTGCCGATGCCGAGATTCTGCCCTTCGATTTCACCGATCAAGCGGATACAGCTCAGAAGTACACGAAGGATCTGGAAAAGTTACTGACCGAGAAGCAGGACGAGATTCGCGAACGCAATCTCGAGTTGGAACAAGGACTATTCAAAGCCACGAATGATCCGCGTCATCCCACCGTGGCTCCGCCGCATGAAGATGTGCCTCCATTCATCAATTTCGCGCCCATGGAGAATGCTGTCCAGGTACTCGCGCGTGCGGGTGAACGCTATCGCAAGTCCCTGGCACAGGCTCAAGCGAAGCTGAGTTCGGCGGATACCAATTCGCTTCAGAGCCTGAATCAGAAGCTCATCCAATCGGAGCGCGCCTTGACCAATGAGGACGGCCTGCCGCGGCGGCCATGGTACAAGCATGTTCTCTATGCGCCGGGCGTTTACACCGGCTACGAGGTTAAGACCGTCCCCGGAGTCCGCGAGGGCATCGAGCAGAAGCGCTACAGTGAGGCAGAACGGGAGGTGGCGCGAGTCGCACAGGCGATAGAGAATGAAGCAGCAGTGGTCGACAGCGCTGCCACCCAGCTAGAGCAAATGGGACGCTGAGACAAACGAACGTCCGTGAGTCGCCCCATTTGTGTCATCCATTTCGTTGCCATCTAGTTATTTTGTTGCCAACTTTTATTTTGTTGCCAACTTTTATGTTGTTGCCGTCCATTTATTTTGTTGTCATCCCGAGCGAAGCGAGGGATCTGGGTTTCTTTTTTAATCAGGATTGCTGTGTCACGATGGCATCGGCCTCAATCTCGACCAGTATCTCGGGAGAAATCAGCGCCGCCACCTGGACCATCGATGTAGCGGGACGAATCTGCCCGAATATTTCCCCGTGGGCTTTTCCAACTTTCTCCCAATCGGCAATATTGGTGACATAGGTGCGCGTGCGCACCACATCGTTTAAGGACGCGCCTGCCTTATGGAGCGCCTCGGCAATATTCTTCAACACCTGCACCGTCTGCGCATAAACGTCCCCGACGCCGACGATCTTGCCATCAGCTCCGAAAGCCGTGGTGCCGGAAATGTGGATGTAAGGCCCGACTCGCACCGCACGCGAATAGCCCACGATCGGCTCCCAGCGAGCTCCGCTCGCGATATTCTGCCGCTGCATTCGTTCACTCCTCGGTGAATTCAACCTTTGCGCTACTGAGGTTGCCTTCTGTTTCTACCTGCGCGCCAGTACTTTCGATTAGCACCCGCTCGCGTCGGCTGCTAACAATTTCAGTGCCTGCAACTCTCGCCAGCCCTTCGACTTCTAACTGGCTATGCATTTTCCGGCGCGCCTTACGAAAGTTACTTGTGTTTGTCATCAAGCTGGGTTAATAAGTCGCACAAGCGTGCCGATGAGAAGTCTGGGTGCTTCTCCAAAGGGGCCCAAAGCATGATTCCGGAATCGCATCCGCTGCAGCAGCTGTTCAACGAACTGGTCGCCCGCCACTACGCTCAGGAGATCGGCCTGCGCGACCCGCAGTTGATCGCCTACGTCGCGCACTTGCTCGCCGAATTCTGCGACGCGGACCAGTTGCACATGATCCGCAACGCCGCCGGACGCCCGCTGGGGGATGTCGGCGAGATGCTCCTCGAATCCGATCCGGTTTTTGGTCCCGCGCCTTCGTTCGACCGTGAACGCCAGGTACGCAAACATATTGGCGATTACACCCTCTTTTTCACCGGCATGTTTCCGGAGAGCATCAACCGATATCGCCTGCGGCGCGACCGCATCGAGAACTTTCTCGATTGGATGAAAGCGGGCAAGGAGAGTTACTACATCGTTTCCAAGTTCGAGTTTTTCGAATACTCGAAAGTCGCTCCCCTCTTCGCGAAACTCTCCGACCATTTCGAGCAGTGCGTTTACGGCCTGAACCAGGTAAAGAACGAACTGCAGGAGATGCAACATCCGATCGCGCGTCGTACCAACGAACTGCTGATGTAGGCAACAAAAAGCACTCAACAATCAGGTGCTTCCAGCCTTTTGCTGCTCCCACAACTTTCCGCCTGCCCCGGGGTTTGTATTCACTGAAGCCAATTGGCGCCACTCGGTTCTGGAGGTGAATATGACTCGCTTCAGGAATTTGCTTGCGGTGGCAGGACTAACGGCTGGAATGTTGTTTTCCGTCACGGCAACGGCCCGCGCCAACGATTGGGACCGCGACGACTACCGTGACCGCTACCAGCAGCGCGAACAGTATCGCGAATACTGGCGTGACCGGGATGGCTGCTACTATCGGCGCGTTTGGGATCCGTATCGCGGCTGGATCGTCGTCCGATTTTACCCTCAGCCTCCGGCTTGGGAACGCCACGACAACGGCCGGCACCTCGGCTGGTACAAACACGAACGTCGCGAATGGCACGACCGCGATGATGATTAGGCAGGCACATGGCAGAGACGTAGCTGCCTACGTCTCTGCTTCCTTCTTGTAGAAACTCAACGCCGCATCTCCCTGCTCCAGCTTACGAGACCGCCGCAAGCTTCCGAACTGCTCGCCGGGATCAAATTTGTGATCGTGCTCGGCAATGACCAGGGTCGAGGGCTGCACCATGCCTGATCGCTCCAGCGCGGTTAAGGTATGCTCATACGCCTCGTGCATGCGATACGGCGGATCGAGGAAAATGAAAGTCGCGACTTTGCGCATCGCGTCGAGCTTCCTCAGGCCTGCCGCAACATCCATCTTGAGTACCTGGAATCCATCCTTGACGCTCAGTGATCGCAAGTTCTTCGTAATCAGCTCCGCCGCTTTCGCCGAAGCTTCTACAAACGTAACCTCCGCAGCGCCGCGGCTCAGAGCTTCGATTCCCACAGCCCCGGTCCCAGCGAATAAGTCCAACCAGGTGGTTGACTCCAACGCTTCGGGATTGCCCGCGCACAGAACGTTGAACAGGGTTTCCCGCAAACGATCGGAAGTTGGGCGTATGTCCATACCGCGCAGCGACTGCAGCCGCCGGCTGCGAAACTTCCCCGCGATTACTCGCATGCCATTTCTTCCCTGTTGACCCAGCACTTTTGTGTTTTCAACAAACCAACGGCATCCGCCCAAGTGTCGTCTAAACTATAGAATGTCACCTCAGGGGTAACGCGCTCTTCATGAGAAGCTGGTCCATTTCCGCGGGACGAATCTTCGGAATTGACATCCGAATCCATCTCACATTTCTTTTTCTACTGGCCTTTGTATGGTTAACCGAATCGGCCGCTCGCCACACCGTGCCGAATCCGGCCCGCGGTCTGGCCCTGGTCGCGATAATTTTCGTATCGGTTCTATGGCACGAGTTAGGGCACGCCCTGGTTGCCAGGAGCGCGGGGGTACGCGCCAAATCGATCATCCTGCTCCCCATCGGCGGCGTGACCATGCTGGACGAATCCTATGCCCTCAGTGACGCCGAAGAGGGAGCCAGGAACTGGTTACGCGATGTTCGCATTGCGGTCGCCGGCCCGCTGGTGAATTTCGTCGTTGCAGCAATCTCAGCAGCCATTATCACCGCGGTCGCGCCTCAGGCCAACCTTCTCGCCTGGCCATTTCTGACCTCCTCCAATCTCCTGCGCAGCCTGGTGTGGGCAAATCTGTATCTTGCGGGATTCAACCTGCTCCCGGCTTATCCCATGGACGGCGGCCGGGTTTTGCGCGCCTTCTTCGCCCGGAAACTCGACTCCGTGAATGCCACCCGTCGCGCAGTGGCGATTGGCCAAGCCTTTGCCATGCTGTTCGTGCTGGTCGGCATGCTATGGAACGTGTGGCTGGCCATGGTCGGATTCTTCCTGTTCATCGCCGCCCAGCTGGAGGAACGCTCGGTCGTATTCCAGTCGGTTCTCGCGACCGTGCAGATGAACGACATCATGCTGACCGACTTCGCCACCCTCTCGCCCGCCGATACCCTCGAGGACGCGCTCGAGAAGGCAGTGCACTGCCTGCAGGATGACTTTCCCGTCATCCGCGGCAGCGACATGGTCGGCGTTATCTCAAAGCAGAAAATCCTGCAAGCACTTCGCACCCAGGGCAACGGCTATGTGCAATCCGTAATGAGCAAGATTTTCGAAGTGGCCGCTCGCAGCGAATCCCTGGCCTCGGCTTTCCGTAAGCTGAGTGCCAAAAACCTCAGCATTATCCCCGTCGTCGAAGACCAACGCCTGGTCGGCATCGTAACCCTGCAAAACCTTATGCACTCGATGGCCCTGCTGGCCGAGAGCCGCAAACTCCGCCGCCAAACGCTGAACTCGTAACCCGCTACGACTTTCAAATCAGATCAGACGGTATGGGATGCATCAGTTCGATGTGACCACCAACCTGGAAACATCCCCTTGATCGTGAGAATTTGAAAGTGTTATGTGAATTGGAAAGCCAACTCATCAGCGTTGAAGCCCGAAGGGCGTGCATTTCGAGCCCGAAGGCGAGCATTTCGAGCCCGAAGGGCGGAATTCATTAGCCCAGGGCGTAAGCCCTGGGTGAGCTTCGTCATAAAAGGAGAGCCCCGTAAGGGGCGCCACGACCATGTCGCATACTTATACTTCGAACATCGTCCATTGCGTATTCAGTACGAAAGACCGCGCTCCCCTCATTCCCGAAAACAGGCAACAGAAGATTTGGGCTTATCTCTGCGGAATTCTGAAGAACATTCAGGTTCCTTTGCTGGCCGTAGGCGGTGTATCCAATCATGTACATCTGCTGATTGCCTTGCCGCCAACCCACAACCTGGCCAAGGTTATCTGCGATCTCAAGGCCAACTCTTCACGCTGGCTGAACGAGAGCGGCATGCGCTTCGCCTGGCAGGAAGGATATGGCGCGTTTAGCGTCAGCCCCTCCCGGATTGATCCAGTCAAGCGCTACATCCGCAATCAGGGAAAGCATCATCAAAAACGGAATTTCCAGGAAGAATTCGTGGCGCTGCTAAATAGATCCGGAATCCCCTTCGATCCGCGTTCGATCCATTGAACGCCGCCCCTGACGAGGCTCCGCTTCGGGCGTCATTGCTACCCAGCGCTTACGCGCTGGGCTAATGAGTAGGGCCCTCCGGGCTAATTATCTGGATGTGGACCAGTGAACAGCGCCCTCCGAGCTAATTGTGTGGATTTGCTCGACGCCTCCGACTCGAGCCCAGAAAAACACATCGCAACGTTAGGTCATCTCTTCAGCAGGTCCACCGGCTGGCGCACATCATGCACGCGAATATGCCGGGCCAGTACGGGATATTTTTTCGCCACGGCTTCATACATCGCATAAGCAACTTCCCGATACGACCTGTGTCCGGCGGGAGTTGTACGGAGCTCGGCGATGTACGCAGCCTCGGCGAAATCCATCTTGAAGAGAGTGCGTTTGCGATAGGCGAGCGGGATCGCGTACGCCGAATTTTCCGCCGCTTCCGGCGTGCTGCCCTCACTTAACTTCCCCACAGCTTTCGCCGTGCGCTTCATCAAGGTTTCATATTCGGCCCGAAGGCCGGCGGCTTCATATTCCTCGGGCACATCGTAGCCGTGTGCAGTGGTGAAGCCCTGGCCGATTTGAACGCAGCGGCGGTGGCGATGCATGTCGCGGAACCCGCCAATGTCCATGAGGATGTCAAAGCGAAATTGCTGGCCGCTGGAAAAGGCGCGCAATAGCTCATCGTGCCGGCCGCGATGGCGCAGCCCCAAATCGATGATCTCCCGCTGCATCTTGGCGCCTAGACTCTCGAGGACCTCGCGAATTTGGCGATAACGATAATGGCAATGCTCGTATAGCAGGGTAGTCGCCAATTCGAGTTCGAGCGGATCTTCGTCCAGAAGATCGACCAGTTCGGCTGGAGAAATGGCAACATTCTTCATCAGCTCGCTCGCTGCCAGCCGCAGTTCGCGCCGGGTCTCGATCTCGTAGGAATTGGGATCTGCGTATTTCACAAGCGTGGGCGCCACGCGAACCTCTTTCAGCAATTCCCGCGTAGCTTGTTCTCCCAGTTCCGGATCTTTCTCACGAATCTTTTCGACCAGGGCGTTCAGCGATTCGTGATTTACGTTGAACGCGGGCTCCATGGCGGCACGCTTGAGCAGCTCCCCGAGGTACCGCACCTCTCGATAACTGTGCGACAGCAGGTGTGTCACCTGGTTTTCGAGGGTGCGGGCATTGACGATTTCGCCGAGTGAAGTATTGGTCGCGAGTGGGAGCAGATAGCGGGTGATGTCGAAAGCCCGTGCTCGCAGCGTGCGCTCATAGGCTTCCTGCTTCATTTCCGGCGGCTTCGGAGTAATTCCCGCCAGGTAATGAAACATTCCCTCCGACATCCGCTCGTACTCGGCAAACAGATTCTCGATCGTCTCCCGGTATAAGCTGTGCGCCGCGTTATCGTTACCGAAGTCCGGAGTGTAATAGCCGCTCTTGCGGAAGTCCTGATATCGAGTCGAGCGCTCCTGCCCGTCCCAGCGCTGCTCGTCGGCGACCTCAATGGCGGCCAGGATGGAGAGTTTTTCGATAGCGAGGGCAATATGGGCCAGATCGGCGATGGAACGATGCCCATACTGAAAGTAAAAAGTATTAAGAAATTTCTCGGCCTTCTGCTGGTTGATTTCGCGCAACGACTCCTTCATCGAGAGCGCGGAGCGCGAATATTTCGCCATCGCGTACGCCTGAACCTCGGGCTCGGCTCCGTAAACCGCGAAAACTTCTACCGATGGTCCCGACGTAAGGCTATGCTCGCCAGCCGAAGGATTTCTTGCGTCCGTCATCGCAGAATTCGAATCTTACTTGGCAGTTGGCGCGGACGCAACGTGCGCGTGCGCCTGTCCGGGCGAATGGCCTCGGATAACTTTTGTCACTTTTCAGAGAGTAGCTGAATCGTATATAAAGTAATGATCTACAAACCCCAGGAGATGTTTTGTAGTTTTTTCTGACCGATGATGCGTTGGTCTTCATCATTATTGATCGGGTTGGTGTGTTGGAGCGGGATCGCGGCCGCGCAGACTCTGCCCGCGCTCGCCTTTGATGCGAGCCGCACCACGCTGCCTGCCGGCACGGTCGCTCCCGTAAAGACGTCAGTCCCAGACCTCCCGAGCAGTACCGCGTTACCCCGCATGGCGCCAGAGTTAGCTCTGCAGGCTTATCACGGAAGAACCGTCATTCAGGCGCAGGATCTGGCCGGCTACTCCGCTATCAGTGTGATTCGCGCCCAGCTTCCTGAGACCGACCAGCATGGGGAATTTGAAGTCGAGCGCCATTTTTCCGCTCCCCACACGCTGCAGTTCACTCCGGTGCACTACACGGGCGACGGCTTCGTCAAGAGCAACGTCATCAGCCGGCTGTTGCAGTCGGAAGTGGATCACGTGCAGAAGGATGATGGCGCACTGACTGCCATCAGCGACAAGAACTACAAGTTCTCCTATCGAGGCTCGGGAAACCTGAACGGCAGGTTAGTGCATGTCTTCCATCTCAAGCCGCGCGTGAAACGGCCCGGCCTGTTCAAGGGAAAGATCTTTATAGACGCCTACACTGGCAGCCTGGTTCGTGCCGAAGGGCAAGTTGTCAAATCCCCCTCATTCTTCATCAAGAAACTCGAGTTTGCACAGGACTATACCGACATCGGGAACTTCACATTCCCGGTACGCATGCACACCGAAGCGAGGGCCCGAGTGATCGGCCGGACGGTCGTCGATATTTCTCACCGCGACTACCAGCCTGTTGCGGCCACTCAGGCGGTCCAACAAACGGCGCACCAGGCTCAGGTCTTTTCTCCCGCCCCCAGCGAGTAAGTTAATCTTCTCTTTCCCGGTTGGCTCTGGATTTTCATGGATTCTGCCGCCATTCTGCGCATAGGAGCGCACTGTCCCTGACCTCCGCCCTCCAGCCCTTGGATCATGGTCCAGATCTGGCATGACCTGCTGTTCGCTCACTGGCCGTGACGGGGGGTTCTGCTGTGACTTGCGACAGAACTCAGTTGTTTCTATTCTTGCCGTATGGCAAGTGGTCCTGAGCACCTGATATTTCAGCTGTTCTCGATCTTCGTTGCCGCCAAAATTATCGGTGAGATTTTTGAACGGCTCGGTTTGCCGGCGGTGCTGGGTGAGATTTGCGCCGGCGTTGCCCTCGGGCCCTATGCGCTCGCCATTATCAGCCCCAGCGACACTATTTTCTCCATCGCTGAAATCGGCGCCATTTTTGTGCTATTCCATGCCGGTCTGGAGACCAGCCCCCAGGACCTGATCGAGGTCGGCCACAAGTCCCTCCTGGTTGCAGTCAGCGGCATCGTCGTTCCGTTCGTTCTGGGCTTCGTATATATGCGCGTCCGCGGGGATAGCGCGACGGAGGCGACCTTCGTCGGCGCTGCCATGGTTGCCACCAGCGTGGGTATCACCGCCCGCGTTCTTGGCGACTTGGGCGTAATGGCCAGCCGCACTGCCAGAATTATTCTCGGGGCTGCCGTTTTCGACGACATTCTGGGCATGGTTCTGCTCGCCGTGGTGGCGGGATTGGCTTCCGGCGCCGCCTTGCAGTGGTTTCACTTGGGCGTACTTGCCTTTGAAGCGGTCGTATTCGCGGTCTTCATGCTTTTTGTCGGCTCCCGCATCATTCGCCCGCTGCGCGCCAAGGTGGAGCGTCTCTCCACCCACAACGCTCCGCTGATCATCTCCCTGGCGATTTGTCTTCTGCTCTCCTGGCTGGCTGCCAAGATTGGCATGGCCGCCATCATCGGAGCCTTCTTTGCCGGACTCATGTTCGCCGATTACGCGCCTGAATGGGGCTTGTTGCCTCGCGCCACCGCCATCAGCGATTTTCTGGCTCCCTATTTTTTCTTCACCATTGGCTCGCGCCTTGATCTGGGATCTTTCAACGTCGATCTGATCGTGGCAGCGCTGGTGATCACCTTCTTGGCCGTCATCTCCAAGCTTCTTGGTTGCGGCCTCCCCTTGTTAGGAGAGGGCCTTCACAACGCGGTTACAGTCGGTGTCGGCATGATGCCACGCGGCGAAGTGGCTTTGATTGTCGCTCTTGTCGGCCTCAATTCCCATATCGTCACCCAACGCACTTACGCCATCGTGGTTCTGATGACGGCATTCACCACCATGCTCGCACCGCCCCTCCTCCGCTACCTGTTTCGCAACGAGGTTCGCGAGACTGCTGCCGCTGCCCTGGAATAGAACTGCGCTCCCAGGAGCGCATCTGTATAATTTCTGCTCTGTTTTTTTGAAGGAGATCTATGACCTCATCCGGCCGGGTGGCCTTCGTGACCGGCGCATCGCAGGGCATTGGACGCGCCTGTGCCTTGCAACTTGCACGGGCAGGAGTTGCAGTCGCACTCGCCGCTCGCAACCAGGAAAAGCTTCAGGCCGTCGCGGGAGAGATCGCCGCCGCGGGTGCATCCGCGGCCTGTTTCCCTCTGGATGTCAACGACGAAGAGCAGATCAAGACCGCGATCAAGGCCGCCATCACGCATTTCGGCAAGGTCGATATTCTCGTTAACAACGCCGGCGTCACCCGCGATCAACTCTTGCTGCGAATGAAGCGCGCCGACTGGGACGCCGTCCTTAACACCAATTTGACCTCGGCATATCTGTGCACGCAACAGGTGATCAGCTCGATGCTGAAGCAGCGCTGGGGCCGAATCATCAACGTCACCAGCGTTTTTGGTCAGATCGGGCAGGCCGGACAGGCCAATTACGCTTCTTCCAAAGCGGGCCTGATTGGGCTCACCATGGCCATTGCCCGCGAACTGGCTTCGAGAAACATAACTTGTAACGCCGTGGCGCCCGGCTTCATCGATACCGCTATGACATCTGCGCTATCGGACGAATTAAAAGAGACCGCCTTAAAGGTGATCCCGTTAGGCCGTATAGGCACCCCTGAGGACGTTGCCCATGCTGTCCGCTTCCTTGCCTCGGAAGAAGCGTCCTACATCACCGGTCATGTGCTCAACGTCAACGGTGGAATGCTGATGGGGTGATGCCTTCGTGTCTTTTTTGGTGAACAACCAGGTTTGTTGGTGAATTATGGCGGCCCACGCACAAATTCAAGGTTTGACGATATCGCAAGCAGAATCCCCGGCACACATCGCGCAAGCCCGGGAGCTGTTTCTGGAATACGCCCAATCGCTCGGCTTCAGCCTCTGCTTCCAGGGTTTCGATAAAGAGCTCGCCGATTTACCTGGAGACTATGCTCCCCCGGCAGGCCGCTTACTTTTGGCGAACTATGCTGGCGAGTTGGCCGGCTGCGTCGCGTTGCACCAACTCGAGTCCGGCATTTGCGAGATGAAACGGCTCTACGTGCGCCCGCAGTTTCGCGGCAAGCGCCTGGGACTCGCTTTGATCCAGAGAGTGATCGACGAAGCTCAGCAGATCGGCTACCGTTCCATGCGGCTCGATACGGTTGAGCCACTCATGAAGGAAGCGGTTAAAATGTATCGCCGTTTCGGCTTCCGCGAGATGGCGCCGTATTGTGCGAACCCGATCGCGGGCGCGTTGTATATGCAGTTGGAGCTATAGCCCTTTCTTCTTGCCGCAACTCCGCAAGAGAACTGAATCAACTCTCAAAGGAGTGATTGCCATGAGATCCACGATCCTGATCGCCGCAGTAATTCTTCTCGTCATGTCTGCCTTCGCTGCCGACGGAAAACAAATTTCGTATAAGTCGGGCGCCGAAACCGTTCAGGGTACGCTGTATACGCCGGCGGGCAAAGGCCCATTCCCCGCTCTGATCGTGATTCACGAATGGTGGGGCCTGGACGATTGGGTCAAAGAACAGGCGTCCAAGTTCGCTGATGCGGGCTATGTAGCTCTGGCAATCGATCTCTATCGCGGAAAAGTAGCGAAGACTCCGGATGAAGCTCACGAGCTCATGCGGGGCGTTCCTGAGGATCGCGCGGGACGCGACCTGCGTGCCGCCTTCGATTACCTCAAATCGCAGAACAACGTGAAGCCGGACCGCATCGGCTCGATCGGATGGTGCATGGGTGGTGGCTACTCGCTGGATGTGGCGCTGGAAGAGCCCACGCTCGCAGCCGATGTCATCCACTACGGACACCTCGCTACCGATACCGAAACTTTGAAAAAGATCAATGCACCGGTTTTCGGGGTGTTCGCTGGGCAGGATAAAGGCATCACTCCTGAGGATGTGCACAAATTTGAAGCAGCGATGAAGCAACTGGATAAGCAGATCGAAGTCAAAATTTATCCGGATGCCGGCCACGCCTTCGAAAACCCCGTCAACAAAGATCGTTACCGTCCCGATGACGCCGCCGACGCCTGGAAGCGAACACTGGCTTTCCTCGACAGCAACTTGAAAAAATAAATACGTCTCTATTGCTAGACCTATTGTTCTCCCGAGCGAAGCCGCGGGATTTGGGTTCTCGCTCGCGAGAATCTCCCCATCTCGGTGCTGTGCAAATCATTGGTCCTGGTGAGCACAAATTCCACTTGCCAGACGGTACTACTCTGGTTACTATGCAGCCATCCTTCAGATTACCGGTTGGACGTTTTCTCCTATGAACATCGGCGACACAATCCGGAATTACCGCTTGCAAAAAGGGATGTCCCAGGGAGACATCGAGAAGCGCACGGGTTTACTCCGTTGCTATCTTTCCCGTGTTGAAAATGGGCACACGATTCCCTCTCTCGACACACTCGCCAAGATTGCCAGCGCCATGGATTTGGCTTTGTCGCAGTTCTTCGCCGATGCCGGACACACCAACGGGTCCAAGGGTCTGCCCCAACTGAGCGACGACGAGGTGCGCTTCCTTAGCCAGATTCGGCGTTATGCCGTCAGCCTCAACGAGAGCGACCGCAAGCTCGTCTTGGCCATGGTCAAGAAAATGGCCGCCAGCACCGGACGATAGCCCTTAGAAGCCTTCCGCTAGCCACCTTGGGCTACACCCATAATCTTTTAAGACATTACGGCCTTTTCGTTAGCAGCAAGACAAAATCTGCATTCTCTCTTGCTGACAGCTGATAGCTGAAGGCTGATAGCTCCCTTCGGGTACTTTCGTTCATCTTCCCCCCTGCCCCTGCGACACCTCGCCAGCGGCACTTTCCGCTCCTAAGCTATTCCGAGGAGAACCGCGCCTTGAACATTGACGAGGAACTCACGCTTCTCGACTCGAACCTTCGCCGTCTCAAGATCGAGTACGAGATTTTTTTCAGCAATCCGACCAAGCGGCCTCCTACTGATCTCGAATGGAAAGTGCTATCGCTGCTGCGAAAATTTTCCGACGGCTCCCGCATGAGCTTCACGCAGCGATACCGCTATAACGAAATGGCCCAGCGGTACGCGATCTACAGCGACTTGTGGCGAAAGAAGAGCCGCATCCGTGAGGAAGGTTATCGCCGTCCCCAGGATGCACTACTTTCCGTGCAAGGCGTGCGCGAAGAAGAACACCAGGCGGGGCATGCGGTTTATGGCGTGCACAAAGCCGGCGAGTCGGCATTTGCCGTCGCCTGCTCCGACCCCGCTGCCGAACGCGCGAATATCGAAAAACTATACACGGTTCTCGTGGAAGCCAAAAAGAAGGCGGGCGAGGCAGTGTCCGGCAATTTCGACTCTTTCTCCAGTTTCGTCTCCAAAAAAACAAAGCAGATACGCAAGGAATCCGGCTGCCACAGCGTCGAATACACCGTCGAAACCCAGGACGGACACGTGCGCTTGAAAGCAAAAGCAAAAAGCTAGCCGTCAGCGGTCAGCTTTGCTGGTCTTAGCCATCAGTGGAATTCTGGCATTTTCTATCGTTCCGCTAATCCAGTTTTCAAGCACAGTTCCGAGCCGCATTAGGAAATTCATGTAGCCACATCTCTGCCTAGCCGGAGCAACTGGCCGGCGCACAACCCAGTTTTTACTGACGGCTGATTGGCGGAAAGCTGATAGCCGCCCTGCTGACAATTCTTTACGAAACATCTATCCTCTACTCCGCATCAGAGTCAGGAATGACAAGACTGACCGCACGGGTACAACACCGCGACGTACTGCTTGCCATCATCGTTCTGTTCGCGTTGATTGCTTTCGCGCCTGCTCCCGGCAGCGATCTGCCCAAGGTGAGCGTTACCACCTATCACAACGGCATCGCCCGCCAGGGCGTGAACTCAGCCGAGACCATTCTCTCCCCGCTTAACGTGAACTCTCGCAAGTTCGGGAAATTGTTCAGCCAGGCGGTCGACGGCAGCGTTTATGCCCAGCCGCTCTACATCTCGGCTCTTTACATTCCGGGCAAAGGAATTCATAACGTCGTCTTTGTGGCCACGCAGCATGGCAGCGTCTATGCCTTCGATGCCGACAGCAATAAAGGGCCGAACGCCGCGCCCATCTGGAAAGCGACACTGGCCGACGACAACTCAGGGGTCACGCCTGCAACCAGCGACGATGTAGCCTGCGGCGATATCACTCCCGAAATCGGAATCACCGGAACCCCGGTCATCGATTCCGACAGCGGCACGTTATACGTAGTCGCAAAAACCAAAGAATCCGGCCAGGTAGTACAACGGCTGCATGCCCTGGATGTCGCTACCGGCACCGAGCAAATGGGCGGCCCTGTAGTGATTGGTGGCGCGGTACGCGGCAAAGGCGCAGGTTCCAGCAATGGCTGGTTACGATTCGATCCGTTGCGTGAAAACCAACGCCCCGGCTTGCTTCTGCAAAATGGCCTGGTTTACCTCAGCTGGGCAGCGCACTGTGACGGCTGGCCTTTCCACGGCTGGGTGATGGCCTACGACGCGGGCACTCTGGAACAGGTGGGAGTCTGGAATTCCAGTCCCGACAAACAAGGCGGCGGCATCTGGCAATCGGGCGCGGCTCCGGCCGGCGATGGCGAGAATGTTTTCTTCGCTACCGGCAACGGCGATTTCACCGGAGCCAAAGGCGGACTCGATTTCGGAGACAGCATCATCCGCCTCGGCTGGCGCAGCGGCTCGCTTCGGGTGCTCGATTTCTTCACCCCGTTCGACGAAGCCAACTTGAACGCCGGAGACATAGAGCCCGGCTCCGGCGGCGTGGTCCTGTTTGCGGCCCCGAAGACCGGTCATCAATTGGCCGTCGAGACTTCCAAGTCCGGAACTCTGTACATCGTCGATCCCACTCACATGGGCCGCTACAACGCCAGCGACAATACAAATATCGTCCAGTCATTACCGGCCGTCACCGGTGGAGTCTGGGGCACGCCGGCGTGGTGGAAAGATACGCTTTACGTGGGCCCCAGCTACGACACCCTGAAAGCCTTCCGCTTCGATCCCGGCCAGGACCTTTTTGAATCCTCGCCGGTATCACAGGGTTCGACCACCTTCCATTTTCCCGGACCGACGCCCTCGGTTTCTTCCGATGGCGACCGCAACGGAATTTTGTGGCTGATTCAGGCCGATGGCTACGTTGACGACGGCCCCGCGGTCCTGCGCGCCTACAACGCCGCCGATCTCGGCCAGCAGCTCTATGCCAGCAGCGACAATCCCCGCCGCGACGATCCCGGCAAAGCCGTGAAGTTTGCGGTACCTACAATCGCCAACGGCAAAGTGTACGTAGGAGCCAAGGACCGAATAACCGTATTCGGATTGCGCTAGATCCCGCGCCCACCTGGGGACGGCCGCCTCGAGAGCCCGCCCCGAGGGAGTCGAGGGGTCAACCGAGCGAAGCGAGGCGCATTTACTCACGTAGCCCCAGACGCCCGCGTCGGGGCAGGCGAGCCAAGCTCGCCTCATTCTTTTGAGAGGAAGCACCTGCCCCGCGCTTGCTGATAGAATTTTTCTTTGCATCTCCCACCCAATTTCCCGAGGCTCTCATGTCGAAGATTCAACGCGCGATCCTGAGCGTGACCGATAAATCTGGCCTGGTGGACTTTGCCCACAAGCTTTCCGGTATGGGCGTAGACCTGATCTCCACCGGCGGTACTGCCAAGCTCCTGCGCGATTCCGGCATTCAGGTCAAAGATATTTCCGAGCTCACCGGTTTTCCCGAGATGCTCGACGGCCGCGTGAAGACCCTTCACCCCAAGGTTCACGGCGGAATTCTGCATCGTCGCGAGGACCCCCGGCACCGTACAGCCGTGGCCGAACACGGGATTGAGCCCATCGACATGGTCGTGGTCAATCTCTATGCTTTTGAGAAGACTGCGGCCAAGCCGGGCGTGCCCTTCGCAGAGCTGATTGAAAACATCGACATCGGCGGCCCATCCATGATTCGCTCCGCGGCGAAGAATTTTCAGGACGTTGCCATCGTGACCTCGCCTGCGGACTACGACACGATCGCCGGCGAAATGGCGAGAAGCGGCGGCGAGCTATCGTCCGCGACCAAGTGGCGGTTGGCCCAGAGAGCATTCGCCACCACCGCGGCCTACGACGCAGCCATCGCTTCCACACTCGAAAAGGTCAGCGCCAACGGCAGCTTCGAACTGCGCCCGGGCCAGGGCTTTCCACAAACGCTGCGAATGTCATTCAACAAAGTGATGGACCTGCGCTACGGCGAGAATCCGCACCAGCAAGCCGCCATGTACTCAGACGGCTCCGCTACCGGGATTGCCAATGCAAGGCAACTCCAGGGCAAGGAGCTTTCGTATAACAACATCGTTGATTTGCAGGCGGCCTGGGATTTGGCGCAGGAATTCACCGAACCAGTCTGCGCCATCATCAAGCACACCAACCCCTGTGGCACGGCTACCGGCAAGAATCTGGTAGAGGCCTACAAGAAAGCGCTGGAGTGCGATCCCGTTTCCGCATTCGGCGGGGTTATCGGCGTGAACCGTCTCCTCGATGCTGCAGCCGCTGAGGAGATGGCCAAGCTCTTCGTGGAGGCTATCGCCGCTCCATCGTTCGACGAAGCAGCACTTGCGAAATTTGCGGGCAAAAAGAATCTGCGCCTGGTTGAAGTTTCTAATGCTCCTCAGAAATGGGTGATCAAGAACATTTCGGGGGGAATCCTGGTACAGGACAACGACCTGCGCCAGTTGAACGAAAACGAGCTGAAAGTCGTTACCAAGCGACCGCCCAACGAGCAGGAGAAACGCGCGCTGCTGTTCGCCTGGAAAATCTGCAAGCACGTCAAATCGAACGCCATCGTCTACGCCCGCGACGGGCAGAGCGTCGGCGTGGGCGCGGGCCAGATGAGCCGCGTAGATTCCTGTAAGATTGGCGCCATGAAAGCCGTGCTGCCGCTCCAAGGCACGGTTGCCGCTTCGGACGCTTTCTTTCCTTTTCCTGATGGGGTTGAGGAAATCGCAAAAGCGGGCGCAACCGCCATCATTCAACCCGGAGGCTCAGTCCGCGATCAGGAGGTTATCGAAGCTGCTGACCGCCTTGGCTTGGCCATGATCTTCACCGGAATCCGCCACTTCCGACATTAGGAATTCGATATCTGTCATCTTCTTCAACTCTGTCATCTCGACCGGAGCAAAGGGGAGTGAGGAACCTTCCCTTTCCCGATTCCGGAACTCAGAAATATCCCGTCAGCCCCTGTCCTTCCGACACGTATAAGCTCACATTTCTTTACACTTTCCCTTTCCCCCCAGCGAGTTGGCAAAGGTTACAATAGAAGCACCCGGCTGCCGCGGTTCAGCATCCAATCGCTGAGGTCTGGTTTGTAACTCATTCGTAAGGGTATTCCATGAACAGAATTGTCACTGGCGTTTGCGTGCCGTTGCTGGCTTTGGCCACCGCATGGGCTCAACAGAAACCTGCATCGCAAGCCAACACCGCTCCACAGAACGCTGCCCACAAACCCGACCGGTCTGACGCCTATTTCCACTACACCATGGCTCACATGTATGAGGAACTGGTGACCATGTACGGCCGCAGCGATTTGGCCAACAAGGCCATTGACGAATACCGTCAGGCCATCGATGCCGATCCCGATTCCGAGTACCTGACTGCAGGTCTGGCAGAGCTGTATGCCAAGACGGGCCGTATCCGCGACGCGGTCATGGAAGCCCAGGACATCCTCAAGCGCGATCCCAACAACCTGGAAGCGCACAAGCTCCTGGGACGTATTTACCTGCGCTCCATGGGAGATGGTCAAGGCAGCTCGCAAAATCAGAACGTCATCAAGCTGGCCATCGAGCAGTACGAAGAAATCATCAAGCTGGAAAAAGATCCTGACAACCTGGTGGAAGATCACCTTCTTCTCGGCCGGCTCTATCGCCTGAACAACGATCTCACCAAGGCCGAGAACGAGTTCAAGACTGCCGTGAAGCTACAGCCCGATTCGGAAGAAGCCGTCACCACGCTGGCTTACCTGTACAACGAAGAAGGCGACTCCGGCCATGCTATTGAAGCGCTGAATTCGGTTCCTGACGCATCCCGCTCGGCCAAGCTGTACTCAGCTCTTGGCTACACCTTCGAGCAGCAGAAGAACTACAAGAAGGCGATCGAGGCTTATCGCCATGCCATCGAACTGGATCGCGACAACCTGGACGCAATTCGTGGCCTTGCCCAGAACCTGCAGAACGACGGCCAGACGCAGGCGGCGCTCGAGCAATACAAGATTATTGCCGACGCCAACCCGGAAGATGCGCAGACCTATATGCGCATGGCCGATATTTACAAAAAATCGGGCCAGTTCGATGATGCCCTCGACAATCTGAAAAAAGCACAAGCCATAGTTCAGGACTCAATTGAAGTTCCCTACGAGATGGCTTCCATCTACCAGGCGCAGGGACGTTACGAAGACGCAGCTCAGACTCTGAAAGATCTTCTGGACAAGACTCAGAAGCCCGACGCCAGCTATACGCAAAGCGATAAGAATAACCGGGCCGTGTTCCTGGAGCGCCTGGGGAGCGACTATCGTGACATGGGCAATAACCAGCTCGCGATTGAGACCTTCCGCAAGATGCTAGCTCTCGGCGACGACAACGTGGCCCGTGGCTACCAGGAGCTCATCGATACCTATCGGGAAGCAAAAGATTGGCCACAAGCCACTGCTGCAGCGAAAGAGGCCGTTCAGAAGCTGCCTAACAATCGCGACCTGAAAATGGTGTACGCCTCGCAGCTGGCGGATACTGGAAATCCGGACGCGGCCTTGCAGCAAGTGAAGGCTATGCTTTCCGGGAAGCCGGAGGACCGCGAGGTCTACATCGCCCTCGCGCAGATGTACAGCCGCCTGAAGCGCTGGCCGGAAGCCGAGGAGGCCATCGATAAAGCCGACAAGCTGTCCGCTAAGCCCGAAGACAAGCAATACACAGCCTTTGTGAAGGGCTCCATTTTCGAGCGCCAGAAGAAGTACGACATCGCCGAGCAGGAATTCAAGAAAATCCTGACTTCCGATCCGCAGAATGCGATGACGCTCAACTACTACGGCTATATGCTGGCTGACCGCGGCGTGAGGCTGGACGAGGCTCTTTCCTATATCAAGAAGGCCGTAGAACTGGATCCGGCCAACGGCGCCTATCTTGATTCCCTGGGCTGGGCCTACTATAAGCTCGGCAAGTACGACCAGGCCGAAGAGAGTCTGAGCAAAGCCCTGCAGCACACGCCCAACGATCCGACAGTTCAGGAACACATGGGGGATGTCTACCAGAAAACTGGCCGCCTCAAGCAGGCTGCCGCGCACTGGGAGCGCGCCGTCAACGAATGGAACAAGACGGTCCCCGCCGAGCAAGACACCGAAACCCTGGCCAAAGTGCAGAAGAAGCTGGAATCGGCCAAGATCAAGCTGGCCAAGGAAGAACCGCAGCAAAAATAGCCGTTAGCAACGAGCATTTGGCCGTGAAGGACAGCGCAAAGGCGCGGATCGCAACCGCGCCTTTTCCTTTGTTACCCTAAATTTGTGATTCCGATTCAATCTCACCACTGTCATCCCGAGCGAAGTCGAGAGCCTGCCCCGAGCGCAGTCGAGGGGGACCTTGTGTTGCTAACTCGTGGTCCAGCCCCATCCCAGGGCTAACTGCTCCGAGCTAATTGCTAATTGTTGCTTACTGCTATTCTTGTCTCATGCTCGCCTCCTACGCGGTGCATGTTGAAGGATCCCGGGGCCGCCGCTACCCCGAACCTTCGCATCCCTACCGCAACGACTTCGAGCGCGACCGCGACCGCGTTATTCATGCTCGTGCTTTTCGCCGTCTCAACGACAAGACGCAAGTCTTCACCCGCCGCTATTCCGATCACTTCCGCAATCGCCTCACCCACACTCTCGAAGTCGCGCAGATCGCCCGCACCGTTGCCGGCCAACTTGGCATCAACGTTGACTTGGTCGAGGCCTTGGCCCTGGCTCATGATCTTGGCCACCCCCCTTTCGGACATGCGGGCGAAAAGGCTCTCGACTCCGTTATGCGCGAACATGGGTTGTCGTTTGATCACAACCTGCACGCGCTCCGCATCGTAGAGGATTTCGAGCAGCGCTACGCCTCTTTTCCGGGTCTTAACCTCACTTTCGAAGTACGCGAAGGCATCATCAAGCACTCGCATGATTACAGCGCCGCGGCGTTCCCCGAATTAGGGGAATATCTATTGGATCAGCGCCCGCCACTCGAAGCCCAGTTGATCGATCTCGCCGACGAGATCGCATATGACACTGCCGACCTCGACGACGGCTACGAGGCCCGCCTCCTGAGCCTCGACGAAGTCTGTTCAGGCGTGCCGGCGTTCGCGCGCTTCTATCGCGAAGTTAGTCCGGCTTATCCGCAGGCGCCGGATAAGCTGCAGTTCAACGAGACACTCAAGCGCATGCTGAACCGCTTCGTCGACGATCTGATCCGCACTACCCGGAAGAATCTGCACGAGGCCAGGATAGGCAGGGTTGAAGATATTCGCAGACATCCGCAGCGCCTGGTTGCGTTCAGCGCGGAGGCCGAAGCAGAGCGCCGCGAAACCAAACAATTCCTCTACTCGCACCTGTATTTCAGCGAGGTCCTACAGCCCGAAAAAGAGGACGCCGAACGCGTGATTGGCGAGCTGTTCGCGTACTGGATGGCACATCCCGGCTCGCTCCCGCCCGCGTATCAGCAAAAGGCGCAGCGCGAGCCGCTCGCCCGCATAGTCTGCGACTACATAGCCGGAATGACGGATAACTACATATACGAACAACACGAGAAGTACCTGGCACCGGCCACGTAGGGGCGGCCGCCTCCCGCCGTCGAGCCGAGCCAAGCGGCTACTCTTTACTTGCCCCTGCCACCTTCATCACCACGTCATAAAGCACCCTCGGTCCTCGCCATACTTCCTCCACCCGAATGCGCTCGTTGTTGCCGTGCTCCGTTGAACCTTCTTCCTCGGTGGTGATGTAGGGCGTGAATCCGTATGCCGCGATTCCCAACGGCCGATAGCGCTGGCTCTCCGTGTATCCGCTACTCACGCGCGGCAACACCGGGACTCCGGGAAAATACTGTGCCGCCACCTCCTTGAATGCCTGGTACAGCGCGCTGCTGGTCGGAGAAGAATTCGCAATGCGAAATTCAGCATTCAGGGGCGTCACTGTGACATTGGGATCGGCAATCACCTGGCGGATCGACTGCAAAAACTTGGGCGGATCCTCTCCCGGCAACAGGCGCACATCCAGGTTCGCCCACGCCTCCGGTGGAATTACGTTGGTCTGTTCTGATCCGCCCAGCATGGTCAACGAAATGGTATTGCGCAGCATGTAGTTCAGCGATTCATCCCGCTCCACGTCTTCCTGGAAATTTTTGTCGTGAATCGATTGCTGAATGTTGCGGAATTGCCGCGCCCGTTGCGGGGGTTCATAAGGCGCCATCTCCTGGAGAAATTCCGCGACCACCGGCAAAACTTTGAGCGGGGTCCGATAAGCCATGACTCGATTCAGGGCCTGCACCAGCCGGTCCGGCGCTGAATCGGCGATCGGCCGCGACCCATGCCCGGCTCGTCCGTGCGCCACCACGTGCAGCCAGAATGTGGACTTCTCGCCAACTTCCACTCCAATGTACTTGATCTTTCCATCTTGAATCAGATTCTCGCCGCCTTCATTGATCAGGAACCCGGCATTGCCGAGCAGGTCGCGATGATTCTTGATAAGCCAGTCTGTTCCGGAGCCGTTCACCTCCTCGTCGCTTACCGCCAGGAAAAGCACATCGCGGTTCAGGAAAACGCGCTCGCGCTTCATCATGACCAGCGCCAGCAGTTGCGCCAGTCCTTCGTCTTTCATGTCCTGCGCGCCCCGGCCATACATCGAGCCGTCCAGAACCTGGGCGCTGAATGGTGGCACTTTCCAGTGCGAAGCGTCGCTGGTGACCACATCCATATGATTGAGCAGGATGATGGGCCGCTCCGCCGTTGCCGTGGTATGCCGCACCCGTGCCCACAGGTCGGCGCGCCCTGGCTGGTATTCGAAAACCTGGTTCTCGATCCCTTCCTCATCGAGAATCTTCTTCATCCAGTTGGCAGCCTTCAGTTCGTTCCCGGGAGGATTCGTAGTATCAACCCGCAGGTACTCCTGCATCCACAGCACTGCCAAATCCGAATACTGCTGCAGGCGGTCGGCAGGAATGGCCTGGGAAGCGCGCGCGTCGGAGTTCTGCTGTGCTTCGGCAGCCTGGGCGCTTACCAACAAAGTGAAGAAAAGAAAAATAGAAAATGCCACCGAATTCCGCGTACCGCTTGTCAGCCGGTTTGACAATTCACCCTCCCTTAAGGCAAGTCTCTCATACAGGTTTTGGCAGAGGCAGGCCAGAGGGCAGACAAGGGGCCGTCGCTTGGTGTTTGGGGCTGAATGCTGACGGCTGAGTGCTGAATGCTTTCCTCCCACCCCGCACTTTTTATACCTATAGTCCGCCAAAATTACCCTCCGGAACGGCACCGGCCGCGACCAATCCTGCATAGGGCCGATAATCTCCTTAAAGTACAAGCACTTAGGTTTATAACGCGCGAACCAGCTTTGGCATCTCACATGTAGTAACTCAGGATAGGTGCGATCAACCGGTTGCACCCATGGTTTCAGGCCTGTGTGGCGTCAATGCAGGCCGGCGTGGCGAAATTCGCCCGCTTTTGAAGGGACGCAACCAAATTCAGAACGCGACACGCCCGTCAGGCGTGCTGGACTCGGAGCCCCGAGCTCCCCCACTTCGGAGGAAATTGCAAAATGAATAAGAACGCACTCTTGACCCTGGTGCTGGCTGGTGCGCTTGCCGTGCCCGCCTTTGCGCAGCAGACCGACACGACTTCCCAATCCGGCACGGCCTCGCAGCCGGCCGCAACCCAGTCGCAGCCTACCGATCAGCAGAGCGCGCAGCCCTCTGCCAACCAGCAGACCGCTGCTCCTGCCGATCAGAATGCAACGACTGCTCAGGCTGGCGCCAGCGGGAAGGCTCCGCTGCAGCCACAGACCCATGAAGGATTCTGGGGGCACCTGAATCCCTTCGCTCGCAAGAAATACGTGCAGCGGCAGACCCAGCCCATCCGCGATCGCGTGAACGAGCTGGATGAGCTTACCGCCAACAACAGCAAGATGATCAAGGACGTCGATGGTCGCGCCCAGCAAGGCATCCAGCTGGCTTCGAACAAGGCCAATGAGGCCGATCAGCATGCCGTGGACGCCGGCAATCGCGCCACCCAGGCCCAGCAGACCGCGCAGCAGGCTCATACCCGCCTGACCACGGTCGAGCAGGTCGTGACCAACATTGACCAGTACAAGCCGACTACCCAGACTGAAATCCGCTTCCGCCCCGGCCAGACCGTTCTCAGCAAGAAGGCCAAGGAAGCTCTCGACGATATGGCTAACAACCTGAAGGGCCAGCGCGGCTACATCGTCGAAGTCCAGGGCTTCTCGTCCGGGCGTGGCACCGCAGCGGTCCAGACTTCGCAGAAGATGGCTGACTCGGTCGTTCGCTACCTCGTGCTGAACCATGACATTCCGGTGTACCGGATTTATGTGGTCGGCATGGGCAATGCTCCCGTGACCTCGGCCAGCGACACCGGCGCCAAGCCGAAGCGCATCAGCGGCGGCCGCGTGGAAGTCAGCCTCATGAAGAACGATCTGGAGCAACTCTCCAGCTCACAGACTGGAGCTCCCGCGGGTACACCGCAGCAACAATAATTCTGGAACAGGGCTCCAAACAGGAGCCCATCCTCCCCCATAGCCCCTCGGCCTTCGAGGGGCTTTTTTTTTGCCTCTGCCTTGTCGCCGCTTTACCTTCGCTTTGTCATCCCGAGCAGAGCTTGGCTGAGCGGAGCGAAGGAACGTTGCGTTTGGTTGTGCTCCGTAAGTAGGGTGCCGAGATGTGACCTTGGTTACCTGCGAACTCACGTCCCGGCATACAACCCGCTAGTGCCTCTCCAGCAACTATTTACGCCGACAAAACTAACAGGAGCTGTCCCCTAGTAACGTGCTTACCTGCTTATTTACATTGACTTGCAGTATAGGACAGGCTAACTTCGGCACATCCCCAAAGGACTTTCCTTGGCGCGCAAAATTCTGCTTGCGGATGACAGCGTAACTGCCCAGAACATGGGGCGGAAGATCCTCACCGATGCCGGTTACGAAGTAGTAACGGTCAACAACGGCTCGGCTGCCCTCAAGAAAATCTCTGAGTGCAAGCCTGCCGTGGTTGTGCTGGACGTCTACATGCCCGGCTACAGCGGACTGGAAGTCTGCGCGCGCATTAAGGAAGGCCGAGACACCGAAGGCATTCCAGTCCTGCTCACGGTAGGAAAGCTGGAGCCGTTCCGGCAGGATGAAGCCCGCAAAGTACATGCGGACGGTTTCATCATCAAGCCTTTCGAAGCTACCGAACTGCTGGCCGCTCTTGCGAAGCTGGAATCAAAAGCTGGTATTACCTCCGGGCCGCAAACAACACCCGAGCCAAAAAACGTAGCCGAATCGAAGTCCACAAAACACGTGGCTGCGACTATGGCGCGTTACGAGCGCGAGGTAGCGGACGGCGCGCCGAAGTTTGGCGATCACGAGTCGGGCTGGAAGGCGCGTTTGACCATGCCTTCCCCGGGATCTAAGCACGAGGAACTGGCGGAGGAACCCGAGATAGCAGTTCCGTCCAGCAAACCACGCGACCGCGACCGCACCGCCGACGATCGTCCATCGTTCGCCATTACGTCGGCGCCTTCGGCTCCAGATTTTAATTCGATTCAGGGACTGCCCGGCGATGTAACTCCGGACGAACTGGCAGCCATCGCCGCCGCCGCTGCTGCGGTAGGTGGCAACAACGGCGCAGGAAATTTCGACCCCGCACAGCAAGCAACCTCGGCAGACTCGGAGCAGCAAGCCGGGCCCGTGACTTTCGCGAGTGAATCTGGGAGCGGCAACGGCGGAACCGCCTACGCCGCAGGGTCGTCCGCCGGACCGGTCTCCGCACAAGTTGACGCTGTGTTTACCTCGTTCGCGGCAGCGAGTTCCCATGCTGCTGCCATTCCAGAGGTCAAGCCCGCTCCACCCGAACCTGCAGCATCTTCTGATTCGGCATCGATGGCGGTGGGGGCGCGTTGGGTGGCCGAGGAAGTTCCCGTCGAGCCGGCTGAGTCTGCGCTGGTCCTGGAACGGGAGATGCATAAGGCGTTCGCCGCCTTTGCAGCGGGAGAGCATGCCGGGTCCTATCAACCGGGTCCTGTCGATAAGAACGATGAGCCAAAGTTCGCGGGCATGGCGCCTCCGGCGATCGGTGCGCCCACACCCTTTGCGGCATCGTCACATTCTGCTCTAGAGGACGAGCGCAAAGCTGAACCCGCAGAAGAAGTGTCCGACACCCCTGAGAAACCCCAGGTCGCTGAAATTTTGGTTCCTCCGGCCTCGCCCTTCACACCGATCGCAAGCGAGGAACCCAAGCACGCCGTCGTTGCCTTTGGCGAACCGCATCCCTTTGCCGCATCAGACGCGAACACCGCGGCACAAGTCCCAGAGCAGCAGCCGGATTCAGAGCCACAGACAGTCGCCCGCGACCCTCAGACTGTCTCGGATGGTGTCGCCTCACCTCGCGATGACTGGCACGACATGCGTCAGGGCGTATCGGCTGCGCCGCCGTCTCCCGATAAGGCCAATGCCGGAACATTTGAAGACTTCAACTCTACGCCTGAACCTGGCCCAAGCAGCAAACTGCCGGATCCGGTTGAGACCGCCATGGCCGCCGCTGCCTCCGGCGACTCCTCTTCAGCTTCGTCGTCGGACCCGAATCTCTCCAGCATCGTCGATAATATGCTGGCCGAGCTCAAGCCCAAGCTCATGGCCGAGCTGGCCAAGAAGCTGGACAAGAAATAGCGCTTCCTTCACCACAGTTCAGTCACGCACGTAACTAACCTCAACATCGCGTTTCCGCATACCATAGCCGCTTTGGAGGATCTATGGCGACTCCGGCTATGGCATTGGGCGAACGGCGCTTTGGAGCAGCCTACGCGGTTCGAATTGTTGTGGGCCTGTTAATTGGCAGTGTCCTGGTGGGACTCTGGGTCGCGCAGGATGATCCCCGCGTCTCCTCCCATCCCACGCTGATGTGGGTTTCGATCGCCCTGATAGCGGCATTCGTGGCACTGTGGATGACAGTTGGCAAAACCGTTCTCATCATCAACGATGGCGGCGTGCGCACCGAGTCCGCATTCGGACAACAGGAAATGGCCTGGAGCCAGATCACGCATACGCGTTACCGCGTGATTCCCATCAACGCTTATGCGCATTTTGGATTGATAGGCGCCTTAATGGCTATGTCGAACAAGTCGGGGCGGGCTCAGCTCACACTGGAACTGATCGGTGTCGACGGCAAGAAGTTAAGGATCAACGCCAATTATCGAAATGTGAGCGAGGCAATCGGCATCGTTCTGGCGCGAGTTTTGCCGCCCATGGTGCAGAGCGTAAGAACCCGATTGCAGCGCAGCGAAACGGTGCAGTTCGGTGACCTGAGTCTCTCCGCAACCACCCTCACCTGGAAGAACAATTCCATACCCCTGTCCGAGATTACGAAGGCGCAGATCTCGGGCGCCAATCTACAGGTCAAGCGGCAGGGCAAGTGGCTCTCGGCCATCAGCGTCCGCTCGGATAAGGTTCCGGACGTTTTGGTATTCCTCGAAGTCCTGGAATCGCTGGCGCCGCAGATCAAAGCAAGCGGCATCGATCCCCTGGCTCGCGTACGCGTGTGAGGGCTCCTCGCGATTGCCACAACCGGCGTTCGCAGTGTTCCGCTCGGAACACACCAAGAACTTCCCCTTGAGAGTTGCATTTGCGTGATGTTTTGTTTCCTAAATACGGAATTTCCTGCACGTCCCTCCTTGGTTAGCCAGAAATGTGATCCTGCCCCCTTCACAATCAGCTGAATTTGAATACAATAGTGCCACTTGCAGTTTGGGGTCGGCGGTGGCCTCGCGATGGACTTCCCGGATCGTACAACTCCCGGCCCGAAAGTCGATTCCTATCCGGATATGGGCAAGGTACTCTCAGCCCGGCGCCGTTCCCCGCGCGTTCTCGTCGTAGACGACAACCCCGATATTGTCCTGCTCATGCAGGAACTGTTGGCCAGCCGCGGTTATGACGCCGTGGCCATGTCCCGCGCCGCCGAGGCCGAGGCCGAAATCCGCAATCACCCCCCCGACTTGATCTTGCTCGACGTCGTCATGCCCGGAAAGTCGGGGTACGATCTGTGCCGCGAGATTAAGGACAACCCGGCCACGCGTCTCATTCCGGTAGTTCTGATCACAGGACTCAGCGATCGCGAGGACAAGTTGCGCGGAATCGAGGCTGGAGCCGACGACTTTCTGAATAAGCCTATCTTTGCTGAAGAGCTGTTCGCCCGGGTTAAATCGCTGCTCAAGCTGAAGGAGTTCACCGACGAACTGGAATCGGCCGAAAACGTACTTTGCACGCTGGGTCTCAGCGTGGAGGCACGCGACCCCTATACCGAAGGACATTGTGAGCGCCTGGCCCATTACGCCACCGATTTGGGTCGTCACCTCGGTCTGGACGAAGAATCTCTCGTCGCTTTGCGGCGCGGCGGTTATCTTCACGACTTAGGCAAGATCACCGTACCTGACGAGATTCTCAAGAAAGGCAGCAATCTCACCGCGCCGGAGTGGGAGATCATGAAGAAACACCCGGTCACGGGTGAGGCTATTTGCAAGCCGCTGCGCTCTTTGCGCCTGGTGCTGCCCATCATCCGCTCTCATCACGAGCATCCTAACGGCAGCGGATATCCTGACGGCCTTCGCAATGGGGAGATTCCGTTGCTGCCGCGGATCCTTCAGGTAGTCGATGTTTACGATGCCCTGCGCACGGCCCGCCCCTATAAACCTGCGCTCAGCCACGACCAGTCAGCCATAACCATGCGGGAGGAAGCGCGCGCCGGTCTTTGGGATGGCGAACTGGTGGCCGAATTCTTCGACATGCTCGATAAACAGCGCCGGGTCGCGTAAGCCCGATGTGCCAGTACCAGCCTCCATCCATTTCAGCTACATTGAATAATAGTTGGCGTTTGGGGTTATCTTAAAGCTCGAGCGCCGCCTGTGTTGCTGACGCCTGAGACCTGACTCCTGAGACCTGATCCTTGCACTACAGCATCATCATTCCCGCCTACAACGAAGCGCGGCGAATTGAGCCGGCGTTAAGAAAAGTGTTGGCCTATGTGGCCGATCAGAGGTTGGACGCCGAGATCATCATCGTGAACGACGGCTCCCGCGATAACACTGCGGAAATCGTGCGCCGTTATGCTCAGCAGAATCCTGTTCTCCGGCTCGTGGAGAATCCCGGCAATCGCGGCAAGGGCTTCAGCGTGCGCAATGGAATGTTGCAGGCGCGCGGTGAGGTGATGCTGTTCAGCGATGCGGACCTCTCGGCCCCTATCGAAGAATCTGCGCAGCTCTTCGAGGCAATTGCCGGGGGCGCGGATGTGGCCATCGGCTCGCGCTGGTTGCGGCCCGAGTTGCAGACTCAACCGCAGTCCTTGCACCGGCAATTATTTGGCCGTGTCTTCAATCTTGCCCTGCGTCTCCTGCTGGGTCTACAGTTCAAAGATACCCAGTGCGGTTTTAAGGCATTCAATCGGCGTGCGGTGGACATCATCTTTCCCATCCAGAAAATCGAGCGCTGGGGATTTGATCCAGAAGTGATTTTTCTTGCCGAGAGAAATAATCTCCGAGTGGTCGAGATCCCTGTCCGATGGGCGCACGAAGCCGGAGGGAGTATCCACCCCCTGCGGGATGGCCTCCGCATGCTGCTCGAAGTAGTGAAAGTACGCTGGTATTGGATTACCGGAAAGTATGCGCAGCCAAGACAGGCGACTCCTGCCGCAATCTCATAGGCCAGCCCCGGCCCTATGCGTCGCCAAAGGTAGTGTCGTTACGCCAACATCTTTCATATAGGTAACCGTCATGAGTGCGCTGCATGAGTTACAGAGCCAGAAGAATTCCGTTCGCTTCGGCGGCTTTCTTCCATTCTCAGCAGGTGTTTTGCTATTTACTAACGCGGTTGGAATCTCCACGCGGAACAACTTGCCTTCGTGCAAATACCGAAACGGAGTGGTACATCGTGGGTTGGCGCACTTGGAGAGCATACGATTCGTCTCCTGCCATCCCCTCGTGGGAGCTGTCTTTATGGTACCGCTGTGAGTGCTGTGGTGCTGTAATTTTTGTGAGATCGCGCCGCAGCGTTTCAGCTCGCGACCTGCTCCCTCGCTTTAGCCGCCAAGGAGGGAACCTCTTCCGCAACTTTGGCGCCCATCTCTGAAGTACTGGCTGCTTTTTGACCGGCGCGCGCCAAGTCTCGCGTCCGCTGTCCAGATTCCAGTACCGCCGAGACCGCCTCTTCGATACACCGCGCCTCGCGCTCCAATTGGAAAGAATGGCGCAGCAGCATCGCCGCGGAAAGAATCGCGCCCAGTGGATTTGCGATTCCCTTGCCTGCGATATCGGGCGCCGAACCGTGGACCGGTTCGTACAGTCCAACTTTTCCCCCGATGCTGGCCGAAGCCAGCATGCCCAGCGAGCCCACCACTCCGCCCGCCTGGTCGGAAAGAATGTCGCCGAACATATTCTCAGTGACGATCACATCAAACTGCGTGGGATGCATGACCAGCGCCATAGCAGCGGAATCGACGTACATGTGCGACAGCTGAATATCGGCATACTCCCGGCCGATCCGCGTGACCACTTCCCGCCACAGCCGCGAACACTCCAGCACATTCGACTTGTCCACCGACAACACCTGGGAACGCCGCCGGCGCGCCAGTTCGAAAGCCATGCGAGCAATGCGCTCGATCTCATGCTCTCCGTAGCGCATTGTGTTCACAGCCACGCGCTCCCCCTGTGCACCGTCAATGCTGCGTGGTTCCCCGAAATAAAGGCCGCCCAGCAATTCGCGCACGATGAGCAAATCAGCTCCACGAACGACTTCGGGACGCAGCGGCGAACTATCCAGCAGCGCCGGAAAACACCTGGCCGGACGCAAATTGGCGAATGCTCCCAGTTCCTTGCGGATGCGCAGCAGACCATTCTCGGGACGCAGGTGCCGCGGATAATGGTCAAAGGCAGGTCCACCCACTGCGCCCAGCAGAACGGCGCCACTCGCCAAGCACGCGGCGATGGTTTCGGCGGGAAGAGGATCGTTGCTGGCCACCAGGGCCGCGCCCCCGATGTTCTTGCGCGTTACACGTAATTCATGACCGAATGCCTGGCATACAGCGGAGAGCGCGCGCACCGCCTCATCGGTCACTTCCGGGCCGATACCATCCCCGGGCAGAACTGTGATGTTCAGCAGCATGAGGTAACTACTTTAAAGCAAGATGAGGGACGACGCGAATGGCGAGTCGGGAAAGACCAGTATCCCGTGTTCACCGAAGGTTCCGGACAGCCAGCCGCTGAGCGCCGCGACGCGCCACCCCAGAGTTGCCAGACATGGCACGGAGGTTAATACGCGTGGATCGCAAGGTTGCGGAGCGTCCGCATCAGCGCGAAGTTGCGGAGCGTCCGCATGGGGTGTCCACAAATCGCTTGGCCACACAACAGCCCGGAGGGCGGCAGTCATTAGCCCAGCGCGTAAGCGCTGGGAAAGCAGGGGCAACAGGGCCTAGCCCCGTCAGGGGCGGAACCAATGTCCTACACGCCCCAGAGATAGTCCTCTTCATGATGCTCGGCCATGGAATGAAGCGGTAAATCCGAGGGCTTTTTCTCCGCATGCAAACTCGCGAAGGGTTTGACGTTCGATGTCCGATGACCACCCACCACCGCGGCTGCCGCCAAACTCATCGGAAGCGCCTCAACATGGGCCGGAGGAATACGAATCTCCCGATCTTTAATTTCACCAATTTCACCGATCAGCTGCAGCAGGTGATGATCATCCACTTCCTTGATCTTGTCCGCCAGCACCACAAAGCGGCGATACACATCATCCAGTTGACGGCGATCCAACTCGAATCCGAGCGCCGCGCATTTCAGCCCGAGCGCATGTCGCCCCGAGTGTTTGCCCAGCACCAGCCGGCTGTCCGGCACACCAACGGATTGCGGCGTCATAATCTCGTAGGTCAGAGGATTCTTCAGCACACCATCCTGGTGGATGCCAGCCTCGTGGGCGAAAGCATTGCGGCCAATGATGGCCTTATTGGGCTGCACGGCCACATTCGTAATTTCGGTCAGCAGTTGACTAATCGGAAACAGCCGGCTGCTCTCGATCTCGGTCTCGTAAGGATACTGCTCAGGACGAACCCGCAGAGCCATCACAATTTCTTCCAGGGAAGCATTGCCCGCACGCTCGCCAATTCCATTGATCGTGCATTCGACCTGGCGGGCTCCGGCGGCAATGGCTGCGAGGCTGTTCGCCACGGCTAAACCCAGATCGTTGTGACAATGGGTTGAGATGATTACGTTCTCGATGCCACGCACCTGGCGGCGAATGGTTTGAATTAACTCTCCGAACTCGCTCGGAGTCGTGTACCCCACCGTGTCCGGAATGTTGACGGTAGTCGCGCCCGCGTCCACTACCGCTTGCACTACCGTCACCAGAAACTGCGGATCGGTACGGGTCGCATCTTCCGGCGAGAACTCAATGTCGGCACAAAGCGATTTCGCAAACGCCACCGCTGAGCGCGCCTGCTCGATGCACTCCTCGCGCGTGATCTTCAGCTTGTACTGCAGATGAATGTCGGAGGTAGCAAGAAAAATATGGATGCGAGGACGGGCAGCATGCTTCAGCGCCTCCCAGGCGCGCTCGATGTCCTCGCGCCGCGCGCGCGCCAGGCCCGCAATAATGGGACGCCGCACCGAGGCCGCAATGGCGCGCACTGCCTCGAAGTCGCCATCGGAAGCAATCGGGAATCCGGCTTCGATCACGTCCACGCCCAGGCGGTCCAACTGCCGCGCCATGCGCAGTTTCTCCTCGACGTTCATGCTGCAGCCGGGAGATTGTTCGCCGTCGCGTAGAGTCGTGTCGAAAATCGTAATGCGTGCTCGTTCCATTTTGCCTCCGAATCGTAGCGCCCGCCCGTTCTGTGTTCGCCGCAACGGAACGCCGCCTCTGCCTGCTCCAACTAGCCGGGGGCACGGGACGGCCGCGCTACGCTAAGGGTACGTGGAGACCGTAATAAATCAAGCTTATAATCCTGCAATTATGATAAGTTAATCTTAAGATGATCAGCGCGGCTTATAAGGCTAGTAGTTGCGCTTAAGGAACTCGACATGGATCTTGGCCAGCTGGAAGTCTTCCTGGCAGTCGCCCGCGAAGGCCGCTTTTCGCGCGCCGCCGATAAATTGTTTCGCACCCAGTCGGCAGTCAGTCAAACCATTCGCAAGCTCGAGGAAGAACTCGGCGAGCCGCTCTTTGATCGCACGTCACGCGAAGGCGTGCTCACCGACGCGGGACAGGTCCTGCGCGAGTATGCGGAAAAGCTAATCAACCTGCGCGGCGACGCGCAGGAAGCTTTGATCGAGTTGCGCGAGCTGCACAAGGGCAAGCTGGTGATCGCCGCCAATGAACTGACCGTGCTTTACCTGCTGCCCATCCTGGCGGAGTTCCGCCGCTTGCATCCCATGATCAAGATTCTGGTGCAGCGGGCCCTGGGCAGCCACATCCCCGATGACGTGCTGCGGCACAACGTCGAACTGGGATTGCTGACTTACGATCCGCAGGAGGCGCTGCTGCATTCTGTCATCGTCTACCTCGACGAGTTGGCGTTCGTGGTTCCCCCCAATCACCCGCTCGCCTCAGCAAAGCAGGTAAGCATTCGCCAGCTTGGCGCCGAGCCCTTCGTCGCCCATATCGTCTCCTCGCCGTATCGGGAGAAGGTGATTCAGACCTTTCGCCGTCATCGAACCCCTTTGCACATGGACGTGGAGCTTCCGACCTTGCAGGCCATCAAGCGTTTTCTTGTGATGGGCAATGGTGTAGCCCTGGTGCCGGAGATCAGCGTCGAAGGGGAACTGGCGCGGGGCGAACTGGTGCGGGTGCCGGTGAAAGAGTTGCAACTCCACCGCAAGTTGCGGCTGGTCTATCGCAAGGAGGCCAGCCTTTCGCACGCCGCCCGCGCCTTCCTGACGCTCGCCGAAGCCGCCGCCCTGGAACGCAAGGGCCGATACCGTTTTCAAAGAGAAAGCTAGCCCTGCAGGAGTCCAGCCAAGGCGGGCGAAGAGCAACAAGAGGGCGCCAAGGTATTGCGCCGCGGGGTTCTGTGTGTCTCTGTTCCTCTGTGGTGGAAGTTTTCCTCCACCTGCCCACCGACTTCTAAGCATAGGTGGGCCGTGTCAGACCACCATTAACCGCCTTGATTCGTGCCTTTGCGGATGCTCTGTGGTTGAATAGTCCTTCCGCATGGACGAGGCACGCATCGCCGAGCTGCTCCAGCCATTTCTGACATGGCCGCTTTCGGACCGGCAGCTGGAGAGTATATCGATGTACATCGATATACTATTAAAGTGGAATCAGAAGACAAATCTGACCGCGGTGCGCCGTCCGGAGGAGATCGTAACCCGCCACTTCGGCGAGTCCCTGTTCACAGCTCAGCGGATACTCCCTCACGTTGGGGCGGGTGCCCACACCCGCCCAGCCGAGCAAAGCTCGGCCACCCAGACGATGGTGTCTGGCTCTACGCCGGATGAGGCACAGGCGGCCAACGCCGTCCTTGTCGTAGTTGACGTCGGATCCGGGGCCGGCTTTCCAGGATTTCCAATCAAGATATGGGCGCCGGAGGTTCGGTTGTGCCTGATCGAGTCCAATTACAAGAAAGCAACATTCCTGAAAGAGATCGTGCGAGCTCTGGGATTGGAGGACGTCGAGGTGTTCACCGGCCGGGCAGAAAACTTCCCGGCTGCTTCGGCTGACATAGTCACGCTAAGAGCGGTGGAACACTTCCAGGATATTTTGCCGGTCGCCGCGAGGCTGGTTAAGCCTGAAGGACGGTTGGCCCTACTGATTGGAAATTCGCAGACTGAAGTGGCAAGAGCCGCTCTCGGTGATCTGCAATGGCAAGCGCCGGTTTCGGTGCCGGTTTCGCATAATCGTGTCGTTCTAGTTGGGAAGATTCAAGCACAAACGTAGGGGCGGGTGCCCACACCCGCCCAGCCGAGCAAAGCTCGGCCACCCAGACGCGGGCGTCTGGGTCTACGCCGGATGAGACACAGGCGGCAAGCGTCGTCCCTGTCGTAGTCGGCATCGGCTCAGGAGCCGACTTCCCAGAATTGCTACGCAAGATCTAGGCGTTGTGCAAGCGCTCGGATTGCCCCACGTAGGGCGGGTGCCCACACCCGCCCAGCCGAGCAAAGCTCGGCCACCCCAGACGCGGACGTCTGGTTCTAGGTCGGGATGAGACACATGATGTTCCACGTGGAACACTAGTCTCCCACTCGCTAAATTATTCAAGACCAGAAACTACAGTTCTCGTCAGAAGAGAAAGTTCGAAAGACGCTTGTGATGTTCCACGTGGAACATCTCAAGGCACGCTTTGCACAGAATTCTTTGTTATGCACAAGATTTGCGCGTTGCAATCGTCATCGATTCGAACTATTCTGCGCTCATCTCTGGATTCTCCAACAATTAAATGGGACGCGTAATTGCGGTAGCCAACCAGAAGGGCGGCGTGGGCAAAACTACGACCGCTATCAACCTGGCCTCGTCCTTTGCTGCGGCGGAAGTCAATAGCCTGCTGGTCGATTGTGATCCGCAGTCCAACGCCACGAGCGGACTGGGCTTTCCCAAAGATCCCGATCGCGCCAGCACGTACGATCTGATCATGGAGATCGCTACGCCGGAGGAAGTCATCCACGCCACGCAAATGGAGCAGCTGTGGATCATCCCGGCGCACAAAAACCTGATCGGGGCCAACATCGAGCTCGTGGAAGCGGAGCGGAGGGAGTTTCGCCTGCGCAATGCTATGGCAGCCTTGCGGGAGCGATTCCAATTTATTGTGCTTGACTGCCCGCCGGCACTCGATCTGCTTACACTGAATGCGTTGGTAGCAGCCGACACCGTGCTGATCCCGATGCAGGCAGAATACTTCGCGCTCGAAGGAATCAGTGAACTGCTGGACACGGTCGAACGCATTCGGGAGAACTTCAATCCCGAACTGTCAATCGAGGGCGTCGTGCTCACCATGTATGACGACCGCACCAGCCTGGCCAAGCAAGTCACCACCGAGCTGAAGAACTTCTTCGGCAACAAGTTGTGCGAGACTGCTGTGCCGAGGAATATCCGTCTGGCCGAGGCGCCGAGCCATGGCAAGCCGGCGCTGGTGTATGACGTGCGCTCCAAGGGGGCCGAGAGTTACATCAAGCTGGCCAAAGAGATCATCGGACACTACCTGGCCGAGCAGGCGGCGGTGGCCATGGACCAGCCAGCTTAATACATCGATATACATCTATATTTATGTATATCGATTTTAACCCGGAACACACGTTCCCCCTTCGGCAAGCTCAGGGCAAGCTCTCGACTGCGCTGCGCGGATGACCGAGCGCGGGACGGTCGTGCCTGCGTAGACAGTGGCATTGCGGAGAACAAGAACATGACGACTATTTTGGAGAAGCGCAAGGCGCTGGGACGAGGCTTGGAGTCATTGTTGCCCGGAAAACCCAGAAGCAGCGAACCTGGGCCGGTGCAGCCCCCGCCGGCGACGGCTGGAACCAGCGCTCTGGCGCCTGCGGTGAAGGCGGTAGACGGCCTCGCGGTCACCGAGATCGCACTCGATCTCATCGAGAATAACCCTTATCAGACGCGCGGGATCTTTCGCGAAGACGAACTCAAGGATCTGGCCGAATCGATCAAAGCCAGCGGCGTGATTCAGCCGATCGTGGTGCGGCCAGGCAAGGATGGACGCTTCGTCCTGATCACCGGTGAGCGGCGTTGCCGCGCCTCGCGCCTGGCGGGCAAAGAAAAGATTCCGGCTATCGTGCGCGTCGCTTCCGACGAACAAGCGGCGGAGATGACGATCATCGAGAATCTCCAACGCGCCGACTTGAATTGCATGGAGCAGGCGCGGGCCTTTGCCCGGCTAAGTCAGGACTTTGGGCTGACGCAGGAGCAGATTGGACAGCGCGTGGGTTGCTCCCGCGAATCAGTCTCGAACTATATGCGCCTGCTGAAACTTCCGCCCGAGGTCCAGCAGATGCTGCTGGAAGGGAAGATCGACTTCAGCATGGCGCGCGTGCTGCTCACCGTGCTCGATCCGGCGCAGGTAATCAAGGCCGCGAACACCGCCATCAAAGATCATCTGTCGGTGGTGCAGCTGGAAGATCTGGTTTTCAAGATCAATGTGCCCGTTGAGAAGACCGAAACCACACCGCAGGCGCGCTGGGTCGATCCCAACGTGCGGGCCGCGCAAATGGAACTGGAACGCATTCTCGGCGTCCGGGTACGGATCAAGGATCGCAAAGGCAAAGGCAGGATTGTGCTCGAGTATGCCAACCTCGAGGACTTCGACCGCGTGCTGGAAATGTTAAAAGGGAAATAACTACCACATAGTGACAGAGTAACCAGAATTCTCAAGAACCAGAAGAGTAACCTGTGGAGTAAGTGGTCGCTACAGAGTCGTATTTCACGCTCCGATCCAACCTTTCTAAGTTGATTGGCAAGCTAAAGTGGGCATTTTCCATGTCAAGGTGTACAATTCACCCCGCCTACTTCCCCACTAATACAATCTCGTAATGGCCGGACCGGCTGGCTAAGGAGTAGAAGCCCATGCCACGACCGCTAGTGTTTATTCACGGTTACTCGTCCGAAGGAACAGCGTTCTATCCTTTGCGGGACGCGATTCTGAGGTGCGCCAGGACAAAGAACTTCGCGTTGCGCACGGAAGACGTTGATATCTGCACCTACGTTTCACTCAACAATGAGATCACCATCAAGGACATAGCCGAAGGCCTGGCGCGCGCCCTGCGTAAACATGCGGTGCTGGGTAATGACCAGCAGGACTTCGATGCCATTGTGCACTCGACCGGAATGCTGGTTCTGCGCTCCTGGTTGACCAACTACGGAGCGACGCCCGACAGCAATAATCGCCTGAAGCGCTTGAAACACCTGGTGGGGGTAGCGCCAGCCACGTGGGGATCGCCGCAGGCGCACAAGGGCCGCACCTGGCTGGGCGCGCTGGTCAAAGGCAATCGACAACTCGGCCCGGATTTTCTCAATGCCGGTGACCGTGTACTCGATGGCCTCGAGTTGGGCAGTGAGTTCACCTGGGACCTCGCCCACGCCGACCTGCTCAGCGACCCCCCTTATTACGATAAAGGCACCTCGACTCCCTACGTGTGCGTCTTCATCGGAAACCACGGCTACACGGGCATCGCGAGCGTCGCCAACGATCCGGGCACGGATGGAACGGTCCGCTGGTCGGGGTGCGGGCTGAACACGCGCAAGATCAGGATTGATCTAACCAGAACGCCCATCGGACCCGACGGCAAGCCCACCGGCCGTGTTTCCATAACTCCTTGGGCAAATAACCGCATGGATATTCCCATGATTCCGGTCGAGGGCAAAAATCATTCCACCCTCATCGCTGAACCCGATCAGGGAATGGTCGATCTGATCGTTGACTTTCTGAAAGTTGGCGAACAGGGCGGAGAAACTTCGGATCAGTGGACTGCGCGCGCTACCGCTTTCGGAAAAGATGCCAAGAAAAAGATGCTGGTCAACCCCGGAGCCGACGCGGGGGGAGTGACCGGCGAAGTGAAAGATCTGTTTGGACACATGATCGGAATGCATCTGCAGCCGACCTTAGAAGGATGGCAGCAGTTCGTGGTGCATGCCATGGATGAACGCGGCGATGGCGTTTCCGATTACCTGATCGAAGTTCTGAAGCAGGAGAACGGCGAATGGAAACCGTTCGCCGAAATGTACACCGACGTGCACGCCTACCAGGCGGACTCGAGCTTCCGCTGCTTCCACGTTCGTTTGCCGCAAGGAATCAGCAGCAAAGAGCTGCCGCTGAAAATCCGCATCCATGCTTCTACCGGAACTGAGCTGATGGCGTATCAAGGCTATGGTAGTAATGAGGTCACACAGCTGACGGCCACCGCAGAACCGGTGGTCCTGGATATCAGCAATGATCTCGGGCAAGGCAATGGATCGTTGTTTTACCCGTTTACCACGACTTTGATCGAGATCGTTCTGAATCGCGAACCCCTGCCTCTCGACGATGTGAGCAGGATCCTTCACTTTTCGGGAAATTGAGGCCTGAGAACGGCACCAAGAATTAATTCGATGATTGGACACACCGAGCAGTCCCGTCTAACTTATCGCTTCTTTTCGGTCCACCTCTGGAGCAATGTGTTTCCGGCGCAGGCGCGCGACTACGAGCCGAATCTCGTCATAAGTAATTTCTTCGGGCAGAGCGTCCTTAATAGGCTTGAGCCACTGCAGGCCGATGCGGGCGCATGCGGCCTCGATGACAGATTGCTTCTCGGGAGATAACCAGGTTGACTGAAATTCCACTTCGCCTTGCTCGACCAGGTCAGCGACGTTTCCAATCACGGTTCGTAACTGGCGTCCCCGAGCGGCAGCAATCTGCTCGAAAGTTTTTCCCTCCGCCAGCAGGCGCTTGGTTTCCTGGGCGGGCATGACTTTTTTCTGGGGTGCAGGAGTGGCTCGGGCGCCTTCGCGAAACTTGCGCAACGCTTCCAGGATCCGATCGCCGTATAAGCTGATCTTGCGGTCGCCGAAACCCGTGATGCGGCGAAGTTCGGCCAAGGACGTCGGCGGCTTCTGGCAGATCTCCTCGAGCGACGTGTGGTACATGATGATGAAAGCCGACACATTCTGTTGGTGAGCCGTGTTACGGCGCCATTCGCGGAGATAGTCGCGCAATTCCGGACTACCGAAGGCCCACTCGGCGGATCGCGCCGTGTCGATCGCGACGGTGGCCGCCTTAGCTTGAACAGGCTCCAGGCGCGCCGGCGCCGCTAGCCAAGCCGGGTGATAACCGCAAACATCGCAAGCATCGCAGCGATCCCATTTGGTGTTCTCGCCAAAATGGCGGCATATGCGTTTGTGGCGGCATTCATTCGATTCGGCAAATTCGCGGATGATACGGTAGCGCTCCCAGGCGCGTTCGCGTTCGGCAGGATCCTGGATCTGGCCGGCGAAGTAGGCGAGCAGGCCGGAGTCGCGGGTCTGCCACAGGAGAACGCAGTCGGCGGGCAGTCCATCGCGGCGAGCGCGGCCGGCTTCCTGGTAATACTGCTCGATGGATTTCGGCAGGGAAAGATGGATTACCGCGCGCACGGCCGCTTTGTTGATGCCGAGACCGAAAGCGATGGTGCCCACCATCACCCGGCATTCGTCCGACATCCAGACCTCCTGGTTAGTGCGACGGGTATTGGGATCCATTTGACCGTGGTACGGAACGGCGGCAATGCCGTGCTCTGCGAGGAAGTCGACGGTTTCATCCACGCGAGCGATGGTGGGAACATAGACGAGGACATTGCCGTCGCCGTAGTGCCGGATGCCGCGTACCAACAGGCCCAGCTGCGTATTTGGCTCGCATAGATTCACGGCATAGCGCAGGTTCGCGCGATGAAAACTGGCGATGTATTTGTGAGGATCATGGAGATGCAATTGATTCAGAATGTCATGACGCACCCGGCGCGTAGCGCTGGCAGTGAAAGCGGCAATCGGCTTAGCGGGGAAACTTGTGCGCAGCCAGCTGAGCTGGCGATATTCCGGACGGAACTCGTGTCCCCATTCCGAGATGCAGTGAGCTTCGTCAATCGCAAACAAGGCGAGAGGCACGCCCTGAAGCCAACCCACCGTGTCCGGTCGAAGCAGGCGCTCAGGGGATAGATAAAGGAGCCGATATTCTCCGGCACGAGCTTTGCTCATGAGCGCCGCCTGCTCACTTTGTGGCTGGGTGCTGTTCAGAACCGCAGCCGGAATGCCGATCTGGCCGAGCTGGGTGGCCTGGTCCTGCATCAGCGCGATCAGGGGCGAAATGACGATGACGGTTTGGTTGAGCAGCACGGCGGGCAACTGGTAGCAGAGAGATTTGCCGCCGCCGGTCGGCATCACCACGCAGGTATCGTGGCCACCGAGCAGACTGTGAATGATGCGTTCCTGCAACGGGCGGAAGGAATCGTAGCCCCAGTACTGGCGCAGAATTGCGCTGAGGTCAGGCGTCGCAGGCATCGGAGACTACAGTATGCCCCAAGGGAGTGGGCGTCTGTGACTATTGAACAGGAGATTTTGTCACCAAGGGCGGCCCGCCAGGTTCCAGAACACGTAGGGGCAGGTGCCCAGTCGAGCAAAGGTCGGCTAGGTCTCGGCCCAGGCGAACAAGGCAAGCGTGGCGCCCGCCGGGGCCGTGCGCTGGAGATTTGCCACTCGAGGCAGAGAGTCGCCGCTGCAGAAGCTCGATATGCGGTCCGAACCGCGTCTGAAACGGACTCCAATTCCACGTTTACTAATGTGATTCTTAATTCTCAGGGTGCACCCGTCCCAGCTCTTTCGGACGGCCAGCGAACCATCCCTACAAGAGCGGGGGAGGCTTACGTGTTAGAGGTTCAGGTCCCAGACTTCGGCAACCAAATTGTTCCGGCTCCAGCTCTGGTGCGGGGCTTTCTTGACGAGGTGGAATCCGGCCCCCTGATAAAGATGGCGGGCGGAGTGGAGTTCGCTCTGGGTCCAGAGCGTCATCTTTCTATATCCAGCTTGGCGGGCGAAGCGCACACACTCGGAAACCAGCCGACGCCCGATGCCCAGACCGCGGGCGCTCGGCTCGACTAGCAGCAAGCGAAGCTTGGCTACTGTCTTCGATTTTTTGACCAGGAAGACACAGCCGACATTCTCGCCATTTCGCTCGGCCATCCAGCAGCGTTCGCGCTTGGGATCGAAATGCTGGACAAACTTGGCGACGATCTCGGCCACCAGAGCTTCGAAGCCCTCGTCGTATCCGTACTCCTGGGAGTAAAGCTCACCGTGACGCTGTACCACCCAGCCCATGTCCCCCGGACGATGCGAGCGGAGAAGATAAGGGACACGGTCAGCACGTGAATCGCGATCGAGAATACTCTCGATTGAACGCATAGCCTTCAGAAGCTGGGCCCGTTCGGCGGGCGCGACCCCCTCCAACATGGCCGCGACTTCCTGACTCTGCCGCGCCTCCAGAGCGGCGAACACTTGAGCCCCTTTTGTAGTCAAGGCCAGGCGGTTCTGGCGGCGATCGCTACCATTAGGTAGCTTGTGAACGATGCCGCGCACCATGAAGCCGCGAAGTAGCCGGCTGAGATAGCCAGGGTCAAGGGCCAGATCTTTGGCCAGTTCGGCGGCCAGGGGATGGTCGCGATGAGCAATCTCATACAACACGCGCAGCTCGCTCAAGGAGAACTGGCTCTGTAGAAGCCCCTCGCGCAAGATCCCAATCTGGCGGGTGTAAAAGCGGTTGAAGTGGCGGATGGCCGCAATGGGATCGGTGGGTTCAGACAGGAGCTCGCTGCGCATATATTGCTAATGTCATGTAATTAATTGCTTTTGTCAACTATAATAAGTTCCTACGCACCGGGAATACGTCGGACAGCTTGCCCTTGCGGCAGCGCGTCTCTCAGCTCCCGAATGCTGCGCTTCAGGACAGGATGCAGCGCGTCTGGGGCGATCTCAGCCAGCGGGTGCAAAACAAAGCGGCGTTGGTGCATAGCCGGATGGGGGACACTCAGTTCCGGCGTGTCGATAATAGAGGCGCCAAACAGCAGAATATCGATATCCAGGGATCGCGGACCCTTGATGCGGTCCGGCCGCCGGCGGCGTCCCATTTCTCTCTCTATCTTCAAAATGGCGCAAAGTAGCTGTTTCGGCATCTTCTCGGTTTCGAGGGCGACTGCGCAGTTAATGAACCAGGGCTGCTGCGTGTACTCGACCGGCTCGGTTTCGTAAAAAGATGAAACCGCGGCAACCCGGCCGAGTGCGCGGAGCGCATCAATGGCGGCCTTCAGGTTCGCAATGCGATCTCCTTGGTTGGAACCCAGCGACAGGTAAACAGTCTTTCGCATCCCCTGTAAGTTTGGGGCCTAGATGCACCCGGATTCCACAAGAAAAATGCCGCCGGCTCAACTACCCCTGAAGTCATACCGACCCGACACTTTCGTGACTTTCGGAGCCTGGTTACCAGCAGTTACTATGTCCGTCTATGGACCTCGATTGCCTGGTGCTGAGCCGCGATCCCGACGTCGTGCGAGTACTGCGCCCGGCGATGGAGAAGCTCTCCATTCACGTTCAGCTGCCCAGCGAGAACTCAGGCCATCAATTGCTGCTCTCCCAGAAATACGATGGCATCGTCATTGACTGCGACGATCTTGAGGATGGGCTGGGCATGCTCCGCGAACTGCGCAAGGCGCCCAGTAATCACAGCTCCGTAGCCTTTGCCGTTGTGCATAAGGCCACCTCGGCGACTCAAGCCTTTAACCTGGGCGCAAACTTCGTTCTGCAAAAACCGATTGAACCGGTAAACGCGGCGCGCTGTTTTTCTGCGGCGATCGGCCTGATGACGCGTGAGCGGCGGCGCTATTTCCGCGTGCCGGTCGACATGCCGGTAACCATGATTTTCAGCGAAGGAGAGCAGGTCAAGAGCAGGGCTACCAATCTCAGCGAAGGCGGCATGGCTGCTGATCTGCCCGCAAAATTCAGGAGTTCCATCAAAAAAGTGCAGTTCACCTTACCCGGAACCAACAACTCGGTTGAGACCCGCGCCGAGCTAGCCTGGGCCGATGGCAGCGGACGCGGCGGCATCAAGTTCCTGGAATTGCCCCAGATCTCCCGCGAGCACTTGGAACGCTGGCTGCTGACGCATATCGAGCGTCTGCAGGGATAAAACCAGCACTTAACATTCAGCACTCAGCATTCAGATGGTTGAAGTTCATGCCGAAGCGCATGCGACGTTCCCCCTTGGACAACCTAGGGTCTCCCCTGGAAACAGCGACCGAACCGCACGCCTGGGACCGGTTGAGGAAAAAAGCGCCTTTCGGTCGTGTAGACATCCTTCAGCGGCTAAAGCCGCACTGATTTTGCGGCCCTTAGCGGCGCGGCTCGAAGCCGCGCCCTTTCCAAACCGCTTTGCGCCACTGTTTTTCCGCACCCTGTGAAGTCGCGCCCTTCCCAAAATCCTTTATGAGACGGATCCTGAATGCTGGGTGCCGCAAGCTCAGGACGGATTAAACTATAGCCATTATGGCGACGCTTACTCCAACTCGAACCAATCCGCTTTCCTATCTCACCGAACAGCTCAATGAATTGAAATCCAAAGGCACGCATTTTCGCTTGCGGGTGCTCGAGGATGAGCAGGCGCCGGTTTGCACCTTCGACGGCAAGAAGGTCATCAATGTCGCCTCCAACAATTACCTGGGGCTGACCACTCATCCCAAGCTGCGCGAGGCGGCGCTGGAAGCGACCCGGAAGTACGGCGTAGGGTCCGGTGCGGTGCGCACCATCGCGGGCACGATGAAGATCCATATGGAGCTGGAAGAAAAGATTGCCCGCTTCAAGAATGTGGAAGCCTGCGTGGTATTTCAGTCTGGATTTGCCGCAAACGCCGGAACCGTCTCGGCCATTCTCGGCAAAGAAGATTTCATCATCTCCGACGAGCTGAATCATGCCTCGATTATTGACGGCGCACGCCTGTCCAAAGCAAAGATTCTCGTCTTCCGCCACAAAGACATGACCCACGCCGAAGAGCAACTGGCCAGCGTGAAGGACCAGCCCGGGCGGAGGTTGCTGATTACCGACGGCGTGTTCTCCATGGATGGAGATATCGGGCCGCTACCCGCGCTCTGCGCTCTGGCCGAGAAATATGGTGCGATCATGATGGTAGACGATGCGCACGCGTCGGGTGTGCTCGGCCGCAACGGGCGCGGAACGATTAGCCATTTTGATGTGCATGGGCGCGTAGATGTGCAGGTCGGAACACTATCGAAGGCGATTGGCGCGCTGGGCGGATATGTGTGCGGATCGAAGGATCTAATTGATTACCTCTACCACCGGGCCCGCCCCTTCCTCTTTTCGACTTCGCATCCGCCCTCGGTCGCCGCAACCTGCATTGCCGCCTTCGACGTTCTTGAGCAGGAGCCGCAGCTTATAGAACGCTTGTGGGAGAACACCCGATTCTGGAAGAAAGAATTGGGAAATCTGGGATTCAACATCGGCGGCGTAAATACTCCAGCGAGCGAGACGCCCATCACGCCCATCATCATCGGTGACGGCAAGCTAACCATGGAGTTCTCGCGGGAACTGTTCAAAGAAGGCGTACTGGGAACGGGCATCGCATTTCCAACTGTCCCCGAAGGCAAGGCCCGCGTGCGCACCATCATGACGGCAACTCACACCCGCGAAGAACTGGAGCAGGCGCTAGAAGTGCTCCAGCGCGTAGGGAAACGGATGGGAATATTGCAATGAGCTTCGACGTGATTGCCGCTCGTTGCAAGTTTCAGTGACAGTTTTTCCCGATAAATGATTTACCGGTTATGTCTCCATAAATATGGCCCAGGTTGTTGATCGCATCCACGCTGATGCTTGGGGTGCCGTTTACGAGCACCGTGCTGTACTGCCCGCCAGAGTAAATAAATCCTTGCGAATAGGATGATCCGGTCGGCACGTACCAGCCTACGATCTGGCCGGCGTCATTGACCCCGAGAGCGTCAGTGTCAGACGCACCCGGAAAGTCCAGGCTCGCATAGGTTCCGCCGCTGTATGCGAAGCCATGCATTTTGTTGGCGCTGTCCATATATGAGCCGACGATTATGCCCTGCTTGTTCACGCCTTCCGCCTGCATGAAGAACCAGCCGGAATGGGAAAAAGACGTGTAGGTTCCGTTCTTGTAGGTGAAGCCTTTCTGTACCGCTGCGCTGGTGTCGTACCAGCCTACGATTTCGCCGGCGTTGTTGATGCCGTGAGCCGCAGTACCGTTCGCCCCGTTCGGGTCCTTAAGAGTCAAGACTTGCCCGCTTGAGCTTCTTCGAAATCCCGCCTGGGGGGAGGTCGGTGTAGGATAATAGCTACCCACAACAAAGCCCTGATTATTGATCTTGCTGGCTAGAGCGCTGCGTCCATTGATCAGGAAAGTGTTAATCGCGCCGCTCGGTTTGCGGATAAAACCATACATCGTCTGATTCTGTTGGACGGATCCAGAGACCACATCGAAATCGTTGATGCCGCCGAGGCCGGGCATACTGCCTTGCAGCACTTTGAAAAAGGTGAAACTGCACGTCTGTGTCGAAGCATTGACTTGCGCGCTCGCGCATACCATGCATGATGACACCACAAGCGCGACTGCTAGCATCATGGACCTGCGGCATTTCATAAGTATTCCTTTACGGCCTCTGCTTTTTTGGTTCCCCTCGCGAATTAGCCCCGAGTGCCTGCCTTTTACAATTCCTGACGGTGGCTGTTTTGGTGTCTAGTCTGGCTAAGCATGTATCGAGTAACTTGGCCGGAACAATCGGGATTGCGGGGTATTTGCCGCGGGTTAAATCAAGTAGCCACCGCTGAGGAAGACGCGCCTGGTGAGGTCCAGACGTCCCATCGAACCGAACGTGGAGAATTCGGTTGCGCTTGGAGCGTCCTTGTCAGTTCAGAGGAGAAAGACGTCGCAAAGCCCGTCCCTGCAGGGATTCCACAGTCTATTTCCTGCGCACAGCGGAGCGCAGAGGTTCGACCTTCTCCCGCGCGGTCTCGACCCAGTCGGCGCCGCGCTCCATCACGTCTTCCACGCGGTCTTTGGCTTCTTCGGCGAAATCCTCGACGGCTTCGCGGGCATCTTCATAGGTGCGGCGCAATTCTTTCCGCAGTTGTTTGCCGGCTTTGGGGGCGAGCAGAAGCGCGACCAGGGCGCCTGCTCCCAGTCCAATGAACAGAAAAGTGATGGCGGTACCTACTGTGCTCTTGTCGGAACGCTCGTAATCTCCAGATCGCATGGATCACCTCTGTGTTCGATAAGGTCGTTGTTAATTGTATTCTTGTTACGGGGACACGGTGTTGATTTGCAGCTTGGCGTAACCGGGCGTTGGATTCAGGGGGAGGGCGGGGAGTTTTCCAACCTGTTGAACTCTGTGTAAAATAAAGAGTTTGGTCCCTGTGAGCGGCGGGAACGCGTGTCTCTTCCGCCCGCGTGCCGACGAATTCTTAAGGAGAACGTAAGCAGCATGGCTATTCCTGCGACCCAACTTCGCCCCGGTATGATCATCAAGCACAACAACGACCTGCATTCGGTGTTCAGCGTCGAGCACCGCACGCCGGGAAACCTGCGCGCCTTCATCCAGGCCAAGTTGCGCAACTTGCGCACCGGCGCGATGTTCGAGCATCGTTTCCGCTCGCCGGACCCAATCGAGAAGATCACGGTCGATGAGGTCGAGATGGAATATCTCTACAGCGATGGCGATGCGTATTACTTCATGGATACTTCCAATTATGAGCAGACGCACCTGAGCAAAGACACCTTGGGCGGAGCCGTGGATTACCTTATTCCCAACCTACAGATCAAGGTGGAATTCTTCGACGGCAAGGCGGTAGGAATCGAACTGCCGCAGATCGTGGAACTGACCGTGGTTGAAACCGAACCGGGGCTGAAAAGCGCCACGGCCTCGAGCGTGACCAAGCCAGCGAAGACCGAGACCGGTCTGGTAGTGCAGGTACCGCCATTCATCAATGAAGGCGAGAAGATCCGGGTGGATACGTCCGAAGGGGCGTATCTGTCGCGGGCTTAAACTGCACTTGGCATGTAGCACTTAGCATTTGGCCAACAGCGGCCACGGATTTACAGGATTCGCGCAGATCAGCATTTCAAGTATGGCTGAGAAAGCTATCGAAGCGCGCAGGTTTGTTGTGCGCGGACGTGTGCAGGGCGTTGGTTTTCGCTGGTTTGTGGAACGCGAAGCGCACATGCTGGGCATCTCCGGATGGGTGCGGAACAATTCCGATGGCAGCGTAGAAGTGCTCGGCATGGGAACGCGCGATCAGTTGGCGGGACTGCGCTCACGGCTGTATCAGGGTCCGCGCGCGGCACGCGTAGATGATGTGCAGGAATCGGAGGCACGCCCTGTTGCGGGCCTGAATACATTTCGAATCGAAGGAGCCTGGTAGATGGTGACCAAAGCGGCGATCGACTGCCAACCGCTCAAGAAGTTGATCCGCGAAGTGCCGGATTTTCCGAAAAAAGGGATTCTCTTTTACGACATCACCACGCTGCTCAAGGACAAGCTCGGGTTCGCAACTCTGATCGACGCGCTGTCGGAGCACTACCTCAACCAGGACATCGATTTGGTGCTGGGCATGGAGGCACGCGGCTTCATTTTTGGCCCGGCGGTCGCTTACCGCCTCAATGCCGGATTCGTGCCCGTGCGCAAGCCGGGAAAGCTGCCCGCGGCCACGCAGCGGCTGGAGTACGAACTGGAATACGGCAGTAACGTTCTGGAAATTCATAAGGACGCCATCAAGAAAGGCCAGCGAGTCATCATTGTTGACGACCTGCTGGCCACAGGTGGAACCGCTGCCGCTACCGTCGCCCTGGCCAAGACTCTGGGAGCGGATGTACGCGGCCTCGGCTTCGTTGTGGAGCTGGATTTCCTGGCAGGCCGCGGAAAGCTCTCCGGCTGCGATGTGTTTTCGTTGCTGCATTACGGCAACTGATCGGCGCTGGAACTCGCCGGCACAATCCACGTCGAAGGATACGAAGGCACACTCCGTCAGCCGTTTTTGTATCGTTGGTGCGATCCACCCATTCTTGTGGTCACACTTCTTTGGGTTACTGCCGTAATCCCCTTGCGCCCTCCGTTCCACTACATTGATTAAAGTTCTGGCAGCGGTTGCCGAGTAGGCTTATAGAGGCATCGCTAGCTCGGAAGGCGACTGCCCAAGGAGCGTTCCATGGGCACGATAAATAGAGTGTCACCCGACCTGCCGCAAACACGCGAGCAAGCCAACTCGCCGAGGACCGATGTTCACCGGGGCGCAGGCAATGTGAGCCCCGAAATTGCTGATCAGAATCGGGAGATGCAGGCGGGGAACGTGACCGCACCGAAGAAGGTAGCGGACGAGGTCAAGACATCCTCAACGGACATCCGCCAGGCAGAACCGCACCAGGTACGCGGGCGCGGGCAGCGGATCGATAAGCGGGCTTAGGCGCTGCGCTCAGACTGCCCTTCCTCCAGCCTGAGGTGCGCGTCCTTGGGCAGATAACTCTTGCGGCGAAACCAATCCTCCATGGCCGTTTTAAGATCATCGAGTGGAACTTTGGTCCCAACTTCCATCAGCCCATCCCGTACGGGAAGGGTGTCATCAAAGACGCTGGCGTTGGTGAAGTTGCGCATGCTGAAGTTGTCGATCCACTTCAGGGGGCAAGGGTGACGCTGGCCGTTCTCTTCGTAATCCACTCGAATTTTGCGGGCGAACATTTCAAAAGCATTTAACCACAGAGGACAGAAAGTAATAAGAAGGGAAAATTCAAATTTCCACTTCCACCCCGAGCTCGTCGATGTGTCGCGAAAGCTCCGCGGGATCGGCATAGACGCGGTAGGCGCCGGCTCGTTCAAGTTCCTCCTCGCCGTAGCCACCCGAGAGGAGGCCTACTCCCAAGGCATGAGCGCGGCGCGACGCCAGCAGGTCCCAGACGCTGTCGCCCACAACGATGCAGTCGTGAATATCCGCCTTAAGACGTCCGGCGGCGGCGAGGAACAAGTCGGGAAAAGGCTTGCCATGGGGGACGTCGTCGCGCGTGATCAAGTGCACGTTGGAACCGGCTTCGAGCATTTCGATGGCGGGGCGGGCATCTCGCGTTTTGCCAGTAGTGGCAATGGCCCATGGCACTTTCAATCGTGTGAGCATCGAAAGCAGTTCCTTCGCGCCGGGTAGCGGCCGAACCTCTGGCAGGCGTTTCTGAAAGGCTTCGCCGTGCAGCTTCTTCAGGCGCTCGGCTTCTTCCCTGGTCAGTTGGCGCCCGGTCTCCCTCTGTAGGGCGTTAAGGATCAGACCACCGCTCATGCCGACGCGGCGGTGAATACGCCAAGTGGACAGCTCGATACCCAGCTCGCGCAAAGCTTCACGCCAGGCGAGGACGTGTTCGTAGACGCTGTCTATCAGCGTGCCGTCAAGATCGAACAGAAAAGCGGGTTTGCCTTGCTGCACAGCGCGCTTCTCACTCATAGCTTGTCCTCGGCGCTTAGGATGCATTTACCCAACGAAGCGTCCGTCGAAAAGCGGGGCGGAAGTAAAGCCTTTCTACAAAAAGGAGTAGTACAAATGGCAGGCCAGGCCAAGCATACCTGGTTTACGATCTGATAACGACAAAGAGGTCCCCCCTATGGCCAGCCCCATCGAGCATGTTGTGATCCTGTTCAAGGAAAATCACTGTTTCGACAATTACTTTGGAACCTTTCCTGGTGCGGAAGGCATGACGATGGCGCATTCTCCCAATCCGCCGAAGAGCGATCCGAATCACAGTCACGCAGCCTGGTTGAAGCGACAAACCGGCGCGGTCAAGCAGCAATTCCTGGAGAAGGACATCCCCCACTATTTCGCCTATGCGCGCCAGTTCACTCTGTGCGATCACTACTACACGGATGTCGCCGGCCCTTCCACTCCCAACCACCTGATGGTGATCGCGGCGGACTCACCGGTCATTGATAATCCCCCCAGCCGGAATCCGCCGCTATTCGATTTGCCTTCCCTGCCTGCAACGCTGGACAAAGCGAAGCTCTCGTGGGGCAACTACGGGGGATATGCCTTCGACTACATCAAGGCGCTGCAGGGCCGGAATAAGTTCAGCTCTGATCAGTTCAAGAAGGATGCGGCGGCGGGGAAGCTGCCCACGGTCTCGTGGGTGTATGCGCCGCACGATGCCAGCGAGCACGCGCCGGATCCGCCCGACAAAGGGAATCCGCTGATCGGCAATGTCACGCATGGCATGCAATGGTCGGTGGATCAGGTCAACGCGATCGTGGCGGGTGGGCTCTGGCCCAAGGTAGCGATCTTCATTACCTGGGATGACTGGGGCGGCTGGTTCGATCATGTCAATCCGCCGGAACTAGAGAAATGGACGGACGGAACCCAGTTCCGCTATGGCTCGCGCGTCGGATGCCTGGTACTGAGCCCTTATGCAAAAGCGGGATACATTTCCAAGCAGACGCATTCCCACGTGAGCCTGCTGAAATTCTGTGTGACGAATTTTGGCTTGCCGACATGGAATGCGCGGGTACAAGCCTCCGATGACATGAGCGATTGCTTCAACCTTAAGCAGGCGCCACTACCAGCGCCCAAGTGAGCGCTTTTAGCCGTTAGCTAGCTGGGGAACTGTTGGTTGGTGGCTGAAGGGCTAAAAGCTAACAGCTAAGACCGTTGTGCGACAAGCGAAGCTATCGACTCCATCCACGTATCCAATTCCTGGAGAGCCAGCTCGCATTGCATTCGATGGCGGAGCTGGCGGTCGCGAATTCGCGTGGGCAGAGGCGGAAGCAGGTCGAAGGTAATGTTGGCGGGTTGAAAATTCTTCGCATCCGCGTGGGTCACGTAATGGACGAGTGATCCCAAAGCGGAGGCGCGAGGGGGAGCTTGCGGCTGGGTGGCGGTTGCCAGAGCGGCGGCATGAATTCCGGCCATTAGGCCGGTCGCGATCGATTCGACGTATCCCTCGACCCCGCAGATCTGCCCTGCAAACAAGATCTTGGCATGCTCTTTGAGCTGCAGAGTTTCTCGAAGCAGAGTCGGACCATTGATATATGTATTGCGGTGAATCTGCCCGTAGCGCAGGAAGCGCGCGTTCTCGAGGCCAGGGATCAAACGGAGAACGCGGGCCTGCTCGCCGAATTTCAAATGGTTCTGAAAGCCGACCAGGTTGTAGGAGTCGGCGCGGAGATTTTCCTGACGCAATTGAACAACCGCATATGGCGGGCGACCCGTTCGCGGATCTTTTAAACCCACAGGTTTCATGGGGCCGAAGCGGAGCGTGTCGCGCCCGCGGCGCGCGATCTCTTCGATAGGCAAACAGCTCTCGAAATAATTCAGTCTCTCCCAATCTTTTGCTTCGACCGACTGGGCGGAGGTCAGAGCGTCATAGAAACGGTCGTATTCTGTACGATCCATCGGGCAATTGATGTAGTCGGCCGTGCCTTTGTCGTAGCGCGCGGCAAGGTACACCTTGGACATGTCGATGGAGTCGGCTTCCACGATGGGGCTGATGGAATCGTAGAAATAAAGGTGCGTGTTGCCGGTCAAGCGAGCAATTTCCGCCGACAGCGCGTCGGAGGTCAATGGCCCGGTGGCGATGATCGTGATCTGGTCTTCAGCGATGCTGGTAACTTCTTCGCGGATCACCCTGATTAGCGCTTCGCGGGAGATCGCGTCTGTAACTTTCTCGGCGAAAGCGTTGCGATCAACAGCCAGTGCGTGTCCGGCGGGAACCGCACAGGCTCGGGCAATCACCAGCAGAAGCGATCCGGCGCGGCGCATCTCTTCTTTCAGCAGCCAGGGGGCGGTGTTTTCGCTATCGGATTTCAGGGAATTGGAGCAGACCAACTCGGCGAAGTTGCCGGTCTGGTGGGCGGGTGTCGAGCGTACGGGTCGCATCTCGTAGAGTTCGACAGCCAGGCCGCGCCGCGCGCACTGCCACGCCGCTTCCGATCCGGCCAAGCCGGCGCCGATGACGCGTATGGATGTTCTCATTGCGGTTTCTCCGCCAGACGGCGCATGGCCTCATCGCAGATCAGCACCGATCGCCACTGGTCCAGAAACACCGCTCCGAGCGATTCATAAAACTTGATAGCTGGCTGGTTCCAGTCCAGTACCTCCCATCGCACGCCGTAGCAGTTCTCCTCCCGAGCGGTGCGCGCAACGTGGCCAAGCAGCGCCTTGCCGATGCCGCGCGAACGAAATTCGGGGCGTACGTACAAATCCTCGAGAAACAATCCTGGACGGCCTTCCCAGGTCGAGTAGAACCCGAAGAACAGCGCGTACCCGGCCGGTCGGCCATTCCACTCGGCGACTACCGCGCGGAACTTGGGATGCGGACCGAAGCCATCGCGGGCTAAGTTTTGCTCGGTCATCACCACCAAGTGCAGCTCACGTTCAAATTCCGCAAGCTCGCGGATCATCGCGGCCAGCAAGGGCACATCGTTGACAGTGGCGGCGCGAATTGAGAGCATCGTTGTTTGTCCCGGCAGGCGAGATTAATCGCAGGTCTGGAGACATTATACGGTTAAGGAAGGAGCAAGCTTAGATGGCGCGCATCAGCTTGATTGAGCCTGACACGGCGAATGCCGAAGTTAAAGAGATCTACGAAAAAGCACTGAAGGGCAAGCCCGGCAACGTGCACAAGGCGCTCGCGCACCGGCCCGAAGTGCTGAAAACATTCATGCCGTTTTATGCGAGCGTGGGCCGCTCGATCGATCGCAAGCTGTATGAGGAGATCTACATTCGCGTCTCCTGGCTGAATGGGTGCAATTATTGACTGCAGCACCATCTCGCTTCGTCGAAGCGAACCGGATTGATGGTGGAAGATTGGAAGGCGCTGAGCCAGGGGAACTACTCTCGCTTTGGCGAGAAGGAACAGGCAGCACTGCAGTATGCCGAGAAGCTCACTCGAGCCTCGAAGAACGTTGCCGACGCAGATATCGCGGCACTTAAAAAACATTTTTCGGATGAGCAGATCGTGGATATTCACGTTTTGGTGGGGTTAGTAAATTTGACTAATCGATTGACTGATCCGCTCGGCTTAGAAGTCGAGTTCCCTCAGGAAACAATTTCTTAAAATACCTGCAACTGCTTATGAAACGCAAGGTCCCCTTCGACTCCGCTCAGGGCAGGTTCTCCACTCGGGCTGAGCGCCCTCGGTCGGGATGGCAGATTTGTAGAAGTTAGAGAATGACTCTTTCATCGCCGACCCGTCGCGTAACGCGTTCGCGATCGAGATATTCCAGCAGGGGAATCGCATACTTGCGCGAGACGCCGGTGAGTTCCTTGAATTTGCCGACGTCGATTTTTGGCGATTTCTGCTTGTAGGTGGCTAGTTGCGCGCGGAGTTGATCCAAAGCCGTGCGATGAAAGACTAATTCGTCGGAAACTTTGATGAGAACTTTGTCACGCAAGAGTAAGGTGACGAGTTTCTGCGCGCGCGCTTTGTCGATCTTCAGTCCGGCGAGCACCTGATGAAGCGCGGGCACGGCTAAACCAGTCGAGCTGAAGGCGTCCTCAATCGTCTTCTTCGATTCGGCTTCCTCATCTTTCATGACCACGCCACGGCCGGCCAGACGGACGATTTCTCCGGCAATTTCCAGCTTTCTCTGTTTTGTCAGCGAATCCAGGATGGCGGAAAAAACTTCGTTGGGTGAACCTACCGTATCGTGCAACTCCTGGCGGCTGATGCCTGGAACGAGCGGATTGCCCTTGTGAAAATCATCTAGCGTCGTGATGATGAATTGTTGGAGAGCTTCGGCAGCAGGTTGATGGACCAACCGTTCCGCAATTCTCAAAACTCGCCCTTCCACGACTTGCCTGTTGAGCACCTTTTCTATCGTTGCTCTTGTCCAACCAGTTTCAGCAACCAAGTCAGAGAGCAGAAGGCCATCTTGCGACCTGCGTGCGATTCGCACGCTAGCGATCTGTTCCGGGTCAGCGCCCGCCAGTACCTTCAAGAGAGGCTCAGTTACTTCTTTCTTTGCCTGCGGCTGGGGAGCCGCGTCGAGCACGACTCCGCCGCCGATCGTGACCACGGGTGAAAACTGGCGGATGATGAAGCGATCTCCGGGCAGCAGCAGCGCAGCGTCATCCATACGGAGCTGCGCGTAGGCGTCTTCGCCGGGGGCGACCTGCTTCTTACCGTACAGGCGGACTTCGGCAACGGTTTCGGACGTGTAGGCGTGGAGGTGGACTCGGGCGCGGTCCTTCAGGGGTTTGGCCGAACGAAGAAGCGACAGAGAAACATCGACGCGATTCGTAGGTCGGAATGCGTCAGGCGGGGCCAGGGTCATGCCTCGCGCCAGTTCGTCGGTTGCCACTCCGGCAAGGTTCAACGCGGTGCGCTGGCCGGCAATGGCGCGATCAGCTTGCTGACCGTGGACCTGGATTCCTCGGACCCGCACTCGCCTGCCGGTCGGAAATAACTCCAGTTCTTCCTCCTTGCGAATGTTGCCGGAAATCAGTGTTCCCGTGACGACAGTGCCGAATCCCTTCATCGTGAACACGCGATCAATGGGCAAGCGCGCCAGGGCGGTGGAATCACGAGCGGGGACCTGGGCGGCAACCTTCACCAATGCCCTCGTCAAATCATCCATTCCGGCGCCGGTGAGCGAGCTGACGGGGACAATGGGGGAGCGCGACGGATCGAGGAACGAGCCTTTGAGAAAATCTTCGACTTCCAGCCGGACCACCTCAAGGGTGTCGGTGTCTACTGTATCGGACTTGGTGAGGACCGTGATGCCGCGCTGGACGGACAGCAAGCGGCAGATATCAAAGTGCTCACGAGTTTGCGGCTTGATCGATTCGTCGGCGGCGATGACGAGCAGGACCAGATCAATGCCGCCGACTCCGGCCAGCATGTTGCGGACAAAGCGTTCGTGGCCGGGAACATCGACGAAGCCGATGCGCAGAGTTTCGCCGCCGGGAGCGGCAAGTTCGAGGTGTGCGAAGCCGATATCAATTGTTATGCCCCGGCGCTTTTCCTCTTCCAGGCGATCGGCGTCGATCCCGGTAAGCGCTTTGACCAACGCAGTTTTACCGTGGTCAATGTGTCCCGCCGTGCCTACGATCACCGATTTCATCAAACAGCAGTATAGCCGGGAGACTCAGTCGTTGGTCCCTGGTCGTTGGGCTTAGCTGCAACTGCGAACAATACGTGGCGAGCGGCTGCCGTACATGCGACAATAGAATTTCCCATATGCCAACCGCTGTTCCTACTGCCATCACTCCGGAAATCATTCGCGACCACGGGCTCACGGGTGAGGAGTACGAGAAGATCAAGCAACTGCTCGGCGGGCGCGAGCCTTCCATTACCGAGCTGGGCATTTTCAGCGTGATGTGGAGCGAGCACTGCTCCTACAAGTCCTCGCGCGTGCACCTGAAGCGCCTGCCGACGCGCAGCCGGCGAGTGGTGCAGGGGCCCGGCGAAAATGCGGGGATTATCGACATTGGCGATGGGTGGGCTTGCGCGTTCAAGATCGAATCCCACAACCATCCTTCGTTCATTGAGCCTTTTCAAGGAGCAGCAACTGGGGTGGGCGGGATTTTGCGGGATATTTTCACCATGGGGGCGCGGCCCGTGGCGGTCATGGATTCGCTGCGGTTTGGGCCGATTGCGCCACCGCCGCAGGTTGAGGCGCATCCGAACGCGGACAAGAATGTCCGCGCCACAGAGATTCACAAGAATCATTCCGTGCTGGAAGGCGTGGTCAGCGGGATTGCTTCTTACGGGAATTGCTTCGGGGTGCCGAACCTTGGCGGCGAAACCAAGTTTGAGGCCAGCTATTCCAGCAATCCGCTGGTAAATGCGTTCGCTTTGGGACTGGTGCGGCGCGACCAGATTTTCTATGCCAAGGCGGCGGGCGAGGGTAATCCTGTTATTTACGTGGGTGCGAAGACTGGGCGCGATGGCATTCACGGCGCAACTATGGCTAGCGAAGAGTTCAGCGAGGCCTCGGAAGCCAAGCGGCCCAATGTTCAGGTTGGAGATCCGTTCCTCGAAAAACTCTTACTGGAAGCTTGCGTCGAGGCGATGCAGACTGGGGCGATCGTCGGCATTCAGGATATGGGAGCGGCAGGACTGACGTGCTCGACTTGCGAGATGGGCGCTCGCGGACACGTCGGGATGGAGATCGAACTCGATCGCGTGCCGCAACGCGAAACCGGCATGACGCCGTACGAAATCATGCTCAGCGAGTCGCAGGAGCGCATGCTGCTGGTGGCCGACAAGGGACGCGAGCAGGAAGTCTTTCGCGTATTCGAGAAATGGGGACTGGACGCGGTCGAAGTCGGCCGCGTCACCAGTGATGGCAAGATGCGCGTGCTGGAGCACGGCCAGGTCGTCGCTGAAATTCCTACCGAGGCGCTCACGGATGATGCCCCGGTTTATAAGCGGCCGCTGGAGCGTTGGGAGCCGCCGGTTCCGCGCGAAATTCCCGAAGGCATTCGGTTCGGCAAATCTGGGGACTTAACCGGAGATCTGAAGCGCTTGCTCGCAAGCGAGAACATCTGCGGGAAGCGCTGGGTTTGGCAGCAGTACGACTCCATGGTTCAGACCAACACCGTGGAAGGGCCGGGCGCCGGGGATGCAGGGGTCATTCGAATCAAGGGATCGCAGCGCGGGCTGGCGATGGCGCTGGATGGTAACGGCCGCTGGTGCTATCTGGATCCGCGGCTGGGAGCGATGCATGCCGTGGCTGAGTCCGCACGGAATGTGGCTTGCGGAGGCGCAACCCCGGTGGCTGCGACGAACTGCCTGAATTTCGGAAATCCCGAGAAGCCGAACATCATGTGGCAGTTCTCGCAGGTGGTGGACGGCATCACCAAGGCCTGTGAGGAGTTGGAAATCCCAATCACCGGCGGCAATGTCAGCTTTTATAACGAGACCCTCGGCGAAGGTATTTATCCCACGCCGGTGTTGGGCGTGGTCGGAATCGTTGAAGACGTTCACAAGGCGACTCAGATGGGATTTCGAGAGACGGGCCGAGCTGTGGTGCTGCTGCGCGCCACCCCGCCTGGAGACGTGACTGATGCCGAATCCGAGTTCGGTTCGTCAGAGTACGCAAAAGAAATCCTGGGTGCGCTGTGGGGATATCCTCCGGAGTTGGACCTCGAGAAAGAAGCCGCGTTGCAGAAGGCGGTGGTCGAGATCATCCAGGCAGGGCTGGTGGACGCGGCGCACGACTGCTCCGAGGGGGGATTGGCAGTCACTTTAGCGGAATCGGCTTTCCCGTTCCGAGTGGGAATGAAGGTGGACGTCGCTTCCGAGGAACTCCCGCCAGAGTTCGTTCTGTTCGGGGAAGATGCGGGGCGAGTAGTGGTTTCCTGCGACCCAGCTCAAGTACGCCGAATCCAAGAAGTAGCGGCGAGATACGGGATTTCCGCTGACACGATCGGCGAGACCATTCCGGAAAAGATAGAAATTACGCTGGATGGCCAGATAGTGGTATCGACATCTGTCGGCGAGCTACGAGATATTTATGAGTCAGCACTCGAAAAGGCTTTGCGCACCGAGGTCGAATCAGTTGCAGCGGATTAAAAGATCTTACAGACGACCGAGGCGGCCGTCCCTACGCGGGCGATGAATACTTCGGATAAATTTCGGGAAGAGTGCGGGGTAGTGGCGATCTACGCGAATCCTGAGGCGGAAAAGCTCGCCTACCTGGGGCTGCATGCATTGCAGCATCGGGGACAGGAATCGGCGGGGATCGTGACCTCCGATGGGATCGCGCTGCACGCGCACAAGGCCATGGGGCTAGTGGCGGATATTTTCCGGGAGACGGAACTCAGCAAGTTGCGTGGTACGCTCGCCATCGGTCATACGCGGTATTCGACTGCTGGGGACTCGGCATTGCTCAATGCGCAACCCATCATGGTGCAGTCCAATAAGGGACCGATTGCAGTCGCCCACAACGGCAACCTGGTCAACGCGCACGAGATTCGGGCTCGGCTCGAAGGCCGCGGATCTATCTTTCAGACCAACAGCGACACCGAAGTTATCGTTCACCTGATTGCGCTTTCAAAGGAACACACTTTGCCGGAAGCCATCGCTGATGCGCTACGGCAGGTGGAGGGAGCATTCTCGCTCGTAATGATCAGTGCGGACCGGATTTTTGCTGTACGCGATCCGCGTGGATTTCGGCCTTTGGCTTTGGGACGCATTCCGGCGACTGCCGGTGCGAAGCAGGACACAATCGTCTTCGCCTCTGAAACCTGTGCCTTCGACCTGATTGGCGCGACTTACGAACGCGAAGTGAAGGCGGGTGAGCTGGTGGTAGTGGGGCCGGAGGGCGTGAGTTCGCGGTTTTATACCTCCAGTGCTCCGCAATCAAGTTGCATCTTCGAACACGTCTATTTTTCGCGGCCGGACAGCATTGTTTTCGGCAGGCCCGTCGATCAGAGCCGCGATCAGTTAGGCCGTCAACTGGCCCGCGAGGCGCCCACCGAGGCTGATATTGTTGTTCCCGTCCCCGATTCCGGCGTGACCGCAGCCATGGGTTACGCAGCCGAGAGCGGAATTCCGTTTCGCTTTGGACTGATTCGCAACCACTACGTCGGACGCACGTTTATCGAGCCCTCGCAATCGGTGCGCGATTTCGGAGTCAAGCTGAAGCTGAACCCGGTGCGATCGCTGCTTGAAGGCAAACGTGTGGTGCTCATTGATGACTCGATCGTTCGCGGTACCACCAGCCGCAAAATCGTGCGCATGATCCGCAGCGCGGGGGCGAAGGAAGTGCACATGCGCATCTCGTGCCCACCTACGATTTCGCCGTGCTTCTACGGGGTTGACACTCCCTCTAAGAAACAATTGATTGCCGCTAACAAGACTGTCGAGGAGATTCGCGAGTACATTGGGGCCGACTCGCTGTCGTACCTCTCGGTCGAAGGCCTCAAGAAAGCTTGCGCTGACGGCAGCAAGACTACCTACTGCACCGCATGCTACACGGGAAAGTATCCTACCGATTGGGTAGATGTCGAAGAAATCGAGCCTGCCACCGCGAGCAGTTAAAACAATCCACCACAAAGAAAACGAAGAAAGCGTTCCTGGACCTTCGTGTCCTTTGGGGCGAATTGTTAGAAATGGAATTTGAGGCTTCCGCCCACAGTTCGCGAGGGCGCGTATTGGATAGGAATTTCTTCACTCTCTTTCGCGATCTTGTAGCGGCTGTCGGAGACGTTCGTAATATCGAACTCCAGGTCCAGCCGCCGCGGCTCCGCACTCCACAGATTCAGGCCCGTCGCGAGATCGGCAGTCAGGTGCTGCGGTAGGCGCGGACCCCGCTCGATCACGGTACCGCTGCCGTAGCGCAACGCGCTCCCGCTCCAGAACCCGCGCCAACGATTGTGGTAGAAGAGCTGCGCCGTACCTGTGTGAGTTTGATCGAAGGCAGGCATGATGCGCTCACCAGGAGTAAGAATCTCGTCACCGGTAAATCCGCCCGTCACTGGGCCATAAAAGAAGGTGCGCGCCACCGCATATTGAAATCTTCCGCTGATACCCAGCGACGCAAGTTCCCTCATATTCAGGATCAGCTCAGCGCCTTCCGAGCGCGCGGTGTGGAAATTGATCGGCAGGAAAATTCTGGAAATGCTGATCTCGTGATTCTCGAAGCTGTTGTGGCCGGTATGTAGATATGCATTCAGCTCGAGAGTCAGCTTGGGCTGAAGTTCCTGGGCAAGTCCCGCCTCGAAATAGTTCTGCGTATAGGCCTGGACGTCTCCGACCCGCTGGGTAGGCGTAAAAGCGTAATGGCCGATGAAGCTGGCCAGGAGCGAGTATTCGATGGGAGGCGGAGAGAAAAAGCGGTTGTAAGCCGCGTGAATCACGGTCCCGGTACGCGGCAGCCGGTAAGCAAAACCGAGGCGCGGGCTGACTTGGACGTTTGTGCGCCCCAGTTCAAAATGATCGTAACGAACGCCGGCATCGAACCAGAGGTTTCGCAGCGGCGAGAAATGGTCCTGCAAATAAACGCTCGCCTGTCCGCCATGTTTTCCGCCGCTGAACGCCGGGAAGATATCAGGATCCCCGCGCGGATCGAAGAAGAAACTTTCCAGCTCGCGTAAGCGCACCAGGTCAACTCCACCCTTGATCACATGGCTATGCCAGAGGTGCGACCAGTCGCTTTTTACACCGACTGTGAGCGTGCTGCGGGACGCCTTGGAGTAGGGAGTAAGCGGGTCGGTAGTCGGCAGGACGCGGTCCGAGCCCAGCCGCTGGTAAAGCGATGTGGAAACCAGGGTCTGTGGCGAGAATTCATGCGACCACGTGAGGATGGCAGTGTTCTGGCGCAGATGACGATCGGCATCGCGGCCTGCGAGTTGGTCCACAGTGAGGTTCGGCTGCTGAAGATTGGTGCCATCTCCCATGAGAAGCAGTTTGATACCGTCGCGAGCTCCTTGCCAGTCCAGTTGTGCGGTGGCCCGAACGCCTTTGCCAAAATCGTGCAGCTCCGTGGGCTCGGGCGGATCAAAATAGCGGCCCGATGTGAAAGAGTCGGCGAAAACGTAATAACCAATTTTCCCGGCCTGCCCGCCGTAGTCGGCGTTGAGGTCATAGTTATCCAGCGTGGCGCCGCGAACATTCAGATCGCCATGGCCTTCCATGGAGGCTCCGGAACGAGTGCTGATATCGAGCACGCCGCCGAAACGGTTCCCATACTCGGCGGTGAAGCCTCCGGTCATCAGGTCGACAGTTTCGAAAATCTGCGGGCTCACGCCCGGACTGAACTGCGGCTGCGTGTTGTCCAGGAAAGACACGCCATTGATGAATTCGTGAAGCGAGAACTCGTTGCCGCGCACGTTAATGAAATTGTCATGGCTCTGGCTGGCACCGGGCATAAGGTTCGCGACGAGGGCGCTGGTATTGTCGGTGATCGGATCGGGCAGGCGTTCCAGATCTTCGTGTGTAAAAGTTTGCGAGCTGCCGGTTTTTTGCGGATCGACGCCCGGAGTTAAGGCTCGTACCTCGACCTGGTCCTGGCGCGCCTCACGCGGCTGCATGCGGATCTCGATGGAGAACGGCTGGCGCGGACCCAAGGTCAGGTCATAAACAGATGGATAGAAGCCAGTTGCCTGCAAATAAAGATGGTAAGCGCCACCGCTGACACCAGTGAACCGAAAATTGCCTTCGGAATCGGAGGTGGCTTTCTGGGCGGCCAGGCCATTGTCATGTCGCAGGCTTACTTGTGCATTAACTACCGCTGTGCCGGCCTGGTCACGAATGGTGCCTTCTACAACCGACTGGGCGCAGGCCACGGCCGAAAACAGGCAAGCCCCGAGAAAAACGCAGATACGCGACGTAAGAGTCAAAGCTTCAGAACCACCGATCCGAGGGCAGGATGCCCCCGCACGCCGCACCCGGTGTGTCTGTTCCCGTACAAAAGACGGAAAGCGGCGCTGCTCCCGAGCCTGAGTAGTTTACCCGAAAAGAACAGGATTTGGCCGCCCAAAACAGCGGGAAAACGGCTAGGGGCGGTCAGTTGGGCGCCTCGCGACTGCAACTCTGGGAATGTTCTGCAGATCGTTTTCGATTCGGACCTCGTCCCAGGCACTGAGAAGCCGTCGAACCTCCATGAAGATCGTTCCACTGATTTCCATAATCAGCCATCCGCCCGGCTTGAGCTTATCGGTAGCTTGAGGAATGATGCGTGCGATCATCTCGGATCCGGTTGGGCCGGCAAAGACCGCGTTGCGAGGTTCGAATTTTCGCACTTCGAGCTGCACCTGATCCTCTTCGGACTTACCTACGTAGGGAGGGTTAGAAACGATGAAGTCGCATTCCCCGGCAACGTCTTTCAGTAGATCGGTGTCATGGAAAATTATGCGTGAGTCTAAACTGAGGCGCGCGGCATTGGCTTCGGCAATTTCCAAGGCGTCCGGAGAGATGTCGGTCGCGTGAATCTCCGCTTGGGGAAGCTCTTTTGCCAGCGCCAGGGCGATACAGCCGGAACCGGTACCGACGTCAACGATTCTGGGACTCGGCATGGCTCGCGCAAGCGGAAGCAGCGTTTCAATCAGGTGCTCGGTTTCCGGACGCGGAATAAGCACGGCAGGCGTGACGATCAGGTCCATCCCCCAGAACTCCTGGTGGCCGGTGATGTATTGCGAGGGAACGCCCTGAGCGCGCTGGGCAAGCGCGTCGTCATAGCGCGCAGTTTCGTCAGCCGTGAGTTCGCGTTCGGGATGCGCGTAGAGATACGCCCGATCACACGCCAGGGTAAACATCAGGAGGACTTCGGCATTCATGCGCGGCGAGCCGACGTGGGCGGCGGTGAGGCGAACGATGGCCGAGCTCAGGGCTTGCTGCAGGCACATAAAAGCAGCTCTTAGCTGTTGGCTTTTAGCCCTTAGCACACCGATTGGGTGGCTGAGAGCTAAAAGCTAAGAGCTAACAGCTCTTACACCACCGCCGCCGACTCCTGCTTCAGTTTCTCAGCCTCGAAATGGGTGACTAGGGCTTCGATCATGGGCTGCAGCTTGCCATCCATGAAGTCCTGCAACTGATGCATGGTGAAGCCGATGCGGTGGTCGGTTACGCGATTCTGCGGGAAGTTGTAGGTACGAATCTTTTCGCTGCGATCGCCGCTTCCGACCATGGTTTTGCGCTCTTTTGCCAGCGCTTCCTGCTGCTTCTGCATCTCCATCTCGTAAAGACGCGAGCGCAGAACACGCATGCCCTTCTCGCGATTCTTGATCTGCGACTTTTCGTCCTGGCAGCTGACAACCGTTCCCGTTGGAATATGGGTGATGCGGACCGCCGAATAAGTCGTGTTCACGGATTGGCCGCCCGGGCCGGATGAGCAAAAAGTATCGATCCGCAAATCTTTGGCTTCGATTTTGATGTCGACGTCTTCCGCTTCCGGGAGCACAGCTACCGTCACCGCGGAAGTGTGGACGCGGCCCTGCTGCTCGGTCGCAGGAACGCGCTGCACCCGGTGAACGCCGCTTTCGTATTTCAGGCGCGAATAAACCTTGTTCCCCGAAATCATGGCGATTACTTCTTTCAGGCCCCCAACGCCCGATTCCGAGGTGTTCAGCACTTCCACTTTCCAGCCCTGGGTCTCGGCATAGCGGGAGTACATGCGGAACATTTCAGCTGCAAAGAGCGTGGCTTCATCGCCGCCGGTACCCGCGCGGATTTCGAGGATCACGTCTTTTTCGTCATTCGGATCTTTGGGCAGCAGCAGGACTTTGAGTTCCTGTTCGACAGCGGCCAGGCGCGGTTCAAGCTGGTTGAGCTCCTCCTGGGCGTAGGCACGCATTTCGGGATCTTTCTCGTCGGCCAAGACTGTCTTGCTCTCAGCGATGCCGCGCTTCAGGTCCTTGTACTCGCGGTACTTCTCCACTACCGGCGTTATGTCGCTGTGGGCCTTGGCAGTCTTCTGGTATTTCGCCGAATCATTCATGATCTCCGGCGAGGCCAGAGCGTGTGTCAGCTCTTCGTAACGGGCTTCGATTTGGTCTAGACGTTCAAACATGGTCTTTGGTCGTTGGTTGTTGGTCGTTGGCTAAGACTCTGTCGCCTCTTTGCACTGCGTTGATCAATCCGGCAAGAGCTCGCCCCACGCTCGTGGCTGCGTCCAACAGCTCCCTCGATTCCTTCTCCGAAATATATCCTAACTCTTGAGCAATCATAACTTGCGTCTGCAGCTCCAATAACGGGCCGCGTGCATTAGATTAAAATTTCGCGAACTCCCGATTTGGACGCCTACCCTTACCTTCAGCGATGTTGCTGGGCAGGAGGCTGCGGCCCTACGCATCTGCTGGCTCGAACCATAAAGCTCGTGCTTCGGAAAAGGCAGTCCTGCGGTAAGTTTCAACCGATAGTCTGAACGCATCCTGCCATACACGAAAGTCACGAAATGAAGAGGACAAACTTGCCCCCTGTCCACACTGTACGGATAGGAAAGCCAACGACCAGGGACCGGCGACCAAAGACTTTGTGATTTTCGCGGGAGGACCCGCTAGGCAATGACCAGTTCGCCGCCGCGCTGTTTTTCGAGGGCCATGGCTTCGTCAAGGGCGGTGATGGCGCATTCTACCTGATCATCGGCTGGCGGTTGAGTGGTGATTCGCTGCAGCCAGAGTCCCGGCGCCGTCATCATTGCGAACAAAGATCCGCGATGCTTGGCGGCAAAACGGATCACCTCGTAGGACAGGCCTGCAATCACGGGCAGCAGGACGATTCGTGCAGCGAAGCGTCCCCAGAAAGTTACGGCTGGCACCAGGGTGTATACAACGATGGAGATGATCATCACCGTCATCAGGAAGCTGGTGCCACAGCGGGGATGATAGGTGGAATACTTCTGGACCGGCGCAGTCTGCAGCGGATCGCCGGCTTCGAAGGCGAAAACCGTTTTGTGCTCCGCGCCGTGGTACTCATACACGCGCCGAATGTCTTTCAGCAGTGAGGTACCCCAGATGAACAGCAGGAACAATCCGATGCGAATGATTCCGTCCACCAGGTTGAAGATAATGCGCTCGCCAAAGATCGGATTTATCTTCTTCAGTTCCGTGGCTGCGAGCAGTGGCAGAAACTTATACATGAAAATAAAGAAGCCGACGGAGATCAGGATGTTCACGGCGGCGATCCAGCCGCTGATTTCTAATTTCTTCCCGGCTTTCGGTTCCGGCTGTACCTGGTCCAGCGCCACATTGGCTGAGTAGCGCAGAGCGCGGAAGCCCAGCGACATAGCATGGCCAAGCGTGATCACGCCGCGAACCACCGGCCACCCCATCCATTTATGCTTTTCCGAGAGGCGCTCCAGCGGCTCGCTATGAACCGCAACTTCGCCCGATGGTTTGCGCACGGCGATGCCCCATGCATGCGGCGACCGCATCATGACGCCCTCGAGCACGGCTTGGCCGCCGACCAAAGTTTCCTCGCCGCCCTCCAGCGCAGGCAAGAGCTGAACAGCCACCAGAAAACGCCACATGGAACGCAAAAACCGCATGTAGTTTAGATGATCCTTCCGGACAAACGTCTCAGACACTTAGGGTAACACAGGTTGAAGGGTCGGGAATGGCACAAAGGGGATGTAAGTTGCAGGAGGACAGTCGGTTACATGGACTTTCAGCAACCGATTTTTGCCCATTGCGCGCTCGCCTCAGGAAGCACAAGGTCCCTCGACTCGAGCTTACGTCCTCGTTCGGGATGACAGTCAGGGTGCTTACCATTTCTTGCGGCATCGAATAGGCACATGCTAAAGCTGGCTGACACGTGCGAGCGCATCGCCGCCACGACCAAGAAACTGCAGAAGACTGCTTTGGTCGCAGATTACCTTCAGTCGCGCCCGGTGGAGGAAGCGGCCATCTCAGCCGTATTTCTCTCCGGCCGTCCATTTCCCGTCTGGGAAGAGACGACCCTGAACGTTGGCGGAGCGCTGCTCTGGCAGGTAATCAAGGAGATCTCGGGCAGCACAGACACTCAACTGGAAGGCTCATACCGCCGGCATGGCGATATCGGAGCGGTCACAGCCGAAGTATTTCCTGACCGCAACAACAGTGGCCTGTGCGTAATCGAGGCGGAATGCCGCTTTCGTGAAATCGCAGCAGCTCGCGCCGTCGCCGCCAAGACCAAGGCGGTTCGTGACCTGTTGGAGTTGGCGACTCCACTCGAGGCCAAGTACCTCGTCAAAATCATCACCGGCGACTTACGGATCGGGCTGAAGGAGAGCCTGGTGGAAGAGGGAATCGCGAAGGCCTTCGGCGCGAACTTGGCCGAAGTACAGCGCGCCAACATGCTGCTCGGGGATATCGCTGATAGCGTGCGCCTGGCGGCTGGCAAACGGCTCGGTGAAGCCAGGATGCGGTTGTTTCATCCTATTGGATTCATGCTCGCCAGTCCGGTGGAATCAGCGGAAGAAGGGCTGAGCTACTTTGAAAATGCGCAGGTCGAGCACAAATATGACGGCATTCGCGCGCAGGCGCACGTGTCTGGCGGTGAAGTCCGGCTCTTCTCGCGCACGCGCGACGAAATCACGGAATCGTTCCCCGAACTGCCGGATGCATTGGCGGGCTTGCCGCTGGATGCGATTCTGGATGGCGAGATTGTGGCGTGGAACTATGCGGCTAGCGGACCTTCCGGAGATGGGCGAGCCCTGCCCTTCAGCGCTCTGCAACAGCGCCTGGGACGCAAGAAGGTTAGCGCTGATCTGATGAGGCAGGTTCCGGTGGCATATCTTGCGTTCGACGTGCTCTATGCGGGCGGCGAGCTCGTGATCGATCGCCCACTTCTAGAACGCGGGAACTTGCTCGATGAGCTACTGGCAGCACCTCGGTCTGGCTTTCGGTCTCAGGCCCCAGGCGGCAGGTCTCAGCACCAAGGACACCTGCTTTTCGAGCCCGGCTCACAGCCGGTGGCGGCGCATGTAATCCGTGCTCCGGTTTATGCGGCAAGCAGGCCCGAGGAACTTGATGCGCTCTTCACGGAAGCGCAGGCGCGCGGCAACGAAGGCCTGATGATCAAGGACCTGAATTCGGTCTACACCCCCGGACGGCGGGGCAAATCGTGGTTGAAGATGAAACGCGAGCTGGCCACACTGGATGTGGTCGTGACCGCAGTTGAGTACGGCCATGGCAAGCGCATCGGCGTGCTTAGTGACTATACGTTTGCGGTGCGCGATGGCGATGGCCTGGTAAATATCGGCAAGGCCTATTCCGGCCTGACCGACGTCGAGATCGCGGAGATGACGAAGTGGTTTCTCGAACACACAGTTTCCGATCACGGGCTGCGCCTCGAGGTGGAACCTAAGATCGTGATCGAAGTCGCCTTCAACAACATGATGCGTTCGGGCCGCCATAATAGCGGGTATGCCCTGCGCTTTCCCAGGATCGTGAGGTTACGTCCCGACAAGCTTCCGGAAGAAGCCGACACGCTGGCGCGCGTACGGGAAATTTACGATCGCCAGCATGCCACAAAGTAGTGTGGCGCGGGCATTCCTGCCCGCGAGTTCGTAATCAAAATGCAACCTTCTGCTGTACCTGTGCCGAGCTAACCCAAGGTCCGCGCGGCTCGGGGCTGGCTCTCGACTCGGCCATACGCCCTCGCTGGGGATGACAGCTCAGGGGAGCTGCCCGCTAGAAGAACTCCTTCATATCGGGCGCGTTGGACGCCGCTCCCAGCGAGGTGTTTGCGCTGAGCGCTTCCAGCAGCGTTCTCAATGTGCTCTGGTGCTGGTAGTAGGTAGTCGAGACGTATCCAGGCTTCACCTTCGGACCAATCACCAGCGCGGCTACGTGCCCGCCGCCGCCTTGCGTGTCGGAGGTTTCGGCTTCGTCGAAAACAATGATCAGTATGCCGTCGCTCTGAAAAGCAGAACTGGAAAGAAGCGGAGCGATGTTCTGCTGCAACCACGTGTCTGCCTGGCCCAGGCTTCCGTTATGGGCATCATCGTTGACATCGGGAACAATGAACGAGAACTGCGGCAACTGATTATTGGCAAGATCGGTTGCGAATTGGGAGAAGGGCACCAGGTTGGCGGATTCGGTGCTGCTGTTCGCCACGTCGCTGAAATAAGAAAACGGATTGTGCCGTTTTACATAAGCACCGGTATCGCAGCCGGTGTAGCCGACCGACGGCAGGCCTTCGGCATACGACTTCCATGTTTTTCCCGCCGCGATCAGGTGGCGCACCATGTTGTCATTCGAATAGGTGCCGCAATCGCTGTCATTGTTGGTGATGATCTGGCCGGTGGTCAGCATGAAGTAATTGCCAATTGAGGGATGGGTGTTGGCGTAGTACTGCGTGGCTAGCCCGAATTTCGAAGCCAGGCTGCTCAGATAGGGCATGGCTCCGCTCCCGATGACATCCGAGTACATGTGGTTCTCCTCAACTACAAGAACTACGTGATTGCTGCTGGGAACGCCGGGCGGAGGTGGTGGCGGTGGAGTCACATTGACCACGGCGGTGGATTTCGTGGTGCCGCCTGGTCCGGAAGCCACCGCGGTATAGGTCGTAGTTCCAGCCGGTTTGACAGTTACTGACCCGGTGGCCGGAAATGTGCCTAATCCTTGTATGGTGACCGAGCTGGCATTCGCGGTTGTCCAGCTAAGAGCGGTAGAGCCGCCGCTGGAAATGGTCGAGGGCTGCGCCGCCAGGGTGATCGTGGGCGCCCTTTTCTGCGTTGGCTGCGCGGTTTGAGGCGACGCCGAGTTGTTGGCGATGTGAGTGCCAGAGCAGCCCAGAGCTGCCGTAATCGCACAAAAAGCGAGAAGAGCCGAAACACAGCTGTAGAAATACCTAGACACAACGTACTCCCGACGCAAGCAGGTAGACTGCCCGGTACTACATGGAATTTCGCGAAGTGGCTTGAGTGTAGCGAGGCATCTACTCTGCCTCAACTGCAAATTGCCCCTCCGAGTAAAATCTGGAAAGGGGCTCTGGAGCCGCTTTTCCAGCGCTCATTGGACATGTCGGTACACCTTGCCAGTCCGTTCATTACCACCCTGCCCAAGGCGGAGCTGCATCTGCACCTGGAGGGATCGATCGAGCCGGAAACGCTGGTTGAGTTGAAGCAAAGGCACGGCATGCAGAAGGGCAGCCTGGCTGAGGCCGAGCAACTCTATTCCTACCAGGATTTCACCGGCTTCCTGCTGGCTTTCAAGGCTGTCACGGAATTGCTGCGGACCCCCGAAGATTACGAGCTCATCACCTACCGGCTGATGCAGCGTCTTAAGACACAAAACGTGCTGCATGCCGAAGTCTATGTTTCGGTGGGCGTATGTCTCTGGCGGAAACTGGATTTCGACGCCATTTTCGAAGGACTGGAGCGCGGGCGCGAGCGCGGCGAGCGCGAGTTCGGAATCTCGCTACTCTGGATCTTCGACGCCGTTCGACAGTTTGGGGCGGAGGCGGCTCAGCATGTGGCTGAATTCGCGGTGCGCTTTCGCGACCGGAACGTGGTTGGTTTTGGCATTGGGGGTGACGAAAGGCGGGCTGCGCCGGAATTGTTTCGCGACGTTTATTCCTACTGCGCCGAGCGCGGCCTGCGGCTGACAGCGCATGCCGGGGAAACTTCCGGCCCCGAATCCATATGGGGCGCATTGAACCTTAAGGCGGAAAGGATCGGCCACGGCCTCACTGCCGGCCAGGACCCGGAGTTGGTGGAGGAATTGTCGCAGCGGCAAATTCCCATTGAGATCTGCCTGACCAGCAATTTGCGCACGGGCTGCTGCCGCTCGCTTTCCGAGCACCCCCTGCGGCGCTATTTCGACCACGGACTCATGGTCACGCTGAACACAGATGATCCCGCGATGTTTACCACATCCTTGTCACGCGAATATGCGCTGGCCCAGGAGGAGTTTGCCTTCACCGATGAACACCTGCGGGAACTGGCACGCAATTCTTTCGAAGCCTCATTCTTACCTGCGGAAAAAAAGCTTTCCATGTTGAATTTGTTTGACGCGGCCTCGGCGCGGCGCTAGTGTGGATTTCCTTTCATCTCTCCTAATGGGGCCGGGAGCAGGGAATGAAGTTCTTCCTAGTGTTTCTACTGGCAGCCGCCACCTCCGTGGCGGACCAAGATAAACTTAGCACCTCGAGCGAGACATTAATCCTGACCAACGCTAACGTGGTCGACACGCGCCGCGGTCTGACGCTGCCGAACCTGACGGTAGTCATCAAGGGCGGAATGATCAAGGCTGTGGCCAAGGCGGGTCTGATTGACGCAGGTCATCAACGCAACCGGAAAGTACGTGATCCCCGGATTATGGGACATGCACGTGCACACCGCTGGCAGATGTTTCAACTCTTAGCACAGGCTGAAAGCTGACAGCGCTAGTGGCTGTGATCGTGTTCCCGCGTTTCGGACACGGGAATAACGCACCCATGGGCCACTTCGCATTCGACGTGTTCAAACTGAATCGTGGTGTGGTCGATTTTGAAATCGTGCAGCAGGCGTTCTTTCACGTCCCGCAGGATGCGTTCACTAACGGAAGGCGGAATGTCGGCGATGGCGATATGGCATGATAACGCGTGCGTTTCGGACCCAATGCTCCACACGTGCAGGTCATGCACGTCATTCACTCCATCAATCTGACGCATGGCCGCCGCGATGAGGTCGAGTTTCATGCCGCGCGGCGTACCTTCCAGCAGAATGTTCAGTGTCTCGCGCACAATGCCAAAGGCCGACCACAGGATCAGGGCGCCGATTCCGAAAGAAAGCGCCGAGTCAATCCAGTACTGCCCGGTAACCAGGATCACCCAGCCGCCAGCAATTACGGCTGCCGTTGAAAGAGTGTCGCCGACCTCGTGCAGCAGCGCGCTGCGAATGTTGACGTCGTGGGCGGTCCGGTAGAGGAGCAGGGCGATCACCCCGTTCATGATCACGCCCGCAGCTGCTACCCAGATCATCAAGCCCGCATGGACTTGTTCCGGATGCTGAAGCCGGCGCACGGCCTCGTAAAAAATAAAGAACGCCACAATAACCAGTGAAGCGGAGTTGACCAGGGCAACCAGCACTCCGGCGCGATGATACCCGTAGGTCTTGGTGGAACTGGGAGGGCGGGCTTGCAGGAATACGGCCGCAAGCGAGAGCAGCAGGGCCAGGAAATCGGAGAGATTATGCCCGGCTTCCGAGAGCAGGGCCAGAGAGTGCGCCCGCACGCCCGCTATCACCAGCAATACAATATAGGCCAAAGTCACCAGCGAAGAGATCTTCAAGACTCGCGATGAGCCGTTGCCCGGATTGGTGTGAACGTGCGCCACACTTCAAGTTTAACGACCCGGCCACACCGCTTCAAGGCACCGAGGTAAGCATTGCACTAGAATACTTTGCGGGTTTCCATCCTCATGCGAACGGCAGAGGTTGTCATCATCGGCGCCGGGATCGTCGGTTCCAGCATCGCCTATCACCTGACCGAGGCAGGATGCAAGAACGTGCTCGTCCTCGAGCGTGAAGCGCATCAGGGTAAGGGCTCGACCGGCAAGAGTATGGGCGGGGTCCGGGCCCAGTTCTCGACCCCGGTAAACATCCAGATGTCGCTCTACTCGATTCCGTTCTATGCGTCCTTTGAGGAGCGGCTCGGATTTCCTTGCGGGTACCGGCCCCAGGGCTATCTTTTCTGCGCAACTGCGGAGAAGCACATCGCGTACTTGCGCGCCAACTACGAAAAACAGGTCGCGATGGGACTGAAAGATGTGCGCCTGATCTCCTCCGATGAGATCCGCAGCCGTTTCCCTCAGTTGCGCTCGGATGACATTATCGGCGGTAGCTTCTGCTCAACCGACGGATTCGTGGACCCCTACAGCGCAATGAACGGGTTCATGACCTGGGCCTGCGATCACGGTAGTGAACTGTGGAAGCATACCGCGGTGACCGCGCTCGAGCGCGACACGTGCGGTGTTGCAGGAGTACAAACCACGCGCGGTACGGTGTCCACCCGCAAGGTCGTGAACGCCGCTGGACCCTGGGCTGCTGCGGTGGCGCAGATGGCTGGGGTTGATCTGCCAGTTGAGCCGCTGCGCCGCATGCTGGTTCCGACCGAGCCGTTCGATCAGTTTCCCCACACCGCGCCCATGATCATTGATATGTCCAACGGTTTTCATTTTCGTCCCGAAAGCCTGGGCTTCCTGCTCGCCTGGAATGATCCTGAGGAAACGCCTGGGTACAAGACCGAGTTCGACTCCAATTTCATTGAAAAGATTCTGACTCGTGCCGCCAACCGTGTTCCCTGCTTCGAGAATCTCCCTGTGAACCCGAAACGGGCCTGGGCAGGACTATACGAGATGACCCCCGATCATCATCCGATCCTCGGTCCGGCTCCCGAAGTGCCCGGTTTCTTCCTGGCGAATGGATTCAGCGGTCACGGTGTAATGCACGCTCCGGCCACCGGCAAAATCCTGTCTGACCTGATCCTCACCGGGCGCTCCGACCTGGTCGACACCTCGCTGCTCGGCCTGCAGCGCTTTGCCGAAGACCGGTTGATCGAAGAAACAGCTGTTCTGTAACCATAGCCTTCGTGTACCTTGGTGTGCTCTGTGGTGAAGGGTGTTTTGTTCTCCACACGGGACACAAAGGGACAAAGGGAAATGAGCACGCAAGAGCAGAACTACTGGCTAACGACGGTGCAGATGCCCGCAACAAATACAGCACGTACTCTGCCCGAGCAAATGGATGTTGCTGTCATAGGCGCAGGCTTTACCGGACTCTCGGCCGCGCGAGAACTGGCCAGGAAGGGCGCGCGGGTTGCGGTTCTGGAAGCCGAGACGATCGGCTGGGGCGCCAGCTCGCGCAATGGCGGCATGGTTCTGACTGGTCTGAAGTTGGGCGTGAACCAGCTGATCTCGAAATACGGCCGCGAGAAAACTCAAGGCATGTATGCCGCCTCCATCGCTTCCATTGATTGCGTGGAGCAGATTGTTCGCGACGAAAAAATCGACTGCGATTTCTCCCGCTCCGGCCATCTGGAAGTTGCGTGCAAGCAGAAGCATTTCGACGGTTTCGCCCGCCAGGCGGAGGTTATCGCGCGTGAATTCCATCACCAGCTGCGCGTCGTCCAGAAAAACGATCTGCGCAGCGAAATCGGTTCCGATATTTATTACGGAGGAATGGTCGACGAAATCAGCGCCGGAGCGAATCCAGCCAAATACGTGGCCGGCCTGGGCCGGGCTGCGTTGCGCGCCGGAGCATGCGTCTACGAAAACACCCGCGTAGAAACTATCGAACGAGGGTCGCGGAACGGAGCGAGCGGCTGGAATCTCGCCACCTCGCGTGGTCCGCTGTGGGCGCGCGACGTCATGGTGGCAACCAGTGGATATACCAGCAAAGCCACGCCCGCGCTGCAGAAGAAAATCATTCCCATCGGCTCCTATATCATCGTCACCGAAGTGCTGCCGGAGGCGGTTGCGTGTGAACTCAGCCCGCGTAATCGGATGATCTTCGATTCCAAGAATTATCTCTACTATTACCGGCTTACCCCCGACCGCCGCATGCTGTTTGGCGGCCGGGCAGCTTTCTTCCCCGAGACTGCAGACGCCATCCGCCGCAGCGCCGAAATTCTGCGGCTTGGCATGAGCGATGTCTACCCGCAACTGAAGGACACCAAGGTGGATTACGTCTGGGGCGGCACGCTGGATTTCGCCTTCGACATCATGCCCCATGCCGGGAAGATGGACGGAATCTATTACTCGCTTGGATATGCCGGACACGGCGTGGCCATGGCCACGTATCTAGGCCAGAAGATCGCGCACTTCATCAGCACCGGGCGCGATGAAAACCCCTACGCCGGAATCCCGTTTCCGGGCGCGCCTTTGGGGCTGTACAACGGGAACCCGTGGTTCCTGCCTTTCGCTGGAATGTATTACAAATTTCTCGACTGGGTCAGCTGAAAAGCAGTAGGCGGGAAGCGGGAGTCAGGAGCGAGCGACAGCGAAGACTTGAGTTCTGCATAGTTCTGTCCGGACGGGGGGTCGCTACCGCCAGGCGAAGATTTGACAGGGGTTTTGCGCGTTATCGCCTGATTACGTCAACTGAGCATAGCGTGAGGCACAGCTAAAGTAATCTCGACGACAACAGTACGATGGGTCTACCCTAAATCGCGCATGTTCCTTGCGACCCCAAAACATCGAGCAAGTCTGTGGTTACTGGCGAACATTGCGTGGATT
>DASUWH010000027.1:0-4513 GCA_036378535.1 Terriglobales bacterium | reverse complement strand
CTGCCCATCGGAAAGTTTTGGCACGGGTTGCGGGTTTTGCGAACGACTAGGGTTACTCATCATGATTGATCCTCCGTGAGGTTTCGGCAAGCCTGCGTAGGTGGCAGCGGTTCCCACGGGCATTACTCTGTCCCCGAGGCTCGCCAGCGTCGTTCTCGCTCCAAAACGCGTTGCATGGCGCGCTGACACTCCTCCGAACAGAACTTTTGCCGGGGTGAAGTGGGCTTGAACTGTTGGTAGCAACCGGGCCGGTCGCAAGAACGGATTTTTTGGGGTGACACGGCGAGCGAGTTTGGCCTTCGTCTGGGACATCAAGCGCCAGTCCCTGCTTCGGCTTGCACCAGAGCCTCTTGGTAATTCCACGGCATCCACGCGGACGGGTTCGTCGCTACCTCTTCCGCGTGTTTCTGCAGTTCGGTGAGGTAGTGGAAAGCATTGGCACCGTTCAATTCACAGGTGTGGATAAGACTCATAAATAGATCGCCCACATCAGCGCCGTGCTGGGTCTTATAGAAGAGACAGTTTTTTCGATTCAAAATTGCTTTTTTCAGCGCTCGCTCCGCGATATTGTTGTCCAGCGGAGCTCCCGGTTCTCGCAAGAACAAAGTCAGCCCTTGCCAGTGTTTCAGCATGTAACTGATGGCTTTGCCCAGGCCGGAGTTCGGCTCCACTTTGTTTCCCTTCAACTGCGCGTCCAGCCATTTCTGCAAATCATCCATAACTGGCCGGCTGTGTTGCTGGTGAAAGTGCAAACGTTCAATGCGCGTCAAACCACGTTCACGTGCCAGTTGGTCGTTATGGTACACGTCGCCTAGAGCTTCCAGCACATGTCGACATTCTTCAGGGAAGTTAGGCGTGATCTTCACAAACTGCCTCCTTCCGTGCGCCAGGCATTTTCCGACCAGGATATCGATGGATTTCGGCGCATTGCGCGACAACGCATCCGACATCTGAATCGGTGGTGGCAGCCCGGCCGCACGGCGCTTGAGCACCTCTGCCAAGTTCTCTCCGGCATGCTGGCGGCCGGTGAAAAACAGCGCGATCTTGTGCCCTTCGCTCGTAGTAACGACCCCAGAGGTGAAGATACCAGTCCGTTCGCCGCCTTCCTCCGCGATGTCCCGGCGGAGCCCTAACACATTCATGTGGGTGTCGTCATTATGCACGACATCGTCCTGGGCGCCTTGTCGGATCAGCTCATCGCGTGCCGGCTTGAGCAGCTCAGCCCGCTCTTCCAGGATCTCCCACTGGGTGGAGGCCGGCAGCGGGATTCCCAGATTCTTTTCCAGCTGCTCCAGCCGATAAAACGGCATGCCCGTGCCGTATTTCAACTGTGCGATCATGGCCGCCGCGCTCTCGTCGTACTTGTCTTCCCCTACGCCTTCAGGTGCTTCCGCGGTATATACTTCCCCGCAAAGATTGCAGCGCAAACACTGAAGGTCGTAAATCGTCGCCGCTAGCGGTGCCTGTCCCACGATGCGCACCAACTGCCTCCGCTCTTTCTGCTCATAGACTTTGCCCTTCAGGCAGCCCGGGCAGCCATCGCCATGTTTCAGACTTGCATGTTGAATCTTGACTCGTCGCGGGTTGTGATAATCCTCCGCCCCGTTTCTTCCGTGGCCGGGCTTCTTCTGCTTACGTTCCCCAGGTTTTTGTTCTCCCTGTTTGTCTGCTGGCTTCGTGGTCCTCTCCATGCCGGCGTTCTTCAGTACCGCTTCGGTCTTTTCCGTGGAGGCCGGAAACAATAACTCGCGGAGATCGCGAATCGTGGTCCGCTGATCGGCCACCAGATCCGTAAGGTAACTCAGAGTTTCCACCACACCCTTCAGCTTGCGTTGCTCTTCCGGAGATAACGCGCCGCCTGCGCGCTCCACCAGCTGGTTCAACTCCTCGCGATCCATGTCGATAAACTCGATGACCACTTTCATCCTAATTCAGCGAGCAGTTCGCGAAACCGGGGATGCAGCGGGTACCCCAGAACATGTTTGATCGAGCGGTTGGGCACATAGCTGTTGGAAGCCTTGCCCCGACCCGTGGTCTCTCCTAGCCATATCCAGTTGGCCGCGTAGTAGCAGGTACCGCGGAATCGCTCTGGATCCACGAAGGTCTCGAGATAGTACAGCGGATTGCCGTAGAACTTCTCCCAGTCCTGGGAGATGCGCAAGGCTATGCGACCGAGGATGTGGGACGCTAAGTACTTCACCCGAATCCAAGGCAGAATCAAGAATCGCGGGTTGTACGCGAGGAACCGAACATTGCGACGCCGCGCTTCTGCATTCCAGCCGATGTAGCGGTCGCGTGCCCCTAAATGTCGAGGCGCACTCGACCAGGCTAGGCATGCAATGGGTCGCGATTGTGCCCAGATCAGATATTTAAGCTGGGCGCCAACCGGCTGCTGATAGTGTAAGTAATGGTACTGTTCCAGCAAGCTGTTAAACAGCGGTTCATCCCCGGTGCGCCGTACCAGCTGAAAATCCACTGGGCCCAGCTCGCGCAGCTCGCCTTCGATGGGTGTGGTATCGATCAACCGTGGCATCGGTCGGGCTCTTTTCGCCAGTGGGTTGTGACGCACGTAGGTCACTGGCGGTAGCGTGATCTCGCCCGCACGCTCGAGCATGACCAGCAAACTCCGGCACACCATATCGCTCCAGGCCCCATTAGCTTGTCGCCACTGCCAAGCCTCGCACAGCTTTTTCGAAAGCGTGCGACGACTCGTCCCGGGATGGCTGGCGATCATCTCCCGTATTTGTACAAGGTGAGCGTCGGTGATAATTCGACCGCGGTATTTGAGCTCCGGCATTCTGTACGCCAGTATGCCGGGGCGTTTTTTGGAACGCAAGGGGTGGAGAGCATCACGGGTTGTCTAGTTGGGTTCCATCGACCGGTCGCCACATCGGCGCCGCACGTACCCGCGACACGTCACCGGCGGCCAACAGTAGTTGCGCCTCATACGATTGCAATCGTTTGGCAGGCTGATCCGCTTCCGGCCACCAGCGAAAGCGATTTTTCGAGAGCCGCTTTTGCAGAAGCCAGTATCCCTGCCCATCGTAGGTAAGCAAGCGGACCGCAGTTCCACTGCGGCTTCGGAAAATGAACACACAACCGGAGAATGGATCTTCGGCAAGTTTCTCCCGGCACAGCTGGGCTAAGGAGTCAATGCCTTTCCTTCCGTCGACCGGCTCGATGGCGACCAACACCCGCATCTGCGGTGTAATCTGAATCATTGTTCGGCTCTTCGCCAGGCGCGCAGCAACAGGGGCCAATCCGGCGGCGTGTTGGTCTTGCAGTGGATGCGCAGCTTGCGACCCCGTGCCGATTCGAATTCAATCAGATATTCATCCACACTGTGGCGTGTCGCCCCGATCAGCTCGATGAATTTGGGTTGAGCTTTCTTCCGCCTGCCAGTGCATTTTGGAGAACCGCTTACGTGTTTTTTGAGTGTGCAGTAGTCCAGCTTGAGCGAACGTGCCACTAAGTATAAGCCGTGGTAGCGGGCCAGTTCGGCTGCCGATTGCCACAGCGATGGTGGCAGCTTGGTCCGAGGTGGGTGGGTTGAGCGAAAATCCGCGAGCTGCGCCTGAAGCTCGGCGAGGGATTCCGAAACGTTGCTTCGCTGGGCAAGACTGGTCATATGCGGCATCAGACCCCTGCAGCTGAGATCGCGTGCATGCTCACTGCAGATTGTTCCCCCACATCTCGAGGATAGGATTCATTTCCTCTTGAGAGACCAAACAGTCGAGCTGCAGGCCGTGCCGGTGAAGATAGGCGATGAGTAGGAGGATTTGGTGCAGGAGATTTCTGTCCAGATACAGGAGTGACTGCAGATCGCATCGAAACGAATCCCCACTCCAGAGACTCAACAGTACGCTGGCGACGCGGCGGCTACCACCGGTATCCCGCTCCGCGATCTGAAGTAGCCGCTTTATGCAGCGAAGACCTGGTTGAGTGTGTACACTGCGAGCTTCCATAACTCAAGCCTCTCAGTCTGATTTACGTGACTAAACTTAGCAAGATGATCCGGCTCAAGTCATGCATGCTTGCCGAAAGGACACCATGCTCCCGCCTGGCAGCCAGACCCGCCTGCAGTCCTTCACTCATGATGAGGCCGCTTGTTTTTCGTTCCACCAGGGTTTGTCCGACGGACCACTTGTCGAGTGCTCTTATCGTACTCCAGCTCGGCGAATCGACTTTGAGACTCAGAAAAGAGTCCTCCGAACCTCTTGCGCAGCTCGAAGGCGCTTCAATCAGTATTTGCTTGCAGACTCGCAAGCCCCCGATATGTGTTTGACGCTTTGAACCGTGAGGGTTGGCTGCTGGGTCTTGAGCGGTTGGTGCCACGGTGGAATTGGTCGGGGCCGACGCGGGCATAGTCGAACCGCTAATCTGGATTTCTGGATTGCATGTCCCACATGACCGCTCAATTTGGAGCGATTACCCTGAAGCTGGTACGTTGTTCCGATGTTATCGTTAACGTGCAGTTCACATTTGCGTTTTGCAATCAACCCTGAACGGTGGT
>DASUWH010000026.1:0-2076 GCA_036378535.1 Terriglobales bacterium | reverse complement strand
GGGAAAGGACTCCCCACCTTTTGTCAATTGTTTTTTGCATGAGTGGTAAGCCAGTAGAAACTCGACCGCCCGCCAGGGGGCCGATGGCACCGTGGGTCAAGCAGGGCTCCGTTTGGGATCGTAGATTGCGTTCCGCCGCAGCATCGACATAAGGACTCGAAGCCAACGATCGGCGAGCCCGCGAAGAGCGCGGCCATGAGAGTGGCCTTTGGCTCGCATCTGAGCGTAAATCTCCTTGCTTTTGGAATCGCACACAACGCTGACGCGCGTGCCCAGTGATATAGGGCGTTTCGCAGCCGTTCATTACAGCCCTGACGCATACTGATAACGGCCGTTTTGCCGCTTTGTCTAGTGATCGGGGCTGAGCCGGCATAGCATCGCAGTGCGTGATAATCTCGTTCAGCGATAGCTTGGGAAGCTTCGCTGAGCATCGTGGCGGCGACTTGTCTTCCGACTCCCGGCAAGGAAAGAAGGACTTCGGCGTCGCGATGCTCTGGTATTTCGCCATCGGAACCGCACGCGGCGGCTAATTCTCCCAGCAAAGCCTCGATCCGCCTGGCGACTTCGGTGCGTTGCTGTCGCAGAAGGCGCAAGCGAGGCAGTAGCAGCAAAGCGTGTTCGCTCGCGGCTTCCACCGCGCCTGGAGCGAGTGTCAAAGGGGTGCCGGCTAGAGCCGCTCGAACCCGATCAACATCCAGGCGGCGAATTCGATGTCGGGTCAGAATTCGGACGATGCGGGCCTCAGTGAGCTTGGCCGCCTTTGCCGGTGAGGGGGCCGCTTGAAGCAAATCCCATAACCATGGCTCGTCGGCCGCGGCGCAGAGTTGCAGAAGTTGAGGAAAGAAGCGGTGCAACTGTTCTCGCAACTGATTATTCACTCGGTTCTGGTCTCGGACGATGTCTTCTTCCAAACGACACAACTCGCGAAGCCGGATGATCGCAGGATCGTCAAGCCGCACAGCATGGAAGCAATGCATATCGGTGCGTAAAGCATCGGCCAACACGAAGGCATCGCGCCGATCATCTTTGGCTCCCGATGGCGAATAGCGATCTCGGAATCGATCAAGCTGCTTCGGATTGATTGAGAACACGGAGAAACCGTGTTCCATCAGTGTTTCCACGATTGCACCTCGAGGGATTTCGATTGCCACCGCCAATACCCCGGAAGACTCGCTCTTGTCTCGCAGCCAGACAACTAACTCCGCCAGACTGCTACCGCTATGGTCGACCCATCGTTCATCGATTCGTCGGCCATTTCGGTCCAACAGGCAGACTCGGTGTCGCTGCGATCCCCAATCAATACCCACAAATAAATGGAAGTCGTTCTCCAATTCGTCTCCTTTCCGCCTCGACTAGCCGTGTCGAACATCACCCCTGTACTGGCGCTCGGGTGCAGGCGCAAACTCCCCACGGGATTTTCGGCACGGACCACCACGCCAGGGCGCACGTCCTTTCCAGGTGCTCGTGTGGCACAGGGGGCAACCGGCACTCCTGGCGGGCAGTCGAGTTTCTACTGGCTTACTACATCCAGCAGCTTTCACCAAAGGTACAGGGGCGGCAGCCCTTGTTCCCGCCTCAGCACACATGGAGCCTGGAGCGCGAACAGGGCTCAACCCGCAGCGACTCACCTCTGCAGTGGTCGGTGGCGATACGCTGAATAGTAGTGCCTCAAAGACATTAGGAGGTGCGCCTTGTTCCGAGCTCTGAGTAAAACCTGGTGGCTGCTGGCGTTGTGCGGCATCATTGATGCTGTATCCGCAGTCATGAACCTTCTGATGATAAACACCGATGGATGGCTGCGCCTGCGCAGATTGGCGTCGCTGGATCAGGTTTGGGACATGAGCATGCTCGCGCTGCTGGCGGGAGTCTGCGCGATTGCTGCCGGGCTTTGGAACTTCGGAAGAGGCAACTCCTGGCTTTTATCGCTGCATGGTATCGCCCTTGGCGCGTTCGGTCTGATCGGCGTTTCCCCACTCGTGAGAGGTCCTCTTAGCTTCCGTCCAATCTCTCTGCTCTTCGTGTTGATGGCCGTTAGCGTCTCTGCATTTGCATGGCGAAGTGCGCGAACGCTGCCCA
>DASUWH010000025.1:0-3496 GCA_036378535.1 Terriglobales bacterium | reverse complement strand
GTCCGCCTCCTTCTCAAACAGCGGCACATAATTCTGGTAATTGGAAATTTGGTCCCCAATGTAGCGGCTGTCGAAGTCTTTGCCCTGCCGCTTCCAGAGGTCGTCATATTGGCCGACCGCATCCTGGGTCATATGGTTGGGGGCAGTCCATTTCAGGCCGCCGGCGATCTTGTCCAGGTTCTGCTGCGCCTTGCCAAAATCATTGACCGCTTGCTGACCGAACTGCTTGACGTCGGGACTCGAGGCTTTGTCGACGGCGAGTTGGCCCAGCTTGATCTCGGAAGTGATGGTCTCGGCAGACTTTTGCAGAAATGACTGATCTTGGTCGGACAGCTTGGCCGGAGTCGCCGGTCCTTCGGGCTCGTCTTGCTCGTCAGAAGCTAAGGTGACAATGCCCAATAGAGTTGTGGAAGCGGAGAGGCGGTTGGTGGTGTGCACATCGTTTGAAAGTTCAGTCCATGTGCGTCCCGGCTGCTCGGCATTAGCCTCACTAATCTGACGTGTAAATCGGATCTTAATCATTAAGCGTTAAAAAAATTTATCGGATGACATGAACTGAAGTGAACATACTATGAAAACAATCACGTTCGACGGCGCTACGCAAGAGGAGGCAGAAAATAAGAAAGAAGAGTGGCTGTCGGCTAACAAGGGGCTGACCGTCATCGCAGTACGCAAATTTCCTCTCACGAAGATACCAAATCACCCCTATGTGCCTGTAGAATACGCCGTCTCTATCGAGCTCGATTACGAGGGCGAAATGCCTGAGCGCATCCATAGCGTCAGCCCCCGACTTACAGGCTCGATGTGCGGCGGGGCTGGGTTTTCGATCCATCGTCGACAAGTCAGACCCGAAGAGCGCTACTTCTACGAATCCCGGACTCAATAGGACTAAGTTCCCACCCTACGCCGGGGATGCCCCCAGCAGCTCTGGCTCCCGCAACGATCAGTAATTGCTTTTCGAGCACCCTATTGAGGGGATATGGTGGGGGCTGGGTGGGCCGCACAGCAAAAATCGTGGTCCGAACTCTAGTAGCTGAGAGCACGAGGATGTGACATGAAGGGAGTTATCCTGGCTGGTGGCACCGGAAGCCGCCTTTGGCCGATCACCCGCGTGGTTAGCAAGCAGCTGCTGCCGGTTCACGATAAGCCAATGATATATTACCCACTCACGACTTTGATGCTGGCCGGCATCCGCGAGATCCTCATCATCACTACCCCCCATGATGCAGCGCAGTTTCACTCCTTACTCGAGGACGGAAGTCATTGGGGTCTCGCACTGAATTACGCCGTACAGCCGAACCCGGATGGATTGGCCCAAGCTTTCCTGATCGGTCGCGACTTCATCGCCGGGGGCCGGTCGGCCTTAGTACTGGGTGACAACATATTTTATGGCCAAGGTTTTGTCGCCTCGCTCCAGCGGGCGGCGAACATCGATGCTGGAGCAGTCGTCTTCGCGTACCGGGTGCGGGAGCCCAGTCAATACGGCGTGATCGACTTTACGCCAGATGGCGAGGTGCGCGCCATTATCGAAAAGCCGACCGTTCCGCCCTCGCCTTACGCTGTAACCGGCCTCTATTTCTACGACGAGCAGGTCGCGGACATCGCAGCTACCTTGAGGCCTTCAAAGCGCGGCGAACTCGAAATCACCGACCTCAATAACCGATACCTCGAGTTCGGGCGCCTCAGAGCGGAGATACTTGGCCGCGGTTTCGCGTGGCTAGATACCGGAACACCGGAAAGTCTGAGGCAAGCGACGGAGTTTGTGGCGACTATCGAAGCTCGCCAGGGTCTGAAGTTTGCCTGCCCGGAGGAGATTGCCTGGCGGCAGAACTGGATCGACGATGCGCAACTCGAAGCCCTCGCCGCCAAATTCAATGGTAATTCCTACGGCGGATACCTCTTAGAGCTGCTGAGGGGACGTGCGCGAGAACCCGCAATTTATGCCCGCTGACCTGATCCGCTACCAGCAAGCCGACCTACACCGTGTTCGGCACCGAGAACAAAAATGCCACAGAATGACACTTGTGTTCGCGATCCAAGCAGCTGAATAAGCGGCACCGAATACGGCCCGCCAGAGCGGTTTTTACGACCGAACTGGCGTGTAACGCGCTAAGCACGACAATATAGTCGCGCGGGCTAGCTCGGCGGTTACGTCGTTGGCGATGCTGACCAGTCCCAACACGCGAATGTGGAGCGCCTGTCCAGTCGCACGGGCTTCTTCCAGATCCGCACGACTGAAATGCCGCAGCCCCAGCTCTACTTTCTTGCGCACAGTCGCCTGCTGGACGGCATCAGCGTGCCGCTCGAGCTGGTTGCGGATCGCGGTGCGAATGAAGTCGGTGCGGTTTGCATAGAAGCCGTCCCGCACGAGCAAGTCGACATGACCGAGGTCGACGTAGCCGACATTGATGGTGATCTTCTCGCTCTCACTGCCGGATTTGGGCCACATTTCCTGAACTCTGCCCGTATGCTTAATCATCCCCATACCATTCGTAGCTGCTCAACCCGTCTGAATGACAGACTTGCCGTCTAGGACTGCACAAATTGCCTGATATGCGTTCTTTCCCCGTCGTGCGGCGGTACCCACGACGGATCGAACGCCAGCGAACAGATCAGCGCCCCACTTCGAACGGATGCCACCGGTGACCTTGCGGTATGTAGCTGTGGGTCGCAATTCCCTCTCGCTGCCATTGTTGTCTGGCGGAGCGTCAGGATGCTCCAGGAAAGTGAACAGGTGGCTTCGCACCTTGCCGTAACGTTTTCGCAGCCGCCTGCCATGACTGTTGGTCGGTGCCAGAACCATGATCGCGTTCAACGCGTGATCCAGCCTTCGCAAATGACTGCGCCGGGTGCTCTCGGCCAGGCTTTTGCGCCGACGCGCCAGCGCGACCGCCCGCAGCAGCAGCGCCTTCATCTGTGGAGCGAAGATCGTATCGCCCGCCTCGATGGCGTATTTGCAGTCACGCAGTTGATGCGCCAGACAGACCTGCCAAAGATCGGCATGCCCCAGCTGCGCGCCATAGAGGTCGGACACCCAGATGCTGGGCCGATGACCCGCCATCGTCTCGGTGACCACGCTGGCGGCGCGGCTGTTGCGCACGATGTGGATCACCACCTGATCGTTCTGAAACACCCAGTTCCAATGCGTGTGCCCATCGATGCGTACCGAGGTTTCGTCGCAGCCGACGATCCGTGAGCGGCGCAACCGGGCGAGAATGGCTATCACTTCGCTGTCGAAACACGGTTTGGCACGCTGCAACATCGCATCCAGCGCGCCCTCGCTGATCTGGAGTGCATACAGGTGCAGGAACAACTGGCTCAGACGGCGGTAGCTGATCGCGTGGGTGACGCGCAGGTACAGCGCCAGCGCCATGATATTGACGCTGAACGGCGAGCCGTCTTCGAGGCCTGCGGGGATCGCTGCCAGGGTGACGCCGCCGCAGCACGCACAATGCCCAGCATAGCGCTCTACTCGGGTCACCAGGGCGCGCACCAC
>DASUWH010000024.1:0-69664 GCA_036378535.1 Terriglobales bacterium | reverse complement strand
GGGTGCGAAGAAAATCGTGAATGTCGGCTCCAAGTACTTCAGTAGAATGTCAACCGGACCGACATTCTGGACTGCGAACAGTAATGTACCTTGGTGCGTGGGATCGACGTGAAACCCGGAGATGTTCACGAGCCCCTGCATCTTGAACGTAGTCCGCACCGCTATGAATGCCATGTAAGAACGTTCGTCCTTCTGAAGATTAATATTTTCATAGCAGGTCAGAATCGCGAATTGGCCGGGCTTGAGAGTCAGGTACGGGAACGCTTCGGTGAGTTTTTTTGGCGCGCTCTCGCCTCCTACGTAGACGTCGGGTCCGAGTCTCAAATCGTAAGAGCTCTGTTGCACGTATTTCTTATCGTAACTACCCGCCTCGAATAACTTCCCCTCATCCAGAAGTCTCTCGATCACTTTACGTGCGAGAAACATCAAGGCCTCCTTAGCACTTGAATTATCTGGGCGAGTACCAGTCCGATCGCTACAATCCCGAACATCATTAGACCAGCGATCACGCACAGAGAGGACGCACGCACGGAATAAAGCTCGGTTCGCAGTTCTGATTTCAGGAATTTGGAGGCAGCGGGGATCAAAATGATCAGAAAAAACAATCCCGCAAAGACCAAGACGGCACCGCCTGCTGAAACTGCTAAGTACATTCGGGTTGGATAGGGCAGAGGATATATCAGGTCGACTAGAGTGATCGCTACCTTCACAAAAAGCACCGCGAGCACCAGAAAGATTCCTACCGGAATAGCATTCGACCATCGGTGTACCCAGTTTGAATGCGACTCCTCTGCGCTAGGTGGCGTTGGCGGAACTGGTCGGGTTCCCGCTGGAGGTTGGCCGGGCGGCGATGCTGGAGGTGTCTGAGCTGCAATGGTAGGTGACTCTACTTTTGCGGGAGGAGCTGTGGTTGAGGTCGGCGTCGTCGTCGTGGATGAAAAATCGCCTTGCTTTTCCTGAGCCGGGTTGGGCGGGTCCTTTTCCATCTAGCCTTTTCGAATGCCGTGAAACTGGATGGGACTGAAGGTTACTACGTCCATGTCGACCTTCGCAAACGACTAAGCTCGCAAGAAGGGAAAAGACAAGCCACTACGCTGAAAGGTTAATTGTTGGCTCTTAACCCAACGTTCCGCAGACCATCTAGGTTGGGAAATAGAAAATGAGAACGCAACGTTGAGAGATTTTGGGGCATTTTGGTCATGACTCAGTGATTTTCAGGTTGCGCGGGGGTTGCGGATTTTGCAGGACTTTGCCGGATTCTGCCGAGGTATCTTGTTGAAGTTCTTTGGAATCAATGCCTGTTGGGCGACTCATAATCCGTAGGTCGTTGGTTCGAGTCCAACCGCCGCCACCAGATTCAAACCACAAGACATACGAGGCAATTTCCAAGAAGTTCGTCAGCCTTGGAGAGATGTTGTGTTGAAGGTCCGCGCAATGTCTTCGAAGGCGGATGTTTACGTTGTGATTGTCGCCAACCGCGTCCAGGTTAACGCGTGAACGCTCGGCGATAGCTATCTCATTCGATGTATAGCCTGCTGAGGTGAGTGGAAGCAACCTGGCTGCTCTGGTTCGGCAACTAAATCTGGCGTAACCGGAGTAGCTCCTTGTGTGCCGGCCATCGTCGGGTTGTTTCTTGATTTCGAGCTTCCTGCTCGCACTTGCCGCTTGCGGTGGAGGTGCGTCGAGCAATACGTCGCCTCCGCCACCGAAACAGGCACAGTTGGCGGTCATGCTTACCGGCATGGGCAATGTAACCAGCAGCCCTGCGGGGATCAACTGTCCATCCACCTGTGCGGCGAATTTCGACTCCGGAACTGAGGTCAAGCTTACCGCCACGGCGGCTTCAGGTTCCAACTTCACAGGGTTCGGGGGAGCCTGCAGCGGGCCGACGTGCGCTCTTGTGCTCGCCAGCAATCAGTCGGTGTCGGCGACCTTCAAAGCAGTTACTCCTGGTTCTGTTCGGTTGACAGTGTCGGTGACAGGGAGTGGTACCGTAACCAGCAATCCCGGCGGGATCAGCTGCCCCTCCGCGTGTACGGCGACTTTCAATAGCGGATTGAATATTAACTTGTCGGCGACGGCGGCTTCGGGATTCGATTTCGCCGGCTTCAGCGGGCCGTGTAGTGGTATGACGTGCCAGCTGGACTTGTCGAGCGGGCAGAATGTGAGTGTAAGTGCCAGCTTCGAGAGGAATATAACGGCTGTCAAGCACGTCATCGTGATGTTACAGGAGAACCGCGCCCTCGATCATTACTTCGGACATCTGCCGCAATACTGGCAAGCACACGGCTTCCCGCAAGCCAGCAATGGCACGACGTTTGACGGGGAGCCTGCCAATGCATCGAACGTCGATCCCAACGGAGATGCGATCACCGCCTATAACATGCAATCGGCTTGCACCGAGAACCCCAGCCCTTCCTGGAGCGAGAGCCATGTGGACCGCAATTGGTTGAATCCGAGTGATCCCACTACAGCCCCGATGGACGGATTTGTTCACACCGCGGCGGGAGATGCGGGCGGGGGCACGCTATACGACGTGTTGGGGCATCGCGCGATTGGGTATTTCGTGGGTGACAATCAGCTGGATTACTACTACTTCATGGCATCGAGCTTCGCGACTTCCGATCGCTGGTTTTCGCCGGTCATGACGAGAACACACCCCAATCGCATGTATCTGTACGGCGCCACCTCGGCGGGACACGCTTACCCGCTCCCAAACAGCAACAGCCAGCCGCTGACGAACGAAACGATATTCCAGCTTTTGGAGAACAACAACATAAGCTGGAAAATCTACATCCATCCGGATAGCACAGGCTGCAGCACGCCAAGCTGCCTCTACGGCTATAGCTATCTGACCCAGTTCGCGTTCGCCCAGTTTGTCATCAACAACATGCCGAATCAGTTTGCCTCGACTACGCAACTGATGACCGATATACAGAACGGAACGCTGCCACAGGTCTCCTTCATCGAGCCGGCGGGATACGTGGGCCTGGATGAGCATCCGACGGGCACGGATGTGACGAATGCGCCCAATGTGCAGGCGGGGGCACATTATGTGCAGAGCATCATTGATGGTCTGATGGCCAGCCCGTCGTGGAAAGACACCGTCTTCATCCTGAGTTATGACGAGGGTGGCGGGTTCTACGACCATGTGCCACCGCAACCGGCGACACCTCCCGACAGCATTGATTATCCGACTGATCTGGCCAGCAACGATGCGTGCGCAAATAACACGAGCACGGCCTGCGGATTCTTCTTTACCGGGTTTCGCGTCCCATTGATCGTCATTTCCCCTTTCACCAAGAAGAACTACGTCTCGCACACGGTGATGGATTCGACGGCGATCTTGAAGTTTATCGAGACGCGCTTCGATCTGCCCAGCTTAACCGCGCGGGACGCGGCGCAACCGGACATGACGGAGTTCTTCGATTTCGATGCAGCACCGTGGGCTACACCACCTAACCCGCCGCAACAACCCGAGAACATGCCGTGCATAGTGGAGGCGTTAAGCGCGGTCACGATCTCGCCCAATCCGGCCCCCGCGGGCGGGCAAGCGACCGTTACTGTTCAGCTCATAAAGAATTCGATTCAGAACACCACGGTCGCTCTAACCAGCAATCCCGGCGGTTTATTGCCGCCCAGTACCGTCATCGCAACCGGCACCTCATCGACGGCACTTACCATCAGCGTTCCCACCGGAATTACATCGCTGACGGTTACGGGCTCGGTCGAGGGCATACCCCAGGCCGTCACTGTGCCTGTGCAATAAAAACTTTCCTGGCCCCGCCACCCGATCGTGATAACGGCCGCGGCTCCTGAAAAGGAGCTCGCAGTGCATATGAAGATGGGAGCAGTCGACTCGTGTAGCTACGGTAATATCAAATAAAACGCACCTATCTACCCGTTTGGCTGGGGACCAGGACATTAAGCGGAATGTGTTTTTCTTTTCCGCAATTCCAGCATTCCCCACACAACGAAAACCGCGTTGTGTGGGCCACCCGTCCAAAGTACGTGGAAGAGTTTCCGGGTCAATGAGCGAAATCGCTGATTTCGTCAACTGAGCATAGTGTGAAGCACGCTAAAGTAATCTCGACGGCGGCACTACGCTGGCCCTAACCTTGAGGACGAATGTTCCTTGCGACGCCAAAACATCGAGCAAGTCTCTGGATACTTGCGAACATTGCGTGGATTGCAATTGCGCCCGCCGCCGCTCTGTACTTCTATCGTCAACTCCAAAGTGGAGCATACCCGATGGAAGCCGATTCAATCGGCCTTCCAATTATGGGAATAGCTATGTGGGTCATCGTGCTACTTGTGCCCCTCAATTTCAGTTGGTGGTGGCTGCTGAGGCGTTATCCCGGAAGCGTTCCCCTGTCATCGTCCAACAACGACACCGCCGCATACGCCAAAGTCATCGGTGCAATCGGTACAATCCTCGCCAGTGTTTGGGCAGTGGCTGGTGTTCTCGCGGTAGTAGAGAGCGCATGGGAAATCACGCCTGTGTTTTTCGTTTGGACGTACATCACACTCGCCATGCGGGCTGCATACATCACTGCGAAACGTAAGCCTGACTGCCCATTGCCGGAGTTGACGTAACATCCCCATCACTCAAAATCCGCCGACCGGAGGTCTTGAGCGAAATCGCATGGTTACACCAGTTATGTGGCACCATAAATGGCTGGAGTACTCGAATGAGATGGATTAGATATGCAGCGGGGGCGCTGGCTACCGCCTTCCTGTTAAATCTTGTTGCGTTCTCCATGCTGCTGTACGGATTGGAGTACCACGCCAGTTCCTTTCGTCACGCGGTTGCTGATGTCGGCGCAGCTATCCTGTACCCCGGCTCCGCGCTTTCCCCCTTGGGCAAGATAGATCCATTCGTTACGGGCACCTTTGCTTGGGGAGTTGTATTGTTCGCCTTACTCATATGGCTCAACCGCAGGGCCAGCCGCCGACTCACCCAGCGGGACACGTCGGCAGTTCCATGATTGACGTAACATCCCCATTACACTCAAAATCCGCCCCTGCCTCCCTCGCTTGCTTGCTCGCGCCCTGCGCCGTCCTGCCCCGCTCCAACTCAGCTCAACCTAGCTCATTAAGCTGAGCTAGCGCGGTCCGCGAGTCGCAGCCCCGCACTTCTAGCGAGCGCCGCGAGCGGGCGGGTCCGGGGGGTTCTGCGGTTGGGGGGTGCACTTTTGGGGGGCTCTAGCTCCTATCCCCGCACTCGTTTGACGGGGATAATGGATGCAGCAGCGAAGTGCCAGCACTCAAAATTAGCGATACTCGCAAAACCAGCATAAACACTGGCTAGAACGCATGCGACATGCGTCCGAGCATAGAAAACACTAGCGATTCTGCACATCGCGGCTAGCTCAGCAGAGCGCGAGCGAGCGTGGGGTTTGAACCCCCCCGCCCGCGCTCGCTAGCTAGCTAATGAGCGAAATGAGCGGAGCAGGGCAGGGATGGCAGGGCAAATAAGACGCTATGGATTGTCTGGATGCTTGCTCACAAGTTTACGAATGATGGGTGTAAACAGTACGAGCTCACCTGTGTTGAAGAGAACATAGTATGTGAGCGGCCATTCCTGTATATGGTGTAGAACCAAGAGGTAGAGTGCCATGTGCCCCAATAGGAGTAACACGATGACACTCCAGAAAAACAGAGATTTCCACGCGTCGCGAAACCACGATATGAGAAACCCAAAAACAATGGCCGTGTTTCCCAACAAAGCAATTATGTCCCAGTGTTGATCTGCCGTCGGGTGTTCTACAACGTATATGATCCCCGCCGTTACAACAACCACGGCGATCACCACTTCCAATAAGAGATCACCCAACCTCTTCCAGGACTTCATTCGCCTCGGCTCCTTTGATCATTCACTGACATAGCCCCCCGGAGGAAAGAGCCGCTGGTATTTCTTTCTGAAATAAAGCCTGACCCATCGCGACATCTGCATTGAACCACAAGCCGAATTTCGCTGAATTGGATAGTCGGGCAGCCTCATCCGCTTCGAGCCACTGACGTGGGGAGATACCACCACGCGCAACACGAGTGTTAGGTACCGATTTTGCCATGGATTGTGAGAGACCGTAGTGCGCTGCTGTAGCCCCTGTGACTGTATCGATGCCAGGAACTCCCGCGAAATTCTTTAGCGAATTTGACAGAAACTGCATAAAACAGCTGCCAGACTTGAAATTACTTGGGAAATCTGTAATGAATGATACCAAGAACGATTCCGACCAACTGGTCGAGACTGTTCCAACTGCTGTCCATCCATTTCCAGTGTGTATTGTGAACCCGTTGTTGCTGGTCGTTGTGCCGTGCGGTACGTAGGTTCCCCAGTTTCCCCATATTGTGCCGTTTGCGTCCACGATTTGCCCCGGCCTGCACTGCTGACACACTACCGCGGCACCGCTACTAAGCCAGCCTTGAGCAACTTGTGCCGACACCGGCATCCCGTCCAAGGTATAGCTCGCACCAGTACCATTGTATCCCGTGCACCAAAAGCCGCATTCCATCGAGTGTGTTGATTCGACGGCCATATAATGGCCGTAGTCGTGGTCACAATATGGACACAGTCCCGATGGGTCGGTGACACTCAACGGGCTATTAGACACGTAAGCATATCGGTTCCAACTCTGCGGGTCCGTCATGTCTGCAGCTTTCATCCCCGCCGGGTCCGGCGAAATCCATCGGCCCTGGCGCGGAGCATACTCGCGGGCGGAGAAATCGTACAACCCGCCAACACTCGTGGTCGTGTCCTGCTCTTGCCCGGTGAAGTACAAGTCCTTAGTTCCGGAATCCCCGTAATCCTCGCCAAACGGGGCATAGCCGACATCAAAGAATTTCCCGCGACCCGGCTCCGTGCTGGCGAAACGCGAACTCCCCAGCCAGTCTGGATGCCGCCATAAGTTCGTTTGACTCCCAGGGCGATGCACCAAAACGCCACTCGCGGGGAAGGGCTGAAGGCTCGTCACCTCCGTCTGTCCGTTCATGATCGCAACCTTCCCAGTGGGACCGTACATCACCTGCTTGATGGTGGTGCCGTTCTGATACTCGACCATGCGGCCCAGAGCATCATACGTCATGGTAGTGGAGTCAATGGTGCTCGGGTTGCCCCAGTTCGGATCCCAGGCGTAGGTATGGAAACTGTCGGCCAGCAAATTGCCGTTGCCATCGTAGCTAAGGCCGGGTAGAGACGTGTACTGGTTGTTGTTATTGTAGCCGGGCTGAAAGGAAATTCCCGTCCCGCCCGTCGGCACCGTTTTCGTGACATTCCCATAGGCATCGTAGGCGAAATTCTGGTTCCATACATTGGTTGTGCCAGACGTGCAGTTTACGCTGGCAACGCGGGAAAGATCGTCGTACCCGTAGCTGCAGCTCTGGTTATTGGCCGAAACGAAGCCATCGGAAATCGTCAAACTGCTCACCGTGCCGTTGGGGTTCCAGTTCGCGCTTCCGCTCACCACGGTCGGCGTGGCGCCAATATTGAAGGTGTACTGTTTCATCCTGCCGTCGTTGTCATATTGATATGCGTCATTGTCGCCGGAAGAACCCGTCACCGCCGTGACCTGACCCGCTGAATTGTAGTACGTGCTCGACAGGATTGCGCCATTGGAGTTGGAGGACGAGTACATTCGCCCTTCACCATCGAGAGCATAATTCCACGGCAGCACCACTTGGCTGCCGCCAATACCAGGGCTCAGGCTGGAGAGCGCCCCGTTGACATAGTACGAAGCAGTGCTGTGGTAGTAGCCGCCTGAATTCGGTGTGGACTGGTACAAGTCAGTCATCTCGCCACGGATGTCGTAGCCAAATCCTTCATCCGTGATCTTGGTGGAGGGATTGGACGCTACTGCTGTGTATGCTTCAGCTATTCGGCCGATAGCATTGCTCATGGCCGCGCTATTAACGGTGGCCGAATCATAGATGAAATACCGCCCGATGCTGCTCGATACGGTGGTGTTGCCCTCGTTTGTCAGCCGGTGCAAGCCGTCATAGGCATAGCACGTCGCATTGTTTGCTTTATCGACACGCTTCACCAGATCGCCGATGAAGGAAGGCGAACCGCAAGCGCTGTCGTTTGCCAGGCTGTCATAGGAATAAGTCACGGTGCCGCTTTCGGGATTGTTTTCCGAAATCATCCGGCCCACCCCATCGTAGGTGAAAGTCCGGATCTGTTTTGTAGAAGCTTGGGCGTTTTGAGTTACGGTGCTCAGGTACAGAGGACTATAGGCATATGTGGTCCAATATCCGGTCTGGCTGTTCGTTTGACCACATGGGCCATTGCCAGACCCGCTGGAAGTGATCTCGCAAACGGACGTCAATTGCCCCAGCGCATTGTACTCAAGCTGTTTGCTGACTGCGGGAGTTGGGCTGGTGATCAAAACATCATTTTTCGTGTAGCTGTACGTGGTGGTCGCCGACGGACTATTCGCGTCCGTGTACGATGTCAGGCGCCCCAACGCATCGTATGCTTTGGTGAATACCGGGAGCCCGCTACAACCTCCTGAGGCGCATGAACCAGGAGCTGTGATCTGGTTTTCCCGTCCGTTGCTGTCGTAGAAGTGTCCAACCGAGTCCCACATTGTCGCCGAGGGGCTTTGCTTTTTCTGAACCCAGTTCACGCGCCCGAGGACATCCAGCGTCGTTAAGGTGTCCACTGTCGAGGACGTTCCGATGTTCAAAACTGATTCAGTCTGCGTGGCGCTGGTGTACGTCGTGGTTGTCGTACTTAGCGTATCGCCCACGGAGGTAACCCGCCAGAAAGGATCGGTGTAAGTGTAATTGACGGTGTGATTGTTCCCATCCGTAACCGAAGTCTTTACCCCGCCGTTGCAATCCCACGCTTGCGAAGTCGCCCAACTTACAGCTGTGCTGGAGATTTTGCCGGGGAATGCGCCATTGCAGTAGAAATTCGAATATGTGTTCGTCGCGCCGTTAATTCCCTTGGCAGTTTGCAGAACGCCATAATTGTCATAGGTGTACGTCTTTGCCGGAAGCCACGCGCTTCCTGCGACCCAATCCGACGTAGACGTGAGGTCGCCTGTGGAGTTGTACGAAAACACCTGATTCGCAATGATCGTCCCGCTATTTGTACCACTGTGGGTCGTCCTGTAGCAGATGTGGTCCTGGATATTAGACCCAACGGCAGCACAAGATCCTGTCCAGCTTCCATATGCCGTAACAACGGAGGTGGTTGGCGTAGACGCACCCCAGTCGTACGTGTCAACCTCGGTAGGGAGAGCGATGGTGTTGAAGCTGGTGTTCACTTCGGACTGAATTCCGCTTGCATCTGGAATCTGGGTGTAGGTCTGGATGCTGGAGATCGCGGTGGTGGGTCCCTGCGTCGGGCAATTTGCGATAGCCGCGCTGTTGTAGCAGGTAATGACGGTCTTCAGCAGGGTCGAGGATCCTTGCTTGATCTGGCGCTGCAGTTCGTGACCCGCCGAGTCAAAGTTGATCACCGTGACGTTGCTGTCGGGTGCTGGCGAGGTTACCGTGAGTTGTGATCCGTAGCCGGTAATCGCACGAGAATAGGTCCACTGCGTACCCGAGGTATCGGGTGTTTGCTTCGTAAATCCCATTGCACTGCCATCGGCACAGTTGATTCCGTTGTTCGCTCCCGTGTAAGTGTAGGAGATGATGCCCAGTGTCGGTAGTTGAATGTATGCGAGGCGACCTGTAGTTGCATTGGCATTTCCCGGAGTTGCCTCATAGGCCATGTTGTACGTGTTGCCGTCCGGCAAGGTGATACTGGTGGCCAAGGGAAAATTGGCCTGAGAATACTCCCCCACACCTGGGCAACCAAAGTTCGTCTGAAGTGTGTAGTTCGTGTAATGAACAGTGAAACTTACGTTTGAGCCGTTGCCGCCGGCGGCGCACGCTGGTCCGCCGCTGCTACCGCCGCAATATGTATACGTCTCTAACCCGCTCGCAGGAGAGCCCGTCTTGGCAAGCACCGGAGCAGATGCATTCAACGTGTCGTAATAGTTCAGCGTGCTCGTACCGGAAACCGTGATTTTGTTTCCGTGAGGATCGGTATAGGAACCACTTGACAGCGACATTCCCGATGGAGACGTTACGGTCGCTGATGCCGTCGGGATGGCATAGTAAACCGTCATTCGAATTTGATCGACCTCAGGGGCACCAGTGTTACCGCAATTACCATTTTGTGTATTAGTGCAGGTAGTCGGCGTTCGCGCGCTTACTTGGACACCGAAATTCGGGTTGTTCACATCAGCTGGCGTAAGGGCCACCCCCCACATGTCGGTGCTCCCGCCGTACGTCTGTATAGCTTCCAAATCCTTTGGCCATGAGCCAGCCGCATAGTTATTGCCAACCGGCGTTCCGGCTCGCAGTAAGGTAACATCGTTGTCCACAATATTAGCGGCGGCAACAAGAGAGGTTTGATTCTGTCGGTCGATTTCAACCTTGACTCCAGTAATACTGGCGTTCAGCGGAATGTTGAAACCGAAACCCTTTGCCTGCAAGTCGGTGCTATAGTCGCCCCCTTGTTGCATTGTCAACCCGGGGGTATATATCGCAAATTGTGGTGGCGAGTCATCGTATTTTATATTTCCTAAATTGGACCACCCTGCACCACTACTTTGTATCGTCGTTAAATTGGGCCCCACCCCAGTAATCGTGCCCTGGCTCACGCTTGCCGAGAGCGCATAACCATCAGCGCTCGTACCATTCCCACTTGTGCCGTAGATGCACCCGGCGGAATCGAGCGTCACCGGCGTTCCGTGCGTTGTATTGAATACGTCAAGATAACTCCAGTTGCTGTAAACGAGCGTGCCCTGCTTACTAGAGCAGATTGCGGGATAAACGGTGTATCCGGCGGGCGCGCCTTGGGATGCAGGAGCGAGGCCTACCCAGTCCAGCCCAGTAGAAGAGCCGTTCGTTGCGTACAGCCAGCGTCCACCGGACGGATACCAAAATACATTGTCGTGGTTGAGAACCACTGAGAACGAGATGCCCTTGCCCGGCCTGCTGAAAATCGGTATCTGGGTATGAATATTCAGCGTGCCGAGATTGATGGTATTCACACCGTCGCTGTCGAAGCTCCCAAATACCGGGGTGCCAGTTGGAAGTTGGCCAAATGAAGCAAAACAAAGCACGAAGAGAATGACGGCGACCCAGAACGCTTGGCGACCAGAAATCACGGTGCATCTCCTGAACTGCTGATCTCGAATCCAGCTCATCGGGGAGAACGCACCCGATCAAAGATAGGTCGCGCATGATAGCATCAACTCTGGATTTGACAACAAACTTCTTTGTCTGTTCCAGAATCAGAACAAGTGTTGAAATCGGCAACAGTGCTCAATCAAACTGGATATCATGCCCATTTAAGAGGTAAGTTCGCGGATTGTAAGTACATACGGGGATGGAGAATGGTGGTCGGCGATCAAGAACTGGAATATTGCTTCGGACCCATGTCACAAAACAAGGGTTGAACCTTGTTTGGAAAATGGAACAAGAACCGAAGATTACCCCGACACGCGGAGATCCAATTTCACCAGTCTCGCCAATGCAGCCCAGTGCCGTGGATGAGGTCGGTAGCCCTTGCGAATCCGGCCAGCGTACCAGCGCGAGACCTCAATAGCTTTTGCGATAATCGAACTCGGCAAGCTCGCGAGCTGCGGCTGGACTTTAGCCAAATATGCTTCCGTGCTGATGCCAGACCATTGCCCGGTCATCTTCCATGACGAGCGCTGCTGCGCATGTTCACGTTGTTTGTCTCCTTCTCTGGCCCTCGCCTCGGGAGAGTGCGCGACGACTCTGCCGATTCGTGCAGCATCAAATAGTCGTTCTGTCGCAGTTGGAATTGCACAGTTCGCGCAATTGATTCGGCCGTCCCGAATTGCCTTTCCGCATCCCCGGCATACGTTCTGAAGCCTCGGAGCGGGTTCTGCAGCTCGTACGAGGGCACTACCTCTTGCTTTCCGTTTATGAAGCTGAGTCAGGCGAGTTGGAGGAGCATTTTCACGAACCGATTTGCGATTGGCTGACCATAATTGTCGAGCGACCCACTCAGCAAATGGCGCGACAGCATGTGCCCAAGTTGGAGCAGTCTCCGATAGACGGACTGCGAACGGTGCCATCAGACGACAATTCCCGTCTCGTTGTTCAAAGAACCAACTGCGACTCAGGGGCTGCTGTGTCAACCATCCGAGTACGTACGCATCTACTCGTGGGCGAACAGCTTCCATGAGATCGCAAGCCAAGCTGTCCCGAGCTGGCGTGTCCACGTGTATGAATCCGAGTCCTGGGTCAAGGCCGAGGGCTGCTGTTGCCAAGCGAGCTTCCGATTCGAGCACTGAATACAAGTAGTTCAGCATGGCATTCGGTGGATTTACCGCTAGTCGGGGTGACCCAGAAAGTGGAGACTTGCGAGTGCCGAATGTGCGCCAGTGTTCAGGAGTTCGAGGGAGGTCTTTGGTGGGAAAGGATATTTGAAGGTTTCGCCACGCTGACCAATACGCCGCAGCACCCTGGGACTCCAACGAACGGATGCTGTCCACTGTTTCAGTTTCGGCGAGCGCCAATCGGTGATCAGAGATTTGCAGCGCTGTTGTCTCGTCGTGCAACTTCTCACGCGCTACTCGCTCTTGACCCGCCAACTTTTGGCTAATCAATTCACGCGCAATCGTCACGTCTGTTCCGGTATGTGCCGCTAATGCTTGTGCACGTCGCAATCGGGCGTCAGAAGGACGCACCGGACCAGTTGTACAGAGCACTGTACCGTCACGGTCCAGCATCACAAATGCTGCATCCTGATCGGCGAGCCACCGCAGAGCCGCCAGAGAGACGATTCCATCTGACCCAATGACAATTAGACGTGTGAGCCCATGCCCAACACGCGGGAGTCTGACCTGTCGGCGCTCAGCACCGATACCATCCTCAATAAAGAGGTGTCCACGACTGAGCGAAACCCTTATTCCGTACCCAAAGAGGGTCACGATTCCATGTCGAGGTATGTGTAATTTGTCCGATTGAGAAAGTTGGGGTAGCGTTTTGGTAGCTGCCATTTGGAGCTAGTTCCTCCTGTGGTGGTCATGGGCTTGCCGTCTGCTACAACAGGCGGCAGGCCCGCTGTTTTATCAGTGTCTCAGGTTCTGTTTCTTCGGCTTCTTCTGTTTGCGAGACGGTTTGCCTAAACGAGATTCATAGAACATCTGCTCAGGTCGTAACGAGCCGACAAGGTTGATTGCCGTGCGCGTAGTGACACCATAAAGAGCCCCTGCCAAGGCACGGGACAAGAACCAGAATTGTTTCAGCCGAGTTGATGGCCGAGCGTCAGAGCGGGGAAAACGCGGATGATTCAAGGCAGCAACGTACTGCTCAGCGTATTCGGCGAGATAAACAGGAAACATGCTGCCAACAGAAATGGGCCAGGCTGACACCTCTATAACCTTAGTCTCATAACCCACCTGCACGGCTCTCGGCATGAAAGATTCTTTGCAGAGTTCGCGAATACGCCCTGGGGTTATCGCCGGGTCCAGTAATTCCCGCACTACGTCGTACTCGCCGGGAATTCTTATCTGCCGCATGGCTCCTTCTTGAGTGATGTAAGGGGCGAGAGGAATGGTTTCAGAGAGCTGCTTCTCCAGATACTTGGTCCGGGTCTCTCGCTCAGATTCGGTCGAAACACCAAACCGTAGTTCTTCCTCGAACCTCTCCCGAGCAGCCCTCGGAATGTCGAGATTCCGCATTTCCTCCACTAGCTGTTCGTGCTTTCCCCGGTCCAGACGCCACCTTGAACGACCTTCGGCAAGCCGACGAAAGTCCCAATAGAAAGTGTGAGCAAAGGTGTACAGAGTTCCGGGGTCCGCTTTCGTCGGTCTACCAGCTCCCATAATTAAAGGGCAAAAAGTGGATTTATAACCTTGACTGAGACGATCCACACCAGCTACAAACATCATCATTATGAATTGTAATGCGTGGTTGTGCAAGGGCAAAATCAAGGAGGTAAAGACATGCATCCAGATGCAACAGTTCTGGCAGTAAGTATTGCTGAGGCGGCAAGGCGACTTGGGGTCTCCACCCGCACCGTTGCCACTCTGGTCGCGCGCAAGGAATTGGCGAGCAAGAGAATTGGGCGGAGGAGGCTAGTGACCGTCGATGCACTGCGGCAGTTCCTGAGAAACGATCACGTCACAACAACAGCTGGTAACACGAAGCTGGATCGCAGCGAATAGGAAACCTCTTCGATGCGACGCAGGAGAAGCAATCCCGGAGCAGTCCGCGAACGCGACCGCGTTCAAGCATTGCACGTGCTTGCGCGCATGCGCCGGACTGGGAGTTCGCTCGCTTCTGCTGCTCGGTCGGAAAGTATTTCTCCGCAAAAAGTTCTGAAAAGCCTTCCGGGTGAACTCCGCAAGTCGGGCAGTCGCTGGATTCCGACCCGGCCCACTGACCGACAGCCGCGCCAAATGAACCTGCTGGACGAAAAGGGGAGGCGTGTTGGCACAGTTCGCGGGTCGAAAGCTGCCAGCCTACTCGGGCGCTACAACGCAGCGCTTTCAAAGTTCTTTTCAGGCAATGGGAAGTACGCGGGTGACGAATCGCTTCTGGACCCGTTTCGTGGAAAGCGTGTTGCCGGGGTGACGCTGCTTACAGATACGAAAGCACTGATCGAACTCGCAGAAGCAGGCGAACTCAGTTTTGACGACCTCTATGCAGCGCCGTATGGAGGTTCGGAGTGAGGCTGAAGCGCTACCGCGAAAAAGGAATTCTCAACCCACCAAGCCTCCTGGGAGAGCCTGAGCTTGGTCCTATTGAGGAAGAGCACGTGAGCGGGCGTAAGCATGATCCGCACTTGGTCGCGCCAGTGGGTCTCGCGAGCCATCGACAGGTGACCCGCAATCGAGAAGCGGCAGGCGTGAGTATGAAGTTCGAGCCCAACCGGACTAAACGAGTCGCTCTCATTCTGAAGTCCTGCTCGGTGTTTCTGGAACTGCTGTCGGAGCGGATGTGGCAATGGGCTTTGTGGTTAGAAGAAGAGGCTGAGACGAGCTAACTTATGAAACCAAGGCGACGTGGCGTATACAAAACAAATGGCAAGGTCCTAGTGATTCCCTGGGACACTACTCATCCCTGTCCACCGGAATGGGAATGGTGTTTTTGTTCGAAGTGTGATGCGCGTCACCCAGTTGAAGGACACTTCCACATTTCCTGGAATCCGAAATCAGGAAGAGCCGTTGTCGCTTTTATTCCCGACGTTCTCATCAGTGATCTGAACCGCCTGATGAACGGGCTCTGGAGGACTAGATGATTCTGCCTGCAATGGACCTATACCTGCGCGTCCACACGGACATGGAGCAAGACAAGTCTCATGATATGACATTCGAGGGTTCGGACCGCTGGGCTCCTACAGCACTGATCGTCGACTGCGAAACTACCATCGACGCCAAGCAATTACTTAATTTCGCTTTCTACCGGAAATGTGAGCTTCGAGATGGCCTTTACGTCTGTATAGAGGAAGGAATCGTCTACGCAGAGGACGTGGACGAGCGCCTCGGGAAAAAAGCTCTGGAAATGCTACGAAGCTTTGCGACAAAGGCTCAGACCGATACCGTTCGTGGACGCCACGCGCGCATGCGACTGTACTCGCGGACGGACTTCGTGAAAAAGGTGTTGCTGCCCATGTACCTTCGAGGATGCGTTATCGTTGGCGCAAATCTCTGTTTTGATCTCAGCTGCCTCGCCCTCGACTACAAGGTTGCAAAGAGACGTGGGAAAGTTTGGTCGCTGGTATTCAAGGAGCACAATGGGGCCCCTGACAAAATTCAGCCGCGCCTCATAATGACCCCAAGGAATTCGCGTTCTGCGTTTCTGAGTTTCACGTCCGGACACAGAGATTACGAATACGGGAGTGTGCGTGGCGGTCGCTTTCTAGACTTGCTTTCGATTGGCTTTGGCATGCGCAATCGCCACTATTCTCTCGATGCCGCATGCAGGGAATGGGGCGTGCCAGGCAAGCTCCAGCACAAGCCGACTGGAAGCATAACGAAAAAGGAAATTACGTACTGCCGCCAGGATGTGAAAGCTACTTTCGATCTGCTCAACGCAATCAAACGGGAGTTCGACGACCTTCCAATCGATATTCCTCCCGAAAAAATATTCAGCCCCGCGAGCTTGTCGAAAGCTTTTCTCGAAAGCATGGGCCTTCAATTTCCAGTCGATAAATTTTCGCTTTCCAACGAGGTACACGGAATTGCTATGCAGTCCTACTACGGGGGCCGGGCGGAGTGCCGTATTCGGAAGGAACTAATGCCCGTAATGTTCGTTGATTTTACGTCGGAATATCCAACGTGCAACTCCCTTTTGGGAATTTGGGATTACATGATCGCCGAGGACGTGAGGGTACTTGAGTCCACGAAAGAGGTTCGCGAGTTCCTTAGCTCTGTGACCTTGCAGGATATGTTTGATGCGGAAAATTGGCGAAAGCTTAACTTCTTTGCGTTGGTAGAGCCTCGTGGAGACGTGCTGCCCGTACGCGCAATATTCAACGATGTAGAGGGCGAGAGCACGAACATCGGCATTAACCCTCTCACGTCGAAATGTCCGATCTGGTATTCCGGACCTGATCTTGTGATGTCCAAAATACAGACGGGTAGAACGCCAAAGGTCATAAAGGCAATTAGCATCATTCCGGTCGGTGTCCAGAAAGGCTTAAGGCCAACTAAGCTGGGCGATAGAACCATTGATCCAGAACTACACAATTTCTACAACGTTGTTATCGAAGGGAAAGAAAAATCCCCCGGTGCGGTTCGAGAATTTTACAAATGCCTGGCCAACGCTGGTTGCTATGGGTTGGCGGTCGAGGTCAACGGCAAACGTTTCGGACGAAAGAGTAAAAAGAAGGTTCACGTTTTTTCTGGCGAGATCAATTTTGATCTCCAACCCAACCCCGAAAAGGTCGAGGTTCCCGGACCCTGGTTTTGTCCTTTCATTGCTTCCTGGATCACCGCCAGTGGTCGTTTATTGCTCGCCATGCTGGAAAAATCGGTGACCGACGCAGGTGGGTCTTACCTGATGTGTGATACCGACAGCATGGCAATCGTTTCAACAGAAACGGGTGGATTAGTGGCATGCGCAGGCGGCGAACACAGATTGCCGGATGGGCGAGAGGCAGTTAAGGCGCTGCCATGGAAAGAAGTCCAGGATATTTGCAGGAGATTTGATCGAATAAATCCTTACAACCCGAGAATTGTGAAGAATCTGCTGAAGATTGAAGATTGCAATTACGAGCTAGCATTTGATGAAAATGGGAAAGAGATAAGGGGGAAACAGCAACAATTATATGGGTTTGCAATTTCCAGTAAACGGTATTGCCTTTGCACGGACCGGGAAATCATAAAGCCCAGCGAACATGGCTTGGGTGTTTATTATTTCCCAGATAAACGGGAACGATACAAACCGAAGCATTACAAGGCGAAAACGTTCCCGCTTTGGGTTGTCGAAGCATGGAGAAAAATTCTCAATTTTGATGAAACCGAACCAAACTGGTTTCGATATCTGTCAATGCGCAAATTGGCCATCACCACACCCAACGTTCTGCGCAATCTCCGACTGATTGACCGCGACGCGGCCCGCCCGTACAGGTTCGTGATTAGCCCAGTGCTGTCGTTCTCAAAAGAAACCCTCGTTACATCTTTCTGCGACAAGCCTGCAGTCTGGGATGATCTGGAATATGTTTCGATTCAAACGGGAAAAAAAGGGAAGTTGAATTCGTGGTTCTTCTCTGTGAACGGGAAAATCATGCCGCTGGGCACCCAGAGAATGCGCGACGTTATCCAAAAGTATAGTGAGAGGCCTGAATTTAAATCACTCGCGCCCGATGGTTCCCTGTGTAAGAAGGATACCGTGGGACTGCTGCGCCGGAGGCCTGTGATTGCAAAACAGGTCTTTCAATTAATTGGCAAAGAAGTGGATAGGGGGAGTTCCGAAGATGCCTACATTCTGGATGGTGAAAGGCTCACCCGTTGTGCCAACCAGGAAAAGATCACGCTTCCGAAAGCGCTGAGAAAGTTGAGCGACCGAGAAATTTCTCGCCGAACTGGGCTGGATTCCGAGAGTATTTCACGCATGAGAAAAGGGAAAGCAGTCCGAAGAGAAACGCTTGCTAAATTAATGAGATTTTTGCACAACCATTACAGGCAGACGGCATGCAAAGGGAGCTCGTAGGTGGCAGCATATCGATACACAGCGGCTAAATCTAACGAGAACTGAACCGACATCGAGACTCCTCATTCGAACTTGCGAACGGCTACTCTTTTTCCCACAGATATTCCCACAGGTCTCGCGTGTTGTTCCTGATTCCAAGGTTGTCGGGATCGGCCCCACATTGCTTTGCAGCTTCCTTTGCCTCAACTTCTTTGAAAACGTGAAATTCACCGCCAGAAGTACGGAAGACCAGCAGACTTTTTCCTTCCAGCGTAGTAAATGTTTTGAAGGGTAACTCTGTGCCTACCCTTTTTTCGGTGCTCACCGGCATACGTTTCTCTCCTCGGATCGGACATTCAGCTTATTTTTGCAGATTAGGGAAATATCGCACGAAATTTAGCAATCAGCTGACTGATTTCCCTATACATCTCTACCACGTTCCAGCTGCGATCAAGCTGAGCACGCTTCTTTGTGCAGTGCTGAAGATAGGCAGAAATTGGCCCACGGTACTTTTTGCAGAGTGCTCGATCTGAAATTGTTTTCAGTTCATCACCCTTGAGGGCTCGGGGCGACCACACGTCGGGCTCAGACACTTTCAGATCGCCCTTGCTGCCAAAGAACTCAATTAGATTCCTATAATGTAATAAGAACGCTTCCAGCATTGCCCAAGCCATTCTAACGTCTCCCCATTGTCCAATGTTGGACACAAGGGCCTGGTAGCAGAACTCCAGCATGTCGATCTCGTACTGAATGGTGAACAGGTGTGATCCCTTTTCAGGTCGAGAGAAGATCGGAGGCTCCGCACTTGAATGACTCGTATTTGGCCTCATTATTGTCGCGCGTTTGAGCCGGAAGGCAATAGGCAGCGCAACCCAAGCGCATCGAGCGCGCGCCCGAGCAGTTTAGCTCATCTCAGCCCTGCGCGTGTCGCTCGCGAGCGCGGCGGGCCCAGCACCCAGGGGTGATCTGCGGGAACTTAGGCGAAGGGGGACTCATGAAAACAAAGAAGGCTTGACAGTAACAAACTGGATTCCCCCTCTTGATTGCCTTTGAACACCAGCACACAATCACATTGTCTGGGCGGTTTCTACGTGGTCTGAGAGCCACGGAACTGAGCTCGGAACCCCGGCGTGGATAGGCGCGCCAATGTTAAGAATGTCCATTTAAGGGTGTGTCGCGGCACGTAAACCGGGCAAGCGTGTCGTAGGTTAGCTCTTCAAATCCGAGTGACCACACTTCGGTCGCCATTGGATGCCCGGCGATGGAAGACTGGAGATGTTTGTGGTACTCGCGCCGAAAACTTCATCGTTTGCCGTCTCAACAGTATCCGTTCCGCGATGTTCCGTCATCAAAAGGATTGTTGCTGGATTCATAGCTTCGCGTCCGGCTAAAAATACCGCCTACAAAAGTAACCAACAGCTAAGGCATTTCGCCTATAGCTTACCCGGCTACTTACGTTTCATAGTTGTTGAAGGCTTGATCGGAAGCAAATTTTAGAAAGGGGGTAGCAACCGCAAATGCCTTTCCAATACGGTCCATTCACTTTTGATGAGACTGGGATTGCTGGAATACGCCAAGTCGGGGGAGTGTACGGCTTAGCCAAGCCGACCGGCGACGGCTATTACAGAATCCTTTATGTGGGAAAGACCGGAAACCTGCCGGAGCGACTGAGAGTCCATCTCAACAATCCGCCGGTCTCCGGTATAACCCACTTCTTTGCAGAAGCGATAGATGGCGATGCGGCAAGAACCCAGCGCGAATATGCGCTAGTTCAAGAGTTCCAGCCGGTCGGCAACACGCTCCTCAAGTAACTGACCGGTTCCGTCAAACCGGCCGGTTAAACGCTCGAAAAAGTATCGTTTATCTCCAACGTGGAGCACAGAGTATCGTGTTCCCGTTGAGAGATAGACGGCCTCATTCGTGATTGGGTCAACGTACTCGAATTCGCGGATGATGGCGGGTGCACCAATCACCTCTGCAAACCAACCCACAATAGCGCGGAGGCTTGCGCGAACATTGATTCTGTAACCTTGCCGTGTTGTGGCAGGATTTGACATGCATGTCTATTGTGGACTGGCCCGCCAGTTTAGTGGTATCAGGTACTTCCTGTAAAGTCTTACGAAAGGGTATGTTCAACCAGGTTCGGCATCCCCCGCTCGCGCGCGCACTCGCTCTGCTTAGCCAGTACGACATGCAGAATCGCTAGTATTTACTATGGTCCGGCGCATGTCGCATGCATGTCAGCCAGTGTTTATGCTGGTTTCGCGAGATTAGCGAAATTAGAGTGCTGGCACTTCGCTGCTGCATCCATTATCCCCCGCACTCGTTTGACCCCCTTTTCCAGCCGCCTGTAATATCAAGGATTCAGCTGCATTCAGCGCTTCGTCGCGTCTCTGGAAGAAGCGGGATTCCTGAAACTTGGTGCGGCTCAAGGCTGAATCGAACACCCCCACCCTGTGCTAAAGCGCAAGGGTTGGGCACCCAGTTGATAACACCCCTGCCCCTGCGCTGAAGCGGAAGGGTGGGGCAGGTAGTTCATAACACCCCTACCCTGCGCTAAAGCGCAAGGGTGGGGCACCCGGCTCAATGAAGATTCCGATGTCCCGCGAACTGCCCAAAGCGTACGAGCCTTCCGCTATCGAGAAGCGGTGGGCCGAGTACTGGATCACCGAGAAGCTGTTCTCCGTCCCGACGCCTCCGCCGGGAGAGAAGCGGCCGGTGTTCACGCTCCTGCTACCTCCGCCCAATGTGACCGGGCGGCTGCACATGGGGCACATGCTCAACCAGACGCAGATGGACATCATCGTGCGCTGGCATCGCATGCGGGGGTTCCTCACCTTGTGGCTGCCGGGCACGGATCATGCCGGGATCGCGACGCAGATGATGGTCGAGCGCCAGCTGGCTAAAGAAGGCAAGAATCGGCGCGAGTTGGGGCGAGAAAAGTTTGTGGAGCGCGTTTGGGAGTGGAAGCGCGAATATGGCGGCGCCATCCTCGAGCAGATGAAACGCCTGGGCGCGTCGGTGGATTGGGATCGCGAGTACTTCACCATGGACGAGAACCTGTCGCGCGCGGTGCGCGAAGTGTTCGTCCGGCTGTATGAGGAAGGGCTGATCTATCGGGGGAAGTACATCGCCAACTGGTGCCCGCGCTGCGAGACCGTGATCTCCGATCTGGAAGTGAAGCATTCGGATGTTCCGGGAAAGATTTGGGAGATACGGTATCCGGTGATCGAGACGGCTCTGGAGTCTGATCAGACGGCGGCGCAGAGCGCCGCTGGACGGCCGGAGCGGCCTTCCCCACGCGAGTTCATCACGGTGGCGACGACGCGGCCGGAAACCATGCTGGGCGACACTGCGGTCGCGGTGAATGCGACGGACGAGCGTTACAGGCATCTGCATGGCAAGAAGGTTCGGCTGCCGCTGATGAATCGGGAGATCCCGATCATTCTCGATGAGCTGGCCAATCCGGAATTTGGCACCGGGGCGGTGAAGGTGACGCCGGCGCACGATCCTAATGACTTTGAAGCTGGGCGTCGCCACAACCTGCCGCAGATCGAGATCCTCGACGAGCACGCGCGCACGAATGCCAATGCGGGGCCTTATGCGAGCCTGGACCGCTTTAAGGCGCGAGAGCGGGTGGTCGCCGATCTTGAGGAGCAAGGCTTCCTGGTTTCCGCGAAGGACTACATGGTTCCGCTCGGAACCTGCGATCGCTGCGGGACGGTGGTCGAGCCGCGGATTTCCGAGCAGTGGTTCGTGAAGATCAAGCCGCTGGCGGAGCCGGCCATTCGCGTGGTCGAAAGCGGAGAAGTCTCGATTGTTCCGGAAAATCACAAGCAGGTGTACCTGAATTGGATGAACAACATCCGGGATTGGCCGGTGTCGCGCCAGTTGTGGTGGGGACACCGCATCCCGGTGTGGCATTGTGGCGACTGTAACGAGACGATCGTGGCCCGGGAGACGCCGGCAAAGTGCCCGAAATGCGGCAGCACCAAGCTGGAGCAGGATACGGACGTGCTCGACACCTGGTTCTCGTCGGGGCTGCTGCCCTTCACGACCCTGGGCTGGCCGGAGAAGACGCGCGACCAGGAAGTGTTCTATCCCACGACGCTGCTGATTACCGCCTACGAGATACTTTTCTTCTGGGTCGCGCGCATGATCATGTTTGGCTGCCACTTCATGAAGGGGCACCAGCAGGATCCCGCAATTAAGAAAGCCAGCGGCTGGGGCGACAAAAAAGATGACAGCGTGCCCTTCCGGCAGGTTTATATTCACGCGCTGGTGAGGGACGCTGAGCGGCAGAAGATGTCGAAGACCAAAGGAAACGTAATTGATCCGCTGGAGATCATCGACCGCTTCGGCACAGATGCGACCCGGTTTACGCTAGCGGCCATGGCGGCGCCGGGGACGGACATTGCGTTTAACGAGAGCCGGACCGAGGGCTACCGCAATTTTGCCAACAAGATCTGGAATGCGGCGCGCTTCATGTTTATGAATCAGCCGGCGGACCAGTCGTCAGCTGTTAGTCGTCAGTCGTCAGCTGGTGGCGTGTGTGGCTTTGAAGCACGGACATTGGAGGATCGTTGGATTCTCTCGCGTTTCAACCGGGTCACCAAGGACGTCAACGCTGAGTTGACAGATTTCCGCTTCCATGAGGCGGCGAGTGGCATCTACAACTTTTTCTGGACCGAGTTCTGCGACTGGTATCTGGAACTGCTGAAGCCGCGGCTGAACTCGGACAACGGCGGCGAAGTGCGGGTCGCGGCGGGCAACCTGGTTCGCTTGTTCGAAGCTGCGTTACGCCTGCTGCACCCGATCATGCCGTTTATAACCGAGGAAATCTGGCAGGCGATTTACGAAGGGCAGGCGCCGGCAAAGTCGATTGCGCTGGCACCGTATCCGCAAGTCGACGAGCGGCAGATCGATCTGGCAGCCGAGACCGACATGGCCATTCTGCAGGATCTGATCGTCAGCGTGCGCAATTTGCGGGCGGAGCTCAAAGTCGAAACGAAGATGAAAGTGCCGGTCGAGATTTATGCGCAGGATCGGGCTACGCGTGCGCTCATCGAGCAAAACCGCGGAGCAGTGGAGCGCCTGGCCAATGTGGAAACGATCGCTTTCGTGGAAACCTCGCTAGCCAAAAAAGGTGGATCGCGGAACACGGCGCGCTTCGATGTTCACGTCGTGTATGAGCGGAAAATCGACACCCAGGTTGAGCGAGCCCGCCTGCAGAAGGAGTTGGATGCGGTCGAAAAGGAGATCGAAAGCAAGCAGCGGCAACTGGGTAACGATCAATTTCTGAGTAAGGCTCCGGGTAAAGTAGTCGATGGCATGCGAAGTCGGCTGGACGAACTAAGGATTCTTCGCGATAAACTCAGAAAGCAGTTGGAAGAACTGGGATAATTACGAGACCCAGACGCCCTCCTTCGACTTCGCTCAGGACCTGGGCAGCCGAGCAAAGCTCGGCAGAGTGATGGGTTAGGGCAGGCAACAGCCGAGCTTTGCTCGGCCGGACGGCCGAGGCGGCCGTCCCTACGTGGTTCCGGACAGGTGAGGGCACCTGTCCCTACGCACCATGGACTGGAATTCGCGACGCACGACGGCGATTATCGAGAATGCGCTGCTGGAGGACCGCGCCACGCGGGACGCCACCAGCTATGCCTGTATTGATGCCAACCAGCGTGCGGCGGCGACCATCATCGCCAAGCAGGATTGCATTCTAGCGGGGGTCGGATGCATCGCCCGCATTCTGGATCTGTACGCGTCGCTGGACGGGGCCGTAACCGCCCACTATGAAGTCACGACCCATCCGTCCATTTTCGATGGCGTGCGCTTGCACAAGGGACAATCGGTGGCGGTTGTGCGCCACAATGCGCGCGTACTTCTTTCCTGCGAGCGCGTAATCCTGAACTTTCTGCAGCGCATGAGCGGCATTGCCACGCTCACGCGGAAATATGTAGACGCGGTTTCGGGGACCAAGGCGCGGATTCTCGATACCCGCAAAACCGTGCCCGGCTTCCGCATAATCGACAAGTATGCGGTGCGGTGTGGTGGCGGGCAAAATCATCGTCTCGATCTGTCCGATGGAGTCATCATCAAGAGCAACCATGTGGCGCTGACCGGGGGCATCGGAACGGCCCTGGAGCGGGCCCATCACAACCGTCGCGGCTCGCAGCCTATCGAGGTCGAAGTGCGCTCATTGAATGAACTCGACGAAGCCCTGAAGTACGGCGGCGAGGCCATTCTTCTCGATCACTTGAGCCCGGAAGATGTGCGCGCGGCGGTGGAACGGCTAAAGGGTTTAGACCGGCGCGTTCCCCTGGAATGTTCAGGCGGGATCACTCTCGAAAATGTGCGCGCTTACGCCGAAACAGGCGTCGACTTTATCACTATCGGAGCGTTGACACAGGCCGCGCCCGCGGTCGATATGAGCATGAGAATCGCGACCGCTTAGCGTACATCCCGTTATTTGGCGGGAGGCTGCTCTTCCACTTTCGCGTTGTGAGCGATTTTCGCGGTCTCGGGCAGCTGCACTATTGACTCGCTGGAAACGCTGAGCACCCACTGGCTCTTCTTGCGCGCGCAGCTGGGTATGGCAAGCACTTCCTCTTCTTCGGGGGTCAGGGGCGCAGTTTCAATCACGATCTTGCCATCTGCGGAAAACCCGGCAACGTGCACATCCAGCGAACAGTCAATGCCGAACTGCTTGTGAAAAGCGCGGCTGAGATCGGGTTGCTGGAAGACGCCGAGTTCGGCCTGATAAACCAGCGGCATACGAGTGATGCCAGGGGAATCGTACTGCCACTGTGCCAGTTCCAGCAGCAACCGGTGGCTGTCGGAGGACCAGTCGACGATGCGGAGCGAGTCCCCGGTTTCGGTATCGGTTGCTTCCTGCAGGAAGACGAGATCGAAAGAGTCCGCATCCGCGCCGACAAAGAGACGGGAATTATTCGCGCACATCCGGAAAGCGCGTTCCGGGTTTAACTGTCCGGCTACCGCCTTAGCTACGACCTGGGCGTAAGCGCGGCGTTTGCCGTCGGGCGAGATGTAGATATCACTGGTGACTGTGCGGGATATCGCTGCTTTATCGCCGCAGGTCACGTATGATGTGTCGTTCGATTTGGCGGCAGGATTGTTCTGGGCGTGCGCAAGGGCGGTGAAGCCGACCATGCAGAAGAAAATCCCGCGCCAGCCTGTGCGCATGCCGAAATTGTAGACCACCGGGGTCCGGCGGGAATAGGCGTTGGCGTTGCCATGTATTGAGATGGATACCCCGGCACTTGCCGCCCAACTGCAATTGTTTGAACCTTCTGCGGTTTGGGATTACCATGCAGGCCGCAAGCCGAGGTGCATATGACCACGCGTAAGCGAATCGTGAAATGCTCATTCGGGGTTGCCGTCATCTTGTTCGCAGGTTTGGTTTTTTCGGAAGGTTCGGGAAGTTCGGTATTTCTCAATATCGACCACGTGTCGGTGTGTGGATCGAATCTGGAGGCGATGCAGCAGGCGTTCGCTTCGGCCGGACTGACCACTGACTACGGCGGGCCGCATGCGAAAGGCGGGACCCACATGGCGCTGCTTGGGTTCGATGACGGATCCTACATCGAGCTGATCGCGCCACAGGCCGGCGTTCAGGGCGACGGGGGCGGTTGGGGCAAGCTCATGGCCGACAATGCCGGACCCTGCGCCTGGGCAGTTGAACCCAAAGACATCAGCGAGGAAGTGGCGCGTCTGAAATCGGTAGGCATGGCGGTGGAAGGGCCGACGTTGGGCAGCCGGAAGAAACCCGATGGCATGAATATCGAGTGGGATACCGCTAAGGTGGGATCGGGATCGGCGGGAGCCACCCTGCCGTTTCTGATTCAGGACCGCACCCCGCGCGAATGGCGGGTAGCTACGTCCAAATCCGTACACGGTTCCGGCCTTAGCGGCGTCGAGGTCGCCGTTATTGGGGTGAACGACCTGAACACAGCGATCGCGCTTTTTCGCAAAGCCTACGGCTGGGCCGCGCCCCTGACCGAGGAGCACGGAGATTTCGAGGCCAAGCTGGCATATTTCCCCGGTGAGCCGGTGATCTTAGCGTCTCCTTCGGGCGGTCATTCCTGGCTTGCCGACCGCTTGCCAAAGGATGGCGAGAGTCCGGTCGCGTACTTGCTCGCGACTCAAGACCTCAACGGCGCAATGAAGAAGTTCCATTTATCGAGCGCGCGGAATTGGTTTGGCCAGCGGGTTACCTGGTTCGATGGCAAGAAGCTCAACGGGGTACGGTTGGGAGTGATTGGGCAATAGCTTCAACCAAGCCCGGAGTGCGAAGCGCATCTTAAAAGCATTGGCGTGCTGCCCACAGAAGGAGCCGCTCTTCCACAGGAGCGCCACTAGAAGCTAGTGGCTAGAAGCGAGCCGCTTTGCTACTATCCGCCCAGTGGCTTCCATCAAAGAAAATCCCAATTTGAAGGACCGCATTGTCTCGGCTGCGCCGGTTGAGGACGACTCTTCCTTTGAGCTGAAGCTGCGGCCCAAGCGGCTGGGCGAATTCATCGGGCAAAACAAAGTAAAGGAGAACCTCTCGGTGGCCATCGAAGCCGCCCGGTCACGCGGCGACGCGCTCGATCACGTTCTGCTCTATGGGCCGCCGGGATTAGGCAAAACCACCCTCGCTACCATCATCGCGAACGAACTGGGGGTTGATTTTCAGCAAACTTCCGGGCCGACGCTGCAGATTAAGGGCGATCTGACGGCGATTCTTACCAACCTCCGCGATAAGCAGGTGCTGTTCATCGATGAGGTGCACCGGCTGCAGCCCGCCCTGGAAGAGCTGCTGTATTCGGCGCTGGAAGATTACAAGCTGGATATCATCATCGGCCAGGGCCCGGCGGCGCGCACGCACACCATGGACGTGAAGCCATTCACTTTTGTGGGGGCTACCACGCGCGCGGGACTGCTTTCGGCCCCGCTGCGCTCGCGTTTCGGTATCGTGCTCCGGCTGGAATTCTATACGCACAAGGACCTGCAGATTATCGTGGAGCGCTCGGCGGAAATCTTGGGGGTGCAGATTGACCGTGAAGGCGCCCTGGAGGTTGCCAGCCGGTCCCGAGGGACGCCAAGAATTGCAAACCGGCTGCTCAGGCGCGTGCGTGACTACGCCCAGGTACGGGGCGGCGGAAAGATTGACCTGCCGACCGCCCAGGCTGCGCTGCAAATGCTGGAAGTCGACCGCCACGGTTTTGATGAGATCGACCGCAAACTGCTGCTCACGATCATCGAGAAATACCAGGGAGGCCCGGTGGGTGTGAACACGCTAGCCGCGGCCCTGGCAGAAGAATCGGATGCGATCGAAGAAATCTACGAGCCATTCCTGATCCAAATCGGCTTCTTAGACCGAACGCCGCGAGGACGGGTCGCGACCCAGCTTGCTTACGAGCATTTTGGAATCACGCCGAATCGGAGACAGAGCTCTCTGTTTTAGGTGTCGGTCTCAGGCACTGCTGGTAAAGAACGCCATTCGGCAGGGCGCGGCTTCAGGCCATTCAGCCTGCTAAGCTGGGCTTTGCGCTGACCTAATCGTTTGATCCAGACCGGGTCTCGGAAAGTAGTCGATCCGGCGGGGGTGCCAGCCGGCCGGTGCGCTGCATGGTTGTCCAGTCGTACTTGTAGGCCGCGCCGCAAATCAAACATATTTGATAGTCCTGGCCATGAACTCCGCTATGCGGCCAGGAGAAACGATGTGGGCACAAGTTTTCGAGGAGACGTTGTAGAAATGGGGGCGCCATGCTCTTGAATACCTTTCATTACGGGATTACGTGGCGCACCCGGACTGCTATGGCCAGAAGTTCGAAGTGTGCAGGGTTCCGGATATTCACAAAGTAACACGGAAAGTCAGATACGCTCCGCACCATCGTTCATAGAGGGCGGGCTGAGGGTCATGGTCGGGTCCAATTACCTAGTCTAAGTATCGGGTTGAACCGCCGCTCACGGCCGGCACAATTGAAATTTTGGCGTCGGGTGTTAGCGCCGTGGCTAAGCCACCAGTGAACCGGATGTCTTCGTTTCCGACGAAGATGTTGATGTGCTGGCGGACCTCGCCTTGCTCGGTGGCCACGCGATCGCGAATCCCGGGATAAAGATTCCAGAGTTCTTTGAGCGCGTCGCCGACGAGAGTTGGTGACGACGCTAATTCGACGGTGGCCCGTCCAGCGGTGAAACCGCGGAGAGCGCCGGGTATGTAAAAGGTGATAGGCAAGGTTAGCGTCGTCCTCGTGTCCGCGAGGTGGATTTAATGCTCCCATGCCTGGCAGTTGGCTTCCGGGTTGACGTCACGCCAGTCGATTGCGACTTGACCTTCACCGGGGACGAGGAATCTCCGACCAGGGCGTGTTTGACACAAACCACCGAGGGAAGCCCGTCCAGAATCTTCTTCCAGGACTTACCTTCGTCGGTGGAGGCGAAGAGCTGTCCGCTGCGCGTGCCGAAATAGATTCCCGCGGGATCGCAAGAATCGATCGCCAGGGCATCGCGCAGAACGGTTTCGTAAGCTCCCTTTTGGGGCAAGCCGCGCATGAGTGGCTCCCAGGAGGCACCCGCGTTGCGAGTGCGATAGACCCGCAAGCGGCCATCGCAGGTACAGCGGAACTCGTCCGATTCCACCGGCACAATGTAAACGCAGTCAGGGTTTCTGGGATGACAGACCACGGAAAAGCCGAAATCCGAAGGCAGACCATTGGCGATATCCGACCAGTTGTCGCCGCAGTCGTTGCTCCGATACACGCCCCAGTGATTTTGCAGGAAGAGGCGTTCCGGACGCGCGGTATGCAGGGCGATCTTGTGAACACATTGTCCAAACTCCGGATACTTGGCGGGCGCAAAGACGACGCGCACACCCTGGTTGCGCGCCGCCCAGGTGTGCCCCCCGTCGTCGGTGCGGTAAACGCCGCCGGAAGAGATTGCCACATACATGCGCTCGCTGTTCGAGGGGTCAAGCACGATCGTATGCAGCGCTAACCCTCCGTTCCCGGGCAGCCAGCGGGGACGGTGGGGATGATCGAAGAGACTTCGCACCAGGGCCCAGGTATCTCCACCATCGCGGCTCTCAAACAGTGCGGCGGGTTCAACCCCGCAGTAGAGCACGTCAGGTTCATGGGGCCGCCCCAGGCAGATCTGCCAGATATTTTTCAGAGAAACACCGGTATCGGCGGGAAAACGAATCGGAGCCTGCGCGGGATTAGTCCAGCTCTTGCCGAAGTCGTCGCTGGAGCGGAGAAGCGTGCCCCAATAGCTGGAGGTCGAGGCCCAAAGCCGGTGGTGGCCGCCGCGATCATCGTAAGCCATGGCGTAAACGGCATGGCCGTGGAAATAAGGTCCGCCTACTTCCCACCGGGTTCGCTGGCGGTTCGAGCGCAGAAGAAAGGCGCCTTTGGTGGTGCCGACCAGCAGAAGGAAATCTCCTTTTTTCACGTGCACGTGGCGCACGCTGTGCATCATGGTGGTTCTGGGGGCACTTCGATCAGGGCTGGTGTCGGCGCCCACGATCAATGCGGACTGCACCGCTTCCAAGGCCGCCTGAATTTCACCGGCTGTTTGGTAGCGCTGGACAGGGTCCTTGGACAGGCAGCGCTGGATCGTAGCCCATAGGCCAGGAGGAACAGGTGGACCGAGGGGCTTGGGCATTTCGTTCATGATGGCCGCGCTGATCTCAAAACCAGTGCGCCCATCGAAAGGCATCCGTCCTGAAGCCGCCTCGTAGAGGACAACCCCTAACGCCCACAAGTCACCGCGATGATCGAAACTTTCGCCGCGCAACACTTCGGGCGGCATGTATGGCAGAGTGCCACTCATACTGGAAGTCTGCTGACTGGTCACCAACGACTTCGTGGCGCCATCGAACAGCCCGCTTCCGACACGTTTAGCTAAACCGAAATCGAGGACCTTGACCAGTCCCTGGCCGGTAATAACGATGTTCGCGCTTTTGAGATCGCGGTGGATGATGCCGCGGTCATGAGCGCGCCCCAGCGCATTTGCGATTTGCGCACCGTACCGCAGCACGGATTCAATAGCTAGCCCGGTGTCACCGATCAGAGAGGCCAGAGATTTGCCCTCGACCAGCTCCATGACGATGTACAGCTCGCCGCTAGTCTCACCCACTTCGTAGATCGTGCAGATGTTGGGATGGCTCAGAGCGGAAGATGCGCGCGCTTCATGCAGCAGATTCTGACTGGCCAGCCCGGCACCCCGGGTGACTACTTTCAAGGCCACGTCGCGGTGCAAGACTTCATCGCGAGCACGATAGACGACGCCCATCCCTCCTTCGCCAATTTTGGACAGGACGTGGTAGTGGCCCAGAACTTCGCCGATCACGATCAGCTCCTCTGGGAAGTCATCCTAGGCTGGCAGTCGGAGGTCCGTCAACGCGACCCAGCCTTCCTCTCTGAGAAAAGGTCCAAGACACAGATTGAAAGTTGTGCACTCCGTTATAATCGGCGACAACCTCATGGACTTTGACCAGCTCATCACGTTTCTGGAAGTTGCCAAGCAGGGCAGTTTCTCGCGCGCCGGTGAGAAAGTGTTTCGATCCCAGTCGGCGGTTAGCGCTCAAATCCGGCAACTGGAGCAGGAGTACGGAGACCGGTTGCTCGATCGCTCCGGAAAATCCGTGAAGCTGACTCCTGCCGGCCAGGTCTTTTATGAATACGCTGAGCGCCTCAAGAACATGCGCGACGAATCGCTGATGGCGGTCGCCGACCATGGCCGCACGCCACGGGGCACGCTGCTGGTTGGCGCCAATGAGGCGACTTGCTTATACGTTCTTCCGGAAGTTTTCGCGGAATACTGCCGCCGCTATCCCGCTGTTCAAATCAGCATCTACCGCAATTTCAGCTATAAGATTCTGGAAAAGCTCGAGGCGGGCGCGATTGATGTGGGTATCGTTACACTGCCGGTGAAATCGTCGAGTTTAAAGACGCAGCCGGTCTTCCGCGATAAGTTGATGCTGATGGTCAGCCCTAAGAATCCGTTATCCAAGCAGAGGGCGGTCGCAGTAAGGGACATCGTCAAACAACCGCTGCTCTTACCCAAAACCGGCCACAGCCGGCGGTGGATGGATCGCTTATTTCGTGAGTATGCCTCCGAAATGCAGGTACGCATGGAACTTCCCAGCGTGGGCATGATCAAGAGCTTCGTGGCTGCCGACCTCGGCGTTTCTCTTATCAGTGCGGCCTTCGCCCGAGACGAAGTGGAGGCTGGCCGCGTTAAGCTGATTGAGTTGGAAGACGCCGAACTGTGGCGGGAACTTGGCCTAGCCTATCGGCGCGACCGGACCTTGCCTCGCTCCAGCACCGCCTTCATTGCGCTGCTGCGCGAGCGTGCCGGCAAGAAATCCGAGGCTTCGGCCAATGGGTAATGGTGTCCCGCGTAGTAGACGTCGGTGCCGCCCAGATTGTCCGTTATGTTGATGGGATCTGTCGTTCCCGAAAAAAGCGTGCGCAAAGTCTCCTAAATTAACACCTGCCGTTCCGTTTCCGGTGATGTTGTTCACGATCGGCGCTACAAAGTCCGTCCGCAACACCGACCCATCCTGCACGCGGATACCTTCGGCACCGTTTCCAGTGATAATTGCTACCTTCAGTCGAATAGTCATGTGAATGCTGGAAAAAATTCCGCGTCCAGCATTGTTGCTGATGGTGATGTTCGTATTAGGGTTAAGTTAGAAAGCCAACTTCTCTGCCCTGCTACCGCCCCGGTGCATGCACAAGGCTGGAACTATGGTTGTGGGTGCGCAGCCGGATGCCGACCAGGTAGATGTAATGCAGAGCTGAGATGATCGTGAAGGTGAACGTAGCGCGCAGGCCCGCCCAGCGAATAATGTAGACCCAGCGCGCCGGGTATATCACCATCAACATGACGAAGACCACGGTGATGACTTGGGCCAGGGTATTGGCTTTGCCAAAGATGCTGGGACGAAAATCCCGCAGGCCGGCAATCGCGTAGAGAACCGTCCCCACGCCTAAGATCGATACGTCGCGGCTGAACACCAGCACCGTGAACTTCCAGGGAATCTTGTGGAGGATCGACAGCACCATGAACATGGTGCTCAGGAGCAGTTTGTCGGCGATCGGATCGAGGTACTGTCCCAACATGCTCTGCTGGTGCAGGGTGCGGGCCAGGAATCCGTCCAGGGCATCGCTCAGGCCCGCCAGCACGAACAGGATCATGGCGGTGCGGTAATGATTGTCAACCAGGCTGTTGACGATGAAAGGCAGGAATACCATGCGCAACAGCGTGAGCTGGTTGGGAGCGGAAAGGATGCTGGAAACTTTCACACGCCCGCTTTCCTGGCTGCGCCATAGTCAGCTGTCTGGGTGAGAGCCGCGCCGGCGTCCATGCCGGTGCGCGACTGGAATCGTTGCGATAACGACGGCAGAGTGCCTTCCGGCATATCCAGCTCGATGCGCTCAACCCGGTGCATGGGAAAGAACAGAACGGCGGTGTGGAGCGATTCTCCCGCGATCACGGCGGAGGTTGCATCTTCGAAGGACGACAGCTCCAGCCCCTGCAAGCTGACGCCGGCCGGATCCATTGCCAGGAGCGCTCCCCAGAATTTTTCTCTGGGATCGCGGAGAGTGGCGAGCACAATCGCACCCGGGCGAAATGAGCGGCTTACGGCTGATGAGACCGAGGCACTTCCTTTGCGCGACGCAGTCCGCGCCATTCGCTTGCTGGATTCGGCTTTCTTGCTCACCGATTGATTGTCGCCGCCGGAGGCTGTGTTTGCAACTGCCTCACCCAGGTCTGGATATGCACAAATCGTTCCTGCTCGCCGAATTCATTGTGCCCGTCGGGAGTAGCGTATCCGCCATGCTCCCCGCGGGGTTACACTACTGGAACATTCATGGTCGGTTTGCTATCCATCATCGCGGTGGGCTTTTTCCTCGGCATGCGTCATGCCACCGATCCCGATCACGTGATCGCGGTAACCACAATAGTCAGCCAGCAACCCAACACCGGGCGGGCCGCTTTGGTCGGAGCTTTCTGGGGACTCGGCCACACGGTGACGATCTTCGCCGTGGGCACCGCCATCATTCTTTTTAATCTGGTAATTCCGCCGCGCATTGGCCTGGGCATGGAGCTTTCGGTCGGGGTGATGCTGATCGTGCTGGGCGGCTGGAACCTGACCAGTTTTTTCCAGGGTCTGCCTTCCGTCCCGGCGGGCGGGTCAGCCGGAAACCTGGTGCACTCACATCCTCATCATCACGGAGACCTGGTTCACGACCATCCCCATGAGCACGGGCCGGAGCATTCGCACCCGGAGTTGGAGGCCAGCGTCGCGCATCTGGACGAGAAATTCGGGAATAAGGGCGTCTACCAGATGCTGCGACCGCTGCTGATTGGGATCGTGCATGGGCTGGCAGGTTCGGCCGCGGTCACCCTGCTGATTCTGGCCAGTATCCGCAATCCGCGCTGGGCCATCGCTTATCTGATCGTCTTCGGCGTGGGCACCATCGCCGGCATGATGCTCATCACCATGAGCATCGCCTCCACCTTCCGCTTCTTCGGCAATCGGTTTCAGAACCTGAACCGCAAGTTCGGCCTGGCTGCCGGATTAGTCAGTCTGTGCTTCGGAGTTTTCCTCGCCTACCAGATCTGCGTCACCCAGGGATTGTTCAGCGCGCATCCGCAGTGGGTCCCGAAATAATGGTCGGGCATGACTACCCCACCATTCTCTCCCCCGAGAACCGTTCATCGCCGAAACGCTGAATCGCCCCAATTCGCCGTATGACTGACTTGCGGGCTGATGGAGAGCACCTGAATAGCGTTTGTCTCCGGCGCGACCTCGCCTCTTAGATTGGCCTCCTGGCCCTCGTAGCCTTTTAGCATCTCCACATTCTTGACGAGCCAGATCCTCTGCCTTGCGCCTTCCACGAATTTAGTTCCGTCACTACTGACCTTGCCAGCCATGCGAACTACCTTGCTATGCCGAGAATGCGAAGCTTGCTGGGCAGGTTTAGAAGTCTCCTGAGCCAGAACGCCTGCGCAAAGCAATAGAACAAACGCGAGTACCCCCAGCCTGGATATCTTCACACCGCCCCCTTGGTTTTCCGAGCCCACCTGGGTGGCAATGTACCGTGATTCTTGACGTTCCTGAAATTCAAAATACTTATAAGGAGCATCAGCGCTGGCGATTACAGTTCCTGGGTTTAGCTGTCCCAGGTCGAAAAAAACGGTTGGGGGAACCGGACGGCTTTCAGGCTTCCAGCAGGGCGTCGGTGACAAAGCGGTTGGCCAGGAATTCTTTGCCCTTTTCGCTGATGAATACTTTGTTGCGTTCAGGATCCCAGTAGACGAGATCCTCACATTCCAAAAATTCCAGCCATTGCACGAATTCGCAGCCCTCATAGATTTCGGGAAAACAGGAAGCCGCCCGCCGGAAGATGGGTTGCAGGCGTCCCGCGGCAACTCCCGACCTGGCTGAACTGACCAGTTCCAAGACTGCAATCGGCGCCTCCCATAAGGGCGCATAGACCGGCTCGAAGGCTTGCGTGATGGATAGCAATCTCACCGGGTGGCGGGATGTCCACACGTTCCGCTTGCGGGTGATCTCGCGCGATTCGAGTGTGTGCGCTACCAGGAGGCACCCGAGGACGGCGAGAAATACCAGAAATGAACCGGCGGCTAGGATGAGGACGAACATAGCCGATTCCTATTACCTATTGTCGCGCTAATTCGAACTGGCGGCGCAACAAAATGTCATGGTCACAGACGGCGTTGCGCGTCAACCGGAGCCTACAGGTCCGCGTTCTCAGCTTCAGGAGCGCACGTATTAGCTACTGCCATTGGCTGCGCCGAGTGCAGCCGCAGGATCACAAATCCGGCCAGCACCGCGCACGCCAGCAGCGCCATGCGAAGATACTGTCCCGCAGGGAACGCGGAATCGCCCACCATAGCTCGCAGTAACCCCGTGCTTGCGCTGGCCGTGCACAGGCCAAAGTAAAGTTGCTCGTTGGCGCACCTGGAGATACTCAACAGATAACCCAGCACAATTGTCACAATCAGATACACGACGAAAAAGGCGATGCTGCGGCTCATGCCTGAGCTGCCCCCCAGAATTCCGCCGAGCCGGCTGGACACCGCAAAATCACGGACTGCCAACCCCCAAAAGACGCCGGCATGAATCAGCGCGATCAGAGCGCGCTTACGATTCGTCAGGATGGCAAAGACAGGCATGTCTCGACTCTATCCCGCGTATGCCTGTCCTCGATGTGAGCCGCATCACACCAGCGAATCGTCTGTGGCGCGGACATTCCTGTCCGCGTTCGTGGAATTTTCCTACGCACTCTCGGGGTCAGGCAAAGGACCTGTGATCCGCGTCACACGGCTCTGTGATTGCACATGCTGTCCCGCCCTTCCCCTTCTCGTAACTTATCTAGTGCAGCGGAGAAAGCGCAGGAGCAACCACTATGGATTCATCACCACGGCCGGGTTGGCAAGCCAGACAGGTCTATGTGCTGTCCGCCATCTGCCTGGTTCTGGGCGCGGCCCTTGGATATTTGCTGCGGGGCTCGGCCTCGCCTCAACCGCCGATGCCTGCTCCCAACTCTCAGGCTGCTACCGGCGCGCCGGGCATCCCGGGACATTCCGGCCAGATGCCCACACTCGAGCAGATGAAGCATATGGCGGACAAGCAATCCGAGCCGCTGCTGGCCAAACTCCGTGTCAATCCCGGCGACCCCAGCCTGCTCATCGAGGTCGGAAACGTTTATCGCTCCGCGCATCAGTTCAAAGAGGCTTCGGATTACTACACAAAGGCGCTGCAGCTCGATCCGAAAAACGTGGCTATCCGCACCGAGCTGGCCTCGTGCCTTTACTACACGGGGGATGTGGATGGAGCGCTGCAGCAACTCCGCCAGGCGCTTCAGACCGATCCCAAAGATTCGAACTCCTTGTTCAACCTGGGCATGATCGAATGGCGTGAGAAAAAGGACGCCGCCAGCGCTTTAGCAGCCTGGAACCAGCTGCTCAAGTCGAACCCCAGCCTGGCCGCCGACAAGAAGTCGCAAGTACAGAAACTCATGGCGGAAGTGAAAGAGCAATCGAAAACGGTTAAGAACTAGACGAAAGGAAGTACCCAAGCAATGTCTGAGAACAAAAACCAAGCAACCGCATGGACTGGCGTGCAAGCGTATACCCTGGCGGTGGTCTGCCTGCTGTTAGGCGTTGCCGGTGGATGGTTCATCCGCGGATCGCAGTCACCGGCCTCGGCCGCCAATGTGGAAAGCACCGCCGCGGCGCCGAATCCGAGCACGCAGCCCACTCCCGAACAGCTGCGCAAGATGGCAGATACGCAAGCCGCGCCGCTGCTGGAACAGGCGAAAACAAACCCGAACGATCCTGATTTGCTGAGCAAAATCGGGAACGTCTATTACGACGTTCAGGATTATCCGACGGCGATCGCCTACTACCAGCGCGCTTTGAACATCCAGCCCTCGAACACCAACGTACGCACCGATCTGGCAACCGCGTATTGGTACACGGGTAATCCGGACTCCGCCATTCAGGAATTCAACAAGGTTCTCAGCTACGAACCCAATAAAGCCAACGCCCTGTTTAATCTCGGCGTGGTGCAATGGCAAGGCAAGATGGACATCAAGAGCGCGGTTGCGACATGGCAGAAACTATTGTCCACCAATCCTAACTACGAGAATAAAGATAAGGTACAGCAGCTCATTGCCGAAGCTCAGAAGCATGTCGGGGTCAAGCCGGGCACGACTGCAAAGCCGCTGTCTAACTAGCGTCACGATGAAGGGGACGATAGGTGTCCCCTCCTCTGGTCATTACCAACGTAAGCCGATTTTCCTTGGAAAACCTCAGCGCATCGGCATCCTGGCCGATGCACGATACATGAGATTTCCCTGCCGGCTTATGCTCCACATCTGCGGTGCCTTAGTTTTCCTGGCGATCACCTCGGCTGCCCAGCAGATCGGGATTTACCGACACGGCACGATCGTACGAATGCATATGGGAGACTGCCTGCCGGATCACGGCATAGTTGCCGCCTTGTCGGGGAATTCGCGCCCGCAAGCCCTCGAGGTTTGTCCCGAGTACACGCTCGTCGGCGAAAAGGTGGTTATGTGATTGTGGGCAAACCTTCGAAGAATGTTCTTCCCCTGGCTCAGGAAGTCGACTTTCGCTTGCGAAAAAATGAGATTGCGTTGCGTGTCGATGATGACAACCGCGAGACCCGATTTCTGGTTCGCGAAATGATCCTGCGTGCCGACTGGGATCGCATGCTGCAGAAAGATGACACGTCGCCGCGGCATTACAGCATGCCCGTGATTCGAGACCAGTAAGCTCTCTTATTTACGCGGTTCCCCCCCACGCTGGGCAGCAGCAAACATCATGGCCACCGTATTCAGGTCCTGCGGTTGGACGCTTCCGGGCGGAATCCGGGTGTGGGTGACATCCTCCAGCTTTTGCAAAACGCGCACCAGAGTAAGAGAATCGATCAGCCCGGATGAGACCAGTGGAGTGTTCTCGTCAAGAGCCAGCTTAGGCTTTCGGATCAGCCGCAGGATGTGTTAAATCATCTGCTCTGCTTCTCGAGTCATATGGGGAGTCTCCCTTGCTGCATATTTGCTGCATGAAGCGGATCTGAACTGCCACCCTGATGCTCATGACGCTTTGAGATCAGCGATACTCGTGTTATCGAGCAGCGGACGCTATCGCGATCTGGGTCGATAGCGCGAAGCCTCTTCGCGTGCCACCGCGACTTTCGCTTGGCAATGGTGAGCAGAGATCTGAGCATGGCCGGACGGATTCGAAATGTCGCATCTCGGCCGTTGCGGAATCTGCGCATCTCCTCTTCGTCATCTGACTTTGCGTGTTCATCCCACAGAATGTCGAAGGCGTAGAAGACTGGCTCGGCACGGCGGAACAGCAGGTCGCGGAACTGTGGCATACCATCAGGGGCAAGGCGCACGATCTCGCCATTCGGGTGGCATTTTTGCCTAATCAGTCTGGCCTCCCGACCGTTAGCAGAGCGATTCGATGATATACAAGCATAAGGTGTTCGAAATCATAGATGACGGTGCTGACGGCTGCGCGCGAGAGTCTAGGGTTGGCGCGATGCACCGACGCATGCACCAGGTCGAGCACCTCAGAGCAGGCATCCCGGCAACTAGTTACTACATGCCGGTCGCTGAGCGGATCATGATCCAGTGCTCTGTCCAGCTGGGCAGCACGTTCGACCTCCGCGCTCGTGAACTTTGTGACCGGCAACATCCAGCCGTGAACATCTATCGTTGCATCAGGTGAGAGAGTACAGGAAATGGCCGACACGAAAATCCTCCAATGTGTGCCCGCATGGCACATACACAAACGAGCTGCTGTATTCGACACAAGCATGACTGCTAAACGGAACCGACGCCCGACACGATGCGAGCACGATAGATACGCATCTACTCACAAACAAGAAAATTGCAGAGTAGATGAACACTTTCGTACTAAGGGATTTCGCTTACGTCACGAGGGCCGCACAGGCATTTGGACTCTGGCCTGTCGTCCTCCAGAGATACAATCGCCGGCATCCGTATCGGAATCGACCGACGCTTTGCACAGTGCGGCAACGCTTGTCTAGCGGACTTCTGGGCCGCTTGGTGCGGGCCATGCCGTATGGCAGCTCCTGAAGTTGCCCGTACTGCTGCCGATATACATGGACAGGCAATCGTCCTCAAAGTTGACACAGAACGCTATCCCGCCTTGGCATCGCGTTTCAACATTCGCGGCATCCCCATGTTCATTGTCTTCAACAAGGGACAGCTTTCTGTCCAGCAAGCGGGCGTGGTGACGCATCAGCAACTGGAGAGCTGGCTTAAATCAGCCCTCGAACCCTCGCCAGACTAATTTTCCCTCATAGCCCAAGTCGGGTGGAGCTGGGGTAGAGTAGATATACCATGCTGGCTCGCCCTCCTGGCCCTCGACCACATTTCCTCATCGGCAACATGCCCTTGGCGAGCCGCGATCCCCTGCGCACATTCACCAGCTGGGCGCACGAGTACGGCGACATCTTTTATTACCGAGCCGCCTGGATTCATGTGTACTTCTTGAACCGGCCAGACCTGATCGAATTTGCACTTGTTCGTAATCATGCCAATCTGCTCAAGGACCATGTCGTACAGAACAGTCGCTGGTTCTTTGGCAACGGCTTGCTGACCAGCGAAGGTGAGAAATGGAAACGCCAGCGCCGCCTGGCTCAGCCTGCCTTCTATCGCGAACGGATCACTTCCTACGCAGGCATCATGACCGATTACACGGAACAGATGCTTTCTCATTGGGAGGACGGCACAACTCTCGATGTGCATCAAGAAATGATGAACCTGACATTGCGGATTGTGGTGCGGACGCTGTTCGGAGTGGAGGCGGACAAGATTAATGAAATATCAGGTGCGCTGAATACGATGATGCGGCACACGGCGGGAATTCGACTGCTGTTTCCGCCTACGGCTCGGCATCTGCCGCTTCCTGGGATGGGTGCTGTGCGGCGCGCAATCAAGCAACTGAACGGCACGGTTATGGCAATCGTCAACGCCCGTCGTGTGCATGAGGACGAACAGTCGCGAGACCTGCTTTCCATGCTGATGGCAGCGCGCGACGAAGATGGCAGCGCGATGAGTGCGACTGAGCTTCGCGATCAGGTGCTCACGTTCCTGCTGGCTGGGCACGAAACAACGGCACTGGCATTGACCTGGACATGGTATTTGCTATGCCAAAATCTAGCCGTGGAGCAGAAGCTGCATGACGAACTGGATAAGGTTCTGGGTCACAGGCCACCGACTCTAAGCGATCTACCTGCACTGGTCTACACCGACAGGGTCATTAAGGAATCCATGCGTTTGTATCCGCCTGCCTGGAGTCTCGCTCGTGAAGTGGTCAACGAGTTCGAGATAGAAGGCTACCGCATTCCTGCGCGAGCCAATGTCGTGATGAGCCAGTGGCTGTTGCACCGCGACGCACGGTATTTTCCCAATCCCGATAAGTTTGATCCCGACCGATGGGAAACGGAGGCCTGCCAGAAGCTACCGCGTTTCGCTTACTTCCCGTTCGGCGGTGGGCCAAGGCAATGCATCGGAGCAGGCTTCGCAACCATGGAAGCCGTACTTCTCCTGGCAACTATTGCCTCACGTTTCAGGTTGCGCTTGGTTGAAGGGCAAGAGGTCATTCCAGTTCCCAGCTTCACGCTGCGACCGAAGGATGGAATGCACATGCGGTTGCTACGACGTGAGCCTGCCGTTTCACTTCGCACGGCATGAGTCACCAGTGTTAACGCCTAATAGAAATATCTATCGTGGGAACCGCTCGCGTTGCAGGTTAAGAAGACAATCGTTAGCGACGCCGCACGCCGGGCCAACCGCTCGTGCGCGAATCAGCAGCCACCTAGCAGTATGTTGTCCACGTTGTGGTACTTGTTCATCGTGGCCTGAGCCGAAAAAACACCCTCGACTCCGAAAAATGCATCCCAAATTGTATTTCCCGAGATCAAAGGGCTGGATTGGCACGATGCCCAGACTCCAATGTCCGCATCCTTGATGGTGTTGAATTCCACGGTGGCGCTCGATGAATTGTGTACATCAATGGCGACTGTGCTCAATTCAAAATCACCGAGATTAAATACGGAATTGTATTTGATAATCCCACCGAAAGACCCCAGAATGATTCCCAAAATCCCGGGTGGGTTGGTTATCGAGATGGTGTTGTTCAGAACGGAGTTGGAAGCAGTAATTCCTGCGTAGATGCCAATTGCGCCGACTGCCAACACATTATTAGTTATATTTCCTGCCGCCGAGTCGTTTACGCCGCCCGATCCCGTTATCATATTCCCCTTTATTGTCGCCGTAAGCGTTGGCGGACTCTGATTACTGCCCACCTTTATCCCCCAGGCGTCCACATCGTGAATGTCGCAGTTCTGAATGGTCACGGACCCAGAAGTGGCATTCCCATTCTCCGCCCATATCCCATAACCACGAAGATTGCCGCTCTGAAGGCGTGCGGTCACTCCATCCACTGTGCCTGAAGACCCGCTTGCGTAGAAAATTCCGACAATATCGACCAAATTGTTTTGATTGTTCCCGGTCCCATCTAGAGTGATATTGCTGATATTGACCGGCCCGCTAAGTACGAGCACCTGCGCGGCTACAGGGTCTCCGAATATGCTGTCCACGTTGCTCGACAAATTAGCGCCGCTTGCAGTAATCACTGCACGGTCGGAATTCCCGCTCTTAACTCCTTGGAGTGTCAGCGGGGTGTTGATGATAAACTGCTCTGCATACGTGCCGGGGCAAACCTTCACGACGGACCCTGCCGCCACGGCCCCAACCGCTGCGGTAATAGACGAATAGTTTTTGATGTTCGGCAGACAACCTCCTACCTGAACGGTGGAGGCCAGCATAGGCTGCCCACACACAAAAATGCCCCCAAAGAAAAACGCCATCATCCAGAGCAAGCCTCTCGACAGCTTCATGGCAATTTCCTCGTCTTTTCGTAAGGTCTTGAATTTGGCTGTGCACTCCTCTGAACACTCGTCAGAACACTAGGGGGAGCCGCATTCGGCCACCATCGGGGAAGGTACAGTGGGTGCAAGGAGTCTACACTCAAACGTGCCACTGTCAAGCCGAAGTCAGCGCACGGCTCGTCACTTGGAGCAAATCCCATTTCACTTAGTGGCACGCAAAAAGGCGAATGAAAAGCGCACACTTGACGCTATCGCCTGATTTCGCCAGCCAATCTTGGGGGGATTTATTTCAGAGCACGAGCGCAAGTAAGCAACCCGAACTAGCTCGCGGCCACATCTGATCTTTACCACTTATGGATCGCCAATAGCGCCACTCATCTCATCGAGCCAGTCAGATGAAAATTCAGCACAAGCACTGGCGTGAATTGTGTGAGTCCACGAATAGAGAACCGAATCGCGGGCCGCGGCTTCACCGGATCATAGAAACTCACGGCGCATAAAGCTGGCTAGTCAGTTTAACTAGCTTCCTAACACCGGTTCCTGTGACAGAGGTCCCTCTCCTGCACCTATCGAAAGTATCGTCTGCTAACTGATAAATGTTGTAGACGAGTTGCGCAGTCTCGGCATCTGAGCTTTCGTCTGCCAAGGGCCGTCTAAACCGCGAGACCGGCTGGCTCCTCTTGCCACACAGGAGGAGCCGCATGCACTCTGCTTACTGTGACATCCAAAGCGTCCTTGAACACCGATTTTGGGAGTTGGCGAGTCGGCTGCACACCCTGACTTCCCGATTGTTCGGACTAGCGAGCCAAGATCATCCGGGGTTTATTGCGGTAAAGGTCGAATGCGATACAGTACTCGCCGAAATTGCCCTGTGGCGCAAAGAGCTTCAGGCTCATCGAGCAGAGCACGGCTGTTAGCGAGCACAACGGCGAAATAGGGCTGACAAGCCTGCGCCATTTCCAGTGTGTCCGGAGTCCCAATGGACGACGTTCTGTCCGTAGGTGCCGATCAAGAACTGCTCTGGCTCAGGCATGCAGTCCTGCAAAATGCCGGATTCAAGGTTTTCACCACGATGGATGAAAGTGATGCTATGGCCTGCATCCGACGAGCTGAATGCGGCGTTCTGCTCGTGTGCTACTCCCTTTCAGTAGGAGTACGGCAGCGATTGGCAGAAGCATTTCGAAGGCACTGCTCCGGCAAGCGCATCATTGCTATTACGAATGAGCAAATGGACAAGGCAGACTTCGCCGACAGTTTTGTGTATGGCATTGAAGGGCCAGAAGCGCTCATTCAATCGATTAGGGCCGCTTGAGAGTTCCTCGCACTTTGACTGACAACAGACTGTCCTCACTTTGAGCGACGCGCTTCGATTAGCGGGAAAAAGCGTTCGGCACGATTCGCAACCCTACGACTAAGAATTTGGTTGTTGAAGCATCCGGATTACACTCATTGAGACCTCCTGGGGTTCCTCATCAGGTGCCGATGCTGCTGCCACTAATAATTGCTCCCCTCGGTCTCAGTCGTCTGGATGATCACAGGCAAACTTGGTGGAGCGGTGGTCGCATATCGGAAAAATCGAGGCGTTCCCCGTCGCTTCCAGTACTTCAGGTCATAGGATTCAACTTGCAATCCAGTCCGCGTCGAACTGAAAAACGTGTGCTGAGCCGGATTGACTACAATCGCCGCATGCCCTCTCCACACTGCCAAGTCCCCAGGCTGCGGACGCATTACTTGGCGAAAAGCGTCAATCCCGTGATACAACTCCCCTGAGTCGGCGTATCGGTAGGGAAAGCCTGCTTTTTTATAGATGTCATGAACCAAATGAGAACAGTCTTCCCTCGGATGCCTTCGATACCTGACTTGCAGCGCTGCCCCGATGATGGCCATGCCTTCATCCAGGCTAATCAGACGAGGCGATTTCGGAACAGGGAACTCATGAACCGGCCCCCCGAAGTTATGCATCTGCTGCGCTGCCCCGAACGAGCCGAGGGCAATGAGCAACACAAAGGCAACGCATTTTGCGGCAGACCCCGCCACGACCCATAGTTCTACCGAAAATGCGAAGGGCGGAGAAGATTACGGTGGGCCAGTAGCTTCAAATGAATCCGGGGTGGGTCCCCTGAGCGTCGCGGCTACCACTGCTCGCAACATCGGAATTACTCACAGTCCCTCTTTTTGGCTAGCGCTGGTTGCAAAAATAGGCTCTCTTTTAAAAGGGGCCGTAGCTTCTTGGGAGCCAAGGAGTGGGTGGCGGCCCTGGCCGGTCACCTGCTACTTGGTTCGGTTCTTTTTCCATCGCGCCAGCACCGCCTTGCGCCCCTGCTCGCTCAGTTCTTCTTTACTCAGCTTCGCTGCTCTCGCTTTTTTAGCTTTGAAGTTATGGTCTTGATTCCAAATTGAACAGCAGCACTTGTTGAAGTTCGACCAAAACTTCTTCTGGAAGCGTGACCGGTTGGACTGCGACTCGCGCTGGCACATCCCGAAAGAATCACCGCCATCATTTCGCAAAACGGCAACGCATACGAGGAAGGGCTGAGCGACGGATGGAACCCTATCCAGAAATACTGGAAGGAGCCCAACGCAGAAAATCGTGCAGCTCTTCGTGAGTTTCTGAAGCCGGCTGCGACCCAGTGGCAGTACTCGCACGGAGTGAAGGACGCGACCCTGCTTGCGCCAGAAGCATACCAGCTCGACTCAGCTCTCCTGGCTCGAACCGGCAATGATGAGATCCAGCTCGATCTGTTCCTGGATTACGCCAGCAACGTAGCCTTGTATCCCAAGTTCCAGGAATACTTCCGCACAAAACGGCCGCCCGTTTTGGCTGTCTGGGGCAAGAACGATCCGTTCTTCCTTCCTCCTGGCGCCGAGGCCTTTAGGCGGGACAACCCAACCGCCGAAGTGCATTTTTACGACACGGGGCACTTCGCGCTGGAGACGCATGCTCAGGAAATTGCGACTGCCATTCGCGATTTTCTTGGCCGCAAGCTGACACGAACCACTGCTGCATAGGCAGACCATTGCTAGGACACGGAAAGATGGACTATGAAGGCTCTCGAAGCGATCTCGACGTGCCGCGTTCTGCTGCGCAACAGAAGCTAGTCAAGGACTATTACAAGGGCTACATTCCCCACGTCTTGGTCTTGGACGCACGCGGCCAGGCCCTCTACAACCAGTCCGGCGAAGTGGATTCCAAAGTCATCGAGAGTGCCTTCAAAGAATCACTTGCCAGGTGAACCTGGACATTGAACTGCCACTCTCTCGGGCGTGGAGCATTCCACCCGTAGCAGGTCAGCGCAGAAAAGGACGGGGTATGAAAGCGGTTCAACTGAGCGGATTCGCGGGCGTCGACAGCCTGAAACTGGTTGAAATCGATAGGCCGACTCCGTCAAAAGATGAGGTCTTAATAGAAGTAAAAGCTGCCGGGATCAACTTCGCCGAGCTTGAGATGATCCGCGGCAGATATCCGGCGCCTCGGCCGCTACCTTTTACCATGGGATTTGAGGCTTCAGGAATAGTTGCCGACCTCGGATCAGGAGTCACGAATCTCAAAGTTGGGGATAGGATCGCGAGCATCGCCCATTAATTACACAGACCACAACTGGGTGGCACAAGTCGAGCAGGCAACGCGGGGCCGAGGCGTAGACGTCGTGTTGGAAGCCAACTCCGGAGAAATCGGCGATAAGAGTTTCAAACTCATGGCTCCGTTTGGGCGCTCAGTGATTTACGGTGCCAAGAATGCTCACGACAGCTTTCCGACCGAAAAGGTCCGGCAATTGATTCACAAGAACCAATCCGTCACTGGCTTCAATTTTCCGTCGCTCCAACCGGAGCAGATCAGAGAATCGGTGCCTGCTCTACTGGACTTGATTAACAATGGACGGGTCAAACTGTTTGCGAAGCATTTTCTTTTGGATTGGCCGATGTTCGCGGAGCATTTGAAGCACTTTCAAACAGGCAAACTATCGGCAAAGTGGTGCTAACACCATAGCGTGTCACTCGCAAGTTGATGTTGCTTTGGTGGATGCCCATCAAGCTTTTCTCCAGGCCCTGAATGTACCCAGGGAATCGATGGCGAGAACCGGTGTGAAGTTTCCATTTCCATTGAAAACCAACAGCGGATAGACACCAGCTGTGGTTGTGGAAACAAGAAAATGTTCTGGTACAGGGCGCGTTTTCTTGTGATTATTTGACTCTCCTATGCGCATTCTTCTAATCGGCGGGAATGGGTTCATCGGGCGGTTCGCCGTGGCCGCACTGAAGCAGCAAGGGCACACGCTGGCGGTGTTTCATCGCGGCACGACAGCCGCGACCTCTGGCGTGGACGAGATTCGGGGCGACCGTCATCAACTCAACGCCAGCGCTCGGGACCTGAAGCGCTTTGCTCCCGATGTCGTGATTGACCTGGTCATCAGTTCGGGCCCGCAGGCGCAAGAGCTAATGAACATCTTCCGTGGCGCGGCTCGGCGCGTGGTCATGTTGAGCAGCATCGACGTGTACCGCGCGATAGGCGTTTTTCACGGCACGGAAAGTGGTCCGTTGCAGGAGGTACCGCTTACTGAAGAGTCGGAACTGCGGCGCAACCTGCACCCCTACCCAGCAGAGAGCATGCAGCTCCTGCGCAAAGTTTTCCCATGGGTGACGGACGATTACGACAAAATCCCGGCGGAGCGCGTCGTGATGAATGACCCTGAACTTCCGGGCACGGTGCTCCGGTTGCCCATGGTGTATGGACCCGGTGATCGGCTGCATCGGTTTTATCCCGTGGTGAAGCGCATCGCCGACGGACGACAACACATCATTTTTGCCGAGGCGCTGGCCGCCTGGCGCTCGCCGCGGGGCTACGTGGAGAATGTGGCGGCCGCCATTGCGCTGGTTGCCACAGTTGGTCGCGCAGAGCGACGTATCTATAACGTGTGCGAGGAACCATCCTTCAGCGAATTGGAATGGGCACGAAAAATCGGGAGCGAGATGCGGTGGAGAGGGAAGTTCGTCGTCCTGCCGGTGGAGCGCACGCCGCGCCACTTGCTAAAACCCGGCAACGCCGCGCAGAACTGGACAGCGAGTTCGGTTCGTATTCGCCACGAGCTTGGGTACGAGGAGCCGGTAGCGATTGAGGACGCAATCCGACAGACGATACGCTGGGAGCGGGAGAATCCGCCGGCCGACGCATTACTGGCGCAGTTCGACTATGCGGCGGAGGATGCGGCGGTAGCAGGCCACCACCATTAGCTTGATACCGAGTAGTCTTCGCACAACCATCCGGGAATTGAACCTGGCTGGTGACCAGCAGGCGGACCTTACGCTACATGGAGGACTGGACAAGACGGTCTACGCTTACCCAGTCGAGCATGATGAGTACTGGCGGAAGTAGTTGCCGGATATTTCGTTTTCGTGGGGTGCATTTGGCGAGAACCTCACGACCGAGGGGCTGTCGGAAGATACCCTATGCGTTGGAGATCTTCTCAGGGCCGGCTCTGCCATTCTTCAGGTTACTCTGGAGGCAGCAATGCTTCCACGATCTCTTCGTATGCGGTTCTTCCAAACCTAACGCTCTCTTCCGTTAGCGTGGGGGAAATGCCAACGGCTGCAATGCGGTAACACCAAACGGACACTTTGTTTATGTGTCGAATGCTGCCCGTGACGCTGAACGCCAGGGCTACGCTCCTTATGTGCGGTGCATGAAGAAGTACCTGGATGTGAGCGGTTCAGCTTAATAGCCAAGTAACGACACTGCCACGTGTTCAAAACACACTGTCACAAAACGCCCGCTCTCCCGGACTTGTCTTAGGGTAATGGTCGGTCGAAAACAGAGCAAAAGCTGTGTTGCGGATTTGACTCAGAATCTTGAAACATTGTTCTGAAACTTGAATCCAAGAAGGAGTGAGTCACAGCCTCAAAAACGTTTCGCCGACAGTTCCTCGCGGTGGACTCTGGCGATCGGAGGCGGCGTGAGTAGCAACTCTGCGTCGGAGACTACTCAGCGCCAACGACTGCATTCTTTCAATCAGTACCGGTCTCTGTTGTTTGCAATAGCGTACCGCATGCTCGGGAGCATGGCCGACGCTGAAGACATAGTGCAAGAAACTTTCATTCGCTGGCATCAGTCCGCCGAGCTAAAGATTGAATCTCCGCGAGCACTACTGGTAACAATTTTGACTCGCCTTGCAATTAACCATCTCCAATTGGCACGAGTAAAGCGAGAAGAATATTTTGGTAACTGGCTGCCGGAACCCATCGTAATGACGCCAGGTCCGAATCCTTCAGCTGCATTCGAGGTTGATGAATCCGTTTCTTTGGCGTTCTTATTGCTCCTGGAAAGATTAACTCCGACAGAACGCGCCACCTTTCTCCTGCGCGAAGTCTTCGATCTTGAGTATTCAGAAATCGCTTCCGTACTCGGCCAAAGCGAGTCGAACTGCCGCCAAATTTTGCGGCGGGCGAGGCAGCACATCAAAGAACCTCGCGTCCGCTTCGAAGCATCGCGCGAACAGCATCATGACTTGTTACGCAAATTTAACGAAGCATCCTCCCAAGGCAATCTCCAAGGACTTGTTGCCCTGCTTTCAAGAGAGGCAATCTTCTACTCCGATGGAGGAGGCAAGGCGCCGGCATTGCCCAGACCGATCTACGGCCCTGAGAACATCGCTCGAGGCATACTGGAAGGTCTGAAGAAACTGGTGCCCAAGAACCTGGTACGCCGGTCTGTTGAGATCAATGGCCAGCCTGGCATCGTTTCATTTCTCGACGGCCGCCCGTTCAGCGTGTTCACGTTCGATGTTGCCGATGGCCTGGTCTCACGCGTCTACATAGTGACCAATCCAGAGAAGCTTAAGCGGATACCGCGATTAGAAGCCTTCACTGCTTAATTATTCATTCGCTTTACATTGTCACAAACTCTTCTGCTCGCCGGTCTTAGGGCTAGCAGCCGGAAACTAACCTAGAAGATTTCTATTAGTTGATAACCTCGGCCGGTATTGGACTTCCGGCACATAAAGGAGAACCTTAATGGATAACCACGCACGGACGGGTACGTGCCGGAGGGCCGGAGACGTTTTGATTTTCGCGTCCGGACTGGCGGTGATGATGAGTTCTATCGTCAAATTCGCGGGCCTGCAAGGAGTCGTGCACGCAATGGCAGCGGAGGGCTTCTCGGACGGCAAATTGACGTTGGTCGCCGTGCTGGAAATTGTCAGTGCAGCCTTGTTTCTGTATCGACGCACGAGGTCGTTTGGGGTTCTGATGCTCTCTTCTTTTCTCGGCGGTGCGATCTGCACGCACGTGCAGATGGGCGCATACGCTAAGGCGATCGGGCCTTTCGTTCTCTTGATACTCGTATGGATTGGCACTTGCTTGCGCCATCCGCAGGCGCTTTGGAGACCTGATGCCGGTGACACCGCGGATGGTCCCCTGACAGTTGAAAACGGACGCGAAAGCTGGGCGTCAAAAAGCGCGTGAGCCGAGCCAAAACCTAACCCAGCAGAAACCTTTAGGAGGTCTCATGAACACGAGCACCATGAATGCGACAACCACGTTTACGCATAGGAGGATGATCTGGAATTTCGCGCCCTGGCTGAGCCGGATCGTCATGCTGCCGCCGATCGTCATTTTCACGCTCATCGGAATTCGATTCCTAACGAATCCCGCTCATGCCACCCCCGGTGTGACCCTCAACACTCCCGAAGCATTCACGGACACCCGCGTGCTGGGAGCCTGGATGGTCACCATGGTTCTCATGCTGATAGTGTTTCTTCTCTCAGAGAACCGCCTCTGGCTCGGAAACTTGCAGCTGGCCGTTTTCATGGGAGCGACCCTGGCAGTTAGGATTTTCGGTTTCGCTAATGACGGGACCAGCTTGGCTATGGGGAATCAGAGGACAATCACCATTGTCGAAACCGTTTTCCTGGTGCTCAACACACTGGGTTTCTTCGTACAGACCCGCTTATTCAGGAACCCTAGGTGAGGCCATGAAAACAATTGTCATTACAGGAGCAAATGTAGGAATTGGATTCGCGACAGCGAAGTTTATGGCTGCGATTCCCGGCTGGCACGTTGTTCTGGCGTGTCGAAATGAGTTCAAAGCCAAGGCCGCGGTTCGCGGCATCAAGGAAAGCCATCCAGACGCGCACGTCAGCTTTGTGCCGCTCGATCTTTTTTCGTTGGCAAGCGTTTGCCGTTTGCCCGGAGCGTTGGTTTCCATGCAGATTTCAGCCATCGATGCTCTGATTCTTAATGCAGGCGGCATCAATATGGCCGCAAAATCGCTCGAATTTACCGAAGACGGTTTTGAGTGCACATTCCAATTAAACTTTCTAGGCCATTTCTTGCTAGCCAATCTCCTAATCGAGCATATGGCCACGCCGGCGAGACTCATTTTCGTCTCTAGCGATCTTCACGACCCCGCTGCGACGAAGATGGGCAGAATCATGGCTCCCAAATATGGACCTCTACAGGACTTGGCCCGCGGTACCGGTACGGCTGCCAAGTTAAAGCCCATGGCTCGCTATGCGACGGCGAAGATGTACGCGATGATGGCGGCTTATGAACTCGATCGCCGACTGCGGAAAATGTGCAAGGCGATTACGGTCAATTCCTGGTCGCCAGGCGTCGTGCCGACAACTCAAGCCGGCAGGCACATGAGCCCGATCATGAGGAAAATCATCACCAGCCCTTGGTTTGTAAAGTTTATGGGCTCCCACCTCTCAACGCAGGAAGAAGCTGCACAAGCACTTGGAAATTTGGTTACAGATACGAAGTATGCAGGCATAAGTGGAAGGTATTTCGACGGATTCAAGGAAATTCCTTCGTCCGTGGAATCAAGGGATGAAGCGAAGGCCAGATCGGTGTGGGAGCAAGGTGCCAAACTAGCCGGCCTCTCAGAAAATACCGAGCAACAGGCCTCCCCGACACCGCGGCAGGTAATGACTCACTTTCGAGATCTAGGATTGCAACTAAGGCCAGAATAGCAGAGTCAAGCACGGAGTTATTCTGAGCTTCAGGACGTCACCATGGCCGACGATCAACATCTTTTACTCAGCAAGATCCTCGCGCCGGTGGAGCTTACGCAAGGAAAGCTTACTATGTCGCAAGAAGAGTTCTAGCGGTGTTGTACTGGAGGTGCCTGCAGACTTCTTGCGTTCGACCCGCAAGCATCCTGTGCCGCCCATCGGGGGCAACATTGCAGCACATTATGGTCCGCTGTCGCACCACAATACCATCGAGCGTCCAGGGGATTCGGGAAATCTGATGGAACAAGGCCCTTACGAGCAGCGGTGCCGCCGTGAACTCAGGAACTGCGATGACGGGCGGCCGCTCTCTGCCAGAAAAGACGTCCTCTTTCGCACAGGCGGAGAACGTGAGCCATCACGGGTTGATCTGCTATAGGCGATCTGCTTTCGTGACCTGATCCAACACGATAACGCTAGAACGTAACCCGTAGCCCAAACCCGATCTGTCGCGGGGCGGACAGCCGCCGATTACCCTCTTTCGAACGCGTGCTTCTGTTCGAGAGCCGCCAGGGCATTGTTGAGATCCCCCTCAAACCGTGCGGACTGCGACATCAGCTTGTCGGTAGCGGTTGCGTAGGCGCGTTCCATCCGAATCAGGCCTTGTTTGGCGAAAGTCCCGGCCACATCGGCAAGATGCTGCGTGGTGGTATCCAGGTACTGAGCATCGCTAGCGTCTGCGGTCCAAACTTCTCCGCCAATGAGGCGCGTTTGCCAATAGAGGTTTCGTTCCAGGAAGGCGGCAATCTGCTCATCGCTGGCACGCTCGAAGAACCAGCGGTTTCGCTTGAAATCGTAATGCCGGCTGGAGAAGTGAATGGGCAACAACTTCGCAGACTTCGCGAACTCCACCTGCTTGCGATCAATCTCTTTTCGCAGGGCATTGATGACCGGGGCCTCGGCATCCTTGGGGTCCAGCGAAGGCATGACCTCCTTTACCGTGGCCGAAAGATTGACTGCCACCAGGGCATGCAGGCCGGCTGTGCTCTCCACACGAATCGTGCCGTGCAGAACCCACCAGTCGGAACCGGAGGTGGATTTGTGAAAGGGCCACTGCAGGTCGAACCTCAGCGGCAGGCCCTCCATGGAAACATAAATCTTGTCTTTTACTGCATTTCCTGGGGTCATTGCAGGTGTCCGCGGTTATGTTATGCGAAAACAGTTTATCTCAGGAAGGGAGACAGCAGCTTTCCCCAGAAAACCGGGACAGTGCCGCTGGTATCTAAGCAGGCACGCGTCGGAGAAGGAGGCAGGTTGCGGCCCCGCGTGAAAGAAGTATTGACACACCCATCCGCGCTGCGAGGCCTTTGGGGGCTGTTCATCTGCATGGCAGCGGCCAAGGCCTTCATTCTGCTTTTTCACAACATGCGGGACAATACCCTCCTGCCGCTGTTTTTTCTGCTAGTAGTGGGTGTGGTGGCGTGGTTTCTGGGAACGTGGGCGGCGATCCTGGGCTTGGTTACCGGCAGCGTTATCTTCGCCGTATTCCTGTTCCCGCCCTTGGGAAAATTGCTGATTGCATCAGAGGCAGCGCGGGTCAACGTTGCCATGATGCTGGTGTTCGGTATCGGCGTCGCCTACTTTTACGGACATAGCTCAACATCGTAGTGACGTAGCGCCTGAATCCGCACCGGATTACCACTCAGTGATCTCGAGCCTGCGCCAGATGCGCCTCGGGACTTCAGTTTTGCCGCCAGAAAGTCATGGCCCATCCCACTTTTTATAATCTGGATTCGTGACCAGGAGGGTTCGTCCTGCCCGATTAGGACGCTACGCGTAGGCCTTCCAGAAGAAGTAGGCGGTCATCCCGGTTCCCACCACAATCACGAACGACCGGATCCAGGATTGTGGCAATTGTTGTGCATAATGCGCCGCATAGTACCCGCCAATGATGGCTCCCAGGGTAGTCACGACTCCTTGAGGCCAGTAGATCGCACGCGCCGCAATGAACGTCACTACCGCGACGCCATTGATGATGGCCCCAAGAACTACCTTGAGAGCGTTCATATCGTGTATATCCATCATGCCGAGCGCGGCCAGCATGGCCAGGTTCATGATGCCTAGCCCGCCTCCGAAATATCCCCCATACACGGCCACCGCCAGTTCGAAGAAGGATGCGAAGGCCAGAGCAGTGGTGCTGGCCTCGTGCTCCAGCCCTCCTGAGAACCGGCTGGTCAGGTGTTTTCCGAAAGTGAACAGCAGGGTTGCTCCCAGCATCAGCCAGGGCAGAACTCTCAGAAAGGTGTGGGCTGGAGTTTTGATCAGGAGAAATGCGCCAATCAAGCCGCCGACAATGCTGGTGGCGACCAGCGGTAGCATCACCCGACGGGAGATACGAAGGCGGTTGCGATAAGCGCCGCCACTCGCCGTCGTACCAATCCACAAGGCGACCGTGTTGGTGGCGTTCGCCTGTACCGGCGGCACACCCGTAAACAGAAGTGCCGGAAACGCGACGAAGCTTCCGCCACCGGCGACCGCATTCAGCGCGCCGCCAATAACTCCGGCAAAGAACAGGAAGACCGCTGTCTGGATGGGCAATAGGTAGGTGTATCAAAAACACGGCCACAATGTCAGCCAGCAAGTTTGGCGACCTTTCGCGGCCCCGTTCGTCTGTCCCCTCGGAGGGCCGGACATGCTGGTGCAACGTGTCGTCGTGGTCTCACTCATTCTTTGCTCTCTGGCGGTCAGCCCAGGGCAAGCTCCTGCCAATAACTGCGCGGCGGCTCAGCAGCGCCAATTCGATTTCTGGGTCGGGGATTGGAAGCTCACCTGGCCCGGCGACAAACCCGGCGAAACAGTTCATGGCAGCAACCGGATCGTGCGCATCCTGGATGGCTGCGTAGTGCAGGAAAACTTTGATGGTGGCTCCGGCCTGCATCTCCGGGGCACTAGTGTTTCTACTTTTGACGCACGTTCTGGAAAATGGAAGCAGACCTGGGTTGACAATGAAGGCGGCTACCTCGATTTCGTCGGCGAATTCAGGGATGGTCAGATGATCCTGTCGCGAGAGGGTCTCAGCCCCGACGGCGCTAGGATTCTGCAGCGCATGATCTGGAAAAACATCGGGCGTAACGAACTGGACTGGAGCTGGGAGGCCTCCGCGGACGGCGGCAAGACCTGGCAGGTGCGCTGGCCCATTCATTACACGCGGGCAGAGTGATTCTGTTCCACTAATGCCAGCTTGTGACATAGATCACAGCCACCCTGTGACAAGACCTCTACCCTATACCTATAGGAAGGGGCGATGGCTATCCAACTTCAAGACGCACTCTTACCCGAAATTCCTCCCGGACTGCTCAGACCCAAAGGGCCCAATCCGGGGAACTCGTTGAAAAAGAGGCTGATCCGCCGCACCGATAGAGACTATTCACAGGCCCTTCGCCGGGCCTATCAGGCCATTTTCCTGCTTATGAATGTCTGGCTCGGAGGCATTTTTTACGTCTGGGTGCGAGAGTTCGAAACCGGCAATATCAGCGGAAGGCTCGCCAGGCCTGCCGGCGTCGAAGGCTGGTTGCCGATCGCAGGCATGATGAACACTAAGTACTGGCTGCTGACCGGCCGCATCCCGGCGTTGCATCCGGCAGCCATGTTCCTGCTGCTGACTTTTGTGGCGATCTCATTCCTGTTTCGCAAGGCCTTTTGCAGCTGGCTGTGTCCGGTCGGAACAATTTCGGAATACCTGTGGCGAGCGGGGCGAAAAGTGTTTCGCCGCAATTTCCAGATCTGGCGGTGGCTGGATATTCCCCTGCGGGGCTTGAAGTACGTGCTGCTGGGATTTTTCGTGTGGGCGGTCTCTTCGATGTCGGCCAGCGCCCTGGCTGCCTTCATGCGCAGCGACTACGGGTTGATTGCCGACGTCAAGATGCTCAACTTCTTCCGCTACCTTGGGGAAGCCGGGGCCGTGGTTCTGGCGATTCTGGTGATCGCATCCGTCTTCGTTCAGAATTTCTGGTGCCGCTATTTGTGCCCCTATGGAGCCTTGCTGGGACTGGTATCTTTGGCAAGCCCACTGCGCATTCGCCGCCAGACGTCGGCATGCATTGATTGCGCGAAATGCGCGAAGGCATGTCCGGCAGCGCTGCCCGTCGATAAGCTGATCGCCGTCAAATCCGCCGAGTGCACCGGCTGCCTGCAATGTGTTGCAGTCTGCCCCGCAAAAGACGCGCTGCAGATGTCGCCGGTATGGTCGCGCAGTGGCGTACCGCTTGCCAGCGGCGAGAATGATCCCACGCATGGCCGAGGCGGCCGTCCCTACGTGACTTGGGCTATGGCCGCGGGAATTGCCATGCTATTTATTGGGATCGTCGGTTTCGCCAAGGCTACCAACCACTGGAATTCAGATGTGCCCAGCGCTGTGTACCGGCAACTTGTGCCACGCGCGAATGAGGCGCAGCATCCGATGCCGGGCGATCCAGCGCTGAAATAGAACAGCGGTCGTTAATCGTCAGCCAACGACCAACGACCAAAGACCAACGACCCTACTGATGAGTTCCTATCGACTGGATGTGCAGCGTGTTCCGCGAATCCAGGCTGCCTTTGATCTGCACCGTCTGGCCGGCAAACTGCTTGCCCTTGGCCTGATCCTCCAGCATGTACTGGGAGGCGCCACTCTGCAGAAAATAGGTTCCATTCACCAGAATGATCTCTCCCAGGTAAGTATCTCCCTGTTGGTCCTGCGCGCGCGGGTTTGTTGATGTCTTCGGCGGAGGCGCCTTGGTGGTGGGGGCCTCCGCGGTGGGATCCGGCGGTTGTGGCTGCTGGCTCTGCGATTGCGCCAGAGCCAGCGATGCCGCCATCGCCAGGATTGCCGCGGCGATTCCAACCGTTTTCATCTACATCCCCTGCGTGCCGGTGGCGCGATCCGATTCCGCGTTAAAGCGATCGCGTACCCGGTCGCCGATATCGTGAACGCGGTCGGAAAGGTTTTCGCGAGCTTCTCTGCCGGTTACCGGGGCCAGCAGCATGCCCACACCCACGCCCACACCCACGCCAATCAACAGCCACTTCAGCCGGCTGGGACGCTCGAAACGGCCGCGGATGGAGTCGCTGATGTCGCTCACCCGATCGACCGCGTCCTCGTAGGTATCTTTGGCTCGATCACCGATGTCACTAACCCTGTCAGCAATACGGTCCCGCACCGGATCCAGCAGGTAAAGACCCGTACCTAGAAGCGCTTTCAGGAATTGGTTCTTAGTATCTCTTCTCATTTTTTCTTTCCTCCCATGCATAGTATGGCAAACGTCGTTAGATGCAAATGTAGCAAGCAGCTGTGGCCTTTTGCAGTGATGTGGAGAAAAGATTGAGCAGCCCGGGAAGACGGTCGTTGGCGTAACCACAACAAACCACTAAGTAATTGCATTCAAGGGAGATTGTGTTGGGAGCCCACGACCAAAGACTAACGACCAACGACTACTTATCTCATTTCCGCCAGCTGCGCGCGCAATTTGTGAGTGGCGCGAAATAGAGTGTTTTTTACGGTGTTCTCGGTCGTGCTCAGGATTGCCGCCACCGTCTGCAGCTTGAGGCCCTGGTAATGTCTCAATTCGAACACCAGGCGCTCCCGAGCCGACAATTTGTTCAGCGCCCATAGAATCCGCTTGCGCAACTCTCCATTCAGAGCAGCACGCTCCGGACTGGCGCCGGCGCTCTGGTCGGAAGCGCGATCGAGGACTGTCTCCTCACGATCCTCGCCGTCGCCCGAATACGGCTCCGAATACGCATACCGGTCGTGCAGTTGCTTGCGGCGCAGATGATCGCAGCACAGGTTCGTGACAATGCGGTAGATCCACGTATAGAACGAGCACTCGAAGCGGAAGCGTCCAATATTCCGGTAAGCGCGGAGAAAGGCTTCCTGGTAAATGTCCTGCGCATCCTCGGCGGAGTCGGTCAGGTGCATGGCCAGACGAAGAACAGTCCGGTCGTAGTGGCGGACGAGTTCCTCGAATGCTGCCGTATCGCCTTGCTGGGCCCGGCGCACCAGGATAGTGTCGTCAGCGCGAGTAGAAGCTGTCGCGGCCGGAACATTGTTCATGACCGAGAAGGCCACCGCCGCACCCGGATTTTTACTGACCTGAGCCACAAACATTTCCTTCGTCCTTAAGACTGCCAAACCTGGTTCGAGACCGATATCCGAACCTTGCCGCCCAATTCGCATGTCAGCCAACAAACTTGTAACCGGTGCCGTGAACGGTCAGAAAAAAACGCGGATCCTCAGGCCTCGGCTCCAGCTTTTGCCGCAGGCGCACGATGTGCGCATCCACGGTGCGCGTAGTGGGAAATTTGTCATATCCCCAGACTTCCTCCAGCAAGCGATCCCGGGTCAACGCCTCGCCGGGATGGCAGAGGAAATACTTGAGCAAATCAAACTCCTTGGACGAAATGTCCAGGGAGCGGCCTTTGCGCGAGACCTGGCAACTACGCAAGTTCACTTCCACGTCGCCGAAGGCGAAGCGATCCTTATCCTTGGGCAGAGATCCGGAGCGGCGCAGCACCGCTTTTACCCGCGCCAGCAGTTCGCGGATGGAAAAGGGCTTGGTGACGTAATCGTCGGCGCCCAATTCCAGTCCGACCACCTTGTCCACTTCTTGCCCGCGCGCTGTAAGCATGATGATCGGAATCGCCGGGCGCTTGGACTTAAGCTGCTTGCACACGTCCAAGCCGCTCATGCGCGGCATCATGACGTCGAGGATCACCAGGTCGGGCGAATCGGCGAGAGCGCGTTCCAGTCCGGCGACCCCGTCCATCGCGCTCAACACCTGGTAGCCTTCAAATTCGAAATTGTCGCGCAAGCCCGCCACCATCCCCGGCTCGTCCTCAACAATCAGGATCTTGGGCATCAGTCTTCTCCGCAATCGCTGCTTGCAAAAAGCTGTTAACTCGGCCGAAGGCGCCGTCCCTACATCGACACCGCTGCGGCTTCCTTCTCCATTGCTGATTCCTGCACTGGTAATTTGATCGTGAACTTGCTGCCTTGCCCGGGCGTGCTGTCCACCGAAACTTCGCCGCCATGAGCATGCGCGATGTGCCGCACCAGCGACAGCCCGAGGCCACTTCCTTTTGTGTTATGAACCAGCGGATCTCCCACCCGGTAGAACTTTTCAAAGATCTTTTCGTGCTCACGATTCGGGATGCCGATGCCGTGGTCGATCACTTCCAGCTTCACCGAACCATTCTCCCGATACAGGTTCACGCCGATGTACTTGTGATCCTGCGAGTACTTCAGCGCATTGTTCACCAGGTTCACCAGTGAGCGCGCCATCGCTTCGCGATCGATACGCATGGGCGGCACCGGATCGATTTTCTCTTCCAGGGTGAAGCCGTGCTGCTCGATCTGGTAGCGGTACGATTCCAGCGTGTTAGAAACCAGTTCGCGCAGATCCGTATCGCGGAAGTCGTATTCCTTGCGCCCAGCCTCGATGCGCGAGAAGTCTAGGATATTGTTGATCAGCGCCGTGAGCCGTTCGCTCTCCTTGCGGATGATCTGGTAGTACTCCTGGAATTTGTCGGGCGATTTCAGGCGGCCCATCTCCAGGGTCTCGGCATACAAACGGATCAGCGACAAAGGCGTGCGCAATTCATGCGAAACGTTGGAAACAAAATCGGATTTCAGCCGCGCCAGGGCGATCTCCTTGCTGACGTTGCGGTATGTCACTCCCAGCCCAGCCGCCAGCAGCAGCGAAAGCCCTCCCAGGATCATGAAACTCTGCCGGAAGAAATGATCGCTGATGGCCTGCAGCGTAGTTCCGGGAATTTTTATCGCTAAGGTCAGACCCGGGAAGGCACCCTCAAGGTTCCTCTCTACTTCCGGCTCCCCGCCATCCCAGCCCGGCGATGTCACGATGGGATTGGACTCCATCTTGGTGTGAATCATCATGACAGCGTGGTTGACGTCGTGATTGACGTCGCCTTGGGAATCGGCGACGTAATGGCTCATGACGCTGTCCAGAGCTTCCGGCAGGAAGTGATCCCGCAGGTATTCCGCATCGAACGCAATGGCTCCAATGGCGGGTTTCTCGCCGTTCTCGCCCGGGATAAGAAACATGGCAAAGGATTGATAGAGGCGCTTGTCGCCCCGGATACACCAGTTGTTCTCGAAAGCATAGGGAACGCCGCTGTGCTTCTCTCTCTTGATCAGGGCAGAAACCAGTTCCTCGTAATAGCCGGGCATCCAGCCCTGCGACATCTTCAGCAAACTCTCACTCTCTTCGTGGAATTCAGGCTCCGACAGACGAGAGGGCTGCGAACGAAACACCCAACCCCGAACCGGGTGATAAACGAACGCATGGGCAACGTAGGGATGCGCCGTAAGAATCTTGTCGAGGCTGCCGCTGCAGGCAGCGCTGGATTTAGGAAACTGCTTACGAACGTCGTCCAGCAAATCGTAAGCCCGCTCGTTGATGCGCTTTTCCGAAATCATCAGCACCTGGCTGAAGTCGCGCTGAATGGCCGCCGCTACCGCCCTGTCGCGCTGGATATTTTTCAGGTGGTGCACGCTCAGGCCGATCAGCACGCCCACGGGAAGAATCACCGCCAACTCCAGCGTGAGCATCAGCCTGGTCTTCTCGTTCCAGCGGCGGGTTAGCTTCTTGAAGTTCACTCAATAACCTTGGCTTTCTACGATTTCAAAATACTTGAGCAGAATAGGCCGGGTGTCAAATGAGGGTAAAAATAGGTAAAAAGTTGTGAAATCCTGAAGTACCCAAGTCTGCATCCCCAGCCGGGATATAGTTCTCCCCTGATACTTGCTAGATGACGGAAAGGAATGGCCAGATTCGTAGAAGTGTGGTGGGTGTTCTCTGGGACTCTGCGAATCGGTGATGCCTGTTCATCCGCTGGCCGACTTCTGCTCCGCCAGCTTGACCTCAACCTGACGCCGCTCGTCATCAGAAACCTTGAACATTTCCCGAGGCTTCAGGCTCATGAAATTGGCGAGAAAAACATCGGGAATCTGGCGAATGCGGGTGTTGTAGGTGTTCACGTCGTCGTTGAAGAATTCGCGGCGGTCGGCAATGCGCTCCTCCAGTTCCGAGATGCGGTTCTGCAGCTTGAGGAAGTTTTCATTGGCCCTCAGTTGCGGATAATTCTCAGCTACAGCAAACAGTCCTCGCAGCGCGCCCGTCATCAGCAGATCAGCCTGGGCTTTTTGGGCGACTGTGACTGCGCTGATCGCCGAAGCCCTGGCCTGGGTTACGTTCTCCAGCACCTGGCGCTCGTGCTGCATGTAACCTTTCACGGTCTCCACCAGGTTGGGAATTTCGTCGTGCCGCTGCTTCAGCAGAACGTCAATATTCGCCCACGCCCGATCGTTATCGTTGCGGAGCCGCACCAGCTCGTTGTAGATGATGACGGCGTATATAAAAAGTCCGCTGATAACGAGGAAGACCAGCAGTCCGGTCAGAATGCTCATACCCACTCCAGAGATAAGATATACGCATGGGGCGCGGACACTCCTGTCCGCGCACAGAACAAGTCACCGGCAGGAGTGCCCGCTCCACAGCCATCGTCAAAAAAGATTAAGGTGAACCAACAAAAGAGCCAGACAGACGAGGGCGAGAGCGGCTCCGCCCAGCACCATCCACAGCGCCCGGCGTCGCAAATCCTTCTCCGTTCCCGCGTCTGACTTGGACGATATGAGGAACGTTTTTTCATGGCTGCCTTTGCAGATCAGGTTACGATCGCCGTCGCTGCTCGCCGCCGGATTCTCCGCGCAGGTGGCGGTGATCGTGTATTCCTGGCCGGGCAAAATCAAATATTCCTTGAGCCGGTAGCGGCCGCTGGCCGCGCCGGGCGTATGTATGGGAAGCTGCACCATGCCTCCCGACGCCATGCCGCGAAGATGGGCCAGCACCTCCGCGCGCTGCTGCTGTTGGGCTGCATCTTTCACCGGAAACTGCGCCGCCATCCTCTCCATCAACTCGATAGGAACGCCGCCTCCATGCATGACATTGGGCATAGCTTGCAAAGCGCTGAGAATTGTCTGACGCGCTCCTTCCCCCTTGGGGTCGGCTACCGGGCCTCGCTTCTCGAGGAAGTGCTCGACCGAAGAAGCGATCCGGTGCACTCCTGAATAGGTCACATATTCAAGCAATTCCGTGTCGGTCGCGCCCGGGCCTCCCGTGCTGGCGCGGGCAGAATCCACCACCCTTTCCGCATTCATCGGAACATCGAATTCGGCGGAACTGCCGTCCACCAGCGCTTTCCCAGTCTCATCGGCCAGGTAGAACTTGCTCCCGTCCACGTCCGTGCGCAGATGCTGCCAACTATGACTCTTTCCTTCCGACTTCCACTGTTCAATTTCCACCTTGTAAAAACAACACGGCGTGTGCGACACCGGGCTCGGGATAAGCGGTTCAACCTGGGCGCGCCCGCGAATATGCACGAGGCCCATAGCCACGCTGCGGATGTTGATGCGCGGCGTATCTTCCACGACCTTATACTCGCGAAAAATGCGGAAACCCTTGAAGAAGGTCCAAATGCCGCCGATGGTGCCGATAAAGAGCGCCGCTGAGGGATCGGAATGCGTCGACATAGGTTAGTGTCCGGGGAATCCTACCCAAGGAACGTCGAACTGGCAAGCAGTTCAGAGCAGGAAATCGGGTGGAATTATGCTGGAAGCACTAGCCGGCCGACTGGCTATTTTGCATCGATGTGAAAGTCGATGTTGATGACACTGCGATTGTCGAACTGGCTCACCAGTTTGGTGTCGCTCTTGCGCCCATTGAATTGCGCGTAGATTTCGTAGTCGATATCCGGTGAAAGTGCGGGAAAACGGTAGCTCCCGTCCTGGCCGGCAATGTAAGTCTTGATCGTGCGGGTGCGCGTGTTGGTGAGATACACCACTGAACTGGCCAGCGGCGAATCGTGCTTGTCGAGAACCTTGCCTGTGACCACTTTGCCGGTGGCGGCGTCTTTTTTATCCTTATAGGGTTCCGCGGCAGCCACAAGGCTGATCAGCAGCAGCGTCAATGCCACAAGCGATGCCCGTTTCATGGCTTCCCTCCTCAGCTCCCCTATTCAGCTTCTCTGTTATTTTAGATGCAGGCTGATGTCGGCGCGCTCATCATTCTGTATCTGCACGGTAACCGGCTCACCCGCCTCTAACTTCTTTCCATTCAATGGTTTGTAGCCCTTCAGATCGGCCCAGATTACGTACGTGGCCTGCCCCGCCGGGACCCTCTGGGCAAATTCGCCGGCGTGGTCGGAAAACAGCTCCCATTTGGGTTTCTTCTGATCGGAGCGGCGGATGTGAACTCTTACGCCGTAGACGGCAAGGTCGTTGGGCCCGTAAACGGTGCCATAGATAAGTGCGTACGGCTGTTCTGATTTTTTGGATTGCGGACGCGGTGAGCACGCCAAGCTGGCAGGAACTCCGCCCCAGACCAGGAACAAAATTGCAGCACTGGCCAGCAGTCGTCTTGCAAAGCCTCTGCCTTCAGGAGTAGTCACCGTCTTCCGCTTCCTCTTCTTCCTCTTCGAATTCCTCCTCTTCGACCGGCTTCAACTCAATGGGGTTGATGGTGATAATTTCAAAATCTGAGCCGCACTCGGGGCAGGAAACAATTTCGCCCTCGTCGACCTCGTCTTCTTCGATGTCCAGGTTGTTTTCGCACTCGGGGCACGCAACCATACTCACTTTCCTCCATGTCACATTAAAGTGCCTGTTAATATTTAGATTCTCTTCGGCCATAAGGTCAAGTGCGGGCCATCGGACTCCCGAAGGTGGCGCCTATAAAGCAGAGAGAAATCGCGCGAACCTCACCATGTCAATTCATAATTCCGGGATGTTCAGATTAGGCAGTGTGATGCTCTGGCTGGTAACGGCGTTTCCCGCCTGGTCGCAGCGCACCCAGGGGGCGAAAGGGCAAATTAACGCCGGAGTAGCCGATCCGCAAGTTGCGTCCGCAGTGAAAAGCGTTTCGGCGCAGCGGATCCAGGCGGATATCGAAAAACTGGTCGGGGTCGGAACCCGGCTCACGCTGTCGGCGCAAGACCCGGCGTCTATCGCCAGTGGACACGGGATCGGCGCTGCGCGCGAGTGGATCCAGTCGGAATTCGAGCGCTATTCCAAAGATTGCGCCGGCTGCCTGGAAGTCAAGACCGACTCCTTTACTCAGGCGCCTGCCGACCGCATTCCGAAGCCGACCGAAATCACCAATGTTTATGCGGTCCTGAAGGGGACTGACCCGGAGAGCGCCAAGCGCATCGTGCTGGTCACCGGTCATTACGATTCGCGGAACAGCGACACCTTCGACGCGACCGGCGCCGCCCCCGGAGCCAATGATGACGCCAGCGGCACTGCCGTCAGCCTCGAATGTGCACGTGTTCTAAGCAAGCTAAAATTCCCGGCCACCATCATTTTTCTGACCGTCGCGGGCGAAGAGCAAGGCCTGAACGGCAGCAAACACTTCGCCGAAATGGCCCGGCAGCAAGGCTGGAACCTTGAAGCGGTACTGAATAATGACATTGTCGGCGGTGATCGCAATCCGCAGCAGGACGCGAGCGTGGTTCGCGTATTTTCTGAGGGACTGCCCGTCGCCGCCGGCGATCACGAGATTCGCAGGATTCGCCTGTTGGGCGGGGAGAACGATTCGTCCTCCCGCGAACTGGCCCGCTACATTGACGAAGTGAGCCGCACCTATGAAACGGCCATCCACCCGCTGCTCATCTTTCGACTCGACCGCTACCTTCGTGGTGGAGATCATTATTCCTTTAATGAGCAGGGGTTCGCCGCGGTGCGCTTCACGGAATTTCGCGAGGATTTTAATCATCAGCACCAGAACATTCGCACAGAGAGCGGAATCGAATATGGCGATTTGCCGAAATTCGTAGACTTCGACTATGTAGCGCACGTGGCAGAGTTGAATGCCGCGACTCTCGCGACTTTGGCGGCTGCGCCAGCTACTCCCGCGAATGTACATCTCTCCACCAGGGACCTTGAGAATACTTCGACCATCACCTGGGATCCATCTGCGCGCGCCAGCTCGTATGAGATTCTCTGGCGTGAAACTTCAAGCCCGGATTGGGATCATTTGCACAAAGTTACCAACGGCAACCACGCCACCCTGGACATTTCCAAAGACAATGTGATATTCGCGGTGCGCGCCGTGGACGCCCAAGGCCACCGTAGCTTGCCGTCCGTGCCATCGCCGGAGCGATGATTGTCTTTGTGGCGCGGACATTCCTGTCCGCGTGTTTTTTCCCGCGACAAGAAGAAAAACAACAGGCCGCGGGCAAGAATGCCCGCGCCACACGACACATCCTCGCGACTGCGGTATGCTTATGTATTCGGAAGTGCGCGAAAGTCAGAGAACCTGAACTAGCCACTATCCAATAATCACGATCCACTGCTTGCATGTATCGCGGACGCACAATGTCGCTCAGCTTCCCGCCGTTCACGCCGTGGGTAAAGCGCATCATCATCGCCTGCGCCGTGATCTATTTTCTCCAGGTCGCCCTGGGAGCTCTTGCGCCCAGCAGCAGTTTGTACCTGATCCACTTTTTCGGGCTGGTTCCGGTATTCGTTCTGCACGGGATGATCTGGCAGCTGGCCACCTACTCCTTCCTGCATGCAGGGCTTATGCACCTGCTCGTGAATATGCTCACGCTGTGGATGTTCGGCTCCCAGGAAGAGCAGGATTGGGGATCGAAACAGTTTCTTGAGTTTTACCTGTTTTGCGTGATCGGTTCAGCCCTAACCACAATTGCGGTCGCCTATTCGCCCCTCCCGGGGGTTACGCCGGCCACGGCCACCATCGGGGCTTCCGGCGGCATTTATGGCCTGCTGATCGCATTCGGCATGTTGTACGGCGATCGCGAAATCTTCATGTTCCCGCTGCCCTTCATGATGAAAGCCAAGTACATGGTGGGCATCATTATCTTTGTGGTAGTTATCGCCACATTCCAGCCTTCGCAAGGCGGCATTGCCAATTTCGCTCACCTGGGCGGGCTGCTCTTCGGGTTCATTTACATAAAGTTCCTGCCGCGGCGCGGTTTGGTTTATGGACTGACCGAGCGCTACTTCAGCATTCGCAACGACTACTACCGCACCAAGCGGCGTAAGGCTGCACGCAAGTTCGAGGTCTACATGCGTGAGCATGGCAGCGTGCCCGGAAAATTCGACGAATACGGAAACTACATTCCTCCCGACGACAAGCAGGATGGAAAGAGCAAATCCGGGTGGGTGAACTAGTGCTTCACTGCTCCGCGCCACGCTGATCTTCCAATCTCTTCCAGATCCACTCAGCGGGGCAGAGCTGCGGATAGTCCGACCAGCTCCAGAAAAGAGTTCAGCACTCTCCCGGGGAGTTCTTTCGCGTTGGCGGCGATTTTCCGTGAGAATCCCAGATCATGCCCCACGCCCTCCACTATCAGCAATTGCGTTTTGGCGGGAAGCAGATGGCGAGCGGCCTCGATCTGCTCAATTGATCCAAATGGGTCGCGAGTTCCCTGCACAAATAAAGTCGGGATATTCACTTTGGGCAGATGCTCGGTACGCATTCGCGCCGGATTCGATGGCGGATGGAGGGGATATGACGAGAGCAGCAACCCCGCTACTAGCTCCGGAGTCTCGGCGACGAGCATGGAGCCTTGCCGTCCCCCATAAGAATGGCCTCCCAGAAAAATGCGGCCGGAAGACTGCTTTTTCATAGCCTGCACAGCATGGAGCAGTCCCTGGCGATCTCGTGCCGCGTCTCCGGGACGAGGCGGACCGAAAGAACGCACTTGCCGGAAGGGCAGGTCGCAGCGAAGCACCGCGATGCCGGCATCCGCGAAGGCGCCGGCCAGTGCCACCAGGAATGGTGCGTTCGCATTCGATCCCGCACCGTGGGTTAGGACAAGCGCGGGGCCAGACGGATTCCGGGAAGCGTGCAGGAAGCCACGCACGGGCGGATCGGAGGCACGATCCAGAAATGGTTCAGCAAGCGAGGCGGGCACCTTCCGATTATGGAAAGATTGTCAGGGTTTCGCAACCGCAACCGCAGGAAAACAGCCGGAAAAACCTACACGCGCCAAGTTGCGCCAGCCGTTCCCATTTGTAACCTTTTTGCCAGCTTCGCCCTTATACTAAGTGCGCATTTGCGATGAGGGGCTTTGCAGCCGCGCTTGGCCATCGAATGTTGGTCACCGAACGCCGCCCAAAGCCCCTTGTTTTATGCCTTAGAGTGGGACTTCTTCGAGAGCCTCGTAAATTTTGACGATGTTGATCTGATCTGCCAGGCGCGCCCAGCAACGCAAGGCGCCAGGGTCTTCCTGTGCTTCGCGGCGCGCCGCTGCCGAGGTCCAGTAGCGCACCAGGATGTAGCGGTTGGTGGTCTTCTCGCAATAAAGCAAGTCGCGGCTATAACCCTTCTCAGAAAGAATCCGGGCCAGTTCGCGCAGGGTCATAATGGCGTCTTTATCTTTGCCCTCGGCCGGCTCGAACACGGCCACGGAGAGTATCTCTTGCGTCATAAATTAGTCGTTGGCCCTTAGTCGTTGGTCATTGTCATACGTCACCCCTGTCGCGAAGAGGCGTTCAGCTAACGACCAAAGATCAACGACTAGTGACCAGCTTTCTTTCTGCGCCGCTCGGTCGTTCTGGACGCGTTCTCGTCCACGACGTGCAGGCGCATAAAATTGGTCGAACCGGAGGCCAGGCGCGTTCCGGCCACGACTCCCACTACATCACCGTTCTTGATCTTAGCGCGGCGCAGCAACTCGCGTTCCGCAATGTCAACCATGTGCTCCGCGGACCGCGCCTGGGGATGCAAAACCGGCTGGATGCCCCAGAGCAGATTCATGCGATTGCAGACCGGCTGAGACTGGCTGAAAGCGAAAATCTCGGCCTTGGCGCGATATTTGGAAATTTGCCTGGCGGTATTCCCGCTCTCTGTGAACACCGCGATAGCAGCCATGTCGAGATCATCGGCGGCGTGGGCAATCGATTCGCAAATGGTTTCGGCAATCGATAATCGGCGCTGATGGCGACGGCGGCGGGTGTCGCTCGGTTCCGGATTGCGTTCCGCCTCCACGATAATCCGGCTCATAATGGCCACGGCTTCGCGGGCATATTTCCCGGTCGCGGTTTCTGCTGACAGCATGACCGCGTCGGTGCCGTCGAAGATGGCATTAGCTACGTCGCTGGCTTCGGCCCGCGTGGGGCGCGGGTTCTCGACCATAGACTCGAGCATCTGCGTGGCTGTGATGACGGGCTTGCGAAACTCCGCCGCCCGGCGAATTACCTGCTTCTGAATTACCGGAACCTTCTCCGGCGGCAGTTCCACTCCCAGGTCGCCGCGAGCTACCATCACCGCATCGGCGGCTTCGAGAATCTCGTCCAGGTCATCGATGGCCTGCGGCTTTTCCAGCTTTGCCACTACCTGCACATTTCCGTCGAGATCGTGAATAAGATCCTTGACCGCATGCACGTCGGACGCGGAGCGCACAAACGAGAGTGCGACCAGGTCAACGCCCTGCTTCAGGCCAAACTCCAGGTCGCCGCGATCCTTCTCCGTAAGCGATGGCAGGCCGACAACCGCCCCGGGCAGGTTGATCCCCTGCTGTTCGCCCAATTGACCGCCGTTGATGACTTCACATTCGACGTCATCGCCGTGAATGGCTTCGACCCGCAGTTCGATGAGACCATCGGAAAGCAGAATCTTGGAACCCGGTTCGACCTCAGCTGCCAGCCCGGGAAAACTGGTCGAAATCACCTCCGCCGTTCCCGGCACCTCTTCCGGGGTGAGCGTGATTCGCGATCCGCTTTCAAGCTGGATGGGATTGTGGCCTTTCAGGCGCCCAGTGCGGATTTTCGGACCTTGCAGATCCTGCAGAATGCAGATGGTGCGCTCTTCTTTCTTGGCGGCGCGGCGCAGGCGGCTAATGTTGCGGGCATGCTCGGCGTGGGTGCCGTGCGAAAAATTCAGACGGGCAACGTCCATCCCCAGGCGCATCAGGTCGCGCATAGCTGCTTCCGAGTTACTGGCGGGACCGATCGTGCAAATGATCTTGGCGCGGCGCACCGCTGCGGGAACAGCTCCTTCCAGCGCCAGATCGACGATGATAGAAGCATCGGCGGCGGATATCTCACCAGTGACGAGGTCGAATTTGGTATCGGGCATCGTTTACTTCAGTGGATAGTAGTTAGTGAATAGTGGCTAGTGAAAGACTCTTTCGAAAGCAGTCATCCTTCATCCCTACTGCGATTGACGGCAGGTCCTGCAGATGTTGGCAGCAGCCGTATTCCCCGGCACTAACAACTATCCACTAACCACTAGCCACTTCTTCACCGCACAACCGCTTTTGACTCCCCAGCCGCCACCAGCTCTCGCCCCAGCATCGAGCGCGGGAACAACATGGCATTGAACTCGGCCCCCACAAGGATGATGAGCGAGATCATGTACATCCAGACGAGCAGGGCAATACCGGCGCCGAGCGAGCCGTAGATGATGCTGTAATCCGCGTAGCGGTTCAAGTACCAGCCAAACAGCAGGGTCGCTCCGAACCACATGCCGGTGGCAAGCACCGCTCCCGGCAGCACGCTGTGCCAGGGCTGCGTACGCGGAACCGCGTTGTGATAGATCAGGGCGATGACCGCGATACTGGTGAGAATCGCTATGATCCAGCGCAGCACCATCCACATCAGCAAGACGTAAAACCCCAGTTCGCGATCCAACAAAAATAAAATGCGCGCTTCGATCCGGCTGCCGAACGCCACCAGGATCGTGGAAAAAGTCATGGGAATTCCCGCCAGGATCACCAGCGAGAATGCAATCAACCGTTCCCGAACTAAGCCCCAGATTTTGGGGAGCTGGTAGGCGTTGCGAAATCCTTCCATCCAGGAAATCATCACGCCGGAAGCGGTCCAGACGGTCAGTAGCGAAGTCATGAACAACAGGCCGACGGGTCTTTGCGTGGTGCCTTTCAAGTAGGCGAGCGCCGTGGCACTTCCGGCCGGCATGATCTTCCCTAGCGCATAACCAATCTCGCGAAGATAGACGCTGGTCCGGCGGGACGCGGCGAGGCTGGAACCCACTACCAGCAGAGCAGGGAAAAACGTAAGAATCGAGGAGTAGGCAGCGGCCTTCGCAACCGCAAAGGCATCATGCTGGAAAGCACGCCATATGGACAGCTTCAGGAGGTGCAAGAATCGCAGCATATGGGCTTCTAGGGTATGGCTGCGCATCTCCTCCTGCAACTGAGAATTGAAAATCGGAGGTCCTAAGTCCTTTGGATTGGCATGCATAGGTACCAGCAAAGAAACTGCTGGTGTGGCGTGGGCACTCCTGCCCGCGAGTCAAGCTTACATCCATCCCGGAGGGACTGAGGCACGGAGAATACAATCCGGCACGGTCTTCGCTGTGTCTCTGTGTCTCTGGGGTGGGTGTTTCCCCCAGCAGAGCGGACAAAGCCTGCCTCGAGCGAAGTCGAGGGGAATGTCCGCTCCACAAGGGACATTTACTTACTCGGCCGTCAGTTCTTCCGCCTCGCCTTCGCGGCGCATCAGTTCCAGTGCCCGCTCGGCCTCTTCGTAAGCCTGCGAGACTTCCTCCTGCACCTTGGCCGCGGCCTCTTCCATCTCTGGCGAGAGGCGCACGTTGCGGTAGTACTCCATGCCGGTTCCGGCCGGGATCAGACGGCCGACGATCACGTTCTCCTTCAGGCCGCGCAGGTGGTCCACCGCTCCCTGGATAGAGGCTTCGGTGAGCACCCTCGTGGTCTCCTGGAACGAGGCCGCCGAGATGAACGACTCGGTCGACAGCGACGCCTTGGTGATACCGAGCAGTAGCGGACGGCCGGTAGCCGGCTTTCCGCCCTGCGCGATCACCCGCTCGTTCTCCTCGCGGAAGCGGAACTTGTCCACCTGCTGTTCGAGGAGGAACTGGGTATCGCCCACGTCCTCGACCTTCACCCAGCGCATCATCTGGCGAACGATCACCTCGATGTGCTTGTCGCTGATGTTCACACCCTGCAGGCGATAGACTTCCTGGATTTCGTTCACCAGGTAAGCCTG
>DASUWH010000023.1:0-3070 GCA_036378535.1 Terriglobales bacterium | reverse complement strand
CTACGTTTCCTGGAGGTTTCTCAATTTGCCCGTGCGCTTGCCGGCAAGCTCGGTCTGGGCGGCGGGGCGACACTCTCGGCAGAAACAGAGAAGTGGCTGGACGCCGTAGTGAAGGATTTGCAGAAAAATCAGCGCCGCTCCCTGGTCGTCGCGGGAGAGCAGCAGCCCGCTGAGGTGCATGCGCTCGTTCACGCCATCAATGCTTCGCTCGGCAACGTCGGCAACGCGGTCTACTATACGGAGCCGGTAGAGCTCGGTCCGGTCAATAATCTCGAATCGCTCCGCGAACTTTGCGCCGATATCGATGCCGGCAAAGTTGCAACCTTGCTGATCCTTGGCAGCAACCCGGTCTACGACGCGCCGCACGACTTCGATTTCGCGTCCAAGCTCCGCAAAGTCCCACACACGATGCACCTCAGCTCGCATTTCGACGAAACCTCCGACCATTGCCAGTGGCACGTGGCGGAATCGCACTACCTGGAAACCTGGGGCGATGCGCGCTGCTTTGATGGCACGGTGAGTGTTATCCAGCCGCTGATCGCGCCGCTGTACCATACGCATTCCGCGCTGGAAGTCCTGGCTGCGTTCACCGACAAACCCGGGGTCAGCAGCTACGATGCAGTGCGTAATCGTCTGAAAGCGGCCAATCCTAGCGGGGATTTCGAGAAATTCTGGCGCAAGACACTGAACGATGGTGTCGTCGCGAATACAGCCCTCCCGCCGTTGAACGTCACGCCAAAATTCAATGCCGCCAGCTTGCCCGCCATTCCCACCCCGAATGCCGGCGAGATAGAGTTCCTGTTCCGGCCCGACCCGACTGTTTACGATGGACGTTTTGCCAACAATGGCTGGCTGCAGGAATTGCCCAAGCCAGTCACCAAGTTGGTCTGGGACAATGCAGCGCTCTTTGGCCCAAAGACCTCATGGAATCTCGGCGTCACGCATACGGTCGCGGCGCGAGGCGGCGAACACGGGCAAATCGTTTCCACCGTCGTCGATATCGCGCTTTCCAACAGTAGAGTGACCGCCGCCGGTTGGATCGTCCCCGGACAAGCCGAAGGCGTCGTGGTTCTGCCCCTCGGCTACGGCCGCACAAAAGCCGGTTACACCGGCACGAACAAGGGTTTCAATGCCTACGCCGTGCGCACCTCCACAGCGCTCTGGCGAGCCACCGCTGGCGTCGAGGCAATCAAGAAAACCGGCGATGACTACTCGCTAGGCTGCACGCAATATCACTTCAATATGGAAGGGCGCAAGATTCTCAGCGCCGGCACTCTCGAGGAGTACAAAAAAAATCCCGGTTTCGCCCACGAGCACGACGAAACTCCTCCTAAGAGCCTTTCGCTATACCAGGAATTCAAGTATCCCGGCTACGCCTGGGGTATGGCCATTGATCTCAACAGTTGCAACGGCTGCAACGCCTGCGTAGTCGCCTGCGTATCGGAAAACAACATTGCCGTCGTCGGCAAAGACCAGGTTCTGCGCGGCCGCGAAATGCACTGGATTCGCATCGACCGCTATTACAAAACGGATACCGACACAAACGATCCGCGCACCAACGACAACGATGCGCTCGCCAATCCCGAAACTTTTTTCCAGCCGGTTCCTTGCATGCAGTGCGAAAACGCTCCTTGCGAGCAAGTCTGCCCGGTGGGCGCCACGGTCCACAGCGCCGAAGGCCTGAACGACATGGTCTACAACCGCTGCATCGGCACGCGCTACTGCTCCAACAACTGCCCGTACAAAGTGCGCCGCTTTAATTTCCTGCGTTTCCAGGATTGGGAAACGCCTCAGTTCAAGCTCATGCGCAATCCGGAAGTCACCGTGCGCAGCCGCGGGGTGATGGAGAAGTGCACCTACTGCGTCCAGCGCATCAACAACGCGCGCATCGAGGCCGAAAAGCAGAATCGTCCCATTCGCGACGGCGAAATCGTTACTGCCTGCCAGGCTTCTTGCCCTTCCGAAGCCATCATTTTCGGCAACGCGAATGACCCCAACAGCCGAGTGGCCAAGCTCAAGGCCCAGCAACGCAATTACAATGTTCTCGGCGAACTCAACACTCGTCCGCGCACTACCTACCTGGCCGCTGTGCGCAACCCTAATCCTGAAATGGAGAAGGCATGAGCACGCGGCCGCCCTACGACTCCGAGGAGGTCCAGCCAGTCTCGCCGGTTATCGAGCCGGGGCACACGTATGCCTCGGTCACCGACAAGATCAGCGCCATCGTTCTCACCCGTCCGACTTCTCTCGGCTGGGTCGCTGGGTTCGCGGCCGCTTTCAGCTTGGTGATGATGCTCACTGTAGCCCTCGCGTGGCTGATCATTAAGGGCGTCGGGGTTTGGGGCATCAATATTCCGATTGGCTGGGGCTTCGCGATTGTCAATTTTGTCTGGTGGATTGGTATTGGCCACGCCGGCACTTTGATCTCCGCCATTCTCTTTCTCTTGAATCAACAGTGGCGCACTTCCATCAACCGTTTCGCGGAAGCCATGACCCTTTTCGCCGTTGCCTGCGCCGGCATTTTTCCGCTCATCCACACCGGGCGTCCGTGGATGGCGTACTACATGTTTCCTTATCCCAGCACCATGTATTTGTGGCCGCAATTTCGCAGCCCGTTGATCTGGGACGTTTTTGCAGTCTCCACTTACGGCACGGTTTCTCTGCTCTTCTGGTTCGTTGGCCTGATACCGGATCTGGCTACGCTGCGTGACCGCGCGCTTACCAAGCCCATGCAGATCGTTTACGGAATGCTGGCGATGGGCTGGCGTGGTTCCGCCCGCCATTGGCACCGCTACCAATCGGCTTATTTGCTTCTCGCCGGCCTGGCCACGCCGCTCGTGCTCTCCGTACACACGGTGGTGAGCTTCGACTTTGCGATCGCCATTGTTCCTGGCTGGCACACCACCATTTTCCCGCCCTATTTCGTTGCTGGCGCCATTTACTCCGGCTTCGCCATGGTGCTGACCATAGCCATTCCGCTTCGCAAGGCCTATGACCTCGAGGACTTCATTACCATGCACCACCTCGAAAACATGGCCAAGGTCATGCTCGCCACCGGCCTTATCGTCGC
>DASUWH010000022.1:0-21476 GCA_036378535.1 Terriglobales bacterium | reverse complement strand
GTTTTGTCGCAAGCCTGATAGTTCAGCTTTCCGGTGATCATGAATGTCTTTCCATCCTTTCCGAGCGATCCGGCAAACTCCATGCCGGAGTTCACTTTTACATCCTGGCTTATTCGGAAAGTCCCCTCGAAAACTGGTACGCGCTCGTTAATCGCAGGCAAGAAAAGCGTTTTGGATTGCGGGTACACCGTTGGTTTGAACTCCACTTCCGGCATCGGGTCGATCACGAGCTTTATCGGCTTGTAGCCCTGAGCACCCGGCGCATACACGTGCATATCCGCGGGCAAACGCACTTCGGCAGCTAGCGTGATGCGAGTTCCGGGAACCCCTGTGCGATCGGATTGCTCCAGGGCCAACTGGAGATGAGGAGTCTCGACTGTTTCGGTTACTTCTTGGCCCAATTCAGGGAAAAGCTTGGCAACTATACTATTTCCAGTAAGCCGCTCGCGGTATTTTGCTTCGAAGAACTTTTCTCGAACCACACCTTTGGAGTCGACAAAGAAATAACCGGGGCGCGCAAAGCCCTTCTGCATTCCGGTGGCCTCTTCATTGAAAACACCGTACGCTTTGACGATCTTTGACTCAGGGTCTCCCAATAGTGGGTACTCGATCTTGTGCCGGTCCGCAAAAAACTTGAGGATTTCTTCAGAGTCGTAGCTGATCGCCGCCAACTTGACGCCTTGCTTTTCGAACCGTGGAATTGCACTTTGCAGCTGGACCAGCTGCCCTTTGCAGAAGGGTCACCAGTCTGCGGAGCGGAAAAAGAGGAGAACAGTACCGTTCGCACCTCTCAAGGTGTCGAGAGTTTGTGTGCGGCCAAACTGGTCACGGATGGAAAAAGCGGGTGCCCTTTGCCCGACCGCGAGTCCGATGGACATCCCCTCGATGGAGGCCAACCGGATGGTATCGCCATCGAGTATTCCCTGTACTGTCACAGTATCGCCCAAGTGTTCCGCGATCTTGTCTTGCGGATCGAGGTCATAAATAACCCGGCTGGTGTCATCGTAGAGCGCAAGTTTCGCACCGGGCACACTTCTGGTGCACTCGGGAGATTCGTTAAAGGCTTCATCAGCATTGCAGGCGCTGGACACAAGGACGCCAGACCAGGCTCCAGGTTTAGCCACATTAGTCTGCTGAGCCAGTGCCAGGGAGGTTACTGAGAACAGCAACAGGTCGAGTAAAAGGTGTTTCGTAAGAGCATCAGTTCTGGTGGACAGCATCAATCCCGACCCTTGGACTCCAGTGTTGAACCCATTCACTTTACGGCGTCAGTCTTGCCACACAATCTTCCGAACTAATTCTGTGCGATGTTGTCATGGGCGCACGCGCAATAGGGTTGCGAAGTCGGCAATCCGCAAGTAGTCCGGCACGCCATCAAGAGATGTGTCCTGAGAATTCGGCTTATGAAGTAATCGCAGATGGCTCTCTTTTGACGGGCAAACTCGGAAGGCAGCTGCTTCAACTAGGCGTTCCAAAAGCACCTGTCGCCTGTAGACGATTTTGTAGCTGTGAAAGCACCCAAGTTCAACAGCAATCAACAAACCTCAATCAACGTCCCGCAACAGGTTCAACAATAATGAGTTACGTTCAACAGAATTCTACAGATTTCAGTAGGGTCTCGAATCTGGTTCGGGACCAGGTGCTCTACCCGGAAATCCCGCACAGAAGCCCTTTAGATTCAACGGTGACATTCCTTGAGGTTGTTGAAACTTGTTGAGATTGGTGGAAAGCGGAGGCTTTCACAGCTACAGTTTCGTCTACATAGGCGACGCTTGTCTGAGTGATGCCTTAGTAAGTAGTTCCCTTCTAGCAACTTACGCACTGCGGGTCAGAGGTAGACCACCTGGTGTTGCACCAGGTAGCCTACTCCAACAGCCGTTCGATACAGTGGGTGATTGTTCCCCAGCGACGGGTTGCTCCCTGGAACGAATACGATTAACGTCTGCGCCGTTGCTCTTCGGGGGGTATTTCCTACGAGGATTCCGCATGTAGACACTCTGGTTTAGTCGTTTCGAAGCAGACGGAACACCATCTTGCGCGGCTCCCACTTCTTGCAATTCCAATGATTTAAAAGGCGCGAGCGGACGCGCTCGACGCTGAGCGTATGCGCCGTCGAGCTATACAGAGCCAGTCGGGCAATGAGATGACCACAGTACCGAGAAGTGAGAGAAACGTTTCCTCGACTATTTCTTATCGATGTGGGAAGAGCTTGCTCAGACGTTCGGCAAGTTCGAGCACAGCCTTGTTTAGCTCCGGCAGACCGGGGGTGTCGAAGTCGGCGTCCAGAGTTTCGAGGTCCCTGGTTACGTCACGCACCAGCTGGGTGGCCATTTCGACACGCTGGCGCATCACCTGAGACATCAGCTCGTAGGGATCTTTGCCTCTCTCTTGCGACTCCAGCCACTGCTGCACCGCGGCCCCGGCCTGCCGCGCTCGTTCGGTGGCGGTGCGGAAATCCATCAGAACCTTGACATTAATCATTCCGGTTCTGAGCGAGTGCTGCAGATCTTTGAGTTCGTCATTGCTTTTTTTCAGTCGGGATGAGAGTTCCGGTGTTTTCTGCGAATTCTCGGACATAGTTGTGACGTCCTTGCGACGATGCGGCCTCTATCACCCTAATGCAGTGCAGGGAGATCGTCTACGTTACTGCAGTCACCGGCGAACCGGCTCAAAGTTTGGCGGAAAGAGGAATCTGCAGATTGAATCGGTCGTGCAGGAACTTGGCGGCTTCCTCGCGCTCGGGAGGCCCATTGTCCGGCGTGGAATTCAAGTACATCACGTACTGTTCGGCGGCGGCATCCAGGTCTCCCTGCTCGGCATGGCGGCGCGCATCCTGCAAGAACTTGGCCGGTAGCTCGGTGGTTCTTGCGCGGACCGCACTGACCAGGTCGTTGCGGGCTTCGATCTCGAGGTCAGTCAGAAAACGGTTCTCGTCCGGTTCGACGCATTGATTGGTGATGCCCTCAGTATCTTCCGGCTTGACGTCCTCAAGGACGACGACACTTTTGTGGTTCCTTTTGCGAATGTCGCCAGACTGGCCGATCACGTTGCCCGAACGATCGTAGAGCCGGAAGGCTAATTCGATAGATGCGTTCAAGTCAAAGGTCTTCTTCGTGTAATGGTAAGGCTCAATGACGGCTTCCACGCGCGTCTCGTCTGTGGTTTCGAGCTTATGCCGCAACTCGTCGGCATGGTTCTGAGCGTTCTGAACGACCTCTTTCGCGGCAGCAATGACTTCCTTCTTACGGTGCTGCGACTGGGCATCGGCCAGCGCAGCCTGAGCCGACTCGAGCTGCTTCTGAGCGGCGTCGTAAGCGTCGTTGACCTGCAACCACACCGGGTTCTTGGTTTCGTGCGTGCCAACCCGATACTTCGATTGTAGAGCATCCACACTCGCGGTCTCGATGACGCGGTGTTCGAGAATTTCTCCGACCAGCATGAAGTTGGGCTGTAAGTCATCGGAGACCTGCGACGGTTTACGCACAACCTCGATGCCGGAACCGGACGACTCGAGGCCATCGGCTATGGCGTCGACAACCTGGTCAGCAAAACCAGGATTGTCGTTTCGCGAGGTCTGGTCGCGCAGCATGATGCCGACGGAGAGGCGGGCTCGTCGCTGGTACACCGACGCGTAACGAGCCATCAGCTCTTTGATGGAGTCGAGGTTAGTAACTCCGTAGTGCTGCGCCTGTTGCAGATAAAGCCATCCCACTGCTGCTCCGGATCCGGAAGACTTGTGCAAATACCGGCTGGCCTGCTCGACATAGTAAGCACTGATCTTGCTGGAGAGAAAGTCGCGCTTCAGAGTTACGGCTGGGTCGGAAGTCAAAGAGCTGACTCGATCGAGCAGGACATAAGCTTCACAGATTGCGTCTTCGTCGCCGCGGCTCTTGATCGGAAAATGCGTTTCCTGGAGTCGTTGTGCGCGCTGCGTGGCCGCGACCACATACCTTTTTGTTAAAGCGGACAGCTGAGTTGTCACCAGCGCGCGTTGACTATCGGGCAGGTTTGCCAGCAACTCGTAGGCCTCTACAAACTGGGTTTTGGCGGCGTACTCGTTGCTCTTCTGTACGGCGAACCGGGCTTGTTGCTGGTCGCGTTGCACGCTGAGCTGGATCTCCGCGTTATCGAGGCTGTTGGTCGCCTGTTTGCTCTCAGGGCGAATGGCAAGCGCCTGGCGGAATTCGGCCGCCGCTCGTTGCCAATCCTGCTGATCGGCCAGTTGTTGTCCGCGATTGAAGTGAAATTTGTAGCTGGCGTTCAGGATTGCCTGCACGCGCGGCATTTCCGAAGCGAAGCAGGTGTAGGCTCCCAGGGCAGAGACAGCATCGTCGTAGCGCCCGGCGAGCATCAGGGATTCGGCGTTGGTGAGCACTTCGTTAACTTTGTGTTCTTCAGAGCGGATTTCGCGGCTGAAATCGAGCAGCGGTGCATAATCGGGCCACACGCGGAACAGCTGCTCGAGATGTTCCCTGGCCGCCGCCAATTGCAGGTAGCCGGGCTTGTGCTCTTGAAGAGCTTTCTGAAAATTCTGCAAACGGGAGCGGTCAGTGTCCAGCTGGTGCTCGAGCTCGTGCCGGATACCGTCGATTAATTTGAGGGCAGGAGCATATCCGGCAGAAGCCTGGATCGCTGCTTGCGCCTCGCGAAGCGCCTGGCCAAGAGCTGGGAAATGGGGGTCACTGGCAGTGGATTGTTGATACTGCGCGAAGGCAGCTTCGGCGGAGTGTTCGTGAAGGGCGGCGATCGAGCTGCGCGCTTCCGTCACATGGCCGGAGGAGGCATATCGCGTCACGAAATCCTGCCAGTCTTTGATTGTGTTGGCGCGCTGTGCTCGGAGAAATTCGGCAAGCTCAGCATCCGGTGCCGCGATAAACAGGACCTGCACTTTTCGGTTTATTGCTGGAATGCCATCACCCGGCGCCGAAGAAGAAACCACGGCACCCTGGAGAACTGCCTGGTCCGCTGCCTGCGCAGGCGTTAGTACAGGCTGACGGTCGAACTTCAGATTGCTCGGCACCACGCACTCCGTTTTTCCGTTGAGCGTGAGCGACAGCGTTCCATCGTCACCGCGTTGCAGCGACGTAGCTCCCGCCAGCGGTAGCCGTGGAAAGGAGTTGTAAGCGCTCTTGTCGAATGTCGAAACGTGTTCGCACGCACGTACCTCGGTCTTGCCGTTCAGAGTCATGCCCGTAAGCTGAACGTAAGCCGCGCCATGGGAGTCGTCGAATAAGACAATAGCGGCGGGGACAGCGTTGGCCAAAGCCGAAACGACGCCGATGCCGGCGAGCAATGGCACCACTATGACGCCCAGAAGAGCTCTGCCGCTGCCAAGACACAACCACCGCGAGAAACCCGGAATATGCCACCGCATGGATGTAGGACCAGCCTATTGTCGCGTGGATGCAGGCAAAACATCGAACAGCTTGTCCGGGGAGCGACACCAAAGTAACCGGCGAAAATCCAGTGCTACGGCTATGATGAGTTCCACAGGCCCACGTTGAATTTGACCCGGGGGCAAACGTGCTCGCGAGGGGCACTTCAGTAACACTGCAGATATGGAATTGCCGGAACCAGAGAACCGCCGGGAAAGCTTCGAGTCCGCTGTCGAAGCCGAGAACCGATGCGCGACCGTGTTACTGTTCGTGCGCTTTTGGGCCTACGTGGGCCCGGCACAGCCGCTGAGCGGACTGGCTGTGGAACAAGAACCGCAGATAGCGAAACTCCTGTCCGGCGTTATTCGCGAGGCCAAAGGAGTTATCGCTGAGCAGCAGCATCCAACGGTGTTCTCCGCTTGCTTCGATGATGCCGTGCGGGCGCTTTCGGCAGCCAAGGTTCTCCAGCAACGATTTCTAGCATTTCACCAGGAAACGCAACCTCAGCAGATCGTCCCTTCCGTTCTCATTTCAAGTGCCAAGAACCCGTCGACCCCGAGCACCACCGAGGCGGCGAATGTTTTGGATAATTTCGGCTCTGCACAGATTCTGGTCGCGGATAGCGTCTATGAGATGGTCAAGAGCATGCCGGGTCCTCAGTTCAACCCCAAGCCGGTCCGCGAAGCGGGACCAACTGGCGTCCCTGAAGCCTTATACGAGTTGCTGTGGACCGATGAGTCGACCTATGGACACTTGCGCCAAGCGGTTCAATCCCGACTAAATAAGATAGGTCGGTATCAGATTCAGGAAGAACTTGGACGAGGCGCCATGGGCGCCGTCTATAAAGCATATGACGAGCTCATCGGAAGAACCGTCGCGCTTAAGGTCATCTCGATCGATCGCAATACTCCCGACCGCGTCGAAGTCATCGAACGTTTGAAGCAGGAAGCAAAAGCGGCTGGGAACCTGGACCATCCTAACATCATCACCATCTACGACGTCGGCCAAGAAGAAGATGTTGTCTATTTGAGCATGCAGTTTCTGGAAGGAAAAACCCTGCTCAAGTTCCTCAGCGAGAACGGCGTGCCCGCGCTGCCTACGTTGATTTCCTGGGCGGACCAGATTTGCAGTGCCGTTGATTACGCGCATGCTAATGGCGTGATTCACCGTGACCTCAAACCGGCGAATCTCATGCTCACCAAGCAGGGTACGACCAAGGTCTTAGATTTCGGCATCGCTAAGGTCGAAAGCTCCTCATTGACGCAGACCGGCCTCATTGTGGGCACCCCGAGTTACATGGCTCCGGAGCAGGTCGCGGGAAAGAAAGTTGACCAGCGCGCCGATATCTTCTCGCTGGGCTCGGTTTTCTACGAATTGGTGACCCGGGAAAAACCCTTCCGAGGTGATATCACCACCGTTCTTTATAAGATCGTTTATGAAGAGCCAGTTGCGCCGTCACTCATCAATCCGGCTCTCCCGGGAGGGATCGACGCCATCATTCGCAAAGCGCTGGCGAAGGATCCGGAGGAGCGCTTCCAAAGCTGCGAAGAAATGCGCAATGCTTTTCTGGAACAGGCCGCGCTTTTGAATATTTCGCCAATGCCGTCACTCGCGGCCGCTAACGCTCCGGTGAAATCGACGGCTCCCGCGCCCGCTGCCTTTTCTCTTCACCTTCTCGAAGATAGCTATACGGAGCGAACGAGATACTTGTGGCCGGCGATCACCGCGATAGTTGTCCTCATACTGACAGGTGTAGCCGGCCGGGCTTTTTACAGCTGGTCACATACAGGTTCTTTGCCGGAAACTGCAGCAAGGATGAAGGCGGATGTTCAAGGCCTTTGGCAGGAGCTGCGTTCCAGAGCCTCAAGCTTTCGTGAATCCCCCGGCGACCAATCTCATTCTGCCTCAGGCGAGATAGCTGGCGAAAACCGCACAGCCCCTGGCCACAGTTTAGAAACAAATTCGAATTCGTCACCTGCTGCTGCGACCGGCGGTGCTCAACCTGCACCCACCGCCCTTCAAACAGATGCACTCACAAATTCCTTGGCAAAGCCGAGTCCGGCGCAGCCACCAGGTAACCAGCCTGGCAGCGATGGCTCACAAGTGTCTGCGGGCCCCGTATCAGACGCAGTGGGTCCGGGTCCAACGCAAGCACCTCAAAGTCTTAGCATCACGGATCGGCGGGACACCGGACCAACTGCGGTGGCCCAGCAGCAGAACGACAACGACCAGTCCTCTTCCGAGGATGCCAGTCATGGGACTGAGATTACAGCGGAAGATTCCGCCCGAACTTCCGATGGTGATGAGGAACAAGCCCCAGCGCAGGGAGTTTCTTCAACCAAGCGGACCAGACCCGAAGCAGCCGTGACCGTAGATGGCTTCACCCGGCATGATGTCCCCGAGTTGCTGCGCCAAGCCGATGCCGCGGCCAGACGCAGCGATTATCGTCTGGCGAATTATGAGTACAAGCTTATATTGAAACTTGAGCCCGGCAATGCCACAGCCCGCGCCGGCTTGCGCCGCGTCCAGGCGGTAGAACACTAATTTAACATAACAGTGAAAGAGCCCACGAAGAGAATCCGCTCTTTGCTCACGGTGATGCGGCCCGCGATTATGACCAACCAAAAAGGTACGCGTAGAACATCAGATTGATTGTTAACACAGCCCAGTGTGGCAGGATGTAATCTCGCGGGAGAATCCAATGAAACTTATGTGGCAGGCCAAAGAACAAGTCACGAAAGCTCTTCGCTGCGAACCAGCCAGTCAGGAGCACGGCGACCGCTGCAGTCCATTTCTTGCCGATTAACCGAACTCTGCCATCAGGCTGCTGCATCCGGCGCGATCGTCACTCCAATCCGGTGCCCACAAGCAGATCGCGGAAACGCGAATACGCGCGCAGCCGCGCATTGCAGGGCCGCTAGCACTTCGAAAACACCGCTATCGAAAAAGGATCACGTATTTCGCAAGCTTCGCGAGTGTGCCGAATTGCTTCGTCCTCCAGTCGCGCCGCGGCAGCAGGCACAGCGAGCAAAGAGGGCGGCACATATGACCGCCGCCCCCGAGCTGCCAGTTCTGCGTACAGAGCCTCCGCGTCGTTCGCACAGCGGCCGCACACACAGAGTGGATGTCCGGTTAGTAGCTGCAACCAATCGGAATCTCACCAGGATGGTAGTTCGCGGGCAATTTGAATTCTTTCGTCGCCTCGGTTGGCACTTCCAGGCAACGTGCCGTTGCCCGGCTCGCCTGGATCACCAGGGACTCCGCGTCTGTGGTACCGACAGGATCGCCCGCCGTTTGCCCTGAAAGGTAGATCGATGGGAAGTCGCCAGCGGCTGCGCTCGAGCGACTGTACGCGAGAGCGATGTCTCCAAACTTGTCGTAAGCCACCGACCCCATCCAACGAAATTCGCCGTCATCCGGAGTTTGACCTGACTGAAAGAGATTCAAGGCGGTACTGCCGTGCGGAGCCCTAAACTCGTACCATCGTGCCGCGACGGCAGCCGTGTCATTCACACTGTGGGTCACCAGGAAGTGTTGCGTGATACCGTCATCGAATAACGCGAGACGATACATCAAACGATCGCCGAGCGAATCGAGTAATTCACTCCCAGCAGTTGGCTGGGGTATGCACGCGCCAAAGCCGCCACACGCCAGACTATAGGTAGGAACAGCTATAGGCATCGTTCCATCGATACCGGTCAAGGTTGTCTTCTTCGGCTGTTTGAAGTTGACCGTGAAGACATACTCGAAAACCTTGGAGCCAGGGTTGGCATTGTTATCCCAGCAAGACCTCAGGCGCCGGCCCGGCAGTAGACGAAGGATCAGAGTCCGTATCAGCCGGTAGCAGGCTGAAGTCGAACAACGTGCCATTAGCGTTGTCGAAGGTGCAGATCTGCATCGCCCTCTTATTTCCTGCGCGCAAAGCTACACCGTCATATGCGCAAACGTTGACACCGAGAAAAGGTCCAGTGGAGCTGGCAAAGGCGTTCTGCGTTTGGTAGTAAACAGTTGGTGTTAATCCCCATTTGGGATAATCCGGGAAGTCCGGCTGGGGAAAGGCGAAACGGTTGAAGGTCCCGGTCGCGTCAGCTGTGGTCGAGACTGCAATGCAAGTTAGAAAGGGCGAGCTAAAGACGTTTTGTGAGGCTACCCAAACATGGTTTGCCTTATCCCACTGGATAATTGGGTCGCCATCGTTTGCTGTGGCGCAGGTGCTAGAAAAACCCGCCCAGAAATGATTTCCTGGGAACGGACCGGCGAGCAAGGCACCGGTGGACTTGTCGAACACGGCATAACACAAGTTCACCCACTGCACTACTTGGGTGTCTCCGACCGCTGCATTGTCGTCAGAGGGCGCAACTTCGATGCCCGCAACGCTAGGACAATTATTCGCCGCACCGTTCCCCACACCTTCAAAGTTCAGGCCTATAGTTGCACTGATCAGCGGGCCAGGGAGCGGTCCGGCCGCACCGGCGATTGAAAGAGTTGCCGGATTTTTGGGCAGGACTGGAATACTTCGTTTGGGGAATGGGCCGGATAGCTGTGTCACCGGCAAATCGCGCAGCGGTGGGGAGACATCGGCTTGGAGTGGCTCGTTCACTACGGCATTGCTGAGCGCCTGAGGCAGGGTTGACATGTCTGATATCGGAAGCGTTCTCAAAAGCACGAGGGTCAGTATGGACAGGGTGGTCATGAGAATCCGTTGAATGCTACTTTGTTCCCGTTTCATACCTTTCACCTATCCTTTCACTCATATTGAGTAATTTTCTTGACTGGTCTGCCAGATGTCCGTGCGGGAAGAGATTCTCTGATGATTGATTCTGTGACTCAACTGGCGTTGTTGATGTCTCACCTCCTTTCATAAAGTTCTTTGCACTGCAGAGAACTCGATGTTGAGGTCGAGCACTGGTCTTACAGGATGGAGCGTTCCTCGCTAACGTTATCTCGGTTATGCGTAGGTGGTAGTGAGCAAACGTTAGGCGGAGTACGTGGCTGCGGTTGTCATGACTTTGTCACACTGGTGCAAATTGTTTGTGTCTTCGTGTGAAAAATAAGATAAGGGTAGAAGAGAATCAGATAACGGTCTCTCTTCTGTAGGACTTTGAGCTCTAACGCCGTTATCAGCGCGTGCAAAGGCGCTAGATAGAGACGCCGTTCCGTTTGCCTGCGCCAGGAAGCGGTAACCCCGACGATATAGGGTTTCGATGAAGCGAGGGTTTTCTGAATCATCACCTAGCGCCTGCCGTAGTTTCTTGACTGCGCTGTTCAGGCTGAGATCGAAATCGACAAAGGTGTCTTGGGGCCATAGTCTCTTCTGCAATTCCTCCCTGGTGACGATCTGACCCGGGCGCTCCAGCAGCATGGCAAGAATCTGAAAAGGCTGCTCCTGCAGCTTGATTCTTACTCCGGTCTTTCGGCAATGTCTGTGGCTGCGGTGAGAAGTCTCGCAGAATCGATCAGGTTTTTTGCCCTTCTGGTTGCGCGGAGGTTGCGAATTTTGCAGGACTTTGCCGGATTCTGCCGGGTTATCTTGTTGAAGTTCTTTGGAATCAATACTCGCTGGGCGACCATAACCGTCGCTGCGAACGGACAGGTGTGATCGAACCGGTCTAATTAGTCGGAGCGTCTCGATCAGTGCGGGCGGAAGGTGATTTCGATTAGTTCCCGGCTTTCGTCCGAGACTGGCTCCCATTTCCACTTCTGTACAGCTGCTTGCGCGGCTTGGACGAGCAGAGGGCTTCCTCCAAGGACCTCGGCCTTTTTGACTGTACCATTTGGAGCGACGGTGACACCCATCTTTACCGTACCTGAGAGTTGGAGCTTTCGCGCTAGATCCGGGTAAACAGGAGTGATCCTCGCTACGACCTTTCGAGGTGTTACAGCTCCATCCTGCGCTCTGCTGGGCCTGCAAAATAGCACGGCCTCCACAAGCAACACAGCAGCGATCATCTTCCGCATGTACGCAGGCTACTCTGAACTTGAATCTAGCGTGACATTACAAAAGTAACCCACACAGCGACAACAACAAGTTGCTATGCGAGCACCCTTCGCTGTTGTGAGCTTTTAAGAACTGTTCCGATGCGACGCCAGATCGTGACCATTTCGGCTTCAGGAAGCTGGGCTTGGAATACGCAGGTAGATTATGTTGGGCCTGACGGTGGCAAATTCAATGGCTACTGGGATAGCTTCGAATTCTTCGACTTTGCGGACAAGGCTGTCAGAGGGACTTCAATTCAGCCACCATCCAGGAAGCCCCTGTAACAAGCAAGGTAAGACCGAATTCGGACCAGTTGAAATGCGCTGTTGAGTGAGCGATCACGCGCGGAATCCAAACCAGTATTCCAAACAGTGCCAGCATGAGCGTCATAAAAAGCATCGCAAGCCTTGCCTGACGATTGATGAGAATGGCAACCGCCGCGAGTCCAAACGCGACTGTTGTGAGTATCGCCCAAAACATCTGGTTGGGCGGAATCCACTTCGGAACCAGGTGAGCTGTCTCCCGAAGTAGCAGTGCCTGACCCAATGTAAAAGAAATCGCACAGACTCCGAGTCCAAGACGCGCCAACCGGCCCAACAGTACCACCCTTGCTGCATTTGCCTCAGTGGCTGCGTACAACGCAATCGCGCCGCAGAGTAGGGAAAAGAACAGGAAGAAGCTCCCGCCGTAGCGCTCATAGATGTTCGATGCAGCAATGATGTCAGGAATACAAGCCAGCGAGAAACACAAATAAACCACGCAAAGTGCGACTGACGCTAGACGCCACGTGCCCGGGAATTGTATCCCGATCCCACCGGCGATTTGAGCGGTCATCAGAAACCCGCCCAGGATGGTGCCCAGAGGCAGGCTCCAGATATGCCTTAAGTTTTGCCAGGTATCAGCATCGTGCCACATCAGTGCAATAACGCCAAACAGCACAGCCGCCGCGCCAAAGACCATCCGCCCGTACAACACCGTTTTCATGCAGAAAAGGTATCAGACATCTCGGGTGCAAATACCGGATTACGCAAGCCGCCAGCGGTCAGCGACAGCTCGTCATCCGATGCCTCGAACAGATAACTTGCGCACCTGGTCAAACTTGCTGATCGTGATCTCCTGATGAATGGCAGCCTAAGAACGGAGCTATGCTCTCAAGCCAATGAACAGTGTTCTCGGGAGGCTGCATCCAGGTCGTCTCCAGCACAAATTTCAGAGATACACTGCTTTCTATATCGGCGCGTTTGCATGCTGGCGGACCTCCATAAGTACAAGGCAGCATAGGCACGCCACGGCCGCCAGGCTCCCGAACGCCGCTCCAAGTCTTGCGCACTCCGAAGGTTCATGGCGCGGAGCAGGCCAAGGTCACCCGAAGGGAATGCATCTGGATCTCCCAAAGCACGCAGTGCCACATATTGTGCCGTCCATTTACCGATCCCTGGAATTTCACACAAACCGCCTAGAAACTTCTCGAAATGCACAATGCCTGTGAAATTGATTTTGCGGTCACAAACGGCGCGTGCGAGAGCGCGAATTGTCTGTGCCCGGGCAGCCGTGAGCCCAATGCTAGCGATCTTCGCTTCGGCAAGAATGTCCGGTTCCGGAAAAAGCCGGGTGAGGCCGTTCGGCCCGCAGAATTGCCTCGCAAATCTGCTGACCAGCCGCCCCGCCAAAACGGTTGCCCCCTTAACCGTAACTTGCTGTCCGAGAATGGCACGAGTCGCAAGCTCAAACCCATCCCAGCACCCCGGCACTCGCAGACCCGGTTCGTTCTTCAGCTTCTCTGCCAACAACGGGTCACTTTGCAAAGTCCGTGAAATTGAGGCCCAGTCTGCATTGAGATCGAACATTCGTCGAATACGTTCCACAATGACGAAGAGGAACTGTGGATCACCAATCTCAATCCGGGTCACGAGCCAATGTCGTTCCGGGTCAAGGCGGACTTCGAAATAACCATGCTTCCCGTCCACGGAGATGCTTCGTCGATAGCAGCCGTTTTCCACGATTTCGAGCCCTGGTGTACAACGCGGGGCCAGAAAGTCGACCATCGCTTGCCAGTGATAGGGTGGTCGGAAATTGAGGTGGAAGACGTATTGGTTTGCTGGGTGCACTTCTTTTTGCCGCGCCAGATGCCTAATTTGCGTGGGAGTACGGTGGAAGAACTTGCGAATTCCAGCATTAAAACGGCGAACGCTACCGAAGCCCGCCGCGATCGCAATCTGATTCATGGGCAGTCTCGTTTCATCTATGAGTTTCTTCGCAAAATGCATGCGGCGGGTATGCGCGACTGCCGCCGGAGTGGCGCCCAGGTGTTTCAGGAACAAGCGCCGAAGGTGTCGAGAGCCGATTCCGAGCCGTTCCGCAAGTGCTTCGACACCACCTTCCTCCAGTCCGCTTTCGCCGATGAGGCGCAGCGCACGCGAGACCGTACTCGAGGTTCCCAGCCAGGCTGGCGTTCCGGGAGAGCTCTCCGGTCGGCAACGCAGACATGGACGGTAGCCCGCTTCCGCAGCAGCCGCTGCAGTCGGATAATAGCGGACATTTTTCTCTCGGCAGGTTCGCGCCGGACAAATCGGACGGCAATAGATTTTCGTGCTCAGTACAGCGATAAAAAATTTTCCGTCGAATCGCGCATCACGCGACAGCCTTGCCCGCGAGCATATCCGCCAATCGAGCTCCATAGGGTGGAAAATCCAAAAAGCAGGAAGACGCTGAAAGAATAGCTGATCTTCGCTCAAGGATTAGACGTTTTCGGACCGCGATAAAAACGCTTCCGAGACTTGGTTACGAGGTCCGCAAACGTCCACATTTAGGATTTCTGTGTCCGCGAACGTCCAGCCTTTCGTCGCCACTGCGGCTATCTTGTCGAAACTATGGTGAGCAGTGCTCCCCAGCCACAGCAACAGAATCCCGCTCGGGGTTCGATCCCAATCAGGAGACGAAATGGAGGTACCATGCGATTAAAGGTGTTGACGTGTATTGTGGCAATTGCGGCAGTGTCCATATTGATGAATTCAGTTCCGTATGCCGAAGCTCAGCAGGCAAAACAAGCACCCAGGTACTACGTGTTCAACCTCGGAGATCCAGGCGGCGGGAGTGTTGCCGCAGCTGCCAGCATCAATAATCTCGGCTGGATCGCGGGTGACTCCTGGGAGAGCGGAAACACAAACGAGCACGCCTTCTTATGGCTGGGAACCCCGATTGATCTGCTCACGCTGGGCGGTCCTAACAGTGCCGTCGCTTGGCCGAACAAGAACAACCATGGGCAGATCGCAGGTATCGCCGAAACCGCAGACACGAATCCGTTCAACGAAGCCTGGAGTTGTGCTCTCGCTAACTTCCCAACGATTACGAATCACATATGCTTCGGGTTTAGCTGGGAAGATGGCGTGATGACAGCCCTTCCCCCGCTGCCCGGCGGCGTTGACAGCTATGCCGCCGGTATCAACAACAAGGGCCAGATCGCTGGCTGGGCCGAAAATGGCGTTCATGATCCGACCTGCAATAACACTCCACCATTCAATCAAGCGCTCCAATTTGAGGCGGTCGTGTGGGGGCCCGGATTAGGCGAGGTGACCCAACTTTCTCCGCTCGGTTCGGATCCCGATTCGGCAGCAACAGCCATTAATGATTATGGGCAGATTGTCGGCATTTCGGGCCTCTGTGACACTGCTGCCGGCAGCACCAGCGCTGAGCATGCCGTTCTTTGGCAGAACAAGTAAGCGCCAGCGATCAACCTTGGCAACTTTGATGGCGGCCTGGCGTGGAATACTCCGACAGCAATCAACAACCGCGGTCACGTGGTCGGTTTCGGAAACCAGCAAGGCAGCCCAGCTACCGTGTTCAACCCCATTGGTTTCTACTGGAGCAGAGGCCATGGGATTCGGCCCGTCTCACCAATCGGTACTGACAACAATAGCTGGGTCTGGGGAATCAACAGCCAAGGAGTGGCGGTCGGTCAATCATTTGCATCACCAGCTGATCTCCCAACTGGAAGAGCGTTTATTTACGAGAATGGCGTCGCAACGGATCTGAATACGCTTGTTCAGGGCAGCTGTGGCTTGCCAATGATATCAATGATGCGGGAGAAATTGTTGGATTTGCACTGGATACCAACACTGGAGCGATCGTTGCTTTCTTGGCGATTCCGGTAGAGGACGGCAATCAATTTAGTGCCCGCCGCTTAGAGAGCAACTTTAGCAGCAAGAGCGTCCCTGAAAGCGCTCAGCCATTTGTGGGTAAGTTCAGCCGGTTCGCCTCTGGTTCCATCGGATTACGGTGAAGTTCGAAGATTGAGGAATTTAGAGCGTCCGACTTATGTGTATCGAGAGAACGAGGGCAGGGAGAACTCTGCCCCTACGTCCAATAGCCAGCTTTGCGCTGAGATGAGGCGAGAACTTCAATCGAACTCAGGTCGTATCTTAATGCTTCGCGTTCGTCATTGCGTGGAGTGCCCGAAATGCCGCACTCGATATTTGCTGAGTTCCAGCCCGTATTGTAATGGATCTTACTTGATCCCGCTCAGCACCCATAATCCACCCGGGGGGATCCTCTACTGTTCTTGTGGCATGCCACCTGTCTGTAGTCACTGGGCCTGGTGGGAGTTGAAGCGATATGAAGTCTCAGCTACAGCCTATCGTCGTGGCTATGGTTCGCCGGATGAAGTACGGAATATAACTCACCAGCACGACAGCAGATGAAGTTTTCTCAATTTTCGGAATCACACGGTTGTTCTACTTAGCGCAACTTTGAACCCATGCGACGAACAGGTTTTGTCATTCGCTTTTTCATGATCGGGGCAGAACCGAGCGGATCAGCATGTGCCCGCCATGCTCCTTTACCGCGAGGCGATTATGATGTAGATAAATCCGACCAAAGACACAGCTAGGAACACGTCCGGCCAATACTCAAACACCCGCGCCATCGAGATCCGCGACATCTCTGGCTTCCCTGAACAGCGCTAGGAATTTACCACGGCATCTACTCACATTAAATGGGATTTTTCAGTTGGGAGCGGATCGGGAAAAAGGTTGATGGCAATGTTGATGGCAATGTTCAGCAAAAATAGCTTGGAACGTACTCTGAATTGGATGTATATTCTGGGCCGTCCGAAGGAACTCCAAGATGGCCCACGTTCCCTATCGCCCATTCTGAGCGTGGGCCATTTCCTTTATCCCAGGGCGGGGAGAGCGACTCGCCTTCTAATTGTTGCTTCGGAGCAATGACGAGCGGAATTGAAGTACGTTAAATTTTCAGTAATCTTTCAGACTGCAACAGCAGGCCGCACAAAGGCTGTATGGGGGATGCGGCCTGTTTTTTCGTCCCTATATGCGCGAAGGGACCGAGTAGGGAATCAGAGGTATTGGCGAACAAAAGGCGAAATAGTACGATTACCCGTCATGGATGAAGGGCGCAAAAGGGTAATCGGAATCATCGCCGGAATCTTGGTGGCACGTCACCTGAAGACAACTGAAGACCTGTTCGACACGCGGGACAGCCCCCGCACTCGTTCTATGGTCGGTGCGGCTGTTCAGTGGGCAGAGCGGATCATGAAAAAGATTGATGCCGAGTGCTCCGCAAAATGACGAACCTAATCTGCGTGGGGAGACGAACCCGCGACTACCAGCGGGCTTGGCGTGCTGGGAAGTTTACCAAGCGTATTTAAAGGCAGCCTTGGCCGTTGCGGACTCATTCCCGGGACCACTGGGTTAAAAAGACGTACAATGCTGCGCACCCGCATGCTGCGGGGAAGCAACCCAAAGCTATTGTTCCTGAATCGGATTCGGCATGTCTCTTCGGCCCTGGATGATTGGGCCAGGAAAATCCGACCGCTTTCAAATATTCTGGGGGAAGCGGTCGGATTTAGCCCCGTGGATTTCCCAGTTCTGTAAATCCCGCTCTTGACCTTTGGTAATTGTCGGTCGCCCCGGTCAGTCGTTTATGAAAGGCCCGCTCTTAAGGTGTGACGGCACTTGGGACGGGCTCTGTGCTATAGTTCGCCCAATCGTAACGCTCAGATGGTCCCGGTAGGTTTCAGCCCCCAAGCAAGAGCCGGCCGGGGCCTTCCTTTTAAGGCAACCCTTAGGGCCTACTCCACGAAGGTCACACCCTGCGGGTTACTTTCTGCGGATATTGCAGCGCTAGAGTGCCATTCACTTCGGCTCACGGATCTTGATAACTTTTAATTAGGCAGCTTGCATTGTCCGAGGTGCCCATGAACACATTTTTCCGTGAGATGTGGCCAGCGTTCATGGTCGTCCTGCTTCTCTTTTTCCTCGGTTGTATAGCCAGTCTGTTTGAGGGGAAGCCTCGGGCATAGAACATGTAGAGCGTGACGAACCCCCGCAAGATGTCCATTGGGGAGCTTTCGAAAGCGAGTTCCTAAATCGACTCCATTTCTATCCAAGTTTTTTTCACTCGATATCTTATGCGCGGGAGAAGACTGCAACACTCCGATACGAATACACTTCTATACAGGTTCAAGTACAACAATTCATGACACAGTAACCTCCATGCTCGGGCAACGATTCCAATACGCTCGCTGCAAGCACGGACACATGCAGATTCTTGGAAGTTGAGAATGTCTTCCCCGGAGCAGACTCGGGGTAGTTGGGAGAAGCGCGCTGCCCTATCATTGTCCCGTTCCCCTCAGAAACATCTTGAAAGCAGCATCGCTAGTCGGTGTGTTTGCGATGCACCGCAAAAGCAATTTGCAGGCATACTCAAGTCCAACCTCGGGGATGCATAGACGAGTGAGTGAGTTTCTGCCGGAATCGGTTATCAGGCTCATGTTGCTCCCACTCCCGTAGAGAACTCGGCTGCCCTTCTGGTTACCTCGCAATCAGAGTTTTCCAGTTCAGTACCAGACTGATTGGCTTACTCTCTTCCAGTTCGACTTTGTTCACCAGGAACCGCTTGCCGTCAGAGGTTACGCCGAAAGGGCGCTCCCAAAAAGTGTAGCCAGCGTTGGTAGCCCTGAACAGCGGTTTATGGGTTCCAATTTCAACATCATCCCCTTGGAGGCTGACGGGGGCTTCTCTGATATAGCCATCTGCCTGACTATAGTAATAGATGGCTTTGCCGTCGGCACGCCACGCAGGCGCCCATCCGCCGTTGGTCGTGAGCTGCCATTTGCCGCCGTGATCGAAAGAAGTGATATAGATTTCCATGGGCCCGGACTCCGGAGAGTTGTAAGCAACCCATTTTCCGTCCGGTGAGAATCTCGCTGCATAAGCTGGAACTGCCTTGGCGAGCAGAGGGTAAGGTTTCTTATCGCCAAAAAAAGGCATCACCCAGAGGGTATTAAGCACTTCCTCCTTTCTTTGCTCGAAAATAAGAAAGCGACCGTCGGGAGAGATGTCATCTGCGTGCTTGACTGTGTCTGATTCGAGTACGACCTGGGATTCGGCGGTGCCGAGCATGGGCTTACGGTAGAGATCCAACCCACCGGCGTGATGGCGAAGCCCGAACAATAGATACTTCCCGTCGGGTGACCAGACCGGTGTAGAAGTGTTTCCGGTCCCGAAAGTGAAACGGGTGCGCGTACCGCGCGCGAGATCAAGTATCCAGATGTCTGCGAGCGGATCACCGACGGTGACCGCCACCTTGTGGTTATCAGGGGAAATGCGGAGGTCAATGTACCTGTCGCGCTCACCGAGCTTGTCTAAAGCCGTTCCGTTAGGCGCGAACCACTGCAGTTGACTGCCCGAAACGGTGCTTCCGCCATGGAAGACCACGACACCAGTGGTTGCGTCGAAGGCTGCGCGCCAAGTGCCGGAGTTGCGAAATACGTCGTCCGCCACCCCCACTGGGTCTCCACTCAGGCGACCGCTGTCGGGAATGAACGGCTGGGCCATCAGAGACCCGTTCTGCACAAACAAGAGATACCCCGAGGCGTAAACTGCGTCCGAGTCTGCCGGCATCAGAAAGTGGTTTTCCCTCCCATCTAGGGATGCCCAGTAGATCCCATTGCGCTCACTGGGCCCGGGATTGACATGACTGGCGGCCAAGTAGAGGAAATGCTTACCGTCGGGGAGAAAGCGAGGCCACCGGTGTGTAGTGTGATAGGTAGGGTCCAGTCGAGTGACCGCGACGGGAGTTGAACCTGGACGGACAGAAGTACGAAAAATCCCAGCAGTCGTGTCCGGAGAGAACAAGATCATATTACCGTCGGGGCTCCAACTACCACCCCGTGGCCGCGTTACAGCGCAGATGTCGAGTGCTGGCCCGCCACCCACGTTAATGCGCTTAATCTTGCCGTCGGCAAAAAAGCCGATTTCTCTGCCGCTGGGCGACCAGAAGGGATAACTGGCACGGTCCGTTCCTATCAAGGGTCGGGATGAAGGATCAGCTAATGCACGAACCCAGAGCTGACGCTTGCCCAGTGTCTCGCTAGCAACGAACGCAATATGCGAACCATCGGGAGAGAGGACAGCAGGACCCGAGCCATCGTCGTCACTGAGATTGAAGCCAGTCCTCGCCGGTGGCGGAATGTAAGCGCGCACACTAGGAGCACGCACGAACCATCGGCCGTAAACGGCCATGCCAGCCGCGATGAGCACAAGCGACAGCAGCGTAGCAGCGGCGGCAAACCACCTGTGGCGGCGCACTCGTGGCAGGACAAGGCCGTCCGGTTTAGATGGGCTTTCCTGTATCCAGCGGAGCTGCAGCTGAACATCCTGCACCGACTGGAATCGATTTTCGGGGTCCTTCTCTAGGCAAGTCTTGACGACACGGTCCAGTGCCGGTGGAGACATTGGTTGCACTGCCGAGATCGGCTGCGGTTCCGACGCCAATATCGCCGCCACGATGCTCGCCTGGCTCTTCCCTGCGAAGGCACGCTTGCCCGTCGCCATTTCATAAAGCACAGCGCCGAGAGCGAAGATGTCACTGCGCACGTCCGCTTCTGTACCTTCCACCTGCTCTGGTGACATGTACTGAAAAGTCCCCACCACGGTTCCCTGTGCGGTCAGAGGTTGATTGCCGTCTGGCGACATCAGCGTCGCTGTCAGCCCCGAAGAGGGCGGCTTCTCCGGCGAAACCGCCTTGGCCAGCCCAAAGTCCATCAGCTTCGCGCCCACCTTGGTCAGCATGATGTTGCCGGGTTTCAAATCCCGATGCACCACTCCGCTACGATGCGCTTTCTCCAAGCCTTCACAGATTTGGGCTCCTACCTTTAGTACCTGGTCGAGCGGCATTGGCCCTTTGCGCAAGCGATCCGTCAGCGTCTCACCTTCGAGAAACTCCATAACCAGATAGCTGATTCCGTCTTGCTGACCCACATCGTAGAGATGGCAGATGTGAGGGTGACTCAGAGAGGAAACGGCGCGAGCTTCGCGGTCAAAGCGTTGCCGCGCTTCGCAGCTCTCGGAGAGGTGTGGGGGGAGAATCTTGACGGCGACTACGCGATCAAGTCGCGTATCGCGCGCTCGGTACACTTCACCCATTCCGCCTGCGCCCAGCGGCGATTGAATCTCATACGGCCCGAGTTTTGTGCCAGAGGTGAGGGCCATCGCTGCGCGACATTATAGCTTTACTTTGCAACTCGCGATCTTTGGGATAAAAAGCACCCGATGCCAAGTCGATGCAGAACCTGCACACAATCCCAGTGTTTACTATGGTCCGCCGCATGTCGTATTTATGCGGCTTTGCGCGATGTCGCGCGCGGCGGGTGCTGGCACTTGGCTCCCGCTGCCATTATCCCCTGCAATCGTTTGCGGGATTACGTACGCGCGCCATAAATTGTGCAGCACCCGGTCGTGCAGCGTTGTGAAGCGCGAGATCAAAGCGAAGCGATGCCGAGTCGTGAATCAAACCCTTACACTTGAAGTGTAATGATCAAAAGCTGAGCTTGTGCGTAAGCTGTTGAGTGCGTGAGAGATGCGCGTGCATTACAGAATTCGCATTACAAATCGTTGCGAGACGCGTGTGTGCAGGAGGTTGAAGGTGGAGGCCACTGCCACGGGTTGTGCTTTGTGATGATGAGTGTAATGATTCCATAAACAATGTCGGCTCCCAGGCCCGAGTAGACTTTGGAAGCGCAAACCGCCAAAGGGCTCGGAGGAAAGGAGCCGAACATGTTCATTATAGGTTGTGACTATCATCCGGGCTTCCAACAAATTGCGTGC
>DASUWH010000021.1:0-4398 GCA_036378535.1 Terriglobales bacterium | reverse complement strand
GGATGTGGGAACCCTGGAGGGCTATCACGGAGCCCAGGATTATCTTCGCGGGAAGCGCAACCCTGCATTAACTGCGCGCATAGAACGATAATTCAGGGCTAGCTGCTGTGCGCCCGGAGGATGTCGCGGATCTCGCGATTGATGCGGGCCGCATCGCGGGTTGCGGTATCGATGAGCCCTGACCAGCGCTGGGAGGTCTCATCCAGCTTGGACTGACCCAGAAGGTAGGAAGCCTGCATGATTGTTTCTAAGGAGTTGCTCAGGTCATGCGCCAGACGGCGGAGTTCAGTGCTGATTTCGAGCGGAATCTTTTCTGTGGTTTCCATTTTGGGCTGTGCTGCCATCCGGTCCCTTTCCACTCCTGAAATATGACTAGTCTCAGGTTTAGAGCCAGAAATTCGGAAATAAGTTGTTTGGCTTCCCCTCCTTTATTCCTCCATGAACCTTAATTCCAAGCGGCCCACCGCGCAATAGCAAAAAGTTAATTTATCTTAATCCCTTGAGAAGGCCATTCCGGGCCTCAGAAAAAATTGCACTTACCTATGTAAATATTTTATTTGTAATGGCTTAAGGATCATTAGGCGATTGTCCTAAGGTCATAAGAAACTTAGTTCTGACAGACTAGGTAATACAGCGTAATACAAATTGATTAATGCCGCACTACACTCCAGACACTTTCAACAGGAGCGTGGAGGCGGAACTTCGATCGTAATCGGTTCCTCCAGTCCGCTTCGGTGTCCTGGAGGACGGTTTGCGTTCACTTTTATTAGCGGCATGTGCGCATTTCTTACTGGCGCAATCATTATTTGCAGGGACCGCAATTATTCCCACCACTACTCTTGCAGCTGAGACCGGCAACAACACCAGCACTGCAAACAGCTTCTCGACCCAGTCCAACGGCAATCTCGGGGCCAGCAATGTTAGCAAGGCGCCGATCTCCTCGCTGCTTTATCCGGGTGCGACGACCAAGATTTATGCGCACTTCATGCCTTGGTTTGGCGCCAACGGTCACATGGACATTGGATACAAGTCCGCCGATCCGGCGCAGGTGAAGGCGCAGGTAAGCGATATGCTCTCGCGCGGCATCTCCGGAATGATCGTCGACTGGTATGGCCCAGGCTCTTACGAGGATTCGACCACACAGTACGTTAAGCCGGAAGCAGAGTCTCGCGGCGGGAACTTTGAATTTGCGGTCATGGAAGATGCCGGCGCGGTGCGGAATTGCACCGACTGCACCAGCACCGTCATCGGCCAGCTCACCTACATTTACAACACCTATGAAGGATCGCCCGCGTACATGCGCTGGAATGGGAATCCGGTGGTCTTCTTCTTCGGGGTCGAGGACCTTACCGTCGATTGGAATGCGGTCCGCGCCGGCGTGCCGGGAAGCCCAATCTTCATTTTTCAGAACTCGGGGTCCTTCACCCGTATCCAGAGTGGCGGAGGATTCGCCTGGATACAGCCCGGGAATGTTACCTCCACCGATCCTATAGCGGCCTCCTATCTCGATAATTTCTACAGCGTTGCCCAGCAGCAGCCCGGCGAACTCGCATTCGGGGCTGGATATAAAGGCTTTGACGATACCCTGGCGGGATGGTCGGCGAACCGCCATATGGACCAGCAGTGCGGCCAGACCTGGCTGGAGTCCATGAAAGAAATCGGCAAATACTACTCTTCCAGCAAGCAGCTCCCACTCATCCAGCTTGTGACCTGGAACGACTACGAAGAAGGCACAGAGCTGGAAAGCGGAATCGACAATTGCGTGAGCATCAATGCCAGCATCAGCGGATCGGGGCTCAACTGGAACATCAGCGGGAATGAAAACACCATTGATCATTACACTGTTTTCATCAGCGCCGACGGGCAGAACCTGATGCCGCTGGGCGATTATCCCGCAGGAACCAGCAGCCTGGATCTCTCGCAGTTCGGCCTGGCCGCTGGGACCTATCAACTTTATGTGAAGGCGGTCGGCAAGGCATCGATGCTGAACCACACATCATCGGCGGCGGCCTTTACCTCGACTGCTGCCATTGCCACTCCTTCCACGCCCGCGGCTCCCACCACCAGAGCGGACTTTTCAGTGGCGGCCAGCCAGTCGAGCGTCGTGATCGGTTCAGGCCGATCGGCCGGCCTCACCATCAACCTGACTCCGCAGGGAAGTTTTAATGGAAATGTTGGGCTGGCTTGCTCCGGACTGCCTGCCGGGGCTACCTGTAACTTCAGTCCTGCCAGCGTGGCCCTAAATAACGCCGCTCTGCCGGTGAACGTTACCATAAGCACCGCTCTGGCCCAGTCCCACAATCCTTTCAACTCCTCCTCGCTCAACGCTGTGTTCTACGCTGTCACCTTCCCGGCCTTTGGCACGGTGTTTCTAGGCTTGGGCCAAATGTTGCGCCGCAATCGCAAAGTGCTGGTTGTGTCGCTCGCAATCATTATGGTCCTGCTGGTCTGCGGCTGCGGAGCCGGGACAATGGGAAAAACCTCCTCCACCACGCCCACGTCTGCTGCTGCCGGCACCTACGCTATGACCATCGTTGCCACTTCAGGAAGCTTGCAGCACTCCACCACCTTGACTCTGCAGGTTCAATAAGGGGTATTTCTCCCACCGAAAAGGAGCGCCGAAAGCAGACTGTTACGAAACGAACCCGTGAGTCGAAGGCAAGGGCGATGTTCCGAGTTCCGGAGCATCGCTTTTTTGTGTTTTCGACGGGTGAAGTGCCGGGTGAATGCGGATATCCCGAAAGCAGTTCAGGCTGGAGCCATCGCCGCGGCCAACCGGGGTCGACCGAGAACGTTCATCATACGTTTCAAGTTATAAACGGTCACCGCCAAGCTCATCTCCGCTTGGGCTCCTCGACGACCGCGTAGAAGAAATCGCGGATGCCCGAAGATGCGGCATTTCAAAGTTGCGAACGGATGTTCCACGGTCGATCTGCGTAGGCGCATCGCCTCCGGGGTAGCCCGTTGCTGCATGCGCTGAAGCGCCTCGTCATGCCAGTGGCGGGATACCATGCGCTGCGCGCCCACGGTGCAGCGTGACTTCAGAGGACAAGCTCCACAGATTTCGGGTCGACCGGCGTAGTACACGGAACGGTCTTTCCGCGATATCTGCTGGCGTTTTAGCGCTTGTCCAGCAGGACAGAGAAACGTATCTTGTTCCGGCTGATATTCGAATGCGCTGCGGTCAAACAGCTTTCCCCCGCCCTGATTGTTTACGCCGCGATTGGCAGGCACGTGCGGAACGATGCCTTTACGTTCGCAAGCTTCCGCCTGTTCTCCGTTGGAGTAGCCGGCATCGGCTACCACATGCAACACTTGTCCCGGACCACCCACCGCCGCCTGCGCGGCTTCGGCCATGGGCATCAGGCACCGATTGTCGGTGGCTTCGGTTGTGACCTGCTGGGCTACGATCAACGCATGCTCACTATCGACCGCTGCCTGAACATTGTAGGCGGGCACTTTGGCGCCACTGCTGGCGCGCATGAAGTGGGCTTCCGGTTCTTTGTGCTCCTGCAGTTTCTTCAGAGCTTCGGCGACCTTGCTGGGCTCGACCACCAGTTCTTCGTCTTGGTCTGCCGACTCTAAGGACTTGAGATAGCGCTTTACTGCTTCCCGTTCTCGCACGCTACCAACGCTGCTGACCGCCCGAAACTTCGATCCATCTACAGCCACCCACTCTCCGCGCACCAGTCCCAGAGAACGCGCGAAGCGAATCAACTCCGCCCCCACCTGCGTCACCGGCTCACTGTGCATGCGCCGGAACTCTGCGATGCTTTTGTGATCGGGGGTCAGGCGATTCAGCAGCCACATCAGTTCCACATTGCGGCGACACTCATTCTCCAACCGCCGCGAGGAGCGAACTTGCTGCAAATAGCCATACAGATAGAGTTTCAGCAGATCACGCGGATCGTATCCAGGTCGACCAGTCTCGCCCGGTTCCGCGCGTTCGAACCCCAACCCCGCCATGTCCAGACGATCCACGAACGCATCGATCACCCGGCAAACGTGGTCTTGCGGTATTAGTTCGTCCAGGGTAACCGGAAACAGCGTTCCCTGCGTCCGACCTTCGCCTTGAATGAAGCCCATAAAAAATGCCCTCACTCGGTGAGGGCATCTTGCCATCATTTGTTTCAGCTGCCTAGTGTTTCGTAACAGTCTGGTTTGAGTTCCCTTGCCCCACACCCCCATCCCCGCTCCAAGCGAGGGTGGAGTTAACATTAACTTTCGTATTCAGGAATGTGTGGAATAAGGGGGCAGGTCAGCGGAAGGAGTACAACGAGCAGCGTCCGCACAGCAGTTTGAACTATCGCACGCCCAAAGAGTTCGCCGCAGCAGTACAGGAAAGCTTCTCCGGGGCTGGTGTGGGGCAAGGGAACTCAAACCAGACTGTTACGAAAC
>DASUWH010000020.1:0-5365 GCA_036378535.1 Terriglobales bacterium | reverse complement strand
TCCCCGCAGGATCAGCAACCAGAGGACGATCATGAGGGGCAAATAAAACCCGCTGAACCCGCTCGCGTAAAGGGCGGGAAACGCAAAATATAAAGTGCCTCCGGAGGCCACAAGCCACACTTCATTACCATCCCACACCGGACCCACGCTGGCCAAAACCAGGCGCCTTTCTTCGTCCGTTCTTGCTACCAGGAGGTGAATCGCGCCCGCTCCGAGATCGAAGCCGTCCAGCAAGACGTACACGATAAGCATGATTGCCACAAGGCAAAACCAAATGGTCCCCATGCACGCTCCTCAATGCGCGGCCACGGCGTTGGACGACTCGACCTGCGACGAAGTATCCGGCTCGGGCCCGGCTTCAATTTCCCGGTAGACAAGAAAGAGCCACAGAATGCCCAACACGGTGTACAGTCCCATGAACCCAATCAGCGTGAACCACGCGTTGCCCGCGCCAACCTGCGGCGACACTCCATGGGCAGTACGCATTAATCCGTAAATGAGCCAGGGCTGACGCCCCAATTCGGCGGTCATCCACCCGGCGGTATTGGCGATGTACGGCAAAGGAACGCACAACAGGAGCGCCCACAACATCGACGGTGAGTCATATAGCTTTTTCCGCCACAACAGCAAGGCGGCCAAGACCATCACGGCAATGAAAATTGTGCCCAGGCCGACCATCACGTGATAGCTGTAATAAAGCAGCGCGATGGTATCCGGCCATTGGTCCCGCGGAAATGCATCGAGGCCGTGAACGCTTGCGGTCCATCGCCGGTAAGTCAAAAAACTCAGCATGCCGGGAATTTGGACCGGATTGTCCAGCCGGCGTTTCGCAACATCGGGTTGCCCTATGAGGACCAGCGGCGCGCCTTCTTGCGTTTCAAAAAGCCCTTCCATGGCTGCCAGTGTGACCGGTTGATGATCCGCGATCAGTTTGCCCTGCGCATCACCGGTCGGAAAAAGTTGCAGGGTCGCGGCCACAACTCCAACCAATACGCCTGCCTTAACGAAGGTTCGGCCATAGGAATCGTGGCGCTTGGTGAGCAAATAGAATGCTCCGACAGCGGCCATGACGAAGCAAGCCGTTTGCACGGCACCCAACATGGTGTGCGCGTACTGCCAGAGCACCCATTTGTTGACCACCAGCGACCAAAAGCTGGCCAGTTCAATTTGCCCGTGGGAGTCCACGCGATGGCCCGCGGGATGTTGCATCCAGGCGTCAGTGGCCACGATGAAGTACCCGGAAAGCCAGGAGCCGAGCCAAACCAGAAACCCCGACCACCAATGGCCGATGCGGCCCAGTTTCTTCTCGCCAAAGAGAAATAGTCCGAGAAAACTCGATTCAAGGAAAAAAGAGAAAACGCCCTCCATGGCCAAAGTCTGCCCGATGACTCCACCGGCAGCTTTAGAGAAAGCCGCCCAGTTGGTGCCGAACTGAAATTCCAAGGGGATGCCGGTGACTACACCGACGGCGAAATTGATTCCGAAGATTCGCGCCCAGAATCGTGCCGCACGGTTGTAATGCTCGTCGTTGGTGCGAAGTGCTTTGGTCTTCAAGTAGACAAGCAGCAGCGCCAATCCCATGGTCAGCTGCGGGAAAATGTAATGGAAGGTGACCGTGAAAGCGAAATGCAGGCGATGCACATCCAAAGCCTGTTCCATTGAGCCATCTTAACGTCTGCCGCGATTTCGGCCAAAGACTAACCTAAGGACCAACCGCCCCACTCCGTCCGCGTCTAAATCAGGAGGTCCTCGCCGCCAAAGCCGTCCGCCATTTAGCCGCCCTCTATCCTTTAATGGCCGCCCGAATCTTGGGCAAGCCAGCTATGGCGCTCTTCAATTCCGCATCACGGTTCATCAAGTCCACGACTGAGCGCGTGACCAGGTCATCGATTTCAGACGCCGTGCGGATGTCCACCGGATAGCGCACGACAAACTCCGGGCCGCTGTCAGAGAGCTGGAGCTTGGCATCCGGGGTAGGGGCCTTCAATTGAATTTCACTCTGCCGCTCGATGCCCCCAAGCTGCCGCTCAATTCGTTCGCGGTATTGTTCATAGACTTCCTTCACCGCGCCGAGGATTTTGTCTTGCACCAGTTTGTAGTGGCCGCCCGGCATCAGCGTAACCGCAATTTCATGCCATCCATATTCGGTGCCGGGAATCTGCTTGAACAGCGGTGTGCCGGCCTGAAACAAAACCGAATTGGAGAAGACGACAATGCGGCCGGTGGGATACAGGTCAATGCTGGTGCCGGCCAGCTCCATAATGTACAAGCGCACCAGGCCAATATCGACCACGTCGCCTGTGACGCCCGCGATGCTGATGCGGTCGCCAACTCGGATCCCATATCGCCCCACTACGAAGAAATATGCCGCCACCGACAACAACAGCGCTTGCAGGCCAACTGCGATCCCAGCCGTTACGAAACCCGCAAAGGTGGCCAGGGAGCTGAACTCGCTGACGAATCCCATCAGCAACACCACGCCAACCAGGAAACCCATGACGAAGCGGCGCAACAATAGAAACTGGCGGCGGCGGCGAGGATCGTGAATGTAACGGAAAGTCAGCCTGCGCCAGACTTCTCCGAGAATCGCGACGATGCCCAGCGCGAGAGCGATTCCAATCACACGGATCAGCAGGGCCCGCAAAGTGTCGGTCGATTCACGGACGATGGACCTTCGCCACTCGATGTAGTTCGTGCGGCCCTCCTCCAGCAGCAGGATTTCCTGGCTTAGCGGCAGGGCAACGGCCGACAGTTGCTTGAACCTGCTGATCAGATCCTGATATTCGCGCGCCGCATTATCGTTCTGCGCGTTTGGCGGGTTCTCCTGCTGGTTGGCGAGATCGCGGCCACGCTGAATAATGGCCAGCAACGTGGTGCGTAAGGGCTTCCGCAGATTTTCCGCGTTTTGACGGAGATGCTCGGTCTCCTTGATCATCTGATCGATCTCATGAATGCTGCGCATGCGCCCCAGCAAGGTAATCGCCTGCCCGATCAGCCCGGAAGAATTAGCCACCGCCGAAGGGGCGCTGTTCGCCTTGGCCGGCGCCTTGGGAGCCTCTTTGTTGGCGAAAACCTCCGGGACCGATCGTGCCAATTGGTTGATACTCCCCTCCAGACCTTCGCTGACGCTGTCCGTACTCTCTTCCGCAAACGTCGCCATTTTTTGGACCGAATCTTGCACGGCTTTGTCCAGCGCCAATTTTCCTTGCAGTCTCTCGCGCTCAGCCTGCAAGTCCTTTCTCTTGCTTCGCGGCGCCGAGGCCAGCTGTTTGTTCACGTTGTCCAGTCTGGATTGCGTATCATCGATTTCGGCGGCGATACGAGCGGCAACTTGGGCCAGGTCTTGCTGCTGCGCGGGCGTCTTCGCAGTTTGGTTGGCGTTCGAGTTTTTTTCACCGGCGGTGATCACCGCGGCTTCGGCTCGCGCCGATTGGAACGCCAGGCGCACGACCTCTGCGGCCAGGTTGCGCGTGCTGTCCTCATAAATGGCATCGCTCGGCAGACCGGCGGCTTGCACCTTATTCGTGACGTCGCGGTACCAGGTGATGGCCGCGTTCAAATGGCCGAGAATGGCATCTCGGTTCAATGTCGGCAATTCTTGGCCGGGGGACACCGGCAGGAACCCGATCGCCACGAAGAGAGCTGCGATCAACATTCGCGACGGCTTGCGCCGCATACCAGTCGAGATATTCATTCGTTTTATGCACTACATTCCAAGGTTCGTAGATAAGACGCTCGGCCGCGCAAGAAAGGTGTAGCCCGCGCCCAGAGCCGAGGCTTTACAATGTGAAAATGAAAGAAACCTCGCAAATATCCTTCCGCAAACCGAATCCTCTGGAAGCGCTGTTCAATCGCGCTTTAGGATTTCTGGTTGGACTGGGGATCGGCCCGAGTTACATGCAACTGCTTCGGGTTCGCGGGCGAAAGACGGGAAGGGTTTACTCGTCGCCAGTGAATCTGCTGCAGGTCGCCGGCAAGCAGTACCTGGTGGCCCCGCGAGGCAAGACGCAGTGGGTACGCAATGCCGAAGCCACCGGGGAAATCCTGCTCAAGAAGGGAAGGCAGGAGCGGAAATGCCGGCTGCGCCCGGTGCCGGATGCCGAAAAACCAGAAATCCTGAAATTGTATTTGGAGAATTACAGGTCCGCTGTGCAACGATACTTTGCCGTTCCCGCCGGTTCACCAGCTGCGGCCTTTCGAGAAATTGCTACGAACTATCCTGTTTTTGAATTGCTACCCGCCTGATGGCAACGGATTAGCATCCGGGCGCATACAGCAAATTCCTTACGCGGCGGTTTTGGTGAGTTCCCTGCGCACGAATTCGGGGATTCACCTGCTTGTGAGTTTCTGCCACGGAGATACGCTGCTGGTAGAAAACGCCGGTGGCCCAATTGTTGGATCGCCACACGCTTGCGATCACGGTTAGTTCGGGTCCCCGGCACTAAGAGGGAAAAAACAAGAATGCTCTGTGCCGCCTATGACATCTTGAGAATAGACTCGACAGATATGGTTTGGGTGGAGGCTGTGCACGACCTGCAAACCGCCAGAGTGCGCGTCAAGGAATTAGTCGCCGAGTCCAACCGAGAGTACGTGATTTTCGACCAGCGCACGCGAAAAATTGTTGCTAACGGCATCGGCCCGAGCCTCTAGAACGACGGGCGCAGCAAACTAGGGAAATCACTTTTTAGAATTGGCCGTCTGGGGAGCCGTTAGCACGGCGCGAGCTTGCCAGATCAAGTTCTGCATACCGTCGGGTTTCGAGAAGACCGCGGTGACGCCCGACGCCCGCGCTTCTTTTTCCGCAGCGCTGCTGTGATAGCAAGTGAGCATCATCAGCGGAACGTGCGGGAACAGCCTCTTCAGTTCCCGCGCGGCCTCCAGCCCGTCCATTACCGGCATGCGCAAATCCAGAACAATCAGATCGGGCGAAAGTTTCTTGGCTTGGCCGATTGCGTCAAAACCGTCTTCGGCTTCGCCGCAAACCGTAAATCCAGGCTGTCGCTCAAATGCAAGGCGAAGCGCTCGGCGGACCGCCGGATGATCGTCGACGATTAGAATGGATGCCAAATTTCCTGCTGACCTGGAACGCACCGGCGACCGAAAATCCCCGCGGCGCACCAACAGCCATTTGGTCACCGTTTATGCCAACGCGCAATGCGGAGTTCACCTTAGTACTTTTTCCCAGGTCGCTGACTGACACCTGACGCCGTGACTCGATTTCCTAGATCTGCTGCCGCTTCCATCGGCCCTGTTTGAACAGCACAATGCTGGCCGCGGCGATCGAGCCTTCTGCAATCACGATCGAGAGGAAGACTCCTTTAGAATGCAGGTGCAGCGGAATCGCCAGCACGTACGCCAGTGGAAT
>DASUWH010000019.1:0-14462 GCA_036378535.1 Terriglobales bacterium | reverse complement strand
AACACGATCGAACCTTTCCAGTAGCGCATCCCTAAATCTCCTCACGCCCAGTCTGGAGGACCAGCCTTGCTAGCGAATCGTTCCTCCCACGTGGTTCCAGTACAAAGAGGCCAAGATTTGTGCGTACCCACTGGCCAATCGACATCAGCAGCATGGACTCTTGCTGCCCAACAGATTCACTAAACGATAGAAGCCACGCATCGCCGGAACGCCACCCTGGTTCACCGACCGCAAGTTGACCGACGAGTCGAGACGTCACAGAAATCAGGAAGTGGTCTGTGGGCTCGCCGGTATTGAGAATGCGCTTGAAGAGAAGCTTGTTCGAGCCCATCCAGACCGTCGGTTCAGCGCAGTCGAATACGCGCCCGATCATTTTCGAAGGGTGGTTAGGATCGAAGCCCCCAATCGTATCGAATCGCGCATATCCACAAATCTGCGGCCTCTGTCGCACGTTGCCATGCACAAGAACTCCGGTGGTGTTGTAGTACACGGGGCTAGTTGGGTAACTACGCGCATCGCCCTTTCCCAACCGGTGGCGCCACACACTGCCGAAGCTCACGACTCCGACCCGCACTTTCTATCCTCCTCTCAACCTGCGATTGCTATTTCGCTCTGAATACAATTGCTCCTGCAGATTGTTGATATGAGTTACCAACCTGTCATCGGCGCCACGCACATCCGATGCCATTTTTGCCGTGCTTGGCGTGCCTGTTTTGCTCGTGGCCGACTCCAGGCGAACGGACATGTCGGCCAAGATCTCGGACTTTCGGCGCAGTTCCTCTCGCGCAACATCCCGATCTCTGATTGCCCGATCCCTTTCTTCGGCAACCCGCATCAACTCCGTGCGTAGCTGCTCAGTCTCGCTGCTACCTGCGGCAGCACCGGGGTTGGTTTCCCCTTGCTCGATGGCACGATTACAGCGCTCGATGTGCTTGTTGAAGCGCTCAATTGCTTCGTGAGCGATCTGCCGGGAATACGCATCCTGGTTGTAGAGATCCGCCATCATCTCGGCGGTAATCCACATCGCGCGCCGGTGATCGACCCGCTGCTTTGCACCTACCGCGGTCGCCACGAGCAATGCAACCGTGATCCAGAAGCTGTACGGGAAGTGCGGATTCTTGAGGAGAAGTTCGATCAGCTTATGGCGCTCCTGCTCAACCCAGCGGCCGTAATCGACATTGTCCGGATTGAATTGCTTCAGCATAAATTCGTACCACGTATCCTGGTGTTGATAGGGCGACTGGGCACCAGGTGCTAGGATGTCACGCCGGTATGTCGAGGGGGAGGAGGCTGGAAGTGGCGTTGTACTGCGAACGCCGAGTGTGCCCGGTACAGCGAACCCAATCAGGAAAGCACAGACTATCCGACTCCGGCTCACAACCAACCTCCCGCCCGCCGGCGTCGGCCGACTGGCACGAGTTCGGGCGTCTTGAAGCGGAGGTTCGCGCCCACAGAATCTTCGCGCGGCTGACGGAGCGTGGGATATAACTGAGGTGTGAAGTGCGGTATGCGCACATCCTCTGGTGTCCGAACATGCAGCAAACCGTGCAACGTTCCCCGCGCGTCATCCGTCATCAGGATTTCCAGTCGAATCAGTCTGGGTTTCGCGATCCTGTCTCGGCCGCAGCAAGAAAGGGATCGATGAATCGGGCAAACTTCATTGGCGCGGAGTCTCATAGCATTGTCTCCTTCGTTGATTGAAACTGAATTTCGGAGTTGAACCAGGTGGGCGGAGCTAGGAGGTTTGCAGAGTCGGGGCTGTTACAATTCCAGCCCGAGGGAAACCATGTCGAACTTGACGAAAGTTGTCATACAGATGCGCCAGGAAAGGGATGCCGCACGGAAGAGAGTCGAGCAGTTGGATCAAGCCTTGGCGGCACTGGGCAGTCTGGATGGATTGCGGACTCGGGGCAGAGGTTCTCGGAAGCTCGGAACAAAGAGCCGGACCATGTCTGTCCAGGCTCGAAAGAGAATTGCAGCGGCGCAGCGCGCTCGATGGGCAAAATGGAAAGCTGCCAAGCGGACGAAATAATCGTCCGCGATGCCCGTGAATACGGCTTCATGCCGAAGAAGAAAACCACCAGCGCCTTTTCGAAGCTCACTGAAGTCGAGCAGGACCTCCTCGCTCAGCTGGAGCACGGCTATCGGCTTGAGACTGACTCGTTGGGCGGTAACCCGGTCCTGCGCAGGGTGAAAGATAACGAACTGCTACGGCCAGCTGATGCGAACGCGAGCACCGTAAAAGCATTGGAGGAGCGTGGCCTGATTCACCGCGCCAAGGGACCCGATCCGCTCACAATCGCGTGGCATCTGACAAAGAAAGCGAAATAGCCCCGAAGCAAAATTAGCCATGTGTGGACGCTATCGACTCACCGCGAAAGAACGCTACCTCCGGGATCACTTCGGGCTGGATGAAGATCCAACCTGGACGCCTCGTTGGAACATCGCGCCCACACAACTGGTTCCTATCGTCCGGCAGAAATGCACCTCGTCGCGTCGATCATTTGATCTGGTCCGCTGGGGCTTGATTCCTTCCTGGGCCAAGGATGCTTCGATTTCCACGAAAACCATCAATGCCATGTCGGAAACTGCAGCCGATAAACCAGCGTTCCGTGACGCACTTCGACTGCGACGCTGTTTGATACCAGCGGACTCGTTCTACGAGTGGCAGTCGATCGGCCCAAAGCACAAACAGCCGTTCAGCATCGGCATGGCGGATGACTCGGTCTTCGCCTTTGCCGGACTCTGGGAATCATGGGTAGGCGCAAAGGGCGATGTCATTGAGACCTGCTCAATCCTGACCACAACGCCAAATGCTCTCGTCGCCGACGTTCATCGCCGAATGCCTGCGATCTTGAAGAGAAACGACTACGCGCGTTGGCTGGATCCGAGTATCACGACTCCTTCAGCTGTTAGCCCTTGTTTAGCGCCCTTCGACGCCGCTCTAATGAAGAAATATGCAGTCAGCACGAGAGTGAATCGCCCGGAAAACGATGACCGCGAGTGCACGCAGGAGATCCCCGTCGCAACCACGCCAACGCTGTTCTGACTTCTGCATGAGACTAACCCCAGCCGCTGGAATTGAATCCTCCTTTTCCACAATTCCATTCTCAGCGCGGCCGAGCCGCAACCAAAGGCTTCGGTGAGCTTTCAGCTGTCAGCATCAGCAATCAGGTCTCGCCTACTAAGCCCATCGTTCGTTCTATACCTAAGGTCGCAATCGCGCCCGGAAGCGGAGTCGACCAGAGTCTGAAGGCGTTCCCCGGCTCGTATCATTACAGGTTGTCTCAAGACCAAAAACGATACGAGGAGAACGCCCGTGCACGAGTTTATCGCTAAACATCATGAAAAGATCGCCGGTACACTCGCAGGATTTGACCGCTTGGTAATTCGCGGACATCTACGCTCCATCGGCTATCCGCAGGGGATGATGAGGTATCTTTGGGCCAATCAGGTCTTCCTCAAGAACTTTGGCAATCACGTCGAGGCGGTCACCGAGCGCTTGAAGCAAGCATCCTTGGCCCAAGCCAAGGCTTCGGGACGCCCGATCGAATATCTGCACTCCAGCCACATGGATAAGGAAACCATCGCCCGCGACATCCTGGCTCGCAATGGCGTGCGCAGCGGACTGCTGTGCGTGCTCAGCTGCCTGGAACCCTGCTGGAGATTCGATATTCATCGCAATCGCGAGAAAGAAAAGCTCGAGCTCCAACGGCGCCCCGGCAAGTGTCTGTTTCTTTATCACTACCAAATCCACCCCATCCTCGGCTTCCTCCATGCCCGTATCCAAACCTGGTTCCCCTTCGCGATACAGATCTGCCTGAATGGTCGGGAATGGCTGGCGCGCCAGATGCAAACCATCGGCCTCGACTACTTGCAGCAGGACAACTGCTTTCCCTGGATTGCCGACTGGACGAAGGCCCAGCACCTCATGGATCGTCAGCTCAAGACCCGGTGGCCCAAGCTGCTCAACGGCATCGCCCGTCAGCTTAACCCCATTCATGGCGAGATCTTCCGCAAATATCCCGCCTCCTATTACTGGTCCACTTACCAGCACGAGTGGGCCCTCGATGTGATCTTTCACCACGCGGCTGACCTGCGGCGCTTCTATCCACGCTGGATCAACCACGCCATGACCACCTTCTCCAGCCCTGACGTAATGCGTTTTCTCGGCAAGCACACTACTTTGAGCGGCCAGCTACACCAGCGCTTCTCGGGAGAAGTGGTCAGTGACTTCAAACGCCGGTCCGAGGGAGTACGTGTCAAGCATAGCGTCAACCGCAACTCGGTGAAGCTGTACGATAAGTCCTATACTCCCCAAGGCAGCGTCCTGCGAGCCGAAGCCACCTTTCATAATGGCGACGACTTCTGCGTCTACCGCCGCAAGGAGGGGGACCACAAAGGGCCCCGCACCTGGCGCCGCCTGCGTAGGGCTGTTGCCGACTTACACCGACGAGCACAGCTTTCCCATAAAGCCGCATCCCGCTATTTGGACGCTTTCGCTACCGTCGACGACGCCACCACCCTCGACGAACTGCTCCAGCGGCTGGAACAACCCCGGCAATGGCGTGGCCGGCGGGTGCGTGCGCTGCGTCCTTTGGGCGACGACCGGGCGCTGCTATCGGCCATCAACCACGGCGAGTTCGCAATCAACGGCTTCCGCAATCGTGATCTCCGCACCATCTTCTTTCCCCAGATCACGCATGACCATAAGCAGCTCCGCCGCCGCTCCGCCTGGATCAGCCGCAAACTCCGCCTACTGCGTGCTCACGCCCTCATCACCAAAATCCCCGGCACTCATCGCTATCAACTCACCTCCCCTGGTCGCAAGGCCATAGTGGCTATCCTCAGCGCTCTACGATCCACCGTCGCCCAACTCACGCCTGTCACAGCCCAACTAACCGCTGTCGCCGCCTAACCTTCATGAAAATTCTCCGCAAACGGAAAAGATTTTCGACGTTAGTAATACAGAAATCTTGTTTTCACCGTGATAATTGCGTTGACTTCATTCGAGCAACTGTTTAATTTGTCTTCCGTCGACGGCTGAAAGGATTGGCGAAATCAAATTTGCCAGTCCGAAATAGGCTGAGTGATCTGCTCATCAGGGCGACCTGATGGGGCAACCAGACCCGAAAAAACCGGCTGACTCTGCGAGGAGGAGCCGGGGTTTGGGACCGCGAAAGCGGCGATTGCATCAAGGGCTGCGACGGTACATGGATCCACGCTGTAGGCTCCCTCGCAGGAGCAGATGGCTGGAACATAACCAATGTCGCAGCCTTTCCTATTTCCGCCCAGATCCTCCCGCCTTCAAGATTTCAGGTCTCTTGCCAACAGAGATTCCGCGACCGTAATTCTTCGTCGAGGTGTTCAACATCAATTGTGAATAAGGCTGTTCACGATGCTCTCGTCTGCCTGCCCTGTCATCGGTTTGCACCGAAGACGGGCAGTTCCCGTTCGATACAATTGCACTGCGATGGGAGTGACGGTTGAGCTCGAAAACCTCGGAGATGCTCAGCTTTGCCAGGAAATTGTGGCGAGAGTCGAGCACGCATTCAGTGACAAGAAAGGTGAATGGCGGGTGTCCATCGCCGGCTCGCGCGAAAGCGAGAGCTGGGAAATGCGAGTTGCAGGACCAAACGGGTTTGAGCGGACATACACTCTTTCAAGGGCTGCTGAAGAGCACACACCGGAAGCAATCCGCAGATTGATTCTCCAGTTGGTGCCGGCAAATGCGTCTTGAATATATAAGGATCAGCGCCTTCAGCGAGGACTCGCGCGCCAATCGGGCACCTTTCATGCCATCGTCTCCAAAAGCGAATCACGGCCTTGAGGAGTGCATACGACGGGCCTTGAACAAGATCAAGAGACCGAGCACCGCCGAGGAGATCACGGAATTGTTAAATCGCGACCTTGGCCCAGGAGATCGGCCTTTTCAGATAAAAGAAGTTGACGCCTGGTTGCGGGATGCTGGTGACACAATCTTGCACCTGTATTGGCTCGGCAGTCGCCCTCGCAGGTAGCCGTCACTCACGCAGGATTCCGCGATCCTCAACCCTGTTTCGGGCCTGATTCGCGAGCTGGAGACCGCAGCCTCGGCGTTGACCGGAGATGCAATATCTGAGGCACGTTGGCTAGAATGGCTGACGCACGAAAGGAGCGCTATGGCGAAGAAGAAGATTGATCCCCTCAATAGGAAACAGTACGGTGCCGTGTCCGCGGCACTGACAGTCAGCGACATTCCTGCCGCAGTGAGCTTTTATCAGAAAGCCTTCGGTTTTGCGAAACGAGCCATCATGAAAGGCCCCGACGGAAAACCAATGCATGCGGAACTAACGCTACGCGGCACAACTCTGATGCTCGGTCCGGAAAGCCCTGCCATGGGAAGACGAAGTGCGAAGACTGTGGGCGCCTCTCCCGCCGCTCTTTATATATACGTCGAGAATGTCGACAAGGTGGTTGAGAAGGCGACAAAACTGGGCGCCACTCCTCAGGGTCCGGTAATGGACATGTTCTGGGGAGATCGTTGCGGCACGGTTATCGATCCCGATGGCTACAACTGGATGGTCGGGACGCACAAAGCGGAACCCTCGGCAAAGGAAATGAAGAAAGGGATGGAAGAGATGATGAAGCAGCAACCGCCGGCGACAGCTGCGGCTGACTGATCCGGGGTCATTCGAAAAGCGCCGGTTGGGGGCTAATCTGTTCGGGTTCCCGAAAATTGCTCAGACCAATCCCTACGAGACGATAGCGCTGCTGAGGACCAAGAGTCACTCGCTCTCGCAGCTTGAGGGCGATTTCTGTCAGCTCGTCGCAAGAGGACGGAGGCGCGCTTCCCGTGTGACTGCGAGTGAGGATCTTGAACTCCTTCGTCTTTAGCTTGAGCACGACTGTCCGCGGTATCCGCGACTCTTTGTGTGATGCGGACCAGAGCTTTTCTGCCAGCCGCCGGATAATTGGTTCGGTATCTGCCAACAAAACATCCTCTGGAAACGTATCTTCGACCGATACAGACTGCGTAGGCCGGTCCGGTACGACGGGATTCTCATCGGTCCCGCGGGCAAGTTCGTACAGGCGCACGCCGTAACGGCCAAATTCCTGCTCAAGCTTCGATCGCTCCAGACTTCGCAGTTCGCCGACTGTCTTTACTCCAAATTTCGCTAATTTCTCTTGGTTGACTTTCCCGACGCCCGGCAGCCGTCCGACCGCAAGCGGCAGCAGAAAGGCGTCAACCTCTTCTGGCTGGATCACAAAGAGTCCATCTGGTTTTTTCCAATCTGACGCGAGTTTTGCCAGGAACTTGTTCGGGGCTACACCGGCAGAAGCCGTCAGATTCAGTTCCATTCGTATCTGTTCGCGAATGGTTCGGGCTACAAGTGTTGCGGTGGGCAAACCTGTCTTATTCGTAGTCACATCGAGGTACGCCTCATCGAGCGACAATGGCTCAATCAGATCGGTGTGGCGCTTGAAGATCTCCCGCACACCCTGGGATACGGCGCGATACCTGGTGAAATCTGGAGCGATAAAGATCCCCTCCGGACATAGGCGTTCTGCTCTCTTCGCCGGCATTGCTGAGCGCACGCCATAAGCTCTGGCTTCATACGAGGCAGCACAGACAACGGAGCGATTACCCTTCCAGGCGACGATTACGGGTTTGCCGCGCAATCGAGGATCGTCGCGCTGCTCAACCGATGCATAGAACGCATCCATGTCGCAGTGAATGATTTTTCGCACAATGTTCCCGAAACCATACTATTCCGTGAGTGTAGGGAATGTAATCGTGCGGCGGCTGTTCACTGTGGTTGAAGTAAATTCAAATCATGCATGTGGCCGCGAACCTCTATTCAGCTCTCGCGGCTTCCGTGCTCTTTCTGCACGCGCTATTTATCGTGTGGGTGGTCTTCGGGGTCCTGCTCACGCGATCGCGTCCCGTTCTTCGCTGGTTGCATATTGTTTCCCTGATCTGGGGAATTCTCACGGAACTGCTGCCGTGGCCCTGTCCTTTGACTCTCCTTGAGAGCTGGCTGGAGCAAAAGGCGGGCATCGAGCCGTACCAGGGAGGCTTTCTGATTCACTATCTGGACAAACTGGTTTATCCGGATATTTCTGCCACCGCGCTGACAGTGGCTGGCGTCATCGTTTGCGCCTTCAACCTTGCGCTCTACGGAAGGCAAGCGTGGAGAATCCGGCCTTGATCCTTAGAATCGACGGTCGAGGGATGCTGCGCTCTTAGAACCAACGGCGGACCCGGGCCTTGTAACTTGAATACTGCTCCTTGAAGTTGAGCTCGAGAAACCGTTCTTCTCGCGGGATCACAATCAGTGCGATGACGCCGACAGCGGGAACGAGCGTTACCAGCAGCCAAGCGTTATTCAACCAAACCGACAAGCCGAGCACGAAGAGGGTTAAAGCCAAATAGATGGGATTGCGGCTGAACCGGTAAGGACCGGTTCGCACGATGGTAGTGGAAGGCGTGCTGCCTCGGACTGAAGTGCCGGCGGCCCGAAATTCCCGATAGGAAAGCAGGAAGAGCACTACCGCGCAAGCAGTCACGAGAGGCCCGACCAAGCGAACACTCCGAGACACGAAATGGAGCGGCCATGCCCAGTTCAGGGCGATCCCCAGCAGAATCGAACCCAAAAAGATAATCGGCGGTCGGAGCAAACCCGGGTTTGGCCCGCCTTTTATCGTCTTCGGGTTATCGGGTGTCGCGCGCGGCATTCATGATCATCTCCTTTCCCTTGCCATCGACAGGTGCAATCTCTCCTGGCCGCCTCCGCGCGATTTCTGAGCGACAAAACTACACCTGCTGCAGATCTGTATCGGGCGCCGGGTAGCCCAAAACACGCAACATCGCAACAATCTGGCCTTTATGGTGAAATGCGTGGGTTATGACGTGCAGCAGGATAAATGCAGGACTCCGGAGTTCACCGCCCCAATCCACGGGGCGCTGCCGAAGTGTGGTATTGAGTTGCTCTTCCGTGAGACCGCTGACATAGGCGCGTGTCGCTTCTCGTATTCGGTCTTTAGCGACTAGCAAGTCCGCCACGTTTGGGCAATCTTCCTCGTGCCAACCAGGAAACGGCGTGTTCTGCAAGTCATGGAGCCAGCCTTCCTCACAGGTCAGGATGTGCACAAGTTGCTTCCAAATGGACGCATGGCCGAATCCCGAAATCGGTTTGTGACAGAGGTCATCCGGCACAGTTGCAATATGGCGCAGCAAAAGGCCCAGCCGCTCATGGGTTGCGGTATGGAGTTCGAGGATTCCAGTTTTGGTGAACATGATTAGCTCTGAGTCCTATCCAGGATGTCTGGGAAAGATGTTGTGAGCGCTCGATCCAGTACGGCTGAACACGCACACTCAAGCGTTGCCGCAATGCAGAAGGCGGAACGGTTAATCGCCTTGCGGTCCCACTAGCATTCCATGCTCCAGCTGACCCTGATGATCGTCGAGCGCGACGACGGAGAGCTGAAGTGAGCCCATCGCCCTCCTCCGGGGCCTGTGAGGTTTGGGAAAGACCAATATGGTTTCACGTGGCGCTTCGGCCGGTTGCTTCGTAATCACGGTTGCCCTCTTCTTCGGAAGGTTCCCGCCAAAAACTCGAGCAACATTGAACAATGAGTGGCTGCCGCAGACCAGGCAGACATCGTGTGGACTATCGCTGACGACGTCACATTCTGCGCAGAGCACAGCGTTTTGCAGCGGAACAGCATTGAGAACCCGAGTCCGCTCCCGAGAACCCACCACACCAGAACCATTCATCACAGAACCTCACAGAAGCCTAGAAGTGATTTTAGCGGTTTGCAGCCCAATCTCATCCCTTGTGCATCAACCCTGTCACCGTATGTTTTAAGAGCGGTGTCTGTCACTACTGGAATCCCCAAACGCTCCATCGATTCTTCTCATGATCCGATCGGCCCATTGCACGGTCGATCCAATCAGCGACTCCGTTCGCGGACTCGGCCGGCTGTCGTGCAGATCTTCTGTCGTCTTTAGATGCCGAGACACCAGAATGCTGGCCATGATTCCCAGAACGCGTTTTCGTCCTTCCTCCATCTCATCACCGTTAAGCGTCAGCTTGCATGGCCAGGACGTCCAACAGCGGCTTCCGGCTCTTCCGTTCCAGCCGTTCCATTCGTCGATCAAATCTTGCCTTGAATTCTCGATAAGCACCGGGCGTGAGGTCCCCCACTTGAAAGGCGCGACGAAGTTCGGTGAGTGCCTGCCGGACTATTTGTTGGGCTTGCTCTCGGTCACGCGCCTTGTGTTCGTAGTAAATCGCTAGCTGCTCGTAGGCCTCATAGCCGTGCCGTGAATTACCGACCGCGTCTTTCCAAAGCTCACAGGCCAGCTCGAAATCGCCTTCACGCTTTGCGAGCCTTGCAAGGGAACGTCGCGCCGCTCGATCGGTTTCGGTTGGTAAAAAGGATGCAATCGACTTTTCGTAAAGCTTGCGGGCACGCGTGTGCTGGCCGCGCTTCTCGCAAATCCGCGACACGCCGAACAGTTCCAGTCCGTCTTGTCCGAGGTTTTCAGCGTCACCGAGCAACGAGAGAATCCGGCTGGACAGGGCCGCCAGGCCACGCAGGTCCATCTGCTTGTGGTTCAGGACCGGGACGAGCCGTTCCGGTGGGCCTCCGCGCAAGAAATCGAAATAGATTTGTGGAATCAGACCTGAAAGCAGATCCGCTCCTCGGTCCCAGCCCAATACGTGCCTTTCGAGCTCTGACAGCCGGACCGACCCGAGGCGTAGTCTCCATAGATTTCGGGCCGGGTGAAGGAAGTCGAGGTGCGCCCGAAAAGTCGGAACAGAAATTCTGCGGCTCATGCGATAGCGGGTTTCTAGCAGTGGCCAATCGAACGACTTGCCGTTGAACGTGACCAGTACCGGATGTTCGGCGATCCGCTCTCGTAAGGCGAACAGCATGGAGCGTTCCTCACTGTACTCGCGCAGGAAAAACTGTTCGATCTCTAGCCCGCCATCTTCCCACCATGCGACACCGACGAGAAATGCATACGTACCGCTGCCGCCGGCAAGACCCGTGGTTTCTGTATCGAGAAAGAGCCACTGCCCAGGATCGGCGATGGCTTCCGGCCCCTCAGGCATGAGAAGTTTCAGGGCACCGAGTTCAGGTGAATATTGTGGCGGCTGAGCACACCAGCAGCGAACGGAAAGATACTCTCCGTACTGATTCGTCTTCGGAGTGGCCCCCAGAACCTGTGACAACCGCTCCGGATCGTAGTGGATCGTCTTCTTGTGAGAGAGCGACTCGTCATCATTCAACAAAGATGTTTGCCGGCCCTGAGCCGGTGCTTCTTGCGTGGAAGAACGCCGGAGGGCCTTTAAACCGCGAACCCGATCGAGGCTCACGTATCGCATGCTCATGCGGTTTCTGCTGTCCTCGCTGCCACGAACCGAGTGTCGCGACAAAGTCGTCCAAGAATCTCAAGCGCGACTTCTTTGGTTCTTTCACTGCGATCAGCAGCAGGCCCCACGCACGAAGGGCATCCGTTCTCGCATGGACAGGCGCTGATGAGTTCCAGTGTTCGGTTTAACAGGGTGTCGCATATGCGGTACAGCGGTCCGCTGAATCCGATCCCGCCCGGGTAAGCGTCGTAGACATAAAGGTTGGGCTCAAAGAATTCTCTGGCTTCGGAATCGTTCGAGGGGATCGTGGCGAAATCTTCCCAGTTGATCTCGGTCGCCGCGCTCGGCGGGCGTTCCCCGACAGCTGTGCCGAGATCCCGTCGATCGCACATCATCAGGAGAGTCGCCATGGACCCGAGAGCGTAGAGCAAGCCGAAGATCCCACTCTGGCGTTCAGAAAGACTGAAGGGCAATTCGGCAAGCAGGCTGTGCCCGAGCGTCAACCAGAACGATGTCGTGTGCATCTCGTTCTCCGGCAGTTCAAGTTTTCCGGAGCCGACGTTCTCATTGGTGAAGAATTTGATCTTCTTGAAGCCAACCACTTGCGATCGCACGAGCACGTCACCATGGACGCGAGCTGCCGGTCCTGCAGTGGTCTGTTCTTCGGCGACTTCGAGCACACGAACCTGCGTGTAGCGGATCGCGTCTGTGTAGTAATCGACATTGACCGGCTTGACGTAGGCTTTGCGCTTGTCGAAATCCAGGCGCTCGACGTGGTATTGCTGCCCCTGGTGGATGTAGATTGCCTTCGGATGAACGGTCGTGAGCGCTGAGGCAAAATCGACTTCGCCGATCACTTCTGGTATGCCCCTGTCTTCGCCGGTCGTGTCGACGATGACGAAGTTGTCTGACGTGACCGAACGCAAGCTGATCGTGTCGGCGGGATAGGCTTCGTCGATCCAGTGCCAGTCGCCGCCGCTTTGATGGAGGAAGCCCGCCTCTCCAAGTTGTTCGCAGAGTTCTGGAACATCAACATCGCCGAATTTTTCATCCGGCGAAATAGGAAGTTCGAATGCTGCGCATTTCAAGTGATTGACCAGAATTTCCAGATTGTCCGGCTGAATGTGCGCATGTTCCGGCGAGTTTCCGAAGAAATACTCGGGATGCTGCACGATGAATTGGTCGAGCGGCGCGGAGGATGCTATAAAGATCGCGCACGAACTCCCGCTACGCCGGCCTGCGCGGCCGGCGCGCTGCCAGGTGGAAGCAATCGATCCCGGATAACCCGCCATCACGCAGGTATCGAGTGAGCCAATATCGATTCCCAACTCGAGTGCGTTTGTGGTCACGACACCCAAAATCCGCCCCTCACGCAATCCGCGCTCGATCTCGCGGCGTTCGGTTGGTAGATAGCCTCCGCGGTAGCCGCGGATTGGTTCCGGTTGTCCTGGCTTCGCCGGGTTTGCATGCTGCAAGTAGGTGAGGAGAACTTCGGTGTGCAAACGGCTGTTGGCGAACACGATGGTCTGCAGCTTGCGGTGAAGCAGTTCGTTCGCTACCCGTGTGCTCTCGTTGATGTAACTTCGCCGGATGCCGAGGTTCCGGTTGACCATGGGCGGGTTGTAGAAGATGAAAGTCTTTTCGCCGGCCGGGGCGCCATTCTCCTCGATGACCTCAACATCCCGTTCGATGAGTTGTGATGCCAGTTCTCCAGGGTTCGCGATGGTGGCAGAACAGCAGATGAACTGCGGCGTCGAGCCATAGAACTGCGCCACTCTCCTTAGCCGTCGCAACACATTGGCTAGGTGGCTCCCGAACACTCCGCGGAAGGTATGCAATTCGTCGATGACGATATAGCGCAGATTCTCGAACAGCCGCATCCATTTCGTGTGGTGAGGCAGGATGCCGGTGTGGAGCATATCCGGATTTGTGAGCACGATGTGCCCGCGTTCCCGGATTGCCTTTCGCGCATCGTTGGGAGTGTCACCGTCGTATGTAAACACTCCGAACCGATCGTTCACCCGCGTTTCCAAATCCTGCAGTTCGGCCAATTGATCCTGAGCCAGCGCTTTGGTCGGAAATAAATACAGAGCGCGAGCGTCAGGATTCTCCAGAACTGCATTTAAGACCGGCAGGTTGTAGCAGAGCGTCTTTCCCGATGCAGTCGGAGTTATGACAACGACGTTCTTTCCGTCGCGCACCAGTTCGGCGGTGAACGCTTGGTGCGAGTACAACTCCAGGATTCCTTTGGCCCGATACGCCTCAGACAAGGCACTTGTCACCCACACTGGCATAGAACGAAACTTACCTTCTCGGGCGGGAATCTGCCGTACTGCGGTCAGCACTTCGTCCTGCTGATAACGCGCCACCAGCGATCCGAGCATGTTGTGGATGGTTTCGAGACTTGCTGCAGGGCGCGGGGCTAAGGAGTGGGGAGCCGACATAGCGGAGTCCGGAACGTATTTCGCTTTTTGTTCGCCTAGCCTACCACTTACGCTTTGACCGCGCAACACCTTTTCTGTTTTCGTCCTCAACCCTCGCGGAGCCTGGCCCAGCAGCAAAAATCAGGTGCGCAGAAATCACCTTCGTGCTAGATTGAATTTGTGAAGCGCCAGCTTCAATTCCGATCGTCATTACGACTCCTCAGTCGATCCCGACTGAGTTACTGAACCTCTATCCAATTTCACTCTAGTTAACCAGGCCCGTGGCGGAACTGGCATACGCAGCTGCCTCAAGAGCAGCCTTTCTGTGGGTTCAAGTCCCACCGGGCCTACCAGAATTCTGTCGTTCTTTGACAAATCAGCGGAGAGTGGGCCGGACGGTAAGGCACTTGTCTGCTAAACAAGTGTTCTCGCAAGAGGCTAGCGGGTTCGACTCCCGCACTCCGCCATCGTGGAAGGTACTGCTGAATGGTCGGCAACTGGTCCTGAAAACCAGGGCGTCGTGATGAGCGACGGGCGTTCGATTCGTCTACCTTCCGCCAAGTTTGCACAGGTGCGTGAGCCCGGCCGAAACGGACCGGCTGTAACCCGGTCTCCCCGAGTGGGACGCGGAGGTTCAAATCCTCCCCTGTGCACCATGTGCCAGCGTGCGCGA
>DASUWH010000018.1:0-3799 GCA_036378535.1 Terriglobales bacterium | reverse complement strand
ATAAATCCGCTGGCGCCGGTCAATAAAATTGACTGTGGCGCGGCTGTTTTTCGCCGGGCAGACCGTTGCTGGGGATCGCTATTCATCAATAGGCTCGTATAGAAGGAAAGCTAACCGGAGTCCTGCGTTCAATGGCTAGGTAGCAGTCGATGCCAAAGAAAGTCCTGGTTCCTCCACGGTGAACCAGGTAGTGATGAAGCCTGCCGCATTGCCGATTACACCGGCTGAAACCATCACCAGAGCCATGTGCAGGAGACTGTCGCGACCGAAGAAAAACATTCCTAATCCCTGCCAGAGCAGAACTCCTACGAGTGTGTATATGAAGGCTGGCCGGTTCAGCGAGAGCGCGTAGTTAAGCCAAATGTTCAAGCCGGCGTACAAGCTGGCCGCAAGATTGACCAATCCCAGGACAATGCCCGGACTGGCGTAGGCAGACGTAAAAATCGTCCGCACTATGGACTCAGGAAAAAGAAAATAGGCGCCCGTCAGCGCAAAGCCGGGCAGCAGCGTCGCCGCTAAAGCCAAAAGAAGGATGGGTCGAGGATCGCGTCCGGTTGCCCGGCGTTTCGTGGCTTTAGGAAACAGCACAATGCCCATCGCCAATGGTATGAACAAGCTCATCTTGGACAGCGTGACGATCGGTCCGTAATTGCCTGCTACGCTCGGGTTGAAAAAGTGCTTCACGAACAAAGCGTCCATGTTTGACAGCAGGGCCCACGCCGCCAGCCCAAACAATGTGTGAGACGAATAGCTCCAACTCACTCGCTGCGGGGCGGTTGCGCCGCGTTCCTGGAAATAGGGATACAGAAACCATAGTGCGAGAATCAGAACAGCGGCCATGGCGAGCGGCAACGCGATGATAGCGCCAACGGCTTTCCAGCCCAGCCATATAAGCGCGCCGGCAAACAGAAGCCGCAGCAGCGACTGAACAACCTGCACCACTCCGAACCCGCCAAAATATTGCAGTCCTTGAAGAGCACCGTCCGTAACCGTTCGGACAAAGAACAACAGGACGACCGCGCTAGCCGCCCACAGTGGCCAGGTATTGGGCAGCCGCAAAATCCTCCCCAAGACGGGACTGATCATGACCATTCCCATCGTGGCGAGCAGACCCCACCGCCACCCCCACCGCCAAACATTCCGCAGAAATGCGCCCACGCCTGACTTTGCGGCGGGCTTTGCGCTGAGCTCGGCAGTGTAGAACGCTACTACGTTACGGATAGCGTTTGTAACCTGAGCCAGCACTTGCAGGATCGCGGCAACTGCGATGAAGATGCCGTATTCGGCTGGCTCTAGCCAGCGTCCGGCCAAGACATTCACACCGTAATCGAGTCCGCCGGCCAAACCCATGGCAACCGCCATTAGGAGACCGTCCCGCACTCCGATCGATCGCAGAAGCGTAAAGAGTCGCACTCTCGTTTTTGCATGCCTGCTGTCTGATGTTGCGAGCAATGGCATTGCGTATTCTCTCTCCGATTCTTGCGCTATCGGCCTTGACTCCAGAGTTGCTGACACGCTCATCCCTTCTTGGAACTCTGATAGGTCATAACCGGCCTGTAAACGCACGCGCAACGGCGCCCTTTCGAACACTGTGGCAGGGGCAAATGTGGTGCTTCATCAGGATGGTAAACCCGATCCTCGGGGAGTTGCCGTGCTGCATCGCAGCAGTCTTCCGCGGCATGAACGACTACACCCACGATTGAGCCCTTGCCTCTCATACCTAAACGATACGACGCCAAAGTTTTTTCGGCGTAGGCCGGATCTTTTTCCATCTCTTGATGAAACTTATTCAGCCATTCGAATGCCACGGATTTCATCCTCGTGCAGTCCTACTTCTGGAAGTACCTGCTCCTGCATACGCAGCCAGGCCCTTTTGCTTAACTGTCTCTGCGCTCGGGGCCACAATCGCGGACTCAAGATCTGCGAGACTCGCTGCACCGGTCGACTCCGCCATAACACTGCTTGACTCCATAGCCGTGCGACGAACCCCAAAATACAGACGCCAGAGTTGGGACAGATATGCAAAGATGATTTTGTTTGTGAGCTTGGATTCGCCCCTTGCCCTCGGGCCAAAAGTGTATGGGACCTCACGCAGATTGCCCGGCTGCATCTGCGCCGCTATCTCCAGCAGGATTTTGAACCCCCGGGCATTCAGGCGGTTGCGCACTTTCATGAAATCATCTCTGCGCATCATGAAGTAGCCTGACATCGGATCGCGTAGTTCCACGCCCAGCACCCACTGCGCCAATTTAGTGCATCCCCATGATCCGAGCCGCCGGATAGCGTTCCAATTGGCAGTGCCCCCTCCCGGCATATATCTGGTGGCAACCACCAGATTCGAACCGCTACATAACTCCTTCAGCATTTGCGGGAGCACGTGGGGATCGTGCTGCAAGTCAGCGTCGATGCAGGCTACAAACTCACCGGCGGCAGCGTTGAAACCGTCGACTACACTGGGGCCCAACCCGCGGTTGGAAGTTCTGCGCAAAACGCGAACTCGCGGATTGCGACGCCCAATCTCCTCCACACGCGCCCACGTAAGGTCCGGAGAGTCATCATCGCTAATCAAGATCTCGTAGTCGATGCCGTGGAGAGACTTTTCAATCTCGGCGACAAGCAGCCCGACGTTCTCTGACTCGTTATAAGTCGGCGATATTATGCTGAGCTTCATGGCGCCCCGCGTGGAGATTAAATATTCAAGTCTTCAGTCGCTCTGGCAATTCGGAGAATTAAGAGGATCGCTGATCCTGATACGGCGAGATCGAATAGGTCGGAGCCGGGCCGCGGCTCTTGGCAATCGCTGCCACTCTCTGATTATTCCGGCTGGACCGCCGCGCACACGGGAGCCTCCGCGCGTGGGCTCGCATCGTGACGTACGATCTTTCGCGCTACGCGGGTGAGCGTCGGTATGTCGTGCAGCATATTGGTATAGGAAGCGTTGGCCAGCGGACAGTGGCATTCCTTAGCGGCAATGCTTCGGCGCGCTTCCTTGATTTTCTCGCCGAACCAGATTTCCTTGAAATCGTAGTGATGGTCTCGGAGGTTGCCCAAGTTGTCCGCGCGTACACAGCATGGCCAAACCGTGCCATCGGAATAGATTTGGGCGCTTACCCAGCCTGCATAGCAATCAATAACCTGATCTTTTTCGTCGAGAATCCGCTTCACCAGCTTGTAGTACTCAACGCGAAGAGCTTCCGTAATTCTGGCGACTCCGGTGAATTGTTTACTCTCGACGTAGGCAATGAGCCGATCGATTGCTCGCGTATAGTCCAGTTTGCTAGGGGTAATCGGCAGGCCTACCGTGTCCAACTCGACCCGAGGTTCCGCTATTTCCGTTATGAATTGGTCCGCGCCTGATTTATCCGCGTAGGCGATCAGTTCGTCAAGATGTCCGACGCTGAAGACCGAAACCACGGAGTGGATACCTATGGTCAGGTTCTTCAGTTTCTTTTTCAATGACAGTAGTTGACCTAGACGTTCCTCAAACTTGACGAAGTTTCCCGGAATGCCGCGGATGTAGTCATGCTTTGCGCCGACGCCGTCCAGGGATAGATTGATGATCAGTTGACTGTCAGGGCAGGCCTTGGCGATTCGCTCGACACGATCTGGGATGGTGGGCAGGAGGGAGTTGGTAGGAATGTTGATTACGCCGGGCGAACAGTGGCGATAAGCCAATTGTGCAAGTTCCACGACGTGCGGATACATCAGTGGTTCGCCGCCGCTAATCGTAAACCAATAGGGGGCCTTGCCCAACGAGGCCAGGACTTTGTCCCATTCATCTATCGATAGTTCGTTCTCC
>DASUWH010000017.1:0-16005 GCA_036378535.1 Terriglobales bacterium | reverse complement strand
CTATGCCAGGCAACGCAAAGCATTCAACAAAGTCATTGCCGACTTCGGGCTGGTGCGGGAGAAGATCGCCAACATGGCGACACTGCTGTTTGTGGGCGAGTCACTCGTCTATCGCACCGTGGCCATGATGGATTCGGCGCTCGGTGAAGTCGACAAATCCGCAGCCGACGCGGCCAAGCAAACGCTCAAGGCGATCGAGGAATATGCCGTCGAATGCTCGATCATCAAAGTCTGGGGATCGGAGATGATCGACTACATCGTCGACGAGTCCCTGCAAATTTATGCCGGCTACGGCTTCGTCGAGGAATATCCCGCCGAACGCGCGTATCGCGATGCGCGCATCAATCGCATCTTCGAAGGCACGAACGAAATCAACCGTCTGATCATCACCGGATTTTTGCTGAAGCGCGCGATGAGCGGACAGCTTCCGCTGATGGCAGCCATCAAAACGCTCATGGACGAAGTGCTCTCCGGCCCATCGGCGTCGGAGGATCTGGAAGGCTCGTTGCAGGAAGAACGGAAGCTGGTTGGCCAGGCCAAGAAGCTGGGGCTTTTCGCGGCAGGAGCAGCCACGCAGAAATACATGCAAGCGATACAGGATCAGCAGGAGATCATGGGCGCGATCGCCGACATGGTCATCGAAACCTACGCTATGGAATCGGCCGTGCTGCGCGCGCGGAAGCTGGTCGAAGCGAACGGCGAGGCCGCCTCTTCCCTTCCCATCGCCATGACGCAGGTCTATATAGCGCAGGCTATGGAAAAAATCGAAGCCGCAGCCCGCAAAGTAATCGCCGCGGTAGCTGATGGCGACATGCTGCGCACCCAGATGGCGATCCTGCGACGGCTGGCGAAATACGATCCCTTCAATACCATCGCCGCTCGACAGAAAATAGCCCAACGACTCATCGAGGTGGGGAAATACACTCTCTCGTAATGTCTGCGCCTGCGTACTCTGGCCGACGCAATTCGGCACTAATCTCCACTGACTAAGTGGCGTCCGCGGTAGGGGATTATTGTTGGCATCGGATTGGCGGTTTTGGGCAGGCTACTTCTCACTTGACTTTCGCGTCTGGACGCGGCAAACTCGCCCGCAATCCGCGCCGGTACGCCCCTTCCCATCCTTCCCCCGGCGAGGTGATAAATCCCTTCGGCCCCTCGGCCCCGTCTGATCTGAACCACCAGAAAAAGGAGGAGACCATGTCGCGTCTCATGCTTCTGCTTGCGCTGCTGATTTCCATCTTCGTGCAACTAAGGCCCGCCTCGGCTGCCACCTATGCTGTGGGAAGTTGCAAGCCGACTTTACAGAGTTTCCCTACGATCTCACTCGCTGTGGCTCATGTGCCACCCGGCTCGACCCTCGACATCTGCCCGGGGACTTATCCTGAGCAGGTCACCAGTTCGAGATCGCGGTGAGTGCGGGCCATGGCGATCTTGGCGGTCCCGTGATTATTCACGGGCATCATCGGCCCTGCGGCGGCGGGTCCACCTTTCGGCGGCAGCGCCGGCATGTGATCGGTGAGAATGATGGTGGCGTTCTTGATGTCGGCATTGCTGGCATTGAATAGCCGGAAGTTCATGGTGACCTGCATCGTCTTTCCCTGGTTCACCACGTTGCGAATCGAATAGCTTCCGGTAAACGACATGAGGCTGTTCTCTGCGATAACAAACATACACAGAGAAAAGATCGCCAGCAGTAAAGCTATGCAGGGGCGTTTCTGACGCATAAGCTAACTCCTGAGAGATTTGATTGTGAACACTTACACCTTGGGACTGTACCTCCTGAGAAGCAAACGGTTAGGCTCACCTGCCAGCCTGGCGGGGAGACAAGACTCCGGGGGAAGTTGTTAGGGGAGGCCCTACAGGTCTAACTGAGCGCCATACATTACTCTCTTTGGTATGAATGTCAAGAATTTGTTGGGAATTTACTAAATAACTGTCAGCGCATGTGGATCATCCGGCCGCCGCAAAGACGCCTAAGTGTTTGTCCAGGAAGGCGCACGCCCAAAGAAGTGCTGACAACGGGCTTGTGCCGACGGATTCGTGCCCTTCCCGGAACAGCGCGCACATCGGAAGTCAATGGTTGGCGGAGTGTATCGTTCTGGATCGCGGCAGGCCGGAATTGCTAACGGCCTGAGCATCCGAGTAGTCTAAAGCCCTGCCTCCGCATGATGCCTTCCTGGGCGGAATGCTGAGTGCTGACCGCTTTCTTCCAAGGAGCCGAATGATGAACAAGAAACTCGCAGTCCTCACCGCATTTCTTCTGTGCGTGGCGATGATCGCCGCAGCACAACAGGATAAGAGCAAGCGCCCCAGCCCGGCCGCCAATGCGCAATGTCAGTTCTCCGACGGCAAGACCGTTAAGGTGGATTACTCCAGCCCGCGTGCCAAGGGCCGCAAAATCTTTGGCGATCTCGTTCCCTACGGGAAAGTCTGGCGTACTGGCGCGAATGAAGCTACTACGTTTGTCACCGACGCCAATCTCACCGCCGGCGGCAAGGACATTCCTTCCGGCAACTACACGATTTTTACCGTTCCCGGCCCCGATAAATGGACTCTGATCGTGAACAAGAAAACCGGCGAGTGGGGCATTCCCTACAAATACGAATCTGACGAGCTGGCGCGCGTGGATATGAGCGTGTCGAAAACTTCGGCTCCGGTCGAGAACTTCACCATCGCGTTCGACCAGAAGGGCGATACGTGTACCATGCGCCTGGAATGGGAAAATACTCGCGCGCAGGTGGATATTTCCGAGAAAAAATAGGCACTTGCGGCGAAAGGAGTACCAGCAGGTTCCTGAAAAATTTACAACTCTGCCTGCTGGCCGAAGGCGTAGAATTTTCCTGCGGGACAGCCCAACTTCTCCGGGGAGGTCTTATGCCCGTCTACGACTACATCTGCAATGATTGCCACAAGGAATTTGAAACCGTCCTGACCCTCAACGAACACGACCATCAGGACATAAAGTGTCCGAAGTGCGGCAGCAAGAACGTGGAGCAGGAAGTAGCCGCGTTCTTTGCGGTTACTTCGAAGAAAAGCTAAGCAGAAGCAGAGCAACAGGTCCACACAGAGTCATCTCTGTGTCCCTGCCCCTGCGCTATTCGATCAAGGAACTAAGAACTCAAGGTCCCTCGACTGGGTCAGCGATTCGCAGGCGAATCGCCGACCCCGCTCGGGATGACAGTTATGCCGGTTTCCAGCGCAGGATAGGTTTACGTGCAGCCGCAACCTCGTCTAGACGGGAAACCCGGGTAGAATGGGGCGCTTCCAGGACTGTCTTCGGATCTTCTTCAACTTCTTCCGCGATCGACCGCATCGCCTCGATGAACAGGTCTAACTCTTCCTTAGGCTCGCTCTCGGTAGGCTCGATCATGAGCGCCCCAGGCACGATGAGCGGAAACGCCGTTGTGTAAGGATGAAACCCATAATCAATCAGCCGCTTAGCGATATCCATGGTGCGCACACCTTTTTTCGCCTGCAGCTTATCGCTGAACACCACCTCGTGCATGCTGGGCGTGGAATAGGGTAGGTCGTAAGCGCCGTCTAATCCCTTGCGAATGTAGTTCGCGTTCAGAACGGCATCCTCGGTCGTCTGCCGCAGTCCATCCGGACCGTTGGCCAGGATGTACGCCAGGGCGCGCGTGAACATGCCGAAGTTGCCATAGAACGCGCGCACGCGACCCACAGATTGCGGCCGGTCATAATCGAAACCCAGAGTTCCATCCGCCTTAGACACGATCACCGGCCTGGGCAGAAATGGCTCGAGACCTTGCTTGACCGCAACTGGCCCGGAACCCGGGCCGCCGCCCCCGTGTGGGGTCGAGAATGTCTTGTGCAGATTCAGATGCATCACGTCGACTCCGAAATCCCCGGGACGGGCCTTCCCCACCAGCGCATTCATGTTGGCCCCGTCCATGTAGAGCAGACCGCCCTTGGCGTGAAGGATGTCGGCAATCTTATGAATCTCCTGCTCGAACACGCCCAGGGTGTTGGGATTGGTAAGCATCAACGCCGCAACGTCTTCATTCATCTGCGCGGCCAGCGCTGCCACGTCCACCATCCCGGCTGCATTCGATTTCAGGTTCTCAACTGCATAACCTACGGTCGCCGCTGTCGCTGGGTTAGTACCATGCGCGGAATCCGGAATCAGAATCTTCTTGCGCGGACTCCCCTTCGACTGTAGATACGCCCGTACCAGCAGCAGGCCGGTCAACTCGCCGTGAGCGCCGGCAGCGGGTTGCAACGTGATCGCATCCATGCCGGTAATTTCGATCAGGCACTCGCTCAACGTCTTCATGATGCGCAGTGCGCCCTGCGAAATCTTTTCCGGCTGGTAGGGATGGCCATTGGCGAGTCCCTCGAGCCGCGTCACGACTTCATTCACCCGCGGGTTGTACTTCATCGTGCACGAGCCCAGCGGATACATTCCCAGATCAATGGCATAGTTCCAGGTCGAAAGCCGCGTGAAATGCCGGATGATCTCGATCTCGCTGACCTCCGGCATATTGCCCAGATCTTTTCGCTCGGCCGAACCCAGGAGTTTGGAAGTGTTCACCGCGGGAACGTCAAGCGGTGGCAGCTTCCACGCGGCTTTTCCAGGCGAGGACTTCTCGAAAATCAAGCCTTCGTTTTGGCTGATGTGGCGCGTGGCCTTGCGAGTCATCTTCTTCATCGCACCACCTCCTCGGCTTCGGCAGCGGGCTCGTCAGCCTCGCTTTCCGCCAACATGCCGACAGCGGTGTCGATCGCAGTGCGCGTGGTCATCTCGGTACAGCACCAGAGCGCGGCATGGCCAAGTTCGGGATAGAACTTTTTCAGTGGGAAGCCGCCGACGATTTTGTGTCCCAGCAGGCGGCTGTTGATCACGTACGGGTCTTCCTTGGTTTGTACCACGAATTCGTTGAAGCGCGGCGCCCGGCTAAACAGAACCTTGGCGTGTTTGCCGAACTGGTCCACCGCATACGCCGTCTTGGCTAGATTCTGTTTTGCCAGCTCTTTCAGACCAACTTTCCCATAGATGGTCATGAATATGTTGGCCATGAGCGCGACCAGCGCCTGGTTGGTGCAGATGTTGGAAGTGGCCTTTTCGCGGCGGATATGCTGCTCGCGCGTGGCCAGCGTCAAAACGAAGCCGCGCTTTCCGCGGCGGTCGACGGTCTGCCCCACCAACCTGCCCGGCATCTGGCGAACGTACTGCTCGCGCGTGGCAATTACACCGCAATAGGGACCGCCGAATCCCATGGGCACCCCAAATGACTGCGCTTCCATGGCCACGATATCGGCCTGCCGCGGCGGCTCGACGATGCCCAGCGAGACCGCTTCGGAAATGCCCACTACCAGCAGGGCTCCGCGCTTGTGAGCGATATCGGCGATCGCGGCCACGTCCTCAAGGGTGCCGAAAAAATTGGGCGACTGAATCAGCACACAGGCAGTTTCCGGTGTAATGGCCGACTCCAGCTCTTTCACATGGATGCGCCCGCTGGCGTCGAACCCAGCCTCCCGGATCGGCATGCCCTGGTGATAGGCGTAGGTCGAGAGCACTTCCCGGTATTCCGGATGAACGCTGCGCGCCACCACAACGCCGCGCCGACTGGTCAGGCGCACTGCCATTAAGACCGCTTCCGTCGAGGCAGTCGAGCCGTCGTACATGGAGGCGTTGGCCACTTCCATGCCCGTCAGCTCGCTGATCATGGTCTGAAATTCGAAGATCGACTGCAGCGTGCCCTGCGAAACCTCCGCCTGATAAGGCGTGTAGGCGGTTAGAAACTCTCCGCGGGAGATCAGCGAATCGATGATGACCGGCCGGTAATGGAAATAAGCGCCCGCGCCCAGAAAGCTGGTGTAATCATCACCATTCTCCCGGGAGCGCTGCCGGAACCAGTCCACAATCTCCGATTCAGCCATCTGTCGAGGAACATGCAGATCGCCTTTCAGGCGGTACTCGGGCGGAATGGGGGCAAATAAGTCGTCAATCGAGCGCGCGCCAATGCTCTTCAGCATGGCCTCGCGGTCAGCAGGTGATTTGGGTAAATAGCGCATGAGAACTTTGCTTAGATGTCTCCAGCCGTCATTTCGAATCAGCCGACCCTTCAGACTCAGCTACGCACGCGGCCAAACCGATGCATGGTTCTATCTGTGTTGATCCGTGATGGTAGCCTGCCTCTTCAGTAGACCGCCGCTTCAATGCCCGCCTTCTTCCGCAATGAATTTTTCGTAGTCGGCGGCGGACATGAGCGCATTCAACTCGCCCGGATTCTTCAGTGCCAGTTTGATCATCCACGAGCCATTAGCATCCTGGTTAATCTTCTCGGGAGCAGTCGCCAGTTCGCCGTTGACCTCCGTGACGGTTCCTGAAGCAGGAGCGAACAGGTCCGAAACCGCCTTGACCGACTCTACGCTCCCGAATGTCTTCCCCGCTGTGATCTCCGAACCGGGCTTCGGCAATTCGACAAAAACGATGTCCCCCAGAGATTGCTGCGCATAATCCGTGATGCCAATGGTGGCGTTGTTGCCGTCAGGTTTAATCCACTCGTGCTCTTTGGTGTATTTGAACTGCGCGGGATAGGCCATAAAAGCTTCTAGCTCCTAGCTGCTAGCTTCTAGCAATCGGTATATTTCGTGTTCCTTCGTGGACCGCAGCCTGCCCTGAGCGGAGTCGAAGGGCGCCCTCTGCGGTCAGTTCTTTTTCGGCCGCTTATAAAAAGGAGTCGGCACAACCCGGGCCTTGACCCCTTGTCCACGGATCTCAACTTTCAGTTCCCGGCTAATATCCGATAAAGCTGGCGGAACATAGGCCAGTGCAATGTTTTTCTTCAGGAACGGCGCATAAGACCCGCTGCTGACGTAGCCGATCTCGCCGCCTTCACTGTCCAGCACCTTGTAGCCGTCGCGCGCGATGCCGCGTTCGACCATCTCCAGCCCGATGAGGGTGCGCTTGACGCCTTCGGCTTTCGCTTCCTCCAGCGCGCCGCGGCCGATGAACTCCATCTTGTCCATCTTGCAGAAGCGATCCAGGCCAGCTTCCCAGACATTGATGGAATCGGAGATCTCGTGCCCGTAGAGAGGGAGCTTGCCCTCAAGACGAAGCGTGTTCCTGGCGCCCAGTCCGCAAGCCAAGATTCCGAATTCCCTGCCCGCATCGAGCACCTTGTTCCACACCATCGCGCTCGTGCTTTCGTCGGAGGGAACATAGATTTCGAAGCCATCCTCGGCGGTATAGCCGGTGCGCGCAATCAGAATGTTTCTTAACCCGCACACGGTTCCGCGAGTCACCCAGTAGAATTTCACCTTCGACAGGTCAGCGTCGGTGAGTTTCTGGAGAACGTGCACTCCGTTCGGACCCTGGATAGCAATCTGCGTGTACTCGTCGCTGAGGTTCTCGACGAAGCAATCGAAGTTATGCGTGTTGTCACGGACCCAGTTGAAGTCCTTTTCGCGTGTCCCGGCGTTGATGACCAGCAGGTAATCGAACTCGGCGAGCCGGTGCACGATCACGTCATCCACGAAAGTCCCATTGGGGTAGAGCATGGCCGAATATTGCGCCTGCCCGATGGCCAGCCGGACCGCATCGTTCATGGTGATGTGCTGCACGGCAAAGAGGGCCTCCGGGCCGACCAGCCGGATGTCGCCCATATGGCTGACGTCGAAGATGCCGACGCTGTTTCTGACCGCGTTATGTTCGGCGATGATGCCGCCGCTGCCGGGATACTCAACGGGCATGTCCCAGCCGTTGAATTCGACCATTTTTGCACCCATCTGGCGATGGACTGCGTTTAAGGCGGTTTTGCGAACAGTCGGAGTCGTCGCCTCAACAGCGGACAATGGTCAAATCCTTTACAAGCAGTGGCTGGGCTGCCGGGATGGTGAGACTTATAACCGTATCACGCTGGAAGCAGCGGCTTCAACAACGTAGGTAGGCGCAGACGCCCTCCCTCGACTTCGCTCGCGACCTGGGCAGGCGAGCCAAGCTCGCCTCCGTGCCCGCCTGCAAACGAAGCCGAGCTTCGCTCGGCGGGGCAGGTGAGGGCACCTGCCCCTACGCGGAACGTGGACATTACCAAGGGCACGTTTTGTCACGCCGGCAACCGGGCTAAAGTGTTCGCATGGCTACAACTACGAAGAAAAGAGTTGTCTGCGCACAGTGCGAGATGCCCGAGCACCGCTGTGAATGCGAGCGCTACTGCGTTCTTTGCCAGGGGCAGATCGAAGTCCGGCTATGCCTCGATGGACTTTACTATTGCGAGGCGTGCCGCCAGGCTTGCGATTACGAAGCCGTAGAAAAGATCTAACCGCTTTCAGTGCCCGGGCTCCGTGGCCGAAGGTGTTTGAATTAGGTCAGGAGCCAAAGACACCGACTCCTTTCAAATTACAACCGTTTCCCGATATTCCCCGAACACCCGCCGCATGGTATCGGAAATTTCCCCCACCGTAGCATTGGCTTCGACTGCGGCGACGATTCGCGGCATGAGATTGCCTCCCGATCGGGCCGCATCTTCGATCTGTCTAAGCGCCGATTCCCACGTTTTCTTGTCGCGCTTAGCGCGCAGGGCCTTAACCCGCTCGACCTGCTTAGGTTCGAGACCGGGATCGATTTTCTGCAGTGGTACCGGTTTTTCTTCGTCGATGGTGAAACGGTTGACACCGACCACCACCGCGCGCTGGCGTTCGACCTGCTGCTGGAATTCGTAGGCGGCGTTCTGAATCTCCTGCTGCACGTAGCCGCGTTCGATCGCCTTCAACATTCCACCCATGGCGTCGATCTTCTCTAAGTAGGATTGGGCACGAGCCTCAATCTCGTTGGTCAGCGATTCGACGTAGTAGGAACCTGCCAGGGGATCAATGGTCTGCGGCACACCGGATTCGTAGGCGATAATTTGCTGCGTGCGTAATGCCGTCCGGGCGGCATGCTCGGTGGGCAGCGCGAGCGCCTCATCAAAGGAATTGGTATGCAACGACTGCGTGCCGCCGAGCACCGCCGACAGCGCCTGCAATGCCGTACGCACGATGTTGTTTTCCGGTTGCTGGGCAGTCAGGGTCGAACCAGCCGTCTGCGTATGAAAGCGCAGCATCCAGGATCGTGGATTCCTGGCGTGGAAGTGCTCACGCATGATGCGTGCCCACATGCGCCGTGCCGCCCGGTACTTGGCTACTTCTTCCAGGAAATTGCTATGCGCATTAAAGAAGAACGACAGGCGTGGTCCGAAGCGATCCACGTCCAGTCCCGCGTTGATGGCGGCCTGCACATAGGCCATGCCGTTGGCGAGAGTAAACGCCACTTCCTGCACCGCCGTGGATCCGGCCTCGCGCATGTGATAGCCGGAAATGGAAATCGTGTTCCAGTCAGGAACGTTCTCGTTGGCCCACGAGAACATGTCGGTGATGATACGCATCGCCTGCTGAGGCGGGTAGATGTAGGTACCGCGGGCTATGTATTCCTTAAGAACGTCATTCTGCACCGTACCTGAGAGCTTGCGGATGTCGGCGCCCTGCCGCTTCGCCACCGCGACATACAGCGCCAGCAGAATGGAAGCCGTTGCATTGATCGTCATCGAAGTCGAAATCTTCGTCAGATCGATGCCGTGGAAGAGGCGCGCCATGTCTTCGATAGAGTCAATCGCTACCCCGACTTTTCCTACCTCTCCCAGCGACATCGGGTGGTCAGAATCCATGCCAATCTGGGTGGGTAGATCGAAAGCTACCGAGAGGCCGGTAGTGCCATTGGCCAGCAGATACTTATAGCGGCGGTTCGACTCTTCGGCGTCGCCCATTCCCGCATACTGCCGCATGGTCCACAGCCGTCCGCGGTACATGGTGGCCTGAACCCCGCGCGTGAAGGGGAACTCGCCGGGATAGCCAACCTGCTGGTCGTAATCCGAGCCATCGAGATCGCTGGGACTATAGAGAGGCCGTACAGGAATATGGGAGGAAGTCTGCTGCTCATCGTCGGTAACAGACTCTTGCCGAGCCGGCGTAACCCGCTGCGTTTCCAGATTCGAGTTGCTTTTTTCTGCCATGGAAAGGCCGAGCTACGCTCGGCTGGACAGGTCAGGCCACCTGTCCCTAGGTTGGTCGGCACCCGTCCCTTTATCCTTGTATGACCACGTAGACCCAGACGCCCTCGTCTGGGCACGCGAGCAAAGCTCGCGAACCTTCAATCCCTCCGCCGGGCCCGCCAGAAGGAAGTTACGCCGAACCAGGCAAAGGTCAGCGTGAAGCAGACGGCCAAAATGACTCTTCCAGAACCGGTTTTCCCGGCCTCGAACTTGGCGTACTCGCGAGCAAACGCCAGGCCGCCGATTCCGGCCAAACTCAGAAATACAAACCCCGTCACTTCCAGCCACAAAATTCCGAGTACCCGTCCAAAAGAAGCCGCAGTGACCCGTAGGCCTCGCAAACTGGCCGCCAGCCAACGGTTTTGGCCGGCGTGCTGTTTCGCCAGCCGTCCGGCTACGCGGGCGACAATGCCCATCTTTCTTACAGTCGAGACACTCATTACTGACTGCATTTTAACAGTCTCAGGGTACAATAGGGCCGCCAAGGAGTAGCGTCACGAAACCTTGTGATGCGGCGCACCATCCAACTAATAGCAGGCGGGTCAGCCGCCGCTGCCGGATCGGGGGAGCAGTGGACCAGGAACTCAAAAAGCTGATGAAAGAGCTGGGCGAGGCTATTAATGAATCCTTGGCCGAGTCTGACCAGATTGCCGACGTGGTCTCCCGAATCAAAGACGGCGGCTATGACATATTCCTGGTCCTGGAAGCCACCATCGGCTTCAGCAAACAAGGCGAAAAGACATCCGACAAAGGCTCTCTGGTAAGTACGTTCAGCACCAAGCCCGAGCTCAAGGTGAGCGACCAGGACGTGAAGTTCCTTAAATCGCTGCGCATCAAAATCGATGATGATGCCGCCTAGCAAGTTTCCCTGCCTTTGAACCACGACTGCGGCCTGCCATTTCGACGAAAATTTCCTGTTTTCGACGCTGTGCTACTATCGAAGGTTTGTTGGACCGGTCCGGGGGCAACCATGCTTCCGCAGACATTCTCTTAAGCGAGCGAACGCGGAGAATCGATGAAAGACACTTTGGGTGTCCTGCTGGCGGGAGGTGCTGGCGAGCGACTCTATCCTCTAACTCGCGACCGCGCCAAGCCGGCCGTCACCTTCGGCGGCATCTACCGCATCATCGATATCACCCTCTCGAACTGCGTCAACTCTGATCTGCGCCGGGTTTTCATCCTCACGCAATACAAAGCCCTGTCTCTGAACCGTCACATTCGCGAAGGCTGGACCGTTCTGGCGCGCGAAATGGGTGAATTTATCGAGATTCTGCCGCCCATGAAACGCGTGAGCGAGAACTGGTATATGGGCACGGCGGATGCCGTCTATCAGAACATCTATTCGATCGGGTCCGAGCAGCCCAAGTATGTGCTCATTCTCTCCGGCGATCATATCTACAAAATGAATTATGGCCGTATGCTGACCCAGCACGTGGATTCCGGAGCCGATGTTACCCTGGCTACCATCCTGATCACTCCCGAGGAAACCTCCCGCTTCGGGGTGGTGGACGTAGACCGCGACAACCGGGTGGTTGGTTTTCAGGAAAAGCCCAAGCAGACCGATCTGCGCTCGCCCTTCAACCCGCAGATGGTTTCCGCCTCGATGGGTATTTATCTATTCAACACCGACGTACTCATCCCCGTGTTGCTGAAGGACGCCGAAGACCCGACTTCCAGTCACGATTTTGGCCATGACATTCTTCCACGCATGGTCGATGACTACCGTGTTTACGCTTTCAATTTCATCGACGAGAACAAGAAAGAAGCGCTGTATTGGCGCGACGTGGGAACGCTGGAAGCTTACTACGAGGCGAATCTGGACATCGTTTCGGTTTCGCCTGTTTTCAACCTCTACGACGAGGATTGGCCGATCCGCACCCACCAGCGCCAGTATCCGCCCGCCAAGTTCGTCTTTGCCGAGACCGGGCGGACCGGTACCGCACTCGATTCCATTGTATCGGCCGGGTGCATCGTCTCCGGCAGCAGGGTTAGCAACAGTGTTCTGTCGCCTGATGTAAGGGTGAATTCGTACAGCGAAGTTGATTCCAGCATCCTGTTCTCGCATGTCAACGTGGGCCGCCATTGCCGGATTCGGAAAGCAATTCTCGATCGCGATGTGCATGTTCCCGAGGGCACAACCATCGGCTACGATACCCAGGCAGACCGGCAACGCTATTTCGTCACCGACAGTGGCATAACCGTGGTTACGCGCGACTACTCGCTGTTTGAAAACCCGATTACAGTGGACTACTTCACATCGGAGTAGCCGAGCAGCACCGCGGCTACGGAGTCGATTATCGATGAAATCTCCCGCTTCGCGGACCAGGCCATCGTCGAAGGCCGTTTCCCGAGCCGAGTACCAGGCGCTAGCCGAGTTCCGCTATCAATTGGCCAGTTTCCTGCGGCGCCGACGTGGAGCGGCCCAAGACGCCGGCATTGAGCCCCAGCAGTACGAGCTGATGCTGGCGGTCAAAGGCCTTCCCGGCGGAAAACAGCCCACCATAAAGCAGATCGCCGAACAGCTTCGGTTGCAGCATCACAGTGCCGTCGAGCTGACCACCCGGCTCGTAAAGCGCGGATTAGTAAAGCGCGAGCGTTCGAAGGAAGATCGCCGCTCGGTCCTCTTGTCCGTCACCAAAGAAGGTCAGCGGGCGATGGACCAGGTGGTTCACTACAGCCTTGATCAACTCCGGGAGGAAGCTCCCCAGCTACTGAAAACGCTGGCTCGCCTGGTGAAACAGTCGAAGTAACCGGACGAAGGGCTTCCGAAATGGGAAAGATCGTGGTGCCAAAAAGCAGCGATTCGCCTGATCTTCGCCCTTCTTCCAGAACCGCTGCTATTATGCTTTCTTCTTAGAATCAAAGAACTTTTGGCCAGACAATAACGTATCTCTATTGTCGTGTTAGGCTCTGGGGCACGTGGCCGCCTCCACCTGGGGTGCTGGGAGTTCTGGGGAGTGCCGGTTGGAAGACGCACAGGTCGTTGCTGCTCTGATCCGTCGCTGCATAGCCGGCGACGCAGCCGCCTGGGAAGAAATCGTTCAGCGCTATCACCGGCGCATCTACAACATCTGCTATCGCTTTGCAGGATCCGGCGACGACGCTCAGGATCTAACCCAGGAAGTGTTCATCAAAATGTATAGAACTCTGGACACATACGATCACGATCGGGCCGCCTTCATGACTTGGGTAACCACCATGACGCGCAATCTTCTGGTAGACCATTTTCGCAAGACGAAACATGATCGTCTGACCGATTCGCTCGACGCTCCCGTTTCAGAACACGAAGATGCCATGCCCCTCAGTGACAAGATTGGGGACGTTTCCCAGCCCCCCGATGCCCGTGTTCAGAGCCGGGAGACGAGGGAATCTGTACACCATGCATTACAAAGGTTATCCCCAGAATTACGGGAAGCGGTCATCCTGCGGGACTTGCAGGATATGGATTACCGCGAAATAGCCACGGTTTTGAAGGTTCCCGAGGGAACCGTCAAATCCAGGATCAACCGGGGACGCGCGGAACTTGCGCGCCTACTTCAACGTACATATAAGCAGGTGATGTGATGCCAGGCGAAAGCAACAAAGCGATGCAGTGCAACGAGTTTGACGCTCTGCTGACCGAAGCTCTGGATGCGACGCTTTCCGGCGAGCAGCTGGAGCGCTTCCAGGCTCACGCTGACTCCTGTTCGGTTTGCGGGCCGCTGTTCGCCGAAATCGATGGGGGACGGCGTTTGCTGAATTCGCTGGAGGAAGTCGAGCCTCCGGCGCACCTGGTCAACAACATCCTGGCCGCGACGACCGGCCTCGATACCGCCCGCATGCACGTCCCGGGCAGGATGCAGGCAAAACCATCCTGGCTGGATCGGATCCAGCAGTGGGCCGCTCCCGTGACGGCGCCGGTATTCGCCCTGGTTCGCCAGCCGAGGTTTGCCATGTCGTTTGGCATGGCGTTCTTCTCGATCTCCATGGCGCTGAACATCGCCGGGGTGAAACTGACCGATCTCCGCCACGTTGACCTCCGGCCCCGCGCCGTCGTCCGCCAATATCACATGACCACAGGGAGAGTAGTGAAGTACTACGAGAACATTCGCTTCGTCTATGAGATTGAATCGCGCGTGCGGGACTTCAAACGCGCGACCACACCTGCGGAGCCTGCTCCTCCACCAGAGCAGCGCCGCAAGGACAACAACACCAGTCAGCAACCCGAAAGGCAGCAGCGTAACTATAGCCGGGGGGACAACCAGCCAATCCTGGCCTCCGCCCCGAACGCTCCGCCGGTCGTGATCGCGTCCACGACCAGGAGGTTTGTATGAACTGCGCCAACCACACCAATGTGTCGGCTGTCGCGTATTGCCGCACTTGCGGAAAGCCGCTGTGCGCCACCTGTACCCGGGATGTCAAAGGGGTCATCTACTGCGAGAACTGTCTGGCCGCTCGCCTGGAGGGCGTGCAGCCGCCAGCCGCGTCTGGAATTCCGGCCGCGCCGCTCATGCCGGCCGCTCCCATGTACCCCCCACAGCCACAGGGTGGGCCTAATCCAGCATTGGCCGGTATTCTTGCCGGCTTCTTTCCCTTTGGCGTGGGTGCGGTTTATTGCGGCCAATACGCCAAGGGCCTTGCTCACCTCGTCATTTTCACGTTGCTGATCGTCGGTTCCAGTTCTGGCGGGGATGTTGCCGGCACGCTCTTTGGCTTGGGGATCGCTTTCTTCTACATCTACCAGATTGTGGATGCGGTGCGCACGGCACGGGCACTGCAGATGGGCCAACCCGCACCCGATCCTTTCGGCTTAGCGCAAGCCTTTGGCGCGGGCGACAAGGTTGATGTCAGCAAGGTGCCGACAGGTGCCGTGATCCTGATCGTCATCGGCCTGATGTTTCTTCTACGCAATACCGGAGTGTTCGATTTCAGCTTTCACCTTTTCTGGCCGGTCTTCCTGATCCTGCTGGGAGGCTGGCTGTTTGCCCGCGCATGGGGTCTGGCGGGAACGACGGCTTCGCGCTGTTGCTACTGTGACCGTTGCCGCCTGCGCAGAGCTTCTTTCCCGGTCATGCTCTTCGCCGTGGGCCTGTTATGGCTGCTGGACGATGTAAGTGGATTCGGATTCCACCGGACTTGGCCGGTATTATTTCTCTTATTCGGCATCTTGCTGCTGCTTCGTAACGGCGCGTCCACCACCGGTCACCGGGAAGAAAGCACGCTGGTCGGTGCCCCGCCTGCCGGAAATGCGCCTGCGCCGCCTCCGAGTGCCACGGCTGAGACGCAGCAACCGACGAATGAGGTGAAGAATGTCTAGCCCAGCGACAGTTCAGAACCCACGCGCTGCGCGGTCGTTAGCGGGGCCGGTGGTTTTGATCGTGCTCGGCGTCGTTTGTCTGATGGTCACGATGGGCAGGCTGAACTTGCTGACCATGTGGCGTCTTTATGGGCAATATTGGCCGGTGCTGATCATCCTGTGGGGCGTCATCAAGCTGGTCGAGCATCAGCGTGCGCACCGCGCAGGTTTCCGCGCCTCTGGCATCGGCGTCGGGGGCGTGTTCCTGCTGCTGTTCCTGATTTGTTCCGGACTGATCGCCAGCGAAACTCGCAAGGTGGATTGGCAAGGCTTGCACGATGAGATCGGCATCGACGACGAAGACTTCCCTAACTGGTTCGGCCAGAGCTTTTCCTACACCGATAGCTTGAGCGGAGCGTTCCCGGCCGGCAGCAGCCTGCATGTCATTTCGGATCGCGGTTCGATCAACGTGATTGCCACTAGCGACAAGCAGGTCAAAGTGGATATCAGCAAGAAAGTGCGCGCCGATAAGCAGGAGGACGCAGACAAGTTCAACCGGCAGAGCAAGCCGCAAATTACCTCCAGCGAGAAGTCTGTGACGATTAACGCGAATACGGCGGCCGCGGGAGAAAACGCCGTCAGCACCGACATGACTGTCTACGTTCCGGCGAGCGCGGCGGT
>DASUWH010000016.1:0-194743 GCA_036378535.1 Terriglobales bacterium | reverse complement strand
ACTGAGATTAGTAGGTGAGATTTGACGAAAGCATGTTAGAAGGAAACATTCTTCCATGCATCGCTTGGATTTCACTCCTCGGACGCTTGCTAATCATGTAAGCATGAGTTTGCAGAATCGGAGAGACTTTATCTTCGATTCCGACCGCGGACACGTGATCACCCAACAAGCGCCAGCATAGCGCTTACGATTGCTAATCCAGAGCGGCCGATTTAGCCACACGATCGGATGACCTCACGGATGATCATCATGGGTATGGTTGACCGATGAGCTTCGTGCACGCCGGAATGAATGGATTCTGTGTTTCCCCGTGATCATCAGCATAGGCATCGACAATCCGTAGGACGCGTTTTCCGTCAACGGGATAAGTTCGCGTCGGGAAACAACCCATTGTTCTTCCCCTTGCATCGAGAGGGTTTGGCAGGGAGAGCGAATGAAAAAGAATGGGCTGGCTGATCCGTCTCGCCTCAAACCTTTCGATGGCAATAACAAGGACTTGGTTCGGGTGATCATCGAAACCCCCAAGGGAAGCAGAAACAAGTTTGCTTTCGACCCTGAGGAGCAAATCTTCGAATTGAAGAAGGTTTTGCCGGCGGGGATGACTTTTCCGTACGATTTCGGGTTTGTTCCTTCCACGAAAGCCGCCGATGGCGATCCTGTGGATGTGCTGGTGCTGATGGATGAGCCCGCTTTTGCGGGGTGCGCACTGACTTGCCGGCTCATCGGAGTCATCGAAGGAGAGCAGCGCGACAAAAAAGGCTGGCTGCGGAATGACCGCATTGTGGCCATCGAAGAGGGGGCACATAGCTGGTCAGAAACAAAAAGCATTGATGATCTGGGCAAGGAGTTCAGGAAGGAGCTGGAAGAATTTTTCGTGGACTACCACAAGCTCTCGGGCGAGAAATACCGTGTTCTGGCTGTCAGGGGACCGGGTCACGCGCGAAAGTTGGTGAAGGCCGGAATTCGAAAACGGGCTTAAGCGCGATAGTTTCCAGGTACCCTCCAGCCTGTCCCTGCAGTATCTTCTCTGCGTCAGTTATGCTGCCTCATCATCCGCGTAAAAGTTCTCAGCCGTTCTGTCTACCTGCAGGCGCGAAGTGCGAAGCTGGTTTTCGGAAGTATGTTCGCTTGCGGACGCTCCTTGGGCGTGGTCCAGGGGGACACTCGGATCATTCAGCAAACGCGCCTGTTCGCGGGTCGAGACCGGGGAACTTTGCTCAGGGATACTCTTCCTGCGGCGAACAAACCGTTTTTCCGGCATCCAGGCCTCCTCGTCGACTTCGTTCGTCCTGAGATGACCGGGTCGCCTTGTGCAAAAGGCCTGGGGGGCTCGGGAAAGATCGTACAAGAGTTGGAAAACTTCGGTAGAGTCCTGGGACGAAAATCCAGAGCGCTTCACAATTCCTGACGCGTGCTGCGGGCGAGTATCATGCAGGTGCCGTCTGCGTCGGGAGGACCATGAAACCTATTCTGGTTGCAGTGAGCTTGGCAGTGACCATGACAGCAGTGCGCCTGGTGGCGGAGGAGCAGCCTTGTGCCAGCCCGGTGAACTTCGCCGGCATCCGAACTTTCTTGAGCGCACCCTATGTGCCGCGCATCGAGGATCTGAAAGCGGATTTCGCCGTGGTCGGGGTTCCATTTGACGAGGGAACCTGGAATGCTCCGGGGGCCCGCTACGGGCCGCGCGAACTTCGGGAAAACACGGCCATGTACAAGATGTGCGACTTGAGCCTGGGCTTTTATTACATCGATGGCGATCGGGTGGTGCTCAAAGGAAAGCATTGGGCCGATGTGGGCGATGTGGAAACATGGCCGACGGTTCCAGCGCAGACCGATGACAGCGTCACTCGCGAGCTGCGCGCAATTCTGTCGAAGAAGGCGTTCCCCGTGGTGCTCGGCGGCGACCACAGCATCACCTATCCTGTAGTGCGCGCTTACGATGTTCCGCTCACATTGATCCATTTCGATGCGCACCTCGATACCTGGACCGGAGCGCCCGGGAACCTCGATCACGCGTCCTGGGTGAATCGCACCGCCAAGCTGCCGAACGTCAAGAAGATTGTTCAGATAGGCATGCGCGGATTGGCCAACGATTTCGAAGCCAGAGATAACCAGCGCAAGATCAATAGCACGGTGATTACGGCGGAACAGATTCACCGGCGGGGTGTGGAGTGGGCTTTGTCACAGATTCCGACCAGCGACAACATTTACATCAGTTTCGATGTGGATGTACTCGACCCGGCTACGGCTCCGGGCACGGGCACACTCGAGCCGGGAGGGCTCAGCTTTTTCCAGATGGATGATTTGCTAATGGGCGTCGCGGCGAAGGGCCGACTGATCGGCATGGATGTGGTCGAGGTGGACGATCGCGATCACAGCGGCAGAACGGCGCAGACGGCGGATCGGTTGATCATTGATACTTTGGGGGCGGCGTTTCATTAGGCGTGTCGCCCCTTACGGGGCTTGGCTCTTGCCGGGACTTTACCCAGGGCTCACGCCCTGGGCTAATTTGTTCGCCCTTCGGGCTGGAGTCTTGATACCTGCGCATTCCACCACCGGTACATGCTTATGTATTCCGCCAGCTGTAGATGCCTATGTATTCCGGCACCTGCATGCCTATGTATTCCGCCAGCTGTACATATTGTGTGCCGGCCCATTGTGAGAGTCGCATCGCAAGCCAGGCAGACTGATGGATAGCGTAAAAATTAGAATTGCTGCGTCCGAAAGCTCACGAAAAATCGGCGCATCAACCAGAGTGGGATGAAACCGAGCTGCCGCTTATCGAGCCTTCACAATCCCGGAATCCACTTTTTCGCATTGTCATGAAGAATCTTCTGGAGCACCGGTTTCGGGAGGCTTAGCCCGCGGACCTTTTTGCCCATGACCGTCAGGCTCTCGTCCGTCGCTAGAAACTTCCAGTCGCGCGCATAGGTGGATTGCCAGTCCTTTACCGCATCGGCCATGTTCGCGGTTGCGATCAGATCCAGATCAGTCCCGTAAAGGACCCTGTCCTGATACTTGATGAGGAAGTTACGGACATCCTCATGCGGCATGAGCATGAGGTAATCCATTCTCGCGGCGGTATCGATTGCAAAATTTGGGTACTGGTCCAGATGCCTGGCCATATCGGCGAGACTTTTCTCCATGCTGCCCAGGTGGACGCCGACAACTTTCAGCTTGGGATTGTTTGCGAGCACGCGGTCACGCGCGGCAAGGATGGTCTGCTTCGAGGGATAACCGGGCTTGTCGGCGAGATACCACTGCGGGTTCTCCTGGTAGTAGGACCAGGAGGGATCGTTGGGATCCGCCGGTCCCCAGGCCACGTCGGGTTCGGCCTGGTGTGTCAAAAGCGTCTTGCCGTGACGTTGAATGTCCTGATAAATCGCTTCAAATTTTGGATCATCGGCCATGATGTATTTGCCGTTCGCATCTTTGATTTCCATGCCGATGTTTTTCCAGATCTTGACGGCAATGGCGCCTTTGGAAAAGTCTTCATCCAGTTGCCGTATGGAGTCCGCGGTGAAGTTTGTATCGTTGAACTTATAAGGATCGAACGTCGTGCACAGTGCGACGTGGCCGCGGCTCGATTTCACCAGCGCCAAAGCATCGTTCACCTGCGGCTGCAGCGCCTTACGGTAAGGAAGAGTGTCGTCCATGACCAGAATGTTCAGCAGCTTGAGATTCAGCTTCTCGAGCATGGATTGAAAGGCGGCATCGCTCTTGAAAACGTGCACGTGCGCATCAATGGGGTGAAACGCCGCTAATGCCTTCAGGGCATCCTGCTCGCCGGCAATTGCGGCGGGCTGGGTCTGCGAGGCGCATAAGATTGCGATTAATAACAGAACGATGGTCGAACATGATTTCCGCATCCGAATCTCCTCGTATCAAGGCAGAATCGCTTTTATGCCTGTCATCTCACAAAAATCGACGAGCGCCGGGTAGAGGTGCGTGCCGTAGCCCAGGCAAGCATATTCATTCGTCCAGTGCTCCAGCAAGGTGTTCATATCGCCATGGGCGGTTACAAATCCATGGGGCCAGAAGGGGATGCCGCACTCATGCAGGCGAGCGTTGAGTTGCGCCGCGGGCGGTTCAAATACCGTGCCGCGGGTGATCACCATCTGAAATTCGCCATTCACCCGGCCCAGACGCGCCAGCACGCCTTCCCCAACCTTGCAGACCAATTTCACGGAAAGGCCGCCGGCTTCGCCTTCCGTGGGAATGCCGTGTTCGGCGAATCCCGCCGGGCCCAGCTTTCCCGCCAGCGATGGCGGACAGGCGCCGTCGCCAATGATTTTGATCTCCTTGGTCTTCGTATCCAGGTGCTGCAGATCGCCGTAATAAACTCGCTCCTTGCTCAGCTTGGTTAACAGCAGGACGGTCAAGCCAGTATTGAAGTCGCCGAGAGTAGAAGTGCCGTGGCCATCCTCGAGCATCATGCTTTGCGCAAAGCAGGTGGCGGAGTAGTCGTCGCCAAGGCCCGGGAAGGATTGGATGGTGTAGAAATCGAACTTTTCTTTTTCCACGACTTTCTTGAGCGCCAGGTAAAGACGAATAGAACGTTCATTCACGATACTGGCATCGGGAGCTTTGCCAAAAAGCTTCTGCAGGCGCGGAGCTATAGCGGCGATCTCGTTGGCGGAGATATGTTCAGCGGTGCGGATGAGTTCGGTGGTGTCGCGGGAATCGATGTCTACGCCAAAAACCCGCATCCACTGCGAGGGGTCGGCCACGCCGCAGGTTTGTCCCATGCCGCGGCCGCCGAAGGTTCCGAAGGTCGAGAGGTTCAGCCAGTTTTTGAGGTGAGCAGCCTGCGCATAGCTGACGATTCGTTCGATCGTGCTGGGTTCGGCAGCAGCACCGTAAACGAATTTGTGAGCAACCCCGATTTCGAGCAGTCCGCCATGCATCACCAAACCGCCGACCGGCCGCCAGCCTTGCGATCCGGGATGAGTCCACAGCAGCACTCCTTTGCCAGTTGCGGCGTACTCTCGGATTGCGCCGACTAAATGCGCAGCCCACACCCAGGTGCCGGAAAAGAGAACCACAGCGTCGATCTCGTCATCGTTCTTCATACGGCGGAGAGCGGCGACGGCTTCCTCTTTGCTGGCAATCACCAACTCATAATTGACCAGCTTGAGCCCGGCTTGCGTGAGTGCGGCTCTCGATTGCTGAACGATGTTTTCATCGATAAAGGGCTGGCCCATGGGATCTTTCAAGCCATCCTTGTGCACACCGTAAACGATGAATCCTATCTTGGGCTGGATCATTCTGCCCCTTGTCGCAGTTCGCCTTGTGCGCGCCGCAATGGCGCCAGGCTTGAATAAAGCAAACCGTACTGCTGTCGCTGTTGCTTATAGCGTTTCGCGAGGGCTTGGTCGGGTTCGACAGTTTCGCCAACCCGTACGAGCTGCTCGCTGGCTTCGCAGAAACATCCGTATTTTCCGGCTGCCAGTCCGGCCAGCATAGCGGTGCCCAAACACACCGAGTCGGGACAATCCATCAGTTGGAGTTCGCAACCCGAGAGCGACGCACGTAACTTCAGACCGAAGGGGGATGCGGTTCCTCCGCCGCTGACATGAACTTCCCTGAAAGCTCCCGCAGTTGCTTGGAGGAGATCAGACATGTTGGCGAATTCGCAGGCTATGCCCTCAAGGATGCCCTTGTACAAATCGGCGCGGCTGGTGCCGGGGCGAATGCCGGCGATCACTCCCGTGGCTTGCGGATCGAAATCGGGATTGCAGGTTCCGAAAAGGTGCGGAGTGATGCACAATCCGCTCGGGTCTTCCGACGCTTGCGCTTCCATCCGGCGGCAGAGTTCCCCGATGTTCGTTTCCACCCTTGCGTCTTCCGGTCCGAGCGCGCGCAGAAACCAGTCCAGCATGATGCCGGCCGGGAAATACGCCAGGGTGACGTAACGTTGGGGGACCACGTGGCAGTAGGAATTCAGGTTCGCGGCAAGGGCCGGATCACTAAGCACCGGCTTGTGCGACGCGGTCACGAGGCATTCGTAGGTTCCCAAAGATGCAAAGACGCGGCCTGGTTCAAGCACTCCGCAGCCCAGAGCGCCGCAGGGCTGATCGTGTCCGCCGACCACTATCAGAGTTCCAAGTCGCAGGCCGAGTTCCGCACCCATGCCCGTAGACAATTCTCCGGCGACGGTTCCGGCGGGAACGGCTGCCGGCAACTGCTCCGGCAACAAATCAAAAGTAGACAGAATTTCCGATGACCAGCTCAGCTTGTGAATATCGAACGTCAGGTAGCGAGAGGCGAGCGAGTAATCAACGTAAGCGGGCAAGCCGAGCCGGGTCAGGATGTATGTCGGAACGGCGAGAAAGCGCTTCGCCGCCGAAAACATGTTGGACTGACGCCTCCGCAACCACAGCATCTTGGCCAGCGGATACATGGGATGTGCCGTCTGCCCGGTGATCTCGAAGATAAGCTTTCGCCCCAGCTTTTCCGCGACGAAGTGCGCCTCGCTAGTGGCGCGGTTATCAATATTGAGGATTGCCGGCGCAATTGGCTGGTTGTGCGCATCCACCGGAACAAAACTCTCACCGTGAGAACTAATTGCCAGAACTTCCACCGGATCGGCGGGAACTTTGGCGGACACGGATTGCGTTGCCGATGTAAATGCTTGCCAGAAGGTTTCCGCAGAGGTTTCCGCCCAGGAGGGATGCGGCCTTTGAAGTGTTGGATAAGAGCAGATTTTTTCCGCGAGTGTGTGGCCATCCTCCGAAAAGACGACCGCCTTACAACTGCTCGAGCCCATGTCAACGGCCAGCAGGCTCACTGATTATTGTCCTTGGGCCGATACTTTGCCGGCGAGCGCGGAGCGCACCCGCTTTAGAAGTTCGGCCATGTTGTCCGCCTGAAAAATGTTGCGCCCGAAAAAGACGCCGGCAGCACCCGCCTGGATAATGCCCCGCACGGTATCCAGGACGTCTTCATCGGAACCGGTGCGGCTGCCCCCGAGCACGAGAATCGGCACGGGACATGCCGCGATCACGGTTGCCAAAGCTTCCGTGTTGCTCGCATTTTCGGTCTTGATCGCGTCAGCCCCTAACTCAGCGGCGATGCGAGTGTGAAGCATGAGCCACTCCGGATCGCGGGGATTCTCCACCTGGGCTCCGCGCGCGATCGATTCAACCATGAAGGGTATGCCCACTTTCTCGCAGTCGCGTGCGAGCTGGCCCACGCGCTCTATTTCCTTCCTTTCAAATTCCGCATCGCCGCTGCCGATGGTCAAAAAAGTGATCACAGCATCGGCTCCGGCATTAAGAGCTTCCTCCGGGTGAGCAACGAGGCAGGTTTTAAAACCTTGAGGAGCAGTCTTCGCGCTCTCGTTAAAAGCGGTGGTCCAATCGAGGCGAGCAATCAGACCGGGCAAGCCCGCGGAGCAATTCGCCTCGGCAAAATACCGGAAATTCCCGAAATTCAGCAGGACCGCGTCCGGGACTGCTTCGATGAATCGGCGGATCTGACCGGCGGGATCGAGTGTACCGGGAATAGGGCCCAGGACCAGGGCGTGGTCAAAGGCGATGACCAGCGTGCCGCGGCCGGACCGGAGAATCCGTTTCAACCGAATCGCCTTCCCTAAATCGCCCAAGCATTTTCTCCGGTGAAACGTTACAATACGGGGGTAATGTAGACTTCTGGCGAGCCGGTGTCAACCATTGCATGATGATTTTGTTGGCAATGGATTGCGACACTCGGCGCGAGGGGACTTCGTGAAGGATCTAAGCCCGCTGCGCGAGCAAGTGCTCGAAGCCAACCTGGGAATTTACCGATCGGGCTTGGTGACCATGCATAGCGGCAACGCCAGTGGCATTGACCGCGATGCGGGAATCGTCCTGATCAAGCCCAGCGGAATGGATTATGAGAAGCTCACTCCTGCTTTGCTGGTGGCGACAGACTTGAACGGCCGCAAAATCGAAACCGGAGACGCGGGAGATAGGCTCAATCCCAGCGTGGATCTGCCGCACCATTTGTATTTGTATTCCCACTGCCCGGATATCGGCGCCGTGGTCCACACCCATTCCAATTACGCGACCAGCTTTGCCGTGCTGGGGCAGGCCATCCCCGCCTATTTGACGGCTATTGCCGACGAGTTCGGCGCAGAGATACCGTGTGCTCCTTATGTGGACAATGCCGAGAATCACATCGGGGAAGCCATTCTCAAGTATCGCTATGGTGGTCCGGCTGTGCTACTGGCGAATCATGGAGCGTTTACCTTCGGCGCCACTCCTGCTGCCGCCCTGAAAGCCGCCGTCATGCTGGAGGATGTCGCCAAAACTTGCCATCTCGCGATGCAACTGGGTAATCCCGCGCCGCTGCCGGCGCAAGAAGTGCGCAAGTGGTTTGACCGTTATCACACCAGTTATGGCCAGAATGGATGCGCTGACCGGAAGAGTGGATCCAAGGCCGGGCAATAGTTGCTGAACAACGCTGGAATGGTGCCGAGGACCAACAACGAACCTATTGACGGAGAGCGGCGGGGGTCCGCCGAGCGGCCGGCATCCGGCCGCGTGGATGCAGTCATCTTCGATTGGGACGGCGTGTTGGTGGATTCCGCCAAGAACTATTACCGCGCTTACGAGTTGGTGCTGCAGGAAATCGGAATCACTACAACACCGCGCGAGATTTACTTGCGTGAAGGACAGCCCACACCCCAATTGATTGCGACCCTGTGCGCCGAGCGTGAGATTCCCATCACCGATGCGCGCGTCAAGCAGTTGGTGGAACGCCGCCGCCAGCACGATGTTGCACTTGGCCCGCGGGTGTTCTATGCCGGCGTGTTGGAGTTGCTTCGTCGCTTGCGGAAGTCTGGATATAAACTGGCAATGGTTACGGGCTCTTCGCGCCAGTCTGTGAAGAGAGCCCTGTCGCCTGACGTAGAACGCTTGTTTCATTGTGTGATCACTGCCGACGACGTTGCCCAGCCCAAACCCGACCCTGAGCCTTTTCGGCGGGCAGCGGAACTTCTAGGCGTCGAACCGGCGCGCTGTCTGGTGGTCGAGAATGCGCCTTATGGGGTGCGCTCGGCGCGCGCCGCCGGATGCCGGGTCGTTGCTATTTGTACGACTTTGGCCGCGGAGGACCTTGGCGAGGCAGACTGGGTGATGAAAGATCATCAGGAACTGGAAGCGCTGTTTGCAAAAGGGGTATGGGATCAGGCAGCGCCGAAACACAAGGTCCCTCCGCTCCGGCCGGGATGACAGATCATTTCGCCGGGTAGGTCACAGGCTGGGCGCAACTGATCAGGGAGACAAGGATGGTAACCATTCGCGATGTTGCCGGTGAAAGTGGATTCTCGGTAACGACCGTTTCCATGGTGCTGAATGATGGCCCTGCTGCGACTCGTATCTCCCCGCGGACGCGCACGCGCATCTGGAAAGTGGCAAAACGCCTGGGCTACCGCCCTAACTTGTTTGCGCGCTCCCTGCGAATCAAGCGCAGTCACACGATCGGCGTAGTGGTATTCGATATAACGGATGCCTATTGCACGCAGATACTGCGAGGCATTGAGAATCATCTGCGGTCCTCCGGCTATTTTCCGATCACCACCGACCTGCAAAATGACCGCTCACAATTTCCACGATGCCTGGACCTGTTGCTATCGAGGCGAGTCGAGGGAATTATCGCGATTGCGAATCCGGTTCATGTGGATACCGACCTTTTGGCTGAGCATGCTGAGCGCGATACTCCGGCCGTGGTGATAGGACGCGAGCTGGATCGGGGAGCTGTCTGTTCCATCGTGGTAGACAATGAAGCCGGCACCAGGCAAGCGCTGCAGCACCTCTACGAGCTTGGTCATAGCCGGATCGCGTTTATCAAAGGTCCAAAGAGCCTGGTAGACAGCCAGCAGCGTTGGCGCGGCCTGGAAAGCTGTGCGCACGATGTCGGGCTGACGATCGATCCCAACCTGGTTTTAGAAATTAAGGGAGGGAATTCAAGTTACGTCGAGGGCTGCGAAATAACCGATGAATTGTTGCGACGACGACGCGAGTTTACCGCCCTGGTTGCCTTTGACGACCTCACCGCCTGCGCCGCGATTCGGTCGCTGACCAAAGCTGGCCGGCGCGTGCCCGCGGATTGTTCGGTAGTGGGCTTCGACGATCTGCCCAGCTCGGAGTTTTACAATCCTCCGCTTACCACCGTGCGGCAACAGCTCGAGATGCAGGGCTCGTTGGGAGCAGAAATCATCGAAGAATCGATTCGAGCAAGTATAGAAAAGAAACCGGCAGCGGCGAAGCATCGTAAGGTTTCGCCCAAGCTGATGATTCGCGAGTCGACCTGCCCGGCTGCTGGCGATGCGATGTCATGATCTTGCGAAGGCATTCGCCGCGCGCACCCCGGAAGGCAGTGTCCGCTCCACACGAATGCGGAGAGATATGGGTATCTTGAAGAATGACCTTTACCGCTGGTGCAAGATTCCGGCCGCCGAACTCGCTCGGCATCCTCAGTTGCGAACCCAGTTCCGCATGGTCCGGGATTCAGAGGAAATGGGGCGGTTGATGGCTGAGGAATTGGGACAGGAGATCGCAGAGAACAACCGCCAGGGCGCGGCAACTCGGGCAATCGTTCCTTGTGGTCCGTCTTGCTGGTACAAGCCGTTTACTGAGTTGGTCAACAGCCGCAACCTTTCCCTGCGGAAGCTATTTGTGTTCCACATGGATGAATGCCTGGATTGGCAAGGGCGGCCCTTGCCTGCGGGACATCCGTACAATTTCCGCAGCTTCATGGAAAAACATTTTTATGGAGGAATCCGGCCGGAGTTGGCGGTTCCGCAAGCGCAGAGATTCTGGCTTGTGCCCGCGACGATGGAGAAGGTAGCGGCGGAAATTGGAAGCGCGCCCATCGATATCACGATTGGCGGTTGGGGGCAGGATGGGCACGTGGCCTACAACCAGGCAAGGCGGCATCCCTATAGTTCCATCACGCTCGAGGAATTGGCGAATTCCAGCATTCGCATCCAGGAGAATAATCACGACACAATTCTGGCCCTGGCGCAGCGGACCTTCGGGAGCGCTTATCAGTTTGTTCCGCCCATGTCGGTCACTCTGGGCATCAAGGAGTGTCTCTCCGCAAAGAAAGTGCGCGTATATAGCGACACGGGAGCATGGAAGCAAACCGCGCTGCGGGTGGCTCTTTTCGCGGAGCCGGATGTCGAATATCCCATGACTCTGCTGCAGCGTCACGCTGACGCCATTATTACCGCGACGGCAGAGACCGCGCGCCACCCGATCAGCGAGAATCCAGACTGGGAGTTGCTGTGAGCTCGGGTCGTCATCTGCGCATCGACGCCAAATCCCCTTACCGGCAGCTGGTTGGCGTGGGGGGCGTCGGCACCGGAGTTTTCTTTGAACTCGAAGGTGAGCACACTCTCGGAAGAAATGAAAGCCGGCTGGGGCGTTTGCGCGATGTGCGCGATTACTGCAAGCTGCACATCGTCCTGCATTACGTAGCGAAGTTGCTGGGCGCGGGCCGTTCAGAAGCCTCGTTCCGGGTCACCCCAATTGCGAAGGTCGGAGACGATGCCAGCGGCCGCCGCCTCATTCAGGAAATGAGGGAAACCGGAATGGAGACCAGCCGGATCCAGGCCGTTCCCGGGTCGCCTACCCTGTTTAGTGTGTGCTTCCAGTACCCCGACGGCACTGGCGGAAACATCACAACCAGCCATTCGGCGGCGTCAGATTTGTCGCGACGCGATATTGCTGCAAGTGGGGATCTTCTGCGACCCGCCGGAGAGCAGCTTGTAGCAGTGGCCGTTCCGGAAGTTCCTCTCGAAGTTCGAGATTATTTCTTGCAGCAGGCTACTCGCAATGGTTCGTTGCGCGCGGCCTCCTTTGCGGCTGCGGAGGTGCAGCCTGCGCTCCAGTTGGGCATGTTCAAGCTGCTTGACCTGGTATCGCTCAATGAGGACGAAGGCGAGAAGTTGGTCGGTTGCGCTTTCTCGCCGGCGGCGCCGCTGCCCTTTGTCGAAAAATGCCAGGATCTGCTGCGTAATTCCTTTCCCGATCTTACGGTGGTTGTCAGCGCGGGGAAGATGGGCGCGTTCGGAATCACGGCAAAGCGAACTCAGTATTGTCCAGCTCCGGAAGTAGATATCGCATCGACCGCGGGTGCAGGCGACTCGCTGCTCGGGGGTATCGTCGCAGGGTTGGCGGCCGGTATTCCTTTTTTCAGCCCTGATGCAACTGCATCCGGGCAGAGAAACAACAACGTGATCGACAGCGCGATTCAACTGGGCGTGTTGCTGGGCAGTCACAAATGTGAATCGCCGCACACAATTCACCCCCATGCTTGTTTGGATACCTTGATTGAATTCGCAAACGGTCGCGGATTGAAGTTTTCGCGTGAGATTGAGGCGCTCTTTGTCACCGACAAAGCCAAGAGGTGTCCACAGCCAGTTCTCTGAGAGTAATTAGCACGGTGACACATATCACAGACGTTGTCAGGGCGGGGCGAGATACTTTGCGACTGTGCCTCTGGCTGGATGCGAAGAGAAAGTGCGATTTTGTTCTTGACACGACCCTGGCCGAAGTATATCTACTTTCTACTAGTGAAACGTTACACCTACCCCAAAGTTGCTCGGTTCAGCACCGCTTTCGCTGATTAAGGATCGGCTATGCCCTCTCCCAGTTCCCCCCGGCTGCAGCGTCAAGTCATTTTGCTCTGGGCTGCACTTCTGCTGACGTTGCCCGTCGTGAGCTGCAGCCGCAAGCCAGCGGAGCCTGCGAACGCCCCGAGTTCCCGCGTCAGCGTGAGCATCAGTCCCGGCGGTCCGGTCATAATCACAACTGCTACTGCACAGTTCCAGGTGAGCGAAGCAGGGTACCTGCAAGCCAACCTGCTGCGCGACGGAAAGAAACTCACGCTCGATGACGAAGAAGCGGACGCTCAGGCAGGCGCCGACAGTGTGGCAAGCCAAGACAAGGAGATTGCTGATTTCGTTTTCGATTTCCCCCATGCCCGCGTGGCCGGAGTCAGCGGCAGGCTGGGCCCGGCGGGAAAGCGCGTGGAGATTCCGAGCAAGAGTCGCTCGATGCCCACTCTGGAGAAGGATTTGGTCATCGAGGTGTACGACAACCTGCCAGGCCTAGCGCTCACGACCACCATCTACCGGAACAACGGGAGCAGCGATCTCGAGATTAAGCGGGTGATCACGCAGAGACATATTCTGAATGCATCCCTCAGTGATCCCCAAGCGGCTCCCTTCAAAATGTGGTCTTTCCACGGATCAAGCGAGGCCTGGGGCAAAGACGACGTTATGCAGGTGGGGGAGAAGTTCGCCCGCGAGAACCCCATGCAGGTCGTCATGCACAAAGACGAGAATCAGACTGGCGGCGGGATTCCGGTCGTCGCCTTTTGGACCGGCGCCGTGGGAGAAGCCATCGGACATGCGGAGACGGTGCCCTTGCGACTGAGTCTGCCGGTGAGCACGCGCCCGGATAAGAGAGTCAGCGCGGAAATCGTTCTTGATGACGATTTGCATCTGCAGCCGGGACAGATTTACACCACGCCTCTGACCTTTGTTTCAGTCTTTCATGGTGACTTCTACGAGCCGCTCAGCGTCTATTCGAAGATGCTGCAGGGCAGCGGCGTCAGCCTTGCCCATCCCACCGACGCGGACTACCAGGCCAACTGGTGCGGCTGGGGATATGAAATGGATTTCACTCCCAAGCAGATGCTGGGCACAATCCCCAAGCTGAAGGAGCTTGGGCTCAAATGGGCGACGCTCGATGCGGGCTGGTTTAAGGCGCGCGGAGACTGGGAGCCGCGTACCGACACCTTCCCTGACGATTCCTTGCAGAAGGTCGTCAAGGCTTATCACGATGCCGGCATTCGAATCACCCTGTGGTGGATTCCGATTGTGGCAGAAGATGGGCATGGGAAAGATATTCTCAACCACAGGCCTTATCAATTATCCAATGTGGTGAAGGAGCATCCCGACTGGCTGATCCTGGATAAAGACGGCAACCCAGCGCGCGCCACGGCCGATTTGGGGGCGTTGTGCCCGGCAGTTCCCGAGGTGCAGCAATACTATCGCCACCTAACTGAGCGCTTCATTCGGGGTTGGGACTTCGACGGCCACAAGCTGGATTTCTCGTACACGGTTCCCGCCTGTTACAACCCCAAGCATCATCACAAATCGCCGAGTGATTCCATCAATGCAGTGGGAGAAATCTACAAAATTATTCTGGAAACGACTCGCGCGCTGAAGCCGGACAGCGTCACCCAGGCTTGCCCGTGCGGAACTCCACCCAGTTTGGCGTGGCTGCCCTACATTGACCAGGCGGTGACTGCGGATCCGGTGGGTTCGCGACAGGTGCGGCTGCGGACCAAGATGTACAAAGCCCTGCTGGGACCGGAAGCGGCAGTCTATGGCGACCATGTCGAACTCACCGACATACGCTTCATGAACACTTTGCATGAAGTGGATAAGGGGTCGGATTTCGCCTCGGAGGTGGGCGTTGGAGCCGTGGTGGGGACGAAGTTCACCTGGCCCGGCTACGGTCCCCATTTCAGAACTGTCGAACTGACGCCCAGAAAAGAAGCGCTCTGGAAAAAATGGATTGATATCTACAACGCCAAGATGCTCTCCCGGGGAGAGTTTCGCGATCTCTATGTTTACGGCTACGATTCGCCGGAAGGGTATGCGATCGAGAAAGACGGAAAGATGCATTACGCTTTCTACGCGCCCGAAAAAGACAAGCCATGGAAAGGGCAGGTGGAACTGCGCGGCCTTGCCCCCGGCAAGTACTCAGTTGTGAACTACGAAAACGATACTCAGTTGGGAACGGTGGAGAGCGGTGATCCCAGATTGGACGTCAGCTTCAAAAACCATTTGCTGCTCGAAATGAGCAAGGCAGCGCAGTGAGGTGTTGGCGTCGTACCTGCCAAGCTGAGATTTGCGGCAGGAGCTTTCGGGATACGCAAAATCCAGAGATTGCGAACTCTGCTTTGATTGGTTGCGTTTTTGTGGTAAGTTTTAGGGCAATTCGGAAGCAAAAGCTTGAAATCGAAACTATTCGTAAATAACGCTGACCCTCCTGACAGGCGGGAAGTTCGCCTGGATCCGATCCGGTCAGCTTTACCCGGGGTTCTCGAGTTCGGGCAAGTCGCGCGGAGGAATATTATGACCGCTAATCGTCGCAAAAAATTCCGCAGCTCTCTTCTTCTTGTTGGTCTTGAGCTTTTGGCGCTGTGCCTGATTGCGGGCGTCGCTTGGGCGCAGAAAGATACGGGCAGCATCGTGGGTACGGTGCGGGACCCGTCCGGCGCCGTCGTCTCTGGAGCTAAGGTAACGGTTGTCGACGCGGACCGTGGAACCGCGTTCACTACGACCACCAGCATGAGCGGCGAATATGCGGCCAACCCCCTGCGCATCGGCCGCTATAACGTGACCGTGGAGAAAGCAGGCTTTCGCAAAGAGGTGGTCGGACCGATTGAGGTAAACGTGCAGTCTCGGCCCGAAGTTAACGTCACTCTCCGCGTCGGCCAGATTGCGGAGACGCTGACGGTCACCTCGCAGGGGCCTCAGCTGGAGACCGAGACTTCCGAGCTTGGTCATCTGGTGACGGGCCGGCAGGCAACCACACTTCCCCTGAACGGACGAAACTTTGCCCAATTGGCGCAACTCGCGGCCGGCGTCGCGCCCGCCGAGCCGGGTTCGAGAACCGAAACCAGCTACGGGTTCAGCTCCAATGGCGCGCGTGCCCTGCAAAATAATTACCTGCTCGACGGTATCGACAACAACGCGAACCTGGCGGACGTCTTGAACGGTAGCGCTTACGTGATTCAGCCTTCAGTGGATGCGATCGGCGAGTTCAAAGTCGAAACCAATTCCTATAGTGCCGAGTTCGGCCGAGGGAATGGCGCTATTTTGAACGCAGTCATCAAATCCGGAACCAATTCGTTTCACGGCAACGTGTACGAATTCTTCCGCAACGATAAATTGGACGGGCGGAATGCGTTCGATTTCCTGGGCCGTCAACCGTATCAGCAGAACCAATTCGGCGCGACCTTCGGTGGCCCCATCATCAAGGACAAGACTTTCTTCTTCGTTGATTACGAGGGCTTGCGCATCCGGCAAGCGCTCCCTCAACTTCTTCTGATCCCGACGCCTGCGCAGCTATCCGGAGATTTCTCCAGCTTCCTGGACACGAGCACGCCAATCGTGAACAACGGCGTGCCGGTTTTCGATTGCAGCGGGAATCCAACCTATCAGGGCGAGATCTTCAATCCCAGCGCAACCCAGACAAGAACGGACCTTCAGGGGAACCCTCTGCCCAATTATCCGACCGGTCTCTGTGGCGTTCCCGTCGGAGTCACCAGCACAGGGTTACCGACCAACATTATTCCGAGCAGCCTCATCGGCACTGGCGCCAGAAACATCGCAGCCCTGTTCCCGGCACCCATTCCAGGCTTCAACATCAATGGCAACAACTATCTGGTAGATCCAAAGAAACAGCTTAACCAGAACAATTTCGATGTGCGGGTAGATCACCGCTTCACCGAGACCGACGATGTCTTCGCTCGTTTCAGTTATGAAGACCAGCCTATCTTCACCCCAGGTCCGTTCACGAATTTCCTGGATGGGGGCGGTTTCACGGCTGGACATCAGGACAATGCTTATCGCAGCGCGGCGGTCAGCTGGACGCACACGTTCTCCCCCACGCTGATCAACGAATTTCGTTTGGGCTACAATCGCATCAACTCTCACCGTCTGCAACCCTTCTCCAACACCGATGTATCGGGCCAGTTGGGGCTGAAAGGCGTTCCCTTTGCTCCCGCGAATGGCGGTCTGCCAAACATCTGCTTCGTTAATTATTCCTGCGTCGGCTCTTCTGGCTTTTTGCCCTCTATCGAGAAGCAGAACAGCTACGTCATCAACGAGAACCTGATCTGGATTCGCGGCCGCCACTCCATGAAGTTCGGCACCGAGATCCGCCTCGAGCAGTTCACCATGTTCCAGGACTCTGCGCCGCACGGCGATATTTCCTTCGGCCCGGATTTCTCGGCAAATCCTGCGCAGCCTACCAATGCCGACGGTTCCACCACCGGTGGCGACGATATCGCTTCTTTCCTGCTCGGCGCTGCCGACTCAGCCGATATCTCCAGCATTTACGGTCCCGACTATCACCGCAAGACGTTCGCGGTTTACGGACAAGATGACATCCGTGTGAACGAGCGCCTGACGTTGAACCTGGGACTGCGGTGGGAATACTTCCATCCGGTCACGGAAGGTCACAACCGGATGGCGAGCTTTGACTTCGCCAGCAATTCGCTGATCGTGCCTAAAGGGGAGACTATCCCGCTCACCCCCAGCATTGCTTCGTTCCTGCCCATCTCTCGGACCGGTTCTAACAGCCTGGTCGACCCCGATTACAAGAACTTTGCTCCGCGCATCGGTTTTGCGTATAAGATTTCGAATCCCCTCGTGCTGCGCGCTGGGTACGGTATCTTCTACGGCGGGCAGGAGAGTGGACCCTTTTCGTTCCCCAGTCCGGGCTTCAATCCGCCTTACTTCCTGCAGCAGAGTTTCAGTTCACCGTGTGGCAGCCCAGTTCCTGCGAATGCCAATGTGAATGACCCGAACGCCTGCTCGATTGGTCTGAAGCCGGGTGACAATAGCCAAGCTATCTACAATTTCTGGACCCAGGGTTATCCGGCTAACTCATTGTCTGACCCTAACAACCCGCTTCTGTATTCGATTGATCGGAATATCAAGACGCCGATGATGCACCAGTGGCACTTGGGTTTTGAATATCAACTACCGAGCCAGACGGTTCTGGGCATCTCCTATGCCGGATCTCATGGCGAGCATCTCTACGGCTTTTACAACGGAAACCAGGCGCTGCCGAGCACCGATCCTAATGCTCCCCTGGCGCCGCGTCGGCCGTTTCCGGCAGTGGATGGAACCATCGATGCTTTCCGCGCCAACACTAACTCCAACTACAACTCACTGCAGACGTCTCTGGAAAAACGTATTTCGCATGGGTTGATGTTCCAGGCGTCATACACATACGCGCATGCGCTGGACGAAGCTTCGAGTGCCAGCCTGGGTTCGCTGGCCAACGGGGACTTCCGCGATCAGCGCTTCCCGCACCTCGAGTATGGGAACTCTGATTTCGATGTTCGTCATCGCTTCACCATCAGCTATTCCTATGATTTGCCTTTGGGAAGGGGCAAGGCTCTCGCGGGAAATGCCGGCGGATTTCTTAACCAGGTAATCGGGAACTGGCAAATAGCAGGGATTACCACAGCGGGCACCGGCAACTACTTCACCGTTACAGATCCATTTGTGAACAGCTCGAACACAGACTGCGGCGGCACGGTCGGGTTCAACTGCGCGCGGCCGAACGTCATTGGAAACCCCAATGCCACGCCTTGCCAGCCGGGAACCTTCTACAACACCTGCGCCTTCAGCAGCGATCTCGTGCAGGGCACGTATGGAAACGAACGCCGCAATCAGGTTCGTGGCCCAGGGTTCCAAACCTGGGACATGACTTTTGCCAAGCTGTTCCCGGTGAAGGAGCAGATGAGAGTCGAGTTCCGCGCCGACATCTTCAACGTCTGGAACCATGTAAACCCTTTGTGGGGACCGATCGGAGCGGCAGGACAGATTGAGCCCGTGGCCGTCGAACTGGGCACGCCGCAGTTCGGGCAGTTCCAGGCAGCGCGAGATCCGCGATTCATTCAGTTCGCGCTGAAGTTTTATTACTAAAGGCGAGGCGACGAGCACGAATTTACACGGATCCAAAACGGATCTGATCCGATCGTGCACGGCGCTTGAAAACCGTAGCTACTGGCAAAACCAAAAATCCTGAAGAGCAGGGCCGAAGATCCGTCGGCCCTTTCTTTTGCTGACCTGCATGGCGACTGGATCCACCACTACCGCCGCGGAAGCCGTCAAGTTGCGTCGAGCGCTGGGACTATGGGATCTCATCCTGTACGGGATGATCGTCATCCAGCCGACCGCGCCGATGCCGGTCTTCGGGATCATGACCCAGCGTGCCCATGGTCACGCGGTCACGACGGTGTTGATTGCCATGGTCGCGATGCTATTCACCGCGATCAGTTATGGACGCATGGCGCGCGCCTACCCCAGCGCCGGTTCTGCCTTCACTTATGTGGGGGCAGAGATTCATCCTGCGCTGGGTTTTGTGACGGGATGGAGCATGGCGATGGACTACATGCTCAACCCCATCGTGTGCACCATCCTGTGCAGCAAGTTCGCGCTGAATTTCTTCCCCGAAGTCCCATATGCGGTCCTTGTAGTGGTATTTATTGCGTTGTTCACGGGACTGAATCTCTTCGGTATTCGGACCTCGGCGCGCATCAACGACACATTGGCCGCCGCCATGGGAGTGGTCATAGTGATCTTCCTGGCAGCGGCGGCGCGGTATGTGCTCAGAAGCCCTCACGACGGATTGGCGTTCTTCACCCGCCCTTTTTATGATCCGCAGACCTTTTCCACGACCGCGGTGCTGGGAGGAACATCGCTGGCAGTTCTGACCTATATCGGATTCGACGGGATCTCGACGTTGTCGGAAGAGGCAGAAAATCCGCGCCGGAACATCCTGCTGGCGACCGTGCTCGTCTGCTTGATCACTGGCATTCTGGCGGCGATCGAAGTGTATGCGGCACAGTTGGTCTGGCCGAGTTCGCAGCCGTTTCCCGATGTGGACACCGCCTATGTCTCGGTGGCTGGGCGCGCAGCCGGGCAGTGGCTGTTCAGCCTGATTAACGTAACCCTTCTGGTCGCCACGGTGGGCTCCGGAATGGGCTCGCAGCTGGGCGCGGCGCGCTTGCTCTATGGCATGGGCCGGGGAAATGCCATTCCCAAATCGTTTTTTGGGGCAATTGAACCTAAGCGGCGCATTCCTCGCAACAATGTTCTGTTCGTGGGTTGCTTCGCCCTGATCGGCACCGTGTTTCTGAATTTTGAGCGGGCTGTCGAATTGTTGAATTTCGGGGCGCTGCTGGCGTTCATGGGGGTGAATGCCGCGTCCTTTACCAGGTATTTTTTGCGCGAGAAAAGCAGGGACTTGAGCAACCTGCTGGTTCCGGTCTGCGGATTCGCCGTCTGCCTGCTGCTTTGGTTGAACCTGAGCCTGCCCGCCAAGATAGCGGGCGTGATCTGGATGACGTTGGGCATCGCCTATGGCGCGATCAGGACGCGCGGCTTCAAAGCTGAGCTGGTGTCATTTGACGTTCCTGGTGACTCCGAGTAACAGGCAGAATCTGTTTGCCAAAAAGAAATACAGCATTTCTTATTTCGTGCAATAGGAGGAATTCGTGGCCATCATCATGCGGCTGATTCAGCAGTACGACCCCAGGCACAAGACAGAGTTCCATGCTCTCGAAAAACAATTTGCCGAGCTGGAACGCCGTGGATTGCTCCCGCGGGGGGAACGCCTCGTTCCGATTTCAGGGAGGGAGCCGGCTAATACGATTATCTGGCAATGCCGCTTCGACTCCTTATCAGCAGCAGAAACCGTTCTTAAGAAGATCGAGGACAGCGCCGAGCATACAGAGCTGGCTAAGAAGCAGCACCCCATGTTCCAGCAGAGCTGGACCGAATTCTATGAGGTGTTGGATTATTAAAGGCACTTGCGGTAGGCCCCGTGCTCCAAAATGCACCTTCCCGCCTTACTTCCAGCGGTAAGACAGCGCCGCAACCTTGTCGGGCATCTATTGTTCGAAAAAATGAGGTGATGGTATGCCCGACGACATCAGAATCTCCGTTAATGACTTGCGCAACAGGGTCGACGCTGGGGAGCAGTTCGTATTCATCGACACGCGAAACCCTCAGGCGTGGGCGGAATCGGATGTGAAACTAACCGGGGCGCTGCGAATTCCGGTTGCCGAACTGGAGCAGCACCTGGCGGAGATCCCGAAAGATAAGCCTATCGTCACATACTGCACTTGACCGAACGAAGCCTCCAGCGCCAGTTTGGCGCAGAAACTCCGCGAGCACGGGTTTCGTCAAGTGTGGGCCTTGCAAGGTGGAATTGATGCCTGGGTGAAGGCGGGTTTGCCAGCCGAGCGCAAGCAGAAGGCGGCCTGACAGACGGCCGTCGTTACGCGTTTTCCGTCCAGGCAAAAGACCGGGTTACGGCCTTCTTCCATCGGCGGTATAATTCATCGCTTTTTTGATCTTCCATTTCCGCATTCCACGTGCGATCGGCGGACCAGTGCTGGCGCAGATCGTTGAGGCTTTTAAAAAAGCCGACGGCTAGCCCGGCAGCATACGCCGCGCCGAGAGCTGTGGTTTCGGCGATGCGCGGGCGGATCACGGGCCGCCGAAGAATATCCGACTGGAACTGCATCAGCAATCCATTCACGACCATGCCCCCGTCTACGCGCAAACTCGAGATCGGGATTCTGCAGTCGTTCTCCATGGCTTCTACCACATCGCGGGTCTGGAAAGCCGTGGCCTCGAGAACCGCTCTCGCCAGGTGACCTTTGTTGGCGTAGCGGGTCAAGCCAACGATGACGCCGCGTGCCGTGTCCTTCCAATAAGGGGCATAAAGTCCGGAGAAGGCGGGAACAAAGTAGACGCCGCCATTGTCAGCGACGCTGCCAGCCAAGGATTCTATTTCAGAGCTGCTGTTGATCACGCCGAGGTTGTCGCGCAACCACTGGACCAGCGCACCCGTGATGGCAATACTTCCCTCCAGCGCGTAGATTGGGCGCTGCTGATCGAACTGGTAAGCGACGGTCGTCAGCAGCCCGCAATTGGAACGCACTGGCTCTTCGCCGGTATTCATCAGGAGAAAGCATCCGGTGCCGTAGGTATTCTTGGCTTCGCCGGGACGGAAACAGGTTTGTCCGACGAGGGCAGCTTGCTGATCGCCGAGGATGCCGGTGATGGGCGCACCCTTGAGCGGACCACGCGATACGACGCCGTAGAACTGCGAACTGGAGGCAATGCGCGGCAACATGGGTCTCGGTATGGCGAACGCGGTCAGCAGGTCCTGGTCCCAAGCTAGAGACTGAAGATCCATCAGCTGGGTACGGCTGGCATTGGTCACGTCCGTGACATGCACTCCTTCCTGGACGCCTCCGGTCAGGTGCCATAGCAAGAATGTGTCCATCGTTCCGAAACAAAGATCGCCGGCTTCGGCCTGCTCTCGAATGCCCGTATGATTTTCCAGCAGCCAGCGGGCTTTGAGGGCGCTGAAGTAGGTACTCAGGGGCAATCCGGTTTTTTGCCGGAAGCGATCTTGACCGCCAGTGCGGGCGAGTTCTGCAACATAATCGGCCGTGCGCGTGTCCTGCCAAACCAGGGCATTCGCCACCGGCCTGCCGCTTTTGCGGTGCCAGAGGACAGTTGTTTCGCGCTGGTTGGCGATGCCGATAGCCGCGATCTGATTCGCATGGAGACCGGCTCGCGTCACCGCGTCCGTCATCACATGGTCGGTGCAGCGCAAAATCTCTTCAGCATCGTGCTCCACCCAGCCCGGACGTGGGTAAATCTGCGTGTGCTCCTTTTGCGCGCTGGCGACGATGTTTCCGGCCCGATCAAAGATCAGAAAGCGAGTGCTGGTAGTGCCCTGGTCAATGGCTGCGATGTAGTCGGCCACGGGCAACTATGGTATAGGAAAGCGGCGGGCGTTTTCTCGCGAGATTGGAAGCGCAACCAAGCGACTCATCACACTTGCAAATTGAAATCAGCCGCCGCAGGGAGAATTCAATGGCCGAACCGACGCAATTCGCCGCCGCCACCCGCGTACAAGAGAGTCTTATCGCCGGTGCCGAGAAACGAGCTCTGATCTGGATGGCGCAACGCGCTCCCGCTTGGATCAATTCTGATCACTTGACTCTTCTGGGATTCCTGGCGCAATGCGCGGCCGGGGTGTGTTATGCCTTGACTCCGTGGCGCCGCCAGGCACTCCTCTGGGGGATTGCCTGTCTCGTACTGAACTGGTTCGGCGACAGTCTGGACGGAACTTTGGCGAGGGTGCGCAATCGCCAGCGGCCTCGCTATGGATTCTATGTGGATCACGTGGCTGACAGCGTCGCCGCCGTCTTTCTTATGGGCGGACTGGCGTTTTCTGGATTCACGCGCCCCGCGATCGCCATCGGCTTGTTGATCGCCTTCCTGCTGCTCTCGATCGAAAGCTATTTGGCCATTTACACGATTGGCAAGTTTCACCTGTCACATTGGAAGTTTGGGCCTACGGAACTGCGGCTCTTGCTGGTTGCGGGCAATCTGGCAGTTTTCCATAATCCTGGTATGACGGTGTTTGGTACGCGCTGGCGGCTGTTCGACTTCGGAGGGGCAATAGGAATCGCGGGAATGGGACTGATATTCGTGGTCACAGCGGTTCGCCATATTCGTCAGCTATATAAAGAGGAGCGAATTGTGGCGCCGGCGTCTGCTCAGCCGGCGCTGCCGTCCTCGGGGACTCGCTAAAGCTTGCCCCTGGGGAGGTCTGGGGGAGGGTCGTTACTCAGAAATCCGCCCGGAGCGGCTCCGGGCGGACCTGCATAATGAATTTTTACTTCGCGACACGAGCGCGCGAGCCGCCGTTGCGCGGCGCACGTTGATTGAGACGGCTACTCAGTGTCATGGTATGGCGGATCTCAGTCTCGAGAGCTTTTGCCACTGCGTCGGAGGTGCGCTCACCGCGGGCTACTCGGCTCACATAGGAGGGATCGCATCCAACTTTCGCCGCCACCCGGTTATAGATGCCGCGATAAAGTGTAGGCAGGCTGTACAGATTGCTATGACCGTTCTTGCCATTCCCGTTTTTGCCGGCGCTGCTTCGTCGATTCTTTGTTGCGGGGGAATTATTTGCCATGTGTTCGTGACCTCCTGTTCCACCGCGCCCCACGCGCAATTGGAACGAACCTGGAACAGATTTTGAACCGCGCCGCAATCTTTAATTAACTCAGACCGGTGCGAAAAGTTGCGGTCGCTGATTACAAGAATAAATCTGAAAAGAAAGGCAGGGATGCGTCATTATGCGCCAACCCCGGTAATCGTAATGGTCACGGTTGTTGACTACTTCCCTTCGGTGGTCCGGAAGCGCCTCCGTTGCCTACTGGAAGCTGCCGCTGCGAAAGGGATTGCGTTATCAATTAATAATCGGATCCGCGGAAAGCTATCGCCTTTAGCTGTGCAGGGGAGGCTGCGGCGGCGGTTTTTTGGCTTGCTCCTGCTTTTCCAGTTCTTTATCGATCTGGGTGATCAGGTCCATCAATTTCTTTGAGTCTTTCTCTTTCTGCGCCGCCTGGCATAGATCCTTCCATCTTTCCTGCTGACGGTTATCGGGCATGGTAAATCCTCCCCTGACAAACTTAGGGACAACCCGTCGGGCGTAATTGCTGGGGTTGGGCAAGCTCGCATAATGAGTCAACATAGCGCTGGCACCGAATTGCAAGTCGCGCCAATATGCGCCAGATTCCGGTAGTGGCGGAGTTTAAATTGCACCACTACCCCAGATTCCGGCAACTTCGCCAGCATGGAAACCGCAAGAGGGCGGCGGATTTGGTGGAAAATCTGTGATGCAGCCTGGCTGGTTTACGCCTGCAGCGATGGGAGCCACCGGGTGCAAAGCTGTCGGGACTTAACCAAGAAACGCAGCGGAGTATCAAACCGGCGGCTTTTTTCGTTGGGCTGCGCGCATTCCCGGAGAGCTGCTTGCTCGAGTCGCCTGGAAGCTGCCATATTTAAACATTCAGTCTTGCTTTTTTTTGGGGAGAACATGCGCATCCAATACAAATTTTTCGTTGCCGCTATTTTCTTGACCATGGTCACGATTTCCTGGGGGCAATCGCCTGCTACGCCGGCTCAGCCGCAACCGGTTCCTGCCGTGGATGGCGGCTTAGGAAACTGTGCGGTTGAATTTACGACCACGGACGGCAACGGGAATGTCATTGGCGGAGCGACTTTACGCCTGCACCTGGCCTATGGATTTGCCGGGGTGCGGCGACTAGACCTGGAAGTCACGACCAATACCGATGGCAAGGCGAAGTTCACCGGCCTGCCCGACAATCTCAAGAAAGGGCTGTTCTTCCGTGGATTCAAAGATGACAGGGAAGGGACCGCTTTTTTCGAACCGAAAAAGAACTGCCAGGCTCAGCACACGATGGTATTGGAAAAATCCCCTGCGCCCGCGGAGCAGTGACGGAGTGCCCGAAAAGTTACACTGACACTCCGCCTGCGCAGTCGACTCCGTAACGGGCCAGGCAGCTGTGAAGGCTACTGCACAGCGCTGGCGACACTGGAAAATACGGTGTTCGAGTTAGAACCAATTAGTCGAATGGTTCCGACAACGATGATCAGAATCGCCGCTACCAGTACCGCGTATTCGGCGATATCCTGACCCTGATCGTCGGCCCACAGCTTCTGGAGGAAGGCCATACACTTCTCCTTGATTGAGAGAACCTGAGGTTTGCCATTCTGCGACAAAACGGCCGCCGACGCCAGCCCTGAATGTGGAAAAATTCATTTTTTTTTTGCGTGCCAACAAGCCCGGAACCTCCTGGCCGGGAGCATGACTGCATACGATATTTCCCGATATTTTCGTTATCAGGGCCGTTGCTTTTTAGCGGGCAGGTATTTTTTTTCGACAGAAGCCACGATCACGTAGTTGGGGTCCACCATTTCATTCAGATGGATCTTCGCCACTTTGGATAGCAGTTCGTAGGCATCCAGCTCAGAGAGGCCATAGTCATTGTGAATCCAGGCAATTAGTTCGGTGAAGGCGATGCGCAGGCAGTCGTCGAGCGGGCGGTAGGCGCCGACGGTCATGATGGCGTCATTGTTTTCGAAGCGTGGCCAGTTGATCTTCTGACCTTTGATGACGTTGACCTGAACGCGCGCCCGAAGAGGGACTTCAATGGCGGTGCCTGCGATTTCGCCGTCGCCCATGGCGGCGTGCCCATCACCCATATATAGCAGCGCCCCGGGCACATTTACCGGAAAATAAACGGTATTTCCGGCCGAAGCTTCGGGGGAGTCCATGTTTCCGCCAAACTCGGCGGGTACGACGGAACTGCGCGCCTCACCCCCTGCGGGCGCGACGCCAATGCAGCCGAAAAAAGGATGCAACGGGATTTTGGTCGAGAAATTCGAGTCCAGCGCCTTAAACGTGGCGGTGTTGGTTGCGTGGTCAATGGGATAGAACCAGATCTTCTCCGGCATGGGCGGCCCGAGCATGGGCGTGTAGTTCGTTGGTCCGAGCGCGCCAAAACCCGGCGCAAATGCTCCCACACCTTGATTACTGTCTACCTGCAAGTCAAGAATCGTGACGGCGAGCGTGTCGCCCGGCGCGGCGCCCTCGATGTAAAAGGGACCAGTCAAAGGGTTGTCGCCTTTGACCAGGCTGAGGGTGTCACCGGGTTTCTGAATGGCGTTGCCAAGCGCATCCACGGTGTTGGTTTCCAGGGTGTCGCCGGGTTTCAAGCGGGCGACAGGATCGGCGACCCCATAGACGTACTTCACGTCCTTCATCGTGACGTGATACACGACATTCCCCGTCTGCGCACTGGCGGCAATGCAGGTCAAAACAAGTACAAAGCCAACCGCGTTCTTTTTCATGGTAGCCCTGGCGAAGCCTCGTTTCTCGTTCAGAGGATTTGGTGATGGAGCCCTAATCCCACAACCGCTGCGACGGCAATGATAACTGGCTCCGGTACTTTCCAGCGAAAAAGTACAGCCAGGCTTAGGAGAGCGATAAGGGTTGTGGGTAAGTCGAAGATGGAGCGACGCGCCAGGACGACGACCGCACCCGCGATTGCCCCCGTGGCAGCGGCGGTGACGCCACGCACGAACGCAGTCAATTGTGGGTTCTTCGCCCATCGCTTGTAAGACGGAGCGCATAAGATCACGACCGCGTAAACTGGCAAGAACACTCCGAGCGCGGCTGCCAACGCTCCCATGGTGCCGGCCACCAGATATCCAATAAAAGCAACGGTGATTACAACCGGGCCGGGCGTGATCATGGCGACCGCCACCGCGTCCACGAATTGACGTTCATTGATCCAGTGATGACCCTGCACTACCCCTCCGTACAGGAAGGGCACGATTGCCAGGCCACTGCCGAAGACGAACATGCCGGCTTTGGCGAAATATGCAAAGATTTCCCAAAGATGGTGATGCAGGGGAGGGACAGAGCCGGTGAAAAGCAGTGCCGCCGCAGTGTTGGTGGGCTTGCGCAGCGGCCAGGACTTGAGAGCAAGCGAGACCATGCCGCCGAGCAGGAAAAGCCAGATGATCTCGCGTGAGGTCACTGCGGTAGTGACAGCCAGCAGCACAAAGATGGTCCACAGGAGGGAATCTCTCCCGAGAGTCATTTTCGTTAGCTTGAAAGCAGAGCGCGCGATGATGCCGATCACGGCAGCGCCGATACCATAGAACATGGCTTGCATCCAGGGCAGCCCCCCGTAACGAACGTAAGCTGCCGAGAGCGCCAGCACCATGACGAAGGATGGCAAGACGAATGCCATGCCCACAGCGGTCGCGCCAACGATGCCGGCGCGCACGTAACCGAGATAGATCGCCAGTTGCGCGGCGAGCGGTCCGGGAGCCAATTGGGCGAGAGCCAGGCCTTCAAGATACTCCTCTCTGGTCACCCAGCCCCGATCATCCACCAGATCCTGCTGCATGTGGCCAGCCAGGGCAATAGGTCCTCCAAATCCCACCGTCCCCAGCCAAAGGAAATATCCCACGAACCGGGATAAAGGAACTGGGCTAGTTGTCGGCACTGCCGGTGGGGAATTCATACTAGGGTAGTACGACCTTTCCACTTCAGGTTCTATTTGCCGGAGTTTGTCGAATCCAGCGCTGCACGCAAAGCGGTTGCCAGTTTCGTTGCGTCATCATGAGCCCAGAAATGCATGAAGAAAAGTCTCGGCTGCTCCGTAAGCATGTGGCTGTGAAGTGCGGTTACTTCAATCCCATTCTGCCGCAGAGTTTTGATTACTGGATTCACTTCACTGCTCAGGAGAACGAAATCTCCGGTGATGGCAGCCTTCCCGCCGCCGGTCGGCTGAAAATTCAGAGCCGTGGCGACTCCCATAGAGGGAGGCACGGTCATGCCTGAGTCGGTGATTGGCTCTGCCCTGGCAATGCTGAATTGCAAGACACCGCCATTGACTTTGCCGGACGACCGGAGAGTCTGCTCGATTTGTTTCTGGTCAATGCCGAGTTCAGCAGCCGGAGCCGGGGTCGCATCCGGGCCCGGCGTTTTGGTGAGCGCCAAAGCATCATGAATGGCTTTCGCCATCCGGACTGCGTCACCATGTCCCACGATATGCATGTACATGACCGGGGGGGACTCGCCCAGTAAGTGATTGTGCAAGGCGGATTGCTGAATCCCGCCTTCTTGCAATTTCGACATGACGGGCTCGACTTCATCTTCGGTCAGCACCAGGTCACCCATGACCATGGTTTCGCTTCCAGTGCGCTTGAAAGCAGACCAAGAACCGAGAGCCAGCGCAGGCTTGATCGAGACCCCATTCACGCTGACGTGCAAATCCTTGCGTGGCATGCTGAACTTCATCACGTCACCGGGTTGTGGCTGCCCGGAACGCCCCATGGCCTGCTCCACAGAGTTCCAGGGGCCGGCGTCTTCGGCAGGTTTAGTCTGCGCTATTGCCGGAGAGCAGAGCGAAAGCACGAGCAAAAACTGCAGAATCTGGCACAAATATGCAACGGGTTCATTTCGGAAAGTCATCGGCTCGTTCCTTCAAGCAATTAGTCGCCCTATATAAACACACGAAGAGGGCGGCCGCCAAGGGGAGGGGCTCCGGCCGCTGGGAGAGGCAGCGGCCGGAGCACGTGCGTGCAGGACGTGGTCAGTGAAGAAGATCGAGAGTATTGTCGCCATCATCGACGAAGTAGACGCCAGTGCCTTTAACGACCGCGAGGCCGAAGAGAGTACCCCCGCCGGCGCCGCTCGTATCAATGGTTTTAACGGCAATCTGCGAGCCACTCTGCGTGGTCTCGACGATATTGCCGTCGCCGGCGTTAACCGTCAGGATGTCGCCATTAGGGGCAATGGCGAGGCCGAGAGGCTGGTTCAAGGCTCCGCCTTCTGAGACGGTCATACCGGTGCCGCCACTGTTCAGGCGGAACACCACTCCCGGAATCGCGGCAATGCGATTTTGCAGAGTGTCAGCGACAAACAGCGTGCCGTTTTCCGAGAGACCTAGGCCGGTTGGACCGATGACCAGGGCAGCAGGATCGGTGCGCTCTTCAAAGCCCGATCCGACGACAGTCCGCAGCAGTTCCAGGGGTTTACTGCCAGCCGGAATCGCGAGGACAATCCTGACTACGGTACCGCGATTAACCACGTTGCCGTTGGCGGCTACCGTGCCGTTCAGAACATTGCTGACGAAGAGTTCGGCCACGGATCCAAGGTCGAGTGCGGTCATATCCCAAGGCCCGTTAATGCGCGCATTGAAGCGGGTCCCGGACAAGGTCTCGACCACATGGCCCTGGTTGTTCAAAACCAAAAGACAGCCAGCTCTCGCGGTGGCGGAAGTGCCGTCCTTGGTCGGCAGGCTGCCGACGACTACCCAGCCCGCCTTGAGTACCACGAGCGCGGTGGTCAGGCCGACTCCGCCGGGACAGGGGCCGGGAAGTGAACTGGCTTTGATCTCGGCGAACAGTGTTCGCGTTCCATCCGGTGCGATGTCCACGATGGTGGTTCCCGTGCCCTGCAGATTGGCGCTGTTGTTGAAGTTGCTGACCAAGATGTGGCCCTGTACCAGCTTTCCTGTGCTGCTTGGGACTACGGCCACTCCGTAGGGATTGATGTCGCCGTTGGCTGGCACGGTGGAGGCGACGAAGGAGACGGTTTTGGGTCCGATGTAAGAACCGGCTAGGGCAAAACTTGGCAGCAATGCCAGAACGAGGCTGATCCAGCAGGCATGCGTAACAAACTTGAGAGATTTCATCTTGTGTGCTCCTGGTGGCAAGGATTCGTTTTGTGAGGGAGTCGAACGGGAACGGATGCATTTCCCATGTGCGACTTACATACACGAGAACTGTAAGGCGCGGGCATCGCGCGGATGTCAAAGCCTTGTAAAATCGGGGTCACAATTTGGTGAAGTAGGGAGCGCTTTGCAGCCTAGGAAGGCAGGTCTGGCGCGCCTTTTGGCGGGATGCCAAGTCGCTGAATCCTGGACCTGAGAGTAGCTGGTTTAAGCCCCAGGCGAGCGGCCGCGCCGCGGGGGCCGGCAATAGTGCCATCGCTCTGCTGCAGCGCGCGCACAATATGTTCGCGCTCAGCCCTGGCGAGAACATCGGTCAGGGGCTGGCCTTGTGTGTTGTGCAACTCCCAGAGCGGTGCTTCGAGTTCTCGCCCTTGCGTTAGGATCACGCAGCGTTCGATAAAGTTCTCGAGTTCACGCACGTTGCCGGGCCAATGCCATTCCGCTAAAGCTTCGAGGGTCTCGCTGGGAATGTCGGGAATTTCTTTGTTAATCCGAGTGGCATATACCCGCACGAAGTGTTGCGCCAGCAGAGGTATATCTTCCCGGCGCTCGCGCAAGGGAGGAATTTGCAGAGGAAAAACACTTAATTTAGAGAACAGATCCGAACGGAAAGCGCCCTCACTAATCAGTTCTTGCAGCCTCTTGGTGCTTGAAACGATCAGGCGAAAATTGATGGGAATGGGCGAACGGCCGCCCGCTCGCTCGAATTGCTGTTCTTCCAGCACTCGTAAGAGCTTCTGCTGTACTTCAGGAGTAAGCTCAGACACTTGTTCGAGAAAAAGAGTTGAGTTGTCAGCCAGTTCCAGCCGGCCAGGCACGGCCCGTTCCGAGCCGGATTCTTCATCTTCCACACCAAACAGTTCGCGATCCAGGCGCTCCTTGGAAATAGCAGCACAGTTGAACTTGATAAAGGTGCGTTCCCCCCGATCGCTCATGCGATGAATGGCGCGCGCGAATGCTTCTTTGCCCACCCCATTCTCTCCATAAATAATGACCGTAGAATCGACCTGGGAGACGGCTTCGACCTGCGTCCACACTTCCTTCAACGCAGGACTTTCTCCGATTATTTGGTCGCTGATACCGCTGCGAAGTTCTCGTTCGAGGTAAGTTTTCTCGTGTTTCAGCCGATCGCGTAGACGGCGGAGGGCGGCGAAAGCGTCGGCGTTATTCATAGCCGCCGACACGATCGCGCCTAGCTGCTGCATGAGATAAAAATCTGCGGCACTAAAAGCGTTCTCCTGATTGCTTCCCAAATTGAGGGTAGCCAGCCGGCCGCGCGAGGTTTCAATGGGAATGCAGGCCACTGATTTCAGTGGTTCGCTCGTATGGGTGAGAAACTCGGATGTGTTGCCGCCGATCTCAGCAGGGCGGAACAGCTCGATCTGGCCGCTCTGCAAGGCGCGAGCCGAAAGCGAGGCGGCGATTGGAACTTCGACTTCCAGGCTCATGAGACGGGTTGAAGACGCGGTGTCGAGCGGGTAGTTGGTTATCATCGTTTGTGTCGTTTGACACACCGACATGCTGAGAAAGTCCTGCTTGAAAAGGCGGTGAATGCAGGAAGAGAGCACGGGCAGCAAATCCGGCAGCTCCAGTTTCGAGATCAAAGCGCTGTTGATTTCGAGAAGCAGTTGCAAGCGTTCGGCTTTGTCGTGCAGTTCGGTAATGTCGGTTGAAGCGCATGTGATTCCCACCACCGATCCGGTGGAGTCGATCATGGGTTCGACGGTGAGGTCGAGGTAGTACTCGCGCCCATTCGAGGTGATCTGGAAACCGCTGCGCGAGCCGGTTCCGGTGTCCAGGACCCACTGCTTGATGGCTTTCAAGCGATAGGCATCTTCGGGGTGCAGAAGCTCCTCATCGGTCTTGTCCAGGCAATCCTGCCCCGCCCAGGCAAGCATGGGATTGTAAATCCAGGTGTACTGCAGGTTTCGATTCTGCGTGGAAACCATGACGTGGGAGTTCTTTACCGCGACCCGGAGGCGCTCCTCACTCTGTCGCAGTGCCTTTTCGGCGCGCATCCGTTCGGTAACATCATGGGCCATGCCACGCACGATCGGCTCGGGCACGCCTTCTGATCGTAGCGTGTTGCGGTAATACCAATAGCGGCGCTCCCCGGTGCGCGTCATCAGTACCATCAAACCTTCGGCGGAGCCATCCCGTTGGATACGATCCAGGTACGCTCCGAAGAGTTCCCGCACTTCCGGCGCCAGCAGTTGAGTCATGGGCATTCCGAGCATTTCCTCTACGGAATAGCCCAACAGGCGCGCCGGAGCAGGATTGCAGGACAGGATCCTGCCTTGCAGATCGTGGGTGCACAACAGGTCATGGCTGTGTTCAACCAGGTCGCGGTAACGGTCTTCGCTTTCGCGCAAGGTGCTTTCCGCCTGGAGGCGGGCGGTGACGTCCTCGAGCACCCCGGCAAAGCGATAGATATTGCCGTTTTCGTCGCGCACCGGGAATCCCCGGACCGATACCCAGCGCAAACTTCCGTCAGCACGGACAATGCGGAACTGTTTCTCGAATTTCCCGCTTTGTTGCGCAACATTCGCGCTTTCCAGCACCCCGGCACGGTCGTCCGGGTGAATGATCTGCTGGTAAGAGAGAGGAGATTCCAGAACGCTCTGCTGGGAGTATCCGGTGATGGCCTCGAATGCGGCATTGACATAAAGCGCTTTCTGAGTGGAAGCCTCCGTCATCCAGAAAAGTTCCTGGATATTTTCGGCCATCTGTTCGTAGCGCAGTTGTTGCTCCTGGAACGATTGCTCTTTGAGCTTGCGATCGGTGATATCGATGGCCAACCCGAAAAGTTGCCGCGGTGTTCGGCTTTCATCCCTGACCAGAGAGGCCGTCTCGTTGAGCCAAACGGCGCGTCCCTCGGCAGACAGCATGCGATACACCAGTTTGCAGTCTCTGCCGTCGTCTATCGCCTTTTGGCACTCCTGTGTCACCCGCTCTCGGTCTTCGGGATGAATATGGGACTTCCAGAAAGTGGGATCCCCTATCCACTGCTGAAGCGGGAAGCCCAGGATGGTTTCTGCGCCGGCGCTGACGAACGTGAACTGTCGCGATAAATCAGATTTCCAGATAATTACATCGAGCCTGGCCAGTAATTCGGGAAAGTTATCGGCCGACGAGGTGGACAGAGGCTGCATGGGGTTGCAAGGCCTGGCGTGGAAGCCAGTTTACAACGAAAGAGCCGGAGAATCGTTTAAATTCGCTGGTTTTGATCTGAGAGACTCGGAATCGCGGGCGCAAGCTCCTTGGATTCCCGGGCTTCAAAGTTAATCAGGTAATACTAACTTCGGTGTAGGTTCCGTATACCTGGCGCAGCGCTTCGCAGATTTCGCCCACGGTGGCGTAGGCGCGCACCGCATCGACGATGTAGGGCATGGTGTTAGCGGACGAGACATTGCCATTGCTCCCGGCTTTGACTTCCTGGGACGCAGCCTTCTTCAACGCCTCGAGGCGGCGGCGAACCTCTTCGCCGGACCGGCGCTCACGAAGTGCTTTCAATTTCTCACTTTGCTGGCGAGCCACGGTTTCGTCGATATAGAGGATGTTGGGCGACTGCTCTTCAATCTGAAATTCATTCACGCCCACAATAACTTTCTCGTTGGCTTCGACGGCGCGCTGATATTGGTAGGCAGACTCGGCGATTTCCTTCTGCGGATATCCGCGTTCGATAGCCTTCACCATGCCGCCCATGGAATCCAATTTTCCAAAGTAATCAAAAGCTCCGTTTTCCATTTCCAGGGTGAGACGTTCAAGGAAATAAGATCCGCCCAGCGGATCTACCGTCTGCGTGACCCCGGATTCGTAAGCGATGATCTGCTGCGTGCGCAGGGCGATGCGCGCGGCTTCTTCGGTGGGCAGCGCCAGTGCTTCGTCGTAGGCATCGGTGTGCAGCGATTGCGTCCCGCCGAGCACTGCCGCCAGGGCTTGTAGCGCAACCCGCGCAATATTATTCATGGGCTGTTGCGCCGGCAATGAGACTCCCGCCGTTTGCGTGTGGAAGCGCATCAGCCAGGTGCGCTGGTTCTTCGCGTGAAAGCGGTCCTTCATCACCCGATACCAGATCTTCCGGGCCGCGCGGTATTTGGCGATTTCTTCGAAGAAGTCGTTATGGGCATTAAAAAAGAAACTGAGACGCGGACCGAATTCATCCACATCCAAGCCGCGGCGCAGCGCCCACTCCACATATTCAACCCCGTCGTAGAGCGTGAATGCCAGCTCCTGGAGCGCGGTCGACCCGGCTTCGCGAATGTGGTACCCGCTGATGGAGATGGTATTGAAGCGGGGTGTGAATTTTGAGCCAAACTCAAAGGTATCGATCACCAGGCGCATGGAAGGGGCGGGCGGATAGATATATTCCTTCTGCGCGATGTATTCCTTGAGGATGTCGTTCTGAATGGTGCCGGAAATCTTATTCCAGTCTGCGCCCTGCTTCTCTGCGACCACCAGGTACATCGCCCACAGCACCGACGCCGGGGAGTTAATTGTCATCGAGACGGTGGTCTTTTCCAGGTCGATACCGCTGAAGAGAATTTCCATGTCCTCCAGCGAATCGATAGCGACTCCGCACTTGCCAACCTCGCCCTCGCTGGCCGGGTGGTCGGAGTCGTAGCCCATGAGCGTGGGAAGATCGAAGGCCACGGAGAGGCCGCTGCCGCCGTGCTCCAGCAGGTACTTGTAGCGCTGGTTAGTCTCTTCCGGCGAAGCGAAGCCGGAGAACTGCCGCATGGTGTAAAGCTTGCCGCGATAGCCGGTGGCATGAATTCCGCGGGTGTAGGGCGCCTGGCCGGGATAGCCGAGGTACTGATCATAATTCCAGTCTTGCGGAAGATCAGCTCGGGTGTAGAGGCGGCGAATGGGGACTCCGGAGATGGTCGTGTAGCGGGCACGGCCCTGCTCATCAACATTGACGCCGGTGGGGGCCCCGATGGGCTTTTCCGGCGCCTTATCGAGGGTCGGCGCCAGGGTCTTCTCGGCCCAGTTCTTCTCCGATTCGGCAGGATGCCGTCCTTCGACGACGTCCGCTGTGGGGCTGTCGTCCACGCTACGCTGCTTGTTCTCCGGCATGCTCACCCCTGTCTTTGGATGATAGAGCAGGGTTTGAGGTCCAGCAACCAAACCGACCGGGTGGTTGGTCGGCGAGGTTCTTCACCGCCGAGTACGCCGAGACCGCCGAGAACTAGAGATGTCGCTGGTTTGTCATCCCGAGCGCAGCGAGGGATCTGCATTTTTTCTGCTCAGCTCCCACGCCTTAGCATATTTCCACGAGACGTAAACAGCGTGATAAAGGTGCAGAAGCAGGCCCTCGCGGCCGTCGAGAAATCCAAGGCGGAAGAAATAGTTGTAGATAAAGGTTGCCAGCGGACGCAGGACGATGTTGATGACGCTCAAGCTGCCAGAGCCTTTCGCCAGCGCCATCTCTGCGCCGAGCGATGAGTAGCGGTTCATGTGGTCGATGTAGTCGGAGAGCGTAGGGTATTGATGATGAACTAATACTCCCGCCGGCGAGTACCATAAAGCTGGATCGATGGTCCTGCCCTCCACTTCAACAATCTCGTGGACGGGAACCGCTTTAAAACGCCCTTTGCCACGCCGGAATACCCTGACCTTCTTCTCCTTCCACCCGCCATGGAGCATCTCTCGCCCGAGGAACAAATTCGTGCGCTTGACCCACATCCCATTCACTCCACGCATCCGATGGTTGCAATCAGGATCCGTGGACCCAATCTCGTCTTCCTGTAAGTAGTAAGCGATCATGCTGGCAAGAGCTGGCTCGACTTCTTCATCCGCGTCCAGGCTCAGAATCCAATCTCCCCCTGCCTTCTCAAGGGCCGAATTCTTCTGCGCGGCGAAGCCTTTCCACTCCTCTAGGAAGACCTTCGCGCCGAAGCAGCGGGCAATTTCGACTGTGCGGTCGGTGGAACCGGAGTCGACGACGATGACTTCGCCTCTTCCGCTGGCGACGAGGGGCTTCACGCTTTCCAGCGTGCGTCCGATGTTCGCTTCTTCGTTGTGGGTGATGATGACGACCGAAAGCGTCACCAGGAGAGCATAGCCGTTTACAAGACTCTTGGAAATATCGCGCTGTCTTCGCCAGTGCGGGAAGTAGGGAGTCTCGGTGCTAGAAAGTTACGTGGTTAATCATTTAGTACTATTGTGACTCGCGGTCACGGGTTACGAAATATATCTTGCCAAGCAGGTAAGTTCCTCAATATTATCGTCCGTCGATGTCCGAAACTCGGGCAGAGACGTACAGATTTCGGGTAGATGTTTCTTGTGTTTGGCAGTCAAAACTTCCGCAATGTAAAACGGGCTCCGGAGCTTTGCGCCGCAACAACAATTGTCGGCACAAAACTCGGGAGCCCTTTGTAGTTGCAAAAAGTGCAGCCTGCGAACTGGAAAGATCACTCGGCTCTGCTTCGGTGCCCCCACCCTGGAGACTCGAACCTGAGTCCTCTGTGGCGAACACCGGAGATATTCTTAGCGGAGGCGAAAGGAGTTTTTTGTGAGAGAGAAAGGCACAGTTAAGTGGTTCAATGGGGCGAAAGGATACGGTTTTATTCAACGTTCCACCGGGGAAGATGTCTTTGTTCATTTTTCCGCCATTCAGGAGAATGGCTACCGTACGCTCAATGAAGGTGAGACGGTCGAATTCGACCTGCTGAAAGGCCCCAAGGGCTTCCAGGCCGCCAATGTAGTCCGCGTATAACGGGACGCATGTTTTTCAGAAAGACCCTCTCTGCCAAGCGGAGAGGGTTTTTTGTTGGGTAGGCGTGATGGGCCATGTTCAGTTCGCTAAACTCAAAATGCGAGCCGGCCGGTTGTCATGGCTAACGGCCGGACCAGCGCCAGATGCAAATCCTTTCACATTGCTAACCGCCCAAATCGGTCCTATAGTAGCTGACCGGTTTTGAGGTCAAGAAGCGTCGACTCCCTACCTGCTCCCGCAATTGCTCTCAAAGCTGCAACTTTCGGTGCCACGCAGAATCGCGCTCGTCCGTAGGTTGGTCACGTTTCTCCAAGAACGCGGGTTCAAGCTAGAGGCTTTTAATCTCCACAGAAAGGATGAATGCCAATGGCCAAGCAAATCAGCTTTTTTGCCCTTGCAGTATTGACGGTGGCCCTTGCTCTCAATGTCTCGAAGTTCGCGCAGGGACAGAATTCCAATGCCACCAGGCGTCCGGCTAATAAGATTTTGAGTCGCGCGCTGGATATCGCAACCGGCCGCGTGCAGCCCAGAGTCAACGAACCCATCGTGTCCTCGGGCGTGACCTATGCGCTACTGGTTGCGACCGGTGAGATCGACAAGCGGGTTGCGGCCGTCAGCGCCTTAGCTCCGAATGCAGCAGCACCGGCTATTACGCTGCCCAACTTTGGTTCCAAAACCGCCGGCTGCTCCAATACCTACACGAACTCAACCGGCACGATGCGCAACGTACGCGTGAACCAGGATTGTTCTCTGCGGCGGCAGGCGGAGGAAGTCATTGCGATCAACCCCACCAATCCCAAGAATCTCATTGCCGGACAAAACGATTCCCGCATCGGATTTAACCACTGCGGATACGATTTTTCCTTCAATGGGGGCAAGACCTGGGGCGATCAACTGCCTCCCTTCTACCAGTTTCTTAACCTGGACTTCGTCACCTTCGATGCTTGTAGCGATCCGACTGCGACCTTCGATTCCGTCGGGAACGCCTATGTCGGGGGTGTTTTGTTCGAGGTCGCCTACGCCGACAGCGCCTTCCTGGTCGAAAAATCAAACGCGCCGATTGGCGGCGCATTCTATCATTCCCCCAAACCTGGGCCGTTCCAGCTTTATCTGGATAATCCGCCCGGAGTTGTAGCGAATGATAATGATCCCAACATCTTCAACGACAAGGAATTCATTGTCGCCGACAACCATGCCTCGAGCCCGCATGCCAATAATGTCTACGCCACCTGGACGCGCTTCAACGGCGCAACCGGAGCCGGCGTTGGAGGTGACAGCCCCATCTACTTCAGCCAATCTACCGATGGCGGCTTCACCTGGTCCCCGGGTATTGAGATCAGCGGAGCCAATGCCAGCGCATGTACCGTCTTCAGCGGCGAAAGCAATCCTAACGCGTGCGATCAGGATCAGGGCTCGCATCCGGTTGTGGGTTCGGATGGAACCATCTACGTCGCTTTTGGCAACGGGAATACTCCGACCGCTGGAGTTAACCAACACCTCATTGTGTCCTGCTCCGCAAGCTGTGATAGTGCCTCGAGTTGGTCAGCTCCAGTCAAGATCACTGACGACTTTGGAACTCAGCCAGTCGGGCCAAATTCCGCTACCGCTTGTCCAGGCGGTCGCCAGTGTTTGCCACCGAATGGCTATCGCATGGATGATTTCGTGGAAGGTTCAGTGTCGGTGGACGATGCCGGTAATCTTTACTTCGTCTGGGCCGATTTTCGCAACGGCGGCGGTACCTGCACGGGCAGTGCCGCAACTGCCACTCCACCCTGCGACAACGACGTCTTCTACGCCTTTTCCAGGGATCATGGCGCGACTTGGAGTGCGCCCATCAACGTGACTCCAGCGAGTAGCTTCGGCCCCAGTGCACAGTGGATGCCCTGGAGTGCGGTCACGTCGGACGGGCGGAAACTCTTCATCGCCTACTATGATCGCTCTTACGGGTGTGAATCTACCGGCTGCAACGATATTACGTTAGCTACCGTCGGTGATGTGGCCAGCGCAAAGCCGTCTATTGCGTACGCCCGCATCACCACATCCTCAATGCCAAATCTGCTGCCTGCCAACAACCCGGCCCAAGCCGGTTTCCTGGGCGACTACATGTGGGTAGCGGCAGGTGCCGACGATCGAGCGAATATCGTTTGGGCCGATACGCGAGGACTGAATGGTGCCGTTGAGGAGGATATTTACTTCGCGCAGTATTAGGCGCAAGCCAATCGAGTAGCAGAAGGAAGCCTTCAGCTACGAGCAGAGGGCGGCTAACCCCATATAAAGGTTACCGCCCTCGTATTTTGTTACTCGCGCAAGAACCCTCGGATTTCCTCGATCTGTTTCTACGCCGACACCAATTATTTACATTTTGATGACATGCTCTGCGCTGTCTCGTACTAGCTTAGGCTTGGAGACAACATGAAATCCTGTTTTCTAGGTTCGTGGATAATTCTTGCCGCACTCCTGATGCTCGCAACACCATCGGCATTTCCTTCTGATACCAGCGCACCGCAATCCGCGCAGGTGATCGACGTTAAGGCCAAGAAGTACGAGTTTGATCCGTCGCCCATCCGCGTGAAACAAGGCGCCAAAGTCCAGCTCAAAATTACTGCAGTTGACCACGTGCATGGCTTTCGCATGAGCGCTATTCCCGACAATGGCGGCGGCACCGACGGCCTGGTGTTCTCCACTGGCCAAGGCTGCAATCGTATCGAGAAAGGCCAGACCGCAACCGTCGAATTTATCGCCCAGAAGCCGGGAACATATTCCTTTAAATGCTGTGTCCATTGCGGATGGCATCACCGTTCCATGCACGGCGAGCTCATCGTGGAACCTTGAAATCCCGAGACTCTCGGATCCGGGACGCCCTTCCAGGAAGTCACTCAGCAAAAGAAAAAGCCGCAGCGAGCCTGCGGCTGTACCCACGCGGACGAGGGGCCCTTACTGGTTGTTGTGTTTGTCGCGATAGATGCTGCGGCTGATGCGGTTCTCGCGACGATTCAGCTGGCGCTGCTCGGCCCTGGTCAAATGGCCGTTGTGCTTCGCCATGTCGCGCTGCTCTTGCCGCTGTACGCCGGCTTCACGCCGCTCCAGGTTGGCGGTTTCTTTCGGGTTGAGTGAGCCGTTCTTCACGCCTTGCGCGATGCGGCGCTGCTGGCGTCCTTCACGGCGGTTCACTTGGTTGACGCGCGGATGCCCGGGATCGACCGCGCCCGGTCCCGCGTTTTGCGCAATGGCCGAACCGGTTAACATCAGTCCGCCCATCGCCAGGACTGCTAGCGAATTCGTAATCTTGTTCATGAGCTTGGAAACACCCCCGCGAGAGAGTAGTTGCTCTGCCGCTCGCGTGGCGAGTTACCAAAGTCTTGTACTGCATATGACCTGTTGGGGGCATGGGCCCGCATGGTGTTACGCCACCCGAACTCACCCCTGAGGCGTGACCCATCATGCAGGCCGTTCATGTCCCAAGCTTCTCAACGCGGAGCGATTATGCCGTGGCTCTCCGTCAGAGCGTCAGTATAAGCACCGGCTAGTTGCCCCTGATTCTTGATGCGGGTAATCAACGTTCCATTCGCTCCGGGGACATCGATCTGGTCGAACCTCCCGCCAGCGTAAGTAAAACCATGCTGAACACCGCCAGCGTCGGTGAACGCCCCGGAAATTGCACCCGAATCGTTGATTCCAATAGCCAGTGTGTCGCTAGCGAGAGGAAAATCAATGGGAGTGTATGTCCCTCCAACGTACAGGTACCCGTGGGAATGGCCGCTAGAGTCTGAGTAGTCACCGACGACCTGATCCGACAAGTTAATACCAAGCCCCTCCGTGAAGGTAGCACCAGGAAAGTCGAGGGTAGTGAAGTTACCGGCGATGTCAAGAAAGCCATGGCCGCCGAGGGCATCGTCAAAATCACCTACGACGTCTCCGTTGTTGTTAATCTCAGCCGCTATGGTGCTGGTCGCGCCGGGAACGTCGATATTGGAAAACGTTCCGGCGGTATCCAGAAAGCCGTGCTCTACATTCGAAGCGTCGAGATAGCCGCCAACGATCTGCCCAGTGCTGTTTATACCCACGGCCTCGGTGGCGTTAGCACCAGGAACAGTAAGACTCGCATATCGAGAGCCCTTCTGGGTGAAGCTGTTGGTACCTCCTGTCCCATACACGAAGATTCCCAGAACGATGCCCGTTGCGATACTTCTGTCAAAGACAAGCGAACCGGAGGCGCCTGGAAAATCTGCGGTGGTGAAGTTGTGTACGTTTGAGGTTGCTGCAATAGGCGCGGAAGTGTGGGAACTGGAAAATGATTGGTGTGCGCGTAAAAATCCCAACCCCAATACCCCACTTGTAATTGTCCGGCTAGACCGCCCGGATTGTGCACATGCCGAGACAGCGAGCGCTACACATAGGCTAACCGTGGCAGTCAGATGTGAAATGTTTGACCTCATGGAAATTTCCTCCTCAGGGCGTGAAATGTAAATCAAATGGATAGAGTCTGTCGCCTTAAGCTGTTGAGGAAGAGAGCGTTTGGAACAGCCGGGCAGGCGAGCGGCAGCATAATGAGGGCAGAGCGCCAGTTTGTCAACAGGCAATTTTGTTACCTGCCGCAGGGGGCAATATGATTGTTAGCGCTGCTTCGGCTTCGGGTCGGACTCAATGGTTCTTGCGTGCTGAACTTTTCAGCCTCTGCGGCAGTGGGATTATGAGCGAAATTAGGGATTTTTTCGCCAGTCTTTGTTCGAATACTTCCTAAATCACTGTTGCTAAACTCAGGCGGGGTCAAACGTCGGTAGGATATACGCATGACGAAAACTTTTTTTACCTATGAAACACCCGTCACCGACGAAGTCCTCAACGTCATCGCACATCTTCCGACACGGAGCTTGACCTCGGTTGTTGCCCACGATTTCTTAAAGAAACTAAGCGATGCGGATTTTATGCGCCTGGCCGTTCTGCTTGCTCAAAAAGGATACGAAGAAGGAGGATGCCCGATTGGGGGTGTCATTATCAGCAACGAGACACGCCAGATTCTCGGGAAAGGCCACAACACCTTAGTGCAGGAAAACCATCCGTATAATCACGGTGAAACATCCGCCATCCGCGATGCCGGACGCAGGGATTTCAGTCAGACGACGATTTTTACCACTCTCAGCCCTTGTGACGTCTGCGCCACCCTGATTTATATGCGTCAGTTCAACCGTGTTGTCGTGGGCGACATCACTAATGCCTCAGGAAACGAACAAATGCTCCAAGACAAGGGCGTCCGTGTCGATATTCTCGAAGACCCGAAGGGCATTGAACTTTACGCGAAATACCGCCGCGAGAAGCCTGATCAGGACACTGAGGACTGGAAAGGCTTGGCCGAGGTGCATAAGGCTCAAAAGCGGCTCTGAGTGTAACCAGAATGTTGCGACAACTGACTCAGATACCCTCTCCTTCACGCGGCTTCTCTTCTCCTGTCATCCTGCGCGGAGTCGAAGGACCGCGGCTCCGCTGGATTGATCATCTGCCCTTCTGAGGCATTTCGGCCACTCACTGCATTGGGCGACGATCCTCGAGAGAATTCCCTTCTGGGCCTGTGCCCGGTGCGCAGGGGCAAGGGGTCCCTCGACTCCGCCGAATGATTCGCGAGCGAATCACTCGGCTGCGCTCGGGATGACAGTTCTGTGGAACCGGCGGAGGCAAACGGATGCGCGGCAACTCGCGGTGCAAGTTGGCGGCGTAGCGCTGACGGTACTCGGGGTGATGGTTCCGGGTCGCATGGGTGTCGCCCCTCTCGGTTCTTAGCGGCTGATGATCAGGTTGGAAGCCTTATCCATTACGAAATTCGTGCCCCGAGGGACGACCGTGGTCGCACTATATTCGGTGATGATGGCTGGACCGGAGAAGCGCTTTCCGGCAGGCAGGTGCTCTCTTTCGTAGACGCGGGTCAGGAGCGGCTTTCCGTCAAAGACTACGCGCGTATGGATGGGGACGGTTCTCGAACTCGGTTTGCGCGTTGTACGAACCTGCGCTGCCGGTGAGTTCACGCTTCCACGTAAGCGCAGCGTCACCAATTCGACCTCACGGTCCGGATGGCTGTAGCCGTAACGGCGGGCATGCTCCTGGTGGAATGCGCGCAGCAAATCTGGAGAGAAGGGAATGTTGAGCTCGTATCCCTGGCCGCGGTATCGGGCATCCACGGTTTTTTGGAAACGCACAGCTCGGCCCCAATTTTCAGCATGAAAATCTGACCGCGCTTTCCGCTCCAACTCGGCAAAATCGCGGCGCAGGCGAGATAAAGGAAGCTGCCGCGCCACTCGCAACAGAATGGTGCGCGAGTAATCCTTGACGACATCGCTGACCAGAATGCCAAAAGCCGAAAGCGCGCCTGGAAGAGCAGCCACGATGACGCGGGGAATACCCAGCGCCAGGGCCAGGTCGCAAGCATGCAGTCCGCCGGCGCCGCCGAATGCTACCAGAGGGAAATCGCGCGTGTCATAGCCACGCTCAATCGAGACCACGCGGATTGCCTTCTCCATGGTCGCGTTCACTACCCGGATGATTCCGGCGGCAAAATGCACCGGCGAAAGACTGGCGCCGCTTCTTTTCAACCACTCGCCGGTTACGCGACGCGTGCGCTCCAGGTCCAGGTTGAAGTCACCGCCTAAGAAGCGGTCGGGTTGCAAGCGCCCCAGGAGCAGGTTGGCGTCGGTGACGGTTGGCTGCAGGCCTTTTCCGTAGCAGATTGGACCAGGATCGGCGCCGGCCGATTCGGGCCCGACGCGCAAGGCGCCAGCCGCGTCGAAGCGGGCAATCGAGCCGCCGCCGGCGCCCACGGTGTGAATATCGAGGATGGGAACGCCGATGGGAAATCCCGCTACTTCCGACTGGCTGGAGGTGTGCGCCTGGCCATCCACGAGAGAGACGTCGGTCGAGGTGCCGCCCATATCGAAAGAGATGATGCGGGTGAACCCGCTGCGGCGAGCCATCGCGGCCGCTCCCACCACGCCGCCTGCGGGGCCGGACAACACCGTGCGTACAGGTTCCCGGGCGGCGGAACGCAGGGCGGTAATTCCGCCGCTGGATTGCATTACGAAAACCTTGGCCGCGTGCTTCTTACCTTTGCCGGAATGTTGGGCGTGCCGCTCAAGATTCTCAAGGTAGCGCTGCATGACGGGCTGAAGATAGGCATTGACCACCACCGTGCTGGTGCGTTCATATTCGCGAAATTCCGGCAGAATCTGATGAGAAACGGAAATCGGCAGTCCGAGGCTGGCGAGCGAGGTGGCGACGGCGCGCTCGTGTTCCGGGTTAACAAACGAGAACAGCAGGCTGAGTGCGATGGCCTCGGGCTTTGCCGCACGCACCTTTTCGACGGTGTCGCGCAGATCCGCTTCCGATGGCGACTGCAGGATGTTGCCGTCGCAGTCCACGCGTTCTTCGATTCCGAAGCGCCGCTCCGCGGGCACCAGCGGCTCGACGCGCTCGAAGAAGAAGTCGTAGAGCTTGGGTCGAGCCTGTCTGCCAATTTCGATGACATCCTCAAAACCTGCCGTGGTCAGCAGCGCTACGCGCGCGCCTTTGCGCTGCAGGAGGGTGTTGGTGCCTACGGTGGTGCCGTGCAGCAGAACCAGATTTTGTGTGACGCCAATCTGCTCAAGCGCGTGGAGGATTGCCTGGGAAGGATCGGCGGGAGTCGAAAACACCTTCAGCATGCACACCTGCCCACGATCAATCCAAACACAATCGGTGAAGGTGCCGCCGGTATCCACCGCAATTCGCTTTAGGTTTTGCTCGGACTGGCGTGGCATGGGCAAGGCGTTAGGGTAACATCCGCAGTCGCGGGCAAGCGATCAGTTACATTTCGATACTGTCGTGTAGCGAACTTTGTTATCACCCCCGTTCGTGACGGCAGGCACTGCCACAGGGAGCACCTGCGCCTAGCATAGTGTCGGTTTCCTTCCTTCAGCTCCATCCACTAGTGTCTCCATTTCATTCCAGTGGTGGGTTATGCGCAAGAAATCTATCTTGACCGCGGCAGTTCTGTTCACACTCTTCATTCCCACAGCATCGGCGCAGCAACGAAACCAGGTAACGCTCCGGCAACTCACGCGTCCCGCGGGATATATCTTTCTCGGGCGAGTCAAGTCGGTGCAATACCTCCCGGCGACGCACGCGAATCAGGTGGCCACCGTGCGCGTTCGTTTCCAAGTGGAGCAAGGCTTGCGTGGCGTGCGCAGCGGCAAACAATTCACGATTCGCCAATGGGCCGGATTGTGGGATGCTGGCGAGCGTTACCGGACTGGTGAGCGCCTTCTTCTATTTCTCTATCCAACAAGCAAGCTTGGACTGACCAGTCCAGTCGCTGGACCGCGCGGACGCTTTGCGCTCGATCGCAACGGACAAGTGTTGCTGGGGATGGAACGAACCGCACTGTTGCGCGATTCGCTCGAGCAAGAGCGACGGGATCGCATCCCTCTGGTCAAGCTCTTGCGCGAAGTGCGCAACTACGAGGAGGAATGATATGACATCGCCATCTTCTCTTCGCAGTGCTCCTACCGGGATCGTGCAGTTGCTTGCATGGGCACTGGTGGTCATCGTCCTCTGCCCGGCTTCGTTAGCGGGTGGCCCGAAGTATGTTGCGGGAGCCTCGTACTTCAATTCCAGCGTTATGGGAGTTCCCATTACGTGGGCTCAAGGCCTTCCTACCTATTACACCGATCAGGGCAGCCTTAGCTCCATCATGTCGAACCCCATGGCTGACGCGTATGTTGCCGATGCTTTCTCACGGTGGAATACCGTGACCACTGCGGCGCTGCAGGTCAATCAAGCTGGCCATCTGGCCGAAGACGTGAACGGCACCAATGTTACCCGCGATGCTCAGGGCAACATTACGATGCCTGCAGATATTCAATCCACCGCCACGGCGAAACCCATTGGCGTTGTGTACGACGCCGACGGTGCGGTAACTGACGCGTTGTTAGGAGTGGGAGCCGGCTCGGCAGCGATGTGTTTTTCCAACACTACTTATGGCGGACCAGACGCTTTTACCACTTCCGGAAACTTTGCCCATGCGCTGGTCGTGATCAACGGCAACTGCATACAGAATTCCGCCCAGGTTCCCGACTTTCAATACCGGCTGATTCGGACTCTGGGCCGCGTGCTGGGGCTGGGCTGGTCGCAGGTGAATGACAACGTGCTCAGCGGCAATCCGCCGCCCACGGCGCAGGATTATGCGGGCTTCCCGCTGATGCACACGATGGACCCGGTGAACTGCGTGCCGATTTCCTCCTGCTATCCGAATCCCACCCAGCTCACGATGGACGATCAAGCAGCCATTTCGCGGCTCTATCCCGTCACTGCGCAAAATATCGGTGGCTTTCCCGGCAAGCACCTGTTCGCGGATACGACCGGGCGCATTCACGGCAGCGTGTGGTTTACCGACGCGAACGGCAATCCAATTCAGCCGATGCAAGGGGTGAATGTGGTGGCGCGCTGGGTCGACCCTGTGAGTCACCAAGTCACGCGGCAGTATGCGATGGCATCGGTCTCCGGGTTCCTTTTTTCCGGCAATGCGGGCAATACTGTTACCGGATTCACGGACCCTGGCGGCAATCGCTGGGATCGATTCGGGTCCAATGACACCGCGCTGGAAGGTTTCTTTGACTTTGCGGGTTTGCAATTTCCAGATGGAAGCGACGTCGCCACCTACCAACTGACGGTCGAAGCAGCGGATTTAACCTGGTCGCAACTGCTGGAGCCTTATGGGCCGTGGCAGGTGTTGCCGTCCGGGTCGGCTCAGCCGGTGCTGGTAACTGTCAATCGTGGTGGCGCTATGCAGCAAGATCTGCTCATGCTTGGCAGCGCCAGCCAGGAACGGGATATGCGCGAGCCGGAAACCTATACCGCGCCAGCCAAGCTTCCCGGTGCGGGGGATTGGCTAGGAACTCTCAGCGGATATGGAGATGCCGACTATTTCTGGTTTTCTGGCCGCGTGAACCGGACTCTGTCAGTCCAGGTCACGGCCCTGGACGAAACTGGAGCGCCTACGCAGGACAAGGGGCGCCCGGTGATAGGGATGTGGGGACTTTCCTCGCCGCCCGGTACGGTTCCCGGAGTGGCTACCCCCACGGCTTTCAATACGACCACCTATGGCCTTTCGGCGTTGCAGGGATTGTGGGCGGCACAATTGCAGATCACCGGCGATTTCCGTCTTGGTATAGCCGACGAACGAGGAGACGGTCGTCCGGATTTTGCCTATCACGCCCGGCTTTTTTATGCGGACACGATAACGCCGGCGCGCGTAGCCGCTGGTGGCGGTACCGTTGTAGGGATCAAGGGCTATGGTTTCGGCGGTGGGACGACGGTCGCGATCGGCGGAACCTCCGCTAGTGTCGCGTCGCGAACGGCGAATCTCGTGGTGTCCGCAGCACCCGCACTGAACGATGGCGTGCAAGACGTCGTTCTATCGGATTCTACCGGAGCCTCTACCAGCATGATTGGCGCGCTCACTTACGGTGCTGGGCCGAACGATTCAATCGTGCTGCTGGCGGGCGCGAATCCGTCCGTAGCGGTGGGGACGGAAGCGCCCAACCCAATGCTGGTGCGCGTGGTCGGGCCGGACGGCATGACCCCTGTGCCAGGAGCGAGTGTGTACTTCAACACATCCCCGGCGGCTGCTCTGTCCGCTTGTGGTGGCGGTCCCAATTGCACGGTCTTAAGCGATGAACATGGAGAAGCTTCCACCCGGATTATTCCAGCGACAACGGGTCTGATCACGATCAACGCTGTCCTGGCTCCTGCCTCCTATACGTCTCCGAAATATGTTCAGACCACACTCAGCGCGCAATCGTCGGCTCTGGATATCGCGCTGGCGTGGCCAACGCGATATGGGGCACAGGGCGCGAGTGTCGACACCGTGCTGACCGCGCGCGTACTCAGCTACGGGTCGCCGGTAAGCGGCAAAACCGTGAATTTTCAAGTGATGACCGGCAGCGCGGGCTTAAGCTCCGCCAGCGCAGTAAGCGACAATAGCGGATACGCATCTACGACCGTCCAGTTGCGCAATCTTGTCGGCCAGGTGCAGGTCAGCGCCTGCATTGCGCCGAACAATACGCCTTGCGCGAAATATCCTCTGAATGTCTACGTGGTTGCGCTCTCGAGCTTGCAGATGGAGGCAGTGTCGGGCAGCGCACAGTTGGTTGCTGTCGGACAAACCTTTCAGCCAGTGGTGGTAAGGATCACGGACTCAGCATCGCCGCCTGATCCGGTGCTCGGCGCCACGGTTACGTTCTGGTCTATCGTGACCCGGCCTGATAATGATGTATTCGACGAGAGCGGGGGAGAGCGGGGAATGCCCGTCATCCTCGCCTCGGCGCAGAGTACAGCGATTTCGGACGTATCCGGCCTCGCCAGCGTGACGCCGGCCAGCCTGGGAATTGCCGGGCCGATCGAGGTTGAAATCAGCGCAACCGCGGGAATCACAGCCGTACACAATTTCGAAGCTGAATCGGCGTGGATGCCCCCGGGTACGAACTGGCCGGGAGTACGCGCTAAGTGGCCGGTCCGCAAGCGAACCGAGCACCTGGGAAGCGCCTATCGCGACCTTCGAGGTGACACCGGTCGTTGATCGCAAGTGTGCTTCGGAGTTGAAGTTAAGAGCATCCTCCGGCGAGACACTCACATCCAACTTCTTTTAATGGAGGAGACTCTTGAAACGACTGAGCGTTGTTTTGGGCGTTTGTGTGCTCTTTCTCATCACGGCGACTGCTTACAGCCAGCAAGTGGACATTGCTATCGGCGCCGGGACAGTTTCGGCACCGTCCAGCAATATTTCCAATGTGTTCACGCAATTCAAGCAGACCCTGAGCGGCGGTAATTTCCTTACGATCGGCGGCGACGCGCTGATCCATAAAAGCATGGGCGTGCAGGGCGAAGTTTCTTGGAGAACGAGTCGCACAAATTACGGCGGAGTGCTGCCCTACCGTCCCCTGTTCTGGGATTTCAACGCTATCTACGCGCCGCGATTTAACAAGTTTCTGGGCGCGGAAGTTATGGCCGGCATCGGCGCGATGAGCGCCCGTTTCTACACCGGCCAGACCAACTGTAGCTATTTCGGCGGATGCACCAACTACGTCAGCAGCAATCACTTCATGGGCGATTTCGGTGGCGGAATCCGTTTGTATCCGATTGGAAATTTCTTCATCCGGCCGGAAGCGCGCCTTTACCTGATCAACAATAACCAGGAATTTAGTTCCGGCCACGCCGTGCGCTACGGCATTTCGATCGGATACTCGTTCGGCGGAAGGTCGTTCATCCCATAATTCAAATATCAGCTAACGAAAGTCCCCACCCTCCGCTGACGCGGAAGGGTGGGGCACCCCTGAGAACTTAGGGTCTTATTTCGTTGTCCAGTGATCCACCCAGTCATTCACCGTCTGATACCACAAGCGGCTGTTCTGCGGCTTCAGTACCCAGTGGCCTTCGTCGGGGAAGTACAACATTTTTGACGGAACGCCCTGGCGCTGCAGAGTGGTGAAGAGCTGGAAGCCTTCAGAGACATCGAGCCGGTAATCGCGCTGGCCGTGAACCACAAGAGTCGGCGTCTTGAAATTCGTCGCCGCCAGGTGCGGCGACCACTTGCGGTACATTTCGCGATTCGTGTACGGCGTGCCTTTGAATTCCCACTCGTTAAACCACAATTCCTCAGTCGTGCCCCAGGCGGATTCCGAGTTGAACATGCCGTCGTGCGTAACGATGCACTTGAACCGGTTGGTATGCCCGAGCACCCAGTTCGCCATGTAGCCGCCGTAGCTGGCGCCCAGCGCGCACTCGCGGTCTTTGTCGATGAACGGATAATGCTGCTCCGCATAGTCGAGCCCCTTCATCAGGTCTTCAAACGGCGCGCCACCCCAGTCGCCGTTGATCGCGTCAATGAACTTCTGCCCATAGCCGGTCGACCCGTGGAAGTTGATCATCACGACCACATAGCCATTGGCCGCGAACAGTTCCGGATTCCAGCGATAGGACCAGTCGTCTCCCCACGCCCCCTGCGGCCCGCCGTGGATGAGGAATTTCACGGGATATTTCTTGTTGGCGTCGAAGTTGGGCGGCTTGATCAGGAAGCCTTCGACTTTGTCGTTGTGGGCACCGGTGAACCAGAAGGGCTCGAGGGGGGACATAGAGACTTGGGAGAGGATCGCGTCATTCAGATACGTCACCGGTTCTTCTTTGGCAGCGGCACACTCGTTTGTGCCTTCAACCACTGTCTGGACGCACTTACTTGCAATACTTCTCGGGTTTGCTTTATGTATTTCGATGGGTGCTTGAAGCGACATCTTTGTGAAGAATAATTGGGTACCATCTTTTGTGATCGTCAAGTCGTCGTTGAAGCCAAGCACGAGTTGTGGCGCAATGAGGGCGGAGATGCGGCCCGATTTTTCTCGGAAACTTATTGAATAGATCGGTGATTGTCCTTTGTTTTCCGCCACTAAGAAAATCTCAGAAGAGTCGGGTGCCCACGTAAAGGTGCCTACCCAGCGGTCAAAATCGTCAGTCAAATTGCTTTTCTTACCCGTCTTCCGGTCATACAGCATCAGCCGGAACCGGTCGCTCTCATAGCCCGGCCGCTGCTGGGCGCGGTAGGCGATATATTTGCCGTCCGGTGAATAGAGCGGCGTGGAATCGCTCGCGGGATTGTCGGCGGTGATGTTCTTCGGCTGGACGGCCGAAGGGGCCGTCCCTACGTTCACCGGAACAATCCACAAATCGTTATTTGTCGAGATCGCCTCGACCTTGTCGTGATTCGAGGTGTAGCAAAGCTCCTGCCCGTCGGGAGAGAAAGTATAGTTGTCCTGCCCGCCGAGGCTGAAAACGGGCGAATCGTAATCGCCGGGCGTCAGATCGCGAGGAATTGCGTAGGGGCAGGTGCCCTCACCTGCCCGGTCGAGCGAAGCTCGACTAGTCTCGGCAGTGCCACCACCTTTTAGCCCGGCTTCGCCGGCCCGGGCGGACGTGGCGTCCGCCCCTACGTGTGTCGTGCAGGCGTCGGCAGCAACGACAAAGATGTGCGTGCGCTTGCCTTCCTTGTAGGCGTTCCAGTGGCGATAGAGCAGGCGGGTGAAGATCAGCGCTTTGACCGGGGACTTCTCGGCTTCGGCGAGTTTCTTCGCATTGCAATCCTGCTCCTGCTCGGGCGCGCGGTCGCATTCGGGATAGACGTCGGAGGTGAAGGCGATATTCTTGCCATCCGGCGACCAGATCGGCCCATCGGCTTCCGTCGCGATCGAGGTCAACTTGTGCGTGCCGGTCACGGTACCGGTGGCGGCGTCGAAGTCGGCGATCCAGACCTGCGAGCCGTCCTCTTTCTTCGACAGAAACAGGAAGCGTTTGCCATCGGGCGCCCAGCGCGGGCGATCGGCATCCTGATCCTTGATGATCTTCCGCTCTGTCATCCCGACCGAAGCGGGACTCGCCGAAGGCGAGCCCTGCGAAGTGGAGGGACCTTGCGTCTCGGTTTTCGTTTCGAGCGGTACGACCCACACATGTGGCGTGCGCGTGTTGGCGCTGAGATCGACCTCCATAGCGCTGAACAGAACCCACTTGCCGTCGGGCGACGGCTCGGGCTCGCCGACGCGCTTCAGCGACATCATGTCTTCGAAGGTGAAGGGATGCTTGGCTTGGGCGACTGCTGAGATGTTCAGAAAAACAGCGCAGGCAAGAAGGCAGGCAGAAACAATGACACGGCGCATGCGGCCTCCGAAAAGAACGGGTAAGTGTAAATGATGGAGGCGGTGAGGGTAAGGGCGGAGGTCACAAACAGAAGATCTACCCAATTGCAGCCGTCATCCTGAGCGAGGGCGAAAGCCCGAGTCGAAAGACCCACGGCGCACTTCAATTTCCTGAGGCCTTTTAGGGAATTCTCACCGGTCCGCTTCCAGGAATCTGTCTTTTCTCTCAGATACTGGTGAGAATGCCTCGAAACATTCCCGCCACGACCGGCGCCGCCGGGGTCTCTTCTACTACGCAGCGGCTGCGCGTCGCGCATCCGCCACTTCGCTCAGGATGACACCCGCAAATGTTCTAACCCTCGTCACTGTTGCATTTCTCCTCATTTTGCACAGACGAAAACCTCGACTGGCACTGCACGGTTTCCCTCCCAAGCCGTGAGAAGCACTGGAATTTCGCACAGTGACAAGGTTGTCATCGAAGATGCCAACCGCGGCTGCACAAGAATTTGTTCACCTCCTTGTGGACGAGCTGCACCATGTTGATTTCAAAGGAGATAAAGTCAGGCAAATTCTGTTGACTCTTAAAATAGAAGGAGTAAAAAGACAATCGTTCTTTGACATTTTCTGAAGTTTTCCCGGTTGGTGTAGCGTCCGGGGCTCGAGCGAGATCAGCCTCCAAGCCGCGAGGTGAGGAGGAAGGGTCAGCAAGGGTCTATAGCAAAGCGCTGGTCGAGGAGAACAGGAAAAACCGTCGAAGGCAAGATAGAGTCCCGAGGCGTTGGGCAAGTTTATCCAGTTGGCGGTAAGCCCGGAGCCCGAGCGTCAGATCGCACTAGCGTGACCGCAAGGAAGCGTTGGTTTGAGAGGTCGGCGAGGGTCTAAAGCGAGCTACTGGCTGAGAGGAATCGGCTCAACATCACCTCGGGACTCTTAATTTATGCCGCTCGTCTGATCCCGGTGTGTTGCCTTCCCCCAGAATAGCCTGCTCGCGCGGGCTTTTTTCAGTCCTCCGTTCTGCGAAAGTGGCCAGTATCCGCACGTATAATTTGCGCGCATGCGCTTTCTGGACCGCGCGGTTCTGCTCATCTTCACGGCTCTGATCACGCCTTCCCTGAGCCTCGTCGGCTCCAAGAGCGAAAATTCGATCATTATCTCCCGCGCCACCTATCACGGCTGGCCAGGATCATTCGTCATTAGTAATGGCAGCGCGGAGATCATCGTGGTTCCGGCGATCGGCCGCGTCATGCAGTTTCACTTCGTGGGTGAGCCCGGCATTTTTTGGGAGAATCCCGCCATGACGGGCAAGAGCCCCGATCCCAAGTCGGCGGAGTGGAGCAATTTCGGGGGTGACAAAACCTGGCCTGCTCCTCAGGATGGTTGGGCAAAGCTAATTGGGCGCGGCTGGCCGCCGCCTGCGACCTTCGATTCTGTGCCGCTGGAAGGCAGAGTTCTCGGCAATTCGGTAGAACTCACATCCCCGATCGATTCAGCTTACGGAATACGATTTCGCAGGCGCATTGAACTCGAGCGCCGGCGGGCGGTTATGACCATCACCACCAGTTACGAGAAAGTTTCTGGTGATCCCATCAAGGTAGGGATTGGCGTGATCACCCAACTGCGCGATCCGGAGCGCGTGTTCATGGTGCTGCCCGAGAAATCACGCTTTCCCAAGGGATATGTGCAACAGCAATTTGGTTTGCCAGATGATCTAAAGGTGGATGGGCGTTTCGTTTCCCTGCGCGGCGGCGCCGAGGCGCAAATTGGCTCCGATGCCAATACACTTCTGTGGATGGATGAGCAGTATGTTCTGCGCATTGACTCGGCCCGTGTGCCCGGGGCCGAGTATGCGGATCAGAACACGAACGCGACGGTCTACGCTTCCGCCGATCCGTTGAAGTATGTGGAACTCGAGCCTTTCGGGCCGCTCCGGACGATGAAGGTTGGCGAACGCATCGAGCGGGTGGTCACGTACACGCTCATGCGGCGCACGGAAAAAGAACCGCTGGCGCAGGCGAAGGTGTCCGCACGATAGAAGTCGCTATTCACCACCAGGACACAAAAGAACAGGAAGTCGCTGGGGGAGAATTGTTTTGTGTACCTTCGTGTTCTCTATGATTTTACAGCGGTATGTTCCCATGCTTCTTGGCCGGGTTCTTGTCGCGCTTGGTGTCGAGCATTTCCAGGGCCTGGATCAACTTCTTGCGCGTGTCGCGGGGCTGGATGACCGCGTCCACGAAGCCGCGATCGGCGGCGACATAGGGATTGGCGAAGCGGTCGCGGAATTCTTCGATCTTGGCGCGTCGAATCTCTTCTTTGTTTTCTGCCTTGTCCAGTTCGCGTTTGTAAACGATGTCCACGGCGCCTTCCGGGCCCATGACCGCGATCTCGGCGGTGGGCCAGGCGTAGTTGACGTCGGTGCGGATGTGCTTGGAGGCCATCACGCAATAAGCGCCGCCGTAGGCTTTGCGGGTAATGACCGTCACTTTCGGCACGGTGGCTTCGGCGAAGGCGAACAACAGCTTGGCGCCGTGTTTGATGATGCCGCCGTATTCCTGGTTGGTGCCGGGCAGGAAGCCGGGCACATCTTCGAACGTGACCAGGGGAATGTTGAAACAATCGCAGAAACGAACGAAACGCGCGCCTTTAATCGAGGCATTGATGTCGAGCGTGCCGGCTAAGAATGCCGGTTGATTGGCAACAATGCCCACGGAGCGGCCGTTCAGGCGCGCGAATCCGACGACGATGTTCTTGGCATAATGTTCCTGCACTTCAAAGAAGTAGCCATCATCAACCACCGCATCGATCACATCTTTGATGTCATAGGGAAGATTCGATTCAGCGGGAACGATCTTGTCGAGCGCGTCGGCGGAGCGGTCAACGGGATCGGTGCAAGCCTTGCGCGGTGGATCATCCAGGTTATTCGATGGAATAAAGCTGAGAAGTTCGCGGACCATCGACAGACATTCGGCATCGTCATGCGCGAGAAAGTGGGCCACGCCCGAGGTTTCATTGTGGGTCATGGCGCCCCCCAGTTCGTCTTTGGAGACCTCCTCGTGGGTGACGGTCTTAATCACGTCGGGGCCGGTGATGAACATGTAGGAAGTCTTGTCCACCATGACGATGAAGTCGGTAATCGCGGGGGAATATACGGCGCCGCCGGCGCACGGGCCCATGATCGCGGAAATCTGCGGTATAACGCCGCTGTAAAGCGTGTTACGAAGAAAAATGTCGGCGTAGCCGGCCAAGGACATTACGCCTTCCTGGATGCGGGCTCCGCCAGAATCATTCAGGCCGATCACCGGCGCGCCCATCTTGGCCGCCAAGTCCATGATCTTTACGATTTTTCCGGCGTTGGCCTCGGAGAGCGATCCGCCGAAAACGGTGAAATCCTGGGCAAATACGAAGACGAGCCGGCCCTCGATGCGGCCATATCCAGTGATGAAGCCGTCGCCGTAATATTTTTGCTCGGCCATGCCGAAATCGGTACAGCGGTGGGTTACCAGCTTGTCGGTTTCTTCGAAGGTGCCCTCGTCGAGGAGAAACTCGATGCGCTCGCGAGCCGACATTTTGCCGGCTTTGTGCTGCTTCTCGCGGCGACTGGTCCCGCCACCCTCTTCGGCCAGGTGATCGCGGCGCTTCAACTCCTGCAGTTTCTGCTCCAGGTTCATGCGGGGATTATAGCGGGGAAGACAATTCACCGCCGAGAACGCCGAGGACGCTGAGAAAACACAACGTCTCTCCACTCGGGCTGAAGCCCTCGGCGAGATGACAGATTGTGGTGCTGTTGAGGTTTTGCCAACGGCCAAAGACCAACGACCACGGACCAAGGACCGTCTAGCTACTGCATGCTGGCGCCCATAGGGCGGTATCGGTACTGCTTGCCGTCGAAATAGGTGGCGGAGGTCATCTCGTCGGCTCCGGTCTCTTCGGCGTAAATCGCGGTCACGACCTTTTTCTTTTTAACCTGCACGGGTTTCAGGGCTAGCTGCTTAAAAGGCAGATTGATGATTACGAATTTGGCTTTGGGCGTGTCGGAATGCCATGCCTCCTGGCCGGAGCCGTGAATTACCAGCAGCACAAAGCCGCGGTACTTGGGATCTTCGGAGGCGAACTCGCTGGTGATCTTGGGATCGCCCAGGCCGAAAAAGCTGGTGTACGGATCGATGGTTTTGTAGTTGTATTCAGCTTCCCCAATGAGCGCACTCTTGGCGCGGGCGGGAATCACAATATCCTGGACGCCGTCGCCATCTAAATCACCGGTGAGGGGCTTGAAGGAGGTCAAAGGAGTGAACTCGGGTCCGAACTGCTTCTGCACGAAAGCTTCATCGACGGCGGGCGACGCACTGGGCGAAGGCGCCTGCCAGGCGTTGACCAGCAGCGTGAAACCGAAAACAAGCACAAGTGAGCTAGAAATGCGCCACGACATACCCGTACTCTAGCCCTTGCATGGGCGGAAGACTAGAGTCTGGGCAGGTACGGAAGTAACGAATTAGTCGTCAGCCTCCAGTTCTCTGTTGCGTATTGCGAGCTAGCTGTTACTGATCTTCAAAACAGAATCAGGCCATGGATTGGTACGGCAATGGTCTTCCGGGCCGACCGGCAAACGATCAACGAACGAAAGCCGACGACTGACGCCTGAAGACTGCCGACTGCCAACTAATCACTGCGTAATCGCCACCGATACAATTGCTCCCGAAAAACTGTTCTGCATGACGAAGAAGGAATTGGGCACCGCAGTGAGCGCGCCGGTCGTGGAATTAACGTCGTAAGCAGTTACGCCCGTATCGCAGTGCCAGCAGTTCACATCATTGGTGATGAGCCACAGCAGCTTGCCGGCGGGATCGAACACCGGCCAGTCCGCTACCCCGACATTGCCGGGATCATTGGCCACATGGGTCAGCGCGCCCGTGGTGGTATTCACGGTAAACATGCCGCAGCCGGCTGCGAACATGAGATTGCCCTGGGCGGGAGCAGTCATATTGATTTCGTTGCCACAGTTCGGGCTGAAAGGGGATCCGGCGACCGCCGTCAGTGCGCCTGTGTTGGGATCGATGCTGTATCCGTAGATGCCTCCGCCGGGAGTGGTGCTGTAAGTGGTTTCGTACAGATGGTCCGAGGGAACAACTACGATGGCATAGGCACCCTTGACGGTTGAGCCGAAGGGCGATCCGGAAATCATAGTGAGGGCACCCGTGTTGGAATCGATCGTGAATCCAATTACGCCGGTGCTGGCGGAAACATAGAGAAACTTATTGGTCTGATCTACGGCGAGCCGGTTGGTAGGTCCGAAAGTCTGCGAAGGAGGACCGGCCATGAAAGGGGATCCGGGAACAGCGACGAGCTGACCGGTGCCGGACTGAATGGAATATGCGAAGACCTCGCCCCCACCGTAGGCATATACGAATCTTCCCGTCTGATCGATAGCAATGGTGTCGAAATTCTGTGAAGAGGCGAAGGGAGTATTCGGCATTTGGGTAATGTCGCCAGTGGTCCGATTGATCGTGTATGCCCAAATACCCGGCTGAGCCGCCTGATACAAGAACGTGCCGGAGGGGTCGATGGCGGCGTTGGTCGGACTGTTGGCATTGATGCCGGTGGTCTGGTTGACGTGAGCTGTGGTCAGGGTGCCGTCGGAATTGACCTTGGCCGGGACCGGGGTTCCTCCGGGGATTTGTATGCCGAAGAGGAATTTAGCTGCGCTAACCTGGCCAGCTCCGCCGATACCGGCGGCGAAACTGTTGCTGGCGCCGGAACCGCCCGATCCGCCTGACGATCCGGAAGTTCCCGAACCTGATCCGGAACTAGACCCAGAGCTAGAACTCGATCCGGATGATCCCGAAGAGGAAGAAGCGCCGGATCCATTCGAGTTCGTACTGGAAGACCCGGAGCCGCGCGACGCCGCGCAGCCACTGAAGTAAACACCCACGGCAAGAACAAGAAAGATGAGGAATAATTTCGGGTACGACTGGCCCATAACACCCCCCTGGCGTGCTCCAACTCAGGTGCATAGAACTAGAGCTGAGGTTGGATGGCAGTTGAGGAGAACGGAAATTTTTTGTGCCGGTATTCGATCAGGCACGTAGGGTGACTGCAGGAAAGTAGCGCAGCGAACGTAACAGCCGATCAGGAGAAGTGCTGCCAGCCCCGGGGGGAGAGGGGCTGTAAGCGGCCGTTGCCAAGTTTCAATCGGATTCTGTTTCCGCGAACAATATGGCCAATTCTGCTGACGCGCACACCGAGAATGCGGTCGGGGATCCGACTGGCATTGGGTGCCGTGAAAATGAGTTCGTAGTCCTCGCCCCCATGGAGAGCAAATCGGAGATCCACGGGCTGCTTCCCGAGAGGTGCGCACGGTATCGCAGCCGCCTCGATCTCTGCGCCAACGTGGGATTCCTCACAAATATGGGCAAGATCCGTGGACAAACCGTCGCTGGTATCAATCATCGCCGTGGCGATCTTCTTTTCCCGCAAAAAGCGAGCGACATCAATCCTTGCGCTGGGGTAAAAATGCCTGGCGTATTTAGGCAGATGGGCAGGAACACGTTCTTTCGCCAGCAACTTCTGCAGCACGGCAGACGAGAGGCCCAGCTCGCCGGTGACGTAGATCAGGTCCCCCATATGGGCACCGGAGCGCAGAATCGCTTGCCCACGTGCGACCGACCCTAGCACCACAATATCGGCAAGTACTCCGGCGGGGGATTCGGCGATGTCTCCTCCGGCCAGAGTGATGCGGGATTCGTTGGCCAGGCCTAATAGACCGTCAAAGAAGCGATTGATCCAAAATTGCGGCAAGTCACGGGGAGCAGCCAGAGAAAGGAATGCGGCAATCGGATCACCGCCCATCGCGGCAATGTCGCTCAGCCCTCGCGTGAGGCAGCGGTGGCCTACTGAATCGGGCGGATGCCACTCACGCCGAAAATGAACTCCTTCCAGGCTGAAGTCGGTGGTGACCAGCGCTTCCTGTCCGCGGGGTAGGCGAATAACTGCGCAGTCGTCTCCGATACCTTGCCGGACTTGGGTTCCGGGCCGGGCGCGGCGGCGTATGCGTTCAATCAGGATTTTTTCCGTATATGGCAATGGCACCAATATATAGATGTTGGGACGCGAACTGGTATCCTCCGGGCGACGGTTTTCGGGCGATGCTTGAAAAGCCGCTCTGGTCGCAGGATTTGGCGCATGGCAGTAACTTGTCCGGATAGGCGGCGACGATTACCGACCTTTAGTAACCAGGTAAGGGTACGTTCTGGCGTTGACATCGAGGAACAAGGTTTGTTACCGTTCTCTCGAATATCCGAAACACCTTTGGCCGAGCTAAGTGCTGCAAAGTGTTTTTGTTGCAGAGAGTGGTTCGGTTCTTGCCTGGGTTGGCAGGTAAGGGCACGCAACGGCTTCAACCCCAAAACAGGGGGCGTGGCCCAGGAATCGGGAGGAGAGGGGCTCCACGGCAGCAACGCGCCGCCCTCTAATTTGCGCCGCCCGAGGACTGCATTTTAACAGGACAGATATTGCGTAAGCGCTTCTACATCCTTTTCGTGGCCCGCGACGACGACGGGCAACTCCGCAAAGTCCACATTCCCGTGCATTACGTCTACGTTCTGGCGATAGGCGCGGCGATTGGGATTTTGAGCCTGACCGGAATTGCCAGTTCGTATTCGCGCATGCTGCTCAAGGTGTCGAGCTATAACCAGCTCCGCCGGGAGAAGGAAGAACTTACCAACCGCTACTCGCAACTGGAGCAGGTAGCGAAGGAAAAAGATATTCAGGTGGCTTCGCTGGGATCTTTGGCCAGCGAAGTTTCGGCACTGTATGGGCTGAAATCGGATCCGATTTTGGCGGGTGCGGCGCAGCAGGATTTCCAGGACGCGCAAGTCAATTCTTCGATTGATCAGCTCTACGCTTTGAAAAATTCAGCGCTCAGCGGGGCGGCCACGATTGGCATCAGCATGGGCATGACGCGCGCGGCCACAACGGCTGATTGGGCGCGGCTCAATGCGGCTCCGAACCTGTGGCCGGTTGAAGGTCTGGTTACAGGCTCCTTCGGTGAGCGCATCGATCCGTTCAACGGTGAGGGTGCATTCCACAGTGGCGTGGATATTTCGTCATCTTTCGGTACGCCCGTGATTGCGCCGGCGGATGGCACAGTGGTCTTTGCAGATTTTTTGGGTGGCTATGGCCGCGCGATCATGATTGACCACGGTCACGGCATTACCACCCGCTTCGGACACCTCGCCAATTTTGCCGTGATCGCGGGACAGCGCGTTCAACGCGGCGATACCATCGGCTACGTTGGTCTGAGCGGGCGCTCTACAGGGCCACACCTCCACTACGAAGTTCGCATCAACGATACCCCAGTTAATCCTCACAAGTACCTGCGGCTCACGTTTGCTCACGTGGGCGGATTTGCCGCAGGCAGCTAGGCGAGTCGTCAGCTCTCAGTCGTCAGTCGTCAGCCAGCTACCGGCTCTTAGATCGGTTCACAGCCACGCCTCAACGCCTGCACCACCACCCGATTATTCGTCGATTATTATTCCGGGCGCCGCTTTCAGGCATGAAGAATCTGCTGTTTCGTGATATGCGAGAAAAGCGGATTCCTCGCTTCGCTCGAAATGACAAACTCTGGTAGCGGAGGTAGATGGCCAATTACCGTTGATGGCTGAAAGCTAGCTGACGACTGACGACTGATAGCTGACGACTATCCCCGCAATCCGTTCCAGCGCTCAGAAACAACCATGGAATTGCCCGGGTTGGCAGGATCGTAGCGAACCGAGGTCGGGACCCCCAGGCGGCAGGATTGCAAATTAATCCACTGTCGGAGGTAGGTGACGTCCTGCGAGGCTTCGTAGGAGACGCCTGCGACGTCGTAGCGATAGATCAGAAGCGTTGCCGGGCGCTGGGTATTTTCGTTCAACTCCTGAACGTCGATGACGGTCCCATCCGTGATCCGGCCGATCTCGCCCAGCAGGTCGCGGCGCTCGCGCTCGATATCGGCGGACGTTTTCGATCTACGCCGCAGCAGGGCATAGCCTGCGACTCCAAATGCGACCCCTCCGGCCAGCAGTGAATAAAGACGGTACGGCATGAACACCTGCAACTCCATCCTGGATTGTCCGGTAAGCATCAGGATAATGCGAGGGGGGCGTTTCGGGAAAGGGGCAGGAGATTACCAAAGATTTTGTAATTTTGTAATCGGGTAATTTCGTAATTTAAGACACCAGACTGACTGTTTTCCGGGTGAATTACGAAATTACCGGATTACAAAATCACAGATTTATCTCATTCGTCCACTACCGGGTTTGTCAGCGTTCCCACTCCCTCCACACTCACTTCAATCACATCTCCCGCGACCACGGGTCCCACGCCTTTTGGCGTCCCCGTGGCAATCAGGTCGCCGGGGTGGAGTGTCATCGCCTCGGCGATGTGGCGAATAAGCACGTCCAGTGGAAAGATGAAGTCACGAGTGTTGCCATCCTGGCGGATTTCGCCATTCACCTTGGTTTGTACTCCGACGCCCGGCCAGGGATCGATCTCGTCGGTGACCACAGGCCCCACGGGGCAGAACGTGTCGAAGCCTTTGGCGCGGCTCCATTGGCCGTCCTTGTTTTGCAGGTCGCGGGCGGTAAAGTCGTTCAGGCAGGTGTAGCCGAGGATGTATGGGCGAACGTCATCGTCCGGTCCAACCTTGTAACAAGTTCTTCCGATCACTACGCCCAACTCGCCTTCGTAATCGGTGCGCTCGGAAATCTTCGGGCGACGAATATTTTCACCCGGGGCGATAAGCGATGAGGGTGGTTTAAAGAAAATCAAGGGCTCGGAAGGAATTTCGTGACCCAATTCGTGGGCGTGCTCGCGATAATTGCGGCCGATACAAACAATTTTCGATGGGCGTACGGGCGCCAGCAACTGGGCTGATTGCAATGGGACATGGGCCATGCGCTTGGTGGGCAGGTCCTCCATGTCGCCGTCACCCTCCTCGGGTGCGGTGAGCAAGAGCCGTGTGATGGCGTCGTTTCCTCCAACCCTCTCTACCAGGCCATACTGCGCATTTCCATCCAGGTAAAACCGGCAATATTTCATTTCAAACTATCTAAACACAAAGGCAGATTTTCGAGAACTACCTATGTAATCGTGTGGTGCGAAAAATACACCAGCTTCCAGCAGCAGCTACCAGCAATTCCGCAATTCCAAATTTGGAACAACCCTTTTGTGAGTAGCTTGGCATCATAACGGAGTTGGCGAATCGATTGTCTCAGGATGAGAAGCTGTCCAGCCCCATCGGGAACAGACTAGTGAACGGAGAAGCTACGAGCCCGGCCACCGAGAAGCGGCATCGCGCGGCAGCGGTGGTGCAGCGCTATTCGGCGCCTGTCACCAGCCGCATGCGGTCGGTTTTGGGATTGCTGGGTCCCAGTGTGGTCACTGGCGCCGCCGATGACGATCCCTGCGCCATCGGCACCTATGCCAAGACTGGGGCTGCCTTTGGTTTCTCACTGCTATGGATGGTCCCGGTGGTTTTCCCCATGATGGCCGCATCGGTATACCTGTCGTCGAAAATCGGCATGGTGAGCGGGATGGGTATCGGGGGGGTGCTGCGCCATTATTACTCCCGCTGGCTGCTTTATCCGGTGATCGCCGCGTTGCTAGTGGCGAACATCATCGGTGCCGCGGCCGATATTGGCGCCATCGCCGCTTCTTTGGGGCTGCTGGTGCCGGTTGCCGCACCCGTGCTGATCGTAGGCGTCACGTTGCTCATCATCGGCATGTTGACCTGGGGCACCTATAGCTTGCTGCAAAAGATTTTCAAGTGGCTGGCTCTGGCACTTTTCGCTTACGTAGGAGCCGGGTTTCTCGCCAATCCCGATTGGACCGTGGTCGGCCTGGGGACGGCTTTGCCGCGGCTGCATTTCAATGCCGAGTATCTGGGCATGATCGTGGCCATGATCGGCACCAGCCTCTCCCCTTACCTCTTCTTCTGGCAAGCCAGCCAGGAGGTGGAGGAAGAGATGGCGATCGGCAGGCATCACGTATGGCAGCGCCGCGGGGCTTCCGACCATGAGCTTCGTTATGCCGCCTTCGACGTCAATGCCGGCATGATTTTTTCCTGCCTGATCATTTACTTCATTGTGGTGTGTACGGCCGCGACACTCTTCCGGGCCGGCCAGCACAACATCGACTCGGCTTACGCGGCAGCGCAGGCGCTCCGCCCTTTGGCGGGTAAGGCTGCCACTTTGCTATTTGCTGCGGGAGTGGTTGGTGTAGGAATTCTGGCGGTCCCCGTCCTCACCACAGGACCGGCCTATGCCTTGGCCGAGGCCTTCGACTGGAAACATAGCCTCGATCACCGGCCACAGCACGCCCGGGAATTCTATGCGGTTATCATTCTTTCCACGCTGGTAGCGATGGGTCTGAACTTCATCGGAATCAATCCCATCACGGCGCTGTTCTGGGCCGGAGTTATTGAAGGCCTGCTGGCGCCTCCGCTGATGGTGTTGATCATGTTAATTACCAATAATCGAGAGATTATGGGAAACCACGTGAACACCCGAGCTTTGAATATTCTCGGTTGGCTGGCCACGGCGGCTACTTCCGGGGCGGCAGTTGGACTGATCTGGACCTGGATACGCTAGTCGTTGGTCGTTAGTCGTTAGTAGAGAAGCAAACACAAGGTCCTCCACTTGCTCTCCTTCGCTATGCTCAGTCGGCTTCGGTCGTTAGCAAGGAAACAACAAAACACAAGGTCCTTCGACTACGCATAGCTGCGCTTCGCGCAACTATGCTTCGCTCGGGATGACAGAGTTCCAAGCAACGCCAGCAGTAGGAGCCAACGACCAACGACTAACGACCAGCTTAAGCCGCGTAATCTTCGGGCCCGGACGAGGGGCATTGGGGTGGCAAGCGGTCGGTTACTTCAGCCAGAATCGCCAGTCTCTCGGCCAGGTCAGGGGTTAGAGCGCCGGAGGGGTAGCGCCATCTCCAGTTTCCATCCGGCAGGCTGGGGATATTCATTCGGGCATCGCTTCCCAAGCCGAGAACATCCTGTAGCGGAACAATGCACAGATTAGCCACCGAGGCCTGGGCGGCGCGAATAAATGCCCAGTGCACGTCGCCGTCGATCCGGCCCAGGTAGGTTTGGGCGCAGCGACGCTCGTAATCGGTGCAGCGGTTCCACCAGGCCACCATGGTGTCATTGTCGTGAGTGCCGGTATAGATCACGCGATTCGGAGTCAGGCGATGGGGGAGGTATATGTGCGCGCCCGTATCCCCAAAGCCGAATTGCATGACTGCCATTCCGGGAATATCGAGGCGGTCGCGGAGGGCGTGCACCTCGGGAGTAATGAAACCCAGATCCTCGGCGAAGAACGGCAATCCGCCTAAGGCTTCGCGCAATTTGTGAAAGATTTCGTCCTTGGGTCCGTCGACCCAGCGGCCGTGAATAGCCGTGGGCTCGTGGGCGGGAATCTCCCAAAATTGTTCAAAGCCGCGGAAATGATCGATGCGGATGTAGTCGCAGGTCTCCACCGCCCAGCGCATGCGCTGAATCCACCATTCATAGCCACGGTCGCGCATCACCTCCCAGCGGTAAAGCGGGTTGCCCCAACGCTGTCCGGTGGTGCTGAAGGCATCGGGCGGAACGCCGGACACCACTTGGGGATTCAGATTTTCGTCCAAGCGGAACAGGTGGGGGTTCGTCCACACATCCGCGCTGTCGTAATTCACAAAGATGGCTATGTCCCCGGCAATGCGAATCGAGCGGGTGTGACAGTAAGCACGCAGGCTGTGCCACTGCTCGAAAAACGCAAACTGAATCACCCGGCGGATATCGAGTTCCTCGTTGAATTCCTGCCGGACCCGTTGCAGCGCTTCCGGTTCGCGGCGTGCCAATTCGCGCGGCCATTGATTCCAGTTCTCGTCCTGGTGATGATCGCGGAGACTGTCGAAGAGCACAAAATCCTCGAGCCACCATTGATTGCCGTTGCAAAAACTTTCGAAACGGGAACGCTGAGATGCGGACGCTCGCTGGCGAAAGTTCTGTGCGGCGGCGGTGAGCAGAGGCACTTTGCGGGCGCGCACTTCATCGTAATCGACGGCGCCGGACTGATGGCCGAAGCTGGAAACTTTCGAATGCTCAATCCATCCACGGTCGGCAAGACGCTCCAGGCTGACGAGCAACGGATTTCCCGCAAAGGCGGAGATTGAAGAATACGGCGAGTTGCCATATCCTACCGGGCCCATCGGCAGGATCTGCCAAACTCCCTGGCGTGCGGAGGCAAGGAAGTCAACGAATTGGTAGGCGGCGGGGCCGAAATCGCCGATGCCTCCGCAGGACGGAAGAGATGTCGGGTGAAGAAGTATTCCGGCAGTACGGGGAAAAGACATGCTGGTCTGGAAGTGGAGACGGGGGCGATGCCGCCCTCGCTCTTGAGTATATGGTTACGAAACTAGATTACAACGAAGAACGCGGGCGGGGGTGCCCGCACGACAACAGGTTTACTCGCCTTCGCTGGAACTACGGGTCAAGCCTTTCAGCTCTTCCTGATTGATCCTGATCTTGCCGGATTTTTCCAACTGTTGACGAAGGTTGCTGACGAAGACTCCGAACAATTGCTCCTGCTTTTGCTGCAGTAGGGTATCGCGGATCTCGTCTTTCTTCTGGGTGAACTCCTCTTGTGAAGGACTCTGCTTATCTTCTAATTGGAGGACCGCGCCGGTAGCGCCGGTCGTGATTGGCCCGCTGATATCGCCGGGCTTCATGCTGAAAGCCACATTGGCAGAACCAGCCATCGAACCAATGTCGGGGACCTGGCCGTCGGGCAACACGAAGTCGCTGGTCTTCACGGCGGCGCCCAATTCCTTCGCGGCTTTCTGCAAATTGTGGGCTGCCTTGGCGCGATCGGACAATTCCTGGGCTTTTTGCGACAGCATGGTGGTAGCGCGTTCGTTGGTGAATTGCTCCACCACTTTCTGCCGAACCTCCTCGAAGCTGGGCGTCGCGGGTGGCTTTATCCCCAACAACTGAAACACGACAAAACCCTGGGCGGTTTGAACAATATCAGGTGGGGCTTTCTCAGCTGCGCCGAAGACGGCATCGGTTAGCTGGGGCGAGTTGCCGATTCCGGGCAAAGTATCGGTCCGAGCAAAGAAGTCCGTGCTGACCATGGGCAGCTTCTTCGCACTCGCTGCTTTATCCAGCCCCTCCGATCGTGCGCCGGTTAAGAGAGCATTGGCTTGGGACTCGGCCGCTCGCCCGGCCTTCTGCTGCCTAATCAGCGGCTCAATCTGACTTTTCACTTCATCGAGAGTCTTGGTGTGGGCTTGTTGCTTGTCGTCGACCTTGATGATGTGGAAACCGTAGGTAGTCTTCACCAGATCGCTGATTTGACCTTTGGGAAGGGAGAACGCCACTTTTTCAAATTCGGGGACGGTGCGCCCGCGCTGAACCGGGCCCAGAGAACCGCCATTCTTGGCGCTGCCAGGATCATCGGAATACTTCTTAGCCAGTTCCGCGAAATTTCCTCCCGCCTTTACCTGCTTGAGGACATCTTCGGCCTTTGCTCGAGCCGCATCAACCGCTTTCTGGTCTACCTTGCCGTCAGGACCGGGAGTCGGAGTTTTGATCAAGATATGGCTGACGGTCACCTGCTCGGGAACGCGATAGTCATCGCGATGCTGGTCGTAATAAGAGCGAAGATCCTGGTCGGAGACCTGCGTATCGGACGCGAGCTTATTGCTGTCGATCAGCGCATAGGCAATCTTGCGCTTTTCGGGGATGGAGTTGTTGTATTCAGCCTTATGTTGGTCATAAAAGGCCTTCAGCTCGGCATCGGTGGGATGGATCTGCTTGCGTAGATCGGCTTCCGAGAAAAAGGCGTACTGAAACTTCACCTTGGTGTTGCGCTTCTCGAACTCCTGACGCACGTCCGTCTCGTTTACGGCCGCGCCACTGGTTACCAGATCGCGCAGCTTGCGGAAAAGGATCTCGTTCTTGATGTCCTGCTCGAACTGCGGGATGGTCAGTTCATTCTGCTGCAGCAGATTTTCGTAAGCATCCTGGCCTATAAACTTGCCGCCTGGGAAAAAAGTGGCCGCATAGGGGCCATGCTGGAGTTCATCAACCACGTCTTCGTCGGTGGCCCTGAATCCCATGCGTTGCGCTTCGTTGATAATGGCCTTCTCGGTAATCAACTGTTCAGCCGCACGCGAAGTGAAGTAGGGCAACAGTTGCGCAGACATAGCATTGCCGCGCGGGAATTGCTGGCGCAACATGGCCTGGGCCTGGTGGACCACTTCGTCGCGGGTGACCGTCTGAGAGCCCACGTCGGCAACCACGCCGGCGGCGGGCTGGCCTAACCCAAGGCTTGATCCCAGGCCGCCAGGGATCAAGGTGATGACCATGGCGCCGCAGAAGACCAGCAGGATGCTGCTCAAAACAATCTTTTTCACCGGGCCAGGGGTTTGTAAGAATCGAATCATTTACTTGTTACTCCGGATAGTCAGGGGTGAATCTCTCATTATAAACCAATGAGTTCAGGAGGCTGTCGCCTCCTGAACAGGCAGAACTGCAGCATCCCCAGGCGGAAAATTGGGGGGAAAACGGCGGATGAAATCAGTTTCAAATTGGCACATTTCGGGCCTGAAATGAAATCTAACGAAATGTATTGAAACGAATCAATAAAACGTGGTTATCTAGCAGGGAAAAGCCCAGCTCAAGCGTACCGATCTGCCGGATTTCCTGCCTTAGCGGCGGAAGGTTCGTTTCCTGCTTGGAGGGACTAGTAAATGAAGATTCGAGGCTTCGCCTCTTGCTCCGTGTTTCTTGGCATTCAACTTCTTCTTTCCTCAAGTCTGATTTTCGCCCAGGCCCCAAAGGCAGCATCCGGTGACGGGACTGCGCTGCGCCTGGCCGAGGGATGGGCTCTGCAATCCTCGGGCAAAGTAGCTGAAGGCGGGGATGTAATCTCCTCCGCGAGCTATCGCCCGAACGGTTGGTACACAGTCAGTGTTCCGACTACCGTGGTAGCGGCCTTGGTAAAGCAGAAAATTTATCCCGATCCGAATTTTGGTATGAATCTGCGCCAGTATCCGGGCATGACTTATCCGATCGGCGGAAATTTTTCGAACATCCCCATGCAGCAGGACAGTCCTTTCGCCGTTGCATGGTGGTATCGCAAGAGCTTCCAGCTTCCGGCTACCGACAAGGGGAAGACCGTCTGGCTGGATTTCAAAGGTATCAACTACCGCGCCAATATCTGGGTCAATGGCAAGCAGATCGCGAATATGGAGCAAGTTGCAGGCGCGTGGCGGACCTACGAATTCAACATTACGGATGTTGCCCGGCCCGGGGCGGAGAATGTTGTAGCCGTCCAGGTTTGGGCTCCCGGTGAGGATGATCTGGCGATCACATTTGTGGACTGGAATCCCGCGCCCCCGGACAAGAACATGGGCCTGTGGCGGGATGTCGCCGTGCGAACCAGCGGGCCGGTGGCGCTGCGCTATCCAACCGTGGTGTCGCATGTGAATTCGCCGGCGAATGACAGCGCTCAGCTAACCGTAACAGCACAGCTTAAGAATGCAACCGACCACGCGGTCAAAGGCGCGGTGAAGGGCGCGATCGGCAAGGTTACCTTTCAGCAGGACGTAGAACTGGGGCCGAACGAGATCAAGGACATCAGTTTCACGCCGGAGCAGTTTTCACAACTGACATTCTCAAATCCGCGCCTGTGGTGGCCGGCTCAGATGGGGAAGCCGGAACTGTACCCGCTGCACCTGGAATTCGAAACGAACGGCGCAGTCTCAGACTCATCTGACTCGGAATTCGGCATCCGCGAGATCACTTCCCAGGTCAACGACAACAACAAGCGCGTTTTCAGTATTAACGGGAAGAAAATCCTGATTCGAGGCGGCGGCTACTCCTCCGACATGATGCTTCGGTATTCCCCCAATTACGTGGATGACCAGTTCCGTTATGTGCAGGATATGGGCCTCAACACCGTTCGCCTCGAGGGGAAACTCGAGCCCGACGATTTTTTTGAGCGGGCAGATCGTAAAGGCATCCTGATCATGGCCGGCTGGTGTTGCTGCGACCACTGGGAGCATTGGTCGAAATGGTCACAGGCGGATTATCAGATAGCCAAGGATTCGCTGACGTCGCAGATCTACCGCTTGCGAAGTCATCCAAGCCTGGTCATGTGGCTGAATGGCAGCGACAATCCACCACCCCCGGATGTGGAAGAGATGTATGCCGATGTCGAGAAACAGCTGTTGTGGCCGAATCCGACCGTGTCATCGGCCACGGCCAAAGTGGCCGGATACTCTGGGGTCAGCGGCGTAAAGATGACGGGGCCGTATGAGTACGTTGCGCCGTCCTACTGGCTGACCGACTCCCCCACCCATCAGTCGCCCACACCGTGCAATCAGGGAGGCTGCGGGGGGGCGTATGCGTTCAATACCGAAACCAGTCCCGGACCGGCGGTGCCGCCCATCGAGAGCCTGGAAAAATTCATTCCTAAAGATCACTTGTGGCCCATCGATGATTACTGGAACTACCACGCCGGCGGCGGCGAGTTCAAGGATATCCACGTATTTACCGACGCTTTAAACGCGCGTTACGGCAAAGCCGAAAACGTTCAGGACTATGCCTTTAAGTCACAATTGATGACATACGAAGGCATCCGCGCCATGTATGAGGCCTATAGCCGTAACAAATACACGTCAACCGGTGTGATTCAGTGGATGTTGAACAACGCCTGGCCGTCAGTGATCTGGCATTTGTATGACTACTACCTGCGGCCGGGTGGCGGCTATTTCGGCGCCAAAACGGCCATGCAGCCGCTGAATCCGATCTACGGATACGATGACCACTCGGTGTGGCTGGTGAGCAGCCAATACCAGGATGCCAACAATCTCAAGCTCACCGCCAAGGTTTACAACCTGGATATGAGCGAGAAGTTCTCGAAAGAACAGACGGTCAATGCGCCCGCCGACAGCACCAACAAAATTTTCGACTTGCCGGAAATGCAGGGCCTCAGTCCGACCTATTTCGTCCGCCTGACGGTGCAGGATTCCGGTGGCAAACTGGTCGGATCAAATTTCTATTGGCTGTCCACTTCGCCGGAAACGCTGGATTGGGAAAAATCGACGTGGTACACGACTCCGACCGCCACCTACGCCGACTTCACGGCGCTTAAGCAGTTACCGAAAGTGAAGCTGAACGTAACCAGCCGAAGCGAACGCAGCGGAGACGAGGGGATAACTCACATCGCTATCGAGAATCCGAGCAAGAATCTTGCGTTCTTCGTACGGCTGAAGGTCAATAAGGGACAGCGTGGCGAAGAGATCCTGCCGGTGCTGTGGCAAGACAATTATGTCTCGCTGATGCCAGGCGAGAAACGCGAAATTACGGCCAGGTATCGCGCCAGCGAATTGGGGGCAGCGAGGCCTGCAGTGGAAGTGAGCGGCTGGAACGTAGAGTGAATTGAGTAATTTGGTAATCGGGTAATTTTGCAATTTAAAAACCACCGAGGCGAACCGGCGTTTCGTCGACAGAATTTTGATTCGATAATGCGGTGGGAAATTGGAATTACCCTAATCTGTCATCCTGAGCGGAGTGGCTGGCACGCGAAGCCGGGCAGTCGCGGAGTCGAAGGACCCCTTGGCCGTCTACACGGGCAGAGGCTCGGAAAGGCATTTTCCAGATGGACCATGAGTATTGGGTATACATCGTCGCCAGCCGGAGCGATCGATAGCAACGGTGAGAATCCCCTTCGAAGCCTGCGCCTGATTCAGGAGACATGGGGTCCTTCGACTCGGGCTTCCGCCCTCACTCAGGATGACATTTAAATTACAAAATTGCCCGATTGCAAAATTACTAATCTATTCGGCGTCTTCCGGAGGCAATTCGAAGTTGATCAGGTTGCCGCGGAAGCCACGCGTCTTCCAGGCGCCGAATGCGATGCCCACGATCATCCAGAGTCCACCGACCAGCCAGGCTTTCCAGCTGAGATTCTTCCACAAGAAAAAGCAAATGGTGAAGCCGGCCATGGGCGGGGCGAGCAGGGCCAAGAAGGCCAAGCCTGCGCCCGCGATGGTCAACGCAATCCAATTGGAGTTCGGCCAAAGAACCAGCCCGATGACCAGCACAGTGAGGGCCAAGGGGACAACAGGGCTTCTCTTTTTGTCGCGCACATCATAGCGAATGAAGGCCGCCAAATTGACGCCCATGAAGGCGATGAGCGCGCCGAAATTGAGCATCTCGGCGCCCAAGCCGTAGCTAAACCAGCCTTTGGTGACGAGCATGGCGCCGGCCAATGCTATGGCGCCAACAAACAGGACATTGTTGCGGGGCACGTGCCGCTTGGCATCGACTATGCCAAAGAAGGATCGCGGGAGAGCTTCGCTACGGCCCATCCCATAGAGCAGGCGGGCGGCCCCGATCTGCGCGCCCATGCCGGAGCCGAAGTTGGCTACCAGCAGGGTGAATCCGACAACCGCAAACAGAGGCGCCCACGCTCGGCCAGCCACAAAGGTGAACGCGGTATCCACATTAGGAAATGGCCGATCGGCAGGCCAGATGAGCTGGGCCGCATAAACTTCCAACGCAGACAGAATCCCGATTACGAAACATGTAAGCACCGTAGCCAGCAGAATATTGCGGCGAGGATTCTCGGCTTCTTCCGACAGGGTGGAAATGCCGTCGAAACCGATGTAGCTGAGCACAGCAATGGAGGTTGCGGCCAGAACCGATTTGGTATCCCAGAGCGCCGGATCGTAAAACGGGCGGGTGAAAAACGAGGCTCCATCGTGGGGGTTGCCGAAGATGTATCTGGCCGCGGCCATAAAGAAGACCGCAACCACGGCGCCCATTCCCGCTGCCAGGGCTGTATTCACGCGGGCCGAGGTCTTGATCCCTTGAACATTCAGCCAGGTGAAGACCAGCCCAAAGAAGATGGCCCAAACCCAATAGGGCAAGCCGGAGGCGAATACGTGGGCCTGCTGGCTGCACCAGATAATGCAGATCATGGGATTGAGCATGTAGTCCATGACCATGCTCCAGCCGGTTACATAGCCGAGAGCCGGATTGATTTCCTGGCCCACGTACGTGAACGCCGAACCGGCGCTCGGATAGGCGCGCGCCATGCGTCCATAGCTGAACGCGGTAAAGAGCATGGCCACCATGGCAATCAGCAGCGTGGTCACCACGTGGCCGCGGCCGCGCTCGCTCAGCACCCCAAACACGGACATGGGCGCGACCGGCTGAATCACGATGATGCCGTAAAGGATGAGGTCCCAAAGGGTCAAAGCACGGCGGAGCCGCGGGGCCGAGGAGGTGCTTGGGCTAGTCGATGAAGTTGCCATGAAAGGCGTATTGGATTATGGAAGGGCGGCAGCTGTCAATGAGAATTGAAACGATTTAACGGGCTACGAAGACCAACAGAGAAGAAAGTCGAAGAACAACCGAAAGGCAAGGTCCCTTCGACTTCGCTCAGTGCGGGCTCTCGACTCCGCTGCGCTGCCCTCAGGCAACTAATTCAGTGCGGTTCGTAGTGGAAAGCATATCCTCTGGCTTCATTCCCTGACATGAAGCGCGTGTTGTACTCGAGAAGATCTCCCAGGTGTTCATCGAGCGGATACTGTTTACCCGGGTACGGATACGAACCCATGTTGCCGAATGGAAGAGGTTCTACGCTGGTGGGATCGAACGCATAGAAATCCATGTCCTTCTCGTAACCGCGGGCGGCGAAGAAGTAGTCGCGGGTCCAGCCTGGAGGAACAGCGGGGAGCCTGGTGGGATCGAATTCGAGCGCAACCTCATCGCCCGATCCAAATACCGCCAGGCGATCATCATACTTCGTAAGCAGGGGAAGCACGTCTCCGTAGCGGGTGTAAGCTCCGGCAGGACGAGTGTAGGGGCCGGTGGCGCTGGCTTTCTCGTAGACATACTTCACGTTGCCGGGTGGCTGATCTTCGATCTTCAAGGGAAATCCGTGAAAGCGCAGGTCGGCTCGCGCGAGGGGAACTTCTGTCAGCTTTGCGGGCTGGTTCTGGCTGGTGCGATCGATCAGGATGTTGTCCCAGTAAATCTGCAGATTGGTCGAGATGCGGATCCGCTTCGTCCCCGCCGGCAACTTGCCGGAGAGATCGGCGGTCATGGTACGTGCACCCCCAGCAGGGAAGCCCATATCGTCGATGACGCGTTTCCATTTTCCGTCCGCCCCAAGCGTTTCCAGATAGGGAGCAATGGGCTGCAGGCCCGCTTGATCGGCGGCATACATGCCGGTCGCGGTGAAGTACTCAATCTCGCCGTGCATCAGCAGCCACAATGGGCCGCCACGATAGGCGTCACCGAGATCGAGTTCGAGGCTGTGCAGTTTGGTGAAACCGGCGAAGGGAAGTAGATCGAAGTCGCCGACGAAGCGATGCGCCAAGAGATCAGGCAGGAGGTTGTGGCCATGCTCGTCCCACGCGCTCGCCGGCGGTTTGGCATCACGGCTGAACACCACTTTAAACGGCGGGTAGGGCGGATTGCTGGCAAAGTATTCGTTGGGATAAGCGGCGAGGTCGCTGGGATGATCAACGGCGAGCAATTGAACCTGATCGAGGTAAACCGCTTCCTCCAGCGGTTCCATGAAGCGGAAGCTCAGCTTGCCATCTTTCTCTCGAATCACGTTCCGATCGACTTTCATATATTCGACAGGGCGTGGAATGTTGCGCTGACCCGGAGCAATCCAATGTCCGACGACGGCCGCGCCGATCATGTCGCCGACCAAGGCATAATGATGACCTTCCCAAACGAAGAGCGTCGGACAGGAACTCCCACGGCGGTCGATCTCGATGTAGTTTTTGTGCTGGCCGGCAGCAACTTCGATCTCATCCTGCAGGACTCCGGTCGGCCACAACATGCGAACTACATCTGCCTGCGTCGCCTTTCCCAGGCCGGCGATGATCTCGGTTGAGTTCTGGCCCAAATAACCATTGGATCCGGCGATCTCCCATTTCTGGCGGTTGCCGCCGGCGAATACTTCGACCTTTGTGCCGATCGCGCTCTTGTTGTCGTTGAGGCCTTTCAGCGATAGCCGCAGCCAATGATTTTTGTTTCCACCGTCATTGCGCAGCAGCACGGCCGGACCGTGATTCTGAGTGATGAGCAGGTCAGTAGCGCCATCGCCGTCGTAGTCACCGGTGATCAGAGCGCGGGGATTTTTCAGCTGAATTTTGTCGAGACCTACCTCGGCGGTCACGTCTTTGAATCCGTCGGCGCCCAGATTGCGAAAAAGCTTGATTTCACCCTTGCCGTCTTTGGTTTCGCCGACTGCGGCCAGGTCGATCCAGCCGTCGTTGTCGTAGTCGAGCGCGGCAACGCCCCAGGCGCGTGCCCAATTCGTGGCAGGCAGTGTTACCGGATCGAAGCTCTTTGCTTGACGATTACGCCAGAGTGTCAGCCCGCGAGCACGATTGGAGGTGAACGCAATATCCATCCAGCCGTCATGGTCGAAATCCAGGACCGCGGTTCCAAGAACGGGGTTCGGGACTGCAGAGGGCCACGGAGTCCTGGCTAGAAACTTGCCCTCGCGCGGATTCTCGAAAATCACGGGACCCTTGACATCGGTAACAAGCAGGTCCACTGCGCGATCATTGTTGTAATCGGTCCCCATCGCATTCATGCTCGGATCCGCCGACAAACCCAGTTCTGAAGTCACCTCGGTGAAAGTGCCGTTGCCATTGTTGCGCCACATCTGATTGCCCGGAAAAGACAATCCACTGGGAAAGTTGATGGGCTCTCCGGGAGCGGGGGCGGTGGCATCCTTAAGAGTACGAGTGACAAAAAGGTCAAGATCGCCGTCGTGATCGTAATCAATGAAAGTGAGAGAAACGTTCGGCCCATCGTTCTTAATTCCGGCGGCTTCGGTCACGTCTTTGAAGGTGCCGTTCTTTTCGTTGTGGAAGAGCAGCACGCGGTCGGGCAAGGCCAGCGCGAAATCCGTCGCGCCATCGTTGTCATAGTCCGCGCTGGCGCAGCTGACTGCGTGCAAGGCGGGATCAAGCCCTGCTTTCTTGGTGACATCTTCGAAGCGGCCGGAACCTAAGTTGTGATAAAGCGATACGCCTCCTTGTTTGCCGCCATCGGCGAAAAGCAGATCCAGCCTGCCATCACCATCGAAATCAAGAAAGCAAGCTCCTGGCCCGAGAAAGGGAGCCAGTTCCTGGGAGCGGGCAGTGCTCACGCTGGTGGCTAAGCCCGCGGATTGAGTTTCATCCTTGAAAGTAACCTGGATCATCGGCGGCGCGCTCTGAACGAAGGTGCCAGACTCCTCCGCTCGCGAATACTTGCCCTGCTCGCCATAGGCCAGGCTCATGGGGGCTCCCAGCTTATTTTTTGTGATGTATTGAAAGCGGACCAGGTGAACGCGGGCCTGCGGCGTGTCGCCGGATTCCTGCAATGCGCGGGAAAACCCGAATTCCGCCGACGCATGCAACGGATTGATCTTCAGCGCATGCTGGAACGCTTCTTCGGCCTGGGGAATCTGTTTCGCCTGCAGAAGGGCGGTGCCCAGCATGTACCAGCTGTCGGCATCGTTAGGGTCGATCTCGGTGACCTTTTTGAAGGCATCCGCTGCCGCCTGCGGGTTGCCGGAATTCTTGTACAACAGGCCGAGGTTGTACCAGACATAAGGGTCGCGGGGAGTTTCTTGGCTCGCCTCTTGCAAGATCTTTGTCGCGGCATCGACTCTCTGCAGATTTGCGAGGGCGATACCTTGATTGACGCGGGCGATAACAAGTTTGGAGTCCAGCGAGGAGGCTAGTTCGAACGACTTCAGACCTTTCTCGAACAGCTGCTGATTCATGTACGCCGCGCCCAGATTGTTCAGGCGAGCGGACTCGATAGCTGGAGCTGCGGGTTTTTTCTCCGGCGCCGCCGACACCAGCACCAGGGCAAACGAAAACACCAGGGAAAACGCGATTACAGGAGTCCATCTCATGAAAGAGTCAGTCTATCGCAGAAAGCAGAGGAAGCTGCTAACTCCGGCACCGCTTCGCAGGGACTCGCACAATCGACGCACCTCGCTTCTTGATCCGTGGAGTAGCGGTGAAAATCCGTGCCGCGCGCTACCGTTTCGCTTGCAAGCGCTGGAGTACGGATCGTTGCCGGTTATACGGCCGAGTCGAGACAATGCCTTTTGCCTCTTGCACGGTGATGGTCTGATCGCCGGCGATGTTCGACAGCTTATCCACCTGGCCGCTCGGCCACTGGATCTCAACCGAATCTGCTTTTGTGCTCGCACCCAACCCGAACGTCAGCACCAACTCGCTCTGAGAAAGATAGCTGGAGCCGCTCTTGAGCATTTTGGATTGCCGGGCGTTTCCCGCAGAGATGCGGACCATCGAGCCGATGCCGTCGCGATTCGATTTCGTGCCCACCAGTTTGATGCGCAGGCTGCGATTGGTCCCACCTTCGTTGTGGAAAAGATAGGCCCCGCCGCCATTAGTGGAGAGCAGCAAATCGAGAAACCCATCATTGTTGATGTCGGCGAAAGCGGCGCCCCTCGCCACTTTTGGGGAGGCGAAAGTGGCGCCCATATCTTCGGTTACCTCTTTGAATCTGCCCGCGCCGAGATTTCTGAAAAGGTGCGGCGGTTCCGCGTAGCTGACGCGCTTTTGCACGCGCTCGATTTCGTTTTCGATGTGGCCGTCGGCGACAAAAATATCGGGCCAGCCGTCATTGTCGTAATCAAAGAAGAAACAGCCGAATCCGAGCGTGACCAGGGTGGCGCGCCCGACCTCCGATTGCGGCGCTTCGTCGACGAACAAACCGTTTCCCTCATTGTGATAGAGAGAAATCATCTGGTTAGCGAAATTCGTAATCAGAATGCTGGCATGGCCGGAGCGGTCGTAATCGGCCGCGTCAACACCCATCCCGGCGCGCGCCACGCCATCCTCGCTGAAGGCGATACCGGCTGAAACGCCTCGCTCCTCAAAGGTTCCATCGTGCTTGTTCAGGTACAGTTTGTTCGGCTGCGTGTCGTTGGCAACGAGAATGTCGGGCCAGCCGTCATTGTTGTAATCGAGAATCGCAACGCCCAGGCTTTTTGAAGTGGGATCATTGAGGCCAGACTTCCGCGTGGCGTCTTCGAACTTGCCGTTCCCGAGGTTGTGCCACAGGCGTACCGAGGTTCCCTTGTACGACTCGGGCGTGCAGTAGGACTTATGCGTGCCATCCAAAGTGCAGAACAGGTCGCCGGGAATGGACCACTGGACATAATTGGACACAACCAGATCGAGTTTGCCATCGCGGTCGTAATCCACCCACGCGGCGCTGGTCGAAAATTCATTTGGTCCCCACAGTCCAGCCGATTTGGTCACGTCAGAAAAGGTGCCGTTGCCGTTGTTATGAAAGAGGCGGCTTTGTCCTAGCGCGGTGATGAAGATATCGTCGAAGCCGTCATTGTCGTAATCGCCGACAGCAACTCCCATTCCATAGAGCGGAATCGCCAGGCCTGCTTTGCGAGTCACGTCGGTGAACGTTCCATCGTGGTTGTTGTGGTAAAGCTTCGGCGTGGTCGCCCCCATTTTCTGGTGGCCAGGCCAATCCTCACCATTGACCAGCAGGATGTCGGGATAACCATCATTGTCGTAATCAATGAAGGCGCAGCCTGGTCCCATCGTCTCGGGAAGGTACTTCTTTCCGAAGGCGCCGTTGTTGTGAACGAAGTTGATTCCGGCCTGGGCAGTGATGTCGCGGAAGGATATTTTCTGCCCGTATAGAGGAATCATTCCGCTCAGCAAAATAATTATCAGCGCAGCTTTGAAGCAACGCATTACTTGGACGCCCCTGGAGAAGTGACTCTTGGATATACCTCGGTTCGCTCGGCAGGACGGCCGGGAGCGGCCGTCCCTCCGTGAGTTGGGATAACTCCCGCCGAGGGAACTGAGACGTGCTCATGAATCGCCTGCCGCTCGTTATTGTCCTCGGGATTGAGCTGGCGATAGGGTCCAGTGATCGTCTGCGACGCTTCATCCGCCTTGAACCGCAGATATCGCAACTGGTGCTCGTGTGCCTGTTTCTGATCGCCCAGGCCTTCATAGCAGAGCATGAGGTTGTAATGGGCCTGCAGGTCCTCCGGATCAACGGCCAGCGCGGTATTAAATTCCTGGATGGCATCCTGATATTTCCGCTGGAGGAAGAGAATGCGTCCCAGTTCGTTGCGCACCACCCGGTCGCGGGGATACTGGGCGGCGACTTTGCGCAGCCGTTCTGCCGCTTGCCGATACTTTCCATCCGAGCGCAGTACCCGCGCGTAGAAGAAATTTGCGCGAGCCAGATTGGGCGCGATCGCCAACGCTTTCGTGAGCACGGTACGAGCGCGTTCCATGTCGCCTTCCTGAACGGCAGCACGGCCGATGTTGACCCAGCCGTCGGTATTCAAGGGATCGAACTCGGTAATCTTCTCGAAGGCAGCTTCCGCACCCTTTAGGTCACCCTGCGCGAGCAAGCCGATGCCGTAATCGTTCCAGCGCTGCCAATCTTCCTTTTGCAGGGCGAGCCTGGGTTGCGGAGGATGAGCCGTGTGCGCTGCAACTGCCAGATCAACCGAGTCCTCCGCCATGGCGACGATCGGCACATCGGGAACTTTTTCTTCTTTGGCGGACACTCCCTGTAGAGAACCAGTGAAGAGGAATTTCGTGTCGTCGTGATCGGGCGTGACATCGGGATTGCTCTGTTTCGGATCAGGAACTCCGGCGAACGAAAACTGGGTGCCCCACCAGGCAAACTTGCGATAGCAGAGACGAGCGTGCAGGGTGATTTTGTTTCCCGCGTTCTCGGGGATGTGCAAACGGTAGTGAACGGTGTCGGCGGCGCCCGGCGGAATCAGGTGCACGTAGACGACAGCGCGCGTAGCCCATGCGTTTCTTTTGTTGATGGGATTGCCGTGATCGTCCACCTGCAGTGAACGGTAGAAGTGGGCGCCCTTCTCGACGGGACCCTTGCCGTTGTCCTCGACCCTGCCACTCCAGAAGATGGTCTGATTTTTGTCATCGGTGACCTTAAGCTCGAGCCAGGTATCGTAGGCATCGACCGTGCCCCCGGGAAAGAAGTGTCCGAGCCGCTTGGTGCGAACCACCACATCCACGCGCACCGTGTCGCCGCGGCGTACCACTGGCTGCACACGGTTCAGGGGCGCGGTCAGCGGTGCAACTTCGGTTGTGGCCGCGGGAGTGATCCTCGATTCGGCCTCTTCGCCCACGGCAAAGGTCGTAGCCAGGTCGGTCTGGGCAGTGGGAACGGCCTTGCCGGTAGCGCGTTCCGGAGAGAGCGCGAAAATATCCACGCTCATCACGCCATCCTTCAGGAAATCTTCGGTCACTTTCAGTTGTTCGGGATCTTGGTTCGCGGTCGGCAGCGCGGTGTTCGCGCCTGGGAAACGGTGGGAGTGGACAAAACCGCGAACATTACCAGCATCGCTGGAGGCCGACAGCGGCATGTGGCAATCGGCGCATTGTGCCGGCTTGGGCGGATAATAAAACGAGCGCGCGCCCTCGCCGGAAACGCCACTGGCCTGCCAGTTGTCATACTCATTGAAACCGCGAATCCAGCGGTAATGATTCACCGGAACATCGAGGTGCACCTTGTGACAGGCGGAGCAAAATTCCGCAGTCTGATTTCGCATGAAGGGCTTCAAAAACACCCGCCGGTGCGGTTCCGGATTCAGATTAATCATGAAGTCGTGCAGGCGGCGCACGATGGGATTTTTGCTGGCAGCGAGTTCGTGCAGCTTGGGATATTCGAGATAAAAATCCGCCTGTCCCATGGTGCTTTTTACGCGCGCGATGGAGTGGCACATCATGCATCCCAATCCCGCTTGCGCTTCGGGGGCGTGCACGAATTGTTTGATGGGGGTATCCATCTTGCCGGCATACAGCACGGCGGGATCGTGACAGCCGCCACACCACTTCGAAGGACGAGTGCCGATCGTGTCCTGCATGTACTCGATGCTCTTGCGATACCACTGATTATTGAAGGAAGAGAAGTGATGGGCGGAGCTGTACCACTGTTTGTAAATATCCTCGTGGCAGCGCTTGCACGAGTCCGATTCCATAAAGAATTTGCTGGGAATCTTCTGCCCGCCATAAACCTGGGCGGAACTGGGAAAGAAAGGTCCTTGCGGGCCATCGCCCTCGCCATCCATCGTGGATGGAGAATCGGGCGGATTGACGATACGCGCGCTGTTCTGCCAGCGAGAGGTGCGCAGATACCAACAGCCGAGGCCCAAGCCTGCTAGCGCGACAAGAACCGTCGCGAGGCGTCCGACAGAGGGCGTGGAACCTGATCCGATCCAGCCTCGACCGCCTGCCCATCCGGTAAATAAAATGCCTGACGCAACCACGGAAAGCAGGATGTGAAGATAAAGCCAGTTCCAGTCATGCCGCGGGGTTCCGGTGTAAATCAGGAGAACACCGACCACCGCGCCGGCAGCAAAAAGCAGCCAGCCGATCAAAGTGATGCGCAATCCACCCCGAAGGCTCCGCCACAAAACAGGAATGAGCAGGAGACTCGCCAACAATCCGCCTAGAACGTGCAACAGAACGACGGCTGCATAGAAGACGTTGGGCTGGGGAAAGGCGAACAGGTATACCGCGGATGCGAATAGAAAAATAACCAGAGCGGTTAGCAGTCGTTCTTTGGCAGAACCTGGGAATGAATGCATTTCGGCGAAGATGCGAGCTGGCCCCACAGCCAGCGCACGTGAGTCGGTGTATCAGCTTATCGCTTTTGCGCGAGGGCGGTCATAGTATAAAAGCATTATCCTGGTGGCGGTTTGCGCCAGCCTCCACATTCAAGCTCGATGGTGGCCGCGACCGCCAAAACGGATTCCTCTTCCCAGGGCCGTCCCACGATCTGCACTCCGATCGGCAGTCCTTCGGGAGATATTCCGACCGGCACGACTGCGGCCGGAAAGCCAAGCAGATTGAACCACTCGCAGTAGCTCCAGGCGTCGAGATACTCGACTGTGTTCCCGTCGATGACCCACTTGCGTTCGCCATGGCGGAATGCCGGCACCGACGCCACTGGACAAAGCAGAACCGGGGTATCGCGCATTTGCGCAAGCATGTCCATGCGCACCACATCACGTTCGATCCAAGTGTCCAGAAGACTTTGCCCTGTATGTGCCGGCTCCGCCCTGGTCCACGCGGCAAACTGCTTGAGAACCGGACTCAGTTCGTCTTCGTGTCCTGCCAGCATGGGGCCGAGAAGCATCGCACCCGCGACTCCAAAAAATTTCCACCAGAGTTGGCGCGCCTCTTCCAGGCGCTTGGGACGAAATGGCGTGACGTTGAATCCGGCGCGGGTTAAGGCCGAGGCGGCAGTGTTCACGGCAGCCCGGGTGGCCGAGGTCACCGGCGCGCGGCCGTCGTCCTCGAAGAAGCCAATCCGCTTTAGATGTATCGATTCAGGCGGTCGCAGGGGCACCGGGGCCGATGCTGGATCGCCATCGTCAGGCCCTTGCATGACTTCAAACATGGTCTGCAGATCAGGCACGGTTCTTGCCATCGGTCCGACCACGCCCAGCAAGGCAAACGGTCCGACCGAACTTGGAAAATGTCCGGTCGAGGGGATGCGGCCAGGGGTCGGTTTGAGGCCGCAGATTCCGGTGAAGTGAGCGGGCACGCGAATGGATCCGCCGCCGTCGCTACCCACTCCGGCAGCCGAGCAACAAGAGGAAATCGCCGCGGCTTCGCCTCCGCTCGATCCGCCGGGAGTGCGCGTCAGATCCCAGGGATTATTGGTTCGCCCGTAAAGGATATTGTCCGTTTCCCATGCCATCAGAAGCTCGGCGGTGTTGGTGACGCCCAGCACGATGGCGCCGGCGGCGCGCAAACGAGCTACCAGCGGGGCGTCGCTCTGCGCCACGCAGCCGGCGCGAAGCCTGGTTCCAGCTTCGCAACGCAGGCCCGCAACCTCGATCGAACTTTTAATGCTGATGGGAACGCCATGTAACGGACCAAGCGCAACCTGACGCCTCATTGCCGAGTCCGCTGATTTTGCCTGGGCTAGCGCACGATCGGAATCGAGCTGCACGAACGCATTCAGGATTGGATTGAGCTTCTCGATTCGTGCCAGGTGAGCTTGCACCAGTTCAAGTGTCGAGATCTGCTTGCAGCGAACCGCATTCGCCATTGCCAGCGCGGACAGGGCCGTGGGATCAGTGAGCGAAATAGTTCACCTCGAAAGGCCGAGTCTAGCACGCGTGCGCGGAGACGCCTGGACGCAGAGCGTCAGTATGGAGCTCCCTGATTGTGAAAAGCGGTGGGTGGCCTGGTAATTAGGCCAGGACGGCGGCTGCGTTGGTCGGCAGCAGGGCTGGATCACCGGTTTTTTCAGCGTGGCGCGCCAGCCAATTGCGCAGGAAGCGTTGAGTCGCAATTGACATTTCGCTGAGGAACATTCCGGCGCGGCCGGCGCTATCGGTCCAAACTAGTTCGGCTTTGGCTTCAATCGCTCGCCGCGTCCCCGGCAGCAGAAAGTGAATGTCGACTTTTTCGAACGTGGGTAAGGGGTCCGCTGCCTGAACACAGAACCCTTCTTCGCTCAAATTCACCATGAGGGTCGGAATAGCCGCGCGCTTTCCGAACATGAGATACACCACGGTTTCCACCGGGTGGCGTGGAGCGCGGCGGCGCTCCTGGCAAACGAAGCCATAGGCTGCGCGCACGGAATGGATCAGCTGTTCGGGTTGAAGCGGCTTATAGAGGGGGAAATTCACGCCCGCATGCAGTGTCTGTTCGAGTTCGGTGGTAGCGCCGATCATGCCGAAGATCACGGGGCGGCGATGGTCAGGCGTCATGCGCGCGAATTTTGCGGCTTTGGCCGCGTCGGGCAGATCAAAATCAAGAACCAGCACGGCGTAGTTCCCGCGTGCCACCAGTTCAATCGCTTCCTGCGCCGAACTACAGCAATCCTGCCGAATGTCGAACTGCTCCAGCGCATTCGCCAGCATCCGCACGGTATGCGGATTCCGGCACATGATCAAGCCCTTGAGTCTCATGCGACCGAGCTTATGCCCCTGCGAATCTCCGGTAAAGTAACAGCGGTAATCGCAGGCATTACCGCGGAAGTGGCCGTCCAGCAAGGGTTTAAGGGAGATGTAATTTTACGGATTTAGTACCGTGGTGCTGGCGTTTAACGCTCCTACGAACCGACCAGCCTCTCCAGGGCCGCCTTGTTCTTGATCAGCAGGGTAGACCCGCGCACTTGGGCCAGTTGCTTCTCTCGAAACTCGCCCAGCACCCGGGTCACGGTCTCGCGTGAGGTGCCGATTAGCTGCGCCATCTCTTCGTGAGTCAGCGAAACCTTGATGCGAATCCCGTCAGCGGTCGTTTCGCCATCGGAAGCCCATTCCAGCAGCAGGCGCGCCATTTTTTCCGACACCGAGTGTGACAGCCCGAGCGAGCGAATCATCTCGTAGGCGTTGTGGCAGTTCTGGCTCAGGTGCCTGGCGGCATTCAAGCAAGCGTCGCCATGGTTCTGCAGAAAGCGCAAAAACTCTTCCCGCTTGATGAAATCCAATTGGCAGGGCTGCAGGGTTTCGGCGGTCAGTTCGTAGGACTTGCCCGATACCGTAGCGTGAAGGCCGAGTACCTCGCCGCCTTGAGCGATGCGCAGGATCAAGGTTTTGCCGTCTCGCGAAGTGGTAGAAAGTTTCACGCGGCCGCTGCAAACAATGTAGACGCCACGAGGTGGCTGGCCCTCAACGAACAGAACCGCGCCCTGCGGATAGCCGCTGGCGTACTTGATACTCTCCAATTCCTGCAGAGATTCCTTGGGAAGTTCGCAGAAGAATCCAGCTTCACGGAGCTTGCAAATGAGGCAGTTTTCCGTCAGTTGCAAGCCGTAAGGAGAGCTCATACCGCCTCCGACGCTAGGCGGACTATATCACTTTATATGGTGATTTTTCAGCACTGGCGGGCGTGAGTGCCCGGTTCCGGGTTTACGCAATCCGAAATTCTGCATCTTAATACGCTGATTCTGCAGCGGAGAACCAGTGAATGACCTGTAAACCTCGAATGCAGGAGTTACTCGCAATTTTGTGGACTGTGGGCACTTTTGGAGCCATCGCGCAGGCCCAGACTGTTTCTACCCCCAGCCCTGCGCCCGAGCTTGCGCCGTCAACCCTTATTACCGATGGGGCCCCCTCATTTCATTTAGGCCAGGCTGGCAGACCGGTTTACGTCACGGAACTACCGGCTGACACGACCACTGCCAATCAGGGAAGCAGCCAGACATGGTCGGTTTCAGGAGCCATAAAACGAACTCTGCAGGATCAGAAAGAAATTTGGACGGCGCCACTGCATCGCAAAAACATCAAGTGGGATGCACTCTTCCTTGCGGGAACGGCGACCCTGGTTGCGGTCGATGAACAGGTATTGCACGCTTTACCGAACACTCAGGTGAGCACCAGCTCAAATGTTTCCAATGCGTTGATCGTTAGCGAGGGCGCCGCTCTGGGTGGCATCTTTTTCATACGCGGTCTGCACGGCGGCGACTCGCACGCGAAGGAAACCGGAATCATTGGCATGGAGGCCCTCGCGAACACGTTCCTGGTCTACGTTCCGCTGCAGCTGGTGGCGGGTCGCCAGCGTCCAAACGAGGGATCGGGTGAGGGGAATTTTTTCGTCAACCACTCGGTCAACACCTCCTTCCCTGGTGGCCATACTATGTTTGCCTTCAGCATGGCGACAGTCATCGCACATGAATACCCGCGTTGGTGGGTGCAATTGCTTTCCTACGGAGCCGCCAGCGCCATTACCGGCGCGCGCATGACCGCGAAAGATCATTTCCCGTCGGATCTACTGGTAGGGGGCGCACTCGGCTATCTGATCGGAACTCACGTCTTTCATTCCCGTTGTAATCCGGATTTGGGTGGAGACTGTCACTCCAGAGACAAAGAAGGACCCTAATCTCCAATTTCCCGCCTTGACCTCAAGCGAGTGGCAGGGTTCGGCAGCGAGCAGGAAGGTTGATCAGGACTGTTTTCATCCAGCGCCTTTGTCAGCGCGGCTCCGAGGCTAGCCAGTTCTTCCGGAGCGAGCAGTCGCTGCAAGGATTCGAACAGTTCACGCTCTTCTTTGCGGATGTGCGCGGAAAGCTTCTTAGCGAAATCGTGCAGCTTGGCCGGATCCATGGTCCTCTCGGTTGCCAGGGCAAAGTAGTCGCGCAGGAGCGCGTGCTGGGTGAGTAGGTCGTCGACCAATCGGCCCAAATCAGGGAACCGCGAAGCTACGGGGAAGAGTTCCTGCTCCTCTGCTTCAAAGTGCTTCTGAATCTCCCCTACAAAGATTTGCTGGATTTCGGTCTGCCAGGCGAGCATATCCAAGTCGCCGGCCTGCACCGCCCGATCAATGCGGACACACAACGCGAGCGCATGCTGGTGCTGGTGAGAAAGCGGGATGAGATTCTTATCGCGCAGCATCTGACGATTATCTCACCGCACCGGAGCTTTACTAAATCGCGCGCACCGTTGAGAATAAATGGTTCGCCTGACGCGCCCGACCAGATCGTGGTTTCGACGACACACTTCCGGCGGAATGCCCGGCGACAGGAGCCTTCATGCAAGCTACCGGTGAACTTATTCGCTTACTCAATTATGTTGACGATATTGCTGCCACTCTGCGCCGCGTGCACGTTGCGGTTCCGACCTTGACTCCGGAGGAGCGGAAGCGGCTTGCAGAATACATGCGCAAGTCCGATCCCAATTTCATCGCCGTCCTCGAAAACCTGGAAAAGGGAGAAAAATAGTGGCCGAGGTGAAAACCATCGCCGTCATTGGCGCGGGAATCATGGGGCGCGGCATCGCCTATGCGGCGGCGCTCGGCGGCTATCGCACGATTCTGGAGGACCTGCTGCCGAACGCATTGCGGCGGGCGGAAAACGAGATCCGCGCCAATCTGGACAAGGCTGCCGAGCTGGGCAAGATCAAGCCGGGAGAGGCGGAATCCGCGTTCGCGCGTCTTGAATATGCCGGGACCGTTGAAGAGGCTGCTCGCCAGGCTGACCTGGTGATTGAGGCCGTGCCGGAGGAGATGGAATCAAAAATCGAGATTTTCACGCTGCTCGATAAAGTCTGCCGGCCGACCACGATTCTGGCCTCGAATACCTCATCGCTCAGCATCACCGAGATCGCCTCGGTCACCTATCGAGCCAAGAAGATTCTGGGAATGCACTTCTTCAATCCGGTGCACAAGATGAAGTTGCTCGAGATCGTGCGCGCACTCGAAACCGATGACGACACCTTGGCCACAGCCGTCGAAGTCGGCAAACGCATCGGCAAAGAAGTGGTAGTGATCAAGGAATCGCCGGGATTCATCACCAGCCGCATCAATGCGATGATCGGCAATGAGGCCTTTTACATGCTGCAGGAGGGGATTGCCTCAGCTGCAGATATAGATAAAGCGCTGAAATTGGGCTTAAACCATCCGATGGGGCCGTTCGAGCTTGTAGATTTGGTAGGGCTCGACACCCGCCTGCACATCCTCGAATACCTTCACAAGACACTCGGCGAAAAATTCCGCCCAGCGCCGTTGCTGGTGCAATACGTCAAAGCTGGACGGCTTGGGCGTAAAGCGGGAAAGGGCGTGTACGAGTACCCCGAAGCCGCTCAGCCGGAGAAGGCGCCGGAGTTGGTTGGCAGCAAGAAGCAGTAACTCGCAATTCCCAATCACATTGTCATCCGGGCGAGGGCGTGAGCCCGAGTCGAGGGACCTTGTGTTTTCCAGTGAAAGCTGACAATGCTGAACGAACAAACTTAAGGTCCCCCTCGACTCCGCTCGGGGCAGGCTGTCGACTCGCTTCCTTCGCTTCCCTCAGTGCAGCTTCGCTCGCGATGACAATATTGAATTACTGCGAGCAGCGGTGGGCGGCGACCAGCGCCTGTCCCAGGCTCAACCCGCCGTCGCCGGCTGGGACTTCAGCATGGCTGAATACTTCGAATCCCGCCGCAACCAGCCGAGAAGACAGGTGTTCGAGCAGGTACGTATTGTGAAATGTTCCGCCACTCAGGCAGACCCGATTGAGTGATGTGCGCTCGCGAAGAGCAGTCGCGATTCGTACAAATACCTCGATAAGTCCGTTATGAAATCTTCTGCTGATCATCCCAACTGGAATACCTGTTCGCAGGTCCGCAATGATTGACTCGAACAGGGGTCGCGTTCCGATCAGCAAACATGTGCCGCTTGGCTGCAGATCGAATCGATAAGCCTGGTCATCCTTGCCGGCCATGGCCATTTCCAGTTCGATCGCGGCCTGGGCCTCGTAATTGACCTGCTGGCGAATGCCGGCCAGCGCAGCCACAGCATCGAACAGCCGTCCGCAACTGGATGTGAGCGGGGCATTCACTTTGCGCTCCAGCATGCGAATCAACAACTCCGTTGGTTGCTTTTGCAATTGTTGAACAAACGGAAGGTCAAAATTCAAGAACGCGCGTCCGAAATGATGGGCCAGGTAACTGACGGCCATTCGCCAGGGCTCGCGGATGGCCGCGTTTCCACCCGGCATGCCGACATATTCGAAATGTGCGGCTCGCTCGAAATCCTTGTAGTCCGCGATCAGTACTTCGCCGCCCCAGATATGGCCATCAGTCCCGTAGCCGGTACCGTCCAAGGCGAAGCCGATCACCTTGCCATCGAGCTGATTCTCGGCCATGCAGCTGGCGACGTGTGCGTGGTGATGCTGAACTCCGACCAGTCGTTTCCCTTCTTGCTGGAGTGCCCACTTGGTGGAGAAGTAATCGGGATGAAGATCGTAAGCCAGGATTTCCGGTTTGATCTCAAGGATGTTCTCCAGATGATGTACCGCCTCCTCGAAGAACTTGTACCCTTCCGCATTTTCCAGATCGCCGACATGCTGGCTCAAAAAAGCGTGCCGACCCTTGGTAAGGCAGATCGTGTTCTTGAGTTCGCCGCCGACAGCGAGGAGCGGGGGAAGATCGTCGTTAAGGAATACCGGCACAGGAACGAATCCGCGCGAACGCCGCATCTGCCGCGGCTTTCCTACGACCACGCGCGCGACGGAGTCGTCACACCGCAACAGGATGTCGCGATTATGCACTAGGAAGTAATCTGCCAGCCCGCGCAAGCGGTCCAGTGCTTCCTGATTACCGATGGCGATGGGCTCTTCGCTGAGATTACCGCTCGTCATCACCAGAGCGCGGAATCCACCTTCGGCGAACAGAAGATGATGGATTGGCGTATAAGGCAGGAAGACTCCAAGGTCTCGGTTGTATGGAGCAACATCCTCCACAACAGGGCTGGAACTTCTCTTCCGCATCAACACGATCGGCTTTTGCACTGACGCCAGGAGCTGGCGCGAGCGCTCATCCACTTCGCAGAGCATTTCCGCTGCTTCGAGGTTTGGAACCATAACGGCAAACGGTTTCTCAACTCGGTGCTTGCGCTGGCGCAAAAGGCTGACGGCTGCGGGATTGGCAGCGTCGGCGGCGAGATGAAATCCGCCGAGTCCTTTCACCGCAACAATCAATCCAGCCTCGATTGCCTTCGCCGCCTCTGCAATCGCGCCGCGTGTTTCGAGTTTCCGGCCCGTCCGGTCCCACACTTCGACTTGGGGACCGCATTTCCAGCACGCATTCGGCTGCGCATGGAATCGACGATTGAGCGGATCTCCATATTCCGCCTGGCACGCGGGGCACATGGGGAACGCGGCCATCGAAGTATGCGGACGGTCGTACGGGATGTCGCGAACAATGGTGAAGCGGGGGCCGCAATTGGTGCAATTGATGAACGGGTATTTGTAACGGCGGTCTTTGGGATCGAGCAACTCGCGCAGGCAGTCATCACAGATGCCTACATCGGGCGAGATCAACGTGCGGACGGCTTCGCCGCGACGGCTGGAAACTATGCGGAACTCGCGGTCGCCATTGCACGGAAGTTCGAGAACGGAAACATCCGTGATACGCGAGAGGGGCGGAGCCTCCTTCGGCAAGCGAGAGACGAAATCTTCCACGGCCGGGGCGGGTCCCTGGATTTCGATTGTGACTCCGGAAGAGGTGTTGCTGATACTACCGGTGAGATGTCGTTCGATGGCCAGCCGATAGACGTAGGGACGGAAGCCGACGCCTTGAACGATTCCGGAAACCTCGATCTGGCGGCGCACATTCATGGAAAACCTAAGTCACGAGTGTCGGTTGGCGAACGCGCCGGCGCGCAATCCAGTTCATCCACTCGCGCAAGCCGTCGCCCGTAGTGGACGAGACGCGAACAATCTCCATGCCGGGATGTACGCGGCGCGCGTTTTCTTCAGCGGCCGTGATGTTAAAAGGCACATAGGGCAGCAGGTCAACCTTCGTCAGAACGAGCAACTCCGATTTGAAGAAGATGGCGGGGTACTTCAGCGGTTTATCTTCGCCTTCGGTGACGCTGAGGAGAACGATCTTGGCGGCCTCGCCCAAATCGTAACTCGAGGGGCAAACCAGATTGCCCACATTTTCAATGAAGAGCACATCGAGGTCTTCGAGGTTCCAGTCGGCCAGATGTTTCTCGATCATGCGGGCATCGAGATGGCAGGTGCCGCCAGTCGTAATTTGTTTAGTAGGGAATCCAAAGCGGCGAAGCCGCGCCGCATCGTTTTCCGTCTGGATATCGCCGGTGAGGATCGCAACTCGTTCGCTGCGCGGGAGCGATTCCAGAGTTCTCTCCAGCAAGGTGGTCTTGCCCGAACCCGGTGAACTGATCAGGTTCACGCAAAAGATGCCATATTGCCGGAAACGCTCGCGCAACTCGGCAGCGATGCGGTTGTTTTCGTTCAACACTGGCTTTTCAAGCGCTACTCGGTTCATGCTCCTCGACCTCCAGATAGGCGAGTTCCAATTCGTCGCCGCTCACGCACAGACTCGTAGGCTGCCTGCACTTGGGACAGTGCAGGTCGTAGTCTTTGACATCGAATTCGTCGTTGCAGAGGTCACAGTGGTGGCGACGGCGACGGAACTCAACCTCCAACTCCAAATCATTGAAGCCAGCTTCCTGCTTTAGCACGTCGAAACAGAATTGCAGGGCATCGGGATCTACCGCCGCCAACTCACCAATGCGCACACCGATTTTCTGCGGCTGGCAGCCGGGGTATCGCGCTGCTTCGGTTTTCACCGCGTGCAGAATCGAATTGGCGATTCCCATTTCGTGCATTTGCGTTGGCGTCTTCGCTTCGCTCGGTAGACGGCCATGGCGTCCCTCGGTCGCTGCGTTTGCAGGGTTCTCCTCAACAAATTCTTGGCAGTTGATCTCCGGCCAGCATGTCCACGACTCGCGTCGTTCCAAGAGGCGTTCGCATTGTGACCAGTCCCGGACTACCCGCTGTTACCGTGCCAATGATCTGTGCATGTTCGCCGAGCGGATTTTGTCGCATCGCCGTCAACACGCGCTCGGCAACGTCAGCGGGAACGATGGCCACCAGCTTGCCTTCGTTCGCGACATACAGCGGATCCAGTCCCAACAACTCACATGCGCCGCGTACTTCCTCGCGAATCGGAATAGCCGATTCCACTAATTCCATGCCCACATGCGATTGCTCAGCGATTTCATTGAGCGTGCTCGACAACCCGCCGCGGGTCGGATCGCGCATACAACGAAGGTCATGCGTGACCCGCAGCATGTCGGCAACCAGGCCATGCAGAGCGACGCTGTCGCTTTGGATGGTGGTTTCGAATTCCAGTCCTTCGCGTTGCGCCAGAATGGCGATTCCGTGATCGCCGATGGACCCGCTCAGCAAGACCTTGTCCCCTTGCCTGGCGCGATTGGCGGATAATTCGAGTCCATCGGGAACGATGCCGATTCCCGTCGTGTTGATGAAGATCCCGTCACCGCTGCCTTTCTCAACCACTTTCGTGTCCCCGGTAATGATCGCGATACCTGCGGCGTCGGCAGCCTGGCGCAGCGATGCCACGACTCGCTGCAAGGTGTCCATGGGCAAGCCTTCTTCGATAATGAAGGCTGCACTCAGAAAGAGCGGAGTAGCTCCACCCATGGCGAGATCGTTTACGGTCCCGTGCACCGCTAAAGAACCTATATCTCCGCCGGGGAAAAAGAGCGGCTTGACCACGAAAGAGTCGGTAGTCATCGCAATGCGGGTGCCGTTCACGTTGACAATGGCCTGGTCGTCGAGTCGCGACAGCGCCGGATTGAAGAAGGCGGGCAGGAATAGATCGCGCACCAGTTCCGCACTCAGTTTGCCGCCACTGCCGTGGCCGAGCAGAATCGCGTCCTTGGCCGGCAGAGGCGCTGGGCAACTGATCTCGGCTATGGTCTTCAGGGCATCGCCCATAAGTTAGCCCTCAATCTGCGGCTGCGTGCCGCCGATAATGGTAGTAGGCCGCGCACGCGCCTTCGCTCGACACCATCGGTGCTCCTAGAGGATTTTCCGGGGTGCAGCGCATTCCGAACGCTGGACAATCCGTCGGCTTCCGGAGTCCTTGCAGCACCTGCGCGCTGATGCATTCAGCCGGTTCGTCGGCGGTGATCAGCTGCAAGTCGAAAACCTTGCTGGCGTCAAAGCTGGCGTACTCCTCGCGCAGGCGCAGGCCGCTGCGCGGGATTGGGCCGATGCCGCGCCATTTCTGGTCGGCAATCTCAAATACTTCCTCCATCACGCGCTGCGCGGGCAAATTCCCGGCATAGCTGACCGAACGTACATACTGGTTTTCCACGCGCGCTTGGTGTCCCTCCAATTGCTCGACCAGCATCAGCACAGATTGCAGGATATCGACCGGCTCAAATCCGCCCACCACGATCGGCACTTTGAAATCGCGCGTCAAACTCTCGTATTCCTGAAACCCCATGACGGTGCACACATGTCCCGGAGCGATAAAGCCTTGTACGCGATTTTGTGGAGACACCATCAAGGCGCGGATTGCAGGGGGAACGAGAACGTGCGACACCAGCATGGAAAAGTTAGACAGTCCTTCGCGCTTTGCCTGCCAGGCCGCCATCGCGTTGGGCGGCGCTGTAGTTTCAAATCCGATGGCCAGAAAAACTACTTTTCGATCCGGGTTGGCGCGTGCAATTTTGACCGCTTCCAGAGGGGAATAGGCGATGCGTACGTCCCCTCCCTGTGCTTTGGCGAGGAACAGATCGGAAGACGAACCTGGAACGCGGAGCATGTCACCGTAGGAGACCAGGATCACTTCGGGGCGGAGAGCGAGGGCGATGGCGCGGTCAATGGTTTCCAGGGGAGTGACGCAAACCGGGCAGCCCGGCCCATGCACCAGTTCAATGTGCTTGGGCAAAAGTTCATCGAGACCGTAACGCATGATGGTGTGGGTCTGGCCGCCGCAGATTTCCATCAGTACCCATGGCTGAGTTGTCCGCTGGCTGATTTCTTTAGCCAGCTGGCGGGCGATGCGAGCGTCGCGGTACTCGTCGATATATCTCATCTCAGGGCCGGCCCGAGGCGGTGTCCGTCGGGAGCAGAGGGCACCCCGCTAATCCGTCTCCAAGCCTGACTCTATCGGCGGACAAACATGCCAGCGGTGACATAGATCACACCCGCCAGTGACCATCCACACCCGGGTCGGCGGCCCTCCTTGATAACATCGCCCCTGGATTGGAGTCGCCTGGGTGACTGGATAGCCCGAGCCGGTTAGGGGGTTGAGGTCCTTCGGCCTGCCAGGGCCGGTTTCCGGTGAAATGGGACGACCGGAACGCAGGGTAGCGGCATCCAAGAGTTCGCACCAATTCAGCTTTCCTGAGAAGAGTGGAAGGAGGCAGACATGACAGAACGGGTCCAGAGTTCTTCCATTCAAGACCTGCTGGAAACGGCCCTGCGTGGCTGCCACACTGCTCAAGCTTCCGCCGAGGCTCTTCTTCAGGGCATCAACAACCGCAGCGATGTGTCGCTGGAGAAAGTATTTCAGTACGAAGACGATCTGGACACTCTCAACCGCCAGGTCAACGAAGCGGTGATTCGGTTAATTCCTGCCACTCAGGACGAGGTGCAGGCGCGGCAGTTGATTGCTTCCCTTAAATTCATCATCGAACTGGAGCGGATCGGCGATCTTTTCCTCAACGTGGTGAACCGTTTCCGCGCTGCAGCTCCGCGGCTCCACGCTAACGATGTTCTTGAACTGGCTGCGATGACGAAAATCATCGTGGGCATGCTGAGCAGCGTAGCCGAAGCGTTTGCCAACCGCGACGTGGCTCGCGCTATTGCGGTCCTGCGGGAGGATGCCGAACTGGATCGCTTGCGCAACCTCATGATTGTCCGCCACGTAGAAAATCCGGAAGATCTGCCGGTGGGCGAAAGTTACCACATGGTGTTCATGGCACAGATACTGGAGCGATCGGGCGATCACGTAAAACACTTGGCAGAAGAGATCTGTCACCTGGTCACGGGCCGCAGCGTACGACACCTTTTGCGTGAATACGAGAAGCCTCGGGAATTATTGGCGATGGAGCGGAACCGCAAGGGAAAGCAACGAGCCGAATCCAGGGGCCGCGTGAGCTAGGCCAGTTGCAGCAGGTCCCATTTATTCCCATACAGGTCTACGAAGACCGCTACCGTGCCGTAGCTTTCTTCCCGCGGTGCTTCCAGAAATTTCACGCCTCGCGATTTCAGTCGCTCGTAGTCATGTCTGAAATTGTCCGTATGCAGAAAAAGAAAGACGCGGCCACCAGTTTGATTTCCGATGCGGCTGGCCTGCTCCGGTGTGGCCGCTCGCGCGAGCAGCAACATCGTGCCTCCCAAGTCCGGCGGTCCAACCAACACCCAGCGCTTGTCCGGATCGATGAGCCTATCTTCGTGTACTACGAAATCAAGTACTTGGGTGAAAAATGCGATCGCTTCGTCGTATTCGCGCACTACTAGCGAGACGTGCCCGAGTTTCTGCGCCATAACGTCCATTATGCGGGGAAGACAGGAGGGAAAGGGTAGTGGAATTTATTCCTCTGGTCCTATTTCGGCTTCCAGAGTGCCCATTTCCGTGAGCAGTTGATAAGTCCGCTGTGCTTCTTCGGCGTCCACACGGCTGATCGCGAATCCCACATGAACCATTACGTAGTCCCCGATCTGGGCTTCAGGCACGAAATCCAGGCTGGCTTGGCGCACGATACCGCCAAACTGAATGCGGCCCACGCGCAAACCGCCCTGCTCGCTGCAATCGAGAATTTTGCCGGGAATGGCCAGGCACATGGGACACGCTCCTGCGGAAAGCTTACGCGCATGGCTCACGTGCATCTGTGACGGCGCTCACAAGGAGCACGGCTGATTTCCAGCTATTGCGGTATGTATCCGGGCCCGGGCGGGGCAGGTTTCTCGTAATCCTGGCCGTATTTGTTTTTGTGGGCGAGAGCGACCTCGGTCTCCCGGATCCGCAATTTGCCCAGGGAGGTCTGTCCGGGTGACACCACAACTTCGCGAGTCATCTGGGCCAGGTCTTCGGGCAGGGAGCGCTCGTCCCAGACGTGCATGCTGTATCGTCCTGCCGGCACTCGGGGGATCTCGATCGTGCCGCGGCGGCTGGCGATCCCGTAGTAAGGCGTATCCAGCACGACTACGACGGCGCTCATTTCCGGATGAATATTGCAGAAGATGTAGCACACGCCCGGCCGATCGAAGCGCACGTGTCGCGTCGTTCCGGCCTCATAGAGTCCAAGATCGAACCGCTTGCCTTCGAACAGGGAAAAAACGTTGTGAAAAAAGGGATCGTGATTGGGAAAATTCACGATGGTGCCGACTTGGACGACCAGCAGATGAGGAGTAAAGCTCTTGTCTTTTTGTGTTAAAGAAGGATGCTGCTCGGGAACTTCGGTGATCTGAACCGGAGCTGAGCCTTCCACGGGGGTCAGCCAGACCACCACGCCTTGCGGCGCGTGCGAACGCCGGTTGGGCGCAGCGACTTCGACCAGTGCAGTCACCGTAAGCTGCTGCTGTTGCCCCGCGGCTGTTGCCAGCAACATGAATCCCAGCCCTAGGACACGCGAAATTGTTGCTACTCTGCACATCGAGATTTCTCTTAAAACAACACGCCCATGCTCAAGCTGAAATGGTTCGCCGAAGAATAGTTGTAAATCGACGTCGTGCGCAGGCGATCGTATTCGGCCGAGAACACCAGATCGGAACGCGGGTGGTAGATGAAATTCGCAAGCGCGCTGCGATTAGCATTAATCGTTCCATTGTAGTCCCGGCCGGGGAGCGCCAGGACTTCGTCGGTGAAGGCACTATCCTGGCCGGCGGCGACATTGAATTCGAGCCGGGTGAGAGGCTTGAATTTCAGCTGCGCCCAACCGCCCATGTCGTTGAGGCCACGCACCACGGCAGCGGGCGTTCTGAGATCGCCACTCCAGACAATGGAGCGATTCTGAGCTGCTCCCAGCCCGCCGATTGCATTACCTCGGTAAAATTCGCCAGTCACGCTGAAGAGATGAGTAATCGGGACGGTCACATCAGCCGTGCCCGCCCACCCGTTCACAATGCGTTCGAATCCCCAATTTTCCCGGCTGTAGTATCCGCCGACACCAAGCGTAATAGGCTCGCCCATGGTTTTGTTGGTGTAGGCGACACGCGTGCCAAATGCGGGAACGCCCGACAGTTCTCCTGCCTGTGGCATACGAAGATAATTGGCGGCTGGAAATTCGCCGGTCAGCGGATCCAACACGCCGGCCTGGACGCTCACGCCAGAATCATCTGTCAGATTAAAGCGATGCTCTACGCGAATCTGGGGAGTCCAGTTCCAGAGGTTTCCGGAATACGACAACGGCGGCGCAGCCAGGGATGCCAGCGAAGTGGGGGAAAGAGGCGCGAAGAATAGGTTGTCCTGCCCGGCCACGAGCGATGTATTGGCCCAATCGAGGTGCAAAGTAGCGGTTCGCAAACGCACGATCCCGAATGTGACTCCGTTCGGGGCTGCGGCGAAACCGCCCGCAAAATCAAATTGAACTTCTGCAGAAGTTTTGGCGCCGGCGACGGCGGGGCCGAAGGCCTCTAACCCAAGCAACGACTGCCGCAGGGTGGCGCCTACGCTCTTCTGGGGCTCGCCTGGAGTCCCCAACGTGACCAGGTGAGGGGAGTCGATGTTATCCACGCTGCCTCGGTTGTTAAAGGCATTGAAGAGCGCGATTCCCGAGAGCCTGACGCGGTACTTCGAACCGCTCTCTACCTTGGTTTGATACTGCTCGTTGATCTTTCCGTTAAGCAGGTCAAGCTGCTCTTGCAGACCAGGAGAGGGGCGCTGTTCCGTAGCGGTTGCGGTTGCTGCCTCGGCCACTGAACCGGCCGTCGCGGATTGTTCGCGGGATGGAGCTTTGGCCGAAGTCTCTGCGGCCGCGCCTAGCCGATCCTGCAGAGCTTGCACGCGCTGCTGCAGGGCGGCATTCTCGGCGTGATATTGCACCGTTTGCGAGCGTAGTTCAGCCACGGCGGAGCGCAAATCCTGGATTTGCGCCTGCAACTCGCGGATGGACTGCGACAGAGCCTGCTCCTCGGCGGAATAAGGGGCGATCTGCTGTTGCGCTCTTGCGATTCCCACGAAAGCCGCGCCGGCAAGTGCAATCGCGCCCGCTGTACGCAGTAGTCGTAACCTCGGCATAAACGCCTCCCCAACGCATGCTTGCTTTAAACCGATCTCAAACTATATCTCCGGACGGAGCTACGGCAGGAGGTGAGTTACAGGTGCAGTGCGTTTGCCAGTTTGGCCGCTCGTCGCTTCCATTCTCGGACGCAACGCGAGCGGTAGCGTCATGACGAAGACGGTCCCCTGGGCCGACGTTCTCTCCACCTGCACACTGCCCCCATGGTCTTCGACTATCTTCTGCACGACAGTTAGTCCCAGACCGGTGCCATACTGCTTACCGCTGCTGACGAAGGGCTCGAACAGCTGCCCGCGAATGTCTTCCGGAATTCCCGGCCCATTGTCCTCCACCCGGAATTCAATATTGCCATTACGACGGCGCAGATCGAGTTCCACTCTCCCATGTTCAGGGGGAACTGCCTCAAAAGCATTAAGAATCAGATTCTGGAAGGCTCGTTCTAACCTGCGCAGATCGAACCAGCCCTCGGTATCGCTCTCACAGTTCACGGTCAGCGCAACTCGGTTGAATTCGGGATTGGCGCGTACATTCTGCAGAGCGCGATCCAGAGCCTCCTGCAGGTTCCCGTAAGCGGGGCGCAAATTTTCCCGCGTGCGCGAAAATTCCAGAAAGGACTCCAACATTTCGGTCATTTGGTCTACAGCCAGGCGCACCTCGCGATAAAGTTCTTCGCGCTGGTGCGTATCCAGCCGGGCCTCTGCCAGAAACTCGGCGTTAGCCACCACAGTAGCCAAGGAATGACGGAGGTCGTGGGAGATGGAACTAGCCATACGGCCGATAGTAGCCAGGCGTTCGGATTCCAGCAATTTGCGCTGAGTGTTCTGCAGAGTTTCGCGCATGCGGCGAAAGGCGGTGGTGACCTCCGCCACCTCGTCCTGACCGTGCGCCTCGAGAACATATTCGAAATCTCCTTTTTCCAGCGCCCGCACCCCCGAAACCAGGGCCGACAAAGGTCGGGTGAAGGTGTGGGAGAGGAGAAACACCAGAATACTTCCGACCAGTACGGCTACCAGGCCGAGGGCCAGCAGCGAGCGATCCAGCTGATTCAGGAAGGCGGTTGCCTGATCGTAGGACTTCAGCACGTTGAGGCGCACAACCGGGGTGAGACCGGGGTTCAGGTTGACTGCCTCGGACAAGAAGCGCTCTTGCCCGAGTTGAAGCTCGGTAACATCCTGCCCGGTCGGCTGCACGTGTCCCGGGAATTCCTGCAACAACTCCTTTTCCTGGAGAGGAGCTAGGGTACTCCTGGCAACCGTGTCTCCGTACCAGAACGCGACTTGGCTACCGGCAACGCGCCCGGCCTCACGCGCAATCTGGTCGTTGATTTCGTATCCGACGCCCAGATATCCCTGCAGCCGGTCTTCCGCACGGGTGCCGAAGTAAACTGGCCGCACGAAAACTTCGTACAAGTGCCCGCCGCCGAACCACCAATGGCTGGGCGCATCGTCACTCAGAGCCTCCAGGAAAAGCTTTCGGGCGGAGTCGGCGGCGAGACCTGCGCTGGCCGTGTGCAGGGCCACAACGCGCTGCTCACGATTCAGCATTACGAACAGGTCGCTGCCTCCCAACTGCCAGACTCGCCGGGACGAATCCTGAATGGTCGCCGGGTCCGGGGCCATGATCATGGCGCGCACAATAGGAAGATCGGCCATCAACTCCGCCGATCGCGACCACGAGGCTTCGCGCTCGCGCTGTACATTTTGGAAGGTGGCCGCGGAGTTGCGGAGGTCGGAAAAAATCTCGGCGCGGGTGTGAGATTCCAGGGTGCGCCGCACAAACAGCAGGCTGGCCGCGGTGAGACCCGCGGAGATCGCCAGCATGGACAAAAGGAACTTGGTGCTGAGTCGGAGCTTGATCATCTAATCCGCTCGTGGTGTATCCCGCGCACGACTAAGGAACGAACTTGTAGCCTGCCCCGTGCATGGTCCGGAAATGGATTGGCTGAGCCGGATCTCTTTCCAATTTCTGCCTCAGCTTCAAAATATGATTGTCCACTGTGCGGGTAGATGGATAGTTCTGATACCCCCAAACCTCGTTCAGTAGTTCTTCGCGCGATACGACGCGTTCAGCGTTTTCCATAAGGAACTTGAGAACCTTGAACTCCTGAGCGGTCATGGTAACCGATTGTCCACCGCGCAGGACTTCCATTTTAGAGAAATCGACCGACACATCTCCAAACCCTTGTGCGGTCTTTGTAGCCGGCCGGCTGGAGCGTCGCACGGCAGCCCGTACTCGGGCCAGCAACTCGCGCGGGCTGAATGGCTTGGTGACGTAATCGTCGGCGCCCAGTTCCAGCAGCAGAACCTTGTCGGCTACATCGGTGGCGGCACTCAGAACAATGATTGGCAGAGCCGGCGCACGTTCTTTGATGGCGCGACAGACATCACGTCCCGATACTTTGGGCAGCCGCAAGTCCAACACGACTGCCGTGGGGGAAGCCGACTGGAAGGCGCCCAACCCGGATTCCCCATCAAAGGCAGACTCTACGGTGTATCCTTCCGACTCGAACAGGCGCCGGAGTGCCTTTTGTACAGCCCGGTCATCTTCAACAACCAGGATTCTTTCCACCTGACCTGCCCCGGAAATGAAATTTTGCAAGTTATACATCTTTCCCGTTCTAACGGATAGAGATTGGGAGCTGTTTTCTGTAATCACGGTCAGCCGACTTTCCGCCAGCTTCGTACCCTACCTTGGAAACCTTGGGGCTGAAGCCGGGCATATGGGGCTTCCCCAGAGTCCGCCCTGAAAGTGCAACAGGTTGCGCTCGAGTCCCCGGGCCCAGGAAGAGGGCCTTAACTGTTATAAAGACGAGTTTCGACAGAGCAAGGTCAACAATTGTTTTTAACAATTTGCAGGTTCTTATAGCCCATTCGGCGAGGGACCCCTGGCGCGCAGATCCGGCAAGTGGGCTTGAAAATGCAGGTCAATAGTCGATTAGGCTATTCCCCGGCCGGCCCGGACGTGAACGGCAGGTTACAATTGAGATAATCTGAATTTTCCCAGGCCCTGCGCGCTTTCCAGGAGCTGCCAAAATAAAGGCGAGAGTAAACAACATGACCAAGCAAAAAAGAAGGGAACAAGGGTTCTCCCTTATCGAGTTATTGATCGTGGTGGCTATCATCCTGATCATTGCCGCGATGGCGATTCCCAGCCTGCTGCGGGCCCGCATTTCTGCCGATGAGGCTTCGGCGGTCGGCTCCATCCGCGCAATCCATCAGGCTGAGATTTCGTATCAAACCTCGTTTCCAACGGTCGGATTTGCCCCGAATCTCGCCAGCCTGGGAGGCGCCGCCCCATGCGCTCCTGCGCCCGCTAATGCCTGTTTGCTGGACAATTCCCTGGCCACGGCTTCTCCGGGAACCGGCTCTAAGTCCGGATATGTGTTCCAGGCGACCGGCCAGACTCCAGTCAACGGCGTCAACACCGAGTACACGGCAGGAGCATCGCCGCTCAGCTACAACAACTCAGGAGTTCGGAACTTCTGTGCCAATGAGGATGGGGTTATCCGCTTCAACTCCGGATCTCCGGGAAGCACGCCCGTGACGAACACGGCCGCTTGTCTGAACTTTACGGTCATGCAGTAGGAATCAGCGCTCGCCCTGGCTCCGAGCGGAGTCTTCTTCGACCCGTCCACGGGCCAAAGCAGATCCCTTTATTTCATGCTAGAACCCCGACACCTGACTGCGACTCCTCAGTCCTGGGTCAGTGCTCACATCGATTTCGTGACCTCCATCACCGCGCCTCGTCGGTTCTCGCGCGTAGCCTAAGCTGGAACGGACTACCAGTCCTGATATCGAGAAAGCTCATGGCTTACGTAATTCTGGATTCCTGTATCAAAGATTCGTTATGTGTCGATGTCTGCCCCACGGACTGCATCCATCCCAAGCAGGATGAAACCGGTTTTGAGGCGGCGACTCAGATGTATGTTGATCCCAACGGCTGCATCGACTGCGGCGCCTGCGTTCCGGTCTGCACCTCCGATTCGATCAAGACGGTTGACGATCTGACGGGCGAGCAGAAACCGTTCATCGACAAGAACGCGGCCTTTTTCGCGAACTAACACCCTGAGATATGGCTCGGCGATGACCGTCGTTCCCTAGTCGTCGCCAGGCGGCTCTACTGCCTGCCACCATCCACTTTTTATTTAGCGCCGCAATTCCTCCCTCGTCTTCTTTGACATCCTTCGTCTGGCTCACTATCTTGACCTTTTCGTAGCTATGAACGTCGTCAAATCCACGAAACGATTCGAGCAATGGCTGCACCGGCATACGCAGGTAGTTGAGGCCGATCTGCGGCTCAAACATGAGCGCATGGCCGAGAGCCCGTTCATCTTCCTGCGAGCAACTTTTTATCGCTGGATGCAGCGTTGGCCCAAGATTTGCCCGCGCTTGACCAAGGCGCCGAAGGTGCTCGCCGTTGGCGACCTGCACGTTGAGAATTTCGGTACTTGGCGCGACAAAGAAGGCCGCCTGATTTGGGGGGTAAACGACTTCGACGAAGCCTACCCTCTGGCCTATACGAATGACTTGGTCCGATTAGCGGTGAGCGCCGTACTGGCGGTTCAAGAGAGTCGACTTTCGCTGTCCGGCAAAACGGCTTGTGAAGCCATTATCAAAGGCTATACCCAAACTCTTCGCGAAGGTGGGCGTCCCTTTGTTCTCGGCGAGCACAATCGCTGGTTAAGGCTGATAGCACATGGTGAGCTGCGCGATCCTGTTCACTTCTGGACGAAGATGGACGCCTTACCACCGGCCAAAGGCTCGATTCCAGCCAGCGCCATCGAGGCGCTGGAGCACCTCATGCCCGAATCGGGATTGAAATACAAGCTAGTGCGAAGGGTGGCGGGACTGGGCAGTCTCGGTCACCAGCGCCTGGTCGGGATTTGCGACTGGCGGGGAGGACGAATCGCGCGCGAAACCAAGGCCCTGGTCCCTTCGGCTTGTTTTTGGGCCAACGAATCCGACGGGCCTCCGGAAATTCAATATCAAACCCTTATCACTTGTGCCGTCCGTTGTCCCGACCCGTTTGTGCAACTGCGCGGGCATTGGATTGTTCGCCGGCTAGCCCCGGATTGTTCTCGAATTGAACTGGCGGCTCTACCCGTGGCCCGCGACGAATTGAAACTGTTGGAAGCCATGGGAGCGGAAACCGCAAATATTCATTTGGGTACTGCTGGCGCCACCTCTCGAATACTCCGGCACCTGGGAAAGCAAGAACAAGGCTGGCTAAGCGGGGCCGTTAAAGAAGCGAGTGCAGCGGTTGAGGAGGATTGGCGCGACTGGAAGAAAGAAGCGTCATAACCGGCTTCGCTCCTGACGGGTCCGCCAGAGGTTGGTTCAGATCGCCGTTCGGCAAGGGTGTTTGCGATGGCAACTGCCCTAGCCAGCAGCCCGCGCCTGCGCGAAGGCTCCTGCTTCGGGGAGTTGACCGGTTGGCACAGAGGCGCCCCCGGCGCAAATGTTGTCCAACGTTGGTGTGGCGATATCCACTACAACCCGGTCTGTGTCTAAACGGTTGCTATCGTTCCCGGCATCCGTCACCGTCATTGCAAATTGCAGTAGGTCGATCGCCTCTATATCTCCAAACGTTGTCTGGCGGGGAGAATGGTCGAGCAAATGTTTGATGGCGCGAGCGATTAATACTGTGCGGTCACGAGATTCCAGAATTTGCAGAGTGTTCACAGGTTCCTTCCCGATCTCAATCCAGACCTGATCTACACCAAGACCTCGACAAGCTGGACTGCAGCCGTCGGGAAGCATGCGGCGGCAAGCTCTTGCGATGGCCTAGCGTAGGTTTCGTGCCGAAGAAGTCGTCAATCATGATGAAAAGCCCCGGCGCGCGCCAGCATGCCCGCAGTCCGTTCCGCAGTTATTGGTTTGCCTGCAGGTCTCGCAGTCGGTGCGGGTTGGGTTGAGGGCGGCAATGGCACTGTCATGACTCCTGCCGTTGCATGAAAAGCCAGAGTCACGACGTGGGCGCACTCGCTGCATAGCCAGAAGTATTCAATCCGCCGCGGCGGCTTGTTTCTTCTGGGATCGATAGCGTGCTGTCCATTGGCGGACTCACTTTCGACGAGGAACAGCTTGCCCTCGCTTAAACGCCGGAATGGAGTATTGCAGACAGGGTTGGCGCATTTGGCAAGCATTTGAGAACTCCTGCATACAAACCCCTGGCCTATACCGGGAGCATCGGAGCTTAGGCACCGGGAAGTCGCATGTCTGCTGTTGGCAAGTGTCATGCCAGCTTACTGACACGATGAAGAGCAATTTAGCTCTGATTTACAGGGGCTTACGTCTTATTCGTAACTGCGATCACTTTCCCGATTCGGAATTCCGACGATCCGGAGTCAACTGTGCCGAAGGCGCGTCATTACTGGCGGCAACTCAGCTCGACCTTGTATCAACGGGAGTGCGCCGGGAAAGCGCTAGCACGGGGGGACGGCGAGGTTAGAGTTTTACACCTTTGATTTGTGTGCGGTATTCCCCGTTTACGCGTCACCCGCGCTGGTGACAACGCTCACTGCCTCGGCGCTGGCTCGCACCTCAAAATATCGAGTTAACACCCGCCTTTTCTCGAGGACCTCGATATGAAAAAACTCATCATTTTGGGCGCTGCCGGCAGAGACTTCCACAACTTCAATGTTGCATTTCGCAACAATCCCGACTTCCGAGTCGTTGCCTTCACGGCAACGCAGATTCCTGATATTGCCAACCGCCGTTATCCGGCCGAGCTTGCGGGATCTCTGTACCCGAGCGGCATTCCCATCCTTGAAGAAAGCAACCTGGAGAAGCTGGTTTTGGAGCACGAAATCGACGCAGCAGTCTTCTCTTACAGCGATATCGCTCACATCAATCTCATGCACTTGGCGTCGCGCACGGTGGCTGCCGGCGCCGACTTCTGGCTGCTCGGAACCGAGCACACCCAGGTCAAATCGAAACTCCCGGTGATTTCGATTTGTGCCGTGCGCACCGGGTGCGGAAAGAGCCCTGTTTCCCGCCTGGTGGCATCGAACCTGCGGCACCTGGGATGGACCCCGGTCGTGATTCGACATCCCATGCCCTACGGCGATCTCGCCGCCCAGGCGGTTCAGCGCTTTGCCACTATGCAGGACCTGGACCTTCACCAGTGCACGATTGAAGAGCGCGAGGAGTATGAGCCTCATATACGTGTGGGCACGGTGGTCTACGCCGGAGTCGATTACGAAGCGATCCTGCGGCAAGCCGAGCAAGAAGCCGACATCATCCTGTGGGATGGGGGCAACAATGACACTCCGTTCTATGTTTCAAATTTGGAGATCGTGGTTGCTGACCCACATCGCCCTGGGCATGAGCTCGCTTACTACCCCGGTGAAGTGAATATTCGCCGGGCCGACGTCGTCGTCATCAACAAAGTCGACACAGCCGAGCCACATAACATCGAGGTCGTTCGCGACAACATCCGCAAGAGCAATCCGAAAGCGAAAGTTCTGGAGACGGCCTGCCGCGTTTCGGTCGCTTCTCCGGAATTGATAAAAGGACGGCGCGTACTGGTGGTAGAAGACGGCCCGACGCTGACGCATGGCGAGATGTCATACGGGGCGGGCGTGGTTGCTGCCCGGCAATGTGGAGCCGCCGAACTAGTCGATCCACGGCCCTACGCGGTCGGCTCCATCCGTGGGACCTACGAACGCTATCCCCACATGACCACTTTGCTTCCCGCCATGGGATATGGCTCGATTCAGCGGCATGAACTGGAAGAGACCATCAATCGGGTTCCCTGTGATCTGGTGCTGGTGGCCACCCCTGTAAACCTGAACAGCATTTTGAAAATCAACAAGCCGAGCGTCCGCGTTTACTATGAAGCGGAGGAACTTACTAAGCCCGGATTGGTCGAGGTTTTGACCGAGTTCAGTGCCAGCCGGAAGCAGCTGCCGGCGGAGGTGACTGCGAGATGAATGACTTCCTTTCGATAAAAGATTTCAGCTCGCAACAGATACGCCGGTTCCTGGATTTGGCGCGGCGGATCAAGACGATTCCCGAAGCGTTCTCGGCATCCTTGCGCGGCAAAACTTTGGCCATGATCTTCGAGAAGCCGTCACTGCGAACGCGGGTGACGTTCGATGTTGGCATTCACCAGCTTGGCGGGTTCTCGCTTTATCTTTCCCCCGCCGAGATCAACCTAGGCAAGCGCGAGTCGGTGTACGACGTGGCCAAGAACCTCGAACGCATGGTGCAGGGAATCATGATTCGCACTTTTGCCCACGAGATCGTGGAGCAGATGGCGGAGTATGCTTCCATCCCCATAATCAACGGCCTGACCGATTACAGCCATCCCTGCCAGGCCATGGCAGACTATCTCACCATTGAAGAGGTTAAGGGTTCCGCAGCCGGCCTCAAGATTGCCTTCATCGGCGACGGCAACAACGTTGCGCATTCCGTGATGTTCACGGGAGCGCAATTAGGGGCGCATGTGTGGGTTGCGACCCCGCCGGGATTCGAACCCAAGGCCGACGCCATTAAGTGGGCGCGGGGACGTGCTCGACAGACCGGCGCGACCTGCACGATCACCAACGACCCCATCGCCGCCGCTACCGCCGCCGACGTGATCTACACCGATGTCTGGGCCAGCATGGGCCAGGAGAAGGAAGCGGATGCGCGGAAAAAGACCTTCCTTCCGTTCCAGGTAAACGCAACACTTTTTGCCAAAGCCAAGCCGGACTGCATTTTCCTGCATTGTCTTCCCGCACATAGAGGCGACGAGGTCACCAACGAGGTTATCGATTCCTCACGCTCTGTGGTCTTTCAGGAAGCCGAGAACCGGCTGCACGTCCAGAAGGCAATCATGCTCGAACTGATGGGGAGAGAAGTCCCGGCCCCGAGGCGGGGAGTGCAGGAAGCGGTGCACGCGTGAGGAGTCGGGAGTCAGGAGTCAGTAGTCAGCGGAGCGTCGATGCTTGGATGGGAGGTCACATGAGAGGACATCGCCATCTTGTAGTTTGGCAGAAGTCGATGGATTTCGTTACCGATATCTATCGCGTGACCCGCTCCTTTCCACGGGATGAACTCTACGGCCTCTCAAGCCAGATACGGCGGGCAGCAGTATCGGTCCCGAGCAACTTGGCCGAGGGGCACGGCCGCAATTCGCGGCGCGAATTCCACCAATTTATCGGGCAAGCCCGCGGGTCGCTGGTCGAACTCGAGACTCAGCTCGAAATTGCCCAGAACCTCGGATACTTGTCAGGTCCTGGTGCGGCACAATTGTTATCAAAAGCGAGCGAAATTGCCCGCATGTTGAACGGTCTGAGAGTGTGGTCGGAGCGCCGCGATGCAGCTTAAAGCGTTCGGGGCCTTGCTGACTCCTGACTACTGACTCCTGACTACCGTCAAAATGAAAACCATGCTCATCGCCGTGGGTGGTAACTCCCTGATCCGGGCGGGAGAGAAGGGAACGGTCGCGGAACAGTTGGCGAACGCCCGGCGGACAGCCGCTGCTGTGATTGGGCTCATTCAGCGAGGGTATCGCTTAGTCCTCACCCATGGTAATGGGCCGCAAGTCGGGGCGGCATTGCTGCGTTCCGAGCGCGCTTCCGATCAGGTTCCGGGGCACACACTGGATGTGTGCGGGGCTGCAACTCAAGGTGAAATCGGATACCTCCTTACTCAATCTCTGCACGATGAGCTTGCCGAGCGTCGCATCAATGTTCCTCTCGTAAGCCTGGTTACCCAGACAGTGGTCTCGGAGGCGGATCCGGCCATGCAACATCCCAGCAAGCCGATCGGGCCGTTTTATTCTCGCGCAGAAGCGGAAGAACGCCGCCGTTCCCTTGGGTGGCAAATTGTGGAAGACGCCGCCCGCGGTTATCGCCGGGTGGTGCCTTCTCCCGAGCCGGTTGAAATCATCGAACTGGAAGTTATTCGCGACCTGGTCAACGATGGCGTTCTGGTGGTTGCCTGCGGCGGAGGAGGGATCCCCGTTATTCGTTCCCATGGTGGCTTAAAAGGAGTCGAAGCAGTGATTGATAAAGATCGCGCTTCCGCGCTGCTGGCGGCGCATCTTCACGTGGATGTGTTCGCAATTTCGACCGACACCGATTACGTTTACCTGGACTACAAGAAAGTCACGCAGCGGCCGCTTACTCATCTCACCTGCGCCGACCTGAAAAGGCATGCGCAGGCCGGGCACTTCCCGCCGGGAAATATGGGCCCAAAAGTGGAGTCGGTCATACGCTTCCTGGAAAACGGCGGCAAGCACGCCGTCATCACCAGTTATGACCATCTATGTGAGGCCGTGGACGGCACTTCCGGTACCTGCATTTATCCCGATGCCGCGTCCCTGGAGCGTGCTCACGCGTCCCACGCGGCCGCTCCAGTGGGAGGACGTTAATCATGCGTGCGAGCAGGCTCTCTTCCCCCCGACCCCCAGGCTTGGGCCTAGAATCGGATACTGAGTCCCGCCCAATGAAACTGAAGCATGTGGTCGAGTCGCAGCAGTTCACGGTGCCCCTGCTGATGGAACTTTTCGATCGCAGCCGCGGCATGGAACGCGTGGTGGCCCGCGGCGGTTCGCTCGACTACCAGCATCGCATCCTGGCCTGCTTGTTCTATCAGCCTTCGACGCGTACGCGCTTCTGTTTCGAAGCGGCCATGCACCGTCTGGGTGGCCGGGTGCTGTCAACCGAACACGCGCGGGCGTTTTCCTCAGAAATCGAAGGCGAGCAGGTAGAAGATTCCATCCGCATAATCGGGAGCTACAGCGACGTAATCGTGATTCGTCATCATGAGCAGGGAGGGGCGGCGCGCGCCGCGCAGGTGTCTCCCGTTCCCGTAATCAATGCCGGAGATGGAAACGGGGGGCAGCATCCGACGCAGGCGCTACTCGACCTGTACACGATTTATCGTGAGCGCCCACTTGATGGTCTGAGCGTTGCCATTATCGGAGAACTTGACCGGGGACGCACAGCGCGTTCGCTGGCCTACCTGCTCGCGAAATTTGAGCGCGTCAAGATTTACTTCGTCAGCCCGCCTGAAATGCAGATGAAGCCCGACATCCTCGAGTATCTGGACGAGCACGGCGTTCACTACGAACTGGAATCCGATATCAATCGGGTGATTGGAGAAGTGGACGTGGTTTACCAGACGCGCATTCAACCGGATCGCCTGGCTGAGAGTAACTTGAAGTGCTTCGCGATAGATTCGGCAGTACTGCAAAAGATGAAGCCCGATGCCATGATCCTGCACCCGCTGCCGCGAACGGTGGAACTGGACAAGACGGTTGATACTGACCCAAGAGCCGTGTACTTCCGCCAGGCGGTGAATGGTCTCTACGTGCGGATGGCGTTGTTAACGATGCTGTTGGAAAAAGAACAGTAGTCAGTAGGCGGTAGTCAGGAGTCAGGAGCCAGGAGCTGTCTCATAAATGATTTTGGGAAGGGCACGGCTTCACAGACTGCAAAAAAACTCGACTCCGAGTGCGTTTTGAAAGGGCACGGCTTCAGCCGTGCCGAATACGTGTTTTGTCTTTGTCATTCCGAGTGGGCTTTAGCCCGCGAGGAATCTGCTTTTCGGAATTGTTCAGCAGCCTGTTCAGCCACCGCGTCGGAGTCGCTGTCCCGCGCCGGTGAAATAGGACGTATGCTGAATGGACTAAAAGCCTGGTCAGAGTCAAGCAAAGCGGCGTGATTCGTGGTTTCTGATTTCGCTGACTACTGACTACTGACTACTGACTACTAAAATGAGGGAACCATGCCAGTCATAGAAGATAAACTCCACACCACCGAGTTCGTCGAACTTGAAAATCAGTACGGCGCTCATAACTATCACCCGCTCGACGTCGTCATCGATCGTGCCGAGGGAGTCTGGGTCTATGACGTCGACGGCAAGCGCTATTTGGATTGTCTCTCCGCCTACTCCGCGGTTAACCAGGGGCATTGCCACCCGAAAATCCTGCGGACTCTGACCGAACAGGCACAGAAGGTGACGCTGACCTCGCGTGCCTTTCGCAATGACCAGCTGCCGCTTCTGTACAAGGATCTGCACGATCTGACCGGCTTCGACATGGTCTTGCCCATGAACTCCGGCGCTGAGGCGGTCGAGACTGCGGTAAAGACTGCGCGTAAATGGGGATACAAGGTCAAAGGTATTCCCGACGGCAAGGCTGAAGTCATCGTTTGCGCGAACAACTTTCACGGCCGGACGATTACCGTGATCAGCTTTTCGAGTGACGAGCAGTACCGTGACGGCTTCGGCCCGTTTACGCCCGGGTTCAAGATAATTCCATTCGGCGACGCGAACGCCTTGCGCGCAGCGATCACGCCCAACACCTGCGCCTTTCTGGTCGAGCCCATTCAGGGCGAAGCGGGCATCGTGATCCCGCCCGCGGGTTTTTTACATGAGGCGGCGGAGATCTGCCGGCAGAATCGCGTGCTGCTCATGACCGACGAGATCCAGTCCGGGCTCGGCCGCACCGGCAAGCTTTTTGCTTATATGCACGACGGCATCAGGCCAGATGTGGTGATTATTGGCAAAGCGCTGGCCGGCGGCTTCTATCCGGTATCCGCGGTACTTGCGTCCCGGGATATCCTCGGGGTGTACAAGCCCGGCGATCATGGCAGCACCTTCGGCGGCAACCCGCTCGGATGTGCGGTGGCCCGTACTGCACTGCGCGTGCTCATCGAAGAGCGCATGGTTGAGCGCTCCGCCGAATTGGGGTCCTATTTTCTCGATCGCCTGAAGACGCTGCGCAGTCGCAATCTGAAGGAAGTGCGTGGCAAGGGTCTGTGGATCGGCATCGAGTTACACAGCCCAGCTCGTCCGTACTGCGAAGCGTTGAAAGAGGAAGGACTGCTCTGCAAGGAAACACACGACCACCTAATCCGCATTGCTCCCCCACTGGTCATTCAACGTGACGAGATTGACTGGGCGTTTGAGCGCATCAGGAGAGTAGTAGGTGGGAGATAGAAACTATCTCGCAATGTGTTTTGAAAGGGCACGGCTTCACAGGCCGCTGAAAAAAGAACCAGGTAAGCAAAATCGGGAAGGGCACGAGTTTACTAGCCTGCCCTGAGCGTAGTCGAAGGGTGCCGCTAAGCCGTTGAATATAAGTCCAGCGCTTTAGCGCCTGAGGGCGTTCTTTTGCCGCCGAGGGACTTTTTCAGCGGCCTGTCCAGCCGTGCCGAACAGGTGTTTTGTTTTTGTCATTCCTCGCGGGCTTTTAGTCCGCGAGGAGTCCTCTTTTTGGAGTTGTTCAGCAGCCTGTGAAGCGGTGCCCTTCTCAAAATCATTCATGAGACAGCTAATTGTCAGGATCAGCAGCCTGGCGAGTGGTTTTTTTCAGGATCAAAAATTCTGCCCATGATTATTTCCGGACGGCCGAAGCGACCGTCCCTACGTCGACTGTGTACTTTCTATTCGTGCACTGGCCCATGGTAATTTGCCCCTGGTTTGCCGGCCAGCTACTCTGATTCTGAGTCTCAGGAGTCATTCATGCGTTCAAGATGGCTGTATTTGGTTGTTGCTTCCGTGTTGGTATTCGGCAGTGTGGCGTTTGCCGACCATGACCACGATCGCGGTGATCACGACCGGGGACATGATCGCGACGATCAATATCGCCGGGCCCATTATTCGTACGACGATCACGATCGTGGCCAGATGCGCTCCTACTATCATGAACATTACCGGCATCTGCCTCCGGGCTTGGCCAAGAAAGACCGTCTGCCTCCCGGATACGAGCGGCGCCTGCGCGTCCATTATGTGCTGGATGATGACATGCGTGGCTACATGCGCCCGTGCCCGCCCGATCTGGAAGAGCGCTTGCCCCCACCACCGCCCCATTGCCTCCACACCATCATTGGCGGCCACGTTGTGCTGGTGAATTCGAGCACCTACATGGTGCTGGATATTTTTCACTTCGACCGTTAGCCAGCGAGACACCGCGGCCTAGGGGTCCTGCAGCAGGGCGTGAGCAGATTGCAGGATTTCTCAGGCCGCTCGCTTTATCGGCGCTTCGAGAGCCTTCGACGCGACCTCTCTTACCTTACGTACGATCCGCTTATGTTCGTCCAGCGATCTTTGTCCCGGTTGCCTGACTTCTGGCTCATTGTGGGTTGGGTTGCCGAGAGCGATGTCGGCAAGCAAGAGCCATCGTGCTCTCTGCTCAGCTGATTCCGCAGACTGGACCGTCGCCCGCTCTCCCTTGGGCGATTTCGCTACCAGAGTAAGCCGATTTTGATCCATAGAGATAGCCCACAACGTCTGCGACGGGGAGAGACGCTGCTGGAATGGGCTCTTGGGGTCAACAGCGACTCTCCACCGTATCAATCATTGAGTTCCTTGGATGTCATTAGTTATGACCTCTTTGTAGCTGGCAGGAATAAATAAAGCGGGGGAAGAAAAAACGTAGTTTCTGCGGGTTATCTTACCTAGTTCGAGAGTTTTTGCAGTTCGCGCAGGGCCGCTTCGTAGCGATCGGTCTGCTGCTCTGACTTGGTTTTCGCGGCCAGGTCACGGTAAATTTCAAAATGTTGGCGTGCTTTCTGACGATTTCCAGTTTCTTCGTACCAATAACCTAACTGGTTGTGAACCGGGAGTTGCATGGGAGGGAAATCCAGCAACTTCGACGCCGCCTCGATGGCATGATTGGTGTCACCAGCTTCTTTGTAGGTAAGGGCAAGTTCGGAGTACGCGTCCCAGTATTGAGGGTCTATTGTGGCCGCACGCTGGAACTGCGCGACAGCCTTTTCCGTCTGATTCAGTCGCCGGTAGTCTTTTCCTTCCCGCACGCAGACCAAGGCCCAATCCGGTTTCAGCTTCAGCGCCTGCTCGTAAGCGGTGATCGCTTTGTCGTAATGCTTGAGATTATCCTCGTGAACTCCGATATCAAAAAAATCGGTGGCTGTCTTTGGATTGGGCAAATTGAACGGCGGTGCCGTCGTCGGTTCCTTTACAAACCTGTCCGGATTGCTGGCGAATGAGATTCCGTCTTGTTTTGAACTGCCACTCTGCGATCCCGGCGCGGAAGCGCTTTGCTTGTTTTGCTGGGCCGAAGATGATACAGATGATGCGCTTTGCGAGGGCTGCCGGGAACTACAGGATACCGAGCCTAGGATCGATAAGCCCAAAAAGCAGACAGATAGGACCTGACCGGACTTCATGATTCGCTTCTCCCTCACAACGCAAGCGGATTCTACTGCCGCTGTCGCAACAGCGTCAACGACGGCACTGGACAAGAGTGCCTGGAGCAAGCGGGATTTGCCATCATGATCTTTTATACTCCGTGCGGTGCACCTTGACCGGTTATTCCATGGGGCGCTGGCCTTGTCCGGCCTGATTGACGAAGAAAGTTGGCAGAGGCTTCGAGGTTACGAAAATGAATCGCTATCTCACATTGCTGGGAGTTGCCATCATCGTGTTCAGCATAGCCGGAGGCTCGATTGAACTCTCGAACAGCTACAACCAGTATCAGAGCCACTTCCGCGTCTCCGGAACTCCCGGCACGAACCCGTTGACCATGCTGGATGAAGCGCAATGGCAGTTCGCCCGGCTGGTAGGCGGCGGGATCATCATGGGCGGTCTGATATCCGGGTCTATGTTAATGGCTCTAGGATGGATTGGGCGAATATTGGAGCAGTTACGCGATGCCCTGGCGGAAGAGCTTAGGGAAGCGCCGGCGGCAACTGTCCAAACCTCGGGCCTTCAGAGTTAGTGCTTACCGCGCGGCGGCGAGCACTGGACACACCCAAATCATCTTTATCTTGTCACCGCAAGTGCAATCCGATGAAGATCATCGTGGTGGATGATGGGCGCTGCCAATCGTTTGCAGACCGTAGGACAGCGCTGTCGGTTTCCAGTGGGCCACACTCGAGGAGCAATGCTGGTGAATCGATCGGATGTGGTCATCATCATTGACAGTCAGAAGCGTGAAAGCAGTGTCGGGCGGCCGATGCGCGCTGCAGACCTGACAAGTGCAAACTCTTGCACTCGGTGTTCGGAAGGGCTGTAAATTTTAAACAGCAGAGGATAAAATTTTTCAAAAATTTACAATTCTGCTCTCGTTCCACTACTCTGCTGTGGTACTATCCGGCCCACTCGAAGCCCAGCACAGGGCCTGTCTCCCCGAGAATGTCTAGGTACCTCATATCGAGCGTCTCAGTCTCCTCTCAATTGAGCGTGTTTCTGTATATAAGTTTGTGCTCGGGCACCTTGCAGGAGGTGAACTGATGCTGCCCATTCTCCTGCATTCCGGTCACCTGACCGTTTTTACCTACGGAGTGATGACAGCACTCGGTTTTCTCCTCGCCATTGCTTGGCCGATCCATATGGCCGCCAAGGAAGGTCTTTCCGGGCTAAAGATGGATGGGCTGGGACTGGTTATTGTTGTGACCGCCGGAATCGGTTCGAAACTGCTCACCGCGCTGGACTATCCGGGTTTCTATGCCGGCGGTTGGAACCACTTTTTCTACGATCAGATGTTAGGCAAAGGTGGGGTCTTCTACGGCGGATTTCTGATGGCTGTTGGCGCTTCGGTAGTCTACTGTCGCATCGCCGGCTTGCCGGGCTGGCAGATTGGCGATTGTGTTGCGCCTGGCCTGGCTTTGGCCCAGGGACTGGGCCGGATCGGTTGTTTCTTTGCAGGTTGTTGTTGGGGTACGCCGACCCATTTGCCTTTCGGCGTAACCTTTACTTCCGAAGTTGCCCACCAGTTGACCGGAGTTCCTCTCAATATCAGCATTCATCCTACTCAACTCTACGAAGCCGGACTTGTACTGGCTTGCATTCCCTTCCTGATGTGGTTGAGAAAGCACAAGACCTTTCAGGGAGAAGTCATACTCGCTTATGTAGGTTATTACGCCGTCGCCAGGTTCTTCCTCGAGTTCGTTCGCGATGACCCCCGGGGATATTATCTCGACGGAATGCTGTCGACCTCACAACTCATCAGCCTGTTGATTCTGCCCGTCGTTTTTTATCTTTCGCTTCATTTGAGAAGCCGGCAACGTCAGCAGCAATCGTTCTCACCGCTTTCCCATTATTCGCTACCCGCGAGGTAGCGGATTTAAACAGTTTTGCGCAAGGCGAACCGCCAACGGTTCGCGTAGAAGTTAGGCCAGACTGTTGGGCCCTTCCAGTTCATTCAGCGTGATTTCGGGGTAATTGCTTTTACGAGGGTGGCTTTCTTACTTGGGGATGGCTTCTTCTTTCCGTTGCTGATTAGCTTCGCTAAAAACGATCAACCACTCGTTAAGAGTAGAAGGGTGAATTGCTGCTAATGACCAGAAAACTTATGCCAGCCGTCTGTATCTTCGCGCTTGTCATTTGTGCGCTACCCGTCGTGGCGTCCAATGTGCAAGTCAACAGCAATGCCGTCGTAAGTTACCCAGTTCGCGCTGACGTATCGGCGCCGCTGAGTTCTTACCCAGCCGAAAAGATTACTGCGTCTTCTCATGTACATGCGCCCTTAAAGCCAAAAGGACAACAACTGCAGGCTAAGGGAGCAGTTGCCGGCCATGGCCTTGGAGCAGCTTCCGGCAGCTTCGGACCAGCGGTTGGATTGGGCTTCGACGCGCTTTCCGGCGATCCGGGGTCGCCTTCGAGCCAGAATTGCCCACTCGCCGAAAACAACCAGGTGGCCCCTCCCGATACCAATGCCGCGGTAGGCGACACCCAGGTTGTGGAATGGGTAAACCTCTGCTACGCCGTTTACAACAAGACCACCGGGGCCTTAATTGCCGGCCCTTTTGCCGGGAACCACTTCTGGGCGGGCTTCGGTGGCGTTTGCCAGATCGACAATGACGGCGACCCCATCATTCAATTCGATAAGGCGAACCACGTGTGGCTGGCCAGCCAGAACGTTTTCGCGCCATTTGCCACTTGTGTCGCGGTGTCCACCACGAACGATGCTACCGGAACCTTCAACCGCTACCAGTTTTTGCAACCGGGCTTTCCGGATTATCCAAAGTGGGGACTTACACCACACGCGTACTACCAGACCCAGAATGACTTTGGCACCGGAGCTGCCTATGTAGGCGTGAACGTCTGCGCCTATCAGGCCGATGCTCTGCGCGCCGGCAGCAAGAAAGCCAAGCAGGTCTGCATCCTCGATAACTCGAATAACACTCTGTTCGACGACAGCATGGTGCCCGCCGACAACGACACCGTCTCGACAGCAACTGGTGCGACTCCTGAGGTGTTGCTGGGAAGCATCGATAACCACAATCCCGAGAGCAACGTATACCAGTACGTGATGACAGTGAGCTTCAAGGGGAAAGGAAAAGCCACGCTATCGGGCACCAACGGGAGCAGTCCTATTGGCGTTCCTCAATTTTCCCTGGGCTGCGGAGGTTTTGGGGCTTGCATCAAGCAGCCTAGCGCGGGAAGCGAACTGCTCGACTCTTTAGGCGACCGGTTGATGTATCGTCTGGCTCGCTTTGATGACGGTACCAACCAGCATTTCCTTATCACCCACAGTGTGAACGACACGGCTGCCACGGCAGCGCGGTGGTACGAGTTCCGCGCTCCGGAAGGATCGACAGCGCTGAGCTTGTTTCAGAGCGGGCAAACTCCCGACGACAGCGAATACCGCTGGATGGGATCGGCCGCGATGGACAAGTTCGGCGATATCGCCCTCGGATACAGCCGTTCCAGCGCTGCCGCGGGCGATTTTCCGTCCATCTACGTTTCCGGTCAAACTGCCGGGGAACCGACGGGCACGACCGATACGGAAGTTCTGGTGCGTCCCGGTGCTGGCTCTCAGTTCAGTACGGCCAACCGCTGGGGAGACTACAGCAGCATGGCGCTGGACGGTGCAGACCAGTGCAGTTTCTGGTACGCACAAGAGTTTTACCCGTTTGATGGCTCGTTCCAGTGGTATACCCACCTGGCGCAAGTCAAATTTGCGAGCTGCCCGTAATCCGGAACAGTTCGCGAAAGCGGTTCAGTAAATTTGGGCCCTTCCCATTGCCTTCAGGTCGAATCCGGCAAAGCCGCGAGCCGGACTCGGCCGGAGGCGGATTGCTAACCACCACGCTTGCGGCAAAACCGGGTAACCAGACCCGGGCTGGAAGGAGAGAGTAATGAGAAAACTGATATGGCTGGGGATCGTGCTGGGTTTGATCCCTCTCTACATGGGCGCGGCCTGTGGCGGTTACTACGGCTGGCCGGGCCTGACCACTGCCGGATCTGATGCTAAGATCACCGAGGAAGTCTCCGTCGGAGATCCCGGATTTCTCGACAACGGCCTGTGGACCTACTACGCCAGTTACAACAATGTTGGCGGCCAATCAATGAAAGAGGTTTCGACCTATCGCGACAACACGGCGCCGTTCGGGTTGTTTACAACTGACGGCAACCTGGAGCAGCATTACAACGATCACGTTGGCGTTATCACGTCGGCAGCCTACGACGCGAATGGCGATGGCGTTATCGACTTTAACGACTACAACATCCTCGCTGGCTTCTGCCCGGCTGTTGGCGGCATCGGTAACACGAAATCCAGCGCCGGCTTCAAGGCCTATTGCACAAAGGGCCTCTGGGAAGTGCTGGTAGCCAGTACTTTCACGGAAGAGACCAAACAGTCCACACCAGGCAGCAAGTACTCCAATGCTCTGGGCAATGGCAGCAACTTCGGCCCGATCACGCTGGGGCAGATTCTGGCTTCCAGCCAGCTGATCCCAGGCAACAGCGGCGGGCTGGTTGTCACGATCAATGCCGCGTCGCTTCCTGGCGGGGTTTCACACACCTTGAGCGTACCGGCAACGATCAACGCATACGGCATCGGACATGGTCTCGCGATCGATGCCACCCAGGCCGGCTTGAAAGAGCTGGCTGCCTGGCTCGCTTCGCAGTGGGCCGGTCAGGCTGATCGCACCATTCCGGTTACGCTGTCGTTCAACGGAGGCGCAGCCCAGGGCGCGATCAACATCGCTGGCGGCAACAGCGCCAGTATTATCTTGAACAACTACGCTGCGCGATAACAGGTCGCGAACAGGTAGTTAGCATTCGCTGTGCCGGAGACGATCATTCATCCGGCACAGCTTTTTTGTGTTTTCCAGGAAGCTGGCAAATTCAGCCGGAAGTAGATTCGAGGCACCGGCATCAGCATCAGTTTCGAGGATCTAGATTCCTGTGGTTTCGTAGCGCACGACGGCCAGACTGAGCCGGTAATCATACCCGGCTTGCGCGTAACTGATCTGCGCCCGGGTCTGCTGGAGCTGCGCCTGGCTTAATTCGACAATGGAACCAAGTCCTAGCTTGTAGCGAGACTGAGCGAGATTGAGGGCGAGATCCGCCTGTTGTACTAATTGCTGGCTGACAGAGAGCCGCTGATAAGCCGTGTTGGCATTCAGCCAGCTGGTGCGCACGTCGCGCGAGATCAGGTTCCGCATGTCCCGCAATCGCTCTTGTGTTGCCTGAGCGCGGAAGCTAGCCTCACGTGCCCGGGACGTGTAGAGGAAACCATTAAAAAGCGGAATATCAATGTTTGCGCCCACCGTCCCGTAGGTGTTGTTCAACGCACTTGGGTTCGGGGCCACAGCTGGATTTCCTGCCGGCGTGTCGCCGACTGCTCCCATGGCGCGAATGGTGGGAAACAAAAAATCTCTCTCAGCGGTTTGAAATTTTCGCGCCGATTGATATTGGTCTCGATATCCTGCGGCGGCATTCCGGAATAGAAAGTGGCTACGACCACTTCCGGCAGATTGATCGCGGGGAACAAGTCGACTGGCATTCGAACCAGGCTGGTAATGCCAATCACAACCAGCACCAGACAGATGACAATGATGAAATGCGGATTACGTATGGAAAAAGCTGACATTTATTTCCTTTGCAACTTCCCCTGACGGCGGTTAGTCCTGCTTAGCTTCCTCGTACTGCATGACTTGAACAACTTGCGCATGGACTACCTCGCCGGGCTTGAGTCCACTGCGATCGCTGACTACGATCTGTTCACCCGGACTTAAACCGGAAACGACCTCCGCATCGCTGGCTGTCTGCAAGCCCAGGGTGATGGCCCGGTCCTCGATCTCGCCGTTCGGCTTCACCACAAAAACCGTGGTCTTGTCGGCTTCATGGTTGATGGCCTGCAGCGGGATTGCCGGAATGTCTTCGCGGTGTTCCAGCGAGACATCAGCATCGGCATAGAGGCCAGGGATCAGCACACGATCGCGATTCTTAACATCCACCTCGGTGTGCATGGTGCGGGTGTTTTGGCTGACGTCGACAGAGAACCGCGAAACCTTTCCCGGGAAGGTTCGGTTAAGAGACGGCACGCGCACGTCAACGGGATCACCGACATGGATGTAGCGGACATAGGATTCGGGAATTGGGATCACCAGGCGGAATAAGTCGTCTTGCGATAATTTGACGATCGGCATGGCCTGCGTACTCGAGTTGGTGCCCGCCTGCACCAGGGTGCCCAGGTTGGCATACCGCTCGGTGACGACTCCAGAAAAAGGGGCCACGATTTTTGTGTAGTCGTAGAGCGTTTGATCATGAACCAGCTTGGCCTTGGCAGCGGCCAACTGGCTCTGGGCCGCTTCCAGGGCGGCCTTACCCGCGTCGACCTGTGAGGACGCCGCCAGGTCCTTTCCTTGCGCGTCATCCACTTCCTGTTGCGCGACAATGCCCGGCTGGTTCTCAAAGACACTGTTCAAGCGCGTATATTCCAGGTGAAGAGCCTTGTATTGCGCCTCGTAACGCCCCAGTTCATGCTGTGCGCGCAGAACCTGATTCGAGGCATTTCTTATGTCAGCCTGATCTTCTTGCAACTGCGCTTCGAGTTCGGGTATCTCCAGCGTAGCGATGACCTGGCCGCGTTTGACCCGGGAGCCGTAATCGACGTTCAGCTTCTGAACGTACCCTGCCTCCTTCGCGTAGACATCGATCTCCTGGAAGGGAACCAGCTCCGACGACAAAGTTAAGTGCCGGCTGAGAGTTTTCTTGACCACCTTGGTCACACCCACCGTCACGGCCGGTTGTGCTGCCGCTTCGACCTTCGTCGTTCGCGAGCCCGAGCAAGAGGACAAACCGACGGCCAAGGCTGCAGAAACAGCCACCGCCGTTAATGAGAATTTCTTAGGCACGGACAGCTTCCGGCGTTTTCTGAACCGAATGTTTGTATGTTCCTTTGGCAATTTCTAACACCAGCCTTCTCTGGCATGTGGCCAGCAATCTCCGGCTAACTCAATTCCCTGGTACGTTGGCTCAACTTTTCCACGGAGAAATCGCTCGACTGGCAGAACTTGCGTACTCGAAGATGCAGCGAACCCCGGGAGCCGCGAATCCCGTGTTCCGCAGCCGCACTTCGAAGGTCTCGATGGCATTCGAAACCATGCAGGTGTCGCAACGCCTAAGAGCATCGAGCTGCTCCTTGCTCAGCAGAGCGTCAAGGGGCATGGGCATTCCTATGTACTTGAGGTTTTGGTTCGGTTCGGAATTGATCCAGGATCAATCCAAAACCAGCGATCTTGGGCCGTTGTCGTTAAAGAGCTGTTACCACGGACTCAGAAAGACAATGGCAGGCGTTTCAGAGCTGAACGTGGATAGGCGGAGGAGGGCGATTGTAAAGACTTTCGTCGAAGACGTGGGTTGGCGGCAGCGATTCTGGAGTAATTTCTCGCGGGCAGAGCGCGACTGGCTGCAGGAACACGGGGTCGGCAACAGGCGCGACCCACCGGATTGCGTCACCATCGAGGTGCTGACGCTTGGGCTCAATGGAACGATTCTCGATTGATTTTACGGAATGTACGTGCGCGGTTGTGGCAATGCAAAAACGAGTCGCCAGGCTGAGCATCAAAGAACAGATAATGACGCTCATCAGCACGCGCTGCCATCTACGCCCGCCAATTGTGGGATATTCTAGCGTTTGCATTCAGAAATCGCCCGCACACTCAGGTTCGGAAATTATAACAGAGCAGGCTTTGGCGCGTTAATTGCTACGTAACTCTCGTAACCCCTCTAGTTGGATACGATCAAGTCAGGCTCAAGTTGCACCCAGGTTGTGTGTGGAGTTTATCCGGCCGATCCCCGCGAGATGGTCATCGTTATAGAAGGCTGCAAAGCGGCTGTGCAGGACGCCTGCTGTCCTTGGTCGAGAGTAAACGGCAGCGCTATCGATCGTGCGGCAGTCAGATTAGGGTTCGAAGGGGGTTAATAGCATTGGTCAGAGATGTGGAAACTACCCATATCTTCGGAAGCTGACAATTCGTTAACCTGTAAGCTAAATACGCACGCACAATGGTTACCGTACCGCTAACTGAGCAACGGACGGAATGAAACCAATCTCCATCATAGTGGCAGATGACCATGTAGTCATTCGCAAGGGGCTGCGGGCTTTGCTGGAAGAGCGGCGAGGCTGGAAGGTCGTCGCCGAGGCGGGTAACGGACGCGAGGCAGTCGAAAAAGCAGCCCGCTTGCGCCCGGATGTGGTCATTTTGGATCTAAGCATGCCGGAAATGAATGGCCTCGACGCCACACCTCTCATCCGCAGGGCGGTGCCGCATGCGCGAGTTCTCATCTTGACCATGCACAATACGGAAGAGTTGATCGAAAAAACGCTGAAAGCGGGCGCGCGCGGCTACGTGTTGAAGTCAGATGCCGAGCGAGATTTGATTACCGCGCTCGAAGCGGTGCTGGACAACCGAACATTTTTCACGCCTGCCATTTCCGAGTCTGCCGGGGAGTATGCGCGACACAGCACAGGACTTCCGGTTACTCAAAGCCTGAGTCCCCGCGAAAGACAGATTATTCAGCTGCTGGCCGAGGGTAAGAGCAATAAGGAAGTGGCGGTTAGCCTGGGCATAAGTGTGAGGACGGCTGAGAATCACCGCGCCCGCATCATGCGCAAGCTGCAGCTGCGTACCCTCAGCGATCTGGTGCGGCACGCCATTCGAAACAAGATTATTGAAGCTTAGGCAGAAGCGACCGTGCCCACCGCCTGCGCTTCCGTTTCAGGGGGGACCGAAGCTACAGGAATTTCTACGCGGATGATGGTGCCCTGACGGCTGGATCGAAGGTGCAGCATGCCTCCCAGTTCGCGGACTCGCTCGTGCATGCTGGCGATACCCAGACCGCCGGATTCCTCCCGCTCCTGTAACTGGCGCAATTTCTCGGACGGAATACCCCGCCCGTAGTCATGCACCTGCAACGTGATCTCGCCATCCATGCGCTCGACGTCGATATCCAAATGCGAAGTGCGAGCATGACGGTGGACATTCGTGAGGGCCTCCTGCAAGACGCGGAATAACGCGACCTCCACCGGCGCGGGGAGCCGCTCCAGGTCGGCAGGAAGATTCAGATTTATGGTGATACCGCTGCGCTGGGCGAAACCCCGTATATACCAGCGCGTAGCCGAAGCGAAACCCATCTCGTCGAGCAGCGGGGGATGCAGCAAATAAGAGATAGTGCGGGTTTCGGCCATGCACTGGTCGAGCAGTTCGATGCTCTGGGCGAGGAGTTCACCCCGTTGCGTTGATTCCGGCGGGCACCGGCGTAGGCGCAGCAGGTTCATTTTCAAGGCGACGTGATACTGATTGATGGAGTCGTGAAGGTCGCGGGCAAGCCGGCGTTGTTCTTCGTCCCGGGCGCGCAACAGCTTGCGCGTCAGGATGTGCAGAGATTCCTCGAGCTTCTTCTGGTTGGTGACTTCCACAACGATTGCGCCCACTTGTTTTACTTTGCCGGTGGGATCCTTGATGGCGAAATAATTTTCGATCCAGTGTCCTGTCTCTACCCGAGTAGGCAGTTTGACACTGATCTCGAAATTGCAAACGGGGCGGCCAGTTTCGAGGACACGTTTCATGGGCGGTTCAACCATGTCCGCTGCGTCACCCAGAATATCGCGAACGGTTTTGCCGAGATGAGCCTCGGCGGGAATGCCATTCATTGCAGCCAGAGCTTTGTTAACTGCCTGATAGCGGAATTGCTCATCGCAGATACCAAGTCCGACCGTGGAGGCGTTAAAAAATGCGGCCACCAACTGTTCGGGTTGCGAGAAGACTGCGAGAGGAATTAAGTCACGATGCCGGAGGGCATGTGGTCTTTGGCGCGTCATACCGTGTTTCCTCGATCGCGAAAATTCTGTGGTCGTACAACGATTCCCGGTGTCGCGCGGACTAGCGCAATCTTAGTCCAAAATGCATCTGGCGTGACAAAAAACATCCTTCGCCCTGCTACTTTCTGTGTCTACCTTAGCAGTAGTCGGGCGGCTTGCAGCATGGCTGAGAATTCTGTTCCACTTTCAGAACACGAACGGCAGCCTTGGGACTGAAGGGTTCAGCGCACCACTGCTTAATGTCACCGTTGCGGTCAAAAAGCACTCACTCATCGCCCGGTAACCGACATCGGAGGGGAGTGATCAGATCTTAGCACAGCCGATTGATAACAAAGCGTTTGCTCGCGCACGTCCCCCGGGGTTTACGCATGCGGGAAGCTGTCCTAGAATCCAACACATGTCATCCGAGCAGTTGGTAGTGGAATTCGAGGAGCGCGGGGTGCTTCGTCTTCGCGGTCCTTTAACCACGGAGAATCTGTCGCCCTTTCAAAACGCCATGCGCCGGGACGATTCTTCAGTCCTGTTCCTGGATCTCACCGATGTTCCTTACATTGATTCAGCGGGTCTGGGCTCGCTGGTGAGCGCTTATATCTCATTGAACAAAATGGGACGCCGCGTGGTCCTCACCGGAGTCAATCCGCGCGTCTTGAAATTGTTCGAGATCACCAAGGTCGAGCAGTTGTTTTTGATGTTTCCTGATGTCCATGCCGCGATCGAAGCATTGAGCACGTCGGGCTCGGCGTAATTAGATCTGCAGAAATCTTTCCACCGAAGTGTGTCAAAAAATTTGTCCACCGAATTGCACAAAATCCAGGGCATGGGAAGGTGGTGCCATTCCCAAGGCTGGGCGGAAATTGTAATTTGAGATTGAGCAGCTCTGGGGGAGGGCTGTTCACTGAACGCCTCGTGGCCCACCCTTGGGCCCGGGGCGTTTTTGTTGATACCAAAAAAGCAAAACGCGCCAGCATGTTTGCTGGCGCGTCTGGTATCGGTCATAGCGGAGGCCTGGCTATTTCTGGGGAGGCGTTTGTCCGCTCGTGCTACCGCTGCTGGATCCCGTGCTTCCGCCCGACGTGCTAGGCGGATTGGTCGAAGGATTCCCGCTGCTCGAATCTGGAGTCGTGCTAGTGCTGGGCGGGGCCGTGGTGGTGGTGCCGCTCGAACCCGAAGTGCCCTGTCCGGAGTTGCCGGTGGTAGCGGAACTGTTGCTATTGCTCGTGCCAGAGTTGTCGGTTGTCGCCGAGCTGTTGCTGGAGCTCTGCCCAGTAGTCGAGCCGGAGTTGCTCGTGCTGCCGCTCTGACCGGCCTGGCTTTGATCCTGTGAGCTCTGGCCTGAGGGGGAAGCGGTGCTCGAGCCGTTCGAACCGGTGTCGCCGCTTTGTGTCGTCATGCTGCCGTTGCTGCCCGAGCCGGTGGACTGTCCAGTGCTGCTGCCGCTGGAACTGCTACTCTGCGCGATTGCGAATGCGCCGGCAGCAACCAACACCAAGAGAATTCCTGGCAATTTCTTCATAGCTGTCTCCCTATGTGTTTAAAGTGCTTCGGAGTACATCGCCTCCGCCGCCATTGAGCAGTAGACCAGTGGCGGGCCGGACGCTCAATACGTCGGTTGCGGTAATTAATCCAGCGAGGGGGGGTAGGCGGGAACAAATAATTCTAAGCGGCTGAGAGTCTCTACAGCGCAGGCGGGAGTTTTTCGATGCTTTGTCCCCGGCATCCGTTCACGACGCCAGGACCGGTGTCAGGAGCTGCTTACCTGGCAGCATACCTGACACCGGAGCGCGCAAACCGTTGGAAGCTACTTGGGCGCTTTTTCGGACTCCTCCTGCTGTGCTGCGGCGCCGGGCATCAGGTCCTTGAGTGGCGCCTTACGTTGCTCTTCGAGTTCAGGATGTGGCAACGGCTTGCGCGGCAGCATCTGATCGCGCATGGCGGTGTTGAACACGAAGATTGCTTCCACGACTGCCGCTTGGGCCAGGTCATCCGGCTGCAGGCGCTCGTAAACATCCATGTTGGTGTGATGGGTGCGGGCAGCGTAATCGAGTTGGTCCTGAATGAACTGGAAACCGGGAACGCCAACCGAGTCAAACGCCTCGTGATCGGTCCCACCGGTATCTCTCATCGTCAGCGTAGTGACTCCCAGGTCGTGTAAGGGCGCAATCCACTGCTGGAAAATAGGAGCAACGGAGGCATTCTCCTGCAGGTATACGCCGCGAATTTTCCCGCTGCCGTTATCCACGTTGAAGTAGCCGGAAATCTTTTGTTGATCGGACTTGAGCTGAACCGGTCCAGCAGGTTTACGTAGAAATTCCGGTAGCTTTACCTGGTCGGGCGCAGTCGAGAGCGGCACGTATCCGAAGTGCTGTTTGACGTATCCATAAGACCCGAATTCGCCCTGTTCTTCGCCGGTCCATAATCCGACCCGGATGGTGCGCCGCGGCTGAACCTTTAAGGCATTGAGGATGCGCATGACTTCCATGGCCACTACCGTGCCAGCGCCGTCATCGGTGGCGCCGGTGCCGGAAGCCCATGAGTCCAGATGTCCACCTACCATCACCAGTTCGTCCTTGAGTTTAGGATCGGTACCGGGAATTTCGGCGATGGTGTCGAAGCCGTGCTCGTGATCGCCGGTGAATTCGGTTTCCACGTCCATCTCGATGTTCACGGGCACGTTGGCCTTGGTCAGGCGGTAGACGCGCCCGTAGCTCTCGACCGCCATGACGACCACCGGCAGGCCTTCGGCATGTTCGCGTTTATAGGTGAACCAGCCCATGCCCGCGCCCCCGTCGTCGAAAATGGTGCCGCCGGAACCGCCAGCGTTGCGGCCATCGCGACTCGGGATAACCACCGCGATCGCGTGTTCGGCAGCAAGAAATTGTCCTACTTTTTCCCGAAATTCGAGCTTCTTGACGAATTCCATCGCCCGCTGCTGGAAATCTTCCTCATGAAGGGGAAACTCGGCAATTTTCTTCAAGTCAGCCTCGTCCTTGCGCTCGAAGAGCGGCTTGTCCAAGGGCTTGACCTCCCGCATTTCGCCAAAAAAAACGACTTTGCCCGCGAGCTTGCCTTTGTATTTATCCAGGTCTTTCTCCTCTTTGGCGTCCATCCACGCGGCGCTGCCGTTGATCGGACCGTGGCTGGAGGGCGACCAGGGAAGGGCTTGCGCGATAAAAATGGCTGTATCCGGCGCGGTCATGCGGACCCAGGTGTTCAGTTGCCGCCACCCTATGCCAAATTCTCCCCAGTCCTCGAGGTGAGCATTGCTGCAGCCCATGGCGGTGAACTGATCGCGCGTCCATTCATTGGCGCGCTTCACATTGGGCGAACCGGTCAGGCGCGGTCCGATTCCATCCATCAGGGCGGAGGCGTATTCCATGACATGAGAGTGCCCAAGACCCTCATCGCGTATTCGCTGGTACATGGCGTAATCCAGATTTTCGGTAGCCGGCTGGGGCAATTCGTAAGAGGGTTTGTTGGCGTCGCTGGTTTCTTTTGATTTCTTGTCGGTTGCAGATAGATGCAGGCACAGGAAAATTGCAAAGAGTGAGATTAGCGATTTACGAAATAGCATCGTTGGTTGTTCCTCTTTTCACGAGAACAGGCAGAGTAGCAGATCGCCTTGCCAGGGGTGAAATCCATTCATCGGCTAAGTTCGAGTGCAGATGCCGGGCACGGCTCGGAACATGAATGAACAGCCGCCGGGTTCGACCGAGTTGCGGCGTTGGTGAGACCGGGCCAGTGCTGCTTTGGTTAGCGAGCGGAGAGGTTAGAATCGAATCGGCCGGCAAGAAACAATGATGATCTATTCCTTAGGTTTCGTTCTTTGGCTTTTAGGCGCTGCCTTTGTGGCGGGTTTTTTCGGGGCATTGTTAGGCGTGGGCGGGGGAATCTTTATCGTTCCAGCCCTGGTGCTGGGCTTTCACCTGCCGCTGAAAATTGCCGTGGCCGCCAGTATTGTGTCGGTGATTGCGACCTCCAATGCGGGTGGTTCGTCCTACGTTGACCAGCGCATCACGAACCTTCATCTGGCTATGTTCCTTGAAATCTTTACCACCACGGGGGCACTCTCAGGCAGCGTATTGGCGCTGTTTCTGCATGAATGGGTCATGTCTCTGGTCTTCGCGCTCATGCTCGCGTATATGGCTTATGCCGCATATACCACGCGCAATCTGGATGACCAGCGCATCGCTACCGGAGAATTCGCGCGCGCGAAACCTGATCGAATTGCCCGGTATCTGGACCTGCGCGGCAGCTACTTCGATCAGGCCGCCAACAAGCAGGTGGATTACGTCGTCTGCGGCACGTCCATCGGGATAAGCGTTGCTTATCTCGCAGGGATCACTTCAGGACTGCTGGGCGTGGGGGGCGGCGTTCTGAAAGTATCCGCCATGAACCGCTATATGAATGTGCCCATGAAAGTCGCGGTGGGTACGAGCAAGTTGATGATTGGGGTGACGGCTGCGGTCAGTTCGATTCTCTTCTTTCTGCATGGCCTCATTCATTTCGCGGTGGTTGCGCCGGTCGCCCTGGGTACAACCCTCGGAGCGACGATTGGGACCACGGTCATGAATCGGCTGCATAGCGCGGTCCTTAAATGGATTTTCAGCGCACTCATGCTTTATCTCGCATATGAGATGTTCGCAAAAGCGCTGCAACTTGGGTACGGAATCCATCTGCCCGCTTTTGGAGCTTAGGAGAGCCAGTTATGCAACCAGAGCAACTCGACGGAGCAACACAAAATGAGGCGAACGTTTACGCCGACGTCTACCGTTTATTGATTGGCGGCATGATTCTCAGCAACCTGCTGTTTGCCGCTGGGATTGTGCTGGCCTTGTTGCATCCCAGGTTCGTCCCGCTCACGGCGCAGTGGGTCAAGACCCACTCCCAATGGTCGAATGTGCTTCACGGACTCGCGGCCGGTGACCCCATTTCCCTCATGCTGCTGGCCACGGTCCTGTTGATTCTGACCCCAATCGCCCGGGTGATCGTTTCCATTGCGGCATTTGCTGCCGACCGGGATTACAAGTTCGTGGTGATTACTTCGATCGTGATGCTGGTCATGCTGCTTACGGTGACACTGGGCTTGATGGGGCTGCAGTAGGGGTCGATTTCGAGGGTCTGATAGTTGATGCAATCCGCTCGTTTTACGAGCTCTCAGTCCGCCGTGAGCAACCGTTGTTTAATGCCTGAATTTGAAGCCTGAGACTTGGGACCTAGCACGCCAGGGACCGGGGTTTGAAACCTGAGAGCCTGTCCCCTAAGTGCAACAAAATAATGTTCATCCTCGCAAACTCGCGTGCTCATCTAGTACTTGTGGGCTGGCACGGGAGCATTGACTCTCCTACGGCAGAGGGGTACCCTAAGCTCACATGGTAGTTGCGTGCACGTCGGCAGCGAGCACCGCATCGGCTCAAACTTCAAGCAGAACAATCCTGAACAGAGGAAATGCGACTCGCGAATGTGCTCGCCGGGCAGTAACCACATCTAAGCACTGGACGCGCTTGGATGTACGAAGCGCAGAGAGCGCGCAGGAGGATGAGCGCCAGCAGAACTGAATGAAGAAGAATATCGATATCAGTCCGAACGTGGAGACCCTGTTCGGCACGCGCGACGAAAACTTGCATGTGCTGGAAGACGGCCTGAACATCACCATCGACCTAAGATCCGATTCTATCGAGCTGGAGGGCGCGGCGCGGGACGTTGCGCGCGCTGAACAGCTCTTCAGCGACTACGAACACCTGCAGCGTACCGGCTTCACTTTCAATAATGGGGACCTGAACAGCATGTTGCGAGTGCTGGTTTCAGACCCCAGTGTCAGCCTGCGTGGTCTGGCGGAAGCCGGTAAGCAACGTTCGTTCGGGGGGCGCAGGACGGTCCAGCCCAAGAGCTTGAATCAGCGGCGATACCTGGAAGCCATCGAGAAGCACGACATGGTCTTCGGGATCGGCCCTGCCGGTACCGGCAAAACCTATCTGGCTGTGGCCATGGCCATCTCGGCCTTGCTTGCCAAACGCGTGAATCGCATCATTCTGGCTCGGCCGGCGGTGGAAGCCGGCGAACGCCTCGGATTTCTTCCGGGAACGTTGCAGGAGAAAATCGACCCCTATCTCCGGCCCTTGTACGACGCGCTTTACGACATGCTGGATCCGGAGAAGGTGGACCGCTATCTGGAGAAGAACGTGATCGAGATTGCGCCCATCGCTTTTATGCGCGGCCGCACTCTCAACGATTCCTTCGTGATTCTCGACGAAGCGCAGAATACGACATCCGAGCAGATGAAGATGTTCGTGACGCGGCTTGGTTTCAATTCCAAGGCGGTGATCACCGGCGATGTCACGCAGATTGATTTGCCCAGTGCCCGGCGCAGTGGATTGCTGGAAGCCATCGACATTCTGAAAAATGTGGAAGGGCTCTCGTTCGTCTACTTCGATCAGGGCGACGTCGTGCGCCATCACCTGGTGCAACGCATCATTCAGGCTTACGACGAACACAAGGAGAAACTTGCGCAAGAGCAGATACCACTCTTGCCGGAGAGCAAGGCGAACGGGAAGACGAACGGAGTGGACAACGCCGTGCCAGAAACGGGCCGGGACGCGGCTCCGGAGAATCGGCTCGCAGAATAGAAAACAACAGATTCCTCAGGAGGGCGCCTGGATTTGGGCCCTCCTGTTTTGCTTTAGGAATAACTCGGAAGGCCGGAAAGTGATCATCCTGAAAAAGAGCGTGCCAGGGTTGACCAAAGCTGCGTTGAGCCGTTTCACCGCCAGGGCCGCGGCTGCCTCCGGTGTGCATGGCGAGGTTAATGTGCTGATCACAGGCAACCTGGAAATACAATCGCTGAACCGTCGCTTTCGCGGTAAGGATGCTGCAACTGACGTATTATCTTTTCCTGCTGATTCCAGCATGGCGAAAACGTGGGCGGGCGACATCGCGATTTCCTCGCAGATCGCCGCTGTAAACGGAAGAGAATTAGGACACTCAGCCGGGGAAGAGATAAAAATTCTGATCCTGCACGGTCTGCTGCATTTGGCCGGATACGACCATGAGCGCGACCACGGAGCCATGGCTGGCAAGGAGGCACGGCTACGGCGGCGGCTTAAATTGCCAGTCGGCTTGATTGAAAGACAAAACTTGAATAAAAGATCGAGCCGAGCGCGGGGAAGACAGTAATGAGTTACGGGGTCGCGATCGCAATTGTCCTGCTTTTGGGGTTGCTGACCCTCGTTTCTTATGTGGACCGCGTGTATGGAGAGATCGGCAAATTTCTTTCCCGCGAATTTCAGGACAACATCGACGTTTTCGAGCATGCGGTTGAGCCGCGCCTGGGAGTAAGCCGGCAGAGGGCATCGGTTTCCATGGCGATCCTGGCGCAATTGACGATGGCGGCCATTGCCATGGTAGTCGGCTTCAGCGTATTTCGTGATCGCGCCTGGAGCAGCTACGAAATCCTGCAGGCGGCCGGCGCTCTGATCATCATTGTCATCGTGTTCAACCGATTACTTCCATTTGTATTTTTTGCGCGTACGAAGGGTCTTTGGCTTACCAGGTACACGCTGCTGCTGCGCCTTCTTATCTACCTGGTGCTGCCCATTACGCTGGTATTGGGCTTCTGCCAATCCGTGGCAGCGCTCACGCGGGAACATACCGACGAACATCCTGAGAGTCCAGCGGAAGCGGTGGACGCTCTCATCGAGGCCGGGCAGGAGGAGGGCATTCTGGATGAGGGAGATCGCGACTTGATTCAGTCGGTCGTCGAGTTTGGGGGGAAAACGGTTCGCGAAGCCATGAAGCCGCGGCCAGAAATGGTTGCGGTTCCGACCGGAACTACGGTCGAGCAGTTCGTCGAACTGCTGCGCAGCAAACCGTTCTCTCGGGTTCCCGTCTACGAAGCCAATATCGATCACATCAAAGGAATTGTTTTCGCGCAGGATGTTCTGCAAATATCCGATAGCGAAGCTCGCGTACGTACCGTGGATTCCCTCATGCGCCGCGACGTCTACTTCGTACCCGAAAGCAAGTTGGGCAGCGATCTGCTCCGAGAGATGCAGAAGCAAAACATCAAAATGGCTCTGGTGGTCGATGAATATGGAGGTACGGCGGGCCTGGTTACGATCGAGGATCTGGTCGAGGAAATCGTAGGCGAAATTCGGGACGAGCACGAAAAGGCCGATGTAGTCCGCGAAAATGAAAATTCCTATATTGTTCCCGGCAGCATGGACGTGGATCGCCTCGACGAGTTATTTGGTATCCGCCCCGAGGGCAAAGAGGCAGCGACCGTCGCCGGATTGGTTAGCGAGTTGGCGGGCCGGATTCCACTTCCAGGAGAGGTGATCGAAGAGGACGGCCTGCGCTACGAAGTGCTCGAATCAACCGAGCGTCGGGTGCAGAGGGTCCGAATCAGCATGGCTCCGAGACAGATGAAGTTGATTTAGTGGGCGCGGGGTTACTCGTTTGCTTCATTATGAGATAGCCACTACCTACTAGCCACTATTCACTATTAACCAGCCACTTATGTCCTTTCATTCCGGTTTCGTGTGTATCCTTGGCCGCCCGAACGCGGGTAAGTCTACGCTGCTGAACGCGCTGGCGGGCGAGAAACTCGCTATCGTCAGCCCTAAGCCGCAGACGACGCGCAATCGCATTCAGGGCATCCTCCATGTTTCCGCAGAAAAGGGCAAGGTGGGTGGGCAAGCCATCCTCATCGATACGCCTGGCGTTCACAAGCCGGATAGCGCTTTGGGGCGCAAGATGATGGTGGAGGTCAGAGAGGCGCTCGAAGGCTGTGATCTGATCCTGCTGATTGTGGATGTTACCGGGAAATCTGGTGTGGGAGATCAGTTTGTGCTGGATCTCGCCAAGCAATCCAGCACGCCGATCTTTCTGCTGCTGAACAAGATTGACCGACTGGATAAGAGCAAATTACTCCCCCTGATCGACAGATGGAGTAAATTACACGATTTTCGCGAAGTTATTCCGATCTCCGCGCTTAAGCGCAGCGGACTCGACGTTTTACTGAAAAGCATCATGAAGAACTTACCGGAAGGGCCTGAGTATTTCGCTACCGACCAGGTCACCGACCAGCCGGTCCGGTTTATGGTGGGGGAGATCATTAGGGAGCAGATTCTAGCGGCGACGCGAGAAGAGATTCCCTATTTCACGACCGTTATCGTGGAGCGCTTTGAAGAGGGTGAGAAATTGACGCGCATCGGAGCCGCCATCTACTGCGATCGCGACAGTCAGAAGGGAATTCTGGTGGGCAGAGGGGGGAGCATGCTGAAGAAAATCGGCATTGCGGCCCGCCTCGCTATCGAGAAGATGGTCGGGACGAAAGTCTATCTGGAACTATTTGTTAAAGTGCAGCCAGGCTGGCGCAACTCGCGTAATTTTGTGGAAGAGTTGGATTGGCGGCGCCAGTTGGAAAACCTGGTGGGACCGCGGGACACATAGGTCGGCATCGCTTTCAACAACAGTTTGATCTCCGAGGCTGGTGCCGATACAATTCAGGTACATAGGAAATGATTTCTCCGAGGCCGAGCGAACATGGCATCTCAACCGCCGACAACCTGTAATTTCGAATCTGACAAACTAATCATGAAACTGAAAATTGCTTTGGCTGCCGAGCGCAAGGCGGTCGATCCCGTCGTACAAAACGTCATGGAAGTTGTTCGCAGTATGCAGTGTGCCGCTGGCAAGGAACATGACATCGAACTCGCCTTAACCGAAGCTCTGGCCAACGCGGTTGTACACGGAGCCAAGGAAGACCCCAGCAAAACCGTCGAATGTATCGTGGCCTGCGATGAGGAACGGGGAATGCTGATTGTGGTTCGTGACCCCGGACCTGGGTTTGACCCAGCAGCGATCCCTAATTGTTGCCATGGCGAAAATCTCTATTCGAGTCACGGGCGCGGGATCTTTCTGATTAATCAGCTCATGGATGAAGTTGCTTTTCACAATGGCGGGACAGAGATACATATGGTTAAACGTTGAGTGATTAGTGATTAGTCAATAGTTAAAGCAACTAACCGGAAGCCGTTAACCAAACTTCGCTACTCCTTCGCTGCAATTCCCAGAGTCTTCATTTTCCGATAGAGGTGGCTGCGCTCGAGGCCCAGAACCTCTGCCGTGCGGCTGACATTGCCGTGATTCTCGTCTAATTTCTTCAGTATGTAGTCGCGCTCATAGGCGGCGCGGGCCTGATGAAGGCTGGCGAATTCGGTCGAACCCGTACGGCGGCCGCCGTCGCGATAAATGAGCGGGGGCAGATGTTTTCGGTCCAGTTTGGCGGTAGTTGGATTCATGATCACAATTCTCTCGATCACGTTTCGTAACTCGCGCACATTGCCCGGCCAGGAATAACCGATAAGAGCATCGATAGCGTCGTCAGTAATCTCGCGGGCCCGGCGTCCGTAAGCCGAAGAAAACTCTTTCAAAAAATGACGCGTAAGCTGCGGGATGTCTTCCGTACGCTCACGCAGGGGCGGCACGTAAAACGGAATGACATTAAGCCGGTAAAACAGGTCTTCGCGAAAATTCCCCTTTGAGATTTCTTCTTCCAGGTCCTTGTTCGTGGAGGCGATGACGCGCGCGTCCACGGTGATGGTCTCATCACCCCCAACCGGCGCGAAGCGCTGCTCATCGAGGGTACGCAGGACCTTGGATTGTGTCTTGAGGCTCATGTCGCCGACTTCATCCAGGAAAAGAGTCCCGCCATGAGCTTTTTGAAATTTCCCCTCTTTATCGGTAGCGGCGGCGGGGAAGGAGCCGCGAACATGTCCGAACAGCTCGCTTTCGATCAGGTCTTCTGGGATGGCGGCGCAATTCAGTTCCACGAAAAGGGCGTCCTTGCGCAGGCTCTGTGCGTGAATAGCATGGGCTACGAGTTCCTTGCCGGAGCCCGACTCGCCATAAATCAGTACGCGGCCGTTGGTGGGTGCCATGATGATGATCTGCTGGCGCAGAGCTTTCATGGGAATGCTGTCACCCACAATGACGCTCTTGGTCTGCAGTTGTCGCTTGAGGTCGACGTTTTCGCGGCGCAGCCGCCGGGCGTCGATAGCATTTTTCAGCAAGATCAGCGTCTTTTCCAGAGACAGCGGCTTCTCGAGAAAGTCGAAGGCCCCCAGCTTGGTGGCGCGCACGGCAGTTTCGATGGTGCCGTGACCCGAAATCATGATCACTTCGGCGGATTGGTCCGCATCTTTGATCCTTTGCAAAGTGTCCAAACCGTCCATTCCGGGTAGCCACACATCGAGGAAAATGGCGTCGAAGTTGTGTTTGCGCAAGAGATCGAGGCAAGCTTCGCCGCTGCCGGCTTCCGAGACCTTGTAGCCCTCGTCCTCCAGCACGCCTTTAAGGGATTCCCGAATGCCGGATTCGTCGTCCACGATCAGAACGCTATGCATGTTGAGGGGTGGCCTGGGTCGATACCGGTTCGGGCGCGACAGGTAGTTCGACTATAAACTTGGCGCCCACGGGTTGGTTCTCCTCAACTCGGATGGAGCCGTGGTGGTCCTCGACAATGCGGCTGACGATAGCCAGTCCAAGGCCGGTACCGCGCTTCTTGGTCGAGAAGTAGGGCAGAAATAACTTTTCTTTCAGCTCCGACGTGACTCCGTGGCCACTATCGGCGACGACGATTTCCACCATGTCGCGGCTGCCCAGGAGTGAGGTCGAAATTTGAATTTCGCGCACCAGGGAGTCCTGTACGGCTTCGGCGGCATTGTCTACCAGGTTGGCCAAAGCGCGCTTGATCGCTTCGGAATCGGCCATGACTTTGGGCAAATCGGGGGCGAGCAGGGTGCGCATCTGAATGCCATCCAGACGGCCGTTGAACATGCCTAGAGCGGTCTCTACGATGGAATTAATGTTGGCGGGTTGCGGCTGAGCGGCAGGAAAGCGCGCCAAGGTGGAAAACTCATTGACCAACGCACGCACGGTTTCCACCGCATTGGCAATGGTATCGGCGCAGGTGTAAATGATTTCCAGAGAAGCTGCATCGGGTGGACTGCCACGCTCGAGGTGCTTGCGGATGCGTTCCGCCGACAAGGCGATCGGGGTCAGGGGATTCTTTATTTCGTGAGCAACACGCCGAGCGACTTCACTCCAGGCCGCCTGGCGCTGCGCCCGCAAAACGTCGGAAAGATCTTCGAAAACCAAGACGTAACCCTGGCGTTGGCGGTCATGTTCCAGCGTGGCGACGGTGACCGCAAAACTCAGCTTGCCTCCTGAGACGGCGATCTCCATCTGGCTGGCGCTGATGCTCATGCGGTCGGCGCGCCGGAACAGGTGCGCAAAATCGTCAATCAGTTCCAGGGGAAAGATATTGCGCAGGTCAGCGCCGACCAGGGCAGCACGCGCTCCATTCTCGACTGCCTCCGGAAAAAAAAGACGCAAAAATGCGCCATTGGCATGGGAGACGCGGCGATCAGCGTCGAGCGAGAGCACGCCCGTCGGGATACTCTCCAGGATGGTCTCAATGTGACGGCGGCGCTGGTCAAGGGCAGCGTTGGCTTGAGCGAGATCGTGCGTCGAGTTGTTCAATTGACGGCGGCTAAACTCCAGGTCCTCGGCCATGCGATTGAATGAGCGCACGAGTTCGCCAATTTCGTCGGCGCCGCGAACGTCTACCCGGTAATCGAAGCGCCCGCGCGAAATTTCCTGCGTGGCCTCGGCCAGAGCCGCCACCGGGCGGGTTACTAGTTTCGAAAGAAACAGAGCCAGCCAAGTCGTGGCGAAGAGAACCACCACGGTGAGCAACATCAGCAAGCTCATGTAGGTGCGGCGCACCAAACGGCGTTGCTTGCTCAATTCCCAGTAACGGGCCTGACTGGCCTCGATTTCTTTGACGGTCTCAGAGAACTTCCAAGGTAGCGGCATGGCCACCAGGATTGTGCCCCGGTCGGCGACGGGAGCACTGGCCAAGACGTATTCGATTCCTCCCCACGAGAAATTCGCCGATGTGTCTTTGGATATTCTGTTCAGCGGCAGAACGGGTTTCAGGACCGGCCAAGGCGCAGGCGCTCCATAGCTGGCTTCAGCATTGTCGTCCTTAATAAGGAAGGCAAAGCCGCCCTGCAAGGTGGCGTCGCGGCGACGAAACTCCGTAACAGCTGACGTGAAGCCATGGCCGGTGAAGGCACGTTGCGTATCCGGGGAGTCGGCAATGGCCTTAGCCTCAGCGCGAGCATTTTGCGCCGCGTATTCGGAAAGCATGGACGTCATCTGGGCGGTGTCAGCACGCACTTCTTCCACGGGACTCGAAAACCATTTATCAATGGAACGGTTCATCAGTCCATAGGCGAACCAAAACATCACCATCACCGGAAGCACGGACAATAGCAGGCTGAACACGACGAGGCGAGTGCGGAATTTTGAGCCAAGGACCCCCATCCGGCGGTCGGCAAAAACTCTCAACAGATTGCGCGCCAGGATGAAAAAGAGAAAAACAAATAGCAGGAAGTTCAGAGTCGACAGGCTCACGAAGAACAGGAGCTGCTGGTTGGAATCGGGAGTCAGAAACCGCAGATCGAACGAGGTTTGGGAAAGTATGACCCCGAATACCAGGAGTAAGGCCACAGCGAGAAGAACCACAGCTCGGCGCCGTCTGGACTTCTGTTCAAGAGCACGAGTCTGGCTGGCAGCAGACACTTACAATACACCTTTACCTTTGAGTTTGAGGCAGGCCCTTGGGGTACTTCGTCCTAATTATAACTGTGACTTACGTTCTCGGCATGGCAGTTTACTAGCGAAATCTCCGAGCCTGCGACAAGCCTTGCAGGACTGCGCGATATGCTGGCTTGGGACGATACTGCGCATCGAAAAAAAGTGCGGCTCCCCTCGCCCCTCGCGACGAGGAGTTGATCCAGGAATATTTATCGGTGAAGCCCCAGGTCTGAAAGGCGGTGCATCCCCGCTGCTGCAGACAGGCCTTGAGAATGCCCTCGTACACTTCCGCCTGGCGCTTCAAATCAACCGGATCAAGAGGATGCCGGCTCTGGTCGACCGGGATGCCTATATCGGCCTCGGTAATGTGGACTTGTAAGCCGAGATCGACGAACCGGGCAACATTACGGGCGATGCCGGCCACGTCGGGGTTCAGATCGGAATGCATCTGCAGGCCGATGCCGTTGATGGGAACTCCACGGCTTCTGAAATCACGCAACATTTTGTATAGAGCATCCGACTTCACATTCAGGGTTTCACCACCGCCATCGTTATAAAAGAGGAGAGCATCCGCATCAGCCTCGTGAGCCCAGCGAAAAGCCTGCTCTATATACACCGCACCCTGGTCCTTGAAACCAATACCCGGCTGGTCATACCAGAGCGAAGTGCGAAGAGCGCCGTTCTCGTCTACGGCTTCGTTCACTACATCCCAAGCGAAGATCTTTCCACGATAGTGTCCGACAACTTTGCTGATGTGTTCATGCAGCAGAGAATTTAATTCCTGCGGATTGAATGCGCCGTGGGTGAGCCAGGGGGGATTTTGGTGCGTCCATACCAGAGTGTGGCCGCGCACTTTCATGCCGTGGAGTTCGGCAAAAGCCATGATGCGATCAGCATCGGAAAAGTCGAACTGGTTGCGGTTCGGGCGGAGCACCTCCCATTTAAGAGCGTCCTCGGGTTCGACCAGATTGAATTCGCGCGCGACAGTGGCGGCGTAGGCTGGCTCGCCCAGTTGCCCGGCTCGCACCGCGGTGCCGATCAGAAGACCAGCGCGTTCCGCTTCCTGCCGAAGACTGGGCACGCTCGCTTCACTGATAAGTAACACCACAACCACGATCGAAATTGCGAGAGCGACGCGGCGCAGGAACTCAGTTGCACAGGTCATCGCATTTGCCAGTAGTTCAACCGTATTTCAAACCTAATGTGTGCTCCGGCCAAGCTTTGGGGAAGGTCAACTGCACACCGGCGCTGTGATGGCACTTATTGGCATTACTCAGGTGCATGTCCCACAGCCCGAGCATGACGCTAAATGTCATAAAAATCAGCCAATCTCGAAAAAGAACTGCGAGCGCAGGCGTTTGCGTCGGTCTTGCATAGGCGGTCAGGTACTGAAGTTACTTTCACGGTAATCGAGTTGCGATGACAATTTGTGTCAACGCAGGCTGCGCCGCTCATCGCTCTGTCCCCCGAAGGCGGTAGGTCTTGCGGATGCGTCAACGCTATCTCTCTGCCTTAACAGAGGAGTTCGAGGCATGTCTCAACGGCTGGGTGACCTTCTGGTCAAAGAGAAGGTGATAACCCCGGAGCAGTTGCAGCAGGCGATTAAGACCCAGAAGGAAAGCAGCTGCCGACTGGGTTCCGCGCTGGTGAAGCTGGGCTTTCTGACGGACGAGGATGTCACCAATTTCCTCTCCCGCCAGTACGGCGTCCCCGCGATCAATCTCTCTTACTTCGAAATCGATCCCGCCGTAGTCAAGCTGATCCCTTATGAAACCGCGAAACGCTACCAGATTCTGCCGCTGAGCCGCGTGGGCGCCTCGCTCACCATCGCCATGGTCGACCCGACCAACGTGTTCGCCATGGACGATATCAAGTTCATGACCGGCTTCAACATCGAGCCGGTAGTCGCGTCGGAAAGCTCGATCAATGAGGGCATAGAAAAGGCTTACGGTACCACCAACGACGAAGACCTCGAGACCGTGATGCAGTCGATGACCGGCGACGAGGCCGATGTCGAGTTGCAGAGCGAGGAGCAAGAACTGGAGTTGGCGGACCTGGAGAAGGCGGCTGACGAAGCCCCCATCGTCAAGCTGGTGAACCTGATCCTTACCGACGCGGTGAAGCGCGGCGCCAGCGACATCCACGTCGAGCCCTACGAAAAAGAATTTCGCGTGCGTTTCCGTATTGATGGCGTGCTGCAGAGCATCATGTCGCCGCCGCTGAAATTAAAGGACGCAATCACATCCCGTATCAAGATCATGTCCAAGCTGGACATCAGCGAGAAGCGGCTGCCGCAGGACGGCCGCATCATGCTGAAGATGAACATTGGCGGGAAGAAGAAACAGCTCGACTTTCGCGTAAGCACGCTGCCCACGCTGTGGGGAGAGAAGATCGTGCTGCGACTGCTCGACAAAGAAAACCTGCGGCTTGACATGACCAAGCTGGGATTCGAGCAGGAATCGCTGGTCAAGTTCGAAAAGGCCATTCTGAAGCCCTACGGCATGGTCCTGGTCACGGGACCGACCGGCTCGGGCAAAACCAACACCCTGTACTCGTCCATCGCCCGACTGAATCAGCCCGATACCAACATCATGACTGCAGAAGATCCCGTCGAATTTCAGCTGCACGGTGTGAACCAGGTGCAGATGAAGGAACAGATCGGACTGAATTTCGCGGCGGCGCTGCGTGCTTTCCTGCGGCAAGACCCGAATATCATTCTGGTCGGCGAGATCCGAGACTTCGAGACGGCGGAAATCGCCATCAAGGCAGCCCTTACCGGTCACCTCGTGCTCTCCACGCTGCACACCAACGGTGCGCCGGAAACGATTACCCGCTTGATGAACATGGGTATTGAGCCGTTCCTGGTGGCAACGTCTGTACACCTGATCTGCGCTCAGCGCCTGGTTCGCCGGATTTGCAAGGAATGCACCCAGACCATCGACGTGCCTTACCAGACGCTGATCGAAGAAGGGTTCACCCCGGAAGAGGCCAAGTCGGTAAAGATTCAAAAAGGTAAAGGATGCGGCACCTGCAATAACACCGGTTACAAGGGCCGGGCCGGCCTTTACGAAGTAATGGAAGTCGACGACGACATCAAGGAATTGGTTCTGGTCGGTGCTTCCGCCGTCGAACTCAAGAAAAAAGCAATTGAAAAAGGCATGCTGACGCTTCGCCGCAGCGGGTTGATGAAGGTGAAAGAGGGAATCACCACGCTGGAAGAAGTGGCCCGCGAGACTATTCACTGATAAGGGGAAAGGGAAGCAATGGCGCTCTCGTTAAGTGATCTGCTGAAACGAATGCTGGAAATGGGAGGCAGCGACCTCCACATCACCACCAATTCACCGCCCCAGGTGCGCGTACACGGACACCTGGTTCCACTCGATCTGCCGCAGTTGACACCCGCGGAGACCAAGCAGCTCGCTTACAGCGTGATGACCGATTCCCAGAAGCATCGTTTCGAAGAAAACCTGGAACTCGACTTCTCCTTCGGTTTGAAAGGCCTGGCCCGGTTCCGCGCCAACCTGTTCAATCAGCGCGGCGCCACGGCGGCTGTGTTCCGCTTGATCCCATTCGAAATCAAGTCATTCAACCAGCTGAACCTGCCGCCGGTGGTGAGCAAGCTTTGCGAGAAACCGCGCGGCCTGGTACTGGTCACGGGGCCCACGGGATCGGGCAAGTCCACCACGCTGGCGGCCATGATCGACAAGATCAATACCGAGCGCCACGACCACATTCTCACCATCGAGGATCCGATCGAGTTCGTGCACATGAATAAGAATTGCCTGGTGAACCAGCGCGAACTGCACGCCGACACCAAGAGTTTCTCGGACGCGCTGCGCGCCGCCCTTCGTGAGGACCCGGACGTCGTGCTGATCGGCGAAATGCGAGACCTGGAGACGATCGAGTCGGCGTTGCGAATTGCCGAAACCGGTCACTTGACCTTCGGCACGCTGCACACCAACTCGGCATCTTCCACGATTAACCGAATCATCGACGTGTTCCCGGCCCACCAGCAGCCGCAGATTCGCGCGCAGCTCTCGATGGTGCTGGAGGGAATCATGTGTCAGACCCTGCTTCCCAAGTCGGATGGTAAGGGCCGGGCCATGATCATGGAAATCATGGTGCCCAACGCCGCGATTCGTAACCTGATCCGCGAAGACAAGATTCACCAGATTTATTCGGCAATGCAGTCGGGCCAGGACAAGTTCGGCATGCAGACTTTAAATCAGGCACTCGCCACGGCTCATTTCCAGAAGCAGATCACTTTGGAGATGGCCTTGTCACGTTCAAGTTCGCCCGACGAGTTGACGGAAATGATCAACCGAGGCGCCGGGCTGATTAACCGGGGCGCAGCCGCCGCGGCCGCGCCGGCCAAGCGATGAAGACGATATTGAGCAGGGGCAGGGAAGTGAACGAAAGGATTCAATCCGGTGCCGGTTCTTCCGTGCCGGCCGGCAGTTAGCGAGGAGATGCAACCATGCCAGTTTTCACATTTTCCGGTAAGGACGCGTCGGGGCAGAAGATCAGCGGCGAGCGTACCTCGCCCAACAAGCAGAGTTTGGCGGCGCAGTTACGCCGCGAGCGCATTACCCCGGGCTCGATTCGCGAGAAGGGCAAGGAATTCTCCCTGCCTACTTTCGGCTCCGGCAAGGTCAAGACCAAGGAGATCGCCATTTTCTTCCGGCAGTTCTCCGTCATGATTGATGCCGGTCTGCCGCTGGTGCAGTGTCTCGAGATCCTGGCTGCGAACCAGGAAAACCCCACATTCCAGAAGACGCTGACGGGGGTACGCACCACCGTAGAAGGTGGTTCCACTCTGGCTAACGCCATGCGCCAGTACCCCAACGTCTTCGACGACCTCAGCACCAACATGATCGAGGCGGGCGAGACCGGCGGTATTCTCGACGTCATCTTGCAGCGTCTTTCCACCTACGTGGAAAAGGCGGTGAAACTCCGGGCGGCAGTCAAATCCGCGCTGATCTATCCCGTATCGGTGGTCAGCATCGCCGTCCTGATCGTCGGTGCGCTGCTCAAATGGGTAGTTCCGATCTTCGCCAACCTTTTCGTTGGCTTGGGTGTAGCTCTGCCGCTGCCGACCCGAGTGGTCATGGGCCTGAGCGCGTTTGTAGGACATTTCTGGTGGTTCTTCATCGTGGGCACGATCGGACTGGTGTTCGGTCTGAAACAGATTCGCAAACACCCAAAAGGAAAATACGCATTCGATGCGGTGCTGCTGAAACTGCCGGTTCTCGGTCTCTTGCTGCGCAAAATCGCCGTGGCCCGGTTTACGCGAACCTTGGGAACCTTGATCACGTCAGGTGTGCCCATCCTGGAAGGGTTGGCCATCACCGCGAGAACTTCCGGCAATGCGGTGCTGCAGGAAGCTCTGATGAAAGTGCGTAAAGCCATCGAGGAAGGCCGCACCATAGTCGATCCCTTGAAAGAAGCGGGAGTGTTTCCCAACATGGTGACGCAGATGATTGGCGTCGGCGAAGCCACGGGCGCCATGGACTCCATGCTCCAGAAGATTGCCGATTTCTACGAAGACGAAGTAGACGCGGCCACGAAAGACCTGTTGGCCATGTTGGAGCCGTTGATTATCGGCATGTTGGGAATCACGATTGGCGGCATCGTTATTTCGCTATATATGCCGCTGTTCGCGATGATCTCGAAAATGGCAGGCTAAGGAACCGATTTCGCCGCCTGTACCTGGGGCGGCTTGCACCAGAAATGCCCGGGACGCGGGCCAGCATGCCGCGTCCGGAAACACTGTCGGAGGAACCGACCAGGATCACAAATGCAGCCCATGTTCGACGAGCGGTTATGGCTGGAATGGCTGGTCAAAGTCCGCGTTATTGTGCTGACGTTTTTGTTGGGTATCGAGCTGGCCGTCAGCCGTTTCACTTCCAGCCCTTTGCCGGTACGCGCATTCGTCAGCACGATGGTGCTGTGGTATGCAATCTCCCTGTTCTACATTCTTCTTCTATCGTTCTGGAGGGAATACCGCGCCCAGGCGGCGCTGCAGGTCCTGAGCGATCTGGCTCTGTCCACACTCCTGGTTCAGATTTCGGGCGGAATTGACAGCTCCTTCAATTTTCTTTATCCGCTGATCATCATTGTCGCCTGCATTCTTTTGCCCAAGATATGGGCTTACTTGAGTGCGGCACTGGCTTTTCTGCTCTATGGCGCAGTGGTCGAACTGAACTACTTCGGCCTGCTCCCTCTTTCTGGGACCGCGCGACTGGACTGGAAAGCACTGCAGGCGATTATCCTGATCAATTTTTTCGCTTACATTACCGTCGCCTACCTGGCGGCCAGGCTAGTCAGCAAACTTCGGCAGACAGGCGTCGCACTACAAGACACAAGTGGCGCGCTGAAAGACCTGCAGGTGCTGAACCAGAACATCATTCAGTCCATCAGCGGCGGCATAATTACCACCGGCCTCGACGGGCATATCACCCTGGTGAACGCTGCCGGAGCCAAGCTGCTGGAGCAAACCGAAAGTGAACTGCTGGGGAAGCCCATCGGGGAAATTTTTCTGGATCCATTGCCTCACGTTGCGGCGAAACGCGCGCACGGTGAAGCGCGCTATACGGCCGGCAACGGGTTTCGCAAGACGTTTCGCGTGATCGTCTCCACCCTCAATGTGCCGGAGCGAGGGCTGCTGGGGTACGTCTACAGCCTGGATGACCTGACCGCTATCCGGCGTTTGGAACGGGAAGTACGCACGCAAGATCGGCTTGCCGCCGTCGGCAGGCTGGCGGCGGCGATTGCCCATGAAATCCGTAATCCGCTGACCTCCATTGCCGGATCGGTGCAAATGCTGGAGGCGATTTCCAGCCTCAGTGATGAGCAGCGAACGCTGGTCGAAATTGTGACCCGCGAATCCGAGCGGCTCAACAACATCATCAATGATTTCCTGGCTTACTCGCGCAACCGGCAGTACAAGTTGGAAAAAACGGACGTGTTACCGCTGCTCGAAGACACGCTGACGCTTTTGGAGCACCGTTTACAGGCGGAAAGCAGGAATATCCGGATTCAACGGCAAATCCCGGTGGCGCAGGCGTTTGTGTTTGCCGATGGCGACAAACTGAAACAGGTGTTCTGGAACTTTTGCGAAAACGCGCTTCGCGCCATGGAGACGGAAGGCACCCTGAGCGTCGGGGTCGAGGAAGTCGGCGATGAGTGGCAGATCAGTTTTGGGGATACCGGGCCAGGCATGACATCCCAACAAACAGAAAAGATTTTTGAACCGTTTCAATCGGAGTTCGAAGGGGGAACTGGCCTGGGCCTGGCAATCGTCTATCAGATCGTTCAGGCGCATGACGGCAAGGTCTGGGCACGATCTAAGCCGGGGCAGGGAACTACGTTCGTATTGCGTCTTCATCAGGGTGCGAGCAGCGACCCAAGTGCGCGCTCTACGTCGGCGCCGGTGAACGCGGTAACGGCGGTCGAAAGGGAAATGCATGCCTAACATTCTGGTATGCGACGACGAACGCTCGATTTGCGAAATGCTCGAGATCGCCCTGCGCCGCGAAGGCCACAAGATTGAGACGGTCACTTCCGGTGAGGCCGCCAAGCGCAAAATCGATGGTGCGCTCTACGACGTCATCATCACCGACATAAAAATGCCGAAAACCAGTGGCATTGAAGTCCTGCGCTATGCGCACCAGGTATCGCCTGACTCTGCGGTTGTGCTCATCACCGCCGTTGACGACTATGAGGCGGCTGTGCAGGCAGTTAAGGCGGGCGGAGCCTCGGACTATATCCGCAAAGGACCGGGCCTGGTCGATGAGATCAAGCTCGCCATCCGCAGGTCGTTGGAGAAAGTCACGCTCAGCCGCCAGAATTTTGCCTTGAAGCGTGATGCCGCGAGTCGCAATTCTCTCGATAACATCATCGGCGCCAGTGCGGCGATGGACAAGCTGAAGGAAACCATTCGTACGGTTGCTTCCACCGGCAGCACTATTCTGATCCAAGGGGAGAGTGGAACGGGCAAAGAACTGGTGGCGCGGGCCGTGCACGCCTGCTCTCCCCGAGCGGCGGAAGCATTCGTTTCCATCAATTGCGGAGCCTTTCCGGAGACGTTGCTGGAAAGCGAACTATTCGGGTACATCAAAGGCGCTTTCACGGGGGCCAATCAGAACAAACGCGGCCTCTTCGAAGTGGCGGACGGGGGGACGATCTTTCTCGACGAGATCAGCGAGATGACGCTGACCATGCAGGTGAAGCTGCTACGCGTCCTGCAGGAGCGGAGCGTGCGGCCGGTGGGAGGCACGGAAGAAATCGCCATTGACGTGCGCGTCATTGCGGCCACCAACCGCGATCTCGACAAGCAAGTCGCCGAAAATACCTTTCGCGAAGATCTGTACTACCGCTTGAATGTTATTCCTATTGGCGTTCCGCCGCTGCGGAATCGCCGCGACGATATTCCGTTGCTGGTGAACCATTTCCTTAAGAAATACGCGCCCGCCGCGGGCAAGAGCATCGCGCGCGTGCGTGCTGAATCACTGGAGGCTTTGTGCCACTATGAGTGGCCGGGGAACGTGCGCCAGTTGGAGAACACGGTTGAGCGTGCGGTTGCCCTCGAAACCAGCGAAGAGCTGAGCGTGGAGCTGCCCGTGGAGCGGCCCAAGGCACGAGCGGCGGCCGCCGCTGTGGGCGCAGGCGGAGTAAGCACCTGGGGCGGCGTGCTTCCCGATGGCGTCGACATGGAGAAGTACGTGGCCGATATTGAGCGCTCGTTGTTGCAGGCTGCCTTGGAGCAATCCAATGGGGTGCAGACCAAGGCGGCGGACGCGCTCCGCATCTCTTACCGCTCGTTCCGGCACCTGATGAAAAAGTATGATCTTTAGTGAATAGTCAGAGCTGAAGTCATTGGCTGTCCACTATTCACTGACCACTATCCACTTCTCGTATACTCCTTGCAGCATGCGCCATATTCTCCGCTTTCTTTGGAATGCAACTCGCGGCCACCGGCTGGCTCCCTGGAGGAGTCCGTACCTGCTTTGGCGTATGGAGACCTACACCGGGGTCAAAATGCAACAAATCCACTTCATTGAGTTCTGGGTATTCGTGTGGCGCGAGCGCGAGGAACTGTGGCGTTTTCTAAAATGGACCGGTGAGATGGAGCGCTACGCCCGGCCTAGCGCGAAAACATCCTAAACGGCCAGACGCAAGGGGCTTAAGCCTCAGACGTCTTCCCGTTTAACCGCTTTCAATGAGAACAAAACCGCTCACCACCAAGGTACACCAACGTAGAGGCAGAGCAGGTTTACCCCAGGCAAAGACAACGCTCACGGACGAGATACGGGACATCATTCTTCGAAATCGTGAGCGGGAGCGCATCGGTATCGTTTCTGTATGTTCCGCTCATCCGCGAGTACTTGAAGCAGCAATGCGGCAGGCAATCGCGGACGACACTATGCTCTGCGTTGAATCCACTTCGAATCAGGTAAACCAATTCGGCGGGTATACCGGATTAACTCCGTCGCAATTTGCGGGCTATCTGGCGGGTATTGCACGGCAGGTTGGATTTCCGAGTGGGCGCATTCTTTTGGGCGGAGATCACTTAGGCCCCTATCCCTGGCGTCGGGAGCCCAGCCGAGATGCTCTTCACAAGGCCAGCGTTCTTGTAAGGTCGTGCGTTCTGGCCGGGTACGTCAAAATCCATCTGGATGCAAGCATGGCTTGCGCGGACGATGTCGCGCTTGATGACCAGTTAGTCGCGACCCGCGCTGCCGATCTTTGTCGAGCCGCTGAAGAGGCATGGGAAGAGCTGCCAGAGGGCTCTCCTCGGCTGCAGTATGTGATTGGCACGGAAGTTCCAGTACCGGGAGGCGAGGCGTCGGGTACCGCTGGACCACAGCCCACCAAAGTCGATGATTCGCGGAGAACCCTCGAGATTGCGCGAGCGGCATTCCTGGAACGTGGGCTCGACGAGGCCTGGGAACGGGTGATCGGGCTGGTGGTGCAGCCGGGAGTGGAATTCGGCGACGCGGTCATCTTTGATTACGATCGCAAAAAGGCTAGCGCGCTGAGTGCGAATTTGCCTGCCTCGCCTGCTCTTGTCTACGAGGCGCATTCCACCGACTATCAGAAGCCCGAGGCTCTGCGACAGATGGTCGAGGACCACTTCGCCATCTTAAAAGTTGGACCGTGGCTCACCTTCGTCTTCCGTGAGGCCGTTTTTGCGCTCAGTGCAGTTGAGCGGGAGTGGTTGGGGAGTCACAAGGGATTCCACCTGTCGCAAGTCTCCGATGCCTTGGAAAAAGCTATGCTGCGCAATCCGGAGTATTGGAAAGACTATTACCCGGCGCAGGAGCCGGAGGCGCAGTTTGCACGAAGATACAGCTTCAGCGACCGCTGCCGCTATTACTGGCCCGATGCCGCGGTGCAGAAGGAAGTAGATCGGCTGCTGAAGAACTTGTCGAATGCCCCGATCCCATTAACGCTTCTCAGCCAGCACTTGCCTGAACAATACGAACGCGTCCGGGAAGGCAAGATCTGCAATACGCCGGAGAGCCTGATTGAAGACCGGATTCGACAGGTGTTGAGGTTCTACTCGGCGGCGTGCGGAAACTTGCAAGGTTACGATTGAGCAGTTGTGCTGGCGGCAGGCGCGCCTTCCAGAACGACATTGACATCCGTTCCCTTGCTGGCCTCGACCAGCTTGGAGGCAGCGCCACGGTTGGCGGCAATCTCCAGGAAGCCCATGCTGCCGATGATTGCAAAAACCTCTCCTGGAGCTCCATCCGCGTAGGCGGAGCGCACTTGTGTAATTTCGCGCTTGCCAACCGTGATCTTGAAAGCTTGAGGTTCAGCTTGAAACAGCCAGGGCGCCTCCAGCGCGGTGATGTTGGTGATCAGATTGCCAAAACGATCCACCTTCAGCACCACGCCTCGTAAGGCGCCGTTCTCTGTCGGCTTGGGTCTCGGCGCGGAGAAGCGGACATAATCGGTCACTTCCTCGCCCATGCGCGCTGGGTCCACGCCTTTGCTGAGATAGGCGGAAATGGGGGAAAAAATGTCGCGCCCATGAAAAGTATTGCTGAGAGGTTGAAGAAAGTAATGATCCGCGCTGATCGTGCGCACGCTGATCCGGTCCTCGCGATCATAGATCAGCGAGAGCACGCCATTATCGGGAGCCACGAACAGATGCTTCTCAGTCGAAACCACAATAGGGCGGCGCGCCGTTCCCACTCCCGGATCCACGATGACCATGTGCACGGTGCTGGTGGGAAAGTAGGAGTACGCCTGCGCGATGGTGAGAGCTGCGTCAAAAACATCGAAAGGCTGGACCGCGTGGCAGATGTCGACAAACTTCACGTCGGGATTGATGTCGATCATCACTCCCTTCATGGTTCCCACGAAATGATCCTGCAAACCGAAATCGGTAGTCAGGGTAACAATAGAATTTCGCGCCACAGATTCCTCTCTGCTTAAGGGCAGACTCTCCCACTCGACGGTAAATCTACGCCGAACATGCCGTCAAGGCACTGAGGTAATTGTTCACTTACCTGCAACACGCGAGGTTGGCTTAAAGCGGCGTTTGGTTTGCCAAAGCTCGTATAAGTAGCCGTCCGGTCCGCGAAAATAGGTCCATGCTTCCGCGCCGCTGCCCTCGACATCGGTAACGAATTCGACTTTCTGTACCTCCAATTCCTCTCGTGCAGCCCGCACATTCTCCACCTGGAGAGCCAGAACCGGGCAGGCGTGAAGGCGGTAGTAGCGGCTGTTCTGGCCGAAGACCTCGAACAGCTGCCCCGAAGGTAACTCGAACTGGAGCAGTTTCTCGCTTTGGTGAATCAGCGGGAGACCCAAGACGTCGGCGAAGAAATGTGCGGAAGATTTGAGATCGGCAGTGCGAACGCCGGCCCACGTGTATCCAAGTACACGCATGGCAATCTCCTTTCTCCTGATTTTTTGCGATTTACCGACGGCTCTAGACTTTCTGAGTTTCGCGTTTGATGACACGCTGCAGGGTCTGATCGAGAGCCGCCTTGTGCTTTTCGTATTCCTGTTGCGAGATCTTGCCCTGCTGGCGTTCGACCTCCAGCTGGAATAGTTCTTCCTTCAGAGCCTCGAGCAGGATACCCGAACTGCGCGGAGTCGAAGACCGCTCGGGAGAAGTACGTACCGAGGATCGCGGGAGCTCGACAGTTTCATCATCCTCATCGGAGCGGCCCCGGGCCGGCACAGTTTGCGCGGGAGACCTCTTTGCAATGTAAAACGCGCCTACTGCCAGCACAGCGCCGAACCCGCCCAAAATGTACCAGCGGTATTTTTCCAGCGGATCGGGAGCGTCAATCGGAGGACCTAGCCCCCCGCCGGGACGATTATCGGCAGACGCCTGTCCACCTCCCGCAGCTCCACCTCCGGCGCTCTCAGTGCGGGCGGGAAGCACACCGGAGCCGGAAACGGTGAACGTCAGGTTCTGGCTGGGCTGGGCGTTCGACACAACCTCGACCTGAGCATCGGTCTGCTCCGGATCCTGCATCGACTGAAACGAGGCGGGACCGGAAAACTTCATGGACTTGGGAAGCATGGCCACGAAGTGATCCACCGGATAAAGCGACTTGGGATTTAACCTGGCTTCGCCCGAATATTGCAGGTGATAAGCGATCTGGAACTGAGTTTCGCCGGGCCGTAGAGGAAAGATGAACGCGTAGCGGTTCTTATCCGCTTGCGGAACCGCCGTGGCATTGATGGGCTGCCCGTTGGCGGTCCTTGCCATCGCCTGGTCGACCAAAGCACCTTCGGGAAGGTAGAACTCAAAATTGTGGTCGTTCATCTGCGTTTTGGGCGGGTTGGAATTGTTGTCAACCGCGAACAGGCGAACCACCTTGAGGTCGTTCCCCTCAGTCTCGAAACGCATGACGTCCGCGGTGACGGTCAGCCCTTCAACTTTTTTCGCGACATCAAAGACTTGAGCCTCCACTGACGTGGTTCCCGGAGGAGCCATTTTGTGATATGTGACACCCTGGTGAACAACTCGAATCAGGTGCGGATTGCCGTCGGGCGGCGTGTTGAAACTGAATTTCCCGCCGGCGTCCGTCTTGGTGCGCGCCGCTTCCTCCATGCCCTGCGCGAGGTTCAGGAGAATGACATCGTCCCCGGCTACCGGCTTGCCGGTTGTGCCGTTCTTGACCGTGCCCCCGAGGTTTTGCCCAAACGCTAAAGCAGAGGCCAGCAGGACTATCGGCAGCGTCGTCGCAGCCATCCTGCATCGGGCAGGAGCGCGGGGCGAGATCACGCGACGGCGTAGGCTTTGAGTGAGGTTCAAACTCGTGCTCCTTTGCGAACCGGGGTGGAAGGCTCGTTTTCGAGACGGGCGATTTCGGCCAGAATTGCGGCCGCTTCTTCCTCCAGCGACCCTTTCATGCTCTGGTAATCGGATTCCGGAATCTTGCCGGCTTTGTATTCGAAATTCAGGTCGCGCAAGTTCTCGTAAACCACGTCCTTGCGCTCGCGCAGATAGGCAGCGCGTGTCTTTTTCGGCCCCAACTTCAAAGTCCCCGGCAGGTAGAACACGTAGACGACAATGCTCACCGTGAAAAAAACGCAGATGAACCACACCATGCCGTTCATAGTTCCGTCTCCTCGCGAGCCTGGCGTCGAAAGGTGTCGAGTTCGGGCCCGGTTACCGGAACCACGCCGCCCGGAGCCGCTGGCGCCGGCCGGTCTTTCCACGCCCTCACAATGAGCGCAGTCGCTACCAAGCCCAGAATCAGAGCCAGAAAAGGCATGATCCAGGCCACGCGGTTGAAGCCCGTGGTGGTGGGAGCAGCAATCACGGTGGTGCCGTACTTTTGCACGAAGGCCTGCAGGACCAGGTCGTCGTTGTCGCCGCGATCCAGCGCCGCCATCAATTCGGTGCGCATGCGATCTGAGTACTGGCAGCCCACGTGGTTGCATTCCAGTAAGATCTGGCCGCACCCGCAGACGCACATCATGTGATGGCCCAGAGACTGGAACCGGCTCTCTTCATCGCCGGCGCCCATCAGGGCAAGAATGGCGAACGAAAGCAGCACGATTTGCGCGGCCCGTTTACGCGGTTTTGAAAAACTTTGCACGAGTTAGACCTTAATCTCCGACTCCTGCGGGAACTGATTGGACCCGTGCGGGAGCGGTTACGCGGACAGTCGCGGCATTGGGCACGAGGGCGAATGCGGTTCCAAAGATCATCACCAGCAACCCCATCCAGATCCACATCACCATGGGATTCAAATGAGCTTTGATGATGGGACGGCCGGTATCCTGGTTGATTCCCTCGTAAACGAGGTACAGATCGCTCACCACAAATGGATTCGAAAAATGCGGGTGAATCTGGGGCATGGTCTGTGATTGCTGGCTGGCTCGGTAGAAACGGCGCTCGGGATACATAGTCTCAATAGCAGTTCCGCCTTCGTGGCCTCGCCTGAAAACGTCCACCACCGCCCACTCGCTGGCGTAATTGGGCTTGTCATCCTGCGTGTAGGATCGGCAGACCAGCGTGTAATTGCCGATGCTCAGCCTGTCTCCATAGCCCATTTCTTTTTCAGCTTCAGTGTTGAAGGGCGTGCCGAGAATGCCGATGAAGACCAGGGCCACGCCGAAATGGACAATGTATCCGCCGTAGCGCCTCGTGTTGCGATGCCACAGGTGCACCATGGACGCGAGCAGGTTCTGGCCGGTATGGCCGGCGATTACCCGCCCGCCGCGGATAAATTCCGAAACTACAGTCAGAATCACAAGTGCGGCCAGCATTGCGGCCATAAGCGAGTAGAAATACGCTACCTGCTCCCAAGGCCGCACGCCGTAAGCCATCATCACCACGCCGACAATCACTGCGCCCATTGCGGGCCAAAGGAAATTACGCCGGAGGCTCTCCAGGGAGGTCTTCCGCCAGGCGAGCAGCGGTCCCACCGCCGTTAACAGTAGCAGGAGGAGCGCGACTGGCACCGCAACGTTGTTGTAGAAAGGAGCGCCTACCGTGACCTTCGTGTTCTGAACCCACTCAGACAGCTTGGGGAACCAAGTGCCCCACAGCACGGTGAAGCAGGCCAGCACGAAAAGCAAATTATTGAATAGAAAACTGGATTCGCGCGAAATCAGAGACTCGAGTTTGTGCTCGCTCTGCAGATGCGACTTATTAGCGACGAAGAATCCGACGCAGACGGCAACCACCAATGCTAAGAACCAGGTAAACCAGCTACCGATCGACGATTGTGCAAAGGCATGAACAGAACTGATTATTCCGCTGCGGGTGAGAAGTGTGCCCAGAATGCACAACATGAATGTGGCAAAAATCAGCCACATGTTCCAGATCTTCAGCATGCCCCGCTTCTCCTGCATCATGACCGAATGGAGAAAGGCAGTGCCGGTCAACCATGGCATCAGAGAGGCATTCTCGACAGGGTCCCATCCCCAATAGCCGCCCCAGCCCAAAACCGAATAAGCCCAGTGTGCGCCGAGGAAGATGCCGACGGTCAGAAATCCCCAGGTCACCATCGTCCATCGCCGGGTGATGTGAATCCATTTCTCACCCGGGTAGCGCATGATGAGTGCACCTAAGGCAAATGCGAACGGTATGGTGAAGCCGACATATCCGAGATAGAGCATGGGCGGGTGAATTACCATCTCGGGGTACTGGAGCAGCGGGTTGAGCCCATTTCCGTCAGCCGGCAATTGCCCTTGCATGGTTGCAAAAGGGTGGGCTGCAAAATTGAGCAACAGCAGAAAGAACACCTGCACCGCCGCAATGATCACCGAAGCGTAGGCAAACAGCCGCTGATCGGTCTTATGACGCAGCCTCAAAACGAGTCCATAGCCTGCCAGCAACAGCGACCAGAACAGCAGAGATCCTTCCTGGCCAGACCACAGGGTTGCGAATTTGTAAGGGGCGGGCAGATCGCGATTGCTGTGATGGAAGATATAGGCAATGGAAAAATCGTCGGCAAAGGCCGCCATGACGAGCACGGCCGCGGCCAGCAGTACGGCGGCAAAGGCTGCGATACCGGCCCGGCGCGCCGTTTCACCCAGGCGTTCCGACGCTGGTCCCTCGCGGACCAGGGCGGCGATTCCGGCTAAGAACGAATACGCACTCAGGGCAAGGCCCAGGATGAGCGCAAAACTACCTATTTGCGACATGGAGAGCTCTTATTTTTTCAGAAACACCCGTCGGAGGCAATGCTCGATGCTTGAATCACGGACTAAATTATTTGAGTGGGATCATGCTCTCCAGAGTTGCTCGACCGCCCTCTTGTAGTTGTCGGCGAACCAGAGGGCCATTTTTTGACCCGAATCTTCTGCAAAGAACGTTAGTGCCGGATTAGCTCCACACTTCGGTAACCGGTGGTTACCTTGCGCAGCGTCCCGGTTTGGGTTTTGATGATGTTGGAAGTAGAGGAATAAGTGTCTGCCGACGAGGGAGATGCGGGCCCAGGTGCGAGAAGACGCGAAATTTGAACTGGCGATCCTGGCCATCGTCCAGGGCTTTTACCAGCGACTGCTGCAGGATTACCTGGCGGGAGAGGTGCCCGTTCCGGTGACCCTGCAGGTAGAAGCGCTGGCGGGCGCTGCCGACGAGGCGCCTAAGGCCCTCGCCGACATGCGTCGCTGGCTGCAGTTGCTGGACATGGCAGTGACTCCGGCCATGGTGCGCTGCGCGCTCACTCACGAAACCGATCCCGAGATCGCCGAAGGTCTGCTGCGCTATTACGCGCGCAAACCCAATCCAAGCGACCCCGATCGCGACAAAATCGACCTGATCGCCACATTCCTCTATCGAAACCCGCGAGTTCCGGGGCAATGGGAGCGGCGGGGATATGCCCTGGACGGGGCTTTACCGATTCCTCCTTTTGAAATTGCGCTGACCGAAATTCTTGTGGATGGCGAAGTGCAACCCGTCTCCGCCGAGGAGACGCAACGTTTGGCCGATCTCGACCTGCTGCGAGCCAAGGCCGAGATGTTTCGCGATTTTGGCGTGTTCCTGGATTCAGGTATCACCCATGAGGTGCGCCGACTGAAGCGGTCCCTGGGGCCTTCATTGTGGCACCCTTCGGTGCTCGGGTATCTGGCGCCTTTCAATGCGGCCTTTGGCAAGAAGTTCGATACTTTGTTCCGCGCTGCCAGTTTTGAAGTCAAGAAATTTGCCGAAACCGTTGAACAGCGCGGCGGGACGATCGTGGGGCAGGTCGATGGGGTGGATGTGACCGTCGATCTGGTGGCGAGCATGGATGAGGACGAGATCCTCAAGACCGATTACAACACCGCCCTTGACCGTTTTCGACGAGTGATTCAGCTAAAAAGATCCCTGGAAGCGCAACCGAAGTTGCGTGCGGCTGCAGTAGTCGCGGGGGCGCCCGTGATTAATACCCCGCTGGGTCCGAGTATCCCGGCCGTCACGCCGCCGCCTAAGCCGAAGGGAACACCGGTGCCGCAGAAACCTGCGATCCCGCCGACTTCCGATCCGCGGCAGATCGCCTTGGAAGAAACCAAGCTCCGGAGCGTGGAAGAGTCAATTCGCGCCTGGATTCGGGCTGCGAATCCCAAGCTGCGCGAAATCGTGCCTATGACCTCATCCAACCTGATTCTGACCGCAGCCGAAGCGGACGCGTACTGCGCAGATTACCTGCAGGAAGATAGTATGCGCGCCGAGCATGGGAGGGTTCTGGTCAGGGTAGTGGCAATCGTAGCGCGCATGAGCACCGAAATTGCCGAGTTGAAGCGTAAAGGGTTCTCCATAGCCGGCAAGAACCATGCCGATGCACTCATGCTCCTGCTGGCGGCTGCGAAAACTGCGCAGGAAAACGCGCGATTGGTGCTCGACAGCACCGCTGAGCAAGGTCAAATGGAAAAGGTGATTACCTTGAATGCATCCATGCAGAAGCTGCGGGAGCGCTGCGAATTGGCGGAGAAAGCGCTGACTGAGGCCAGGAAGGCTGTCCCAGGCGACTGAAACCTTCACGACCGTGAATCAGTTCTCTTCCTCGGGTTTCCCCTCGCTTTGTCCGAGGGCGGAATCAGCCAGTTCCAGGTAATGATCAAGGCGAGAAGGCTCTTTGGCCTTCTCTTCCAATGGAATCAACCGAGGACCTTCGTCGCGTGCCGCCGGGGCGCTCGGAGGCAAACGTTCTAGCTTGGATTTGCGCGATTTATTGGATTTTGCCAAGCGAACGCCTCCTTAGCTGTTATCTCTTGCGCTCTGTATCCTGGTGCAGCACAACCGACGCTCCGGAACCCTGTCCGCTCTCCGGCCGAAACACCAGGCCGCCACTCGCCTCCTCCGGAGGCAAGCCCGCCAGTTCGCGCTTGTGTTGCTCGATCGCGCGCAGTTGCCGGATGATCTCCGCTTCTTCCCTCACATACTCATCTTCGGAAATATCGCCCGAATCCAGAGCCAGTTGCAGTTCCAGAAGGCGCTGTTTTACAGGGGCATCATCCGTGTACTGCTCCTCCGCCACTTTGGCGAGGGTTCGCATAATGAACTTGAACCCGGAAATCGGCATGAGTAACAGATCGTCGATCAGCAGCATGGGCTTAAGATGCGGAGACGCGCTCCAGTTTGAGTCGTATATTCACAAAATTGTAAGGCGGCCAGGGGCCTGTGTATTTAAATTTCAGGCGCTTGCCGTACTTTCTGGCAATTTTATTGACCACCTGGTCGAATTCCGTCTCGCGATGGCGCTCTACCAGGAAAGCGGCGTTCATGATCATCTTGTCGCCAATCGGTTGGTTATCGCGCGAAGCGACGCAAACACTCCGCAAGGCTTCATAAATTTCGCGAACGTACTGACTGGATCGCTCCACCAGCGCTTTGTCGATCATGCGGCCCAGTTGCATACGGGCCAGGTAGGTGGACTGCAGGTGCTTGCGCGTGATTTCGTGGTGAAATTGCCGAATTTCCTCGTCCGCATGCGTCAGTTCTTCCACGATCTGATCGCGGTCCCAGTTGACTTTTAATCCGAATTCCAGTTTCCCGGCCATCTGGTGAAGAACGTCCTTCAGTGAAGTATAGACACTCTTAAGCACTTCACGAATGTCATCATCCGTGCGGAAGACCGTGCCGAAACTCATGGGGATGATGGTGTAGTTCTTCATCACGGTTTCGATCACGTGCTCGTGGGCCAATGCATTTTCGCGCGTAGGATCGAAAATGTAGACCGAGGTTTTGCTGACGACCGCGGCAATATCCTGGTAATTGACGGTATAGACCATATCGCCTTGTCCGCCAATTCCGATTTTGCCGAAGGTGGTGGACTCCTTGGCCTCTACGATCCCATAAACGTACTTGCCCCCTTCGCCCGGCTTGATGTCTGGCACCTGAGGTAGGTCGTCAGCAATCTTGACGTGCAGGTCTTCTCGGCTCGCCTTCTTTGTGGTGCGTCCCGATACTGTCTTGGTTGCCATGGTTTCTTTCCTGATTTCCGCGAATTGACTACGTACCACTTGCAATCACAGGCCTCTCCAACTGTGAGCCATGCAGGCGGGGGACCGGCAGTTCATGAGAAATTGGAAACGCCAGCTTAAAAATTGTGCCCTTTCCAGGCGTGCTGCGAACCTGAATGCGACCTGCATGATTTTCCACAATGCCCTTTACTATCCACAGTCCCAGCCCGGTACCTTTTTCACCTTTGGTAGAGACGAAGGGCTCAAAAATCGAGCGGCGGAGGTCGCTTGGGATGCCAGATCCGCTGTCGACTACGGTAATGGTGATCCAGCCGTGTATGCCGTCACCGGCGCGCAAATGGCGCGTCCGCAAAATCAAGTCGCCGCCCTGCGTCATCGCGTCCTGGGCGTTGACCACCAGGTTCGACAATAATTGCCGGAACTGGTCGGCGGATCCGCGCATCGCCGGCAACTTGCCGAGGTCCTTGCGCACGTTGACTCGAGTTTTGATCAAGGGGCGACCGAACAGAGCCAGCGTATCTTCGATAACAGCATTCAAATCAAAGGTACCCAACTGGTTAGTGTTCCGATACAGGCCCAACATTTGCCGAACGATGCGGGTTACCCGGTCGGTTTCGTTCTTTAATACGTCGTAGATCGGCTCGGCGGAACGGTCCAGCTTGCCCTTCAAGAGATAGATGGCGTTCTTGATCGCTTCCATCGGGTTATTGATTTCATGCGCGATGGTTCCCGCCAAACGGCCGGTGGCGGCGAATTTTTCCATCTCGAGCATGCGCCGCTCCATCTGCAACTGCTCTAACTTCTTCCAGGTTGAGAAATCACGCAACACCGTGACCGTGTATGCGACCTGACCCCGCCCGTCATAGATTTTTCCAGAGCGGGCCGCATATTCGATTTCGCCGCGTGTGCCCGGATGGAACAGGCGGAGCGATTTGTTCTCTTTGTCGACAAAAGAGAACGTAAAAGACGTGAGATAAGCGTCGAGCTTGGCCTGATTCTTGACCAGTTCGGGGTCGCGTGTACTGGCAGACGGTCCAAAAAGCTCTTTCGCCAAGGGATCAAATAGCACGATCTTAGCGGAGTTATCGGCCACGATAATGGGATCGCCGACGTTTTCGACAACCAGATTCAGGCGGTCACGGTCCTGACGCACGACCTCTTCCGCCATCCGCAGTTTCTCCAGATTGGCGCGGACTTCCTGGTCGGCACGACGCAGGTCGGTAACATCGCGCATTACCGTCACCATGCCAGTCCGTGTATCGTCAGGCGTAGCGGTAGGACCACAGACGGCTTCGAACAGCACTTCCTCGCCTTCCATCACGTCCACCAGCGTCAGGTCGCGAGAGGCGTCACTGCCGCTGACGACCATTGAGGACAGGGCAGCGGAAAACAGCAGGTTATTGAGTTCCACGGCTCTGCGGCCGCCCTCAGAAACACCCTCCGGCACGCGAAAGAAGCGCTCGGCTGCCTTGTTTTGGATGATTACGCGGTACTGGTTATCGGTGAGGATGACCGGATCAGCCATGCTCTGCATCACCGTGCCCATGCGGGAGATGGTGACTTCCATATCGCGCATGCGATTGAAATAGTGCTCAACCTTGAACAGCCGGGAAAAATACCGGTTGGCGCGGTCGACAATGGCTCGCAAGGCCCGCAGTTGCTTGTCGCTCACCCTCTTGCCGGTTTCGGTGACCACCAGCATGGCGTAGGAGCGCATGTTGCAAATGGCGCAGGTTTGCTCCTGCACCTGGAGTTTCCTGCCAGCCTGGAAGTTGTGAACGGCCAGGCATTCGCGACGCCGCTCCCGTTCCGCCTCCCAACATCGGGAGCGGCTGCGGTAGAGCATAGGCTGAACGTAGAGTGGAACTTCTTTTGGCGAAGTGCCGCGGAGCAGAGCTGGCTTGCCATTCACCAGGGTGGTGACGATGGGATTCTCGCTGGCCCACAACGAGGCGTGAAACTTACGCAAAAACGCGGGCTCGCAATTTAGCGAGGCGACCGGCCGGATTTCACCCGTCTCAAAGTCCAGACTCAGTATGAAAGTGCGCGGAAACCCGAGGGAAACGATTTCCTCGAGCAGTACGGGAAGAATTTCGTCCGACCGCTCGGCGGCGAGCAGACGTAAGCTGGCGGGATCGCGCGAATTTTCGCCGATCAGGTCGTCAAGCTTTGGACGCAACAATGGGATCGCCATCCCGCTCTACTCCCTTGGTTACTATCGGGTCCTCCGGGTGACCCTGCGGATAGGCGTCCGGCTAACCCGGCGTGTGGTCTCGACCGTAAGCGGCGCTTCCTCCTCAATGGCTGTGATCTGTGGCCGCGAAACCAGCCCCATTTGACCGACGGCGTCCGCGTATTTCAGATAAGTGTCAATCGAAGCCACTACTACACGGGCCTCAACTGTGATCAGGTCGATACCGACCAGCGACACACGCACCCAGGCATCTATAACAATGCCCTTGTCCAGTACGCGATCGAGAACATCAATTAGGCTCGAACCGCCAGACACACGTTCGACAGCCATGAACCCTCCTCCTCAGTTTCTCAGCGCCTTCGCTTGCGAGCACCGGCTTTCGCCGGCCGGATACGACTAACCTCGCGTTCTGGCCGTTCCGGTAGAACCGGCGGCATGGGAGTCGCTGGCAGGCTCAAATGGGGATCGTATTTCCACCAGTTGAGCCCGATCTGTTCAGCTTTGTCCACCGAGCAGATCAGCAGCCGCACGCGGATAGTTAGCAGTTCCACGTTGGCCAGCGAGATGCGCACGTCGCCCGCAATCACCAAACCTTTGTCGAGGACGCGGTCCAGGATGTCGAGCAGATTCGCGGTTCCAGTGACGGCGGGCACTCTTTCCATGAGCTGGCTCTCTTGTGACGGGGCAATCAAAAACTGCCATTCCGCCGGGTGATGCTAATCGCTCCATATGCGCAAAGTCAACGACTGTCGCCATTTTTGCTGGGGGGAGGGTACGAAAAAGCTCGTATTACGATTCAGAACTGGCCAGAGAAGTTGCTTCAATTACCTCTTATTACTGTCCAGGAGATGTCCCAAAGGCCCCAGATCAAGGTTCAGATCGCCTGGAGTCAGGTTGAAATTGGCTGCCAGTTCATGGATTTTGGCCTCCAGCTTCATCAAAGCTTCGCCCATTTGCTCCACCTGTTCTTCGGAAAGCGATCCCCCCTCCATCCGCCGGATGGCCTGCCGCTCCAAAAGTTGCCGTATAAGCTCGATTAGGCTGAGGACCAGCCGGGCCAGTCCCTGCTCGACGTTTTCCGGCGTGCAGTTGATTCGGTCGGGAATCGCCGGGGACGGATCCTTAGAAGGCTGGTCAGCGTGGTCAGTCACTTTCTATCCTCTCTAAAGAACTCCATTGCCGGCCACGGTCCGCTGATGCGAGCGGTCAAGGCAGAGGAGATTTCGGCACTTCCCATACGGTGCCGGAAGTCGGCGACTACTTCTCGCCTGACCAAGGCAAAACAGCGTAAGCGATCGGACGAACTGCGCTGTCGCCAGCCTTGGATGAAGTCCGCAGCCTTCGACTTGAGTACGCCTGCAGCGGCTTCCAGCATGCTCAGGCGTTTCTGGCGGGCGCGAAGGTACTTAGTCCCGGATACCTCGCCGGCGTCTGCTTTCGCCGAGTCCTGTTCTAAATCCCTGTACTCGATCCGCATCTCCATCTGAACTCGCCCTCGGATTCTGGCTAACCATTCATGATATTCCGCCGCATGTTCTTGCACCTGCGACTGCAGTTCGGCATCGGTCACTAGCGTGGGGAACCGAAAAGGAATTATGTCTTGAGCGGACAAGATCGCTTGCAGCACACCGTGAAATTGGAGCGCGGACTCGCGGGGCGGAATACCCGAGAGCGTCGAGTTTAGCGAGTAGAAGCAGCTCAAGCCCGAAACTTCTATTCTTTGCACCTGCGCTCCTCCCACTCCTGTGGGAAGGTCGAGCACATTGCCACGAACTTCAGTGACGCCGTAAAGGAGTAGAGGCATGCTGAAATTATGAACGGCGGCTTTGGGCAGGCGGTTCAATCCGCATGTGTTTGAGCGCAGTCTCTACCGAGGTCAAAATCACGTCGAGGCCAAGGTAGATCAGATCCACGCCGGCGAGGGAGATGATTATGTTCCCGCGAATAATCGCACCCTGGTTCAGAACGTGATCCAGGATGTCGAGCAGGGAAGTCTCGTCGTTGGCATCTGTATCTGAGAACACGATGTTGTGCGGAGTCGCCATTATCTGAGAACCAGCGTCGTTATCCCTTATTTTTCTGTCGCAACCTCGGCCCGAGAAACGAACGAATAAGCCGGCCATGGTCCCGTACATTCGATCCGCCGCTCTCCCGCCCACTGCTTGCAGTACCTGCGGAGAAGCGCGTCGAACTTCTTGCGGTCAGCTCTCCGCAGCAGAACCGAAGTTTGCCATTGCAATCCCCTCTGGCCGCCGCTGATTTTCCCTGACTCCGCGGTGGCCACGGCTATCCGCCCTAGCTCGCCTTGAAAGTCTTGCAGCGCCGGATCGGGGGTTTGCTGCTTCGCTGGCCTGCGCTGCAATAACGCCGCTTTTGCTTTTAGATAATCCTTGCCGCTACCGGCGGGAATCGCCGGCGCCTCGATCTTGGGCGGCACGCTGAAAACTTTGATGCCGAACTCATCGGAACCGCGAATTCGGGCGAAATCCTTCTCCAAAATGCTTTTCTTGCTGCGCACGTCGGTTTCCAGCGAGGCTGCCGTCAGGAACACAGTTCCAAACCGCGCGGGCAGTATGTCCGTTTCCCGCGCGATGGCGGAAACTACGCGCTGATGCTGGACGCTGGCTTCGGCCAACCAATCCAGATTCTCCATGTTGGCGGGCAGATTGTCGGCAAACTCTGCGCGCGAAACTCTGCTGACCCAGCACACCAGACCGGCACACGGGATCGCCTCGACGGGGTTACCGCCGTCAACGCCCGCAATTTTCGTGAGCGGGATTTCCTTTTCAGTCACGCCGTATAGATAGACGACGTTGTCGGCGCCCGGGTTCACGCGAGTCGCCATAGTTCTCCGGTAAATGACTGCAACCGTTTCTTGCCCGCAATCTCGTTTGGGAAATTGCGAATTACAAACACTTCCATATCTTTTTGCTTCCTCATGGCCGCCAGCGTCGCCTGCTGCCATTGCTGAGCCCGAGCGCACCGCCGGCATTTCGAATGAGACCGATCCATGAACACGCGATTCAGGAAGATGCGCCGCAGCGGCAGCTTCTGTGCTTTGAGTTCGCTGATGAGCCGTTCCGTTTCGCGATCAGGCAGAGGCTCAGGAAGCATGACCAGGTCCATCTCGGCCCGTTCAGCGTCCTTCAGAAGCGCTGCCAATTCCCGTACCCGAACGCTCATCTCGGCAACCTTGGCCGCCGCGTCGCGGGCAAACGCAAGTGTACGGTGCGTGGCTAGCGTTTTCAACAACAGCCGGCTCCAGATCAGGATTCTCTCCGGCATGCGCAATAGTTCGAGTGCGTGCCCCGTGGGCGCCATATCAATGACGACCCTGGTGGCGCCGCTCCCGACCAGATCGAAGATGCGGAAGATAGCGAGCACCTCGTCAACCCCTGGCGGAATAATCTCCAGCAACTCGGACAGCAATTGCCGCTCAAAGGAGAGGTCGACGTGAAGCCCCGAGAGGTTCGAAGTTGTGGTCTCTTCGATACTGGAGCGCAAATCGTTTACCCACTCTCGAAAGAGCGCCGGCGCGTCTAGTTCCGAGGCGCGGAATTTGGCGTCGCCAAAGAGCGGCAGCGACTCAGAACCAATCGCTGTCTCAAAAATGTCGTCCAACGATGGCGCGGGATCGACCGAGCAGATCTCCACGGGGATTTCTGATTTTTCGTGAGCGCGATACGCCAGTGCGGCTGAAGTCGTCGTCTTTCCCACGCCGCCTTTACCGAGCACCAGGGTTAAGCGTCGATCCAGTAGGGGCCATGTCGTTTTTTGAAGAGCGACGGTTCGCGAGACGGGCGCTCGCAACCCATACTTGAGCCGCCGGCCCGCAAACACGTGCTCGCCGAAGGCGGCCAAAGAGGCGGCGCCCAGAATAGGTCCCCCCGGATCTTCCCCTACCTGTACGGGTATACCCGGGAAATGCCTGGCCAGAAATGTGACGGCTTTTCGTGCTTCATCTTTAGATCGCCGGCACTGAGCACATTCTTTGCTAAGAACGACGCGATTCAGCACGATGCCTGCGATCTGAACAGACGGCGACTGCTCGCCCAGGGCTCGAACGCCGCGAACAGCCTCCTTGAGCGAGAACTGTTCCGCGGTCGTGACCAAAACCACTTCAGCCTGATCGCTGGTTGCAGCCTGAACCTCGTGAACCAGGTTTCGAAAATGCTCGATCAGGTTGGTACTTTGTTGCGGTCGCTTACCTCCGAAATGTTCAGCAAGCACCTGATCTCGACTAGCCGCCAGCTCCAGAAAATTGAGAAACCGAACGAACTGCTCGGGCAGAGAAAACAGGCGGAGGGTGTGTCCAAAAGGCGCCGTGTCCACCACAATCCGGGAATATTTACCCGATGCCATCGCATCGCGTATAGCCAGCAAAGCTGCAATTTCCGCCATTCCGGGCAGGGTCGTATCGAGGAGTGGTTCGATATCGCCTCGAGAGAAGATTGAGCCTTTATCTATCAAATCCAGAATGTCTTCCTTGTACTCACGAAGAAACCGGGCAAAGAGTCTCTCGCTATCGATCTCCCAAGCATCAAAGTTGCCAGGTCGAGGTAGTCTGACGGCCTTCGGCCTATGGGCGAGCCGTGTTTCCAGAATATCCGCCAGGGAATGAGCAGGGTCGGTCGAGATAAGCAATACCCGGGATCGAGGCTCACGTAATGCGGCGCGCACCGCGAAGGCGGTCGAAACAGTGGTCTTCCCAACCCCACCTTTACCGATGAAAAAGTGGAACTGTTTCACGCCATTATTCTAACGAGGAACTCGAGTTGAAATTTCGCGAGGTGATCGGCAGGGCAAATCTTTAGCCCTTGCCTTCATCTCACTTCGTCGCCTCGGAGCCGAGAACCCAGGTTCCGCTGCTCTAGTGAGGTTTTCTGGATGTCGCCTGCATGTGCATCGGCCAGGAACATGGAATCTGGCAATTCGGTCTCAGTTGCTGATTTGCCTCTGTCGCTGGCAGCTGTGCTGCTCATCATTCTTGCAGTCTCCCTGTGTCCAGCCCTTGGCCAGGACAACCCCGCCCAGGCAACGCAGCCAACTCAATCGCAGCCACCCGAGCCCAAAGGCACTCCCACGCAAACGCCGTCGCAAACGCCAAAGACAGCGCCTCAGGTCGAACAGATTCTTCCGTCCTATGAAGGACAAAACGTGACGTCGGTCGAGCTTGCGGGCCAGCCCAACCTTGACTCCAAAGACCTGCTCCCGTTGTTGGCGCAACAAGCAAAGGAACCGTTTTCGCAGGCCAAAGTGGATCAATCGATTGCCGCGTTGAAGCAGACTGGCCGGTTCCATGATGTGCAACTGGAAGTTCGGCCTGATCCTCAAGGAGTGCGTGTCCTGTTCGTTCTCCAACCGGCAGCTTACTTCGGCATCTACACCTTTCCTGGTGCCACGCGCCAGTTCGCCTACTCTCGCCTGCTGCAAATTTCAAATTATCCGCCAAAGGGCTCTTATTCGGAGAGGGATGTTCAGGATGCCCGTAATGCGCTGGAAACCTTTTTCCGGCGCAATGGGTATTTCGAGGCAGAGGTCAACCCGGAAGTGACGACAAATCCTCCCTGGGGACTGGTCAATGTCGTTTTCCATACGAAGCTGAATCGGCGGGCAAAATTCGGTGAAGTTGTGATTCGTGGCACAACCGACCAGGAAACGACACGCCTGCGTGCTGCCCTGCATTCCTTTACCGCGCGCCTTCGTCGATCAGCCATTCGGCCCGGCAAGACGTACCGAATGGGAACGGTGCAAAGAGCAACGCAGTACATCGCCAACGCGCTCGGCAAGCAGGGCTACCTGGGCGCACAGGTGAAGTTGGCGGGGGCCGACTACTCGCCGCAATCGAATCGAGCCAATATCGTTTACGACGTAAACACAGGCCCAATCATTCGGGTCAACGTTGCCGGCGCCCACCTGTGGCCTTGGAGTCGCCGCAAGCTTTTGCCGGTTTATCAGCAAGCCGGCGTCGATCCGGAGTTGATCCAGGAAGGGCGGCAAAACCTGATTTCGTATTTTCAGTCGAAAGGCTACTTCGACGCGAAGGTTGATACGAAGGTAGATCAGCAGGATTCGAGCGAAACCATCCTGTATCAGGTCACCAAGGGCCCGCGACATAAAGTCAAGAGTGTTGCCATTGCCGGCAATCAGCATTATTCGGAGAAACAACTTCTTCCGCAACTCAAAGTCGAGAAGGCGCGCTTCTATTCCCACGGCAAGTACAGCAATAAGCTGGTTCGGACCAGCGTCAAGAATCTCGAGAGCTTCTACAAGGCCGACGGCTTCAGCTCCGTAAAGGTGACCCCGCAGGTCGCGAACAGGAACGGCAACGTGCTGGTCACGTTTCATATTGACGAGGGACCACAAGACGTCGTGGAAGCTCTCGAGGTTCAGGGCAATCAGACTGTTCCGGTCGCGCAGCTTGCGCCCAAAGGTCTGAAGGTAGGCGCTGGCCAGCCCTATTCGGCACGCAACGTCCAGACGGATCGCAACCAGATCATGGCTACTTACTTGAGCGAGGGCTATCTCACCGCTACTTTCCGCGAGACGGCAAAACAAGTTCCCGGCCAGCCCCATCGGTTGCAGGTGCTTTATCAGATTTACGAGGGCCCGCACGTGCACACGGCTACGGTCGTCACTTTGGGGAGAAACGAAACCCAGCAGAAGCTGATCAACCGGGAGACGGCCGAGATTCAGGCCGGCAAGCCGCTCAAGGAAGACGATCTGCTCACCTCGGAAACCAATTTGTACAAAGTTGGCGTATTCGACTGGGCCGAGGTCGATCCACGGCGAGAAGTAACTACGCAGCAGCAAGAAGACGTCATCATCAAAGTACATGAAGCAAAACCGAACACACTGACCTATGGATTCGGCTTTGACGTTATCAACCGCGGTGGCAGCGTACCCAGCGGCACCGTAACTGTGCCTGGAATTCCGCCCGCAGCTCTCCCCAAAAATTTCAAAACCAGCCAGAAGACATTCTGGGGTCCGCGGGGCACGATTGAATACACGCGCAACAACTTGTTCGGTAAGGCTGAGTCCTTGACCTTTACCGCGCTGGGCGCGCGGCTGCAGCAGAATGGGTCGATTATCTATACCGATCCGATGTTCCGTTGGACAAACTGGGCATCCACATTTTCCCTTACTGGGCAGCACAACAGTGAAAATCCGATTTTCACTTTTAGACAAGGCCAGTTTGGCTATCAACTCCAGCGGGCCCTGAACCGGGACAAATCAACAAATCTGTTTCTTCGATACAGCTTCACTGAGACTGGACTTACCAATCTCCTCATTCCGGCACTGGTGCCGCCCCAAGATCGACACGTGCGCCTTTCGACCCTATCGCCTACCTACATTCGTGATACCCGGGACAGTCCCACGGACGCGCACAAGGGAATTTACGAGAGTTATCAGTTTGATTTGAACCCGAGTGTGTTGGGATCGAACGTCAGTTTTTCGAGATTGCAGACGCAAGCGGCCTATTACAAGAAAATCCCCGCCAACATCGTATGGGCCAATAGCCTGAGGATCGGCCTCGAAGTTCCGTTCGGTTCGAGCCACGTCCCAATCAGCGAGAAATTCTTCTCCGGAGGCGGCAGCACTTTGCGTGGTTTTCCTCTGAACGGCGCCGGCCCGCAGCACACAATTACCGCTTGCGGTAATCCGGCGGACATAAGTACTTGTGCGCCTATTACAGTGCCTGTTGGGGGGCCAGAACTCGTGATTATCAATTCCGAGTTCCGCATTCCCGTGCCGGTTTCGCTCCCTATCGTGAACAGAAACCTCGGCTTTGCTGTCTTCTATGACGGAGGAAACGTATTCCCCTATATCGGCTTCCGCGATTTTGCTAAGAATTACACCAATAGCGTGGGTGGCGGATTGCGCTACAACACGCCGGTCGGGCCGGTGCGTATCGACATCGGCCACAACCTCAACGGGCCGCCCGGAATCAAATCCACACAATTTTTTGTCACCCTGGGGCAGGCCTTTTGAGTACCTATCCTCAATATCCCGGACGGGAGGACGAGCGCCAGCGGCCGCATCTTGTACACCGTCCCGAGAAGCCACGCAAAGCCACGAGAAAACGAGTGGCTCTCTGGATCGGTCTGGGTTTGCTGGTCCTGATCGCAGTCCTCATCATCGCCGTGCTGGTGCTACCGCATGTACGCTCCTTTCGAAGCTATGCTCTGCGTGTAGCGGAGCAGAAACTCAGCGCTTCGCTGGGCACACAGATCAAAGTCGGGGATTTCGCACTCAGTCTTCCCCACCTTACCCTGGACCTGTACTCCGTCACGATCAACGGCGCAGCTCCTTACCCCAGCCCCCCGCTGCTTACGGTGGATCACGTCGGATTGGGGTTGGGCATAACTTCGTTTTTGCGGCGCGAGTGGTATGTCAGGAACATTGCCATCGATCACCCGGTGGCCCGTGTGTTCGAAGATCCGCACGGCGCCGACAACCTGCCACAAACGAAAAAGAGCAATAGCCAAAGCCACACCGACTTATTCCAGCTGGGCGTTCGCCACGCCCTGCTCGATCGCGGCGAGGTCTACTACAACAATCGCAAGAGCGTCCTCGATGCCGACCTCCATGATCTGACCTTTCAGGCGAGATTTGATCCGGCGCAGCAACGCTATACCGGCGGCATGAGCTATCGTGACGGGCATCTGCGGATCCAGAATTACCGCCCCATGGCGCACGATTTCGACGCCCAGTTCGATGCCACTCGCAATGTCTTCACCCTACACCGGGCCGTGCTGAGCAGTGGTCCGTCGCACTTTCAATTGGCCGCAACCGTGGAGAATTTCTCTCAACCCATCCTGCATGCTACCTACGCGGCTGTGATCGACAGTGGTGAGTTGCGCCAGATCATGAAGAACTCGACCCTTCCCAAAGGCGTGATCGATGCGGCCGGTACCTTGGACTATCAAAGCAGGCCCAACATCCCCGCCCTAGCGAGCGCGAACCTGCGTGGTGATCTGCGCAGCCGGGTTCTTCAAGTCGAGACCCCAAGTTTTCGCGGCAATATTACGAATATAGGCGCCAAATACGCACTCGCGGGCGGTAACGCCACGGTCACCGGCATTCATGCAGGAGTGTTGGGCGGAAATTTAACCGGAACTCTTACCATGCTCGACATTACCGGGAATTCCAAGTCGCGACTGAGTGCCGCGCTGAAAGGAGTCTCCCTGGCCCAGTTGCGCCCCATGATGAAGTCACCTTCCTTGCAGCAGGTCGCGCTGGCCGGCACCGTGAATGCCGATGCCAAGGCTGCCTGGGGGAAGACACTCGACAACCTGACGGCACAAACGAATGCTTCCATTCAGGCCCGGGTCGCCCCTCGCAACAACGGAAACGCGCGGCTCGTTCCCGTGAACGGTGTCATCCACGCCAATTATGTGGCCGCCCGCAAAGAGATTTCGCTGACGCAAAGTTATGTGCGCCTGCCCAATACTTCCCTGGATCTGAATGGGACCGTAAGCAATCATTCCAGTCTTCAAATTAACTTGCAGGCCAATGACCTGCACGAACTGGAGACCATCGCCAACGATTTTCGAGCTTCGCAGCCCGGACAACCCCCGCAACAATTTGGGCTTTATGGGACCGCTTCCTTTAACGGAGCCGTGCGCGGCTCGACTTCGGCGCCGAACCTTAGCGGTCAGTTCCAGGCCAACCATCTGCGGGTGCGGGGCAGCGCGTGGCGCGTACTGAGAACAAACATCAATGTAAGTCCGTCTCAAGCCAGTCTGCAGAACGGCGAACTGCAACCCGCCGATCGCGGGCGCATCACCTTCAACCTCAGTGCGGGCCTGCGGCATTGGTCATTCAGCAACACCAGCCCAATCCAGATCGGCCTCAATGCCAACGACGTGAACATTGCCGACCTGACGAAATTGACGGGCTCGCAAGCTCCCATCGCCGGAATTTTGTCGACGAATGTCTCCGTGAGGGGTACGGAGTCGGCTCCCGTCGGGCAGGGAAACCTGAGTTTGACCAAGGCGAGGATCTCCGCTGAGCCGGTACAATCGGTAAACCTCAAATTTCAAGGTACCGGCAACGAGCTGCATGCCAACTTGAACGTGCAACTGCCTGCGGGTGGCGCGCAGGGAACTCTCGCCTATTTCCCTAAAGACGAGAGATATCAGGCGCAATTGCAAGCGTTGGGAATTCGTCTGGATCAGTTGCAAACGGTCAAGTCGCGAAACCTTCAGTTGGTCGGAGTTTTGAATATCACGGCCAATGGCCAGGGTAGCGTAAAGAATCCCGAACTGGCGGCCACTATCGAATCGCAGAAATTACAGGTCAGGAACCAGACCTTGGGCGATTTGCGCCTTCAGGCCAATCTCGCGAATCACATCGCCAACATCGCACTCGACACTCACGCTGTGAATACAGTGATCACGGCCCGCGCCCAGGTGAATACAACCGGCGACTACGAAACGAACGCTAAGATCGATACGCAATCCATTCCTCTGCAACCGCTGGTGTCGCTATATGCTCCGGCTCAGGCCGCCAATCTAACCGGCCAAACCGAACTCCATGCCACGCTGCGCGGACCCTTGAAGAACAAGTCGGCCCTGGACGCACATGCGACAATTTCCACGCTGCAGATCGACTACGCCAACAAGGTTCAAATCGCTGCCGCCAGTCCGATCCATGTGGATTTCACCAATGGCGTTCTGGCTTTGCAAAAAACGAATATTCGCGGTACCGATACCGACGTCCAACTGCAGGCCACGGTTCCGACCAATAGTGCGCAACCAATATCCCTGCTGGCGCTGGGCCGCGTGAACCTGCAGATTGCGCAGCTTTTCGACCCAGATCTGAGCACCTCGGGCGAAATTCGATTCGACGTCAATTCTTACGGCGCGCGCTCGAATCCGGACGTGCAGGGACAAATCAAAATTGTGAACGCAAATTTTGCCAGCGGTGCCGCTCCGATTGGGCTTCAAAACGGCAATGGCGTTCTGACTCTTACCAAGGACCGTTTGAACATAACTCAATTTACCGGCACCGTCGGCGGAGGAAGCGTGCAAGCTTCGGGCGGTGTAATTTACAAGCCGTCCTTAAGGTTCGATCTCGCCCTGGCCAGCAAAGGCGTACGGTTGCTGTATCCGGAAGGTGTGCGCGAAGGTCTGGATGCGAATCTGACTCTTACCGGAACCACCGATGCCGCCATGCTTGGCGGACAGGTCAAAATCGACCAGCTTTCGTTTACGCCCGACTTCGATCTGACCGAGTTCATGAGCCAGTTTGGAGGTGAAACCACTCCGCCTCCGACCCCCGGCTTCAGCCAAAATCTTCAGCTGAACCTGGCGGTTCAATCCACCAGCGGAATCAACCTGGTGAGCCGCGAACTGAGCCTGCAAGGCAACGCCAACCTGAACGTACGAGGCACAGCCGATCAACCGGTGATTCTGGGCCGCGTCAACCTCAATGGAGGCGACCTCATCTTCATGGGGAATCGCTACATCCTGCAGCAAGGCATCATCGATTTCGCCAATCCCTCGCGAACTCAGCCAAACATGAACATTGCGGCCAATACTACGATCCAGCAGTACAACATCTATCTGCAGTTATATGGGCCGCCGGATCATTTGAGAACCAACTACACGTCGGTGCCCTCGTTGCCTCCGTCGGACATCATCAATTTGCTGGCGTTCGGGAAAACCTCGGAGGCCTCAGCGGCTAATCCGACTCCCGGAAACTTAGGAGCCGAATCGTTGCTGGCATCGCAGGTCAGCAGCCAGGTAACTAGTCGGGTTGAGAAGATTGCGGGAATTTCCCGCTTATCGGTTGATCCCGTCTTAGCGGGAAATGGGACTCAACAAAATCCAGGAGCCCGGGTTACCATCCAGCAGAGAGTAACCGGGAATATCTTTGTCACATTCGCGACGGATGTGACCCAGACCCAAAACCAGGTCATTGAGCTTCAATACAACGTCACACCAAGAGTCATGTTCAGCGGCACGCGCGATCAGAATGGCGGCTTTGGCTTCGATACCAGAATTCAAAAATCCTGGTAGTGCCAACTCGGCACATCCCTAAGCGGCTGGAATGAGCCGGCGATCAAAATGTTCGGGATGAATCAGAAACGCTCTTCCGCGAATTACGTCGTCCTTGCCGGTGGCCTGCGACAGAAGCGAGGTGGCCATGCTGTTCACCGGTAATCCTTGCAGGGTACCTTCAGGGTTTCGTATCAGCGCGTAACCCTCCGGAGTAAAGCAAGCTATTTCCAGGCGCGGGCCGACGAAGTCTTGAATGAACTTCAGCGGAAAAGTCGCCTCCTGGTCGGGCATGACCGGGGTTACGTTGCCCTCGGGTTTGATGTAGTAACTCAGGTGATCCGTGACATTGCGCCGTATTACGTCCATCCGAAGACCTCGCGAAGTCAAAATGGAACGCAAACCGACCAGAGGGTAAAAACTTGAAACTATTCTAAATGGCTCGTCAAGTCTTTCGAAGGGTCGCCCCGCACGAATTGCAAAGATATGCGATAAGGAAAGGGAACCCTTTGCTATTCCCGCGCTTCTGCGCCTTTTCCAGATATCGCAATCTACCCGCGTGTGTGCCTACCGTAAACACCTGATGGACAGAAAATGGGGCTGCTCCTAACATCACCTCTGCTTCTGCGTGGCGAGTCACAAGGAAGGAGTTAGGGCATGGCTTTGATTGTGGAATCCGAGCGCTGGTGCGAAGTCACAATGGCTAATTCCCCGGCGGGGAACTGCACGCTTTGTCACGAGGCCGCCGTTACGATTTGCGAAGCCTGTGGAACTGCTGTTTGCGACATGCACGAAAACGTGTGCTACCAATGCGGCCGGAGCTACTGTTCCCAGTGCCCGCATGCATGTTTGGCCGGACCGCCGGTACGAAAAGCTGCCTAGATTCAGCGGCATCCAGCGTTTAGGCCCAAGTTGGCATGAAAACTGCCAAGGCAATTTCCCTTCCAGTGCGATCACTTTAGTCACCTCCAAAGGGACGTAGGTAATCTGGCGCTTTCCCGATATGCAACCGATCATGGGAGGTGGGATTCGCCTGCATGCCTCCGAACCGACCGGTCACCCGTGCCGCCTACGGTCTTCTTGTTCTGCACGTGGCGGTTTTAAGCTATTTTTCTGTTCGTTCTCCCGGACCTCTGCTCTCCGATTTTCTGCAGCTCATCCTGGGTTTTCTTCTCGTATTCGCCATCGCCGCGGCTGCTCGCAGATCGGACCATATGGGCAGATACTTCTGGCGCCTGAACTCAATTGCATTCTCCCTGTGGATCGTCGCGCAAGCTCTGGCCGTTTATTCGCACCTGGCGGGGGAGTCGCCCTTACGAGCCTGGTCAGCCAATCTACTGTTTTCGTTCTGGTTCATTCCGCTGGGCATGGCTCTGTTCCTCGAATCCGAATATCGCAGTAAGATTTTCGATTGGCTTCTAGTTCTGGATTTCGTGCAGGCTGGACTCTTCTGTGTCACTGCGTACTTCTTTTTCTTTTATATTCCTTCCCTGGCCGATCCCAATTTCGAGCTGTCACACTCGGTGTGGGCGCCCTATTTTATGGGGTACGCAATCCTGGTGATTGCGTTCTTCCTGCGCTCCTTCGTAGCCCGTTCGCCAGTCTTGCGCGAGCTATTCCGAACGACTGGACTTTTCCTGCTCTTTTCCGGTATCGCGGATGCCGCTTACTATTACGGCCCGGGCCGATCTCTAGCCACGGGAGCATGGTTTGATATTGTATGGAGTTTGCTTCTGTTGCTGCGGTTGCTCACCGCGGCGCGTTGGAACCTCACTGAGCCGCCTAAGCCGGAACTCCCGGAGATCCATGAGCGCGGACTTGTCGTTACTCAGTTGTTCCCCCTGCTCTATCCCGTGTTCATACTGGTTATGTCAGGTTACGTCACGGCGGAATGGATGCGCCTCGCCTGGGCCGCAGTATTTTGTTCCTTTGCCTGTTTCAGTGCGCGCCTGCTGGTAACCCAGAAACGCCTGTTGGAGGCGCAGGACTGCTTGCGCAACCAGGCAAGTCATGATGGCCTGACGGGTGTCTGGAATCGCGTGGCCATACTCGAGATTCTCGAGCGGGAATTGCTGCGAGCACAACGCGAGGGCACGTCCGTAGGCGTGATCATGGCCGACGCCGACCGCTTCAAGTCGGTGAATGACACTTACGGACACGTGGTGGGCGACACCGTTCTCCGAAGCATTACCAATAGCATTGCTGGCATCCTTCGCCCTTATGACTCTTTGGGCCGCTATGGCGGAGAAGAGTTTCTGGTTGTCGTGCCCGGATGCAGCATGGCTGAAACCAGGGAACTTGCCGAACGCATTCGCATGCGCATTTTGGATTGCAAGATACCCGTTGATGATTCTCATGTGGCCCTTACTGTGAGCGTCGGGGTCACAACTGGCAACGATGCAGGACACCTCGAAAGCTTGTTGCACGCGGCCGATCTCGCCATGTATGCGGCCAAGCGACAGGGCGGAAATAGCGTGCAAGAGCAGCCGGAACTCCTCGCCAACCAACTGAGTCCAGCAACTTTCGAATAGCAGAGTTCAAGCCACGCGGAGGCAACACCTGATCCTGCGCCGGAATCCCATTGCCCCGGGGACCAACTCTGGTGCCGGAGATCACCGAATCCCGACTCAGCACGATAGATCAGATTGCTTCCATCTGGAAACTAGGGGGACTAACTCCGAAACAATTGGGCAGGCGAGTGTGGCAGCAAGTCGGAGAAGACTATCTGATGAGCCGCGCCGGCGATTTGGCTTACAACTTCCTGCTAGCCGCCTTCCCCATGCTGCTGTTTCTGGTTTCGTCGTTCGGATTGTTTGCGTCCCAGAGCAAGCACTTACAGGACCGATTGTTTTTTTACCTTTCTCAGGTGCTTCCCCCGGCTGCGTTCACACTAGTCGACCATACCCTGACTGAGATCATCCGCAGGAGCAGCAGTGGAAAGCTGACCTTTGGCCTGGGGTTCGCGATCTGGGCTGGAGCCGGCGGGATGGCATCTTTGATGTCAGCTCTGAACATTGCCTATGGGGTCAGAGACTCGCGTCCCTGGCTAAAGGCTCGCCTGCGAGCCATTGTATTGACCGTAGCCATCTCCGTTCTCATAGTCGCGGCCTTGATGGTTGTGCTCTATGGAGGCGCCATTGCGGAGTTTGTAGGGGCCAGGCTCGGATTAGCCGACATTACGGTTCTGGCCTGGAAAATTGCGCAGTGGATCGTTGCCCTCGGGTTCGTGACCCTGTCCTTCGCGCTGATTTACTATTACGGGCCCGACCTTAAGGAGCAGCACTGGTATTGGATTACGCCCGGATCTTTAGTTGGCGTGGTGCTCTGGCTGGGAGTTTCCTTTGCGTTCCGGTTATATCTGCACTTCTTCAACAACTACAGCAGAAGCTACGGCTCGTTGGGCGCCGTTATTATCCTGCTGTTCTGGTTCTATGTAACCGGATTCGCTTTTCTGATCGGCGGCGAAATCAACTCTGAAATCGAGCACGCCGCCGCCGAGCGTGGGCACCCCGAAGCCAAGCTGGAAGGGGAAAAGGCCGCCTGATCGCGATCCTCAGGTTTCCGGCACTGGCGGACAACCAGGAAATTCCTTTAAATAGGTACTTCCCATGTAGCCCAGATCCTTAATGCCGATTTCGCTGGTGAAATAACCATCGGCGGTAAGGTTGCGAAGAAAAGAAAAGAACTCCACGCCTTGGCTGATACTCGCATCAGCCTGCGCGTTCTTGCGATACGCAATCAGGTCCAGCATCGACTTTTGTTGTGCCGGCGTGCATTCAAGATAGACTTTGCCGCAGCGATCCGTACACGCGGCATCCAGCCACATCATTCCGCCACCCAGAGTCAGTTGATAATCGGGATTCTCGCTGGTCAGCAAATCAATGAATTCGGGGGCGCCGGCTTCGATGGCTCCTCCCGATTTTTCGTCGGCGGGGATGATCGCCTGGCACAGCGCCCGCAAAGTTTCATACTGATGAGCGGAAAAGTACTTGGGCTTGTATGGGCCGCCGCTTGCCGCCTTATCAGCTCGAATGATGGCATGAGCATATTCAGCGGCCTGCGCCGGCTTAACGCGCAGCACCGAACCCGCCATCACTCCCAGGCTTAGAGATTTCAATACATCGCGGCGGGAAATGGGCTTCATCTTCAAATCTCTTTAAAGAGTTCCTTTCTTAGCCTGGTCGAGCAGGTAATCGGAGGCGCGCCACGACAGGGCCATGATGGTCAGGGTCGGATTTTTGTCCGGGTTCGTGACAAACGAAGCAGCATCGGTCACGAACAGATTTTTTACGTCGTGCGCCTGGCAATACCCGTTCAGAGCGGAAGTCTTTGGATTCGGTCCCATGCGAACAGTCCCCAGTTCATGAATGATGACGCCGCCGTACTCGATGCCATAAGGATGGTCAGTCTCTGTTTTCTTGCTGGGTAGATACGTGCCACCGAGTTCTTCGACGATCGCGTGGAACGTTTCCTGCATGTCCTTGGCCATGCGGATCTCGTTGTCGCCCCATTTCCAATGGAAGCGAAGAACCGGGATGCCCCATTGATCAACCACGTCAGGATCGATCTCACAATAACAATCCTGATTGGGAATCATTTCCCCGCGGCCATCGAAACCAATGAAGGCGCCATAGCTGGAGCGAATTTTTTGTTTCAGAGCAAGGCCATACCCCTCGTGCCGTTCACAAAGATCATCGAAGTCGCCGACGCCGGGCATGCCCTGTCCACCACCGAATTCAATGTGGTATCCACGCAAGAAGTCGTTTTTCCGGCCATATTTCCACCACGGGACATACATGTGCATGCCCCCCACACCATCGTGGTTGTGGCGAGGCACCTTCTCTAACTGAGGGAAGTAGCCTCCCCCGTAACTGCCGACACTATCGGTAAGGTAGCGCCCCACCACGCCTGAGGAATTGGCCAGCCCCTCGGGGAACAGGGTAGATTTCGAATTCAGCAGCAAGCGCGCGGACTCGCACGCGCTGGCGGCAACCACAAAGGCGCGCGCATGGACGCGCTGCTCGGTGCGCGTGCTCTTGTCGATATAAGAAACGGATTCAGCTCGGCCATCTTTTCCGACGACAATCTCTCTGGCCATGGCATTGGTGATCAGCGTCAAACGGCCAGTTTGTTGCGCGTCGGGAATCGCGACCTGGCTGGAACTGAAATTAGAAGCTGTCATGCACCCGCGCCCGCATTGGGCACAGTAGTGGCAGGCCCTCCGCCCGTTATGAGGCTTGGTAAGAATGGCGAGTCGCGAGGGAATGCAGCGAATGTCGAGCTTGTCGCACGCGCGCTTTACAAAGACTTCGGTACAGCGCGGCTTAGGAGGCGGAAGGAACACTCCATCCGGAGCGCTGGGAATATTCTCCGCTGTTCCAAAAACTCCGATATACGATTCCACTTTGTCGTAATACGGAGCCACATCCTGATAACTGATCGGCCAGTCATCCCCCATGCCATCCGTGGATCGCGCGTTGAAATCTACAGGAGCGAACCGCAGCGCAATCCGGCCCCAGTGATTAGTGCGGCCACCGACAATACGCGACCGGAACCATTGAAACTTGGTTCCCGGGGCCATGGTGTAGGGCTCGCCATCAATGGTCCAAAAACCATTAGGAGCCAGGAATTCGTCGTTCAATAGGCCGCGAAGTTTCCCGCCCACACCGGCGCCACGATGATCCAACTCGTACGGCCAGACGTGTTCCTTGAAATCGGTTTCGGGATGCAGCGGCGGTCCGGCTTCGACCATGACAACGCTAAGCCCGCCCTCGGTGAGTACCTTGGCAGCCATTCCGCCAGCCGCGCCGGAACCGATGATACAAACGTCGTAAACCTTGGGCGAGCGGATCACCTGGGGCATGAAAGTCCTTGGCAGCCGAGAGTCATTGGGTCAGAAACGCAAATTGGAAAGATAGTTGTGGCTGGCTTTAATACTGTCGAACGGAGACTTCGGATTGTCGTGCTCGACGATGTAATACTCAATGCCAGCCTTGTCGGATTCGGCAAAAATGCGCTTCCAGTCGATATCGCCGCCACCCACTTCCACCATCTCGCCATTTTTCTTTCTATCTTTGACGTGAACCAGCGGGAACCGGCCGGGATAGCGATTGAAATAGGATAGCGGATCCTTGCCCGCGTTCGTGATCCAGAACAGGTCCATCTCCATCTTTACGAGATTCGGGTCAGTTTGCTCCAGGATGATGTCGTAGAGAAGTTTGTCGCCAACCGGTTTGAACTCAAAATCATGGCTGTGATACGCGAACTGGATGCCTGTTTTTTTACTCTCCGCACCAATGTGGTTGAAGTCCCTGCACACCTGCTTCAAGCCCTCGGGATTGCGGTACTTCGGATCCAGGAATGGACACACAATAAACGATTGTCCCAGGGTTTTCGCGCCTTCCAATTGCTTCGGCAAATCGGAAGTCAGCAGCTTGTAGTCAACGTGGGAAGAGACGGCCGCCAGTCCGTTACGGTCCAGAATCGACTTGACCTGCTCAGGAGAGTGATTGAATAAACCGGCTAGTTCGACTTCACGGTAGCCAATAGCGGCAACCTTGGCGAGCGTGCCCTCGAAATCTTTCTCCATTTCCCCGCGCACGCTGTAGAGTTGCACGCCAAGGTGCTGGATTTTGCGGTCATCAACTGCCGCCCGGGCCAGGCGCTTCCCGAGAACCGTGGCTGCGGTGAGAGTTCCCAGGAAGGTGCGACGATTTATGTCTCTCATAGTTCTCCCCTATGTAGTGCGCGAGTTCTGAACCCGCCCTTAACCTGAATCAGGACGAGGCCGCCACCAGTTCTGCGCGGATATTTTTTAGAACGTAAGCCGCGCGTTCCACTCCCACCTCGCCGGGCAGAATCGGATCCTCGTTTTCAATGCTCAAAATGCCCTGGTAGCCCACGTCCATGTAGGCGCGCAGGACGTCTTTCCACAGGTTTGCGCCGTGCCCGTAACCAACCGCGCGAAACGTCTCCGAGGCTTGTGGAAGGTCCCTGGTTTCGAAGGCGAAATTGAGGACGCCGTACCGGTTCACGTTGTCCTTGAACATGACCGTGTCTTTCATGTGCGCGTGGAATATTGCGTTCTGCTTGCCGAGGAAATGAATGACCTCGACCGGGTCGCAGCCCTGCCAGAAGAGGTGACTGAGGTCGCAGTTGGCTCCGATCTCTTCGCCTACAGCATTGCGCAGCTTCATCAGGGTCATGGGATTGTATACGGAGAAGTTGGGATGCATCTCGAAGGCGAGCTTGTGGATGCCGTGCTCGCGCGCAAATTTCGCAGCTTGCGTCCAGTAGGGAACGATCTTCTCTTTCCATTGCCAATCCAGGGCCAGCTTGTGCTCGTCAGGCCAGCCGTAGGTGATCCAACTCGGCGTAATGTCGGCGGGAGAACCGCCGGGACATCCGGAAAAACCCACGATGACCGGTACGTCTATTTTCTCCGCGAGCAAAACGGTTTTGCGGAAGGTTTCCGCATCGCGGGCCGCAATTTTCTGGTCAGGATGGACGGGGTTGCCATGGCAGCTCAGAGTGGCTATCAGGATATTGTGATCATCGAATTTCTTTTTCCAGGCGCGCAGCTTGGTCTCGTCGGCTAACAGTTCGTCGATGGGGCAGTGATGGTTATTGGGATATCCGCCGGTGCCGATCTCCATGGCTTCCAGACCATAGCCGGAAACTTTCGCCAGCATCTGGTCCAGACTGAGATCAGCAAACACCGGATCGAAAACTCCAATCAGTAGTTTTCCTCGTTTGCCCGAGGGCAAGGTTGTCCGCGGCGCTGGCTGGGCAGAACTGGCCTGTGAGCCGGCCAGCGCTACCTCCGGCATAGCCGCGGCAGCGAGCAACCCGCCAGTAGTGGCCAGAAACGTTCTACGGCTGGTGGAAGAGCCAGAACTGTTATCCATGAATGATTCCCCTGGTCGTCGGTTGAAGGAGGTACAAACGTTTCTAATAGACAGTCACGGCGGAAAGCATTATATCGAGTTGTCAATTGTCCTTCCTAAGCTGTCCGCAAAAACTAGTCCTGTCATCCCGACCGACGCGAAGCGGAGTGGAGAGCCTGCCCTGAGCGCAGTCGAAGGGGACCTTGTGTTTTTCGCAAAAGAGAGCGTCATTCGTTCACAACTATCTCTGACGACGGATGACGAAAGCTGACGACTCACGCGTACGTCTCCGCATCGCGAAGCGGAATACCCTTGCGATCTTTCTCCGACAGGCTGGGCTCGCCGTCAAGCTGCCACTCGATGCCGAGCGCCGGATCATTCCACAGAAGGCTCCGTTCCAGTTCCGGAGCGTAGAAGTCGGTCGCTTTATAAAGAACGTGGGCGGTTTCGGAGGTCACGCAGAAGCCGTGGGCGAATCCTGCCGGAATCCAAAGCATGCGTTTATTCTCGCCGGAAAGGCGAACCGCATAGGACTTTCCAAATCCCGCAGAACTCCTGCGCAAATCCACAATCACGTCGAGAATTTCGCCCACCGGCACTCGCACCAGCTTGCCCTGTGGCCTATGCAACTGGTAGTGCAAGCCGCGCAGTACGTTGTGAGAAGAAAATGAATGGTTATCCTGGACGAAGTCTTCTTGAATTCCGATGTCGGCCATGGAACGCTGGTTGTAACTTTCCAGAAAGAAACCGCGCGCATCTCCAAAGACTTTCGGCTCCAGAAGTAGGGCGCCCGGCAGAGGCTTCTCGACAATTTTTATCGGAGCAGAATTCAAAATATTTTCTCGTGCAGCAGCTGCAGGAGATACGCGCCATAGCTGTTTTTCATGGATTTGCCGGCCGCTTCGAGTTGTTCCGCGCTGATATAGCCGTTACGGAAGGCAATCTCCTCGGGACAGGCAATCATCAGGCCTTGCCGGTTTTCGATGGTCTGAATGAAAAGGGAGGCTTCCATTAAAGCCTCATAAGTGCCGGTATCGAGCCAGGCCATGCCCCGGCCCATCACGATTACGTCGAGTTGGCCGCGCTTTAGGTAAGCCTTGTTGACATCGGTGATTTCCAGTTCACCGCGGCCCGAGGGCTTGAGCGCCTTCGCGATATCGACTACCTGGCTGTCGTAGAAATACAAGCCGACCACCGCATACTTTGACTTTGGGCGTTTCGGTTTCTCTTCCAGGCTGAGCGCCCGGCCGGAGCCGTCAAATTCCACCACCCCATACCGTTCAGGATCGTGCACCGGGTACGCAAAAACTTTGGCTCCCGCGCTGGTTTGAACCGCCTGGCGAAGACTCTTCGCCAGATCATGGCCGTAGAAAATGTTGTCGCCGAGGACAAGGGCACAGCCGTCCGAACCGATAAAGTCCTTTCCGATCAGGAAGGCTTGCGCGATGCCTTCCGGCTTTGGCTGCGCCGCATATTGCAGGTGCAGACCGTAGCGGCTACCGTCGCCCAGCAACTCTTGGAACCTGGGGGTGTCCTGCGGAGTGGAAATGACCAGAATTTCCCGAATGCCGGCCAGCATCAGCGTGGTCAGCGGGTAATAAATCATCGGCTTGTTGTAAACCGGGAGCAAGCTCTTGGTCACCGCTTGTGTGACCGGATACAAGCGAGTTCCCGAACCACCCGCCAGAATAATGCCTTTATAGTTTGGCCGCGATGCGCTATCCGGCATTCAGAATTGGTCCTTGTGTGAAGGGAAATATTACAAGGAAGTGCTCTGGGTTGAGTAGTGGGTGGCAATCCACTGGCGGTAATTGCCGCTGGTCACGTCTTTGATCCACTCCGTGTGCTGTAGATACCACTCGATTGTTTTTCGAATTCCACTTTCGAACGTCTCTCGCGGCCTCCAGCCAAGTTCACGATCGATTTTGCGGGCGTCGATCGCATATCTACGGTCATGACCCGGACGATCCTTGATGTAGGTGATCAACTTGCGGTGCGGCACCACCGGATCCTTGGGACAGAGTTCGTCGAGAATGGAACAGACTGTTTCCACCACCTCGATATTGGGCTTTTGATTGCAACCGCCGATGTTGTACGTCTCTCCCGGCCGTCCCCCGGCCAGAACGGTTCGCACCGCTTCGCAATGATCTCCGACGTATACCCAGTCGCGAACATTCTTGCCGTCGCCATAGACCGGCAACGGCTTCCCTCCGCAGCCGTTCAGGATCATCAGCGGAATCAGCTTCTCGGGAAACTGGAAAGGTCCGTAGTTATTCGAACAATTGGTGGTCAGGGTCGGCAAGCCATAGGTGTGATGGTAAGCGCGCACCAGGTGATCGGAAGCGGCCTTGGTTGCCGAATAAGGGCTGTTAGGCTGGTAGCGAGTAGTTTCGCAGAATGCCTCGTCTTCCGGCTTAAGGGAGCCATAGACCTCATCCGTAGAGACGTGCAGGAAACGAAACCGACGTTGGTCCGCTGGCGGCAGTTCCGACCAATACGCGCGAGTCTCTTCGAGTAAAGCGAAGGTCCCATTCACATTCGTCCGCACAAAATCGTCGGGACCGCGGATGGAGCGATCCACGTGGCTCTCGGCCGCAAAGTGAACCATAGCGCGGGGCTGACATTGCAAGATAACTTCCCGCACCGCAGCACGGTCAACGATATCCGCATGCACGAAGCGGTAGCGAGGATGATTTTCGACTGACTCCAGGTTGCGAAGATTGCCGGCGTAGGTCAGCTTATCGAGATTAACGACATCCGAGTCTTCCGCCTGCAGCCATTGCAGGACGAAGTTAGAGCCAATGAAGCCTGCACCCCCGGTGACCATGATCGCGTGTTTCATGCTGGCTGGAATTGTAAACAAAAATGGGGAAGCGTGCGGCTCCCCCTATGTTTGATCAGCCTACGCGAACCTGATTGTATGCATTGACGCGAAAGGCTCGAGGAGAGCCTCTCGCGAAGGTGTCCGATGGGAAACAGCAATCAGGGCAGCCGCTGGTATAACCCCGGCACTGCTTTCACGATGTCGTTGTAGATCACGGTGACTGCGAACAGGAGCAGGAAAACAAAGGCCGCCTGGTAGATCCGTTCCTTGATCTGGATACTGATGTCACGCCGCATCAGCCCTTCAATCAGCAACAGGAGGATGACACCGCCATCCAGGATGGGAATCGGCAGCAAGTTGAAAATCCCAAGATTCAGGCTGATGCCTGCCGTCAGCTCCATCAGCGGAGTCCAGCCTTTTTGCTCAGCCGCATACCCGGCATCCTGGGCGATGCCAATCGGGCCTGAGACGGCGCGCAACGACATCTTCCGTTGCGCGATCTTTTTGGCAAGCTCCAGGATCATCACGGAATACTTCTTGTTCTGGTCCAAGGAAAGAGCGAAAGCTTTCGAAAGAGGGAGTCGGCTGACCGTTATCTCGCCCTTATTCACGAAGCCCAGGCGATAGCGCTGTTGTCTGGCGTCCTCGGCGGCGGAAAGCACCGGCCGCATGTGAAAGTTGAGAGTTTGCCCGCCACGCTGCACGATGAGATCGACAGGCTGATCCTTGGTTTGTTGCAGGCTTTCGATCATGCCTTCGATCGAACGAACCGGCTGGCCGTTCATGGCAACGATCTTGTCATTTTCCTTCAGGCCGGCGCGAGCGGCGGGCATATCGGCATCTACGCTACCGATGACCACTGGTTCTTCCGGATACCATCCCGCTGACCCTATTTGGGATGAGGTCACCTCGGTCGGGACAATGGTCTTCTGGAAAACCTGGTTTCCGCGCTGGATCGTGACCGTTAAAGGCTGATTCGGACTGAGCCAAACTCGCGGCTGCAATTGCTCCCAAGTGGGATTCTCGATGCCATCGATCCGGATAATGCGGTCCCCGGCCCCGAGGCCGGCTTTGGCTGCAGGCGAGTCCGCGCGGACCCCGTCGATCACCGCCGGCTGGTTCAGGTACGAAGGATATTCGTAATGAGCCATATACACGACGGTAAGCAGCACCACGGCCAGAAGGATGTTCATCGCCGGACCGGCAAACGCGATGACAAAGCGCTGCCAGCGTGGATGGGACAGGAACTCACCGGGATCGCCGGTGCGCTCGTCCATCGGATTCTCGCCGCTCATCTTGACGTAGCCGCCGAGGGGAATGGCGCTGATGCGATAGTCAGTCTCCCCCCTGCGGAATCCAAGGAGCCGGGTGCCGAATCCGATTGAAAAAACTTCGACTCGAACACCGAAATACTTAGCCGCGGCGTAATGGCCGAACTCGTGGATCAGGATCATGAACCCAAGTACAGCCGCCATGGCCAGGACAGAAATGAAAAAATGTTCCATAAAGACAGTTAATCCCCTTGCGACATCACTGAGGCAGGATGCGGCAATGGGGAATTGCTGCGGACAGCCTCGATCTGTCTGCGGGCTTCCTGCCGGGCCTCGGCATCCGCCCGCAGTACTTCTCTAATAGATTCAAATTTCCGCTTTGGAGTTTCAACCAGCACGCGTTCAATTACTTTCGGTATGTCGCTGAACCGGATGTGATTCTCCAGAAAGGCGGCTACCGCAACTTCATCGGCCGCATTCAAAGCCACCGGCTTTGCCCCGCCCGCCTCCGCGGCTTCGTAGGCCAGACGCAGACAAGGAAATTTATCCATATCCGGCGGCTGGAAGTCGAGATGACGTAAGTCGCTGACTTGGAAGCGCAGGTCCGAAGCGATTCTTTCCGGATACGTCAGAGCATACAAAATCGGGAGCCGCATGTCCGTGACCGAAAATTGAGCAAGTATGCTTCCATCCACAAACTCCACCATGGAGTGAATTGTGGATTGTGGGTGAACAATGACTTCCACCTTCTGGGGAGGCAAGTTGAACAAACGACAGGCCTCTATGACCTCGAAGCCTTTGTTCATCAGGGTGGCTGAATCAATTGTGATCCGCCGCCCCATCTTCCAGGTGGGGTGATTTAACGCTTGTTCCACGCTCAGAGAAGAAAATTGTTCCCGGGGTGTGTTGAGAAAAGGCCCTCCGGAGGCCGTCAGCCATATCCGTTGTACCTCGTCAACGCGGCCGCCCCGCATGCACTGGTGCACGGCATTGTGTTCACTATCGATCGGAAGTATCGGTTTGCCCTGGCGGCGTGCCTCAGCAGTGATTAGCTCACCGGCTGCAACCATGCATTCCTTGTTGGCCAAGCCGATAGATTTTCCGGCCTTCACGGCCTCGTAGGTTGCTTCCAGACCGGCGACACCGACGATGGCGCTGACCACAAAATCGGCCTCGGAGTGAGTTGCGACCGCAACCTTGCCCCTGGATCCGTGGGCAACTTCAACTCCCGAAATCCCCGCCGCCTTCAACCGCTTTCCCAGGCGTTCCGCATCGGCCTCGGAGGCGACCGAAACCAACCGAGGCTTCCATCGGCGGGTCTGTTCGAGAGCCAGTTCGAAATTGCTCCCTGCGGCCAGGGACACGACCTGGAAGCGATCCGGGTACTGCTCCACCACGCTTAAGGTGCTCCGTCCGATGGAGCCGGTCGAACCCAGGATGGCGATTTTTCTCATTCTGGCTTTCACTACCAAGGACAAAGGAACACGAAGGATGCTAAATGGAAGTTTCCTCTGTGGTTGATTTTATTGCAGTACCCGGACCGCCGCATAGTACCAAAGCACAGGGGCGGCAAAGAGCAAGGCATCAATACGATCCAGCATCCCGCCATGGCCGGGCAGCAGGGCGCCGGAATCCTTCACGTTGGCGCCACGCTTGATCACCGATTCGGCCAGGTCTCCAAGTTGTGCCGCGACATTGATCACGGCCGAAAGCAACGCAATCGGCACCAGCGGCGGACTCTGCAGGGAAAAGATCCCATCTCGCTGCTGAATAAGATGCAGGTTCAGAAAAAATTCGCTGATCTGCCGCGCGTGCTGGAAAAGCACGATCCCGACCCCAACGCTTGCGATCATCGAAGCAATAGCTCCCTCCCATGTCTTTTTGGGGCTGATCCGGGGAGACATGCGGTGACGGCCCACAGCGCGCCCGACGAAATAAGCGGCAGTGTCGCCTGCCCACACGATCAAGAGCAGATAAAACAGGTAAAAGGCGCCTGCCCATTGCTGCCTGAGCTGAACCAGAAATCCCATCGGCATCGCGATATATGCGAAGCTTACCGTGGACATTGCCGCGGCCGGCAAGGCTTCCCGCAAGTCGGCTCGTGTTGCGCCCATCAGCAGAAAAATGAATGGCGCCAGCGCGGCCGCTAATGCTGTTCCATAGATAAAGCCGGCGGTCGACAGCAAGGGTTTGTTACATATTCCGGTAAACGCCAACGCGCAGAAGAAGAGAGCGATGTAAATATAGGTCGGCTTTAAAAACGGCTGGACGTGGTAGTTTTCCGAAAGTTTTAGAAATTCGTGGGCTGCCAGAACCGTGATCAACGCAGCCACCAGCGCCAGAACCCATATTGGCGCCCACAGCACCAGGACCAGAACAATCGGGATCAGAACGACTGCGGTACCCAAACGCTGAAGCAGGTGCGACCCGCCGCTATGCGCCATGCGATTGATGAGAAACGCTGCTGCCTTCGATCAGCCCGCCGTAACGCCGCTCGCGCTTCTGGTACTCGGCTATTCCTTCCAGCAAATGAACTCCGCGGAATTCCGGCCACAGCGTAGGGGTAACGTAAATCTCGGCGTATGCGAGTTGCCAAAGCAGGAAATTGCTCAGCCGCATCTCGCCGCTGGTGCGGATCACCAGATCAGGATCGGGCAGGTGCCGAGTGTAGAGATTGCGCGAAATAGAAGATTCGTCAATGCTGAGATGGTCCAATCCGCCGTTGTTGGTTGCCGCCGTGACCATGGCGCGAACCGCGTCCACAATTTCCGAGCGAGCGCTGTAATTCAGGGCCAGGGTGAGCACCATCCCAGTATTGTGAGCAGTCGCCTCCCGCGCCCAACGCATCTTCTCCTGCACATTCTGCGGCAACTCGTGCTGACGGCCGATGTACTCAAGGCGAATGTTGTTCTTGTTTAGAATGGGAACTTCTTTCTTCAGATACCGGCACAGCAGGTTCATCAGGAAATCGACTTCACTCCGCGGCCGGCGCTTCCAGTTCTCCTCAGAAAAAGCATAAAGCGTCAGTGCTGGAATGTGAATGCGGGCCGCTGTTTCGATGGTTGAGCGTACCGCTTCGACACCCGCCCGATGACCCGCCACCCGGGGCAGATGCCGCCGCCGGGCCCAACGGCCGTTTCCATCCATAATGATCGCGATGTGTTGCGGGAGCCGCTTGGGATCGAGCCGCAAATAAACTTCCGCCTCTTTGCGGTCCAGTCCCGCGGGGACAGTTCGCTGCAAGCTAACCTCTGCTGAATCATGAAGCTAACACAGCAATCGGACGAATAGCAATTACCCGCCTGGGCCCCGGGAAGGCGGGATATACGCATGTCCCTTATCTAGATCGCGTTGTTGAGCCTTAAGGGCCTCAGGAAAAGCATTGTCATCCTGAGCGACGCGAAGCAGTCCTTGCCTTTCCCAGGTAGCGCGAACCTGCAAGGGAATTCTGGCCACAATTTTCAAGCTTGCTTACTGTCTCCTTGCACTGGATTCGGCGGGCACTATGGTGAGCGCCACGCGTTCTATTCCGCGCAGAACAACCAAGTTTGCCGGCACTCCGGTCGGCAGATCGGCCAACAACCGGTGGAGAGCATCAATCCCGCCAATCGCTTTGCCATTCAGCGCGACCAGGATGTCGCCATCTCGAACGCTCGCACGCTCTGCCGGACTACCGCTCTCCACCGAATTAACCATCACTCCGGTTTCCTCTGGCAGATCGTGAAAGCGGACTACCCGCCGGTTCAAGGGAACGTTCTGAGCGGCAATTCCGATATAGCTGCGCCGAACTCGCCCATCGCGCAGCAATCGGCTGGCAACGAATTGTGCGGTGTTAATTCCAATGGCAAAGCACAGCCCCTGAGCCATCAGGATAGTTGCGGTATTGACTCCCACAACGCGTCCATCAGACGTCACCAGAGGTCCGCCCGAATTGCCCGGGTTCAGGGCCGCGTCGGTTTGGATCACGTCGTCGATGAGCCTGCCGGATTGCGACCGCAATGACCGTCCCAGCGCGCTCACCACACCCGCCGTCACTGTGTACTGAAATCCATAAGGATTGCCGATCGCAACCACCAGTTGGCCGACCCGCAGATGCTGCGAACTGCCCAAGGGCGCGGCGATCAGGCCCGTACCGTCGATTCGAATCACCGCCAGGTCCGTTGCTGGATCATCCCCAATGGTGGTCGCAGGAAACTGGCGTCCATCATTGAGCGAGACCTCGATCTTGCTGGCGCCGTGCACTACGTGACTATTGGTGAGAATCAGGCCATCCGGCGTAAAAATAAATCCCGAGCCGCCGCCACGCGACTCGCGGTCCCCCCGCCGCGTGGTCACCCTCTGGGTCACATCGATCTTTACCACCGACGGACTGACTCGCTCCGCCGCCGAGACCACCGCGCGCGAGTACGCGTCCAGCAGTTCCCCATCCGGATGGCCGACCGCGGAGAGCGGTGTCGTGTGCAAGCCGCCGGCAGCATCGGGGCCGCTCAGAGGTAAGAAATTGAAATCAGAATTCATGAAAGCATAGATGAGAATCGATGCACGCGAGATTCAGACGCCTCTGCGCTTCGGGGAAGCAGTTATTGAAGCTTCAAACACAAGCTCCTTCGACTACGCAATCGCATTCGCAAGCTCATGCGATTGCTCTGCTCAGGATGACAGGGCTTGGTACGCCTTGCTTTTTACTTGTCTACCGACGGCTGACGACTCACGACGAGCGCTGACGACTGAAGTAAAAAACCGGGGCCCGAAAGCCCCGGTGTGAGTTGGCTGGTTGCCCGGATAAAACTTGATCAGACCGCTCACTTGGTTGCCACGGCCCAAGCGCAGGTTGCCGATGGCAAGCCGTCCTACAGTATCTTTCGGCACAACCTGCGAAAACTTTAGGCGCTGCGCCGAGGCCTGGTCGTCAGGTCGCGAACTTGCGCCAACACGCTGGACATCTGCATCCCATTCAGTTCGGACACAAACGGCAGCAGCTCCGCTATAAACTGGTCTTGCATCAGTTCGCGGATCTCCTCCTGGCGATTGCGTTCGCCGCCGCTCAACAGGTCGGGGACGGTAACCTCGAGCGCGCGCGCCAACCGCTCCAGCGAGGAGAGTGTGGGGGTTGCCTTTTCGTTTTCGATCTTGGAGACATAGGTCCGCGGCACCGACATCCGCATGGCCAGTTGCCGCTGGCTTAGTCCATTGCGCAGTCGCAGGGAGCGGATCGAGGCCGCCAGATTCAGATGCCCGGGACCATGCGGCATCGGTATCATCGGCGGCATGGGAGGAGCAGCTACGATCTCCGGCTCATCCTCGTCGAGCGACGTATGGCAGCGGCGGCACAGGTTGTTGGTGGTTCTGAACTGAACGAGCAGGCAACGGTCACATCGAACAACTTCCCTGGAATCAACAGGGGCTAGTGTTGTGGCCATTCGGGTTGTGGGAGCTGCCAGAGCGGGCTAACTCCGCAAACCGTGTGGGGGGGTACGGTGTTGCAGGCTCAATGTGAGATAGCAAGCCTGTGGAAGTCAAGGGAATTCGTATAGTAAACAGTAGCTTTACTTGTTGAAATAACGAGACTAACGGCGCAATGCCGCAGGAAATCGGATCAAAGCATGAATAATCGTGAATCGGCCTGGTGTTTACTAACTGTATTCGGGACGATGTTGCAAACACGGAAGTTGTTGATTTGATAATGGCCTAGAAATCGAAGAAATCATATAGCCATGAATCGGTAGCACAAATTAGCACAATTTTTTGGAGGTCGCACCGTGCCACTTTACAAAACCAAAGTTGAGATACGCGACGGGAAGTTGTGCTGCAAGCACTGTCATAAGCCCGCTGACGAAAGCACTACCACGGATGAAAAAGATAAACCGCTGTATGAGTTAATGTGCCCCGGCGGAACGGAAACGCTCGGCTCCTGGAAAAGCAAGAAAGAATTGCAGAGCGACCGTATCAAATACGTGAAAGCCGCCACGAAGAAACAGGCACGAAAGAGAAGATAGTCACACGGACCAACGGCGCAACACCCGCTCATAAACACCTCGCGGGATTCGGATGCTGCGGTAGGCCCTCTTGCCCGGCTGATGCCGCTCCAAAACGAGGACGCCCGGCTCAGACTCGAAAAGAGTTGTGACCGTTTGACGGCTTAGGCCCATCATGGCGGCCACTTGCTTAACCGTGAAAACTTCGCTCATGATTGACTGCTCAATTCTCCCCCGGTAAAAATAAAAATAGTGCTATGATTCCAGCTCGCGCTTGCGTGGGGCCTTCACAGCGGTTTCGCTTTCGGCTTCACGGCTGGAGACGTAAAACGAACGCCCCCTGAAGGCCCTTTTCCTTCATCCTGAATACCCTTTCTTTGCGTCCTGTTGACATATGGCGCGTTTTCAAAAATCGGCAGTGGGGTAAGTAGGGCTAAAATATTGAAAAATATGTTCAAAATCCGTCTAAGGTCCTTATTTCCCAACAAAAATTCCAAAATCGGAAATTTAATGTTTGTGTAAATAAACCAAACTGCGGGCCTAACACGGCCTTTGCTTTCAAGATGTTATAGCCCCCCGGTGTCACAATCATTCGCCCTTTATTTGCTGTTCGGTAGGGTAGACGGCAGGTGCCCGCCCATACGCGGAGCCTAGCTTCACCCGCTTGTACAACTCGCGTACCTCTTTGCTTGTGCTTGCCACGCACACAACCTGCTCGCCCTCAAGCGCTACCCAAACGTAAGCCCTGTGTTGGGCAATGTCCTCGCCATAGCGCACTGAGGTAGCCGGGACCTTTTTAAACGTTGGCTCCGTCATGTACGCGCCTCCCACTCTGTACGCGTACATCGCGTAAGAGGGCTTGTACGCTGTACGCGCCATATATATAAGAATCAAACGTACAGATCCCATCCGTACTCACAACTACTCAAAGAGTAGTAGTTGTGATTACAGACGGTCTTGGGTCTGTGTGCAAAACTCATGCGGCGCTCACCTTGAGCCGGGCACGGGCCTTGCTTATCCAGGTTGTGCCCCGCGTAATCCCGAGTGCTGCCAGTTCCTCTTGCAACTTGCGGACAGGCGTTTCCATGTGAGCCTTGATGACCGCCTCTGCCGCGTCGTCCTTGCCGTCTTTGTTGCTCTTGTTTCCATTGCGCGGCTGCAATCTGACTACCGTGGTCTCCGGGTCTCCCACGATATGCAACCGGCAGTCCGGTCCGCTGGTAACTTCAAAGTCCTTTGATTCAAAATCACGTTGCTTGAGGTTGGACATGTAGGACGCGGACTCATAGGGCCGTGTGATGTCCTGTAACCGTGTGCCCCAACAACACGCGAGCGCCGCGCCCAAGTCACCGGACCCGCGTAGCGCGTTTTCCAGGGTCATCATGTCTGCATTGCCTTGGCTCTTGGGCGAGTGATACAGGACTAAAACCGCCTCCACTCCGACGCGGAGCAGGGCAAACAACTCATCCGCAAATAAGCGCATGTCCGTGGAGCTGTCCTCATCACCCTTGAGGAAGCGCACCGCCGTGTCCAGTATGACGACCGAGCCGGGTAGCGCGGCCTTGAGTGCTTCGTCATCCAATTTAAGTTTGCCGTCTTTGCTGAGGGTCCTATAGAAGAGCCGCTCGCCCACGTGGTCCAGCAGTCCGATTTTCTTGAGCCGGTCAGAAAAGGGGCCAAGCGCCATTTCTGGACACAAGTACAGAACACGCTCCGGTTTTTTTGTGACTTGGAAGTAATCGAACAGCTTTTCGCCCGTGACAAGCGCGTGAGCCACGTTGAGGGCAATTAGACTCTTGCGTTCGCGTACCGGTGCGGCTAATCCCGTGATGCCCTCGCGTTGCAAGAATCCATCAATCAAAAAGGAAATGGGCGGCGCGTTTGCGGTTTCCTCTTTCGTGTGGAATAGCTCACGCCAATCGGTGACCGGCTTTTTCTGTCCAATGGTGACTTCCGGGTCCGGCTCCGGCACGTCATACTTGGCACAATTGGCCGCAATCTGCTTTACCTCGTCATCACCTAACGGCGGCTCAACATTGTCCATATTGAATTGCAACAGGGCCAACTCCAGGCCCTCTTGTGTCATGCCATCGCTGCGCCATTTGCAGCCAAGCTGAAAAAGGGCAATGTTCCGGTTTTCCGTGATTGGTTCGCCATCTTTGCCGGTGTGCTGTTGCTCGGGCCGGAGCTGTCGCACTTTGTCCGGCGTGCGTGCGAGGGGCACATCACACAAGACTTGATATATCTCCCCACTCGGGTGCAGGCTGCCCGCCGCGCAAACATACCCGCCCAAACTTTTGATTTGCCCTTCGCATCCGTCCAGCTTCCAAAGGGAAACGTCCGGGATTGCTCCGGTAAAGTACATTTGAACGCCGAACTCGGGCCGCCTGCCGGTGCGGACTGTGAATGTGACGGGCAGGTTGTTGCGGTCCCTCCAGGCTTCAAACTCTTCCATGCTGTTAAGCCCGTGGTCACAGTCCATGACACATAGGTTGCTTGGCCCACACGCAAGGCCCACGTTGGCGTTAGGTGTATTTGTCCACCATTCCCGGACCTTTGCTTCGTCCCGTGTGGCGTCATTCTTGCCGTGGGGTGTGATGGGCTTTTTACTTCCAGGTGCAAGCGGGTGAACGTGGTAACATTGGGCAACGTTGGCGAGCGCGATTTCAAGGAAGGTCATTTTTCGTGCCCCATCACGTTTTGAAGATCTTTGCTGTCTACGATGGCGCACGCGAGTAAAACCGTGGCCTTGATGTAGCACTCACGAATCGCGCTCTTTACGCGTTTGTCAGTGATGGTCTTGTCATCCACCAATTCCGAAAGGTCATCAACAAGACGGCACATAAACAGAGCACTTTCGAGATCCTTAGCTAGCTGCGATTTGAATTCCTTGTTCTCCATTGCTGCATTTCTCTTTTCTCCCCCGGCTTACTGTTTATCTGTGAGCGCCACGCGTCGCCCGATTCTGTTCACTTACAATCTGCGACAACTCAAAAATGTCCGGCCCCAAAGATTCCCCCGGTGAATCGGGGCCGGACCTTGCTAGTCTCGCGGCGCGGGTGAACGGGTCGAGAAAGCCCTTGCTCAGCACGCCACTATTTTTCTGTCCTGCCCGGCCCTGGGCCCTACCGGGAAGGACAAGCCCGTTAATTAATCAGCCGATAGATGGCCGTAGCCACTAACAGCTTGCTATCCGAGCGCCGGAACAAAATGACGGCCTGCCCGTCTTTTGCCGGGACTGAATAGCGGTAAATGAAAGGCCGGTTCTGCTCAGCTTGCCGGACCACGAAGCGCTTGAAGTCCCCGAAAGCAAGAGGACTCTTGCCGGTGAAAGTGCCGTCCGCGTTCACGGAATCCATGTCATTGTTGATGTAGACCGGATAACCGTGCAACGTAAGCGGCGTCCCTTTCGTATAATCGGCATCCGCCCACAACAATTGCTTGTCACCGCTGATGCCAGTTTTAATTTTGCGGAGGTATTTGCAGGTTGTATCACTCATCATGTACACGCCTTGAGGCCGGTACAGCGCCGGGCACGCATACACGAGGTCCAAGGCAATGTCCAGGTCAATAGGCACGCTACCTGCCGCGTAAGTGCTGCAGTTGGTCATGAAGCCTTCCGCCTCACTCGTACCGTTGCCCTTCGTGTATTTGGAATTTTCAAAGCGAATCACGCGAGCGAGAAGCGCCCCGAGGATCTCAGTGATGATGTCAATTCCGCCGACGCCATCGGTGATTAGCTCCCGATTTACGAAGACAGGCTTGCTGGACACTTTGTAGCTGCCCAACTTTGGGCCGGTCAGAGCTGTTGGCGGAGCATCACCGGAGACCGTGGCATCCGCGCCCGTTGCTGCTGCCGGTGCCAGTTGCGCCGCCGTGTCCGAGTCTGACAAGACCGGAAACGTCATCGGGTCCCCGTTATCCGTAGCAAACAGCCGGGCAACTTGGACCACAGGGTTAAAGGCGGAATAGGACCGCTCCATTGCCGCTTGGACAAGACTCGGAATCAGGTACCCGCCATCAGACGAGGGGACCAAGTTTGCCGCCGCTTGGATGTTGCCCCGCAATGCGGATGTGAAGGCTTGTAACTGTTCTTTCTCTTCCGGTGTGGCGTGTGCAAATGCCTGCCGGATGCTCATAGAAAGGGAGGACTGCTCACGCTGGACCGGAGGCATCGCAATTGCGCCGAGTCTCCCGTCAGTGCTGAACATGCTTCCCGGGTTTCTTGCACCTGGGTTTGGCCCCTCACTCTTGGCAATGAGGTTGTCAATCGCCTCAATTCTCTGGACGGCTGTTTGATATTGGGCCATGAGCGATTCTTTAGCACCCCCGGCAGCACTAGGCATTTGGGCACGCCAAAGAACCATTTTTTCGGTCAGATCGTGTTTTTCTGCTGCCAACTCACGTACATTCACGATGATTACCTCGTAAGTTAAATTTTTTGTGCGCTTGGGGACCGACTAGCGGAGGCTTGGGCGCACGAAGCCTTAAACTTTGCGGGGCGGGGAAAGGAAGACGGGAAGACCCGCCCCGACTTGGCCCACCTGGGACTCAGGCAGGTGAGCATTGGGGACACCGTGAAAACGCGGCGGGTTAAAATAAGACAGGCCGAATTTTGACTCGTTAGCGCGTTTCATAATTTGGTCACCCGGCTCCGAGTGTTACCAGCACTCGGGGCCTTCGTCTATTTATCCGTTATTGGCAGCCCCTGCCGCCAACTGGCGGTTAGGATAGCCATTATCTTTATTGGCAGTCCCAACGGTCGCCCGATCCTTGGGATAGCCATTATCTTTATTGGCAGCCCCGCGCGACACATTGACGCACGGGGTAGCCAATAGCCTCGCCACCTCCCGCCCTTTCTCGGTTAACCAGAAACCTACTTGATTGGTGACCAACCCACGACGCCTGAGGCGATCATGCGCCCTCGATATGGCGAGGTTCACTACCGCGTAGTTGGGTATGTCACGCTTAACAAAATGTCGCCCGAATGTCCGTAGGTATTCCCGTGTCTTGCCTTTGTTGATGCACCACTCGGGCACGTAGACGGGAAAGTGATAATAGTCCGCCCTCACTTCATTACGGTCCAGGTGAACAGGATGGCAAGAAAAGCCCGCCGTAATACCGTCACCCTCAACCCACTCGGTCTTGCATAGCTCGGACTCGGCATTTTCTAGCGCTCTTATGAGCATCCATTTCTGAAGATCGGAAAGACCTCTTGCCATAACCAGTTCCGGCGCTAGTTATCTAGCGGCTTGCCTCCGTTCTTAATGACTTCCTCCGCGTGGTGCTTCGCGGCAAGCAACATCTTTTCTGCCTTCGTGCCCGCGCCGCCTAGGAATGGTGTCAACCAAACTGACACCTGGAGGCCGTTTGGGTTGGCCTCGCGGTCAATCATGTGCCACAGAATCCCGAGGAAAACCACAGCAACCTCACTCTTCACGAAGTCCGCAAAGAATGTATAAAACTCGCGCTGTTGCTCGGGTGCCGGGAGTGGCTTCATTTGCCATGCGTTTTCCTTATCCAACTCCCCCGGCGTGCAAAAAATGAGGCCGCACTTTATATCGTTGGCGTCCAGGCCCGCTTGTGTCATAGCCGTGCGGGCCTTATTCGCCTCGCTCGCAATCCGCTGCATTGCCTCAAGTGGCATCAGCGGTTCGTTGTTGAGGATTCGCGGACGGCCTCCCTTGAGCACCCGGCGCACCTCGGCGGCCGTGGTTGTGTTCTCCCGCATTTTCCGCGCCCCTTCCTTCAATCTCTTCTGTGCGGCCCGGCTATAAAATCGAACCATCATGACGCTACCTATATTATGAAAACTAGGTTATTCCTGTCAACCTAGTTTATAATTTGGTAGGTCGGAAGTCCCGATGGACTCACAAGGCAGCACAAGAAACGGATTGGGCAGAAGCACTTAGCGCACCTCTGCCCATTTTGGAACAACCGCATTTTTTTTATTGCTGAGTTTGCACGTGCTGCAGGATGCTCGGTTAAGGGGGGCGGTGTCACGATCTACCGTAACGCACTTCTCCTAATCGCCTCCTTTGTCAGCGGCTTCCTGCGTCGTTGCTGTCGGAAGTGCGATTTGTTCCGGCTCTGTTGGTTCGGGCAGGGCTGGAGGTGAATTCAGGTCCCTCCATAGTTCCATTGCACTTTCGGTGCGGGCCGCGACGTGTCTGCGGAGTGCTTTTTCAAGAGCAAAGTTGTAAGGCGGCGGAAGCTGTAGGGCTAAGTCTCGGGGCTTTCCTGCAAGTATGTCTTCGTTTGTAAACCTAAGCTCAGCGCCATTTAGCAAGTGTAAGAACAGCAAGCCACAATGATAAATGTCAATTCTATGGTCCATCGGACCGAATTCTTTTGTGTCGAGGACTTCTGGCGGTAGCATCCATTGCGCTCTTGTATTGGTCGCGTCTATTTCGCCAAAAAGTTTGGCGACGCCCAAGTCCCCTAGCTTGAAATTCAGCGCTGCGGTTTCGTTTTCGAGTATTTCATCGCGTGCGAATGCCACAAATACGTTGTTGAGGTGAATGTCTTGATGCACGTAACCGTTTAGGTGGATGAAGTGAACAGCTTGCAACAAGCACCGGGAAACTGCTTTTATCCAGAACTTGCCATTAAAATCTTTCACCTCGGTGAACAGCCGAGTAAGCGGGCCGTAACATCGTTCCGTCACAATGTAGATAGTCTCGCCCAAGTGGAAGGCATCGAAGACGTATGTGACGTAGGGATTTCTGAGCAGCACCAGTTTCCCAAACTCTGCACGGGCGGCTGCCTCTATGACCTGATAAGGAGCATGACCCTTCAATACTTTTACAGCTAGCTGATTGCGCCAAATGTCCACACAACCGTATACAAGGCCAAAAAAGCCTTCGCCAATCTTTTCACCCATTGTGTAGGTATTGCCGGTAACCTCGCTTGTGATGGTTTCACCGGGGTTTGGAGGAATCACCAATGCAGCGGGCGGTGTGGCAGAAGGCGCGGGTGGTGCAGCTTCGGACATGATGCCATGATACACCTGCTTTCGCTTTTTATGCGCCCCCTCGCGTATAATTCGCGGTTACCCTCTCCACGTTGCACTAACTACGTTTAAAAAGCACCTGCCGCCCCTTTACCCATCGCGCATAGTGCCGTTTCGGTTTCGCGGCATAATTCGCCTTGTATTCGCCCCAATGCCACGCTAGAATTTTTGGATGGACACGGTAAAAGGATATTTTCAAAACTCGCGGGACAGTCAGCGTGATGAGACGAAGGTAGAGATTTTCCTATCGGCGCGGGTCAATAAAGCCATGCACTTCGATACATGGCAGCTCGCACAGAATCAGGCAGCGGTTCTTGGCAATATCAGGGTCAGCATTGAGGATGCCGAAGGCTACGAGCATATATGCAGGGACTTCCGAGTAGAGGAAAGAGCACCGGGAGACTTCGTAGTTTGTTGCTTGGCTCCGTTCGCTCTTCAGGCGGACGGAGAAATTGCACCGCGTCAAAATCACCTGACCGGCTATGACATGTACGTGGACCAACCTTAGACTTCTTTATGGACCAAAACACAGCAGCGGCTCGGCAGGTTGAAGCGGTCAGAAGATGCCAAGACACTACTCCAATCTCGGCAGAAGAGGGCCGCCGCTTGTTATCGTATTTCCCGATCTACGCGCCCGCACGGAGCCCGATGAATTGACATCTTGATTGCTCGGGTCTCACACGACCAAAGTGTGCGGCTTCAGGAGGGCATAGCCACTCTACACGAGAGCATAGCCACCCTGGATAAAAACGGCAGCAAGCTATCAAACCGCCTGGTATGGTTAACGTGGGTTCTTATCGCGCTGACGGTCGCATTGCTCGCGGTAGCCACCATTCCGCTTTTGAAACACTAAGGCTGTTTCCAGGTGCCCATGACAAGCGCGTCTAGCCGGTCCTGCTGTGAACTTGGTTTCCTCTTTTGTGAATAACGCAAGCGCCAATAAACGCCAAAAGAAATCGGAGAATACGCGCTGTTGGATGGAGACTTTTCCTCGTCACCGAGATAGAGTTGAGCCACTTATGTTGCACTCCTGTGTGGGGAGTGCGGCCATGAAAAATTATCCGTGGTTTGAAGTTTACCGCGTCGCCTTACTGGAGCTTGACGGCAGCAAGATTTCCGAACGGCTTGCGCTCGCTCGTCAAAAACTCAAGGAACGGATGCAGCTGGCCGGATTGACCACTGATGAGCAGCACGCGATAACGGACGCGCTGAATATCCTTTACGCGGTTGAATGTAACGAGCAAAGTCGGAGCCAAAGCGAAATAGGGTAAAAGTCATTTCTTCCATGTGGCCGTGACCAGCCGCGTCTAGCCCGGTCCTGCCGTCCGAGTGCCCGGCCACGGCGTTGCCCGATTTTAATTTGCTGGATGCTTAATCGCATTGCGCGATTTTGACATCCAATCCTACCGTCGAGAGCCGTCTAAACCGTTGGGACCGGCTGGCTCCTCTTGTGTTAAAGAAGGAGGAGAGAAAGTGAATCCTACCCTTCAGCATTGTGACACCAGAAACGGGCTTGAATATCGGGTTTGGAATTTGCTGGGTTTGCTGCA
>DASUWH010000015.1:0-63652 GCA_036378535.1 Terriglobales bacterium | reverse complement strand
AGGGTTGGTTGCGGGGGGTGGATTTGAACCACCGACCTTTGGGTTATGAGCCCAACGAGCTACCAGACTGCTCCACCCCGCGAAGTGATCATAACAACCGCTTCGCAGCCGCGTCAAACGGCGATGTCACCCTGCCTGGTGCGTTCGAGCCGGCATTGGTTCGAGCCGCCTTTTGCCTCGCCCGCTACTGTTTCAGTTTGGGACGCTCGCAAGCATCCACGATCTTCGTGGGATCGATGGCGTCTTTGTCCACCTGCTCCTCGAGGATCTTTCCGTCCTTGCCGATGAGGAAATTGATGCGCCTCGCGGCTTTGTACTCGTCGACGTAGACGCCATACTTGCGAGTGGTTTCTCCGCCCCAATCGCTCAGCAAAGGAAATGACACCCCGATCTGGTCAGCAAAGGCTTTGTTCGCGAACGGGCTATCCATGCTCACACCCAGAACCTGGGTGTCGGCTGCTTCCAGCTTTTTGAGGTTCTGCTGGAAGTTTTTCATTTGCTGGGTTCAACCGCCGGTGAACGCGAATATGTAGAACGCCAGGACCACGTTCTTCTTCCCGCGATAATCCTGCAAGGACACGTCTTTCAAATCGTGGCCGTCAAAAAACTGCATTTTGAAGTCGGGCGCCATGTCGCCAATCTTCAATGCCGGCGGGGGCTGCTGCGCTTTTTTCCCTGCAAAAGCAGGTGCGCTGAGCGGCGCGCACGCGCATGCCATGGCCACGATCCATGCTGCGGGTATCCTTACTATATGCTTCATTCGCACTCACCCCGGAGAGAATGATGGAAACAGCGTACTCTCGACCTTGGGGGCAGGTCAATTCAAAGCAGATTTTGCGGTTGCAATAAGTGTGTGCCAAACATTACAGTTCCAGACAGCGCCAGTGACGCCAGTATTCCGATCGCAACCGTGCTGCCCCCAGACCCCGAGATCCCATCAGCAACTCGTCAATCCGCACAAATTGCCGCAGAAGGGACCGGAACCGGCGTGCCCACAGCGATGATCTTGCAAACGGTTAACGACGTATTTTCGTCCATAGTCGAACGCGGCCAGGCTCGGGTCATGATGCACCGCGAAGCCATCGACTGGATACCCATCTCTGCGCAGGAACTTTACCGCAGCGTGTGCGGAGTTGCGCGGGCGCTGCAATCCTGGGCGATCATGAAGGGCGACCGAGTTGCCATCCTCAGCGAGAACCGTCCGGAGTGGGCGATTGCCGACTTCGCTTCCCTTCTCATGGGCGCGGTAACGGTCCCTGTCTACTCGACCCTGACCGACGAGCAAACCGCTTACATCCTGCGCGACTCCGGGGCTCGCGTCATCTTCGTTTCCAGCGAGAAGCAACTGGCGAAGGTTCTGGCCACCCGCGACCAGACCTCTGTCGAGAAGATCGTCGTCATGGACGCCGTCGAGACTGCGCACGCCTTCCAGATGGCGCGCCTGATGAAGGACGGCCCCGCCGAGCGCGATTTTGTGATCGAGCGCCTGGCCCGCGCGATTACCCCAGACGACCTCGCCACCATTATTTATACGTCCGGCACGACCGGCACACCGAAAGGGGCCATGCTCAGCCATGGCAATCTCGCGTCGAATATCTCCTATTCTCTGGCAGGCTTCGACGCGCAAGCGGGTGACATCAGCATCTCCTTCCTCCCTCTCTCGCATGTCACCGCTCGCCACGTGGATTTTGCCATGCTCTACCATGGGGTGACCCTCGCCTACTGCCCCTTCATCGATCAACTTCCTCGCGCTCTCCTGGAGGTGAGGCCCACGATCTTCGTCGCTGTCCCTCGGGTATACGAAAAGATCTATGGTCAGGTTGATCAAAAAACTAAGACCTTTCCGAAATCGGCGATCTACCGTTGGGCGCTCTCCGTAGGACGACGTCATAAGTCCGAAACGCTTGCCGGCCGCATCCCGAAGACGCTCGGGTGGCGAGTCGCCGATCGCCTCGTCTTCTCTCAGGTTCGGGCCGGGGTGGGCGGACGCGTCCGCATCTACATCTCCGGGGGCGCGCCGCTCGGCCGCGAACTGGCTGAATGGTATGCGACCATCGGCATCTGCATTCACGAAGGGTACGGGCTCACGGAAACATCTCCGGTTATCGCAGTCAACAACCCGAAAGCGCACAAGCTGGGCACGGTGGGCAAGCCGCTCTCGAACATCCAGGTGCGTATCGCCGAGGATGGCGAGCTCCTGGTCCGCGGCCCCTCCGTCTTCAAGCAATACTGGAACCGTCCCGACGAAACCCGCACCGTCTTCAGCGGCGAGTGGTTCAAGACCGGCGACATCGGCAAACTTGATGACGAGGGATTTCTGTCTATTACCGACCGCAAGAAAGACCTGATCAAGACCTCGGGCGGCAAATTTATTGCGCCGCAACCTATCGAGAACTCACTGAAACATAATGCCCTGATCGCCGAAGCCGTCATTGTGGGTGACAAGCGTAAATTCCCTTCCGTTCTGCTTGTTCCGCACTTCCCTCTTCTCGAAGACTGGGCTCGCCAGAACCAGGTGACCTTCACCTCGCGCCAGGAACTGGTGGCCGTCCCCCGCGTGCAGGCGCTCTACCAGGGCATAGTCAATGACCTGAATCAAAACCTGGCGCGGTTCGAGAAACTGAAAAAAGTAATTGTCCTAGCCGACGAGTTCACCGCCGAAAATGGCCTGCTCACCCCGAGCATGAAGCTTCGCCGCCGCTTCGTGGAGGAGCGCTACAAACCGCAAATCGACGAGCTCTACGAACACGCCGACCGAGAAGATACTCTTTCCCAAAAAGAAACAACACCGTAGAGACGTTGCTCGCAACGTCTCTCTCGGCTCGAGCAACTGTCGGATAATGAAGCAGTGACTTTGTACAAAGACACATACCGGATCGGATCAGCCCGCCTGCACCGATGGGACTACCGCGATCCGGCCGCGTACTTTGTCACAATCTGCACAAAAGATCGCGCCCCGTTATTAGGCAGCGTCGCCATTGGCAAGATGCACGAATCCAGGCGTGGGGAAATTGCAGACCTTCACTTGTGCCAGTGGGCTGAACATTACCATAATGTAATGCTCCGAGCCTGACCGCCGACCTGTACTTGGGTCTTGCACCCGGTAGAGACGTTGCAAGCAACGTCTCTACCGGATCAACTACAATATCTTTATGGACTCTCTCGTCATCTCCGGCCGCTCCTTCCGCTCCCGTCTAATCGTGGGGACGGGCAAGTACAAGTCCTTTCAGGAAACTGCACGCGCTATAGAAGCCAGCGGCGCTGAGATGGTCACGGTCGCCGTACGCCGCGTGAACCTGGACCGCAGCAAGGAGTCCTTACTCGATTACCTCGATACTACTCGATATTTCCTCTTGCCCAATACCGCGGGCTGTTACACGGCTGACGAGGCCGTTCGCGCCGCACGCCTGGGCCGCGAAGTCGGACTGTCCGACTGGGTGAAGCTGGAAGTCATCGGCGATCAGGCGACGCTTTACCCCGACGTCCAAGCGACGCTCGAAGCCACGCGCGTGCTCGCGAAAGAAGGTTTCACCGTTCTGCCCTACACCTCCGATGACGTGGTCTTTGCCAAGCGGCTGCTGGACGCCGGCGCCAGCGCCATCATGCCCCTGGGCGCGCCCATTGGAAGCGGCCTCGGCATTCAGAACGCGGCCAATATTCGCATCCTGCGCGAAGTCGTCACCGGAGTCCCGCTGATCGTCGACGCCGGCGTGGGTACCGCCTCGGACGCGGCTATTGCCATGGAACTCGGCGCCGATGCTGTCCTGATGAACACCGGTATTGCCAATGCCCAGGACCCGGTTCTGATGGCTGAAGCCATGAAGCACGCCGTGCTAGCCGGACGAGAGGCATACCTCGCCGGCCGCATGGCAAAGAAGCTTTACGCGACCGCCAGCTCTCCGCTGGAGGGAGTAGTCCGGTAATCAGTGTGGCGCGGATACTCCTGTCCGCGAGGTTGATGACATAAACACGGATTCCAGTCGGCGTTCCGCTTCAAGGATCCACCCATGAGGGCTGAATAGATTGGCGAGGGAAATGGTCAACATTTAGCCTCTTCCACTAGACGGTGCTCGGGATAACGGATAGATCTTCGATTAGAAACACAAGGTCCCTCGACTTCGCTCGGTATGACAATCCAGATAGAAATGCGCAAAATATCGTTGAACAAACCTCTTGACAGCGATTCCGCCGGGTATATCTTCGATACTCACCACGCGTCAGTTACACTGGCGCTCGTTCAGTAACAGCTGCCAGGCGCTCTAGAACCTCGGCCAAGCTTGACGACACAATGCATGGAAGCCTGAGACAGTTGCTGCGAGGGTAAGTGAATCTTGCTGTGACTCGCACTCGCACTTAGGAGTTGATTATGACGGGCCTATTCGATTCTCTGCCTTCCAGGAAGTTCCAATTATCAGCCCTGGCGCTGGGCAGCGCGGGTGCCCTGGCGATACTTCTGCCACGAGCCATGCACACACTCTTCTCTACTCCATTCCTGCCGCATGCATACTGCTACCTGTTCAACCGGCCCCTGATCACGCTTCACGTCGCTTCCGACGGAGTGATCTGGCTTTCCTATATGGTGATTTCGATAACATTGATGTACATGGTACAGCGCGCGCGCCGCGAGATTCCCTTCAGCTGGATGTTTCTTGCCTTCGGCGTTTTCATCATCTCCTGCGGATTTACCCACCTGATGGAAATGATCGTGCTGTACCAGCCGCTGTACTGGCTGTCGGGAGCAGTCAAGGTCATCACCGCCATCGCGTCAGTGACCGCAGCCATCGCTTTGCCGCCACAACTGCCAATCGTTCACCAGATGATCGTAGATGCAAAAATTTCCGAACAGCGGCGTTTGACCCTGGAACGCACGAATGAAGAACTCTTCCAGACCAACCTGCAACTGCGCGGCGAAATGAAGAGACGAATCGCCGCCGAGGAATCGCTGCGGCAGCTTTCCGGAAGCCTGCTCCATGCCCAGGACAACGAGCGCCGCCGCATCGCGCGCGAGTTGCACGACAGCGTCGGCCAATTGCTGTCGGGAGCCGTACTCAGCGTGTCCGCCTTCCGCCGCAAAACCCGGCGTCTGAGCAGCAAGTCAACCCGCCTGCTCTCGCAGTGTACCGACTGCCTGACGCAGTCGTTGAGTGAGATTCGCACCATCTCTTACCTCTTGCATCCACCCATGTTGGACGAGACCGGGCTGGCCGATACCTTGCGCTGGTACGCACGCGGTTTCGCCGAACGCAGCGGCGTGCAGGTGGAATTAGACATCTCCGATGACGCGGACCATCTGTCCCGCGACCTCCGCACCGCGGTTTTTCGCATCGTGCAGGAAAGCCTGACCAACATCCAGCGTCATGCGGAGAGTGCCAGCGCCGAGATCCACCTGCGCCGAGCGGGCGCCAAAATCGAACTGCGAGTGCGCGACCACGGCAAGGGGATGCCGCCGGAGTCGCTGGAAAGCTATGGCCGTGAACGGCCGATGCACGGAGTAGGCATCCGCGGCATGCGCGAGCGGGTGGTGCAACTCGATGGTGAGATGTCCACCCAGTCCAGCAGCAGCGGCACTGTCGTTGAGGTGGTGTTGCCCTTCCGCGAGCAGTCCAGAGATCACCACCTGTACTTGTCAGGCGCGGATTCGGATTCTAAATTGTCGTGGTATTGACGACGAAGGGGACGAGCGAATGCGCGGCAATGCAGTCCTCACGCTGACCTGCACCCTGTCACTAACCTTGATTTGGCCGGCGAGCGGCTCGGCCGGTGCTCCACCCGAGGCGGTTTTCGGAGGGTACGGATTTGCAAGCGAATCCAAGTCTCAGCGGCAGCCCTCTCCGCGCGCCCAAGCGCGCATTCAGAAAGAGGTACGCCATCAGCTGCTCATGCTTCCCAACCTGGGGGTCTTCGATAATCTTGTTTATGAAGTGGACGGCTACAACGTCACCTTAGGCGGCGCTGTTACCAACCCCACGCTCAAGTCGGACGCGGAACGCTCCGTCAAGCGCATCGAAGGCGTCGAGAAAGTCACGAACCGCATCGAGGTACTGCCCATTTCCTCGATGGACGACGGCCTGCGCCGCCAGCTCTATCGCGCTATCTACGGGTACCCCTCGCTGCAGAAGTACGCTCTGATCCCGGTCAAGCCCATCCGCATCATTGTGAGGAACGGTCAGGTGGCGCTGGAAGGCGTCGTCGACTCCCAGTCTGACAAGAACACCGCCTACATTCGAGCCAGCGGCGTTCCAGGAACTTTCTCGGTGAAGAATAATCTAGTGGTATCGAAATAGCGGAAGCGCGGACACCGCAACGCAGGCTCCCACTTCGTGCTGAGTGCGGCGCCGCGCCCCTGCTAGGCCGCCTGCTCGCCACCTTCCCAATGCTGGAGCGGCTGAAACAGGACACGGCGGCTCAGTAGCTGGTCCACCATTTCCAGCACGCCAGCGATTGGCAGCGATTTGGAGACAAACAAATCCACAGCTTTCAGATCAGCCAGCACCGGCAGAGTATCTGCCGACAGGAGGGCGATAGGCACGTCCGGCTTGCAGGCCTTCATTCGGGTGGCGGCCACATCGCCGTTCATCCGCGGCATGTGGTAGTCGAGCATCGCCAAATCTACGGGATGGGCAACGAAGGCCTGCAAGGCCTCGGCTCCGTTGCTGGCGGTCAAAACCTCATATCCCTTCAGCTTGAGCAGTGTTTTCCAACCCTCCACTATGTGGGCATTGTCGTCCGCGCAAAGAATCAACGGTTTACGATTCATGTCCGTTACTCCGACTTCTCGCCCAGAGTGTGCGATGATGCGTTTCAGCTCAGACCCTTTGCCATCACAAAGTAGGCGGTACTTCCGGGTCGAGCTTGCAATGCCGCCGATGGAGAAGTATCAGTCGCGAGTGAGAGAGGACTCTGGGCTCTCTGTCAGGGGGGCTGATTCGAGCTGCGTCGGCAGCCGGTCGCCTGAAATTGGCTGCTTTGTCATGGTTAATGACAATTTTTACGCGCCACAGCTCCGGGACTCAATACCTGAAAATGTGTATTTCCAGAGTTGCACCTGGAGGCTGAGTCTCTGAGGCTTGTGAAAGAATAAAGAACAAGGAGATCCCGACCGCCGCGCCGGGGACCCGTTCAAATCCTGTCGCGGACAGGAATGTCCGCGCCACGCGGATATCCCCCTCCCCCCTGATTCCTGCTAAATCTTTGAGTTTATTGGTTCCCTTTTGGGAATCCCGCTAGATCTTTGAATTTTCAGGGGTTATAGGCAAAATATTGAAACTACAGTAGTTAGCGGTTGGTAGTTCGTAGTTGGTTAGCTTGGAAAACTACTTTTTTAACTGCCTGCCGCCCACCAGTTGAATCGTCCTTCGCCTACACCTCTCCTTATCTTCAGTATGACGGATTGGGTAGGGGAAATGAGACATATCGGGTGACGAAATATTTGCCGCAGAACCAGAAGGTTAGAGGCGAAGCCGAGGCTGACAGGGGGTTGACAGGTTGGTCAGGAATTGCAGCCACGGCCCGCGGCAATCCGCCCTTCGAACAAAACCACGAAGGGTGGAGCAACCGCAATCAGTCTGATTTTGCCCGACTGGCTGGGGGGACTATTCCGTTCATGCGCAGATACTCGACCATCTGTCCATAATGATCAAAGGCGTGGGCGACGGCGAAATTTGCCAGGTAAAGGCGGGGCGATTTGCCCCCCGGCGGGGGCTGCAACATATTGTCCGTCGTCAATGTAGCCGCGGCCTTGTGACCCAGGGCAAAAGAATCCTTGAGGAAGTTGATAATTTCCGCCTTGGTCTTCAGGTTCTCAGGACCGTTCCCGCCCATGAAGTCTTTCGGGAACTTGTCTCCGGTCAGCGACGACAACAGGGCGTAGTTGGAAGCGGCGACGTGTTTGACCTCAAGAGCGAAAGTGCGCACGCCCTTATAGTTGTTGCCGGGAATGTTCAAGCTTTCGGGAGAGAAGTTGAACTTGTCTTCAGGCATCGCTTCGGCAGCTTCAATCAGTAGTTTCTCGGCTCCAGTGATTTCGCGATCCACAGTAGAAACAATGGTTGGCGACGGCTGCGCTTGCGGCGCGCTTGCGGGCGCGGCGTTGTTGGTAGCCTGTCCCAGGGCGGATACGGTAAAGACGAGTAGTGCCAGCACCACAAATATTGGCGTAGGTTTCATTCGAGTGAACCTCCTCCATAGATCACTTGCTGCGCGGCGCGACCTGCTAAGAAGCGATTAGACGGAGGGTTAGTCCGAAAGTTTGGGGAAAATAATGGGAGTCTCAGGGCCCAAGCCGCTCATTCGCGTGCAAGCGGCACGGATGAATAGGTTGCGGAAAAACGCAGACACTACACCAAGAGGCTACCCTCAGGCGCTAAAGCGTGGACGTGTATTCAACGGCTTAGCGGCACGAGTAAACTGGTGCCCTTCCCGATTTTACTTGCCTGGTTCTTTTCCCGTAGCCTGTGAAGTCGTGCCCTTCCAAACTCTGCCCGATGTGGAGTTTTTCCGCAGCCTGCGAAGGCAGACGACTAACTGGCGGATCTTTTTTAGGAGTCCTCCTACACAACTGGCCAGCGGATCTCCTTCAAGGCGTGGGCATCTGGCAGGAGAGCAGCTCTTTCACCGCCATAACGATTGCCAAAAGACAAAAACCAGAGTACATTCTGTTGCTCCTGTGTGCTTACGTACGGGAGAGTCTATGTCCTATACTCTGCGGTCGCGAATGATGTTAGCGGTGGTCGTAAGTCTTATGCCGATGCTTAGCTCGCGTGCCGGGGCTCAGCAATCGAGTGATGTTCCCACCATTACCATGAGGGCCAATACGCGCATGGTCGTAGTCGACGTGGTGGTTAAGGACAAAAAAGGGCAACCGGTAACCGGCCTTAAGGCCGAAGATTTCGCGGTCGATGAGAATGGCAAGAAACAGAAGATCGCGACTTTCACGCCTCCCGGCGCTGATCAGGCAGCGCCACTGCCCATGCCGCCCGGCATCATGACTAACAAGCCCGAGTATCTCAAGCCCGCCGGTGTGCCGACCGTATTGTTGCTCGACGCCGCCAATTCGCATTTTCTGGATCAAGCTTATGGGCGTACCCAGATGTTGAAGTATGCCGTGCAGCAATCCATAGCCGCCTCACCCATGGCGGTCATGACACTTACGAACAGATTGGAGGTTCTGCAGGACTTCACAACCGATCCGCGAGTCCTGCTGGCGGCGATCAAGAAGGTGCAGCCTCAGGAACCGCTGCTACTGAATGCGACCCTGCCGGCCGATGCCGCTATACTCGCCGGCCAACTGGCCACGTCGCAGTTGCTGGTCGAGAACTTTCAGAGCCAATTCGTGGGCTATGTGCTGGAACGACGCACGGAGGCCACGATCGAAGCCCTGCGTGAACTGGCGCGGGTGCTAGGTGGGTTCCCCGGTCGAAAGAACGTAGTTTGGCTCACAGCCGACTTCCCATTCGCCTTAATTCCTGAAGATACAAATATGAGCGATGCGGAACTGCTGGCCGACCTGCCGAGCAAGGCAAGGGTCAGCAACAATGTGATCGTTAACGGCGGTGGCAACGCGCTGGCTGACTTGCGGGGCAGGTACAACGAACCAATTCGGCAAGCACAAGCTGCCGTGGCCAGCGCGGGTATTGCCGTCTATCCCGTCGACATGCGGGGATTGATGGCCCGGGGGATCGACGTCAACGTCACCAGTTCGCTGGAAGAACTGGCCAGTCAGACCGGCGGCAAAGCTTATGTCAATCAGAACGAGATCATGAACGGGATCGCGTTGGCGGTATCCGACGAGAAGGCGTCTTACTCGATCGGTTACTATCCCGAAAACAAAAAATGGGATGGCAAATTCCGCGCCATCAAGGTCAAGCTAAGCCAGGGAGATCGCGAGGTTCGCTACCGCAAGGGATATTTCGCCTACGATCCGGCGCTGGTGAAGAATCCGCACTTCGAATCGGATGTAGCCGCAACTTTGCAGCTCAACGCCTCGGCGACGCAGGTCATCTTTATGGCGCAAGCGAAACCTGCAGGCCCGCAGAAAACGACGGTCGTGTTCCTGGTGGATGCGCACACCATCAGCGTTGAAGACGCGGGCAACAATAAGCGGCTCAATGTCGCCTTGTATGCCGAACTGTTCGACGCCAAGGGTAAGAGCATCGGATCGCGCAGCAGCAAGGTAGACCGAGCCTTTGACGCGGCCACCTACCAGCAAATCCTGGACAAGGGGATGATGGTGCCGCTGGATGTGGAAGTTCCGGCGGGAGCCAAGGAGCTTCGCCTGGCCGTGCTCGACAACAAGACCGGGTATATCGGGACGGTGAGCGGGCCGATCGGGCAATAAGGGAGGCCGCGCACCAAGAGTTATAAGATCTTTGACAGGTACACCTCGGCCACAGCGCGGAAAGTCTACTGTGGGCACGCGGTCGGCCGCCATAGGCCATCACCGCCTGTACAAGCGAAGCGAGTGCTAAGGAAACCTCTGATTAAGCAGGCAAACCCAAGACCAAGGTCCCCCTCGGCTTCGCTCGGGGCAGGGCTCTCAACTCCCCAGAATTGACCGAAAAGCGGCAAATCTGCTGCGCTCAGGACGGCAGAAAATAAACTTAATCAGAGTTTCCCTAACCTATACAGCCAAAGGTAGTCCAACGACAGTATGAAAAGAATCCTGATGCTGGTTGCCATATTGTTGCCGCTAACCGTCCACGCACAACAGAAACCTCCGAGCGACCTGCGCGGGGTCCTTCTGGAACAACTGCGTACCACGCACAACGTAAAAGACTGGTTCGTGCCCGTCATGGTTGCGGTTGACGGAGTGACCGCGGAACAGGCGAACTGGACCGATGGTAAGGGAAACCACTCGGTGGGACAGCTTACTTATCACCTATTGTTTTGGGATCGGCGGGCGCTAGCAGATTTCAAGGGCGAAAAACCGGAGAAATTCAGCGGCGATAACGACGAGACCTTTAACAACTTTGATAGCAAGCAGTGGAGTGACACAGTACGACAACTGGACCAGGTGATGAGCGATTGGGAGAAGGCGGTGGAGGCAGCGGATGAGGCTAAGCTGGCGAAGAACGCGTCCTTAATCGCGCATGTGGGGGCGCACAATGCCTACCATATCGGGCAAATTGTTTTTGTACGCAAGGAGCAGGGTTCCTGGGATCCGTCCAAGGGCGTTAAGTAAACGTGCGAGGGATCTCTGCCGGATTCAATTTTGCCGTCGGACGCGGCGGAGCGCGCCGATCAAAGCTTCGGGACCGTCGTCGGCGTTGACCATTTCGTCCGGACCAATCTCGCGGTCAATGCGGCCGGCATTCGAGATGGCAATGAGCGGACAAGCAGGACAATACTCCCGAACCATCTCGGCTAACTCTTGCACCAGCTCATTGGAGAGGGTGTAGGTGAGGACCGCGATATCGAACGCGCCTTTGCGAACGAAGGCAATGGCTTCCTCGCGTGTCTGCGGGGTGATCACCTCGAATCCCCGATCGCGCAACACGGCGGCGCGATACAACGCGAGTTCCCGGATTCGGCCAAACATAAGCACTCGATTGCCATCGGTCTTGCGTCGAACGTAGCGCCTTTTCTCCGGCAGTTCGCGTGGCGAGTCCGATCCGTTCGTCCTGACTTTATGAGCCAGGAATGCGAATTCAGGAAATTGGGGAGTTTGGATGATGTCAGAGGACGCGGGGAAGGTCGCAAACGGCTGCATACGCCGGTGCAGTATAGCCTATTCATTCCCGCACTGGAAGCGGGTTGCAGCCAGATTTTGTGCAAGGAAGAGCTGGCGACGAGGACAGGCTTGGAGTCCGCTCGTCGCGCTGAACTGAAAGCGAACAGACACGGCAGCCGCGGTGGTTGCGTTATCCTGCCAGAGGAGATGGCGCCACACATCCTAGAGATCCTGCGCGGATATCTTGCCGCCTACGGTTATTGGGCGGTAGGGTGCGCGCTGCTCCTGGAAAACGCCGGCCTTCCTGTGCCCGGTGAAACCATCCTGTTGCTAGCCAGCTTCGTTGCCTATTCAGAACGGAGTCTTCACCTTCCTACCATAATTGTGGTGGCGACGTGCGCGGCGGTGATCGGTGACAATCTGGGCTACTCCATCGGCTACCGTGGGGGACGGCCGTTGCTGGAACGCTACCAGCATATTTTCCATATCAAGCAGAGCACGGTGGAGCGCGGTGAGCGGTTGTTCGACCAGTACGGCGCCAGCACGATCTTCTTTGCGCGTTTCATTGCCGGGCTGCGCATAGTCGCCGGCCCGCTGGCCGGCGTCCTGCGCATGAACTGGGCCAAGTTTGCCGTGTGGAACTTGCTGGGGGCGGTGGTTTGGGTCAGCGTGATCTGCGCTATTGGGTACTTTCTTGGCAGTAACTGGCGCACGCTGGTTCGGGTATTGGGGCACGTGCACCTGGGCGCGATCATAATCGGGGTAGTCGTGGTGCTGTTCGTGTGGTGGCGGCGCCGCTCTGCGGGCCAACGCCAGTAACTTTCATCCGCATCCGACCTGGTGTACTCTCGAACCAGGTTTCCTGCATGCCTGATGTGCTCTCCCATCGCCCGGTTCCCGCGCAGCATTGGACGCACTTTCTGCACCTGCACATGTCGGAAGCGTGGAAGCGTTTCCTGCTGGCGATACTGGGCCTGGGCCTGGCGTTCGGGGCCGCGATCTTCTCGCGGGTGTCGCGGGAATCGGGCGACCTGTGGGCCACCTTGATCCTTGCCACCATGGCGCTGGTGCTCGCCGCTATTGTCGGCTTGACGACGGTTCCCTACCTGGCGCGCCGAGTTGCCATCCCGCGCGTCCGGGATGTGTTCGATTACGACGTAACCAGGATGGGCATGGCTTTTTGTGTTGCCGCCATCCTGATTGGGGTGGCCGCGCTGAACACGGGCAACAACCTGCTTTACATTGTGGTCGCTACGATGCTGGCGGCGCTGTTGGTATCAGGGTTGGCATCCGCGCTCACCTTGCGGGAATTGCAGCTCGATGTCCTGCTGCCGGAGCATGTTTTTGCCGGCAAGGCGGTCCCGGCGCGCATTCTGCTCCATAACCTGCGCCGCTGGATTCCCTGCTTTTCGGTCAGCGTCATCCCGCCGAAGTCACGCAAAGCGCGAAAGCAGTGGCGCTGGGAACGGGAGACTTTTTCCTTTCCCCCGGGGCGCGCACCCGAACGCCAGTGGATTCACTTGCCGGATCGCTTATTGCACCGAGTCGCGGAGCCGGCTGGCCTGCCGCCGATCTTTGAGGGGGCAGCCTATTTTCCTTATATAGGCGGGAGATCGGAACTCGCCGCCGATCTGACGCTGCGCTTCGCGCATCGCGGCCGCTACCGGCAGGACAGCTTCGGCCTGTGCACGCGGTTCCCATTCTCATTCCTGAAGAAGACCCGCCAAGTTGCGCTCAAGCGCGAGCTGACGGTTTATCCTTCGATCGAACCTACCGATGAAGTGCTCGAAGCTTTGCCCCTGATCTCGGGTGAATTCGAGAGTTTCGTGCGCGGGCGCGGTTACGATCTTTACCGCATTCGGGAATATATGCCCGAAGACTCGGCGCGCCACGTTGACTGGAAAGCAACGGCCAAGTCGGGCTCGCCCAAAGTGCGCGAGTTTACCCGCGAAGATGAACGCAAACTGCGTATTGTTTTCGACAACCCCGCACCGCAGAGGCTGCCTGGTGATGACTACGAACGCGCCGTGGCGCTGGCCGCATCTCTGGCCTGGCATTTCCATGGGGAGGATGCTGAGCTTTCTTTCGCTGCTCCGGATTATGATGGGGAGGGCGATGTCTACGGCTTTCTGTCGTATCTGGCGACGGTCGAGCCCAAGACGGGTAAGTCAGTTATCGAAGAGCTTCGCCCCTCGGAGGAGTACAACCTGATCGTGACGGCGCGTCCGCGCGGCACGATACCGACGGCAATATGGTCCTGTTCGTATTTGCTGTTTGTGGAGAAGCGAGAGTTGAACACTAAGAGCTGATTCAGGAGTTTCCATGCGCAGTTTAAAATCCATCGTCCTTTTATTGTTGACGTCGGGGGTGATCCTGGCCCAGGCGGTTAAACCGATAGCGGCTGGGACTGAAATCAAAGTCCGCATGATTGATTCGCTGAGCAGCGAATTCGCTAAGGTCGGCGACCTGTTCCATGCAACCCTGGAACAAGCAGTTTTCGAGAACGGCAAGCAGGTTTATCCCAAAGGCGCGGACGTGACTGGAACGGTGGCCGCGGTTCACGCTTCCGGGCGGCTCACGGATCCTGGCTCGCTCAGCCTGGTTCTGAACACCATCACTTCGGGAAACTCTGCGACTTCGATCAACGTGCAACCGCTGGAGATCAAAGGCGAGTCGCACACGAAAAGCAACGCCGAGAAAATCGGCGGGGGAGCGGCGCTGGGGGCGGCTTTGGGCGGAATCTTTGGCGGTGGTAAAGGCGCCGCCATTGGGGCCGGCGCGGGTGGAGCAGCCGGAACCGGGGCTGCCGCGGCTACTGGCAAAAAGGATGCCAAAGTTAACTCCGAAGCCGTGTTGACCTTTATGGCCTCGAGTGAATCGTCAGCTGCGCCTGCTGTAGCTGCCACAGCCGAAACCAAGCCCACGGAGGTCAAATCCGCATCCAGCTCTGAAACATCGGCCAGCGAATCAAAAGCTGACTCTGAGAGCAGCGAAAGATCCGACACGTCATCTTCTTCGTTTGCGAACGCAATTCTGTTTACCGCGCGCGACCGCCGCGTCATTCGTAATTGCATCAATGAACACGCTGCGGAGTTTCCCCAGGGAACGCTGGAGCGTGAAGAGCTGCCTTCCGGCTCCGAGCGCAACGTCAGGGTGGGCGGAACGCTGCCCCGCGACTTGCAGGCGAAAGCACAGTCTTTGCCACTTTCGTGTGAGGAGCAACTGCCCAAGCTTCCGAACGACCAGGAGCGCGTGGTCTACACGGGCCGGGTGCTGCTGCTTGATGGTTACGGCCGTATTCTGGACATGTTCGACCTCGGAGAGAGTGAGTAGTCGTCTACCAGGCGCAGCATGCCACCGCCATTGCTCAGCAACTTCTATCGAGAAGGCGTGCTATTTCACTAAGGCCGGAGTAGGATGCCATGCATGTCCCTGTCCCGCCGCTCGTTTCTTGCTTTATCCGCGATGCTGCCGTGGGCGATGAAGGCCGGCCCGTCATCATCCGTGCCAATAGGTCTGGAAATGTATTCCGTGCGAGAGGCCCTGCAGAAAGATCCGCAGGGCACGGTGCGCTCGGTGGCGAAAATGGGATACCAGGGCCTGGAGTTCTATGCTCCTTACCTGGAATGGAACGAAGCCCAGGCTAAGCAGATGCGCGAGCTTCTGGATGATCTGGGCATGCACTGCTTCTCCACTCACAATGACGAGGCATATTTTGCGCCGGAAAAGATTCAGCGCGCCCGCGATCTGAACCTGATCCTGGGCAGCAAATATGTAGTGCTGGCGCATGCTGACCCGAAGCCCGGCCCCGATGGCTGGAAGCCGGTCGCCGACCTGCTGAACACCGCGGCCGAACAGTTGGAGCCCTCCGGGCTCAGAGTCGGATACCACAATCACGAAACTGAATTCATTCAAGTAAATGGCGTGCGCCCGATCGAAACACTCGCCAAACAGACGAAGTCTTCCATCATGCTTCAACTGGACGTGGGTACGTGCCTGCAGGCGGGGTCCGATCCGGTCGCGTGGATTCGCTCGAATCCGGGCCGCATTCGCTCACTTCATCTCAAGGACTGGTCTTCGGATCCGAGCAAGGGCTACAAGGTTTTGTTCGGTGAAGGCAAAGCCGATTGGAAGTCCATCTTCACCGCTGCCGAAAACGTCGGCGGAGTCGAGTATTACCTCATGGAACAAGAAGGCAGCCGTTTTTCTGAATTCGAAACGGCGCAGCGCTGCCTGGACACTTTTCGTTCCACTCATGTTTAGGTCGTTATGCGATAATTCCGACCGCCGACCTCGTCTAACCAAGAAGAGAGGGATTTCATGACTCAGTGGACTCGTCGTCAATTCATGCAGATTGGAACGGCAGCGGCAGCGGCCGCAAAATTCACCCTGCTCCAGCCGAAACCGCTGTGGGGAGCAGGGCGTGCGGTCGCAGCGAGCGATACAGTGCGTTTTGCCTCGATCGGCACGGGCGTGCGTGGATGTGAATTGCTGCAAGCCTCGACGCGGGTGCCCGGGATCGAGTGCGTGGCCGCCTGCGACCTGTACGATTCGCGCCATATCGCCGCGCAGGAGTCGGTCCAGAAAAATGTTCCGACCACGCGCAATTATAAGGAGATTCTCGATCGCAAGGATGTCGACGCCGTCATCATCGCCGTCACCGACCATCAGCATCGCAAGGTGTTCCTGGACGCCTGCGCTGCCGGTAAAGATGTTTATTGCGAGAAGCCAATGTCGCACACCGTGGAAGATGGTTTTGCCATGATGGAGGCGGCGCAGAAAGCCAATCGTATGGTCCAGGTCGGAAGCCAGCGCGTGTCTTCGATTCTGTACGCGCGCGCGAAAGAAATTTACGAATCGGGAAAGCTTGGCGAGGTTTATTCGATCCAGGCGTACTGGGACCGAAACTCGCCGAGCGGGGCCTGGGTTTACCCCATTCCTCCCGACGCGAGTGAACAGACGATCGACTGGAATGCCTTCCTGGACGGGGCACCCAAGCGGCCTTTCAGCCCGGAACGCTTTTTCCGCTGGCGCTGTTTCACGGACTACGGCGAAGGTCTCGCCGGCGACCTTTTCGTGCACCTGATTTCAGGGATTCATTTCATCACCAGCACCAACACAGTGGCCAAGCGCGCGCAATCGGCGGGCGGACTATTTCACTTCAAAGATGGACGTGAGTTTCCCGACCTGATCGAAACTTTCTATGACTATCCTAACTTCCGAGTCCACCTGCGTTGCAACTTGAACAACGACCAGGGCGAGTTTATCGGCTTCTTCGGAAGCAAGGGCACGCTGATCATCAACGGCAAGAATTTGATTTACACCGCCCAGGATACGACGCCGAAACCGGAAGATTATTCCATCCTGGGATGGCCCAAGCAATTGCGCGAGCAGTATCTCGAGCAATTCGAGAAGGAACACCCGCGACCCACTGCGCTGGGGGCCAAGCCGGTGGATGAGGTCGAGACCTATGGCATGCCCGACGGCTACAGCGACCTGGTCGACCACGAGGCCAACTTCTTCAATGCGGTGCGAACGCGCAAGAAAGTCGTTGAAAACGAGGAATTCGGCAACCGCGCCGCCATCGGCTGCCACCTGGCCAATTACGCTTACTTTAAGGAAACACCGGCCGTGTGGGACGACGCAGCAAGACGGATCAAAGGCTAGTCGGTGATGTCAGGGCAGTCGGCGCAACAAATATTACATACCCCGCGACTAGGTGACTCAGTCTTCTGGGCGAAGGTCAACCAAGCACGACAAAGCGCAAGTGAATCGGGTCCAAGCCGCCGTAGCGGGGCCTTGCCTAAGCCAGCTTTTCAGCTGGCTGTTTGGTGACGTTGGCGGCTTGTGGCCCTTTCTGGCCCTGCACGATTTCGAATTCGACTTCGTCGCCCTCGGCCAGAGACTTGTAGCCCTCCTCGGCGATGGCACTGTAATGAACGAAGACGTCCGGACCACTATCGCGGCCTATGAACCCATACCCTTTTGCGTTGTTGAACCATTTCACCACACCCTTGAGCTGCTCCATACAAGACCGCCCTCAACGGTGTCAGATTTGATGACTAGCCGTGGCGCTGGTTGCCCGCTTCTGCGACTTTCCCGAGCGCCAACCAGGGCTGATCAGAGTGTTCGGAAACAGGTTACCGACAGTCAAGAGGTACGATCCAGGTCTTCCACAGGCAATTCGTGATGCCCCGATTTAGCATCCAAGAGTTTGCTCAAGCGCGTGACCTCATGGCCATAAAGGTGTTCATTGCAGACGATCATCCAGTAGCTCGCAGTGGCATAAAGGCTATTCTGGCGAGCCGACGTGACATTGAAGTGTGTGGTGAGGCCAGCAACGGCGCCGAAGCGCTGGAGGGCGTGGTCAAGCACCACCCCCAGATCGCCATTCTGGACGTGAACATGCCCATCATGACCGGCTTCACGGTGGCGGAGACCATCGCCATGATGAACCTGGACACGCACGTCCTGCTCTATACGATGTATTACTCCGAACATCTGCTAAGAGAAGCCCGCCGGGTAGGCGTACATGGATATGTCTCCAAAACCAATGCCGCCAAAGAATTGCTGCAGGCTATCGATACCCTGGTGCGAGGGCAAACCTATTTTTGCGACGAGGGCGCCAAGACTCGCCAGAATGCCGGGCGCCGGCCGCTAGTGCTGTAAGTGCGTTGCAACGACCGCAGGGTCTCATCCCATTTCTATATAATGGACCAGACTGAAGCGACAACATCGGTCACGCATGATGACAGCTGAGGCGGCAGAATTGTCAAAAGGCTGGACGCTGAAGCGCACCGTCATTCTTCAACGGCCTAACGGCACGAGTAAACTCGTGCCCTTCCCGATTTTACTTACCCGGTCTTTTGTCCGCAGCCTCTGAAGGCGTGCCCTTCCCAAACCCTGCCCGAGCTGGAGTTTTCCGCGCTCTCTCGATTTACGAGATAGCTGGCACTTATCAGGTCGCACGTTATGGAAACTGCACAGCCATGGCAGTCATGTCGTTTTACATCGTGCTGGCAAACGCAATATCCCCCTCGGCTCCGCTCGGGGCAGGCTCTCGACTGCGCTCGGGATGACAGTTTGCGGTGTCGGCTACGGGCCTGCGGCCAGCAACTCGCTTCGGAGCCAAGCTTCAATCGTTTCCCGCAGCTCGCGCAGGCGACCCTCGAAAAAGTGATCGCCGGCTTCGATGAAGACCAGCTTTTTGGGCTCGGGAAGCGAGGCGAACATGTGTTGGAGTTGGGGCTTGGGGGCGAACTGGTCGCGGGAGCCGCTGACGAACAGCTTGGGCTTGGTGCAGGCGCTGAGGAAATCGAAGTCGTAGCGGCGCTCGTCAATGGGGGCGACCGGGGTGCCCAGACTGATGAGAGCGTGAACGCGGGCGTCGGGACAGGCGGCCCGCAGTCCTACGGCGGCTCCGAAGGAAAAGCCGGCAAAGATGATGGGCTGACGGTACTCTTGCTCGAGCCAGTCCAGGGCGACGCGTACATCGTCGAGTTCACCTTCACCGTGGGCATGCTCGCCTTCGCTCAAGCCCGCGCCGCGGAAATTGAAGCGCAGCACCGGAAATCCGAAGCTGTTCAGCGCCTTCATGGTGTGGAACACAACTTTGTTGTGGAGCGTGCCGCCGTAGACAGGATGGGGATGGCAGACGAGGGCGGCGTACGAGGCGTTCTCGGCGCCAAGGTTCAGGAGGGCTTCGAGGCGGCCGGCGGGACCGTCGAGAAAAAACGACTTGATCGCGGAATTCGAGGGTAGCACTGAAACAGATTACACCTGTTATTCTCTCGGGCATGGACGTGGTCCGATTCACGCGCGAGCTGGTGGATATTGAGTCGATCTCGGGGAACGAAGGGCGGGTCGGAGAGTTTTTGTGCGAGCGCTTACGGGCAATGGGATACAGCACGGAGAAAATGCCGGTTGAGCCGGGGCGGGATAACGTCTGGGCGAGCTGGCCTTCGGAGCCAAAGCCCACGGTGGTCTTGTCCACGCACATGGACACGGTTCCACCGTTCATCCGTTCCTCCGAGAATGAGGCGCGCGTGTATGGGCGCGGGTCGTGCGATGCCAAGGGGATCATTGCGGCGCAGGTGGCGGCAGCGGAGCGCTTGCGGACGGAGGGAATTCACGTTGGGCTGCTGTTTCTGGTCGGTGAAGAGCGCGACAGTCTTGGGGCGAAGGTTGCGAATCGCGAGCCACGGGGATCGAAATTCCTTATTAACGGTGAGCCGACGGAGAATCGAGTTGCCATAGCGTCGAAAGGCGCGCTGCGGGTCGAGGTGAGGGCGACCGGACGGATGGCGCATTCGGCCTACCCGGAGCTGGGCGAGTCGGCGATCGATAAGCTGATTGAGGCGCTCAGCCGGTTGCGGGCCATGCAGTTGCCGAGCGATCAGGAAGTTGGGCCATGCACGCTGAATATCGGGATCATCGAAGGCGGACGCGCGCCCAATGTGATTCCGGATTTCGCCAAGGCGCAGTTGCTGTATCGGCTGATTGGGCCGGCGACCGAGTTGCGTGAGCAGATCAGGCGTGCCGTGGGTGAGTTGGCGCAGGCCGATTTCGTCCTGGAAATCCCCTTCCAGCGGTTGCGGAAAGTAGACGGAATAGCCTCGATGGTAGCGGCGTTCACGACCGATATCCCTGCACTCAGCGCCTGGGGCGAGCCGCTTCTGATCGGGCCGGGGTCAATTCACGTGGCACATACGGAGGCCGAGTTTGTGGAGAAGAAAGCTCTGGCGGACGCGGTAGAGATTTATTGCGGGATTGTCAGAAAGTTGGTTGGCTAAAAATTCAGCATATGGGACGCAAACGCAAAGGGCCTCTGTGTTCTCTGTGCCGATAGCTTTTAGGCTGCGTCGCGCCAGTTAGCGATTTCCTTCAGTTCGCTGCGGACCTGCTCGAACAGGCGCACAAAATGGCGGGAGTGCTCGAATTCGTGGATGTCGGCCCAGACCTCGGCTTGCCAGCTTTCGTCGTGAGTAGCGGCTTCGCCGCAGGTGGCGCAGCGAGTATGCAGCTTGATGGGCAGGCGCTGCGGGCGGGCGGGCTCCTGGAGCTCTATAAAGATGGATCGGACTTCCTGGATTTCGTCGCGGTCATCGACGATATGCTCGTAACGGAGCAGGTAGTCGAAGCCTAACTTGCGGGCTTCCATTTCGGCCTCGGTGCGGGTGTGGAAAGGGCCATACTCGGCGCGCATCTGCTCAGTAGAATCGCATGCCATCCAAAACGTCTCTTTGTAAGCCATAGCTACCAACCTGGGGTTCGGGGTCTCACTACCTGGGGTCGTACCTATAGAGCGATAGCAATTCAAGTTCCGAGTAGAAGCTCGGCGAAGTCGGTCATCTTTCGGAAAATCCGGGCTTTCAGCGCCGTTGTGCTTCGCTGTAAATGCAAGTGTTTGCAGTGTTTTGCCGTGCCTACCTGAGGTCATTGTTCCTTGGTTACCTAGGGTACTTTGATGCGGAGAAGTAACATGGGGCAGCGACGGGATTCCCCTTCCTGCGCAGGGTTCCCGAAAGTGAGTTACCACCATGGCTGGCCGAGAACAACGTAAGCAGGTCGCCCTCACGGTTCGTATCTTCGGCACCGATTCGACAGGCCACGTGTTCTCTGATTCGGTTTCCACCGTCAATGTCAGCTTCGAGGGGGCGATGCTTACGGGCGTGCACCGTCCAATCCAGGCGGGGGAAATCATCGGCCTGACCTACGGAAAGAATAAGGCACGTTTTCGGGTGCGGTGGGTGGGGACAGCGGGTTCGCCGAACCAGGGCCGCATGGGCATTCAGAACGTCACGCCAACCAGCTGTATCTGGGACTTACCACTGCAACCCAGAACGGCCGGTGAGTCGAAGTCCAACTTCGCAGTGGCACGCCGCCACGCCCGCCTGAAGTGCTCCAGCTCGGTTCAACTGGACGCCAACGGGCAACCGCCAGTGTGGAGTAAGGCCGGGGATGTTAGCGAGGGTGGCTGCTTCGTCGAAATGATGATTCCAGTGAAAGAGGGCACGCGGCTGAAAATTTCGCTTTGGCTCAAGGACGATAAAGTAGTGGCCGAAGGCGTTGTAGTTCACAGCCGGCCCGCCTACGGCGTAGGAATCCAGTTCACCGAAATGTCGCGGCGGGATTCGGAGCGGCTGCGAGAATTCCTGAAGAGCCTGGTGCGGATCCCGGCCCAGGCGGCGCATGGCGCGGGCGGGCTCTAGGCCGGGGCTCCCTCATTCGCTTCCACTCGGCTGTTAGCTGCTTCTGCCGCATGCCCAATTAACCGACTCGCCTCAAAACCTCGATATGTGTCTCCGGCTCAGGGGAGTGAAGATACTCGATCCACAATGCCCCACCGTGGCTGGCCACGTAAAGCGCCAACTCCAGGCGGCTCCAGACGCCCAGCTTGTCGAACGTGGTGCGCAGGTAGTTCTTCACCACCTGTTCGGAGGTACCGATCAGTTTTGCGATCTGCCGGTTGGTCAGACCTTGCCAGACCAGAGTGGCAATTTGCGACTCCTTGGCAGTTAGACATTCACGGGGTTGCATGATGTGCTCCTTGCAAAGACGGCCGTGGCCAGTTTGACGCGCTTGCGGCCTTCACGAATGCCGGCACGCAGAAACAGGGTTCGCAGATGCTGTTTCACAGTGCGGGCGCTGATGTTCAATTCCCTGGCGATCTCTTTATTGCTGCAACCCTGCACCAGCAGGTCCAGCACTTGTTGATCGCGAGGCGTGATTTTGATTTCATCTAAACTGTTCATGATGGCTGACTCCGGCAATATTGCTGATTTGCGATCGCAGCCATTACAGAGCACGCTCTTCGCCAAAGTTTCGCCCCAGTCACAAAGGGCTGAGTCCCTTTAGCTGTGAACACTTAGAGGCAATGCCCCTTTTCAGTCAGCGGGTAGGTAGTTCTATAGCGGAACATTTCGTCCCATAATGGGGATGGCGAGAGGCGACAGTTAAGACTGAATTCAGGTGACCCGGCTATTCTCAGTCGAGTAAAAGGAAACGATCCGTTGTGCGCATCCTCATCGTAGAAGACGAAGAGCGTTTGGCGGCGAACATCGCCCGCAGTTTCCGCGAAAGCGCGGGCTACGCCGTGGACGTCGCCAAAGATGGCGAGGATGGACTGTTCATGGCAGAATCTAATCCCTACGATGCCATCCTGCTGGACTTGATGTTGCCGCGCATGGACGGCGGCCAGGTGTTGAGAAAGCTGCGGGCATCCAAGCAACATACCCCGGTGATGGTTCTGACGGCGCGCGACGAGAAGGAATCGGTGGTGGCGCTGCTCAATTCAGGAGCGGACGATTATCTGACTAAGCCTTTTGATCTGGGCGAACTGCTGGCGCGGGTGAAAGCGCTGATTCGCCGGGGCAAAGGGCAGGCTTCGCCGGTGCTTGCGGTCGGCGATCTGCAGATTAATACCGTGGATCGCACGGTGCGGCGCAACCAGCGTTCCATTGTTCTGACAGCGATGGAATACCGCGTACTGGAGTACATGGCGCACCGTCCCCGCGCCGTGGTATCCAAGACTGAACTTCTGGAACACTTGTACGATTACAACTGGGAAAAATTCAGCAACGTGATTGAGGTCTATATTTCCGGGCTGCGGCGGAAGTTAAACAAAGGATCGGCGGCGCCGTTGATTCACACCTATCGCGGCCAGGGATACGTGCTGCAACCATAGTATGCCAACCAGTTCCATTCGCCGGCGGCTGATTCTAACCATGGTGCTTACCCAGGCATTGCTGGCCGCGGGCTTGGTGTTCACGGGCGTGTACTACACGCACCAGAGGCTACAGTCGTCGCTGGACGCCAATCTGCATGCGCGCGCGATGGGAGTGGCGGCGCTGGTGCGATATCCGGAAGAACCAGGGCACCCCTTGGTATTTGAGAACAGCCTGGTGTCGGCCCGCGATCTGGCCTCGGGGGATCTGTTCGAAGTCACCGCTCCGGGAGTGGGCGTGGTGGCACGCTCGCCCGGTTGGCCGCAGGATTTGGAGATTCCCGCTGGCGGCAAGGCGTACAGAAAAGTGAAAGTGGCGGGCATTCCCTACCGCGCTTTGCGGCTGGAAAAAGTCCCGATTCTCGATCGGGAAGAAGCGGTCTCCAGCCTGCCTTCAACATTGACAGTCATCTATGCCACGCCCAAGGTGGAAATGAACCGGCAGGTATGGCGGGCGGGCGTGTACATTGCGCTGGCCAGCCTTATATTTCTGGGGATCACCGTACTTCTGGCCGTATGGGGCATCCGGCGCGGGCTGTTGCCGCTGCAGGATCTGGCACTGGAAGCATCGCATGTGTCGGCGCAGCACTGGGATTTCAAGTCGCCGCGGGAAGCGGAACTGGTGGCGGAGCTCAGGCCGCTGGCCGAGGCCATGGAAACCATGCTGCACCGCCTGCATCAATCCTTCGAGCAGCAGAGACAGTTTCTGGGCAATGCCGCGCATGAATTAAAGACCCCGGTGGCCATTCTCAAATCCACGGTGCAATCCCTGTTGCAAAAGCCGCGTACTTCGACGGAATATCAGGCCGGGTTGACACAGTCCCTCGAAGACGTCGAGCGCCTGGAAAACCTTTTACAGGGAATGCTGCGTCTGGCGCGGGCCGAGCAGTGGGCGTATGGCACGCTGAAGCGGAATCTGGAGAGCGTGGACGTAGCCAGCACTTGCGAGGATGCCATTGAGGGACTGCGTGGCCTGGCGAACGCGCATCATGCCGATATCAAGTTAAACGCAGAAGACGGCATCCTCTGCCGTGCCGATGGTGAGGATCTGCAACTAGTCTGGATCAACCTTCTCGAAAACGCGGTGCGATATAGTCCCGAGGGGACAACGGTAAATGTCAAAGTCGCCCGCAACGATCACAAGGCGCGCGTGGTGGTCGAAGATCAAGGGCCGGGCATACCTGCCGAGGAGCTGCCGCTCATATTCGAACGCTTTCACCGAGGCGATTCTTCTCGTACCCGCGAGATCGGCGGTTTTGGCCTGGGGTTGGCCATTGCCAAGGCTCTGGTGGAAGCCTACGGAGGTACGATCACCCCGGAAAGCGCGGTCGGACAGGGCACGCGCATGATCGTGGATCTCCCTTTGAATCTGAATTAAAGCTCATTTCTTGTTCAGCTTGGTTTAATGTTCTGCTGGGCAAAATCCATTACTGAGGATGGGATTTCAGATGCGCATTCCGACACGCCTTCTTGCTGCCGTCCTTTTTAGTTGCGCGCTGAGCGCCTCCGCGCAGAACCCTACAGACGTTACGGTGTCCAGTTCTCCACAGCAAACCGCAGCCGCGCCGTCAAATGCACCCCTCACTTTGACACTGCAAGACGCGCTGCAACGGGCGAAGGCTAATAGCCCACAATTTCAGGCCGCGGTCACTGCATTCGGAGTGGCGCACAGCGACAAGGTGCAGGCACGCGCCAACATGCTGCCCAACGTCAGCTATACGATGGGGACGATTTACACCGAGCCCACACGGGTGAAAACTGCGACAGGAGGACTTGTGCCCCTGCCGGCCACCACAACGGCAGGAACCCCTTTCATATTCATAGCCAATAACGGGGTGCATGAATACATTGCGCAAGGTGTCGTTTCGCAGAATCTCTCGGGAAGCATGGTTGCAGATTACCGGCGGACGGCGGCTTTAGAAGCGGTCGCCAGGGCAAAGCGGGAAATCGCGGCTCGCGGGCTCGTGGTCACCGTGGTGCAGGCGTACTACGGATACCTGGTGTCCCAGCGCAAGTACGCGACCGAGCAGCAAGCCTTTGCGGAAGCGGAGCGCTTCTTTAGCATCACGCAGAAACTGGAAAAGGGCGGCGAAGTCGCGCACGCGGACGTAATCAAAGCACAAATTCAGTACCAGGGTCAGGAGCGCGACCTGCAGCAGGCCGAACTGGAGATGAACCGCAGCCGTCTGGAACTGGCCATCCTGGTCTTCCCGGATTTCAATGAAAACTTCAGCGTGGTAGATGATCTGGGGCAGCCGGCGCCGGTTCCGACCTTTGAAGAGGTGCAACAGGCGGGTACGCGCAACAACCCGGATCTGCGGGCCGCCATCTTTAGTATGCGGGCAGCGACTCAGGAAGTCTCTGCGGCGCGGTGGGATATGTTGCCATCCCTGAGCTTCGAATATTTTTACGGGATTGACGCAAACCAGTTTGCGACCTACGGCCCCTTCGATCCCTCAGTTGGCGGGCGAGTCCGGAATCTGGGCTATTCCGTCGCCGGTACCATGAACGTTCCCATCTGGAACTGGGGTGCAAGTTGGAGCAAGGTCAAACAGGCGAACCTGCAACGCCAGCAGGCGCGGGTGGAACTGAGTTTTGCGCAACGGCAGTTGCTGGCTGATTTGCGGTCGTTCTACGACGAGGTGCGGGTCGCGCACGCGCAACTGGAGACTTTGACGCAGTCGGCGGAACTGGCGGCCGAGAGCCTGCGTCTGACTACCATGCGTTACCAGGCGGGCGAATCGACCGTCTTAGAAGTGGTAGACGCCCAGAACACGCTGACGCAGGCGCGCAACGCCTATGATGACGGGCAACTCCGGTATCGCACCGCACAGGCTAATTTGCAGACGCTAACGGGTACGCTTTAACCATATGAAACTCACAAACCTATCTCTCGCCCTCATGGCGTTGAGCTTATTGAGCGTGGCGGGTTGCTCGAAGGAAAAAACCGAGGAACCGGAGGTCGCGGTTCAAGTAGCGCCGGTTGAGCAAACCAGTCTGGAGCGAAACGTTGCGGCCGATGCCATCCTCTTCCCGCTGCAGCAGGCTGCTATCGTTCCCAAGATCAGCGCTCCGGTGCAGAAATTCTACGTGAAGCGCGGCAGCCGCGTGCATGCGGGGGAACTGCTGGCAACCCTGGAAAATAAAGATCTGGCCGCAGCCGCCCAGGACACCAAGGGAGCCTACGATCAGGCGCAAGCCGCTTACGAGACGACCACCGGGGCCAGCCTGCCTGAGGAAATCGAAAAGGCCAAGTTTGACGCGCAGGTGAACAAAGAAGCCTTTGAGGCGGAGCAGAAGGTGTACGACAGCCGCAAACAGCTCTTCGCGCAAGGAGCCCTCCCCCGCAAAGATTTCGAACAGGCGGGAGTGGCCCTGTCGCAGGCGAAGAGCGCCTACGAAATTTCTCAGCAGCATTTGAACGCGCTGCTGGCTATCGGCAAACAGCAGGAACTCAAATCGGCGGCGGGACAACTGGAATCGGCGAAAGGCAAATATATGGGAGCCAGCGCCCAGCTGAGCTATTCCGAGATTCACAGTCCCATTGACGGCTGGATTACGGATCGCCCGCTCTATCCCGGGGAAATGGCGGCTGCGGGTACGCCGCTGATCACGGTCATGGATCTGGCCCAGGTCATCGCACGCGCGCATATTCCGCAGGAACAGGCAGCGCTGTTGAAAGTTGGCGATAAGGCCAGCATTACTTCTGCCGATGTGGAGAAGCCGGTGGATGGCAAAGTGACGGTGGTCAGCCCGGCGCTGGACCCGAACAGCACTACGGTCGAAGTCTGGGTACAGGCAAAAAATCCGGGCCGACAGATGAAGCCGGGCAGCAGCGTGCATCTGATGATCACCGCCGGATCGGTGCCGAATGCTTTAGTAGTGCCGGCGGCAGCAGTGCAGGCCAATCCCGATGGCGGCAGTTTCGTCATGCTGGCGGGCGCCGACGGCAAGGCCCACCAGGCGCCGGTGAAGATCGGTGTCAAGCAGGACCAAGACGTACAGATCACCGAGGGGGTAAAACCCGGCGACAAGGTGATCACGGCAGGAGCCTACGGCTTGCCGGACAACACCAAGATCAAAATCGAAACCGCCAAGGAACCGGAGAAGGAAGCGGCCAATCCATCGGATAAGTCGAAAGGCAAGGACGACGATGAGAAGTGAGGCCCGATCCGGCTCCGACAATGGGGAGAAATCTTCCTACTGGTTTTCCGCTCATTCGCGCTCGGTTATTTTTCTGATCATTACGCTGGCGGTGGTGGGCGTCTATCTGGCATTCACGGTGCCGATTTCAGTTTTCCCCGAAACCAATTTTCCGCGCATTCTGATCGCGGTGGATAACGGCGTGATGCCGATTGACCAGATGATGGTCACTATCACGCGCCCGGTCGAGGAGGCAGTAAACAGTGTTCCCGGCCTGCAAAGAGTGTGGTCGATCACCAGCCGCGGCTCGGCGGAAGTCGATCTGTTCTTCGACTGGAAGGTCGACATGTTCCAGACGCTGCAATATGTGAATGCCGCGATCTCGCGGGTGCAGCCGGAACTGCCCTCCACCGCAAAGATAGAAGCCCACCGGATGACCTTCGCCAGCTTCCCCATCATGGGGTACAGCCTCACCGCAGATAACGTACCGCAGACCAAGCTGTGGGAGATGGCCACCTATGAGATGAAGCCGCGTTTGAACCGGCTGGATGGGGTCTCGACGGTAATCGTGCAGGGCGGGCAGGAGCCGGAATTTCACATCATTCCCGATCCGAGCAAGCTGCTGGCCGCCAACGTCACGGTCACTGACATGCTCGATGCAGTACAGAAGACGAACCTCATCGATTCACCGGGACTGCTGCAGGAAGGACATCAGCTTTACCTGGGACTGATCAGCGGGCAGGTGCGGGACCCGCAGCAGATCGCCGGGGTGGTGGTGAAGACGACCGCGACCGGAATTCCTGTTCGGGTCGGCGACCTGGCGACGGTCGAGCCGGGCGTGCGGCCGCTTTACACGATTGTGCACGCCAACGGGAGGCCGGGCGTGCTGCTCAACATCAATCGCCAGCCGGACAGCAACACCGTGCAGGTAGCCGATGAAGTCCACAGCGAAATTGACCAGATAAGGAAGACGCTGCCGCCGGGAATCGAGATCAAGCCGTTCTATGACCAGTCCGAGATTGTGAGTGCCTCGATCAAGAGCGTGCGCGATGCCATCCTGATCGGGCTGGTGCTGGCATCCATCATTCTGGTTCTGTTCTTGCGGGATTGGGGGACGTCGGTAGTCGCCGGCCTGGTCATCCCGGTGACCATTGCGGTCACGTTCATCGCCCTGAAACTGCTGAATCAGAGTTTTAACCTGATGACCCTGGGCGGTCTGGCCGCAGCCGTGGGGCTGGTCATCGATGATGCCATCGTGGTCGTCGAGAATATTGTGCTGCATCGCGACGCGGGGCAGTCGCGCCTGCAGGCGATCCATAGCGCGCTGCATGAAATTACGGTTCCGCTGATCGGTTCAACCATTACGCCGATTGTGGTTTTCCTTCCCCTGATTTCGATTACCGGTGTAACGGGAACTTTCTTTCGCGCTTTGGCCGTGACCATGGCGGTTTCGTTGCTGACTTCCCTGGCGCTGGCGCTGACCTGGACGCCGAACCTGAGCCAGTACTTCATCAAGTCAGAATCGAAGCTGCATGTGGCCTCGAATGAGCCGGTGTCAGAGGAGGAGTCCATCCAGCGCTTGCTGGCAGTGGAGGACGCGTCTTTGAGCGGGTTCTTCCTGCGCATCGTGAACTTTCAGGAACGGTGGCTGCGGCGCGCATTGCAGCGGCCATTATGGCTGGCTGGGCTAAGCGTGGTGCTGATTATCGGTGGTTATGTGTGTTACCGCTTCTGCGGCTCCGACCTATTGCCGGAGATGGATGAAGGCGGCTTCATCATTGACTACATCATGCCCGCCGGCAGTTCGCTGGCGGAGACCGATCGCGTCATAACGCATATCGAGCAGATGCTGCGCAAAATTCCTGAAGTGCAGAGCACATCACGACGCACGGGCTTGCAGTTAGGCCTGGCCGCGGTAACCGAAGCAAACACCGGGGACATTTCGGTGAAATTAAAGGATGATCGCGACCGCGGCATCGAGGAAGTGATCGAGGAAGCCCGCTCTAGAATTAAGACTGAGGAACCCGCGCTGGACGTGGAATTCATTCAGGTGCTGCAGGACATGATCGGTGATCTCACCAGCGCACCGGAGCCGATCCAGATCAAAATGTTTTCTCCCGACGCAGCCCAGCTGGAGCAATGGGCTCCGAAGGTGGCGGACGCTATCGGCAAGGTTCCCGGGGTAGTGGATGTCTTGAACGGAATCGACAACACTATCAGCGGCCCGGCGGTGACGTTCCAGGTCGATCCAGTGGTGGCGGCGCGCGCCGGCTTCACGCCCGCGGAAGTGGCGACCGATGCTTCGGCCATACTGGAGGGTGAACCAGCGGCTACACCGATCGTCTCGAACGACCGCGCCTACACGCTGCGGGTGCGTTTTCCGGCCGGGTACCGCGCGTCGCTGGAGGCTATGAAAAACACTCTGCTGACCAGCGCAACTGGGAAGACCGCCACCCTGGGATCGCTGGGGACAATGACGCAGAATCCCGGGCAGACGGAAATCCGGCGCGAAAACCTGCAGCGCGACGTGGCCGTGACCGCGCGACTGGAAGGCCGCGACCTGGGGAGCGGCATGAGCGACGTGCAGAAGACGGTTAACTCACTGCATCTGCCCTCGCCCATTCGCGTGGTTTATGGCGGCACTTACGAGGAACAGCAGAAGTCGTTCCGCGATCTGATTTTCGTTTTCGCATTGGCCATCCTTCTAGTCTTTATCGTATTGCTCTTCGAATTCGGCACCTTTGCCGCTCCCCTCGCCATTCTGGCCTCGGCGCTGCTGTCGACTTCGGGAGTGTTCATAGCCTTGCTGGTTACGCGGACCACCTTCAACATCTCTTCTTTCATGGGATTGATCATGGTGGTGGGTATCGTGGCCAAGAACGGCATCCTGCTGCTAGACGCGGATCAGAAGTTTCGCGCCGCGGGCCTGTCCGGGGAGGATGCGATGCTGCAGGCGAGCCGGCGACGGTTGCGGCCGATCGTGATGACGGCGCTGGCCACCATTGCCGGCATGCTGCCGCTGGCATTCGCGATCGGAGCAGGCTCGCAGATGCTGCAGCCTCTCGCCATCGCGGTGATCGGCGGCATCCTGATCTCGATGGTGCTATCACTCATTATCACGCCGGCGGTGCACTTCTATTTAAGCGGGGAGAAGGAACAGCCTGCGGTCAGACCGGAATTGTCGCAGGTATCGTGAAGGGGCTTGTCACTCGCAGAAATTCCGCTTCCGTCTATTTCGGAATGCGAGAATAGCTGTCGCATGTACTCGATAAGAAACGCTGGACGCCTCGCGATCTTAGCCTCGGTGCTCGTCCACCTGGCCCTGGGTCAGAGCTTGCGGCAAGTTGCGGTCATCGATCTGCCCGGGCCCGCCGGAAGGCGATTCGACTACCTGACTATCGACCCCGACGATCACTACTTGCTTTCTGCTCATCTCGGCGCAGGGATTCTTTATGTGATCGATGTGAAGACCAACCAATTGGTAAAGGCGATTCCGGACGTGCCCGGAGTGGAGGGCGTGGAGTACGTTCCTGGGCTGAAGAAGGTTTACACCTCGGACTGGCATGAGAACAAAATTGGTGTAATTGATCTCAAGCAGATGAAGGTCATCAAGAAGCTGTCAACTGCGGAGAAACCGGACGGCAGCGCCTACGCGGGACCTTTTCACAAGCTCTATGTTTCCGATGAGCGCGGAAAAGCAGAAGCCGTCGTGGATGTGAACTCGGATCGGATCGTTCGGACCATGCCGTTCAGCAGCGAAACGGGAATGCCGCAATATGATCCCGTGGCTCGCAAGATCTATCTAAACCTGCAGGATGAAAACATATTCGCGGTCATCGATCCGTCAACCGACAAGGTGACAGGGCGCTATCGGGTGGGACGCTGCCGGGGCAATCACGGCATGACGCTGGACGCTGAGCATCACCGCGCCTTTCTGTCGTGCGAAGAGAACAATCTGCTGACCGTGTTCAATCTGGATACGCATCAGCCGATCGCATACTTGCCCATGGCTCCCGATCCGGATGTGATCAAGTTCGATCCTGGGTTAAAGCGGATTTATGCGGCGTGCTACAGCGGCGCAATTTCCGTATTTCAGCAGGATGACCCGGACCACTATCGCAAATTGGAGGACTTCCCCGTCCCCCAGAAAGTGCACAGTCTTGCAGTCGATCCGGAGACACACCGGGTTTACGCCCCGGAGGAGTGGTTCGAAGGCAAACCGGCGGCCCGACTCGTGGTCTACGAAGCTATAACTAAGAAGTAAATAGGGGCTTGCGGAACAAGGTTTTACCGGGGGCAGACCGCCCGGGCCCCCCGTAACTGCAAGGTTAATTTCCCGGCGTTCACGTCCTATCGATTGTGGCGGTTTGGATAGCAACTTGCATTAGAATAGGGCGGAATCGTCCGCTTCGTGGAGTTTTTGTGCTCGAGCATCCTGCCGCCAACAGCAAGCCAGCCTTGGACGAGGAATCGTTCACCCGGCTGCTAGCGGCCGCGTATGTAATGCAGGAGCACCAGGACCGGGTGCGCGCCAAGGTCTCGCCTCTTGATCTCACCGAGATCATCTCGCAGGTGGTCGAAACCCAACACGAGATCCAGACACGTTCTCTCGCCCCGGATGCGGCGTTAGATCTGATTGCAAAACGGCTGTGTTCCGTTTGCGGCGCGGTTGGCGTGGCCATCTCGACCGTCAACGGGGATAACCTGCGTTATCGCGCAGGCGCCGGGAGCGCTGCCGGGCTGGTCCATTCGGAAATAGCGAGGCAAGCGAGTCTGGCAGCGGCGTGCTGGAAGACTGGTACTGCCTTCCAAAGCCCACTGGCACAAACCGATCCGCGGTTGAATAGCGCCCAATGCCGCAGGCTGGGGCTGCAATCGCTGATGGCGCTGCCGGTATTCCACGATGGCCAGGTTGCGGGCGCGATTGAATTGTATTTTTCCGAGATAAGCGGATTCGGAGAAGGCGAGGTCCGGGCCGCGGAATTGATGGCCGGGACGGCTTCCGAAGTGTTGGCCGATGCGGCGGGACAGGAACTGAAGGAAGAGATTGAATCGGAACGGGCCAGCGTTTTGCAGGCGCTGGAGATGCTGGAGCCGGAGCTGCATAAAATGGCGGAGCAAGCGGCGGAGCAGGGGGAATCCCGGCCCACAGCCGCAGCTGAGCTATGCCGGGCTTGTGGTCACGCGTTCGTGGGAAATGAGACCGCCTGCGGAGTCTGCGGCGCCTCGCGCGAGACGGGGATGTATCCCGGCGCAGCACTGCAAAGTAAATGGGCGGTCCTTTGGGAGCGGCACCTGACCGGGGCGGAGCAGGATGGCATGCCGCTGTTTCGCAAGACACCGCCGGTTGAGCAAGTTCTGCCTGAGAAACATCCGGCCAGCTTTGGGGTGGACGCCAGACCTGGCGAGAGAGAATGGGAAGTCGAAGATTCCGTCTCGGCGTACGAAACCGAAGCCGTCGCCGATAGGGGCGAACCGATCGAGGCAATCGAGGTATCGCCGTGGAACTCAGCGGCGGAAGCGCACGAATGGCTTGCTGCGCACCATCCTGAAACACCCTGGAACGTGCTGCTGGGGCGCGTGAAAAGCCGTCCTGGAGATACCAGCCTTCTTCTGGCTTCGCTGGTCCTGCTGCTTACTTTGATTTGGGCGCTATGGCCGCGAAGCGACAATTCTGCCCTGGCGAATGCGCGTCCTCCGGTCGGGGCAAGCGTGAAGCGCAGACCCAGGCCGAAGGCGCCAAAGCTCAGCCTATTTGAAGAGGCAATGGTAGGGCTGGGCTTGGCTGTCCCTCCACCTGCTCCCGATTACATGGGCGACCCTAACATTAAGGTCTGGGAAGACTTGCAGACCGCGCTGTACTACTGTCCTGATGCCGACCTCTATGGAGCTACGCCCAAGGGGCGCTACACGACCCAGGGAGAGGCCCAGCAGGACGCCTTCGATCCTGCCTTCCACCGACCCTGCGAGTAGCCATCGCTGTTACCTGAGACTGCCTACAGTCTCTTCCCGCTTGATTTGTTCCCAACTTCCTGAAACGATTGAGAGCTGCTGATGCCTGACGCCGGAAGAAAACGTGAGTGGCTGGATTCAGCGGAATCTGAAACCAGTCCTTCCCCACTGCCACGTCCGGAGCTAAATCCTCTTCTGAATCCTTTGTTAGGCCAGAACATGGGCCGGTGGGCGCAAACCTACTTCACCAGTCCTCCCGAACAGCGCGAGCAAGCAGTAGAGAAGCTTTTGCAGGAATTACAGGCGGAGGCGGGCGGCAACAAACCCCCATCCCCGCAAGTTTCCCTTCCTGCGGAGCCAAAAACTCCGCAAGTCAACCGGTTCGAAGCGGAATTTGAGCCTCGTGAACTTCCTATGCCGGATTTCACGAGAATCAGACCAGAACCGCCGGCACCGGCTGCGCACGAGGTTGTGGTCTGCCCGGGATGTCTCCACAAGAATGCGGTAGAACAGCGCTTCTGCGGAATCTGCGGGCTGTCGTTAACCCAGGAACCGGCCCCAGCGGAACCCGCCCCAGAACTGGCGGTACGAAGCCCATCAATCCGACAGGATGAAAACGCAGAACCGGATTGGCAATGGCTGCGGCAGAAAACGCAGGCGAAGTACGAACCGGTTCAGGAAACAAACAGGGGCGCGAGAATTCTGATCGGCGCGATCATTTTGCTGGCCGTATTCGCGGGTGGATATTTCCTGTCACAAAGCCGCACGCGCGCACCGGGTGCGCAAGCCCCGAGCTCATCGCCTGGTGTCACCCAATCTCAGCCTTTGCCCGCGGTAGAAGTTCCGATCCCGGCGGCCGGAAACGCTGCCCCTGAGAACGCGGCTGCGAAGAAACCGGATAAGAATGCGACGGCGACGCGCCATTCCGTTCCGAATGAGACAAAGTCCCCAGCCTCTGCGAACGAGTCAACTGGGCAGCCTTCTTCCTCAACTGAGCAGCCTTCTTCCGACAACGGCAGTGACGAATTAGAGCAAGGACGCCGTTATCTGAACGGAGAAGGCGTTCCCCGTAATAGCTGGATGGCTTCGCAGTGGCTGTGGAAGTCGGTCGCGAAACAGAATAGCGACGCAGTCTTAGTGCTCTCGGATTTGTACGCTCGCGGCGATGGAGTTCCCCGCAGCTGCGAGCAGGCCCGCCTGTTGCTGATCGCGGCGGCCAAGAAAGGCTCCTCGGCAGCCGCTCAGAAATTGCGCTCAGTCGAGCGGAATTGCCGCTAGGGAAACTCTGATTAAGCAGGCAAACACAAGGCCCCCTCGGCTCCGCTCGGGGCAGGCTCTCGACTCCGCAGAATTGCATGAATAGCCGCAATTCTGCTTCGCTCGGGATGACAGAAATGAACTTAATCAGAGTTTCCCTGGAAGTGAAGACTGGAAGCTATCTCGTAATGAAGCAAATGAGTAGACTCCCGTCCCGCAGGGGCTAAAGCCCCAATCTTTATGGTGCTGCGGACGGCGCGGCTGAAGCCGCGCCCTTTCAAAACCGGTAGGCGGCTATCTTTCAAGGTCAAGGCAAAATAAAAAAGGGAGGGCGATGAAGCCCTCCCTTGCAGAAAAGCAAGTTCCTAGAAAACCCAGCGGACAGCCAGGCGGCCGTAGAACGGACGCTGGAAGCCCAGTGGGATGCCGATGTTACCGTTGCCAACCGGCTTCAGATAGTCAGCGTTCAGAATCCCAATCGTGCGCTCCTTGTTCTGATCAATGCGCAACTGAGTGCGTTGGTCGGTGATGTTAAACATATCCGCCATGAAGTGGAGAGACTGTTTCTCAGTCAACTTCAAGGCATAGTCAGCATGGATGTCAGCCTGACCGGAAGTGTTCGTGCGTCCGAGTGCTCCACGCCCACCAATCGGGATTTCACCAGCATTCGCATAAACGGGATGGGCAAGTAGTTCGTTGATCGGATTACCCGTCTGAATGCGAACACCCGATCCCAGCGTCAGGTTCTTAAGGAATGTACTGCTGAACGAGTAGCTGAGATAGTTGTTGAAGGTGTGACGGCGATCGGTGTTCAGGTTGCCAACTGCAAATTGATCACCGAGCAGGCCCAGTTTGCCTTGCGTGAAATCGAACAGCGAACTGATGCTGGGATCACTCTGGCCGTTATCGTTACGGAAAGCACCTTCGTAGTTGCCCAGCAGTTCCGCCCAGCGATAGTTCATTCGCCACTGCCAGCCCTTGCTGAAGCTCTTAGTGGTTTCCAGTTCCATCGCGCGATAGATGCGCACCGGTTTGGCAAATCCATCCGCCTTACCGTCAGGCGTGGGAAAGCCCGCGGTTCCCGGAGCATTGAGGTTGGTCGTGCCGTTCGCAATACACTCGCCCGGCAGGAGGTTGCCGTTAAAGTCGGTAACTCCGCTGATCGCGACGCCTGTAGGGCACACTACCGGAGCACCAACCGGGAACGTGGTTGCCTGTTCATTAACGAACAGATCGGTGGTCGGCGAGGGGTTGCCGATGACGAAGTACTGGGGTTCGCCGAAGTTCGCGCCTTCAGGCGAGACGCCACCCATGTCTTCCACAATGCGCCGCAGCCGACGATCCTGGAAACGCAGATCGACTACGATGCCGTGCTGGAATTCATGTTGGACGCCACCGACGAATTCCTGCAGATACTGCATCTTCGTCCCGGGGGCAATTGCTTCGCCCGACTGCGCGGAAACGAACAATGGCCCTAGGATGGTTGAATCATTCAGAACGAGGGGTGCGAGAGTTCCGTCAGAGTTCACAGCCAAATTGGCAAAGCTGCCATCGGAAGGACCAGTAGACGGAGGTAGCCAGAACGTATTGTAGGCGTCTTGCTCATTGCTGAGGGATCGAATAGCCAAATCCAGCGGAATGGCGTAGCTGGTGCGAGCGAAGTTCCCGTAGATCTTGGTCTTGCGATCGCCCATGGGGTCAATCGACAGGCCGAAGCGCGGGGACCAATTGTCAGTGAACGTATAGTGCACGTGGAAGTTCTGCCCGTTCAAATTGTAAGGGCTTCCTAACATGAACTGCTGTTCCCAGCGGTACCCGGCGTTGACGGTGATATGACGATTCAACGCCCAGGAGTCATTGGCATAAGCGGCGTGATAGCGGCCTCCAGTGTGGAAATGTGGGTCGCTGTATGTGCCGCGAACTTGCAAAAGTGCTACTTCTGCCAGACCGTAACCCGGGACGTTAGCCCACACACCAGTGCCCGCAACCCGCCGCAACTGGAAAGAGGCATTGTCGATTTTGCCAGCGAGAGAAGTGTCACCGACGGAGTCAAGAGACATCTGGGGAGTGATCGTGAATCCGGGTCCGGTACGGAGGGAGGACCCGGAGTAATAGTTGCGCTCGTAGTGGTAGCCCACGCTCAACGTGTGCTCGCCCAGGAATCTGCTCACGACCTTCTGCGTATCGAAGGTCGTCGAGTAGTTGTTGCCAACTGTGTTCTCGTAGAAACCGAGTCCCTGGCGAGTGTATTGTCCGGTCAGCGGTGTGCCCAGCGGTCCAAGAGGATCTCCGGTGGCACCAGTGCGGCCGGTGTAGTCCACAACCTGGTACACATCCGGATTCGATGGGGTATCGGTCAAGTAGTTGCGGCCCCATGATATGGATGCGTTAAACAGCCAGGTGGGCGACAAAGTCGCATTGTAGCGAGCAACGACATTTCGCGTTCCACTGGAAAGCTTGTCGAACGTGGTTCTGCTGAGGGTGGCCAGTGTGCTATTCGGCCCGAAATTGGACTCTCGAGTAGGATCGCCGAACACCGAGGCTTCCACCGTATGTTTGTCGTTCAATTTCCAGGTGATTTTTCCTGAGTAATCATAGGTGTACTGTCCCAGAGTAGATTGCGGCAGAACCGGAAGGCCGGTAACGCCGTGCATGTCGGCGAAGCGGTCATAGTAGGCGTTGTACGAAGGATTGAAGGCTCCAAAGAAAAAGAGGTGGTCCTTGAAACGGGGAATATAACCACCCAGTTCCGCAGCCACATCCCACGCACCCTGATGGACGGTGATTCCGTTCATATTCACGCGGCCAAAGTTGTCGGGATTCAGTCGAGCGGCTTCGAAAGCCTGCGGACCAAAGAAGCCGGCGATTTCGCCATGGAATTCATTGCCACCGGACTTGGTGACAATCTGAACCACGCCGCCGGTGGTCTTGCCATATTGCGGCTCATAGCCCCCGGTCTTGACGTCCACTTCTTTTACGAATGACAGATTGATACCGGTTGCGAGCGGTCCGTAGACGCGGGAATAGACACCGATTCCGCCGAACGCTCCGTCGGTAATATTGACACCATCGGCCACGTATTGATTCTCCAAGCCGGAGCCACCGGCAATGGAGGGATTCGCTGAACCTGTGCCACCGCCGTCGGTTACGCCGGCACTGGCATAGAACAGGCTGGTGACGTTACGAGCGACGGGAAGGTTCTGGTAAAAGGTATCGTTCAGGTTGGTCTGTATTCCGGTCGCGGCGGTATCAACGGTTACAGCTGAAGCGGTCACCTCGACCGTTTCGGTCGCGCCTCCTGGCAACAGGCTAACGCGAATGTTGGATGTCTTGCCGGCGTCGACGGAAATCGAGCGAATATCGACAGTCTTGAAACCGGTCATTTCCGCCTTCACGGCATAGACTCCGGGCGTCAACAGATCGAACCCGAAATGACCTTCTGCATCGCTGGTAATAGTGCGGTTGCCAGTCGGTCCGTTTAAGGTAAGTTTTGCGCCGGACACAACGGCGCCTGACGGATCGAACACCGTGCCGCCGATATTGCCCTTGACCGTGGACTCTTGCGCAATGAGCCCAACCGTGAAGAGCAATGTCAGAGCGAGAATCGGTATACGGAAGCGATTCCTCATACTCCTCCTCCAAAATGAATGAGATCTGTACTGGGTTAATATCCTAGGGACAACGAAGCTATAAACACTAACTAAGCCATGCACGCCCCGGGATGTGAAGTACAATGCACGTCAGTAGCCGACCTGAGTGTCTTGTCTTTTCATCAACTTACGCTGTTTCACCGTTGTGTCCTACAAAAATTCATAGACATACGGAGTTCACTGTATGGAAAGCAGAAGATTGTGAGGAGGCGGCAGGTGAACAGCGTGCTGACAACGAGTGTCCCGGCATCCAGGGGTGTCACCGAAGTTGACAGAAGATCAAGACTCTGGGTGGGAGCCCATCAACTGTTTGCCTTTTTGTTCGGCAGCGCTAGCCTTCTGCAGGTCGCCCACCTTGCGATAGTACTCCGCAAGACCGAGTAACAAGGGCGCACTGGCAGGCTTCAAGGCGGTTCCGGACTCCATCACGCTGACCGCCTTGCGGACCTCCCCGGCCTTGTCGAAACTTTCGGCGATGCGGACGATGGTCTGATCGTCCGTGGCATCGGAGATGCCAGCTTTGCCATAGATTTCGGCGACTTTACCGTATTGCTGCTGAGCGAAATAGAGCTCGATGAGAAGGCTGCGGAATCGCTCGTCCCGGGGATTCTTCAGATATGCATCCTGCAGCCAACGGAGAGCATGGGCACTGTCGCCCGCATCCACATAACAAGACGCACGCTGATAGTCTGTTAAGCCTGAGTTGATGCTATCGGCGATCTTATCGTCGGAGACGTCCCAGGCGGCGGGAGCTGCAGCCGAGGGATAGACACTGAAGTTCAATGAGGCGTAGGCCTTCTCCTGACTCTGTGGATCGCGCACGGTCACGACCAGGCGGTAGTTGCCGGGAGGAAGTTCGCCGGTCAGGATCTGCTTTCCATTCACGATGGAGCCGCCAGCGTCGAACTGATCGAGCGGGATTTCATCGTGAATGGTCTTATTGTCTCGGGCGCCGAGTGTTCCGTAAACGTAATCGACTTCCAGCTTGGCACCCGCGCGGGCTGCTTGGGCCGCATGCGACATCCAGACTTGGTAGAAGAACTTCAAAGAACGTCCCTGGGTAAGCTGCAGCTCCTGCCCCGCCATGGGAATAAATTTGACGCCTGCGCCACTGAATGGAAGAGTGCGGCTGGATTCAGGAGAGGTTATGACCGCATCGGCGAAGGGCACCATGTTGGTGACAATCAAACTGGCTGCTGCCGGATCGGGAACCGTGGCCTCCACTTCGCGACGGTAAGCAGTGTTGTTGAGGACATTGGTAAGCTGGAACTGAAGCTTGTATTTTCCCGGCGGCAACGGCAACCAGCCCTCGTAGCCAAACACCTTGCCCTTGATCTGCTCGAACTGGTCGGAAGTGATGGTGCGCGAAATTTTCTTTTCGTCGTTCAGGAGAAGTTTGCCATTGGAAGAAAACACTTTGGCCGATGCCAAGACCGAGTAGTAGTAGCCTTTATCCCCCTGGGAAACGGAAAAATCCTCGGGCTTCCTGAAACGAAGCACGTAGTGAAGATTGGGATTGCCCGCAGCATCGCGGAGCGCAATCGTGGTTACATCAAGATATTCTTCCCCCAGAATGACGCGATGGCTGACATCTTCGAGTAAGCGACGACGATTGGCGAGCTCGGCTTGCGAAATAGGGTTGTTGGCCAGATCGCGAATGGTGGCGAGCATAACGTCAGACTGCAGGCTGACCGTGCCACTCTGAAGGTCGACCGGTTCATCCGGAATGAGACTCAAGGTCTCTCTTGCGACATCGCTTCCGGCATCATCTGACAATACCTTGAGCGCGTCCTGGCGCGATGGACCGGCCATAGCAGTAATGAGCTTTTCCGGGCCATCACTATAAGGGCTATAGAGCCTGAATTCGTCCATCACATCGCGTTGATAAAAAATGATGTAAAAAAAAGGAGGCAAGGCTGGGTTGGTATTGGAATAAAACCAGATCTCCATGGGAGTGACTTTTTGCAATCCCAGCAGCTTCTGCCTTTGCTGGGGCTCGCCGAGAGTGATATAGATACGTCCCATAGCGGTACGCCATCCTTCGGTGTGGCTGACATGCCCGAAGTATTGGGTGGCGTACTCTAAACGGCGATAGTGCTCGATCTTGTAAGTGTTGTCAGGAGAGCCGGGCGTAGGATTGCGGATTTCCCAGAAGTGTTGAATGAATTCATCGCGAGAGGCGTCGGAGGTCAATTGCAAGAACGCATCCCGCTCCTGGTTGGTGATGATGTAGACGACATCCTTCTGCAACCACTCGCGGTAGTGCGGAGGTAGTGCTTTGATGGCATCTTTGGCAGCCCACGCACCTGGGAGAAATGAGAGAAATAGGACGAGACAGATACTTCGACGCAACATTCTACGACTCCGATTGCAGGAAGAAACCTGCCAATTTCGCGCTTAAACGAACATTTCAGACTTATACGAAGGTTAGTGCTTGTGGCGTTGGGGCGTCAAGCAGAGCAGCGGATAGCTTAAGGAGGGCCTCATGAAAACGCTTTGGAAATGGATGGCAATTTTATCGATAGCTTCTGGTTTTCTCTCAGCACAGTTGGTGGCGCAGCAAGGGACGCCGGTCCGACGTACCATGATCCGCGGGGTGGTGCGGGACGCAATCACTCACATGCCTTTGCAGCACGTCCTGATCACGCTCGACCGCGAAACCTCGGGAACCGTCGCCCAGACGGAGACCGACACACTGGGTAAATTTGTATTCGATGGACCCGGAGAGTCGATCTTCGTGGTGCGGCTAAAACCTCCGGGATACGAAGAGCGTTCCCAAAGAGTGGATCTGCAGACGAACGCTACCGATTACGTCAGCTTCGAATTGAAACCTACCGGCAAGCAGGCCGAATCGGCGGTGGCGTCCGGTCTGGACACCCTTAGTATCAATGACGCCGCGGCGCCTGAAAAGGCGCGCAAGGAATGCGAAAAGGGCCACGAGCTTTTCGTGGACCGCAAAGATCCCGCCGCTGGGATTGAACATCTCCAGAAGGCTGTCAAGATCTATGACAAGTATGAGAGGGCCTATGTGCTGATGGGTATGGCATACATCGAACTGGGGAAGGATGGCGATGCCCGATCGGCGCTGGAAAAGGTTATCAGCCTCGATCCGAAGTCGGAGGCGGGCAACATTACTCTCGGTATGCTGCTGAACCATCAGAAGGATTTTGCGGGGGCTGAGAAATATCTATTGCGCGGAGTGGAACTCAATCCCGATGCGCCGCAAGCCCGCTATGAATTGGGTAAGAGTTACTGGGCGCAGGGCCGGTGGCAGGATGCGGAGCCGCAGGTACAACGCGCTCTTGAACTGAAGCCGGACATGGCGGAGGCGCACGTCCTGATGGGAAATGTGGCGCTAAAAAAAGGCGACCGCGAGAAGGCGGTTGCCGAATTCAAGGAATACTTGCGCCTGCAACCGAATGGGCCCATGGCTTCTGCTGCCCAACAGATGATCGCTAAAATTGGGCAGCAGAGCCATTAGGTCCCTGGTCGGCTAGTGTTGATTGTCCTTCTGATTGTCCTTTGACTTGCCGTGGTCGTCGGAGCGGGACGAATTCCCCTTGGACGGTTGTGGCGGAGCAGCGTGCGCCGGGGCTGAGTCGCTGTGAACCGCAGGCGCGTTCTGCTGCGGCGCCGCCACGGGACGGTACTCGGGCTGGCTCGGACGAGGCGCCGAGTAGTTCGAGTTGCTTTGATCCCGCGCGGGCGCAGAGTTTCCACGTTCCGGTGCGCTGTTTCCACGTTCCGGTACGGAGCCAGAGTTTCCGCGAGCTGGTGCGGGAGCCGAGTCGACGCGTGGCGCCGAAGGCGGCACTTCATGCGATGGCTCCGACTGCATGCTGTTGCCGCGTTGCGGCGGCTGAGGCACGGCGCGTTCCTGTGGTTGCGACGGCTGTGCAGCCGGTCTTCCCTGCCCATTGCGGTTGTTCGCGGGGGCCGCATTCATCTGGCGGTCATCATTTCTGCCACCCGCTTGCGGCGGACGCGGTACGGAGCGCGGTTCTGTTGCCGGCTGTTCGATCAACCTGCCTTCGCCGGGACGAGCCACCGCGGGCTCGGCTGTACGCGGCGAATCGTTCTGATTACCGCGAGTTTCTACCGGACGCGCAACCGGGCGACCAGGCGCTGGCTGCACCGGCTGGGCCGTCTGGACGGGCTGCTCGTTGCGTTGCGGCGGACGCGGCACGAAGCGTCCAGCGGCGGGGCCGGGCCGATCGGCTTCCTTGTCCGGACCACGACTGTTGTTCGGTCTGCCTTCATCCTGGCCGCGGCCATTGTTCTGCCTTCCGGCTTCAGCCGGAATCGGCACTTTGCCATCGACGCGGATGTTGGAATTCGGCTGCCCAGGCTGCGGCACACCGGCGTTGCGCGGCGCGTTCTCCTGTCCGCGATGCAGGCCCTCGTTCCCGGGCTGCGTCCCCAATTGACCGCGATGCAGGCCTTCGTTTTCGTGTTGGGGACCGGCCGGCTGATGCGCGATCTGAGTGCGGATCTTCTCCTCGGCATCCCGATCAAGCGGACGCCCAGGGTGGCTGGCGAGTTCCTGCTGCTTAGCTTCAAATGGCACCGGGCGCGGCGGCGGCGCTACATGCGAAACTACCGGGCGACGCGGTTCCATGACGCGCGCCGGCGGCACTACCGCGGGACGTCCGGCATGTGCTCCGAGTACGCTCTCTCGTTCCGGTGCGACCGGCGGCGCCACCGCTACGGAAACGTGCCGTAACTGTCCCGGTGGGATCTGAATCGAGGAGCGCGCGACCGATTGCGAACTGACCATGGCGCTCTTCGGCACCGCCATAACCGCGCCGGGCACTCTCTCGTTGGCGTAATGAATGTTGGTCACGTTGGTGACGTTGGTTACATTGGTGACATTCGTGACGTTGGTGGTGTTGTAGTAGTTGTTCGTGACCGTGTTGATGTTGGTGATGCGGGTATTGCTGACGTTTACGTGCTGGAAATACTCGCGGCTTGCGCCATAAGGCGGGATATAAGGTTCGCCGTATCCCAGCGGGAACCAGCCCACCGGTTCACCCGAGGTGACAGCGATTCCGAAGCTGCCGCCTCCGACCCAAGCTACGAGAGCAGGTGCATAGACCGGGCGAACTTCCATGGGCCCGGGGACCCATCCCCAGGCACCGTCATAATTGACCCAGCGGCCATAATGAGCGGGAGCAAATCCCCAAGGGGCATCATCAACCCAGGTCCAGCCCCAGGGATCAACCCACACCCAGTGTCCTTCGTGATAAGGAGCCCATCCTGGCGCTACCGCGGGCATCCATACCGCGCCGTAACTGGGCACCACGCGCCAAGTACCGTATTGATCGAGATCCTCGGCGCCGATCACGTCGGGTGAGACGTAGCGGGCGGATTGCGAATCGTCGAGACGGCGATCGCGCACGCGGCACCAATCATCAAAGCCGTCGCGATCGGGCATATCAAAAATCTGATGTTCGAGCGAGGTGCCGTCGGAAAACTTGGCCTGCTCGCCACGGTTCACTTCGACGGCGCGACCTTCACCGGTGGCTTCGCCGCGGCCCTTCCAGACGGTGACAAATGTCTGGTCGCTGTTGGGATCGACGTCGAAGCGGTATTCGCCAGACTTAGTAATGGTGAAAGCCAGATTGGGTGTGTCGATCTCATAAACTTCGCCGTCATAAAGATGACGCACGCGGACGTTCAGGGTGCCCTGGTCGAGTTCGACCTGGACCGTTTCATCGCTGACATTGGTCAGAGTCAGGCTGGTTTCGGAATCGACGCGCATCAATGCGCTGCCGAGATGCAGTTCGGCGCGGGACTGTTTGTCAGCCCAAACGCGATCGGCGGTCGTAAGCGGACGGTTGCCGCTGACTTCAACCCAGTCATCAACGCCGCCAGGCTGAACGGAAATCTGTCCCGAGGTGTACTGCAGCCGGGCGACGCGGCTAGGTGGATCGGCCACGGCCAGCAGCGTGGCGCTGAGCACGAGCGCCATCACCGCGAGAATGTGTGCAAACTTATGCGACTTCATACCTTGCCTCCCCAATCCAGGCTTCAGCACTCCGCATTCAGACAAAGCAACTCCATGCCAGTTCATCCAGAAACAAACCTCACATCGCGTGAAAACACTCCGGGCATGAGAAGTTGCGAGCGCTGGGGTGAGAGTAGCGTGACCGGAGTGCGCCGCGTTAGTTACGTTCGTGTGGCGGCTACCCGTAAGTGACTGAAGTCACGAGGCATTGCCGGAACTCCCATTTTGGGAACGGAATCGGCGAGATAGTGTACTTTACGCGAATTTACATGGCTTCACCGGGCACGCCCGCAACTCGTGGGCCGATACCGGGTTGATATAGATGGCAAGAAAATGAAGTACATGGGCCAGCGCGGTTCAGCTGTAAACGGTGGCCCCGGGATATGCAGATCGAAAGCGATCAATATCCCGAGGGAGGCATTTATGAAACAGATTCGGCGCAACGTTCTGGGAGTCATGATTCTGCTTTCCTTGTCCGCTCTCGCGGCCTTCGCGGACGCTGATCCTCCGCAGCGCGTAGCGCGGTTGCAGTACATGAGCGGGTCGGTTTCTGTGCAGCCCAAAGGACAAGATGACTGGGTTCAGGGCACGCTCAACCGGCCCCTGACGAATGCCGACAACATCTGGACCGACAAAGATTCGCGTGCCGAGCTGAACGTTGGCGACGGTATTCTGCGAATGAACTCGGAATCGAGTCTCACCCTGACCAGCATTGGCGACAACAACGTGCAGGTGCAGTTGCACCAGGGCACGCTGAATATCCGCGTCCGTCATCTTTATGACGGCGAAATCTACGAAATCGACACGCCCAACATGGCGTTTACGATTCAGAAGACGGGCGAGTACCGGTTCGACGTCAATCCAGACACGGACACGTCCCTGGTCACAGTGTGGAAGGGCGAAGGAGATGCCACCGGGAACGGTCCCGCGGTGCGGGTTAAGTCAAAAGAACGAGCTCGCTTCACCAATGGGACTTCGCTAACTCACTACCTGAGCGACGCTCCCAATCCTGATGGATTCGATGACTGGGCGCGGGTGCGCGATCGCCGCCAGGACAACTCGGTTTCGGCGCGCTATGTGGCCCCGGGAACCATTGGCTCGGAGGATCTGGACGATAACGGGAGCTGGAGCGAGGTTCCGCCTTATGGACGGGTTTGGGTTCCGGCGGTAGCTCCGGGATGGGCGCCGTACCGCTATGGGCACTGGGTGTGGCTTGATCCGTGGGGATGGACGTGGGTGGATGATGCCCCCTGGGGCTTTGCTCCCTTTCACTATGGACGCTGGGCCTACATCGACAGCTACTGGGGATGGATTCCCGGACCGTACTATGTGCGGCCGATCTGGTCACCCGCGCTGGTGGCGTGGTTCGGCGGTCCGGGCTGGGGCGTCTCCTTCGGATTCGGATTCGGCGGCGGACTGGGCTGGTGCCCGCTGGGCTTCGGCGAGCCGTTCTTCCCCTGGTACGGCGTGAGCCGCGGTTTCTTCCAAAACGTGAATATCAATAACACGCGCATCACCAACATCACCAACATTACGAATAACTACTACAACAACTATTACGGATCGGGAGCTCGCGGAGTGAACGGGCGGGCACTGCCCTTCCATTATGCCAATGCCAATCGGCCTGGCGGGTTCACCGCAGTTCCGCGCGATGTCGTGACCGGAGCCCGCCCTGTGGGTAATTCGGTGATGCGAGTTCCGCAGAATGCATTGACTAATGCCAAGGCGATCAGCCGGGCACCGGTTGAGCCGACCAGGGACAGCAAGTTGGGCGCGAACGCTGGACGTCCAGCGGCCGTTCCGGCGAGAGGAGTTACGAATCGGCCGGTCTACTCGAGAAACGGTTCGCCCAACGGCAGACCTGCTGAGAATGGAGTACAGCGGCCCATGAATGCCGGAAACCGTCCGCCTGGAGGAATGCAAGCACGCGGTCCGGCTGCGAATACGGCTTCCGCGGCCCACAATAATGTCCCGCGGCCTCCGCAAAGAGGAATCGGCGGCAATGCCGCGGCCAGCAACACGCCGAGGAATTCCGGTTCCCCGATGGCCAACAACGGGCAGCGGAACAACGCTGCGTCGGCGGCTAATAACGGGCGGCCGGAATCGGGTAACGGTCACTATGTGCCACGGCCTCCGCAAAGCGGCGCGATGGCGGCGAATCACGTGCCGAACGATCTGCCCAGATCGTCAGGTGTGAACAGCCGAGGAAGTCAACCGGGAGCCGGCGGATCGAACTCGCACTATGTGCCTCGTCCGCAACCCGGCAGTGTGAGCCGTGGCGCTAATGGAGCGGCAGGCAACATGAATGAGAACCGCGGAAGCTTTAACACGAGCAACCCGCGTTCGTCAGGTGGATACTCGACCCGCGCAAGCGTGCCGCGGCCTACCGGCAGAGTGCTTCCTGGTCCGGACTACTCCCGTCAATCTTCCTCGCGGTATTCGGGTGGACGATCCAACGGGAACTCGGGGTCGTATTCGGGAGGACGGTCCTACGGGAACTCCAGCTCGAGGGGCGACAGTGGGAACCCGCGCTACGTGACGCCGTCTCGTCCGCAATGGGGCGGTAGTTCCGGCGGATACAGCAACCGCAGCTACGGCGGCAGCTCAAGCCGAGGTGGCAGTTACAGCGGTGGCGGCGGAGGCTACAGCCGAAGCGGCGGCGGCGGATATAGCGGCGGGGGCGGCGGCGGCGGATCGCGTGGCGGTTCTTCCAGTGGCGGTGGACATAGCGGAGGCGGATCCTCCAGCGGGGGCCACTCCAGCGGGCACCGCGGCTAACAGCGTCCATCCATCGATAGCATAGCCAACGAGAGCACTTGCGTGCTCTCGTTGTGTTTTGTCTTCCTCTCATTCATAAACGCCACCGAGAAACTTCGATTAGAGTTGATCTCAGAAGGGCCTACGCTGGCGTCCTTGGCGGGTTTTCCTGGCTAATGAGAAGATAGAGATACGCATGATTCAGCTTTCCCGCGCCGGCAAACGCTACGGCCACAAGTTGCTGTTCGAAGAGGTCGACTGGATGATCACGCCCCAGGACCGGGTCGGCCTAGTCGGCGCTAACGGGACCGGCAAATCCACGCTTCTCAAAATCCTGGGAGGATTGGAGACCCTCGACTACGGCTCTATCAGCACAGCCAAGGGGATTAGCTTCGGATATCTGCCTCAGGATGGACTGTCTCTTTCCGGCAAGACGGTGTTTGCCGAGTGCATGGAGGTCTTCTCCAGCCTGCGCGCTTTAGAGCAGGAAATGGAGCAGCTCACGCACAAGATGGCCGAGCTGGATACGAATGGTGCGGAATATGGGCAGGTGGCTGACCGCTTCCATCGCATCGAGCACGAGTTTCAGACCAAGGACGGATACGCGATCGAAGCCAAGGTGGGCACGGTTTTAGCCGGACTTGGCTTTCAGAAAGAAGACTGGACGCGCAACACGGAAGAGTTCTCGGGCGGATGGCAGATGCGCATTGCCTTGGCCAAGCTTCTGCTGCAGCAACCGAATCTGCTGCTACTCGACGAGCCCACCAACCATCTCGATCTGGAAGCGCGAAACTGGCTGGAAGAGTATCTGGCTGACTATCCCAACGCTTTTGTCCTTATTTCTCACGACCGCTATTTCCTGGATGTGACGGTCAGCAAGATCGTGGAAATCTGGAATAAGCGCATGCATTTTTATTCGGGCGACTACGAAAAATATCTCGAGCAGAAGACGCAGCGGCGGGAGCAACTGGAAGCGGCCTATCGCACGCAACGCGAACGCATCGAGCAGCTGGAAGTTTTCATCAACCGCTTCCGCTATCAGGCGACGAAGGCGAAGCAGGTGCAGAGCCGGATCAAAGAACTGGAAAAGATAGATCGTATCGAGCTGCCGCAAGAGGAGAAGACGATTCACTTCTCTTTTCCGCAGCCCAAGGCGAGCGGGCGTATCGTTGCCGAGTTCTCGGGTGTGGCGAAAAATTATGGCGAGAAGGAAGTTTTCCGCAACGTCAGTTTTTTGATCGAGCGCGGGGACCGGGCCGCCCTGGTGGGCATTAATGGCGCAGGCAAATCGACGCTGATCAAATTACTGGCACAGCGCGAGCCACTGACGGCCGGCGAATATCGCATCGGACATAATGTCCAGCCGGATTATTTCGCTCAGGATCAGTACAAAGAACTGGATGCCGACGCACGGATCATCGACGACCTGGGCGCGGTGTCGCCGCGGTCGACGGAGACCGAATTGCGCAACCTGCTCGGGTGTTTTCTATTTTCGGCCGAGGAGGTTTTCAAGAGAATCGGCGTGCTCTCGGGCGGCGAACGCAATCGCTATGCTTTGCTGAGAATGCTGCTGCATCCGGCCAATTTCCTTCTGCTCGACGAGCCCACCAACCACCTCGACCTGCGCGCCAAGGACGTGCTTCTGGAAGCCCTGTCGAAGTACAGCGGCACAGTAGTGTTCGTTTCTCACGACCGTTATTTCATCGACCGGCTGGCCACCCGTGTATTTGAAGTGGGCGATGGCAAGGTCGAGATCTATCCCGGCAACTACGAAGATTATTTGTGGCGCAAGCAAGGGGGCCCAGAGCAGTTATCGGCTTCGCATTCCGGCAATGGAAGCCGGCGCAGCGCAGAGACAGAGCTTGCTCGACCTGCTGCCGGCGTTGCCTCAGTATCTTCCGCGAAGCGGGTCAATCCCATCAAGCTGCAGCAGATGAAGGACCGCTGCCAGCAACTGGAAGAGGAGATCGCACAGATCGAAGATGACATTCGCGAGCACGAGATGGCTCTCCAGAACTTCGTGAACAGCGAAGAAACTCTGCGCCTGACACAGGAATTGAAACAGCGTCGCACCCAATTGGAAACTCTGATTCCCGAGTGGGAGGAGTTAGCGCAGACGCTGCAGGAACAGTAAGACGCAGCGAATTCCGGCTAAGTCGCCGGAGCGGCGCAAAGGCGGGAAGTTGCTTAGCGGATAAACATCGAGCGCGTCCTCTTCGTAGGGAAAATCTGATTAAGCAGACAAAGACAAACGCAAGGTCCCCCTCGGCTCCGCTCGGGGCCCTCGACTCCGCAGAATTGCCTGAAAAGCGGCAATTCTGCTGCGCTCGGGATGACAGAAATGAGCTTAATCAGAGCGTCCCTCGGATGCAGATCAGGTTGCGGGAAGGCATTCTTTTTGGCCTCTCCGCAACCTGTGAGTCAGCCTAGTCCTGAGGCCAGGCCGTCAAGTTATCCTGGTCTGCCCACTCATTTAAGGTAGTGCTGCCGCTAACATTGGCATTGGTATCCAGTTGATGTTGAATGCCGAGCACGTCTGCCCACGTGGTTGAGTTTGCCGGCGCTGTGATATTCCATTGCGTCGTAACTCCATCCAGGGTGACGTTGCCGTATTGCAGCCGTCCGCCGTAGGTTCGTTGCACGTAAAACTGCAGGTGGTGCCACACGCCCGTGGAGAATTTCGAGCAGGAGATTGGGGTTCCAGTCGGATTCTGATCGGTCGCCGTGTTGGGAATAGCATTCACCCACGCGCCGGCAACATCGTTCCATCCCTGCCAGGTGCCGGTGGCGTAATTACATTGTGTTCCGAACATGTATTTCTTGCCACTGACAGACTGGAACAAGTCGAACTCCATAGCCTGTCCCTGGGTAGAGGTGTCACTGGAAAGCTGGAACCAGAAGTCCCAAATGAAATTCTGATAGGAATCCTGGGAGCCGACTTTGTACCAGAACAGGCCGTTGGAATACTGGCCACCCGTTACCTGAAACAGTATGCTGCCATTGCCATCGTGGGTCGGGCTCTGACCGAACTTGAAATCGACCGTGGAAGGATTGCCCCCGGCGCAGTTACCGCAGTCACCCCACCCGTGGGTGACGCCGCCATCGCCGCTTTGGTCGTCGTCGGCATTAGGAAAGGTGTGATTGCCGGCCAGCGCGATGGGCACCTGGGTACCGGACGCAGTTATCGACAAAGTCGAGCTATCTCCGCAAAAGCCGGCGCTGTTCCACGCGCGTACAAACACGTTCTGGCCCCGCGAGCCGCCCGTGCCGGTCAGGGGAAGAATTACCCAGGCATCCAGAGTGGTACGGCCGTTATTCTGGTAGGCATCAACATAGCTTCCGGTGGCATTCGTATAAACCACATATCCAGTAATCGTGTGCGACGAAGTTGCTGAAGCAGTTACACGCAACGGCGTTTTGTAAGTACCCGACCCCGTGGGGGAACTTAGATGTACAGCGATGTCGCTGCCGACATGACAATCAGCTACAGCTCCGATTGCGCAGAGGAGAATTGAGCAAACTAGGGATATGAGTTGGATCTTTCTCGACGTCATCTGATACTCCTTAGGTAAAGTAATCCCCTGGATCCAGCCCCCATCGGGGGAAGTCTTTGTGCTCAGGTACTGTGTGTGGGTAGCGTCAGGTGGCCGCCTGGCTCGTAACCTCCATGAGCACTGCTGACATAAAGCCGGGTGCGAATAACGCCTTCACAAGCATTCACTTGGCGTGCAGCACTATTCAGTGTTTGCACCATTAATAGTGCGAGCACCTCATCAATACCTGGTGGCGCTAACTGATACAACTCCAAGTCATGACGTAGTTGTTGTGTCCACCTCAGATGCCTCGCTTGCGTAGTTGGGTTGTTACACCTTCTGGAAATGAATAGTTGTCATGATCTTATTTCTAGATGGAATTATTAATTTAGTTAGTTGATATGTATCTATCCTATATATGGATAAATATGTTTCTAAGTATTGTTGTGAGCATGTCATTTACTCTGCCCAGCTACTTAGCCGAGAGTTGCTGAGGCAATAAATGGAGGCGCGCGGAAACAATCAATGACAAATGCAATCCAGGCGGTTACGAAAAAACTCACACGTACGTCCAAGGCCTCAGGCGCTTAAGCGCCGCCTCTTTTTAAATGACCTAATGGCACGACTGAACAGACTGGTTTTGGTCCGCGCAAACATCCGTCATCGGCTTAAACAGGCTGCTGAACAACTCCGAAAAGCAGATTCCTCGCTAAAGCCCGCGAGGAATGACAAAAGCAAGGCACTTAGTCGGCACGGCCGAAGAGGCTGCGGAAAAAGTAGTTTGCCGGCAGGAAACGGGCTCTAAGGCGCTAAAGCGCGGACGTATTCTCAACGGCTTAGCGGCACTCTTCGACTACGCTCAGGGTAGGCTAGTAAACTCGTGCCCTTCCCGATTTTACTTATCTGGTTCTTTTTTCAGCAGCCTCCGAAGCCGTGCCCTTCAAAACGAACCCGGCGTCGGGTTTGTCAGCAGCCTGTTAAAACCGCACTGCTTTTGCGGCTCTTAGCGGCGCGGCTCGAAGCCGCGCCCTTTCAAAGAAGGCTGAGCGCCACTGCGACCCGCGGGTCCTGTTCTTCAGTAACCTCCTCATTCTCTTACTCTCGTGCCATAGTTCCCATGGCCTCTGGGCCAAGCCCTGAACCGCGTGCGGCTGTCGCTCTCCCGTAACGGTTCGAGATATCTTCGAGACATTAAGGACGGTTCTTACTATGTGGCAGACTCTGGACAACTCCAAGCCCCAGAATTCCCCTTCGCAGCCGGCACAGAACGCCAACAATCTGGCGGCGCAGCTTCGCACCACCGCCGAGCAGGCGACCATCGGGCGCTCGCTCTGCATCAAGGGCGAAATCACCGGTTCGGAATCGCTTTATATTGATGGCAAGATCGAAGGCACGATCAACCTGTCCGATAATCGAGTGACTATCGGACGTAACGGCGACGTCAAAGCCAACGTCAACGCCAAAGAAGTGGTGGTCATGGGCAAACTGCACGGCAACGTTGTGGTTACGGACCGGGTGGACATTCGCGCAGAAGGCTCGCTCAGCGGCGACGTAATGGCCCACCGCCTGAGCATCGAAGATGGCGCCTACTTCAAGGGAAGCGTGGATCTGAAGCGCTCCGAGCAGAAGCTCAACGCCGATGCCGCCAAGAGCGCGAAACCGGATGTCAGCCACTCTCATCCACAACCGGCTGCCATGGGCGCGGTTGCCGGCAAAGCGTAGAGCAGATAAACCCCGGCATGCTCAGAAGCTAATGCCGGCGGAGGCAAAGATATTAGCGACAGGGCCACGGAGCGTGCCGTCCGGCCCTGTCGCCATCAGACTCCTATCGCAAGCGAGGGCCTCGCAAGTAGACACTTCGGGTGTCCCGCCTCGTTCCCACTTTCCGATCACTTCTTCTCCTCTAATTTCAGCGAGGCCGAGTTCATGCAGTAGCGCAGGCCGGTAGGGTTCGGGCCGTCCTCAAAAACGTGCCCCAGGTGGGCATCACAACGTGCGCAACGGGCCTCGGTACGAACCATACCGTGACTGCTATCTTTATGCTCGCTCACCTTCTCAGGCCGGACTGGCTGGTAGAAACTGGGCCAACCCGTACCAGAGTCGAACTTGGTTTCTGAGTCAAACAGCGGTTCCCCACAGCAAGCGCAGACATAGGTGCCGGGAGTCTTGGTCTTCCAATACTTACCGGTAAAGGCTGGTTCGGTGCCCGCCTGGCGTGTGACGTGGTACTGCTCGGGCGATAATTCTTGTTGCCACTGCTGATCGCTTTTCGTAATTTTCTCTGCCATAGCTATTAGATGCGCCACTCTGCTGAAAGTGGCTTGACCCCCAATACTTGAACCGCATAGCGGACGGCGAGGGTTGTATTCCAGAAGAGGAATGCCACGACCCTTAGTGCCAGCCAAAGCCTGCACCCGTCGCATGGAATGCCGCTATTCTAAACATCAAGCGAAATAGTGGATTCCAGGGCGGGCAACCACTTTGGCATGCAGGCGCGGCGGAAGTGGCAGCTCAGCAAGCGGGAGTCAGCCTTGTCGGAGTTACGTCGACGCCTCAGCCATCGTAAGATTCTCATCTCCGTTCTCTTTATAATCGCCTATCTCCTGCTGACCAGACCGGAAGCGATCGTCATTTACAACCTGGGAACAGTGGCCTGGTATCCAGTCATCGGCGTCGTAACCGGCCTGTTGCTGGGAGTGAGCCCATGGTATGCACCCGTGGTGGCTGTAGGCGTGGCTCTGGCCGGGCTGATCAATTATCACCAGCCGCTGAACACCTTCGGCGAAACCATAGGCGCGGCGGGAGTTGCTATTTCGTACGCAACCGCGGCGTATCTTCTGCGCGGGCCGCTGCGCATCAGTTTGCGTTTGAACCACCGCCGTGACGTTGTTCTGTACATATTCGTGACTTTCAGCGCCGCGGTAATCAACGCCCTGCTCGGCACAGCTTGTTTAGCGGCGGATCGCTCAATTGGCTGGCATGAATACTGGCCAGCGGCGCTGGCGTGGTTTTTCGGCGATGGGATCGGACTGGTGACTATCGCCCCATTTTTGCTGGTCCATGTATTTCCAGCAGTTCGCCGCTGGCTCTCCCTCGAGGCGCAGACAGAGGAGACGAGTCGTGTTCAACCCGCGTCCATGTCAAGGACTTCGGCCGCGGTCGAGTCGGTGGCTCAGTTTCTTACCATCGCGCTGGTAGTCTGGCTGATGTTCGGCCATAACTGGGGGCAATATCGAACCTTTTTCTTGGGCTTCGTGCCGATCCTCTGGATCGCCATGCGCCAAGGCATGCGAAGAGTTGTCATAGGACTGGTGGCCTTGAATTTCGCGATGGTGCTGGCCATGGACCTGGCGCCTCCGCCCTTAGAGTTGGTCACGAAAATCAGCCTCTTGATGCTGGTGGTTTCCTCTGCCGGACTGATCGTGGGTTCGGAAGTAAGCGAACGCTATCGCACCGCAGCTCACCTGCATGAGCAAACTATCTATTTGAATGCTTTGATCGAAAATAGTCCGCTGGGTATCGTGGTGTTCAACCGGCAGGGGCGCGTAGAATTCGCGAATTCCGCGTTTGAGAAACTACTGCTTTACGAACAGAAGGATCTCGCCATTGGCGACATCGCCACTCTCTCGTTGGAGGGAATCGACGGCGCTATTCCGCAGGCTTTGGCGGGGCAGGCTTGTCATAAAACCGTGCGCCAGAAACGAAAAGATGGAAAAGCGCTGGACCTGGCGCTGCACGCGGTACCGCTCATGGTCAAAGAACGCGTGCACGGGGTGTACGCAATCTACGAAGACGTCTCCGAGCAGGTGAGAGCTGCCGAAGCGGAGCGCAGATACGCCGAATCGCAAAGCAAGCTGGTCCAGGAACTGCGGTTCCACACTCAACAGATGACGCTTCTGAATCAAATGGGTTCCCTGCTTCAGGGTTGCGGAAGCGCTGATGAAGCAGTCAGCGTTGTTGCTCAATCCGTGCAGAAGCTTTTTTCGGAGGCCCTTTGCGGGAGCTTACTTCTGTTCAAAACCTCTCCCAAAATATTGGAAACTGCTGCCCATTGGGGCGCGGTAAGTACGTCGGAGGCGAGTTTCCACCCTGATCTGTGCGCGGCCGTACGGGAAACGCAGCCGTACTGGAACGGAGTGGGGGGCGCTCAGCCCGACTGTTATCACTTGCAAAGCGGTTCGCCCGTCCATTCGTTGTGTGTCCCCATTCTGGAGCAGGAAAGAGTAATGGGCATTCTCCATCTGGAGTTTGCCAGCGTAGCAGCAGAGGGGGCCGAGGCCGAAATGGAGAGAGAGCGGGCCAGCCGGGAGAGTCTGGCCGTCACCGTAGCGGGGCAAATTGCGGTCTCCCTCGCCAGCATTCGCCTGCACGAGGATTTACGGGAGCAGGCAATTCGTGATCCGCTGACGCAACTCTTTAACCGCCGCTTCCTGGAGGAATCGCTGGAGCGAGAGTTGCAGCGGGGTTCAAGAGGACGGTATCCCGTGTCGCTGCTATTTCTCGACCTCGACCATTTCAAGCGGTTCAACGACACCTTCGGACACGAAGCGGGGGATGTGGTGCTGAAATCACTTGCGGTTTTGCTGCGTGCGTTCTTTCGCTCCACCGACATTTGCTGCCGCGCGGGAGGAGAAGAATTCGCCGTCATCTTGCCGGAAGCGGCGCCGGAAAATGCCGTGGTGCGGGCCAATGCGTTGCGCCTGGAGGTCAAGAACCTGACGCTCACACATGATGACAAGCCGCTCGGGACGGTTACGATCTCGATCGGTGTGGCCGCATTTCCCGACCATGCCGGCACGCCTGAGCAACTGCTCCGGATCGCCGACCGGTGCCTTTACGAATCGAAGGGCCGCGGCCGGGACATGGCTACGCTGGCGAAAGCCAAAAATCTACAGCAAGGGGCCTGATCCACTGGCCTTGATAATCGAGTTGTCCGAGCGGGCTGGCTGGCGGGGCTTGTGGACAATGGCGGGGACGCTCTATACACTTTCAAGGATTCGGCCGACCGGCCGGAACACTCCTGTATGCGTCTAGTCACGTTCGAAAATGCACTCAAGCAGTCGCGCATCGGCGCTGTTATTGGCGATAACCAGATTGTCGACCTGCATACTGCATGCGCGCTGTACCTGCGCGAGGTGGAGAGCGAATCCGCGTGCTATCGTCTGGCGGATGCCCTGGTTCCGCCGAACATGCGCGCCCTTTTCGAGGGAAGCGATACGAGCCTGGAGGCCGCTCACAAGGCATTCGATTACGCGGCGCACCAGGGAAGCGAAGGTCTCGGGCCCAATGGCGAACCGATGTTCTACCGGGTGGATGAGGTTCACCTGAAAGCGCCGATCGTTCCGAAGAAATTTTTTCACACCGCGGGGAATTTCCGAGAGCACCACGAGGAGGCGAGCAAAGCCGGGTTTTCCCATCCTGTGCTGCCCTGGATCGTGTTTTTTCAAAACGTCGATGCGATTATCGGCCCCGGGGAGCCCGTCATCTATCCGGAACATCTCACGCAGGAACTGGACTATGAACTGGAATTGGCCGTCGTTCTGAAAAAGGGGGGTAAACACTTCAGCCCGGAAGAGGCCTCCAGCTACGTCGGTGGGTATGTGATCTTCAACGACGTGACCGCGCGCGACATTCAACGGCGGGAGATGAAGTCGGGCGTGTTCAGCTTCTGCAAAGCCATTGACAGCTTTTGCCCGCTGGGGCCGTGGATTGTGACCGCCGACGAGATTCCTGACCCGCACAACCTTGCCATGGAATTGCGGGTGAACGGCGAATCGCGGCAGCGGTCGCATTCGGGCAAGATGTCGGTCAAGATTCCGGAAATTCTGTCGCACTATTCGCCCATGGGATACAGCGCCGGCGACGTGGTTTCCACGGGCACCGTCTCGGGGGTGGCGGCATTCAGCGGTGATCCCAAAGCCTGGTACCTGAAAGCGGGCGACGTGATGGAATGCGAAATAGAAAAAATCGGCATTCTGCGCAACCCGGTCATCTCGTGGGAAGAGGCTTACGGTCAGAAGCCTTCGACGATGGCGACGCAGGAGATGGTGAAATAGGCAACACCAACCACATAGAGAGAGAGACATACAGAAGTAACGCTGAGTAGGCTCTGTGCCACTCCGGTCGACTCTGTTTACTTATGGACAACAACTCTCAGATCTGGGTCAGCGACCTGAATGCAAGGCCCGAAGTACGCGCCCGATTCCCGCGTTCCACCATTCGCTTCTACGACACTACACTCCGCGATGGTGAACAAACTGTCGGTGTAATCCTCTCTCCCCAACAAAAGCTGGAAATCGCACGCAAGCTGGATGAACTCGGCGTCAGCCGCATCGAAGCGGGGTTCCCTCGGGTCTCGCCCGAGGATGCGGAAGCCATTGAACTCATGGCGAAGGGAGGCCTGCGGGCAGAACTATGGGGATTTTCCCGCGCCGTTCGAGCGGACGTGGATGAACTCGTGCGGCTGAACCTGCAAGCCTCGATCATCGAGGCTCCTACCAGCGATATCAAGCTGAAGGCCTACGGGATCACGCGGCCAGAGGTTCTCCGCCGGGTGACTGACGCCATTTCATTTGCCAGGCAAAACGGTGTCAAGGTCGCGTTCTTCGCGGTCGATGGATCGCGCACCGAATTGCAGTTTCTGAAAGAAGTTTATTCGCGGGCCCTGGATGCAGGGGCTTCGGAAATCGTCGTGGTGGATACGATCGGGGCCTGCGGACCGGAGGCTGTCGAGTATCTTGTAGGACAAGTTTGCGAGTGGATGGGCACGAATATTCCGGTTCACTTTCATGGTCATAATGATTTCGGGGTGGCCACTGCATGCGCGGTGGCGGCGGTTCGGGCTGGCGCCACCTGGATACAAGGGACAATTAACGGCATGGGCGAACGCGCCGGAAATGCCGATCTTGGGGAAATCGCGCTGGCGCTGAAATGTCTTTATGGGGTGGATGTCGCGTTGGACCTTGGCAAGATTCGCGAAACCTCCGAGATGGTGAGGATCCTGGGAGGCTACAGCCTGGAACCGTGGAAGCCTGTCGTGGGTGAAAACCTCTTTACGCGCGAAAGCGGAGCCGTCGCCAGCCAGTTCCACATCCCGGAAGCGATCGAGCCTTATTCTTCGGAACTGGTGAATGCCGAGCGAAAAATTGTTCTGGGCAAGAAGAGCGGGCTCGACAGCATCGATCTGAAGAGCAAGGAGCTAGGGCTCTCGATGGCTCCGGAACAGCGCTCCGCTATCCTGGCAGAAGTCAAGAAACGCGCGATCGCAAAAGGCGGTCTGCTGACCGATGAGGAATTCCGCAGTGTAGTGCGCGAAGTGAGCGTGTCAGTTCCCTCGTAAACCTTTGTGTCGCTTGTGGCGAAAGCTTCCTATCTGAAATGTGGCAAAACTTCCTGACCAAATAGCTCGGCCTGTCCCGTGCGATTGTCGCCCCAGATTTCCAGCATGATGTGAGTACAACCGGCGGCCCGGTACTCCTGAATGCGCTCGATACATTCCTCCGGGGTGCCGGCGATAGGGCATACCTTGCGCAGGATCTCGTCAGACACGGCCCTGGCCGCGGCTTTGCGGCCTCCTTTTTCCATCGCATCGGCCACCGGCTTCAGTTCCTCAAAGGTCAGGCCTGCGCACTCGAGCAGGACGTCGGCCGAGCCTTTGATGTTCTGAACTTTGTTGGCCAGGTACATGGCCGCCTGTTCCCTTGCGCCTTCCTTTCCTTTCACCGAGTCGCGCCCTATGCTTCCGACGATCACGCATCCCAGAATCAGGCTGGATGGATCCTTACCCGCCTTGCGCGCGCCGTCCTCCATATTTTGTTTTGAGTAGCGAACAAAAGCTGGAGTCGTAATGCTGGCAGTCAGCAGTCCATCGCTGATGGAACCCGCCATTTTCTGCATCACCGGCCCGGTTCCGGCGACGTAAATGGGAGGAATTCCGCGCGCGGTGTGCGCGTCATTTCGCAATGGGGGCACCGAGGCCGAGAAGACCTTGCCTTGGTAATCGAAGGCTTCCCCTTTCAGCACGCCGCGAATCACCTCAATGCTCTCGCGCATGACCGTGGCTGGTCCAACTTTCTCACCTTCACCTTCTCCGATCTCTTTCATGAAGATCTTCGAAGCGCCGAGGCCGAGCAGGAAACGATCACCTGCCAAGTCCTGCATCACGCGCGCCTCCATGGCGATCTGCACGGGATGGCGCGTGTAGGGAGAAATGATTCCCCAGCCCAGTTGGATGCGGCGGGTCGCGCCGGCAATTACGGCGAGAATGGCGGTCGAGGATCGCGCTTCAAAGCCGTGCTTGCGCCACCAGGGATAGGCTTCTGCGATCCAGAAGGTATCGAAGCCGGCTTGCTCGCAAGCGCTAGCCATCGCAACGGTCTCGCGCGCAGGCTCCATGCTGAGCTGTAAGACGCCGATGTTGAATGGGACAGTCATCCTATGTTTCCGATCCTCAGGGACTTTAATGACGGCACTGACGATTTGACCAGGGCTAGAGCCAAGGGCTAAAACTCCCAAATATTTTGATTCTCAGCGGCACGGCTGAACAGGCCGCTGAAAAAAGTCGCTCGGCGGCAAGAAAAGTCCCTCAGGCGCTAAAGCGCGGCCGTATATTCAACGCTTAGCGGCACGAGTTAAACTCGTGCCCTTCCCGATTCTACTTACCTGGTTCTTTTTCAGGGCCTGTAAAGCCGTGCCCTCCAACATCCGCCAAGAGCACTACAACTAACTACTAACTACTAACTACTAACTACCAACTACCGACTACTAAGGTCCGGCGACCGGTCATTCCGGATCGCTCCACGAATGCTCCAGACCTTTGATCAATTCCCAAAGGGCTTTATTCAGGGGCGTCGCGACTCCGACTTTTTCGCCCCACTGCACGATGGCACCGTTCATGAAATCGACCTCGGTCTGGCGCCTGGCGAGCACGTCCTGAAACATGCTGGCTTTGTGCTTGCCGGGAGCGTTGGCGCCCTTGCGGACAAGCTCGCGCGGATCGCCGTGCAAGTGGATTCCCATTTTCCTGGCTACGGCTTCGCCCTCGGCGATCAGGTCATTAAAAAGCTGCGCCGTGGGCGCGTAGCGCGTCGCCGCTCCGTGATGCAACTGCGTAAGGGCGCCGACGGGATTAGTGGAAGCATTGAAAATCAGTTTGGTCCACTGCGCGCCGCGCGCGTCAGCCAATGCGATCGTGTTCATACCAGCGCGCGTGAGAAAGCCGGCCAGTTCCTCGACTTTTTCCATGGAGGTTCCGCTTGGCTCAAAGGGACCGATCCAGGTATCGCCGCGAATGTCGAAGCGAACGTGGCCGGGAGCAACCACGTGGCCGGCAGGAAATGTGGTGCCGCGAATGACGAAGCGAACTTTTTCCGAGATGATTTCCTCGTTGCCCACGCCGTTCTGCACCGAGCAGACGGCACTGTTGTCATCGAAAATGCCAGCGGTCTGCGCGATGGCCTTGCGGGTGTGGATCGCTTTGGTGGCCATGATTCCAAAATCGCAGCGCGGGATGCCGGCCGCCTCAGTCGTAGCATTCAGGCGAGCGGTAAAGTCAGCCGCGCCGGTAAGCCGAAGTCCGTGGTCGCGGATCGCGTCTATATGGCTCCTGGAAACGTCATAGGCCCAGACTTCGACTTCACCTGCCTTGGCGAGATGGGCGGCGAACAGGCTTCCCACGGCGCCACAACCGACAACGCAGATTCGGATCAAGTTTCGGTATCCTTTATTAGCACTCAGCAGTCAGAAGCCCTCAGGGCTGAAGCCCCCATCTTTTGGGGCTTTTCGCAGCACGGCTTAACAGGTTGCGGAAAAACTCATACATACATCAAGAGGCGACCCTCAGGCGCTAAAGCGCGGACGTGTATTCAACGGCTTAGCGGCACGAGTGAACTCGTGCCCTTCCCGATTTACTTGCCTGGTTCTTTTTTCCGCAGCCTCTGAAGCCGTGCCCTTTTGAAAACGCACTCGGAGTCGAGTTTTTCAGCAGCTCGTGAAGCCGTGCTCTTCCCAAAATCATTTATGAGACACCTTCTCAGCACTCAGTATTCAGCACTCAGTATTCAGCACTCAGCATTCAGCAAGGTGGCTGGCGGGAAGAACATTTCTTAGCGAGTGAGTGCTGATTGCTGAGTGTTGAATGCTTTCCTCGATTCCCGCCCGTTAAAGAATTTCCACGGCACGTCGGCCAGGCACTCCCCTTCCGTTTTGCCGATGCGGTACGTGTCTTGCGTATAGAGACAGACTTTACCGTCTTTATCCACTACCTGCGGATGCAAGGAGAAAATCATGTTCTCTTCCAAGCGAATATCGCTTTTGGCGCCGATGGCGGGGTGCTCAATCATGGTGGTACCGATGGAGTGTCCGGAGAGGTGCCCGAGCGCAAAGCCGTGCTGGGCGAAGGTTTCGGCAACGGCACGATGCACATTGCTGGCCAGTTCTCCGGCACGCATCAATTTGCGCGCGCGCTCCAGAGCGATGGGATATGCTTCCGCCATTTTGCCTGTGGTTGGACTGGGCTCGCCGCGCAGCAGCGGGCGCGAAAACTCTACCCAGTAGCCACCCGCGCCGGTGATCTCAAGCGAATAAAGCATGAGATCGTCGGCGGCCACGGGACGCAATCCCGGAACCTTGAAATGGGCTTCCGCCGAGCCATTGGCGCCGGAGAGAACGATGTTCATCATGCGCGGGCCTGCGCCACGAGCAAAAAAACTTTCAACGGCAGGAGCCATGATTTCAGCTTCTGTTTTGCCGGGCTCGTAGGCCTCTACCAGGGCCCAGAAACCTTCCACAATAATGTCCATGGCATCGCGTACTTCGACCAGTTCTTCTTCGCTTTTCACGGCACGTGCCATGTCGAACTCGAAATCAAAGGGCAGCAGTTCAAAATCGCCCTGCGCGAGCTCGCGGTAATCGCGCACAGCCATGATGAAGTCCATGCCGTAAACACCGACGCGTTTCCATTTCTTTTCTTGGGCGTGTTCGCGAATCCATCGCCCCGGCACGTCCGCCCATTGCTGATCTTTAATCCACGGTTTGGATTTATCTCCGATCCATCGCGCTTCGCGGGGGAACAGCAGGGTCGGTTCGCCATCGAGAGGAAGGACTACATAAACGTAGCGGTGTACAATTTCGAATCCCGACATATAGAAGACTGCGCCTTCGAACCCGGCGTACTGGTTGCCGCATACGACGAGTGCATCCAGCCGTTCCCGGTGCATGCGGGAGCGCACATTGGCAAAGCGACGCGCGATTTCCTGCGAACTTGGCAATCTCACCTCATCGTAATCTGCGTTGAACCGGCCCTTAGCCGCTCACTTCAGCCCACAAATTTCCGCCGCAGTTAAAGCGTATACCTTGGTTATATCCACCAAAGTCTTGATTGATACCTTCTCGCCTTCCTTATCGCGCGGCCCGCTCGAGGGACCATAATTCACCGTGTCGACACCGTAACGGCTGAGCACACTCGCGTCCGAACACCAGGTCACCACCTCGCGCTGCGGCGCACTGCCCATAATCCGGGTATGATTCGCGTCAATCGCTCTGATTAATTCGTGACTTTCGCTGATGCGAGCTCCCGGAACGGAAACGTAAGTCTCAAATTCCAGTCCCCAGTCGGGATGTTGCTTTTCCAGATCAAAGAAGACCTGCTGGATCTCGCGGCGGGCTTCATTCATGGCGATCGTGGGAGGAACCCGAACGTCGAGGAACAAGTCGGTTTTTTCCGGAGTGCGACTGGCACGCCAGGCATGGCCACCCTGAATGCCCCCAAGATTCACGATCGCCTTCTTTCCACCGTACGCGGCCTTCTTCTCCCAGTTGTCGATCCATTTCAGAATGACGGCCAGCAAATCGTGCATGCGGCGGATCGAGTTCATCTCTTCGCGGCCTTCACAGAATGCGGTGTGAACGTAAATGCCGGCGCACGAAATCCGCACCCACATCGATCCGAAATGTTCCAGCACCAGGTGTGTGTCCGTGGGCTCTCCGAGAATGCACACGTCGGGAAGCACACCGTGGTTGACAAGATAATGCGTCCCGTAACCGTAACCGCGGTACTCTTTGCCCTTGTGTTCGCCCCACTGGGTCTTCTCGATTTCACCCGCAACGGCGGCTACAATTACATCTCCCTTAAGCTGGACTCCGGCACGCTGTAGCGCCTGCACAGCATGCGTGTAGCAAACCAACGCTCCCTTCATGTTGTAGATGCCGAGGCCGTAAATCCTTCCATCTTTGACGACCGCGTGCGGCTTGTAACCGATGCCGGTCAGGAACTCCTCGCGGCCGGTGTTGGACGTATCCATGTGGCCGTTGAACATCAGGTTCTTGCCGCCGCCAGCGCCAATCCAGCGGCCAACGACGTTCGCGCGACCTTCCTCAACCTCCTGCCAGGTCACCGTAAGATTGAGCGCCGCCAGGCGGCCGCGCATGTACTCTGCCATCTGGAGTTCTTCGCCAGTCGGGCTGGGAATGTTGATGACATCACAGCACATGGCCACGATCTCGTCTTCGCGCACTTCGGCGAGGATGCGCTCGACCAGCTTGGCATCGAGTGTGGAGGCGCGTTGTTGAACAGGTGTCTGCATTTTTTCGTTGCGCCCCTTACGGGGCTTTTATCGTTATCGCCCTTCTACCCAGGGCTTACGCCCTGGGCTAATTTGTTTTCGCCGCTCCGCGGCTGGGGCCGTGATCGGCATCCGCTTTGGCATTCGCTGAACATTAATCCAACTTTTCGGCACGCGCTGTCAGAACCATCCATCGAACTTTTCATCACTCGCCGCCAAAACCATGCGTCGAACATTTCCGTCACACGCTGCGTAGGCATTGGTCGAAGACTTCGTTAGTGGAGGCGCGTTGTTGAACGAGTGTCTGCATTTTTCGTGCCGCCCCTTACGGGGCTTCCATCGTTATTGTGCTTCTACCCAGGGCTTACGCCCTGGGCTAATTTGGTTCGCCGCTCCGCGG
>DASUWH010000014.1:0-25367 GCA_036378535.1 Terriglobales bacterium | reverse complement strand
GGAAGGCGTTTCTTGTCCGTTCTGAGCGCCGGCCGCGAACGTCCCAGGGTAATGCCTGGGGCAGGAACTGGACTAAGCATGTAGTCTCTTGACCAGTAACATTTTCGGACGCGGGTTCGACTCCCGCCGCCTCCACCAAATATAGCGGTCAGCATTCAGTCTTTGGCTAGTAAACGGATTCACTACCCGCACGGCTCCGTGTCTCTGTCCCGAAGCTAAGTCCTCCGAGTACAGAGTAGTCGCCGAGCAGGTCACGGGCATGTGTATGCGTCGCGCCGGTCGAGGGGTCGTGGGCATAAACCTAGATGTTCGTATCGACGAATGCCTCATCGCTCATGGAGCTCGTCGCGGGAGAGCGGAGGTTTCCAGTTCAACTTGATGCCCGCGCGCAGCCTTCGCAAGGCTCGGTTCCTGGAGCGAACGTAAGCTTTGCGCTCACGGACTATTTCTCTCTAGCTTGTCGGAAAGCAGCGCGCTGATCAAGTGCCCTCTTGCGCCGCCGGGATGCGAACTTCACGGCGCAGATCAGCCTCAAGTTTCAAAGTAATATTAGTCTTCATGTCTGGCACATGAATACGTGCAGCACAATTCCACGTGCAGTCCTTGAGAATATCAAATAGCCCTCCGCCGCGGCTTGCCCCGCAAGCTTCGGAAAGGCCTTTTAGGACTGAAATCGATGGAGGTGCTGCTGCAATTCTTGACCGTTACTTGATGCTGTGCTCTGCTTCGCCGGCCAGCGGCGCGGGCGCTAAAGCGAGCCTCTTCGGCACCTTACTCACCTTGACTCGGGCCACTTCCTTGCGTGCCTGAGCGTCAATGATGGAAACGTCATCGGTATCTGTGTTGCTGACGCAAACGTATTTTCCGTCCGGCGTGATCACAATCCAATTCGGGCCCTCGCCGGTTGGTACTCGACCCACAATTTTCTTGAGCTGTACATCGTAGATGTATACACAGTCATCCAGCAGGCTGCTGACCCAGAGCTCTTTGCTGTCAGGGGTCAGGGCCAAGCCGTGAGTCAGCGTATCCTGGGTCTCGAATTTCAAAGGACGCAGAGTCGGGTGCTCCGAGGGCATTTGCACTCTCTCCAGCACCTTCTGCGACTGGATATCTACGATGGTGAATCCATGCAGATTTGCCAACGCCACGTACATAGTCTTGCCGTCGGGTGATATGACGTAAGGCCTCGGGCGTCCACCCGCGGGAATGTGGGCCGCATAATCCATTTTGTCGAGGTCGATCAGATCGATCTCGTTAGACCCCATCGAGCTTACGTACATGTAACGATTGCTTCCGGTGTTGAGGGCATTGTGAGGCTCTTTGATGGGAAGCGATTTCACTACTTTTTGTTGCGCAACATCCACGATGTCGACTAGGTCGCCGTCGCGAATGGGAACGGCCACATATTTGCCGTTGGGAGTTGCTGCACACTCGTTCGGCTTCCCGTCGACTTTCACCAGTCCGGTCTGGGTCCGCGTGGCGGTATCGAAGATTCTCAAAGTATGGTCAGTCTCAATCGTCAGAAAGAGTTGCTTACCTTGTGGGTCGGTGCAAACGCCATGCACGCGTTCACCCGCCTTGATGTCACCAATTACCTTGAAGGTGCTCATGTCGACAATGCTGACATCATCGCCTCGGCTGCTGCCGGCGTACAACCAGAGCTTTTCGCTGGCGAAGCTGGGTTTGACCAGGAGTGCCAAAGAGGTAAGCAAAAGAAGAGTTGTGACCTGAAAGCGCGTGTGCATTGGCAACTCTCCACTTCGAAATCGATTGCGAAAGAATAAGCCCATGATGCAATTTTGACGGCGGCGGGATTAAGTCAAGCTGAAAACCGCATGAAAGTCCTTTCAGCAAATGAGCAGTGGGTGTCCATCTACAAGCGTTGATCACTGCTTTGCAGTGGAACGTCGGAGATTTCAGGATTCCCGGCACTCTGGCGTCCTTCAGAAAGACCTGCGGACGCATGACTTTGGACAGTGTCAACTTTCTGGTCAGCACGCACCAGCAGGAAAAACAAGGCCGACGCCAGGGTAACTGCAGCGGCACAATCGAGAGAGCGAATCCAGCCGAATCGAGTGGCAACATAGGCCAATACGATGGGCGAAAGCCAGCCTCCGAAGTTACCGAACGTGTTCATCAGACCTGACAATGAGCCGGTGAATTGATCAGTCACATCAATGCAAGCGGCCCAAAAGGTGGTTGCCGCAAACATGTTCAATCCTGCTCCGAGTGCCAGCAGCGTGATCGCCTCCCGGCTGTTGGACGCGGACGCGCCAAGCCACATCATAAGCGCTGAGGACATCATCCCAATGCATACCGCCAGGCGTCGTCCCCAGCGCTTGCCCAAGCGCTTGACGGCTTGATCGGAAAACCATCCTCCCATCGGAGCGAGAACCGCAATGGCAATATATGGGGTTGAACCCCAGACTCCTCCCTGGGCAATACTCAAATGCCGTACTCGCACCAGGTATATGAAGAACCAGGTGTGAAAAAAATAGATCGGAAAACCTTGGCATAAGTACCCGAGCAGAATTCCCCAGACAGAAGGTTGGGACAGCATCTCAGCCCAGGGCGTGTTTTTCAGTCGCGCCGGGATTTGTTTTTCACCACTGCGCCGACGGCGAATTAACGCCAGTTCTTCCGCATTGACTCGCGGATTCTCCTCCGGGGAATTGGTCACCCACCAGTGCCAGAGCAGCGCGACCAAAATTCCGAGAAGGCCCGACAAGTAGAAGGACGACCGCCAGCCCCAGCGCTGCATCGCCCATGCAATCAGTGGCGGCGTCAACGCGCCACCCATCCCGATCCCCATGACAAACGCGCTGCTACCGACTCCGTGACTCTCGGCTCCGATCCAGTTGGCCACCAGCTTGCTGCAACTCGGTGCCGCCGCGGCTTCTCCGATGCCGACGAGAAACCGGATTACCATGAACGAACCCGCAACTCCAATCCATTGACGGATAGGAAGACCGGGAGCCAAGCCCGTGAGTGCCGTAAAAATGGACCACAAAAGTATGGCGACGGTCAGGACTCGCTTCGGCCCGAAGTGGTCTCCAGCCCAGCCTCCCGGGACTTGAAAAAGCGAGTAGCCCAACAAAAACGCGCTGAGCACCCAGCCCATGGTATGCGTGCTGAACGAGAGTTCATCCTGGATGTATTTTCCGGCGATGCCAAGATTCAAGCGATCCAGATAGGTGAGCATTGTGACCGTGACAACGCTGGCCAGGATCGAGAAACGGATAAGTGTCGGTTTACGGACTGCGGTCATGGGTGTGGACATCTGCGGCGCCGCCATATGCCACGGAGGCCAGAAGGGTTATATTCCAATGTTCCCCGGTAGCGCCAATTAAATTCCGTTCATTCGCTATGCCCTCTCGCCCCACCGCCTTGAACAGTTTTTCATCTGTTGTTAATGCTGACTTCATGTTGATCGCTGCTTAATATTCGTTGCGACGTCATCAGACCTTGGGTTTCTATAACGGAGGCCAAACGTGAAAACAGCAAAGTGTGCAATGCTGTCGGCAGTTATTCTCGTTCTACTGATTACGGCTTGGGCGAACGGGAAAACGCCGCTCAAGCTCGTGCAAACAACCCCATTGCCGCAGTTGCACGAAGGCGACTTCGACCACTTCGCTGTGGATTTAAAAGGAAACCGGCTTTTTTCCACCGCCGAAGAAAATGAAAAGGTTCTTGTCTTCGATCTCAAGACCAATAAGCTGATTCATACCATCGAAGGGCTCAAAGCTCCCCACTCCATGGTCTACCGGGGAGACCTCAAAAAGCTGTTGGTGGTGGACGGCGATCTCGGAGAGGTGAAAATTTTCAATTCCGAAACCTATGCGCCTAGCGGCACCATCAAAGTTAGAGAAGGGGCCGATTCGAGCACGTATGATCCGGCCACTAAGTACCTGTATATTGTCGAAACCGGTAAAGACGCGCATCAGCCCGACTCCTATATAACGGTCATCGACACCACCGGCGCGAAGAAGGTTGGCGAGATCAAGATTGACTCCGACGATGTGGAAGCCATGGCTCTGGAAAAATCGAGCCCGCGGCTATTCGTCAATATACGCGGCAAGGCTGAAGTGCAGGTTTACGATCGCAAGAGTCACAAATTGCTGGCGACCTGGTCGATTGCTGATGTCGCTAAGAAGCCGACGACGATGGCTCTGGACGAGGCCGATCACCGCCTTTTCGTGGGCACGCGTGATCCCGGGAAGCTCATCGTTCTGGATACCAACACCGGTAAGGTGGTGACCAGCTATCCGGCAGCCTCGATGTCGGATGACATGGTCTACAATGCCGCCCAGAAGCGTGTCTATTTTGCCGGCTCCGAATTTGTCGATGTCTTCGAGCAAAAGGATGCTGACCATTACGAGCAGATTGGTCACATTCCGACGGCGTTTCGTGCTAAAACTGCGATTCTGATCCCCGAGTTGAATCGTTACTACCTGGCGGTTCCCCAGCACGAGAAACAATCGGCGGAACTGCGCGTCTATGATGTGGAATAGCGAGGCCTGAGAGAGCAGCTGCGGCGGTTGGCCACAGCTGATTCACCCCAACGATTCCCGCCGGTTGATCGAAGCCGGCGGGGATTCTTTTTAGCAGATCGGTAAACATGAACGCGTCCAACCAATGGCAATCGCTGGGCTTACGGCTAGCCGGGGTCGTACTGGCTCTTACTGTTAGTTCCCCGGTTAGTCAAGCGCAGAGCATCGTCGGAAAGATAAGCGATTCTGCCAAAAGGCCCATCCCAAACGCTCGCGTGGTTCTGGAGAGTGCCGAAACTCATCAGCTGGTTTCAGCGGTCACTGGAAAGGATGGATTGTTTTCAGTATCGAAGTTAACGGCGGGGAAATATAGCCTTGTGATTTCTGCGGCGGGTTTCTCCGAAGTACATCAGATCGTCACAGTGAATTCGCTGCAATCCATTCGCCTTTCTATAAACATGGTGAGCGGTTCCGGTCCTCAAAAAGACCAGGTTGGACGCAATCAGACAAACTCCACGAACATCAGCGACCTTCCGCTGAATGGCCGATCGGCTTCCGACGTGGCAACGCTGGAACCTGGCGTGGCGACCGCCCGCACGCAAACCTCGGGTGAGGCACAGCGCGGGTTCGGCACCCAAATGACGATCTCCGGCAGCCGGCCGCGGCAGAATGACTCGCGTCTCGACGGTATCAGCGTAAATGACTATTCCAACGGCCCTCCCGGGAGTGCTCTCGGCGTGAATCTGGGCGTTGACGCGGTGGAGCAGTTCTCAGTTCTTTCCAGCAACTACCCGGCGCAGTACGGCCGCTCCTCGGGCGGAATTGTCAGCGCGTCCACGCGGTCCGCAACCAATTCGTTCCATGGAGATGTTTACGAGTTCCTGCGCAACAGCGTTCTGGACGCGCGCAACTATTTCGACCAGGCCAAACCGCCGTTCCGCCGAAACCAGTTCGGGGTTTCCCTGGGAGGACCTATTCGACCGGACCGAACCTTTATCTTTGGCGACTACGAGGGGCTGCGCCAGTCTCTTGGTCTGACGCAAGTGGATACTGTGCCCTCGGCAGCCGCGCGCGCAGGAGATCTCTCGACGGGGCGTGTGAGTGTCGATCCGATGTCCTTGCGCTTCATCAATGCCTTTTACCCATTGCCGAATGGATCAGCCCTCGGAGCCGGGGACACTGCCATCTACAGCTTCGCCGGCCAACAAATCACTCCTGAGAACTACTTCACCACGAAAGTGGACCACAATTTGTCGAAGTCAGATGCCCTGTCCGGCACCTACATGTTCGACAGCAGCACGGTACGGCAGCCTGATAATTTCAACGACACACGCACCGGCTACGATGCGCGCCGCCAGGTCGTCACCTTGCACGAGAGCCATAGCGCCGGAACCGGATTCGTGAATTCCTTCCTGTTCGGAATCAATCGCGTGGTAGCGAGGACGGGACTTACTTTTCCGAGTGGCAACGCGTCGGCCGCCGACCCGTCCTTCGGCACTGTCCCGGGCCGGAATGCAGCCGGCGTCAGTGTGCCCGGGTTAACGGCGTTCAATGGCGGCCTAGGAGCGCTCTCAACCTACAACTTTCACTGGACTTCGATTCAGGCATACGACGACATCATACTGACTCGTGGCAATCACTCGCTTAAATTCGGCTTCGGTATCGAGCGCATGCGCGACAACATCGTCGCCGTCTCTGATCCGGGTGGCGTGTTCTCGTTCAATTCGCTATCCGACTTTTTGACCAACACTCCTTTCTTTCTAAGTGCGCCATTGCCAACATCTCTCAGCGCCCGCGGTCTTCGCGACACCATCGCAAGCACCTACATTCAGGAGGATTGGCGATGGCGGCCAACATTCACGCTCAACCTGGGGATGCGCTACGAAATGTCGAGCGTTCCCACCGAGGCGCATGGCCAGCTCACTGTTCTTCGGCATTTGACGGATGCCGCGCCACATTTGGGAGATCCGCTATTCGATAACCCGACGCTACACAATTTCGAACCTCGGGTTGGCTTCAGTTGGAATCCGACTGGCAATGGAAAGACGCTGCTCAGCAGCGGTTTCGGCATCTTTGATGTGCTCCCCCTCCCCTACTTGATCCAAACCAACGAATTGTTCTCGGCGCCGTTTTCGCAACAAGGCAACACCACCAATTTGCCGCCAGGTTCGTTCCCTGGTCAGGCATTCAATTTCATCGCGAGTTCGCCGAACACGTTTCGGCAGGCTTATTTCGATCCTCATCCCGGGCGCAATTACGTCATACAGTGGAATGTGACGATTCAGCAGGAGCTGGCAAAAAGTCTGAGCGCGCTGGTGGGTTATGTCGGCTCGCGCGGCGTCCATCAGCCCTTCCGGGTGGAAGATGCGGACATCGTCATGCCGGTATCAACTCCCAAGGGCTATCTCTGGCCTGCGCCTCCCGGCAGCGGTACGCGATTGAATCTGAATTCGGGCAGAATAACGGCTGGATTCTGGAATGGAAATTCCTATTACGACGCATTGCAAGTACAAGTGAAAAAAACTATCGGGCGCAGTTCCCACCTGAATGGCTCGTATACGTGGGGTAAATCGATCGACACCGGTTCAGGGAGCATGGTGGGCGATGAATACTCCAATTCGATTGGGAGCCCTCTGTGGTTTAACCCGCGCTTGAACCGCGGGCTCTCGGATTTTAACGTCGCCCACAATCTTGAGATCAACTACACATGGGAAGTGCCAGCACCCGGCTGGGATTTGCGGGCGTTCAATTGGGCACTCACCGGATGGCAGCTGGGCGGCGTCTTCGAAGCCAGCACCGGCGTGCCCTTCACGCCTATCCTCGGCGGCGACGCATTAGGTTTGAAGAGCACGGACCCGAATATTGATGTTCCCAATCTGATTGGCGGCCCAGGTTGTGGCTCGCTGGTAAACTCCGGCGATCCGGTCCATTACATCCGAACGCAGTGTTTCAGCGTTCCGAATCCAATAACGCTGCGCGGCGATCTTGGCCGCAATACTCTAATCGGGCCCGGCCTCGTCAATTTTGATTTTTCGCTCTTTAAGAACAATTACATCAAGAGGATTTCCGATCACTTTAACGCGCAGTTTCGGGCAGAGTTCTTCAATGTATTGAATCACCCTAACTTCGCTCCGCCCTTGGACAATAAAAACCTGTTCGATTCAACTGGCCAGCCGGTTGCCAACGCCGGGCTGATTACGTCCACTCAGACCCCATCGCGGCAGATCCAGTTCGCGCTCAAGTTGATCTGGTGAGGGCGATAGAGGAGGAATGAAAAGACTTCTTCGATTGGTGGTGACGGTGTTCTTGTTAATGGCTCCTTGCAGCTGGGCGCAGGAAAGGGACCCCCTGGAACTGGTTCAGTCCGTCACGCTGCCAGACCTCCATGAAGGAGATTTCGATCATTTCGCCGTGGATGTACATGGTAACCGGCTCTTCTTGACCGCCGAAGCGAATGGCAAAGTTCTCGTCTTTAATCTGCAGACGAATACACTTCTTCACACCATTGCAGGCCTCAACTTGCCGCATTCGCTCGTTTACCGCAAGGAAGAGAAGAAGTTGTTCGTGATCGACGGTGGTCTTGGAGAAATAAGAATCTATGGCAGTGAGTCTTACTCCGCCATCGGTGACATTCGGCTGCGCGCAGGCGCCGGTCCAATGGTTTACGATTCAGCCAAGAAATACATCTACGTCGTCAGCGGCGGAAGAGACGGGAACCAGCCCGAATCTTATCTAGGTATTGTGGATACTTCGACCGGCAAGAAGTTGGCAGAGAAAAAAATGAGTTCCGACGATGTCGAGGCCCTGGTACTGGAAAAATCAGGCCGCCGGCTGTTCGTGGATGTACGGGGTGCAAACACAATCGAGGTGTTGGACCGAACTACCCTTGCACCCCTGAATAAGTGGTCAGTGGCACAGGTAGCGAAGAAGCCCAGCAAGGTGGCTTTTGATGAGGCGAGTCACCGGCTCTTTGTGGGTGCACGTGATCCGGCAACGCTGATGGTCCTGGATTCCGATTCAGGAGCGGTGATTACCTCGTTGCCTGGCGCCGCCATGGTGGACGACATGTTCTTTGATGTGCACAGCAAGCGCATCTACTTCGCCGGTAGCGATTTTGTCGACGTTTTCGCCCAACGGGATCCTAACCATTACGAGAGAATCGGGCACGTTCCGACGGCATTCCGCGCAAAAACCGCAATCCTCGTACCGGACCTTGATCGTTACTATGTTGCTGTTCCTCGTCACGACGCTCAAGCTGCGGAACTGAGGGTTTATAAGGTGACGCACTGAATGGGTACCCAGGCGGGCTACTTCGCGGTTAGAGCCAAAGTATTTATCCGCTTGGGAACTTCGCCGACGGGAATAATGGCCACTTGCATGAGCGTGTCGGAATCAATTACCGACACCGAGTGCGCCGCTGAATTTGAGACGTAAACTCTTTTGCCATCGGGTGTGAAGGTAATCCATTCCGGCACTGCTCCGGACGGCGGCCCACTGAGTCCGTGCACTTCGGGCAGTTTGACGTAGCCAACCAATTTCAAATCCGGCAGAGAATATTTAAACGTGGCATTGGCCAGGGTGCTATTGACCCATAATGATTTCCCGTCCGGCGCAACGCCGATTCCGTGAGAAGGCGTGCCCTGCCGTCCCTCCTCGTCGCCAAATCCGCCTGGATTATCTGAAAGCTTGATGCGAGCTACTTCGACGCGTTTAGCAAAATCAACTACAGCAAATCCGTTGAAGGCCGACAACTGCACGAAGATGTGCTTCGTCGAACCATCTGGATTACTTTCGAAGGCCATCGGCCGCACGCCCGCATCAAACTTCACCTTCCACACGGCCTCGTCGCGGCTGAGGTCCACCATCGTAGCTGACTTGTTCTCGATCGAGCCGCTGACTACATATTTGCCGTCCGGGGTCACATAGAGATTGTGTACGGGGCCATCGACCGGAATGTTTTTCACCACTCGCAGGGATGTTGTATCGATGACATCTATAGAGCCGGGCTTTGCGCGTATGCCAACCAGCACGCGTTCGCCATCTTTTGTGACGGCGATGTTGTTCGGCCGGCCGCTGAGACTTACCTTTTGGAGAATTGTCCCGCTCTTCCGGTCCACTACGTCCAGCACGCTTTCCGATTCATTACTCACGTAAACGAGTTTGCCATCCGCGGAGAAGTTGACACCGTGAGGAAGTTCAATGCCACGGATAACCTGGACTACTCGGTTCGTGGCGGTGTCGATAACGTCCAGGCTATCAGCTGCACTGTTCGTCACATAGATCCAGGTCTGGGGGGGGGTGCCAGCGGCAGTTGTGGGCGTGCTTTCACCACTCTTTATCCAGCGCGCAATTGTTCTCCAATCAGGATCATTCTGCGACTCGAACTGACGGCCGCCAGAGTGGAATGCGTCGCCGCCAGCTTCGGGAGCAAGTGGATGGAGGAGAAGCCTGCTGGCGGCAGGATTCTGCAGGTCGACGACTCGAAGAACACTTTCAAGATTCTGTTGCGATTGTTCTTCAGTCCAACCATCAGAGCCACCCTGCAGCGGCTGCAAATGGAACACTCGCCCGGGGAGAGTATGGCAGCCGTAGCATCGCGCATGGCCGGGACGTTCCTTTAAGAAAATCGGCTCTACTTCTTTCTTGAAGACCTCAAAGCATAGGGTGCCCTGATCCGCGGTAGCCGCGGGCTGCTGCTGTGACGCTGAGGTACTGGTCTGCGCAAAGCAACTGCTCCCGGCGAAAACCAGGAGCAGCAAGCAGATAGTGGGAAAGCGCCCTAACGCGGTTAAATTGGCAAACACGCTAGAAGATGACCTTCACCGCAAACTGAATTTCACGTGCCGTGGTGGTGGTTCTTGATAGCAAGCCGGCCACGCCCGTCGGCGCGCCGGTTCCGTCGAAGATGTCCGTGTTATCCGGCATAGTCGGTGGTGCAAAGTTCGCATGGTTCAGAATGTTGAAGAACTCGGCGCGGAACTGGATGTTAAACCTCTCCGATATGCTGCGAATGTAATTGTTCTTGAACACGGAGAAGTCGAGCTCCGTGACGCCAGGGCCGACAATGATGTTGCGCCCAGCATTGCCCCGCAGGTTGAAGCACAGTGGATAAGGCACAGGGCCGCTTACGCTGACTGGCACCGGATCGCAGTTCGCTTGCCAAAAGGCGAGGTTGGGCGCCGTCGGTACGGAGAAGCAGTTAGTTTTGATGTAGTTGGTTGGATTACCGGGATTGGTCAACGAATTACAACCGGGACCAGTCAGACGGTTAGGTACATCCCAATCATCGCTGCTCAAGGAGTTCAAAGGATCAGATCCGGTTCCAAATGTGGGCGTGAAGGGAACGCCATCACTGGCAGTGAAGATCAATCCGAGTTCCCAGCCCCCGAGACCCAGTTCCCCTGCTTTACCCAGATTTTTGGGGGTGGGAACTTCCCAGGTTCCGTTCATCACAAAAGTCCGGCCCACATTGAAATCAGAGGGACCACGATTCAGGCGCAGGTCGAACCAGGGCAGGCTGGAAATTGAATTTCCAAACGCGTCACCGGCGACGGTGGCTGAACTGGTATCAATGCTCTTGCCCCAGGTGTACGTTCCTTGCAGTTGGAAGCCATGGCTCATGCGCTTGGCGAGCTGCAGCTCCAGGGCGTCGTAATAGGAATGACCGATGTAGAACATCGAGCGCACGGAACCGAAGTTGGTGTTGATGGGATTCGGTGGCGCACAGGAGGGGTCGGTCTCGGTCCCATTAGGATCCAGCACATTGCATGTTGGAGTGAACAAGTTTCCCAGAGCATCGACTTTCGGCCACAGATATCCGTATGGTGTTTTCGTTGGCAGCACCAGGCTGGCCTCATCCACACGGAACGGCTGATGTATTCCTCGAGACCCCACGTATGCGACCATGGCGGCCAGGCTGGGTGTGAGCTCTTGCTGGAGGTTCAGGTTCCACTGCATCACGTAGTTTCGCTTCGGATTTGGAGTGATATAAGTGGCCCGCAATTTGTTCGCGGGAAAGTCGGTTATGCCGTTGTAAAACGTATTCGCACCTGGATTGTTGATGTTCGTGTACGAGAAGAAAGGCACGGCCTGATTGGTCAGGAGTATGAACTGGTACAGCAGTGGTTGGACATCGAACATACCGACTCCGCCCCGGATCGCGGTTTTGGCGTTGTGGAACGGATCCCAGGCAAATCCGATTCGCGGTTCAAAATTCTTCTTAGTGGGATTGCTGAAGAAGGGATCGCCAAAATGCGGCGTGGCCGCCGAGAGTGTCGGCAGGTTGGATAGTTTGCCTGCAGTCTCGGTGGGCACGGTCGACATTTCATAGCGCAGGCCGAGATTGAGCGTCAGGTTTGTCCGGAAGCGCCAGTCATCCTGCAGGTACACACCGAAAAGGTTTTGTCGCAAATTGCGCGGCGAGAGCGTACTGGCTATTCCGCCTTGGAACTTTAGAGGCAGGTTCTGAAGAAAGGTGCTCCTTTTGAATGTGCCATTGGGATTCCATTCACTCAAGGCGTCGAATTTCCAAATCCCGTTGGGGTCGGTATCCGCTACCACGTTGAGGAACTCCCGTTCGAAGGCGCCGCCGAAACGAATGGAGTGAGTACCCCTTGTCCAAAAGGCGTCGTCATACGCCTGCAGTGAGTTCCAGTGGTACAAATACGTCGGACTGCCGCCTACGCCGCCGGTGAAGGGTGTGACGCCGGAAATGAAGACTTGGGCGGCGGCCCGGCCAGCAAACGATCCCAGCGATACATCGGTGGACAACGGATTGATGGCAGTAAAGCTGCCGTTGTTCACTACATGTTCGTGATTGCCTCCCACGCGGATTGAGTTCGCAAAAGTGGGAGCGAAGGTGTGGGTTTCTTCGATAGCGACAATCTGCCGCGCGGTTGTCGTGTTGAACATAACGTTATTCAGGCCGTCCGGCGATGAATAAGGCGTCTTGTCGTAGACATATGTGCCGAATAGACTATCGTTTGCCCCGATATGGTGGTCGATGCGAGTGGTAACGAAGTTTTCGTTCACGATCTGTTGCCCAGCAAATGTAAAAACACCCACATCCCCGTTCCCGATGAGAGGCCCGTTCGGTAAATGCCAGAACGGTAAGTACGCTGCCGCTGCCGAATTGACCGTGATCTGCGTTGGGGTACAGGGGCTACTGGGATCGGCGCCGGCCGGATTGGAACACAGTAGCCCACTGCGCGCCGCCGCCGAGGGTACCGTGGTGAATGACGTTATGCCTTTCGACTGCCGGATACCCTCATAATCGGCAAAGAAGAAGGTATGGTTCTTGACAATGGGTCCGCCCACCGCGCCGCCAAACTGATTACGTTTAAAAGGCGGGATGTTCCCGACGTCAAAATAGTTGCGCGCATCCAAGCGGCTGTTACGCAGAAATTCGTAGACGCTCCCGTGAATATCGTTGGTCCCCGACCGCGTGGTCGCATTCACCACGCCGCCGGAGGTTTTTCCATACTCCGCCGAGTAGTTGCTGGTGAGAACCGAAAATTCCTGAATCGCATCAACGCCGAGGTTGCCGCCGAGCACGCTTCCCGGAGCGCCATTGGCATAATCATTCAGGCTAACGCCATCCAAGCGGTAATTGTTCTGCTGTGGACGCGCGCCGGAAATGGTCAATTGCTGTCCGAAGCCGCGATTGCCGCGATCCGTTCCTGCCGCAAAAGTGGGCTGAGTTTGAATCGTACTCACGCCAGGCTGCAATTCGGCTAAATCAGTCCAACTGCGACCGTTCAGAGGCAGCTCACGCACCGTCGTAGCATTCACGACTGCGCTGATATCGGAAGTGCTGACTTGAACCGCCGGAGCTTCGGTACTGACCTCAATTTTTTCCAGGGCGGTGCCAATTTGCATGGTCACGTCAATGACTTGAGTGGCACCGACGGTCAGAGGAATGCCGGTCTTGACCTCGATCTTAAACCCGGCTGATTTGACAGTGATTTCATAGGCGCCTGGGACCAGGTTAGGCGCCGTGTAGAGGCCGTCCGTATTGGTTGTTGTCTCGCGAGTGACCCCGGTAGCTACATTCTTTATCAGCACGTTCGCGGAAGGAATAACCCGCCCGCTGCTGTCGGAGATGGTGCCGGAAATAGTTCCCCCGGCAACTTGTGCATAGGCTCGCTCCAGCCCCGGCAGGAAAGATGTAACTACAAACAACGCTCCCACCAGTACGGTTGTCCGCAAACGTGTAACGATAGACATGAGGCACCCCCCTTTGTCGGAACCAGGTCCCAACAACCAAAAAAGAAACGATAAGGACGACCTTTTCCTAAAGAAGTGCGTTTAAGAAAGTAACCAGTACTCAAAGGCTGTCGCTGTCGCCCCATGCCAGCGAAAATGGCAGAGCAAAAGGACAATGTGCTGCAAACATTAACACGCAATGAACACGAAATTAATTCTCGTTCAGAAAAAAAGAGCGAGCTTCTTTTGCTACTGGAGGGTCGAACAGCGGTAGTCTTGAACAACATAAGCTAGCGGCGGGCCCGTGTTGACGCTGACTGTGGGACAGCCAGCATCGCGGTTCGCAGTTTTCTGGCGAATCAAGGCTTGATTTCAGCTTCCCCCCGGATACATACTCCACGCGCTTGGGGAGAGGGGCCGAACATGCGAATTCTGTTGGTGGAAGACGAGACCAAGGTTTCCAACTTTGTCGCCCGGGGACTCACGGCGGAGCGCTTTGCCGTAGACGTGGCGAACGATGGGAATTCTGGATTCGATCTGGCCAGCACTTACCATTACGACCTCGTCATTCTCGACCTTATGCTGCCCGGCATGAATGGCACCGAAGTCCTTCGCCGCATTCGCCGCAATAACTCCACCGTGCCGGTTCTGATTCTCACGGCTCGCGATGCTGTGGCCGACAAGGTAGGAAATTTTGATGCCGGCGCCGACGATTACCTGACCAAACCTTTTGCGTTCGCCGAGCTTCTCGCCAGAGTGAAAGCGCTGTTGCGTCGCGGACCCGTGAGCCGCAGCAGCGTTGTCCGCGTCGACGATCTCGAACTCGACCGCCTGTCCCAGCAAGTGCGCCGCGCCGGAAAGAGGATCGAGCTCACCTCCAAAGAGTATTCGCTGCTGGAATACCTGATGTCGAATGCAGGGCGCGTGCTGTCGCGCACGATGATCATTGAGCATGTCTGGGATCAGAGCTTCGATGGAATCACCAATATCGTGGACGTTTATGTACGTCATCTGCGTAACAAGGTGGATGAATCTTTCGATCGTAAGCTGATACGAACGGTGCGGGGAATGGGTTACACCATCAGCAGCGGAGCGCAGCCATGAACATCCATTCCATTCGATTCCGTTTGACAGCCTGGTATGCGGGATTGCTGGCCGGTGCCCTGCTGTTGTTTGCGGTGTCCGTTTATATCGGCCTGAAGCAGTATCTGATCGGCACCGCCAGCAGGAATCTGGTCGAACAGTCGCGCTCCATCGGCAACGAGTTGCTCATCGAAATACGTTCGAAGCGGGCGCACTGGCTCGACGAGGAGATCGAAGAAGCTTATGCCCCTGAAGCGAATGACCAGTTCATGCGCGTGACCCGAGCAGATGGTGAGGTGGTTTATGTCTCGGGTCCACCCAAGAGTGGAGCCTTTGACCCTGCAAAGGTCCCTCCTTTGGAACGCAATGCGAAACCCGAGGCTGCCAGAAACGTGCAGTTGTCTGGTGGGAAGGCATTGTTCGTTAAGAGCCTCTCGTTCACAACGCCCGACGGGACTCGCTACGTGGTCGAAAATGGAATCTCTTACTCTGAAATCGAAAACGTTTTGAATGGGCTGCTTCGCCTGGTAGCGCTTTATTTGCCCTTTCTCGTTTCCATCGCAGGTTTTGGTGGGTACTGGCTGATGCGACGTGCGCTCCGTCCCGTGGATGAAATTACCTCTCGCGCAGAAGGCATAACTTCAACCAACCTGAGTGAACGGCTGCCGGTGATAAAAACAGGCGATGAGCTGGAGCGGCTTTCTACATCGCTGAATCACATGATTGCCCGCCTGGAAGATGCGTTTCAACATATCAATCGCTTTTCTGCCGACGCTTCTCACGAACTGCGCACCCCACTGACCATTCTGCAACTGGAGCTGGAGGAAATCATTCAACATAGCGATTTGCCGGTTTCCATCCTCGATCAGATTGGAAGTGCTCTGGAAGAAACGCAACGACTCTCCAGAATTGTGGAGAATCTTATGGCGATTTCGCGGCTGGACGCTGGCGAAGTGAGAATGGAGAAAGTTCTTCTCGATTTGGGAGAACTGGCCGCCTCGACGGCCGAGCAGATGAAACTCCTGGCCGATGAAAAGTCCATCAATCTGCAGTGTAAGGTTGACCCCGCCGTTCGTGTACTCGGCGACCAGACGCGACTTAAGCAGGTGGTGGTCAACCTTATCGACAATGCCGTCAAGTACACTCCGCCGGGAGGATATGTCGCCGTAAAAGTGCGAGCCTCGGAAGGCAAGGCGCTACTCGAAGTCATGGACTCGGGTTTAGGAATGTCAGCGGAGGTCATTTCGCACGTATTCGAGCGTTTTTATCGGGCGGACAAGGCTAGGTCGCGGGATTCTGGAGGCGCAGGCCTCGGATTAGCGATTGTGAAAGCAATCTGTGCTGCCCACGGGGCCGAGGTCCAGGTATCCAGCCAGGAGGGCAGGGGGAGCACATTTCACATAGAACTGCCGCTGGTACAGCCTGACGAAGTGCCTGCAGTACCAAATATCCCGGCCTGCGCGGGAAGCACGGATACCGAACTCCAGCAGGCTGCGAGCAACTCGCACGTACATCAAAAGGCGACCCTAAGGCGCTAAAGCGCGCGAACGTCTATTCAACGGCTTAGCGGCACGAGCGAACTCCTGCCCTTCCCGATTTTACTTACCTGGTTCTTTTTTCCGCAGCCTCTGAGGTCGCGCCCTCCCCAAACCCTGCGGAAGCTGGAACTCTTCGACAACCTGCCAAGAACACCGCCTCCAGTCTGAAAGAAGTTTTATTTCTCGTTCATCACGCTTTCATGTGCGCTAGAGACGATGGCACCCCGCCATGAAGAGGAATTTCTGTCTCGTCGGATGGCTATTCTTCGCTCTCAGCATCGGGTCAGCCCAGACCGCACCAGGTGGTCATCATACGGTAATTATCCGTGCCGGCCACCTATTCGATGGAAAATCCGACACGCTCCTTAACAGCCAGGTCATCGTCATCACCGACGATCGCATTACTCAGGTCGGGGCATCCGCGCAACTGAAGATCCCGACGGACGCCGGGGTCATCGACCTGAGCCGGGCCACGGTTTTGCCCGGCCTCATTGATGCCCACACGCATGTTTTCGAAAATGGGCCTGACCTTGAACTGCAGACCTTGCGTTATTCCTGGCAGTACCGAACGCTGACGGCCCTCGCCAATGCACAAAAAGACTTGATGGCGGGCTTCACGACTCTGCGCGACCTCAAGACCGTGGGCGCCATGTACAGCGATGTTGACTTGCGCAACGCGATCAACCAGGGTGTGGTGAGCGGTCCACGCATGCAGGTGGCAACCCGAGGAATACAGGCTACGGGCGGATTTATTTTGAAAGGCTATTCTCCCGAAGTGCCGATTCCAATGGCTCTGGCCGTGGTGGACTCGCCATGGGCGGCGCGTGAAGCCGTTCGTGACCAGGTTGCCCACGGTGCGGACCTCATCAAGGTCTATGCCAGCTATGACTTCAGTTTCACGCAGGAGGGTAAGATGGTGAACCCTCCCACCTTTACGCGAGAAGAGGTCGACGCGATTGTGGACGAAGCCCACAAGAAAGGCCGCAAAGTCTCCTGCCACGCCTTTGGCGGTGAGGGCCTCGACAACTGCATCAATGCAGGGGTTCAGTCCCTTGAGCACGGGGTCGTCCTGACTGACCCCGAAATAAGGACGATGATCGATAAAGGCATTTACCTGGTGCCGACGCTTTATCATTACCAATTGGACAGGGAGCGTGACGAGAAGCGGTATGCTGGACACAGTGTCGCGGAGATGTCTGAGCCTAGCTTCCGTCGGGCAGTGAAAGCGGGTGTAAGAATCGCGTTCGGGTCTGGCGTAGGTCCGTTCCCGCACGGTTCGCAGACAAAAGAGTTTGAGTATATGGTCAGGTTCGGCATGACGCCGCCGCAAGCCATCAAAGCCGCGACCAGTGAAGCCGCGAAACTGATGGGGTGGGAAGATCGAGTTGGTTCAGTCGAGCCTGGAAAGTTTGCCGACTTAGTCGCAGTCTCCGGTGATCCGCTAAACGACATATCCGAACTCGAGCGCGTGAAGTTCGTCATGAAGGGCGGGCAAGTAGTCAGAAATGACTTTCACTGAGGCCATCAGGGATGATGAAGAGGCGGGTATTTCTGAGAAGTGCAATTGGAGCGGGCGCCGGTCTTGGTGCGCTCGCTACCTCAAAAGTAGAAGCTTCACGAAGCCCCGTCAATGAATCTTGCTCGATTCCGTTTCCAACAAGTCCCGGACTGACAAAGTATGTGGCACAGTTCGTGGTTCAAACGCAGCTGGCCAGTATCCCTTCTGATGTAATTGAACTTGGGAAAAAATCGCTGCTGGATGGCATCGGCTTGGCCTTGGCAGGTTCAAAACTGGAGACCGCCGACCTTCTGCAGCGGTACATGAATTCGCTTGGCTTCGGCAATACAGGCGCAACCGTCATCGGAGCTTCAAACAAACTTCCGCCCAGGTTCGCTGCCTTTGTGAATGGGGTTGCGATTCACGTTGAAGATTTCGACGATACCCAACTTGCTGCAGCCAAAGATCGCGTCTACGGTTTGCTCACTCATCCCACTGTCCCCGTATTGCCTGCGGCATTTGCAGTCGCGGAGAAAACGGCAAAGAGCGGAAAAGAGTTGATGCTCGCCTACCAGTTGGGTGTTGAAATTGAAACCAAGATTGCGGAGGCTATCTCCCCGCGTCATTACGAGGATGGTTTCCATTCAACCGGAACATGCGGTGTGTTCGGTGGAACAGCCGCATGCGCCAAGCTTCGTGGTTTTGATGCGGCGGGCATCGAACGCGCATTCGGCATCGCTGCCAGCCAGGGCAGCGGCCTGCGCGAAAACTTTGGCACCATGATGAAGCCATTCCATGCCGGGCATGCGGCCGAGATCGGTGTTTTTTCTACGGAACTGGCGGACATGGGATGGACCGGCGCCGCCGGCATTCTGGAAGCCCAACGCGGATTCTTTCATGCCTTCGGCGGCACCTACGATCCTGCTGCCATCATGGACAAACTCGGCAAACCGTGGACTTTTGCCTCTCCGGGAGTTTCGATCAAACCATTTCCCTCCGGTTCTCTTACTCACCCTGGAATGACTGAGATGTTGAGGTTGATCCGTACCGAACATGTAAAGGCCGCCGATGTTGAGCAAGTCGAAGTCGGAACAAATCATAACCTTCCCAATGCGCTTATCCATCACCACCCTAAGGATGCCCTGCAAGCCAAGTTCAGTATGGAATTCTGCATGGCCATTTTGCTGCTCGACGGCAAGGCGGGCCTGCCACAGTTCACCGATGCAGTCGTCAATCGCCCCGATGTGCAGGAGATGATCGGCCGCATTCGCTTCTATGTCGATCCTGAAGCCGAAGCGGCCGGCTTCGACAAGATGACCACGATAATCAAAATTCATCTAAAAGATGGCCGTGTGATTAATGGCCGCGCCGACTTCGGCAAAGGCAGCCCGGCCAATCCCATGAACTACCAGGAAGTTGCCGACAAATTTTACGGCTGCGCCGAATTCGCGAAATGGCCCGGGGACAAAGCCAAGCAAATCGTTGATCTCATCCGCGGTCTTGAGGCCGAGCCGGACATGCGCCGCCTGACCGCACTGTGTACGAAGTAGCAATCGACTATTTCGCTCAAGCGAGGATGCTTTTGAAACGCTACAAGATCGCAGTCATCGAAGGTGACGGTATAGGCCGCGAGGTTGTCCCCGAAGGTATGCGGGCGCTGGAAGCGGCCGGGCGCGCATTCGACATCAACTTTTCCTGGCAGCACTTCGACTGGAGCTGTGATCGCTTCCTAAAGACCGGACACATGATGCCGGCCGACGGCCTTGACCAGCTCCGGCCGTTTGACGCCATCTACCTGGGTGCGATCGGCAGTCCCAAGGTTCCCGATCACGTCTCCTTATGGGGTCTGCTGATCCCCATTCGACGCGGCTTCCAGCAATACGTAAACCTGCGGCCGTGCAAGCTGTTGCCCAATATTGCTACTCCGCTCAAGGACTTCCCCCCGGGAGAGATCGACTTCTGCATCGTTCGTGAAAATAACGAGGGCGAATATTCAGAGGCCGGCGGCCGGATGTTCCGCAACACCAGCGCCGAAGTAGTCATTCAGGAATCCGTCTTCACGCGTATGGGGTGTGATCGCGTCATGCGCTTCGCCTTTGATCTGGCCATGAAGCGAAAAAAACACGTCACTTCGGCGACAAAGTCGAACGGCCTGGTCTACACCATGCCCTTCTGGGACGAACGATTCGCCGCGATCAAACAAGAATACCCGCAGGTCAAAACCGATCAGTATCACATCGACATCCTGACGGCACATTTCGTCCGTCATCCGGATTGGTTTGATGTGGTGGTCGCATCCAATTTATTCGGCGACATTCTGTCCGATCTGGGGGCGGGCGTAGTCGGTTCGATGGGTCTGGCCCCCTCCGGCAATCTCAATCCTGAACGTGAGTTTCCCTCGATGTTCGAACCTGTACATGGCTCAGCTCCCGACATCGCCGGCAAACACATAGCTAATCCGATTGCACAAATCTGGTCTGGTGCGATGATGCTTCGTCATCTGGGAGACTCCGATGCGGCCGATGCCATAGAAAGAGCCATTACTGGAGTCTTGGCGGCATCAGACGTCCGGACGCCCGATATTGGCGGCGACGCAACCACCAGGGATATGGGAGAAGCCGTCGCACAGCAAGTCAAAGCCGTGGCATACGAGAACCACAAGTGAGGTTCACGCGGCAGACGATGGCAGGGCGATGGCAGTCGTTAGTTTTGGCTTCACTTGGTCTTCTCGTTGCAATTCAGTTTATTCGCCCTTCCACCGCAAATCCGCCCGTCCAGGAAAACCACGAAATTGCCGCAGTTTTGAGTGTTGATCCGAGTATCCAGTCAATTCTTCAGCGCTCGTGTAACGATTGTCATTCCAATCGAACGGTTTGGCCGTGGTATAGCCGCGTGGCGCCCGTCTCCTGGCTTGTGGCTTCCGATGTCTATGACGGTCGGAAGCGCATGAATTTCTCGGAATGGGGTGCTTACCCAACGGAAAAAAGCCGTCATCTACTAGGCAAGATCTGCGAGAAGGCCCAGGATGGCGACATGCCACCGCTCCAATACCGCCCGATGCATCCGCTTTCGAGATTGTCGCGAGGGGACCAGCAACAGATTTGCCAGTGGGTAGCGAACGCGAAATAGTCTCCCCCCTGGCGTATGGTTCCTGAAGAGTGGACTGAAATCCGGCGTCCGGACTTTTCAGGCTGCGCTCGAGCCCGGCAATCGCGCCGATGATGACCACGGCGTGCTGACGCGGCCATCCACCCCCCGCGCTCCAGATGCTCACAGCAGTGTGCGCGCCATACGATTTGGCATTGACGCCCACTCGACCCGGGTGCAGAATTCGCATGGCGTCAGATCCGGGCACGTTGCTCCCTTCCAAGAGGATGCCCATGAATTTCAAGCCTGGTGACTTCTTCGTTGGTTTAGTTGATTTCTTTGCAATTCTGTTGCCGGGCGCTCTGCTTGCTTTCCTGACCAAGGACTTTGCCGGGAAGCACATCTTCGGGGTGCTACTGTCCCCTATTCGCACCCAGGTCGAAGGTTGGGTGGCCTTCATCTTCGCGGCTTACCTGCTGGGACAATTCGTATCGTTGATCGGCGCGACCTTCATGGACTGGATTTATGACCACACCTATCTCAAATACAAGCGGCGCAATGGGGACTCGCGTTTTGCCAAGGCCAAAGAACTGGAAGGAGCATACGGCAACTTAGCGGGAATCCTTAAGTGGGCGGGTGCATATGTGCGACTGCACAGTTCCGACGCGGCGCTGGAGATCGACCGCTTCGAAGCCACGTCGAAATTCTTCCGCAGCCTGGTAGTCGTTCTGTTGGTGTACGGCGTTGCTTTCACAGCCAGTCGCGAATGGCTCGCATTAGGTGCAACCGGGGTGCTGGTAGCGCTGTCGTTCTGGCGTTTTTGTAATCAGCGCTGGAAGTTCACGGAATTCTCCTATCTCTACTTCATTCAATTAAATATTTATTCTGAACGGCTGGGCGAGCGCTCCAAGGCACAAGCTGCAACATAATGCTCCAGCGTTGTTCTCAGTTGGAACTGAAGCTCTCGGCGCGCTCGCGGGGTAATCGACGGCGCAAAGACAGCATATCCTTCGCTTCGCTCAGGATGACAGGGTGCTAACGGGAGAAGCGTCTTGCACGGCGATGTAAGAGAATTAAATCAAACTCACCACGTACCTACCTTTCTTCCCCACCACCAGATCAGACCGAGCGTAGCTGTGTTCTGGTCTTTACTCAGGGGTCCCTGAACGTCGGTCAGAAACGCCGGCTGATTGGAGAAGTCGCGCCGCCACTCGTAGCGCATCAGAAATCCTTCATTCAACTTGTAGTCGAAGGTGACGGTGTTTTCTTTGAGGGCTTGGGTCAGGCCACTGAATAATCCGCCGCGATCAGACATGTACTCGGCGCGGGTGGCCAGGGCGATTTTGGACGTTAACTGATATTGCAGATAAGCAGCGCCGCCATCTACGTGCGCGGGCGCTGACGATCGGCCTGGCCCGGCATTTCGCCAGAGGCGTTGAATAAAATAGTCTCCCTCGAGAGCTACGGCTAGCTTGGGGGTGGCCTGCCAAGTGGCATAGCTATCGAAAATGTGGGTTCGTCCATCGGGCGCGGGACGGATTGCTTGAAAGTTAAGGCCCGGCTGGACGGGAATCGGACCGGTGGGCGGCACCACAATTCGATCCGGGTGCTCCTGACCTAAGTAGTAGTTCAGAGTCCAGGAGACTGTTTTCCTGGGCTTAGCTGTGAATCCGAACAACTGATCCTTGAAACCGTTCGTGGCCTCAACCTGGTTGGTGCCATTGACTATCCAGTAGTTGAGGCTAAATCGGTCATTGAGGGGCAGGCTGGCTCGCGCGCCCATGTGGTAGAAAGGCAGGAAGTCGAACCAGAAAGCGCGGGAATAGTTCATCTGGTCCTTGGTGTAGTTTCCTTCAATGCCGATGGCACTGCCCCATTTGCCAAAGTCGACGGTCAGGCCCTTGCCAACCGGCGCGATATACGTTCCATAGACCTGGAAAATGTTCCGATAAATCTGCGGCCGGGGTTCATTCGCTGGATTGCCTTGCAAGGTTTCGGTTGCCTGGCCGAACTGTAGATCCAGACGTCCGCCCCAGCGGCGTCCCGCGGAGACATCGGGTTGGCGATCGAAGATCACACTGGCCTGATTCAGACTGAACTCATTGCTTAAAACGTCGTAGGCGCGGAGCACGTTCACACGGCCAACCGGATCATTGAAGTTGTAGTCGTAATATGTGTCCAGGCTTAGATTGATGGTGGTATCCCGCATGAAATCGAGAATTTTTCGATCGGCGGAAGTCAGCGGGGTAGCTGGAGGCGACGGTTCCTGTGCATTAGCGTTCGATTGATTTTGAGAGGACCTTTCCAATACGAAAGTTGCAGGCCTAACTTGCGCACCCGGCGTAAGCCGGGATTGCAGTTGCTTGACGACTTCCGTCAATTCAATCACTTGCGCTTCGAGTTGCTCAACCCGATGTTGCAGAGCCGCTGTCGGATCGGAACTCGTGGCTGCTACGGGTTGAACCTGCCCATAGATAATGCCGGCAAGCAGGATCACAGTGCATGCATGTGCTTTCATCGGAACGGGCCTCGCTGTCTATGATGGCGTCGTCGGACTCGCGATCAACCATCTCATAAGTGCCGCATTTGCCGCTACAGGTGAGCGCGTTCCACGAATGAATGTGAGGCAGTACTTAGCGGGTGGGGGATTGTCGAGGCGTCGGCGAAGGCTAGGCCGCCATCATCTTCTTGGCGGTCGTGGGAACGGCGGCCAGCAGGGCAGTAAGTAATCCTTCCAAGTGCCGCTCTTCACTCAAGTAACTGATGACCATGGTGCGTATAATCCTGCGCCCGTTGACGATGGCGCTGGAAATCCACCGCCGACCATCGCGGTTTACTTCCTCAATGATGGCAGCGTGCAGAGCGTCCACTTCCTCCGGGCTGCCCGGCCAGTCCTTCAAACGTATGTTCAGAATCGGCAGTACCTGTGGCGCGGCGAGTTCGAATTGTTCAGTCTTGCCCATCCATCCGGCAAACATTCTTGCTAAATCCATTTGCCGGTGAACGAGGCGTTCGTAGGCTTCTCGGCCATGGACACGCAGAGTTAGCCACAACTTCAGCGAGTTCATTCGTCTCGACCATTGGGCGCTGATACTCATATTGTCGGGCATCGCTCCTGCGGGCGCACTCTGGAGATAAGGACAAGGAACCGAGAAGGTCTGGTGTAAGACGTTGGGATGACGCGTGAGAATAACTCCGGCGGAAAACGGCATCGCTAACCATTTGTGGGGGTCGAAGGTGAGCGAGTCCGCAGCTTCGATACCCTGCAACAGGTGACGATGTTGGCGCGAGAAAAGCAGCGCTGCGCCATAGGCGCCATCGACATGCAACCACAATCTATAACGATGGCAAACCTCGGCAATCGCGGGAATATCGTCGATGGCGCCCGAACCGGTCGTTCCCGCGGTGGCTACAACGCAGAATGGGCGGTGACCGGCGCTAATATCGTTGCGGATGGCGGATTCGAGCTTCTCGACATCAAGGCGCAAACTCTGGTTGACGGCGATCCGCCGCAGGGCGTGGCGGCCGATGCCCAGCAATCCCGCGGACTTGTCCAGGGAATGATGTGCTTCGCTGGAGGAGTAGAAAACCGGCTGACTCCCGATGCCGGTGACGCCCCTTTCGATCAAGCCAGGGAACTGGGCTGCCATAGCCATGGCCAAGGCGCTGAAGTTCGCTTCGTTACCGCCGGTGGTGAAAGTTCCGCCGAAGGCGGAAGGCCAACCGACCAGCTCACCTATCCAACGAACCGTTTCCGCTTCGATCCTAGATGCCATTTGCGATCGGGCTACATTTGCTAACTGCGGATTAAGGGCGGAGACCAGTGACTCGGCCAGAAAGGCCATGTAAGTGGGGGTGGGATTCATCATTCCGAGATAGTGCGCGCTGGGAATATGGAAGCCATTATCGATTAGTTCCGCGAACACTTCTTCCATAACCTGCTCGGGGTCAGCAGCCTTCTCAGGAAGCAAATTGAGATGTGCCGGATAATTGCGATCTTGGAGTGCAGCTTGGACTGGCCGATCGGGAAGAGAGGAAAAAAAGTTATCGACTTCATCAATAAGCTTGTAACCCAACTTACGGCGCGTCTGGGAATCGAAATCGAAGTTCATAGATGCTGCGCTGAATTAGATGAGATAACTACTCGAGTGTCTATCAGGGCATTCAGGGATGCTGCTGGCCAGAACACCTTAGACTAGCCGTTCCTTTAACCGGAATCATGGTGTGTGCTTGCCATCCAGGACGCGCCGTAACAAGGACTGTGCATCGCCTTGTGAAAGGCAGTCGAGTTGGGCCAGCAGGTCTTCTGCGTCCGGCGCGGCAGAGCGCGGACGGCGCTGCAGGGCGGGGGTTCGCACCTTTTGCCCGCCAGCCAGCGCTTTCTCCACCGCCGTCGCCAGTTCCGCGATCGTCGGTTGCTCGAACAGCACCCGCACCCCAATCTCCACCTCGAACGCCTTCCGAATC
>DASUWH010000013.1:0-7017 GCA_036378535.1 Terriglobales bacterium | reverse complement strand
GATTCGGAAGGCGTTCGAGGTGGAGATTGGGGTGCGGGTGCTGTTCGAGCAACCGACGATCGCGGAACTGGCGACGGCGGTGGAGAAAGCGCTGGCTGGCGGGCAAAAGGTGCGAACCCCCGCCCTGCAGCGCCGTCCGCGGCCGGCCGCGACCAACCAGGAAGCTCTCCTGGCCCATCTGGACACCCTATCAGCGGCAGAGGTTCAGGCGCTGTTGCAGCGCGTGCTCGATAACAAACAGCCTGCAGACGCTTTCTCTGAGAAGCCGGGCGCAGCCGTCGGCGAGCCTTGAATTGAGATTTGTGTTTTCCCAGGGGCAAAATGTGAGTACCGCAACAACGCTGGGCTTCAGCTCTGCAACTAAGAACAAAGCGGCGTCGAACGTCGGGCCCGTCGATGAAACTGATCTGGTGGTTAAGATGTGCGTTCACGATCTGGTCACGGAACGGGCTATCGCGACACCCAGCGCGGTTGCGCTTGTCGCCGGAGAAGGGAAGCTTACCTATGGTGAACTGGAAGCTCGTTCCAACCAGTTAGCAAATCTACTGAGAGCGAACGGCGTTGGGCCGGAAGTTCCCGTCGCTCTTTGTATGACGAGGTCTGCCGACTTCATTGTAACTGCCCTCGCCATCCTCAAAGCGGGGGGCGCATACGTTCCCATCGATCCTGCGTATCCTCGAAACCGCGTCTCGATGTTGCTGGAGGATTCCGGAGCGCCGCTCCTTCTCACTCAAGCTTGCTTAGCTGCCCAGATGCCTTCAGGTTCCTGGCGAACGCTGATCGTGAACAGTACGCTTTTGGAAGGCCAGCCCCAAGTCGCTCCGCAATGTGAAACGAAGCCCGAGAATCTGGCCTACATAATTTTTACTTCAGGTTCCACTGGACGTCCGAAGGGTGTACAGATAACCCATAGCAATCTGCTCAACTTGATTTCCTGGCACCGGCGCGCCTTCCAAGTGGAGCCTACAGACCGTGCTACCCTGCACGCGAGTCCAGGTTTCGATGCGGCTGTTTGGGAGTTGTGGCCTTACCTGGCGAGCGGATCCAGCTTGTATGTAGTCGACGAAGACGTCCGCACCGCCGCCCAGCCTCTACGCGATTGGTTACTTCAAAAGCAAATCACGATCAGTTTCCTGCCAACAGCCATGGCCGGGTTACTTATTGATCTGCCATGGCCTGCCGAAACTGCACTTCGAGTGTTGTTGACCGGCGCCGATACGTTGCGGCGCTATCCCCGGGCCGGGCTGCCTTTTGCTTTGGTGAATAATTACGGTCCGACCGAATGCACAGTCGTGGCGACATCTGCCGTCGTACCTGCCGGAGTGGAGCGCAATCAGGAATTGCCTCCGATTGGCCGGCCCATCGACAACGTGCAGACATTCATCGTGGACGAGCAACTCCAACTGGTACAAGAAGGTGTTGCCGGCGAACTGGTCATCGCCGGTGCAGGTGTCGGCAGGGGCTACGTGAATCTTGCTGAATCGACCGCCGAAAAATTTGTGCGCAACCCCTTCAGCACGGAACCGGGGGCGCGTCTCTACAGGACGGGGGACTTGGCGCGCGCTCTTCCGGATGGGCAAATTGCCTTTCTCGGGCGCATGGATGAGCAGATAAAGATCCGTGGCTTTCGCATTGAGCCGCAAGAAATCAGCTCTGCGCTGGAATTCCATCCCGCCATTCGCTCGAGCTTCGTTTCTTCCTACCGAAACGGCTCCGAAGAGATGCGCTTGGTAGCGTACCTGGTTTCTGCCGGCGCCACTCCGAATCCCAGCGATTTGCGAGCTTTTCTAGGCCAGGATCTTCCCGACTACATGATCCCCTCGGTGTTCGTCTGTGTAGAAGAGCTGCCTTTCACGGCGAACGGGAAAGTGGACCGGGCCGCCCTGCCAGCGCCAACGAACGAAAATATTCTGGTCGACCCCAGTTTCGAGGTTCCAGAATCGCCGGTCGAAGAGAGAGTCGGCGAAATTGTCGCCAATTTGTTAGGTGTAAGTCACGTCGGTCGGCGGGACAATTTCTTCAACCTCGGAGGCCATTCGCTTATGGGGGCGCAAATCATCGCCAAGGTGCGCGATGTTTTTGGCGTCGATCTTTCGTTGCGCAGCCTGTTTGATGAGCCTACCGTAGCCGGAATTTCCCTCGCCATCGAGGAGTTGATTCACGCGAAATTAGCGGCCATGAGCGAGGAAGAAGTCGAACGTCTATTGGCGTCGGGGATGTAGTTATGACTGTCAGCACCGGGCCTGCGGCTGGCGCCAGCAAAGCCGATCGCGTCCTCAGCCTCTATCACTTGCTTGACCCCGAGGTGCTGGCGGACCCTTATCCGCTCTATCACCGCCTGCGCGATGAGGATCCCGTGCACTGGGATCCCTTTCTGCATGCCTGGGTGGTCACTCGTTACGCCGACGTAGTCCACGTCTTGCACCACTTCTCCGCGAATCGCACGCCTACCCCGCAACAACTGAGCGCCATGGGCCTTTCGGCATTAAATCCGATTGCGCAAGTGATGGTTCGCCAGATGCTCTTCCTGGATCCGCCGGATCACACCCGGCTTCGTGCTTTGGCGTCGGCGGCTTTTACGCCGCGCCGGGTCGAATGCTTGCGAGCGCACATCCAGGAAATTATGGACCGGCTGCTGGATCAGGTCATCGTTTCTGGACGCATGGATGTCATTGCCGATTTTGCCAGTCCGGCTCCTGCCATAGTGACTGCCGAGATGTTTGGTATTCCCGTCCAGGATCATGCTCAGTTGAAAGATTGGTCCGCCGACTTCGCCGAAATGCTGGGAAATTTTCAGCATAATCCTGACCGGTTTCCGCGCGTACTCCGGAGCGTGGAGAGCATGTGCTCCTATTTTCGGTCAGCGATGCGGGAACAACGGAACGAGCCGCGCGATGGCCTCATTCAAGCCATGATGGCGGCCGAGGTGGACGGCAACAGGCTCACCGAAGAAGAAATTGTCGCCAACCTGATCGTCACCATGGTCGGCGGTCAGGAGACCACTACTAACCTCATCGGCAACGGCCTGCTCACTCTGCTCCGTCATCCTGGAGAGATGAACCGTTTGCGTTCTGAGCCAGCGTTGATTCCGAGCGCAGTAGAAGAGTTGTTGCGTTTCGAGAGTCCAAGCCAGCACACGGCGAGGCTTGCTCCGGACGATGTTGAACTGGGTGGCCGATCCCTTCGCAAGCGCCAGGCGGTCATTGCGGTGATGGGCGCGGGTAATCGAGATCCGGAGCGATTTCCCGATCCGGACCGGCTTGATCTCGCGCGCAAAGACAATCGCCATCTCGCTTTCGGATGGGCAGCCCATTTTTGTTTTGGCGCGGCGCTGGCGCGTTTGGAAGGTCAAATTGCTTTTGCCACCATACTCCGCCGCATGCCCGAATTGAGATTGGACGCATCGGCGCCTTTGGTGTGGCGTCACAACCTGGGCCTGCGGGGACTGACCGCGCTGCATGTACTGTTCTAGGCATATGAAGACGACCGCGCCATTCTCGTCGGCAAAGCAGAGGCTGCTGGGCCAGTACCTGAAAGGAGCCGTGTCGAGCTCTGTTGACGCCATCCGTACGCGCGAGACCGGAGCAATGGCGCCGCTGTCGTTTTCGCAAGAGGAAGTTTATTGGCGCGAGTTGCGCCTGGGCGGGGTTCCAGCTCTCTACAACGAGTGCATCACCATACGCATGTTGGGGGCGCTCCATACGGAAGGTCTGCAAAGAGCATTCAATGAAATTGTTCGGCGGCACGAGGCCTGGCGCACAACCTTCGAGACCCAGGCAGGCGCCGCGCGCCAGTGGGTTCAATCTGCCGAATCAATTGATTTCGATTTCCACGATCTGCGTGCAATTCCGCAACTAGAACGTGAAGCCGAGATCATTCGCATCGTTGGCGAGAAAAGCAGACAGCCATTCCACCTCAACCGTGGCCCACTGCTGCGGCCGACACTGTTTAGAGTCGCTGACTCGGAGCACCGCCTTTATCTGGTCGCCCACCAAATCATTCTTGACGGAATGTCTGCGTATCAGATTTTTCCTTCGGAACTGGCGGCACTTTACCAGGCATTCTCCAAGGACGAACCCTCCCCTCTACCGGGGCTGCCTATTCAGTATGGTGACTTTGCCTGCTGGCAAAGAGAGTATCTCCAAAAAGAGCTGCCGAAACAGACTGCCTACTGGAGGAAAGTCCTGGGAAGGTCTCCGGTGCCCACGCCTTTGCTCGCCGCGCAGCGAACTTTTCGCGGCCGCATCGAGCCGTTCTCTTTGCCCGAGTCGCTCAGTCACCAAGTCCGGGAGCTAGCCCGGTCGCTGAATACGACGACGTTCTTAGTCTTGCTTACCGCCCTGGCGGCCGTCATCAGTCGGCGTGACCAACAGGAAATTGTGACCATTGGAACCCCGTCCCCCAGCGGCAGGAAGCGGAGCGAAGTTCTGGGACTGCTCGGATACTTTCTCAATCCGGTAGCACTGACCTTGGCCTTTGGGAATAATCCCAGCTTCCGCAATTCATTGTTGCAGGCCCGAGGCGTGATCGCGGAAGCGATGTCCAATGATGATGTCCCCATCGAAAGTCTAGCCCGCGAGCTGAAGAGCGAGGATATCGAAACACCGAACCCATTTTTTACTGTCTCGGCATCGATGCAGCCGCCGCAGCCAAGTCTGGGGTTGCCCTGGACTGTAACCTCTATGGACGTGGAGAGTGGCGGCTCCCCCTGGAGGCTCTACTTCGCATTTATCGAAACACCTCAGGCCATTTTCGGCCGGGCTCAATTCAATCCGGGCCTGTTCGATACTGAAACGGTTCGAGAAATTTTGCAGGGCTTTCAAACGGTTTTACGCGACGCGTGTTCGCAATCCTTGGCTGCTAGCCGCTGAGGTGTGTCACAGGGAGTCAATCGTGGCGGGTTCGAGCAACTTATCGGCGGCTAAGCGTAGTCTGCTGGAAAAATATCTGCGCGGAAATTCGCCTCATGCCGGAGAAAGTTTAGCCCGCATTGTTCCCCGCAAACCCGGCCACACGGCGCCCCTCTCGTTCTCTCAGCAACAGGTTTGGCTGCATAGTCAAATCGCCCCGAAAGATGTGCCTCTCTATAACGAGACGCTAACCCTCCATCGCAATGGTCCGCTGGAGCTTGACATTCTCGGGCACGCCATGGACGAAATCATTCGACGCCATGAAATCTGGCGCACTACCTTCGACATCGTCGAGGGCGAGCCAGTCCAGATCGTCCATCCTCCCAAACCAGGTTTCGAATTCCAGGCGGCCGATCTCCGCGCCCTTCCTTCTGAAAAACGCGCGGCCGAGGCGATGCACCTGGCCTGCTATGAGGCCCGCAAAGCCTTCGATCTGAAAACCGGTCCACTACTGCGCGGGCTTCTCGTCAGGCTGGGCGATGGCGAACATCGCCTGTTCCTGACTTTTCACCAGTTGATTTTTGACGGTGTGACCGCGTACCACGTTTTCCTTCCAGAACTGGTCTCGATCTATGAGGCTTTCTCGGAAGGCCAGCCTTCCCCCCTCACCGAGCCTGCGCTCCAATATGCCGACTACGCGGTGTGGCAAAGGAATCAACTGAAGGAAGATCGCATAGGCACGCAGCAGAAGTATTGGCAAGAGACACTCAAGGGCGACCTACCGCTGTTGGAATGGCCGCTGGATCGCGCTCGTCCGCCTGTCCAGAATTATCGCGGCGACATACAAACATTCGCTCTCTCGGAAGCAGAGTTGCAGCCTTTGAAGGCACTGAGCCAGCAGCATAATGTCTCGCTATTCATGATCTTAGTAGCTGGCCTGGCCGCCGTGCTGCATCGCTACACCGGGCAAGAGGACATCATTTTGGGTGCGCCCACGGCTGGGCGAAATGCCCGCGAGTTGCAGGGCATGTTGGGCTACTTCCTCAATGTTCTGCCGCTGCGCATCGACGTTTCGCGAGATCCACCCTTTTCCGAACTTCTTCGCCGCGTCAAAGAAGCTGTGATCGGCGCCTTGTCGAACCAGGATGTGCCCTTCACTCAGCTGGTCGAAACCATCCGGCCCAGCCCCGATCCCAGCCGCAATCCTTTTTTCCAGGTTGCGATTTCACTCGAACCTCCGGTCAAGATCGCAGCTCGCGGGTGGGCTGCAACGCAGTCGGATGTACCCACGGGCGCTTCCAAGCTGGATCTCTATATCGATGTGGATGAGAGGTCCGACGGAATCCAGGGCCCGGTGAGCTATAACCCGGATGTTTTCGATGCGTCCACGATCAGCAACATGCTGGAGCATTGGCGAACGCTGCTGGTCGGCGCCGCGACCGATCCGAACCGCCCTGTTTCGGACTTGCCCATCTTGACGGCCCGCGATCGCCAACAGCTCGTCGTCGACTGGAACAAAACAACGGCGGAATATCCACGAGATGAGTGCATCCACGAATTGTTCGCCGATCAATGCCAACGCCCGCCGCAGGCTACCGCCTTACAAATGGGACCGGAGGTCCTGTCTTTCCGGGACTTGGATCAGCGCAGCAGTCGGCTGGCGAGCTATCTCCAGAAACTTGGCATTCAGGCCGGCGGCAGAGTCGCAGTTCTCATGGAACGGTCGTTCGAGGTCGTGGTCGCAATGCTGGCGACGCTGAAAGTGGGCGCGGCCTTTGTTCCCCTCGACGCGTCTTATCCTGCGGACCGGCTCGCTTTCATGCTGCGGGACTGCGACCCCGTAGCCGTAATCACTCGCGAGCGTTTCAGAGGCAAACTGCCAAGAGTACCCGCGACTGTGATTTGTTCGGACACCGAGGCCAAACAGATCGCCGCCGAAAGCATTGAGACCCCAACGGCGACCTGTAAGCCAGATGACCCCGCCTACGTGATCTATACCTCCGGGTCGACGGGCAAACCTCGAGGCGTGGTCGCCACGCACCGCGCCTGCCTGAACCGTTTTTCCTGGATGTGGCGGGAGTATCCGTTTGCGGCAGGTGAGGTTTGCTGTCAGAAAACGAATCTGGGGTTTGTGGATTCGATCTGGGAGATCTTCGGGCCGCTGCTG
>DASUWH010000012.1:0-16142 GCA_036378535.1 Terriglobales bacterium | reverse complement strand
CGGATCGGGTACCGCCTGGCCGTCGACGATATAGCGGTAGCGGCTGCCGGCGCGCGCCGCCGCGGTGGTCAGCTCGAACCATCCGCCGCCGGCGCGTGCCATCGGCAGCTCGCCGGGATCGTCGAGGCTGAGCACCACGGCCTTGGCCTGGGGTGCCCACAGGCGGAAGCGCGCGCCCTCGCGGGTCAGCTCGGCGCCGAACGGTAGCTCATGGTGGCGTCTCATCCTCGTCCTCGGCAGGTTGCGCGGCCGGCGGCCGCACCAAGTCCACGGGAAGCGCGGCGGGCTGCTCCCCGGGACGGATGAGGCCGGTCGGCGTCGGCACCGGCTTCTCCGGCGCGACATTGATGAAGAGAGCGAAGGAGCGGGCTTTCAAGGAAAACACCTCACCGGCGGAAAACGTCCGTCCATCGGCGCCGCAGCCGGTGGGCAGAGCCGTGTCGACCAGCGGTTCCCACTCCATTGCCACAGGCAGCTCGGGAACTCGGAACGGCAGCTCCTCGTGCCAGGCGTTGAGCATGACCAGGAAGCTCGCGTCGATGTCGCGCTGGCCGCCCGGCGTATAGAACTCGCCGGCGGCGCCGCCCAGCACATAACCGATACAATGCATGGCGGGGTTGTTCCAGTCGGCGATCGTCGCCTCGCGCCCCTCGGGCGTGAACCAACTGATGTCCTTGAGCCCGGCCTCGGACACCGCCTCGCCGCGGAAGAAGCGCGGGCGCGAGAAGACGCGGTGCTGGCGCCGCAGCTTGATGAGATAGCGCACGAACTCGCGCAGCCGCTCGTCCTCCGGGCGGATGGCCTCCCAATCGGTCCAGGACAGCTGGTTGTCCTGGCAATAGGCGTTGTTGTTGCCGTTCTGCGTATGGCCGATAGCATCGCCTGCCAGCAGCATCGGGACTCCCTGCGAGAGGAGAAGCGTGGCCAGCAGGTTTCTCGCTTGCTGCAAGCGCAGTGCATTCACCTGGGGATCGTCGGTCGGCCCTTCGGCGCCGCAATTCCAGCTGCGGTTGTTATCGGTGCCGTCGCGGTTTTCTTCCCCATTTGCCTCGTTGTGCTTCTGGTTGTAGCTGACCAAGTCGCGAAGCGTGAAGCCGTCATGTGCGGTCACGAAATTAATGCTGGCGTAAGGACGTCTGCCGCTACGTTCATAGAGGTCGCTGGAGCCCGTGATACGGTAGGCCAGTTCTCCAATTTGACCACCATCACCTTTCCAATATGAGCGCACGGCATCGCGATAGCGATCGTTCCATTCCGCCCACCCGACGGGAAACTTCCCCACCTGATAACCGCCCTCTCCCAGGTCCCATGGCTCCGCGATCAGCTTCACCTGCGAGAGCACCGGATCCTGGTGAATAATGTCCAGAAAAGCTCCCAGACGGTTCACTTCATGTAACTCGCGGGCCAGGGTAGCGGCCAAGTCGAAGCGAAACCCGTCAACGTGCATTTCCTGCGTCCAGTACCTGAGGCTATCCATGATCATCTGCAGAACGCGCGGATGCAGCATGTTCAGGCTATTGCCGGTTCCGGTGTAATCCATGTAATAGCGTGGGTTCTCGGGTATAAGCCGGTAATACGCAGCGTTATCGATGCCGCGGAACGACAGCGTTGGGCCCATCTGGTTCCCCTCGGCAGTGTGGTTATAGACCACGTCCAGAATTACCTCCAATCCTGCCGAATGCAGGGTCTTGACCATCGTCTTGAACTCAGACAATGGCTCGGAGACCGCATATCGGTCTTCGGGAGCAAAGAAGCCTATGGAGTTATAACCCCAATAATTCCGAAGGCCCTTCTGCACGAGGTGACGGTCGTCTACGAAGTAGTGCACTGGCATGAGCTCGATCGCCGTGACTCCCAGGCGCCGAAGATAGTTAATCACCGGTGCGGTAGCGAGTCCTGCATATGTCCCGCGCAGATTAGGTGGAACTTCCGGGTGCCGCATAGTGAATCCGCGAACATGGGCCTCGTAAATAATGCTCTCGTGCCAGGGCGTGCAGGGAGGTTTGTCGTCGCCCCAGGTGAAAGCCGGGTCCACGACTCGGGCCTTCGGCATGCCCAGGGCGCTATCACGACGGTCGAAAGAGAGATCTTCTGCGCGGTGCCCGACGCGATATCCGAATTGGGCATCGCTCCAGTTCAGAGTGCCATCAATTTGCCGGGCGTATGGATCCAGCAGCAACTTGTGATGGTTAAAGCGCAGGCCGCGTTCAGGTTCGTAAGGCCCATAGACGCGATAGCCGTAAAGCAGCCCGGGACGAGCTTCGGGCAGGTAGCCGTGCCAGACCTGGTCAGTCTGCTCGGGCAGCGGAATGCGATGCAGCTCGCGCCGGCCCTTGGTGTCAAATAAGCACAGCTCGACCTTCTCGGCGTGCTCGGAAAAAATCGAGAAATTTACGCCCTCTCCGTTCCATGTCGCCCCGAGCGGATAGGGCTTCCCCGGCCATACAACTGGTTTTGTGCTGAAGAGCACCTTGGAACCTCTCTTACGGCTTCTTTGCGCGGTGTGACTGTGAACTGGTTTGATGACGTTGACCGAAGCCGAAAAATCAGCTGCTCCGGCCTCGATGACTCGATATAGCGCCTGTGAGCTGAAATCCCAAAACTACTTACCTTAGATTTCCCGTTTACCGTTCTCCTATCCGGTACATCGGGTATTCAGAAGCCAGAAGCTATGTAGCCAAATGTTCTTTACACAGAATTTTAGCGACCCTCGCAACCAGGCAGCTATGTTCCTGTTCGAGACTTGCCTTTTCTGAGGGTATTTCCGCCCGGCATGAGCGGCGAACCGATGGTGGACGTGGGGTAAGTCGTTACCAAAGTTACAGTGTCCGCTTGATTGCGTATGGCCGCCAGTCCACGCTACAAAGACAATTGGGGCCGGCACCGCTTCGAACGGCGCCGTTGGAGTGGGATATGAAAGTTCTTCCCGGGATCGTTTCCGCCAGATGTACTTCCTTACTTCTCTCGCTGATAACTTGTTTCGTGATTGCGGCTGCCGCGCAGGACAATACCGGAGATGTCCACATTGTTCCTCGGGTAGCTACCGACACGGCCGAAGCGCACGCTCCTGCCGCTGACGCATCTCTCAATACGCACACGGCTCCGATCAAGAAGAAGGTGGACCTGGTCTTAGTACCGGTCACGATCACCGACCCGATGGATCGCCTGGTCACAGGTCTCGACAAGGATAATTTCCAGGTTTTCGACGGTAAGGAGAAGCAGGATATCCAGCATTTCTCCAATGAAGACGCTCCGGTCTCGGTGGGAATCATTTTCGACATGAGCGGCAGTATGACCGATAAGATTGAGCGCGCCCGCGAAGCCGTCATCGAGTTCTGCAAGACCGCGAATCCGCAGGATGAGTTTTTCATGATCACCTTCTCCGACGAGCCTCGCCTGGCCGCCGGCTTTACCGCCAATCCTGACGATATTCAGAACAAGCTGATCTACACCACGCCGAAAGGACGCACCGCTCTGCTGGACGCTCTTTATCTAGGCATGCACAAGATGAAGGACGCTAAGAATCAACGCAAAGCGCTGCTGATCATCTCCGATGGCGGCGATAACCATAGCCGCTATACAGAACAGGAGATCAAGTCCCAGATCAAAGAAGCCGATGTGATCGTTTATGGCATTGGCGTGTATGACACTTACTTTCCCACTGTCGAAGAAAGACTTGGGCCGCAACTGCTGAGCGAAGTGTCGCAGGTTACAGGCGGGCGGACGTTCACGATTGATAACCCCAACGACCTTCCCGATGTTGCCGGAAAGATTGGCATGGAGTTGCGCAATCAATATGTGCTCGGCTACAAGCCCACCAAAACCACCAACGACGGGAAGTGGCACAAGATTAAAGTGAAGCTGAGAATCCCCCGCGGCCTGCCGCCCTTGCAGGTGTATGCCCGCACCGGCTACTACGCTCCTTCTGAATAGCAACTCTGGATCTGGCAGCGATGTAGCTGGCTACGTCTCTCTCCTGACCGCCGGGACAACCAGCGTTGTTGGCCCGCCATCCTAGCCGCGCGTCTGGGGCTTAGATCCTGAGTGACGCGACTTGACAACTGACAAGAGATTCCGTGTTTTGCTCCTGGGGGGCGCCCTGCTGGCAATCGCTGTGCTCGGGTTTCGCCTGGCGCTCCCATTCGCGCGTACCCGCTTATCCGACTTCGTGCGCCAGCGTTGCATTCAGATTGTCCGCGAACGCTTTCAAGCGGACGTACGCTTCGGTCAGTTCACCATCGCACAGCTTTATCCGCAAATTGTGATCGTCGGCGGAGATGTAAGCGTTTCCAAGGGAAACAACTCCAGCCTCCCGCCTCTGATAGCGGTTCAGAGTTTTTCTTTTACGGCCAAGCTGGCGCCCTTCCTGCATAAGCCAACTCATATAGAAGAACTGAAACTCACCGGAATGCGCATTTCAGTCCCCCCGCGCCGGGATGACGAGGGTTCGAATCCGCACCCGCCCCGGCAACGGTATCCCGTCATTGTGGATAATTTCGCATGCAGCGATTGCGAGCTCAACATTCTGCCCAGGAACCCCGCGAAGCGCCCGCTTCAATTCTCCATCCATGAGCTCAGCATGCAGAATGTCGGACTGGGTCGTTCGGCACCCTACCGTGCGCGCCTTACCAATGCTGTGCCCAAAGGAGAAATCGAAGCCAACGGCCGTTTCGGTCCCTGGCAGCCGGAAGAACCCAGCCTCACGCCGCTTTCCGGCAATTATGTCTTCGCCCATGCCGATCTCTATCCCTTCCCCGGTATTGGCGGAACCCTGGATTCGACAGGCCGTTTTGAAGGCGTGCTGGAGAGAATCGTCGCCGATGGCCAGACCTCAACTCCCGATTTCTCTCTCGATGTCATCGGTCGCCCGGTATCGCTGGAAACGCAATTTCACGCCACCATTGACGGGACAACCGGGGATACTGCGCTCGATCCCGTTCGCGCCAAACTTCTGAATTCGGTGATCATGGCCCGCGGTGGCGTCTTTGGCATGCAGGGCAAAGGACGCGCGGTGCTGCTGGATGTGACCGTCAATCCCGGCCGTCTAGAGGATATTCTCAGCCTGGGGGTCAAAGCAGACCGGCCGCCGCTGATCGGCGGCTTGCGCTTCCATACTCAACTTGCAGTTCTTCCCGGCCCCGGTAAGGTTCTGCAGCGCCTGAAATTGAATGGCCGATTTTTCGCCACCGACGCTCATCCTACGAATCCGGTCATCCAGGAAAAGTTGCAGCGTTTAAGCCGGCGTGCCGAAGGCAAGCCGGGCAACAGAGATGCCGGCACCGACGTTTTCGATCTGACCGGCCGCTTCGTATTGGATCATTCTGATGCTCGCTTCCCCGCTGTCAGCTTCTCCATCCCGGGCGCCAATCTCAATCTCGAGGGGGTTTATGGGCTACGCTCAGAGCGCCTCGATTTCATTGGCGATCTTCATCTCGACGCCAAGCTTTCGCAGACCGTCACTGGACTGAAGTCGCTGCTGCTCAAGCCCGTCGATCCTTTTTTCCGCAAAGGCGGAAAAACGGTTCTGCCGATTCGAATTTCCGGGCTGCGTTCCGACCCCAAATTCCAGTTGCAACTCCACCGCAACAAGCAACAAGGCCCAGAGTACCGGGCCGGCCGTTTTCCCTGAAGTCTGCGATCACCGAGTACAACAATAAGGTTGAATGGGGCGAAACCGGCACTCAGGTTTGTACATCCAACGTTTGTATACCCAGCTATGAAGGGAGCTTTTATGAAACATTTCGCAGCTCTTACCGTAATCGCGCTCAGTCTCGCCCTCTCCGCGATCGCGCTCGGCCAGGCTGCGGGCTCATCGGCCGCGAGCACAACTAACACCTCGCAAAGCCGTGCGCTCAGCGATCAGGCTCTGCAGCGCATTACTCAGGAAGTTCGGCATCAGCTGGTCATGTTGCCGTTCTACAGTGTGTTCGACAATCTTGAATACCAGGTCTCCCCCGACGGAACCGTAACCCTGATAGGTCAGGTACTGGATCCAACTTTGAAGCCGGACGCCGAAAGAGTAGTGAAGAAAGTAGAGGGCGTGGAGCGCGTGGTCAACAACATCGAAGTTCTCCCGCCGTCTCCCAACGACGACCGCATCCGGCGGGCTGTGTATCGAGCCATCTATGGAAACGACGTTCTAGCCCCGTATTCCCTTCGCGCTGTGCCTCCGATTCACATTATTGTGAAAAACGGCAATGTGACCTTGACCGGAGTTGTAGCCCGACAGATGGACAAGCAGATCGCCGAGATGCAGACGAAAAGCGTGCCCGGCGTCTTCTCAGTTCAGGATAATTTGCAGGTTGAGAATACAAAAGGTTAGTGCACGACAGGTTCTTGGATCCACAAGGGGACGGCGGACGCCGTCCCAACTTTTTTCAGGACGCTATCTGCGACACTTGAATGCAGGAGTGGTCCAGGGGCATGATTTTGAGCCCCCTCATCTGATCGAATTGCAGGGTCATCGTCGACGAGCATTCACCGCAAAGCCAGTAATGCCAGACTTGACGTAATGGTCTTTTCTTCACTTCAGAATTCGATTCATTCTTGCTCAATGCTCTGACTTCAAATTGAAAGAGTCGTCCATCCCGCAGATAACGAAGCGGCACTCCGCAATTAGGATTAGCACAGTTCGACACCACGACAGCCTCTCCAGGACAATCTCTCGACGGGTACAATCCCTTTATCGCATGAAAACTGAGCTGAATGAATACAGAGAGAACTGTAGAGCGGCGCGACAATCAGGCCTCTTGACCTGTCCAGCAGACAGTCTGTCCAAAGATGCGCCACTCTGGCAGGCATGTGGTCAGGGCGATTAGACGAACATTTGGGAAATGCGGATTACAGGCGTCATCCGGTCGAACGTTAAAGACGAAAACGCCCGGCGGCAATATACAGTGATTCCCTGAGGCCCCTACGGTCTTCTCTATATTGCCGAGAACCACGAGAAACTCGTATAAGATACTCACTGCGCATAAACCGACGCGAAGCGAGGCAGGCGCTGAATAACTCCAATGATTCAGCGTCTGCCATTCTTATTTCTGGGTCTTTTTCTCCATAAACTTTTTCCAAACGAAGCGTTGGTCGGCACCACGCCGGTCGCAGCGCCCGGCCGAAGAAGCTTGTGTGGTCGGGCGAAACAGGGTTGCAGCCGTTATCTTAGCCTGAGACCGGAGATCGTCCCGAGGCGCTACAATAGACAGCAACATTCCCCCTGAGGGAGGCCCATGTCTACTCGCACCCTGCGTCCCCAAGCCGCTGCGGCAGAGCTGCCGCCGGTTCCGCTTACCATTGAGGGCTACAGCGTTCTCCACCAGATGGCCAAAATTCGCTGGTCGGCGCTGCGCGCCTTGTCACCCGCTGAGCGGGACGACATCGTCAAGGAAGCCATCCCGATCCTCGAGAAAATGGAGCAGAATTCGACCGGCCAATCAGCTCTTTATTCGCTACTCGGCCACAAGGGCGATCTCTTGCTGGTCCACTTCCGGGAGTCATTCGATGCCCTTAACCAGGCCGAACTGGATCTCTCTCGCCTGCGCTTGAGCGAGTTTCTGGAACCTACCTCCTCCTACCTGTCAATCATTGAGCTGGGCCTCTACGAATCAACCCTGAAGACCTACAAAGCTCTGGCCGAGCGCGGGGTCGAACCGCATTCGCCCGAATGGAGCCAGGAAATTGCCGCTACTCTGGCCCGCCAGAAAGAAGCCATGCATCCTCGACTGTTTCCGTCCATGCCGCCGAACCGTTACATCTGCTTCTACCCCATGGACCGCCGCCGGGGTGAGGACAAGAACTGGTACACCCTGCCCATGGAGGAGCGCCAGCGGCAAATGAACGAACACGGCCTGGTCGGGCGGCGCTATGCGGGCGAAGTTAAGCAGATCATCTCCGGCTCGATCGGCTTTGACGACTGGGAATGGGGTGTAACCCTGTTTGCGGACGATCCGCTGGTCTTCAAGAAACTAATTTACGAAATGCGTTTCGACGAAGTCAGCGCTGTCTACGCCCTGTTTGGCCATTTCTATGTCGGCATGCGTTGTCCAGCCGCACAGCTTTACAAGTTGCTTAAAGGCGAGTTGCCCAAAGAGTAAGCGGTCGATAGCAGGCTTACAACCCTCATCATCGCATTCGGAGGAATCGTATGTCAGTATTCGGACTCATTGAATTTGAAGACGCCAGCCCCGAAGTGCGCGCCGTCTATGACGACATCATGGCCACGCGCAAAACCGACTGGATCAACAATTTCTGGAAGTCAATTGCCCACGATCCCGTACTGCTGAAGCGCACCTGGCGGGATGTAAAAGAAATCATGGCTCCCGGCGCTCTGGACCCGCTCACTAAGGAAATGATCTACGTTGCGGTGAGCGTCAGCAACCAATGCGATTACTGCATTGCCTCGCACAGCGCCGCCGCCCGCAAAGCCGGCATGACCGACGCCATGTTCAAAGAGCTGATGTCGGTGGTGGGCATGGCCAATGAGAGCAACCGCCTCGTCGCCGGTTACCAGGTGGAGATTGACGAAAAGTTTAAGCCGCAACCATCGCCGGCAGCGGTAGTCGGTCGTTAGTCGTTACCCAAATCTGAGTCCCAAAGCGTAGCTCAGATCCGGCCGTATCCGGGTTAATCCTTGGCGCGCTTCTTGCGCTTGGCCCGTAAAAATCGGAATTCATGCCGTGCCATGTCCACCTTGCGCCCTCGGAAAACCACGCCCTCGCCTTCGAGTCGCAAACGCTGTTCGATGGCTGAGTCACCTCGTAACTTGATCTCTCCACCGGCACCCAGCACGCGATGCCACGGCAGCCCAACTGAGCTGTGCAGCGCCCGCACCACTTGTCGTGCCGCCCCCGGAAATCCCGCAGCCCGGGCAATCGCGCCATAGGTCGAGACCTTGCCCCGAGGAATCCCGCGGATTGTTGCCAGAATCTGAGCTCGCACCAATCACCAGCCGATCCAACCGGCCCTGATTAACCACAGCGAAGTGATCGAAACCAGGAACCACAGCACGATCCCCTGCAGCATTGGACGGTGTCCCACCTGTTTCAACGTGGTCACAGAAATCCCTGTGCCAATCAGAAAAAGAGTGACCGTCAGGCCGATCTTGCCCAGTTTCATCAACGGTGCGTAAATTACAGCTCCGCCTGGGAGATATGTGTTGCAGACCGCAGCCAGGCAAAACAGCGCAATGAACCACGGCCACTGCACTCGCGCTTTCGACCCGCGAACAACGGCCGTTCCCACGGTCATGGGCACAATCCAAAGGGCCCGAGCGAGTTTAACTGTGGTCCCCACTGCCAAAGCGATGGCTCCATACTTCGCCGCCGCACCCACGACCGAACTGGTGTCGTGAATCGCCAGCGCCGCCCACAGGCCAAACTGAGTTTGCGTCAACCCAAGGCTCCGCCCAATAAAGGGGAAGGTTAGCAGCGCCACAGAATTCAGAACGAACACGGTGGCCAACGAAACCGCCATCTGCTCATCATTGGCCTCGGTGACCGGTCCCATGGCAGCAATCGCGCTACCCCCGCAAATTGCCGTCCCAGTGGAAATCAGGAATGCCGAGGTCTTCTGGACGTTAAAGAACACGCCCAGCACCGTCCCCACAATCATGGCAAAGCTGATGCTCACCAGCGTGTAGACGAACCCGTTTTCCCCGGCGCGCATCACCTCATGCAGGTTCATTCCAAACCCGAGGCCGATCACGGATAGTTGAAGTAATACTTTAGAAGCTTTTCTTGAAGAGTCGGAGAAGGGGTGCGCGAACGCGAGGCCGAAAACCAGCCCTATGGCCAGTGCTGCCGGGGGCGACACAAAACTGCTTGTCGCCACAAGCAGTGCAGTTACAAACACAATCTTAGGGAACATTCAGGGATTTCGTTCAGGCCGGAATAACGCTTGCCTGCTACGTCTCGTGCCTGCGCAAACGATGATCAGACTACGCAGCTGCCCCTTTCTTGTAGGAGCCAACTGCATCCTCCACGGTGTCGAAAACTTCAAACACGGTCAGCAGCTTGGTCACTTGCAGCAGATCGCCTACGCGTTGGGTCAAGGCAGCAAGCTTGATCGAGCCGCCTGCGTTGCGGGCCGTGGTATACAGCGCAACCAGCGTGCCCAACCCGCCGCTATCGATGTAATTCACTCCGCCCAGATTCAGAACAATGTTGTTGCTCAATATGAGCAGATTCTTAACCGCGTCTCGCAAGCTGGCCGATTCTTCGCCGAAGATCAAACGGCCATGGCAATCAACAACGGCAATTCCGTCCATACTGCGGGTGCTCAGTTCTAGTTGCACAGGGGCCTCCTTGCGCCAGACAGGCTATTCCGAATACCCAGAGTAGCGCGGCGCGTGAGGCTTCGCAAGACCAGAGTTGAGGGAACACTGGGAATTCAGCACTTCCTGATTGAACATGCAGAAGCTGTCGCTGTCTCATAAATCGGTTCTTGAAAGGGCGCGGCTTCAGAGGCTGCGGAAAAAGAATCAGGTAAGTAAAATCGGGAAGGGCACGAGTTTACTAGCCTGCCCTGAGCGTAGTCGAAGGGTGCCGCTAAGCTGTTGAATATACGTCTGCGCTTTAGCGCCTGAGGGCCATCTTTTGCCGCCGAGAGATTGTTTCAGCAGCCTGTTCAGCCGCGCCGTCCGGAGCCGCATAAAGGCAACAGAATCAGAACAGAAAGCCGCCCCCGCCGTGCCGTTCAGCTCCCTGCGAACACGGCTTTAGAACCCCCTCGGCGGGTCCCCACTTTTCACAAGCTGATCTAACCGAATGCTGGGACCTGACTGCTGAATGCTGCCTCTCCCCTCACGTATAATCAAACCGTCTCCTCATGAGCTACCAGGTTCTCGCCCGCAAGTACCGCCCCCAGAAGTTCTCCGAAGTAATCGGGCAGGAGCACGTCACCCGCACCCTGACCAACGCCATCGAGCAGGGCCGGGTCGCCCACGGCTACATCTTTAGCGGCCACCGCGGCATCGGCAAAACCACCGTCGCCCGCATCCTGGCCATGGCCCTGAATTGTCGGTCGGCGGATCACCCTGTGGCGGAACCCTGCGGAGTATGCGATTCCTGCACCGAAATCCGCGCTGGAAACTCGGTGGATGTCATTGAGATTGACGCTGCCACCAACCGCGGCATCGACGAGATTCGTGAACTCCGTGAAGCGGCTCGCTATCGTCCGGCCCGGGATCGCTTCAAGATCTACATCCTGGACGAAGCCCACCAGATCACCGATGCGGCCTTTAACGCGCTCCTGAAGATCCTGGAGGAACCGCCCAGCCACGTGGTATTCATGCTGGCCACCACGCAGCCGGAAGATATACCCCAGACCATCCGCTCCCGCTGCCAGCATTTCAGCTTCCGGGCAGTACGTTTTGAGCAAATCGTAGACCAACTGACAGACCTCGCCTCCCGGGAAAAGATCGAGGCCGATCACGATGCCCTTTCCCTGCTGGCCGAAGCCGGTGACGGCTCCATGCGCGATGCCCTCTCCATCATGGATCAGGCGATCGCCTCCTCATCCGGCCGCCTCACCGCCGATTCCGTGCGCCAGCTTGTCGGCTCCGCTCCCTCGGGCGTGCTGGAAGAGGTCATGCAAGCCGTTTCCCAGGGCGCCAGCGATGAAGTCCTTCGCCGTATCGACCACCTACTGAACGAGGGGCATAGTCCCACGCACTTCGCACGACAGATGGTGCGCTTCATTCGCAATGCGACCGTGGCCAAAATCGCTGGAAGCGAGTCTTCCCTGCTGCAAATTTCCGCCGACGAACGTGCCCGCGTCAATCGAGTCGCGGAGCTCTTTAGCGAAGAAGACTTGGCCCGGCATCTGCAGATCATGCTGCGCACGCACTCCGAACTGGGCTATCGCCAGGAACAGCGTTTCCACCTGGAGCTCGGCCTTTTGAAGATGGCACACGCCCAGCGTTTGCTTCCCATTGAACGATTACTGAGCGAAGCAGCCACTGCGTTGCCGGCGCCGAAAAGCGCTACGGCGCCCGGTACCAGAACTTCGAGTCGAACGCCTCAGGCTGCCGCTCAGCGTCCGGGATATGTGTCGCCATTCGCCGCCGACACTGCCCGCAAGGGCACCCCTGAACTGTCAAGCGAGCCCGCGGGCGGTTCCGGCCCACGCCTGGTCCCCTCTTCTCCAACACCTACCCGCGTGGTCATGGGATCTGCCGCGCCCGCCACCGCAACCGCTCCCGCATCAAACCCGGAACCCGCGCCTGAGCCCGCTGTCGCCGCGCAACCTGTTGCCGCCTCGGGGATCACGCAATTGCGTGACATGGTATTGAACGCCCTGGCAGATGCCGGCCAGCGCATGTCGCTGTCGATGCTGGAACCCGGCGAGTGGAGCCTGGAAGGAAGCGAGTTGGTGATTAAAGTGGCCGCTTCTGCCGCCGTGATCGATATGTCGATCGGAGCAGAAGCGAAACGTGTGATCATCGCCGCGCTGAGCGGAAACTTGGGCCGCCCCGCCAAATTGAAGGTGCTTCCCGGTGGGATGCCCCAGCCAGTCTCCTCTGCGCCTGCTGCAAATGGCGGCAGCAGCCGTGGTCGCGCCGAGCAGGACCCCGTCGTCCGCCGCGTGAAAGAAAAATTCGGAGCAGAGATAAGAACGGTAATCGACTACAGGGATAAGAAATAGGTTTCATGGTTTCAAGGTTTCTTCTAATGGTCTGTTCACAATGCGGGACACGAAATCGCACTAGCCGCGGAGCGGCGAAATAAATTAGCCCAGGGCGTAAGCCCTGGGTTGAAGTAGCCAGATGATCTCAGCCCCGGAGGGGCGCAAGTTATGGGTAGCTTCAACATCCAGGAAATGCTCTCGCAAGCCCGCAAGCAGTACGAAGTATTGCAAAAGAAAATGCAGGAGACCGTCATCGAAGCCTCCTCCGGCGGCGGCAGCGTGACCGTAAAAATGGACGGCCGCAAGCAACTCCTCTCGGTCCGGATCGACCCAGAGGCAGTGAAATCAGGCGACGTCGAAATGCTGCAGGATCTCGTCACCGCCGCGGTCAACGAAGCCGGGCGCCAAATCGATCAAACGGTTCAATCCACCGTCGGCGGAATGATGGGCGGCATGGGAATTCCGGGGATTTTGTAATTTGTAACTTGTAATTTAAGGCGCGCCGAACGTCCTGAAAATTACAAATTACAAATTACTAAATTACACAATGTCCAGATTTGCCGAGCCGATGACCCGGCTCATTGACGAACTGAAGAAGCTTCCCGGAATCGGGAGCAAGAGCGCCCAGCGCCTTGCCTTCCACATTCTGCGTTCCAGCGACGGCGACGCCGAAGCGCTCGCTACCGCGGTGCGGGACGTTAAAGCTAATCTGCGTCTCTGCTCCGTCTGCAATAACATTACCGACATCGATCCCTGCACCTACTGCAGCAATCCCGCCCGCAATCAGCGGCTCGTCTGTGTGGTCGAAGAACCCACCAACATCGCCGCCATCGAGAAGACCCGGCATTTCAACGGCGTCTACCACGTGCTTCACGGTTGCATTTCCCCGTTGCACGGTGTGGGCCCGGAGCAGTTGCGAATCTCTAATCTCGAAAGCCGTGTCGAGTCCGGCCAGATAGACGAACTCATTCTCGCTACGAATCCAACCGTGGAAGGCGAAGCCACCGCCGTCTATCTCTCCGGCGAACTGAAACGTCCCGGCCTGAAGATAACCCGCATCGCCATGGGCATCCCCGTCGGCAGCGACATCGAGTACACCGACGAAGTCACTATGCTGAAAGCCATGGAAGGCCGCCGCGAACTGTGAACCGCGAGCCGGCCATTTCGCCGAACATCTCCGCCGTTTGCCGCCAGCCTTAGCTCGAATCGCGCTTAAATCATTCCATGTAGCCGACGCAGTTCAGGTGCTGGTCCGAAATGCCCTGCATCGCTTTGATGATTACATCAATGTCCGCAGGCGGCGTGCGCGTGCCCCATGGATTCGTGAGCATCACGTTTCCCTGGTCGGTGTCGACGCCGTTGACTACCAGCGCGTGCGTACCGCTGCCTACATTGACGCAGACCGGCCCGTAGAATGGAAAATCGACCACATCCACGAAGATTATGAAAGGCCCATGCCTTCGCAACATGTCTTCGACATAGCCATAGCCAATGCACATATCCGCGCCGTCTACGTCGAAGCCAAAGTTGCCGAGATTGTTGTACAGATCGTTCCAACCCTTATTGGGATCGGGTATGCACGCGTTGCTGGGATCGGCTCCGCCCGTAAACTCACTGATGGGGTGAGTCGCTTTGGTCTTGAACGACTTGACCATGGCCATGCAAGCGATCCAGCAGATCGGATTCTGGCCCTGCTCAATCATCTCAATCGAATAGTAGACGTGGCCCATGATGTCCCCCTTTGTGTCGAAGCACAGCGGCACGGGCGCGTTGCCGAGAATGTACCACCGAGCTCTCAGCCTGACCTGGTTTGTTTTTCGGGGAAGCTTCTTTGACTTCAAGAAGGACCCTATTGTACCCCGATCTGGCATGTCAGGAAACCAGAAAATCTCTCCAACTGCACAGGGTGAAATCGCTGTCGGCAGTGACATCGAATACTCCGACCGAGTCACCCTGCTAAAAGCTATGGCAGGCCACGCACGGTAATCGTCGCCCATCTGGAATTCACTTGTCCGTCAGCTGCCGGATCAATTCCACCTCGGCCGCACGATAAGGCTTTCCATCAGGACGCAGTACGTCGTGAAACCACACCGGCGGCTCACTATGGACATATGGGTGCTGCCATGACTCCCATGGCAGGTAAGTTTGCGTTTTGCCGGCGACAAATCCCCAATTGATGGCGCCCACGTGCTCCTGCTTCGCAATCGGCAACACCGTATCGAAGGTGCTTCCCACCGGACGGGCCATATATTCCGTGCAGATGACAGGCCGGTTGAATTTCTGTAGCCATGCGACCTCGGCTTTGAAGTCTTCGGGCCACGAGTAATTATGGAAGGTAATGATGTCGGACTCGCGCAACTGAATCTGCTGTAGCTCGCCCGCTTTCCCGGCGTCCGTTGCATGGTCCATATCCCAAATCCCGCTCGTAAGCGGCTGCGATGGATTGGCTTCGCGTGCCCATGCGAAGACCTGGGGCAGCAGAACCTTCACGCGGCTGACCTTATCTTTCAACTCCCGCTTTGGATAACTCCCCGCATTGTCCGCTCCCGGCTCATTCCACAAATCCCAGCCAAGAATGCGATCGTCCTGGGCAAACGCTCGAATCACTCCCTGCACGTATTCCTTCAGCCGTGGGTATTGTTTCTCATCCCGCAGCGCCGCCGCCCCTGGGCTCTGCACCCACCCGGAATTGTGCACGCCCTTCCGTGGCGCGCGCTGACGTCCGAGATGAGGTCGTGGATCCCAGCAGGAATCGAAAAACACAAATAGAGGTCGAATATGATGACGGGCCGCAAGGGTTAAAAATTGATTAATTCGCTGCCGAAACCCCGCCGCATCCTGCTGCCACAGCAAGTCATGGAGAAACACGCGCATCGTATTCATCCCCATCGCTTCCGCCCAGGAGAGCTCCAAATCGATTTCTTTGGGGTCGAAAGTGTCGGCCTGCCACATCTCCAGCTGATTGATAGCCGACTTGGGAACGTAATTGCTCCCGACCAGCCACGGTTGTTGCGTGTACCAGCCATTCGCCCGGCTTGACGTCCACCGATTAGTCTGACTCCATGCGGAATCGACCAAGCACGAGCCCACCAGTACTGCCCATATCACCAAACTCCTCGAAATTCGCATCCTGTCGGTTCTCCGGATAGAACGAAATCTTACAGCGCCTGAACGAACATTGGGCACCATTGATGTCGGCCTTACTGTAGTCGTGAGAGTTGCTGGCAACCTTCTTCTCTGCCCTATCCATCTGATGCATCGACTAGTCGGAGGTGACTATGTCCCGCGCCCCCCTGCTCTCCCTCGTATTCTGCCTGCTTTCTTTTTTCACATTGAACCAAAATGGCGTTGCGCAAGGTGTACGGACTCCAGCCACCGCTTCAGTCGTGCAAATCCTCTATGTCCTTCAAACCAATTCCATCGTGACTTATAACGTGGACCCCCAGACCTTGAGTGCGACTCAAGTGGGGACCCTTACCGTAGACAATCCTACCTATGCTTTCTGGCTGCGAACTTCTCCC
>DASUWH010000011.1:0-2744 GCA_036378535.1 Terriglobales bacterium | reverse complement strand
GCTGGGAAAGGAATCAGCGTGTCGGAGTTGGCTGGCACGGCGGCCATGATGGCACCTGCATCTCATGCCGCCGCGGAGATTTTCGCAATTGCCAGAATCTGAAAGTTCCTGGCATTAGCTATGACGGCGGATACCAGCAATACATGGTGGCCCCCGTTGAGGCGGTAGTGGCCATACCCGAAACTCTTAGTGACACCGATGCGGCACCCCTACTCTGTGCTGGAGTGACCACGTTCGACGCCCTGCGACATAGCGGTGCGCTCCCCGGCGACCTTGTTGCTGTTGAGGGCATGGGTGGTCTAGGCCACCTCGGGATTCAATTCGCGAACAAGTCTGGTTACCAAGTGGCGGCTATCGGGCGCGGGTCCGAAAGCGCAGCGCTTGCGAAGAAACTCGGAGCGAGTGTGTACATCGACAGCCAATCGACAAACGCAGCACAGGCGTTACAAAAGTTGGGGGGCGCACAGGTCATTCTGGCTACAGCCCCAAGCTCAAAAGCTATGTCCGAACTAATCGACGGTCTGGCGTCGAACGGCAAGCTCATAGTTATCGGCGTTGCAGTCGATCCCATAGAGGTCACGCCGCTTCAGCTCATTGTTGGAACTAGGAATATTCAAGGCACGGCTGCGGGAACACCAGCCGCCGAAGAGGACACGCTACATTTCGCCGAACTCACGGGCGTGCGCCCCATGGTTGAGACGTTCCCGCTTGAAAGAGCGGCTGACGCTTACGCGCGCATGACAAGTGGCAAGGCACGGTTCCGAGTGGTTCTCACGATGTGAGCCAGAAACACTGTCAACACTGAGCGCGCTGGGCAGCGTGCTAGGGGCATTGTGGTGCCTTGCCGTCGAGCAGGCTCAATTATCAAAGGAGGCCCGAAAAATTATGACTAGTCCAAGTTTCTCGACACCACAGATTGCGGAAATACGTCTTGAGCGACGGTCGCCCGCATATTGGCGAGTCATGTTTGATCTCCCACCCCTCAACATTTTCGGTCCGAAGAATTTTCCCCAGTTGAACGAGATCATCATCGCGCTTGAAATGGACCAGCACGTCAAAGTGGTGGTTTTTGACAGCGCGGTCGAAGGATTCTTCCTGACTCACTACGACTTCCTTGCCAAACCTGAAGAGACAACCAGCGTACCACCGGGACCAACAGGTTTGCAGCCACTTCCCGACACATTGGTGCGACTGAGCCGTGTCCCGGTCGTATCGATCGCATCAATCCGAGGGCGCGCCACGGGTGTCGGAAGCGAGCTTGCGTTGGCCTGCGACATGCGGTTCGCAAGCCGCGAAAAAGCCATTTTGTCGCAGTTTGAGGTTGGGGCTGGGATTGTGCCCGGTGGCGGTCCAATGGCACGTCTACCACGTCTGATGGGACGAGGACGCGCACTGGAAGTGCTTCTGGGAGCCGACGACATCCCCGGTGATTTGGCCGAACTGTACGGCTACGTCAACCGATCATTGCCCGATTCTGACCTAGACGCGTTCGTGGAGTCCCTCGCAATCCGGATCGCGTCGTTTGACAAGCGGGCGATCAGCGAGACCAAGCACTTCGTCGACGTGGCCAGTTTGCCGCCTGATTACGAAATCGCGCCAGAGTGGGATGTGTGCTTTGCCTCGATTATGCGGCCAGCTGCGCAGAAAAGAATCAAGGCCTTGATGGAGCAAGGCTTTCACAAGCCTGGCGATGTAGAACAGCGCTTAGGCTATCACGTCGGCCAAGTGGGTCGCTAAGAGTTTCAAGGAAAGAGAATCCAAATGTCACACCACGCCTCAGGTCCCAACTTTGAATTTCCGCGAGGGGATGCCCGGTTGGACATGACCGACCTCTACGCCTTTCCCAAGCCCGGAGATCGTGGCAAATCAATCATCATTCTCAATGTGCACCCGTCTAACTCCGTGAATCCGCCGGGGCGGACAACGATTGAGCCCTTCGCCCCAGGAGCTCTGTACGAATTCAAGGTTGACACGGATGGCGATGCAGTAGCCGATCTCGTCTACAGTGTGCAGTTCTCGTATTCGGCAGATGGGAAGCAGACAGCGAGACTACGCCGTATGAACGATGAGCGAGCCGCTGGAGCAGGCGGCGATGGCGAAATTGTAGTCAAAGATGCACTTGTCTCAGTCACAAAGGAAGCCATAGTCACGAACGCCGGCGACTACCGCTTTTTCTTTGGTTGGCGTAGCGATCCCTTCTTCTTTGACGCGAACGGTCTTTTCAACCAGATGCAGTTCACAGGCGACGACTTCTTTAAAGACAAAAACGTTTGCAGCATTGTGGTTGAGCTGCCGAACTCGGCGTTGAGAAACAATCAAGTGGGACTTTGGGCTCGCACAGTAGACAAAGCCGGTGAAGGCTGGATTCAGGCAGACCGGGGTGGAAGACCGATGCAAGCGGTCTTCCTGCCGGGAGAGCAGAGGGAGGCGTACCTCGGCGCGGAACCGGCGACTGATGATCGGTTCTTGGATGTATTCGCGCATGAATTGGAGCATTCGGGCGGCTATACACGGGAGGACGCAAATCGCGCTGCGAGAAGATTGCTGCCGGACATTCTTGCCTATGATCCTCGTCGACCAGCCTCCTATCCGCGCAATGGCCGGACGCTGATCGACGACGTTGTCGACCCATTCTTGTCGTTACTTACGAATGGGAAGGTAACCGAAGATAAAGTTGGTCCGCACAGAGATTTGCGAGACGAGTTCCCGTATCTCGGACCGCCGCACTAGCTTAGCTCGCTAGC
>DASUWH010000010.1:0-104031 GCA_036378535.1 Terriglobales bacterium | reverse complement strand
ATGGGCGGCGTGCACACCGCTCGTGATTGCTCTGGCAAAACGGTTCCCGTTGACGGGGCCGAAGTTTGTACCTCATGTAGCGATCCACACGGTCACGTCGTTTATGATGGCTCCCCTGGGATCGATCACCGAATACTTTCTCAGCCGTGTACTTCTGCAGTCAGTTTTTCGCATAACTGATCCTGGTGCGCTGCGCCTTCTCCCGACGTTCACAGTCAGTGTTCTATCTATGAGCTTCACTGGAGTGCTGACGTACTGGTTAGTTGTGGGGCTGTATCAGTCGATCCACTTTTATCAGGCCGCTATGGAGCGGCAAACCAGAGCGGCTCAATTGGAGATGCAGCTCTCTCATGCCGAACTTGAGAACCTTAAGAGCCAGTTACATCCGCACTTTTTGTTCAACAGTCTTCACACCATTGGAGTCCTGATGCAGGAAGATGTCGAGGCTGCGAGCCATCTGCTGGTCAGCCTCGGCGACTTGCTGCGTATGGCCCTCGAACGACGCGAGAACGAGATCACCTTGCAGAGCGAGCTCGAGTTTGTCGGCAAATATCTGGAGATCGAACAGACACGCTTTCATGATCGGTTGAAAGTTCACATGGATGTACCGACTGAGCTTCTCGGAATCTATGTACCGAGCCTGGCGCTTCAGCCTCTGGTTGAGAATGCCATCAAGCACGGCATCAGCGTCGATTCCGCCGCAGGCCGACTGGAGATCGCTGCGCAACGCAACAACGGCAGAGTTTCGCTCCGCGTCCGCGATGATGGCCCGGGTCCGGCACCGGGATCGCGTCTGCGATTCGGCGTCGGACTCAACAATGTCCAGTCACGGTTGAAACAGCTGTACGGGGACGAGTCGTCGCTGCAACTTACCAGGGGCGACGGTCGAGGCTGTGAGGCCATCATCACCATTCCACTGCGGAGTTCGCATGAAGACGCGAGTCCTCATCGTCGATGACGAACCGATCGCCCGGCGCGGTATCCGTCGCTATCTGGCCAAACACAACGACATTGAAGTTGTAGGCGAGGCGGCGAACGGAATCAGTGCGGTGGAGCAGATCAACGAACTTCACCCCGACATCGTTTTTCTCGATGTGCAGATGCCTGATCTGGATGGTTTTGGAGTCATCGAAAATGTGGAGCCATCGGTCAGCCCCGCTCCCGTTTATGTCTTCGTTACGGCTCACGATGCGCATGCCATTCGCGCATTCGAGGTCCACGCTGTTGACTATCTGTTGAAGCCGTTTGATAAGGAGCGATTTGCCAAGGCCATGGTTCACGCGCTCCAGGTCGTCGAACACCGCGGAAAAGCAAATCGAGATCTCGAACCGCTGCTCCAATCCCTCCGTAGTCTCCGCCCGTTGGAACGCTTTGTGGTGAAGGACAAGAAGCGGATTTTCTTTGTTCCCGTTTCTAACGTTTTGTGGATCGAAGCCACGGGAAACTATGCCTGCATACACACCGCCAGCGACAGTCACCTTTTGCGGGACACTCTGGCACACCTGGAAGAAAAGCTGGCGCCACACCACTTCATCCGCGTGCGGAAATCGGCTATCGTGAACGGCGCCTGCATTAGCGAGATTCGTCCGATGTTCGATGGGGTTTACGACATCGTACTGGCAGAAGGAACGGTGGTCACGTCGAGCCGCAGATACGCTCACAAGTTACGAGCTCTGCTGGAATCCTAATCTTGGCAACGGGGATGTAAATTGGCGCGTCGGCGTTTTGAGCGAAAAGCAGCCTCCCCAAAGTTATTGTTCTTTCGGGGAACCTGTGAGGAACAGCTGAAACCCGTGATGAAGCCCGGTGAGTTGATGCTGGATAAGGCTATGGACAAATACCTGGGGAACGTTGCTACGAAGTCCTCGAAGACTTCAGCTGGCTACCGTTACACCCTCCAGCAGTTCTATGCCTCTACGGGCAACTCTCTCCTTTCGAGCATCACTTCGGGCTTTTGGCGCGGAGTGGGCATTAGCTCCGGTAGGCTAATACCGAGTCGGTCGTGATTTCCTGAATATCGCGGTGGCCGCTTAAGGTAACCGCTTGGAAATCTGCTCTAAGTCCTTCAGAATAAATCTGGCGGAGAGAGTGGGATTCGAACCCACGTTACCCTTTCGAGTAAACACGCTTTCCAAGCGTGCGCCTTCAGCCACTCGGCCATCTCTCCGGCGACATCGTGCTGGGAAGCTGCGGAGTCCAGTGAATCTGGGCGGCGCTTCAGACCGTCCAGCCTGATATCGATTCTATGGGCCGGGAGGAAGAACCGCAAGGTGAGCGGTCGCACTACAGAACTCAGCAGCGAACCACTACAAGCACACGAAGGCGCCCTGTGGGGAAGTCTTCGCGGACATTCGTGGGGTAAGCTTTCTGTCGCTTATTCCAATACCTTATTCCAATACAAAGATGTGCTTGCGCGCGCACATCTCTTTGAGGATTTTGGGCCATACCGTCACGCTGACTTCGCCCAGGTGAGCTTTTCGTAAGAGCAGCATCAACGTGCGCGACTGTCCTATTCCGCCGCCGATGGAGAGCGGAATCTGATCGTTCAAAATCGCCTGATGATAGGGCAGTTTCAGGAAATCCAGCTGTTTTGACAGCTCCAGTTGTTTGCGCAGGGTCTGTTTGGTGACCCGAATGCCCATTGAGGTCAGCTCATGGCGACGCTGGGTGACGTGGTTCCACACCAGGATGTCGCCATTGAGGCCATGGGTGTCGCGGCCGGTCTCGTCATGCGTGTCGGTGACCCAATCATCATAGTCGGCCGCGCGCATCTCGTGCGGGTAGCCGTCCTTGAGCGGCCAACCGATTCCGATGATGAAGATTGCGGGATGCTTCTGGAGGATCTGCGTTTCCCGCTGCTTGCGCGGGAGGTCTGGATACATCTCCAGAATCTGCTCGGCATGGAAGAACTCGAGCTTTTCAGGCAGGTCGGGATAGCGGAAGTCCTTCAGTCTGGGGAATAATTCCTGGGCATACTTCTCCGCGCCGACGATGACCTTCCAGATCTTACAGATAATTGCTTTCAGAAAGTCCAGATTCCGCTGCTCGGCCGTAATGACACGCTCCCAGTCCCACTGGTCAACATAGACGGAGTGATCATGGTCGAGAAAATAATCTTTGCGCACGGCGCGCATATCCGTGCAGATGCCCTCGCCCATCTTGCACTCGAACTGCTTGAGCGCCACCCGTTTCCACTTGGTGGCGGCTTGCACGACCTGGGCGTCGAGGGGGTGCCGATCGCGGTCGTTGGAGATGTGGAACTGGATCGGGGTGCGGGAGCCATCGCGGTCTAGCATGTCATTGACGCCGCTTTCGACATCCACAATGAGCGGTACTTCCACCATCATTAAATTCAGTTCGCGGCAAAGATTGTCTTCGATGTAGCGCTTTATCTGAAAAATGGCGCGCTGCGTCTCTTTTGGGCTGAGCAGCGAACGGTAGTCGGAAGGCAGAATTTTTTCCAGCTCGGCATAATCGCCGATCCCTGGCCCGGCCAGATCGGCTTTCTTATCGAGTACGAGCGTGCTCATGCGTGTCTCCTTGGCCAGACGGAATCCTCCGCCGGCGCGGTAGTTCTATTGAATTCTGGAATGAGCCGCGGGTCAGTGTCTGACATCACAGGCGTCGGTGAGGAGAACCAGCACTCAGCATTCAGCATTCAAATGACTCAACAATCCTATCCAGAGTCCCAGCCGAGCGGCCAAGCCCAGCGGTCATCTACTGAAAGCTGAAAGCTGTTTGCTGCTCTTCACAGCTTCTCTGCCACGTGAATCGCAGGCACGGTGTTGGGACTGGGGAAGCTGATGCTGGTCAATCCGCCTTCGCGCACATTCGTGACTAACGCAGGGCGAAAGCACCCAATGCAGGTTCCGCTCGGATGTCGCACGCTGGGATAGATAATGCCGGCCGAGCCCTGGTTCAGTAGTTCCCGCGCCAGGCGCTGCGACTCACGATAGCTCTTGGGATCGAGGCAGGCGGAATGACGCTCATCGCTGCGAATGTCGTGAAATTCTCCACGGAAATCGGCGAGATAGTCGCGGTAGGCACGGGTCTCGGGCGCCTGCCATGAGGGTATCTCTCGCAGTTCCTCGCCAAAGTGATACGCGACCTCAGCTTGTGCGGTCTCCAGTGCAAATCCCGCATACCAGGCGCCACGCTCGGGGCCATTGAAGCGGCTGCCGTTCGGCTGCGCATGCGTGAACGCCGCATTCACGATGTGATAATGCGGCACGCCGAACACCAGTTCATGTACCGTGATTCCGGGCAGAAGGTTGCTTTCTCCGAGCAGGCGCTCGTTGGTGGCGCTGTCCAGTTCAAACAAGTCGTGAACTTCGCGCTCGTCGCGCGCGATGCGCCGCAGCACGCTTTGTTCCCGTTCCGCGTACTTGGCCGGAATCAGCCGATGCGTGTCATCCTGATGAACCTGAGTGAGTCGCGGAAGCATAGGGGATATTTAATTCGGAGCCCGCGAAGACGGCGCGGATCACCTGTGGCGCACCTGCCCCGAGCTCCAGGCGAGCTTCGCTCGCCCGCCCTGACGAGGCGTCCGGGCCTACGTGGTCAGGGGCGCTACTGCTACAACCCACCCCGCCGCGCGTCCAACAACTGCCGTACTCGCACCATCGCCGGCAAACCACCCTTTAGCATGTATGCCAGCGGGGGCGTTCCGCCGAACATCGGGTTGGCATTCGCAAGCTGTACCCATGCGTCCGCCAGTTTTCGGCTGTACAGAATGTTCGCAGCTTTGAAAATTCCAACCAGCAGGGAAATGCGTGTTAGCCGATCCTGATCGAGATTTTTGCTCGGCCGCCGCTTGAGGTTATAAAACGCGCCGTTAGAAATTCCTCCCAGTAGCGCGCGCGCGTCTTCATCGCGAAGTTTCCAGGCTCGAGCGATGCGAAAAAATGCCCGCGTCGCGGCCGGACTTAAGCGTGCCTGCACCGCCCGGCTGGAGAGATCAGCGGCATGATCCCACGGAATTCCCGCTAAATGCGTGGTCTGCGTCGACATTCCAAATATGGAGAAATTATACTCCATATCTACCATCTCGACAAGGTTTCGTATCCTCTTGCAAATAAACGCGGAACTCACCTCATCTACAACCGCCTCCTATGATAGATTTCTGAAGAGCCTGTTTTAGTTGTTCTTCTGGTCGTGTTCGTGGCTGGACCAATTGGCTGACGCGCCAACGACCAACAACCAAGGACCGACAGCCGACATGAAACAGTTCGCGGAATGGGCGCTGAACGTTGCCGCCCTACGGGGTGCATCGTATGCCGACGCGCGCGTAGTTGAGGATCGCAGTCGGGCTCTGGCCACGAAAAATGGCAAAGTCGCCGGCGCCTCCGACGCAGCTTCCCTGGGAATTGGCATTCGCGTCGTTGCCGACGGCGCCTGGGGTTTCGCCGCCTCCGACAATCTAGCCCGCAGTGCCGTTGAAGAGACTGCCGCCCGTGCCGTCGCCATCGCGAAAGCATCCGCGAAGGTCAAGCAAGACGCCGTGCGCCTGGCGCCGGAAAAGCCCCATATTGCCGAGTGGACGACCCCCTGCCAGATTGATCCATTTTCAATCCCAATCGAACAAAACCTGGCTCTGTTGTCCCAGGTTGATCAGGAACTGCGCTCGGTGAAAGGTATTACCCTCGCCGAAACCAGCATGAATTTCCATCGCGAGGAGCAATGGTTTGCCTCCTCCGAAGGCAGTCAGATTCATCAGACCAAGTACTCGACCGGAACCGGCTACGCCGCCTATTCCTTTGCGGGAAATGAAATTCAGAAGCGCTCTTATCCCAGCTCTTTCGGTGGCCAATGGCAGAACAAGGGTTATGAACTCATCCAGGAATTGAAGCTGGTCGAAAATGCGCGGCGGGTTGCCGAAGAATGCGTGGCGCTGCATAGCGCGGAACAGTGCCCAGAGGGCACATTCACTATCATCCTCGAAAGCTCGCAACTTGGCCTGCAGATTCACGAGTCTATTGGACATCCCATCGAGCTCGACCGTGTTCTGGGAATGGAAGCCAATTTCGCCGGTACCTCTTTTCTCACTCTCGAGAAGCTGCGTAAGCTTCAGTACGGCAGCCACCTCGTAAACGTCGTGGCTGACGCGCGCCAGGAGCACGGACCCGGTCTGGGAACCTTCGCCTTCGATGACGAGGGAGTCGCCGCGCAATGCACTCCTATCATCACGAATGGTCTCTTCACCGGCTATCTGACTTCACGCGATACGGCTCACGCTATCGGTGCGAACCGTTCGGGTGGAACCTTGCGTGCCGAAGGCTGGAATCGGCTGCCCATTATCCGCATGACGAACGTCAGCATTTTGCCGGGCGACGATCCCCTCACCCTGGAACAACTGATTGCCTCAACCGATCACGGCATTCTCATGCAGACCAACAAATCCTGGTCGATCGATGACAAGCGCTACAACTTCCAGTTCGGTTGCGAAATCGGTTGGGAAATCAAGAACGGCAAGCGGGTGCGCATGCTGAAGAACCCTTCGTATTCCGGCATTACGACCGAGTTCTGGAACTCGATGGATGCGATCTGCTCGAAAGATGAGTGGACCCTCTGGGGCACTCCGAATTGCGGCAAAGGCCAACCCCAGCAGGTGATGGGCACGGGTCACGGCGCCGCTCCGGCAAGGTTCCGCAATATTAAGGTAGGCAGCGCGTATAAAGGGAGCACTTAGCACTTGGCGTTAGCATTTAGCGCTGCAAGTTCTGTGCTGGCGTTTCACTCCATCGGGCAGGCTGCTTCCGGCTAAATGCTGATAGATAACTGCTGTTGCTGAAAGCTGAATGATAAGTAAAGACCAGGCCGCCGACATTTTCTCCAAGCTTAAGGCCTATTCGAAGGCCGATGAGGTGGAAGCTATTTTCTACGGCGGCCACACCGCGCTGACTCGGTTTGCCAACAACACCATTCACCAGAATATGGCGGAAGAGCATTACGGCATTTCTATCCGCACAACCTTCAGTGGCCGCACGGCCCGCGCCACTACCAACAAGTTCGATGAGGCCAGTCTGAAGCAGGTAGTTCAGGCTTCTGAAGCGTTGGCCCAGGTTCAGCAACCTGATCCGGACCTGCTGCCGATGCCGGCTCCCGCGGAGGTGCAGGGCAACGCGGCTGAGCTGCCGCCGAGGGTGCCTTCACGTCACTTTGCCCAGACCGCAGCCATCACCCCGGACGATCGTGCGCAAGCGGTCGGAAAGATGGTCAGCATTGCGCGCCGACGTGAACTCACGGCTGCTGGTATTTTCGCCACCTCCAACAGCATCGAAGGCATTTTTAATTCCCGCGGGGTTGCGGACTGGCACACGCAAACCTCTTCGGACATTTCTATTACCATGTTGGCGGCAAATTCATCGGGTTGGCAGAAGGCCAATTCCCCCAACGTCGCCGACCTTAATCCTGAGCTTTTAGCCGAGACTGCAGCACGCAAAGCCACAGAATCGGCTGATCCGCGCGAAATTCAGGCGGGTAAGTACACAGTTATCCTCGAACCCGCCGCCGTTCTCGACATCGTCGGCTTCATGTTTTACGACTTCGGGGGCCTCGCCATTCTGGATCAGCGTTCTTTCCTGAACAATCGCATTGGAAAAAGAATTTTCGGCGAGAATATAAACATAACCGACGACGTGGCTCACCCCTTGCAGTCCGGAGCGCCCTTCGACGGCGAGGGAGTGCGTCGTCACCGCGTTCCCCTGGTTGAGAACGGTGTGGTCAAGCGTCTGGTATATGCGCGGGGCACCGCTGCAAAAATGGGCCGCTCCGAATATAAACCGAGCGTTGGCCCCATCGAACCCACGGGTCATGGCTTCCCGCTACCGAATGAAATTGGCGAAGCGCCGATGAATATCGTCTTCAGCGGTCCCGCCCAGCCGAAAAGCGTCGACCAGATGATCGCGTCCACCGAACGCGGTGTGTTGGTCACTCGCCTTTGGTATATCCGCGAGGTGGACCCCTACGAGAAGATCTTGACCGGCATGACCCGTGACGGCACCTTCTACATAGAAGACGGAAAGCTGAGGCAGGGTGTGCTGAATTTCCGCTTCAACGAGAGCCTGTTGCATATGCTCTCGAATGTAGAAGAGATGGGCATCCCGGTGCGCGCCAGCGGCGAAGAGTCTTTCGATATGGTCGTTCCACCCATGAAGGTGAGGGATTTTAACTTTACGGAAGTAACGAAATTTTGAAGGCAGCACTTAGCATTCAGCACTCAGCATTCAGACCGCAAAACGTTCTGCTTCTATGCTGCGGATCAGTGAGGCAAGCATTCGCTTAACCTCGGTGACAGCGGTATCTGGCTGTCTGTGCTCGAGGTCCGATAAAAGTCCCAAATCGTGGGATAGCAGAAAGTGATATTCCAGTTCGCTCGCTGAGCCCGTGGCGGATGTTCAGAAACCGCTGAAACTCGGCATTGCCATGCTTCCCACAACCCTCGGCTATGTTGGCAGCAACCGAAACCGAACGCCGTTGTCAACCCGTAGATTTCCGCCCGCGGAAACTTAGCTGGAACACGGTAGGCCGATAGCGTGATCTGATGAGCTTTATGCCAACCCTGCAAATCGCGAAAGTTCTCCATGGCAACTCCGTTTCCTGGCTGACTGCTGAGTGCTGATTGCTGAATGCTAAAAGCGCAGCTGCGCTCTCGTCTGTGACTCCCGACCTGCCGCTAACCTGTTCATTCGCGGCCCCTTCCCTCCCCAAGGTTCATGACTTCGGTAACTTTCACCTGATTTGACAGCGGTGTAAGCTGCCATCGTAATGTCCAACAATGGCCGCTTTGCGGGAAGCCGGTAAGCCCGGCGGCCGGAAGAAAGGTTAGTCACAACGGTGTCACGCGACCATAAGGATAAGGGACACTCCGCCGAGCATCAGGAACGGCACAGCCGCTATTCCGATGTCCAGGGCGCGGCACGCTTCCCCATCAAGCTGCCCGTTGAGGTCAAATCTGAATCCGGGGACCAGGCCACAGAGACCCAGAACATCTCCGCCAATGGGGTGATGTTTCAGGTGGACACGAATATGCCCGTGGGCTCGAAGGTAGATTTCACCATTTCTTTTCCAGCTGAGGTTGTGGGTTCCGACAAAGACGTGCGCGTCGATTGCCGGGGTAGAGTGGTGCGAAATTTTGAAGGCGAGGGCCGTCGCGGAGTAGGCGTGGTCATCGACGAGTACCATTTCGAGCGCTGAGGCGGGCGAGAAACAATGGCAAGCATTCCGGTGAACGTGGAAGAGAACATCCAGAAGCCGGTTGACGGGGCAGGGAACTCCAGCCCGGTGCGCGTGATCCTGGCCGACAGCCAGGCGATTTTCCGCGCCGGACTGCGCAAAATCTTTGCGCTGGAAGATGACATCCGCGTGGTCGGACAAGCCGAGACTTATTCCCAAGCTCTTTCTGCCATCCAAAAATTTTCCAGTGATATTGTCATGTTCGAGGCCGCGCTGACCGAAAATCCTTCCGACGCGGTTGCGGAAATGCTGCGCCAGGCCCCGACTGTCAAGTTAGTCGTTGTAACCGAAGCGCCCAACGAAGAGATGACTTTGGAACTTTTCCGCCGCGGCGCTCATGGCATCGTTTCCCGTGAAGTTGAGCCGGAGATGCTGGTGGATTGCCTGCACAAAGTGGCTCACGGCGAACCCTGGCTGGAGACCAAAGCCGTTAATTGGGTGCTCGAAGCCTACCGTACACAAGCTACTCGCCCTGCCGGATCGCGTCCCAAAGTTCAACTGACACCCAAGGAAAGCCTGATCGTTTCCTGCGTCACGCAGGGCATGAAGAACAAAGAAATCGCCACCCGCGTAGGTACTACCGAACAGGTTGTGAAGAACTACCTGCGCAAGGTTTACGACAAACTCGGCGTGGCCGATCGTCTTGAACTGGCGCTCTACTGCCTGCATCATCGAGTTCTCGATGGCGTCGACACGGCTCCCGCGCGAGCGGCGGCCGCGGCCGCAGGCGCAGGACAAGTCTCCAAGACCGACGCGCCCGTTCCGCCGTCGCCTGGCTCCGAAACGATCTCCTAGACCGTTCATCTTCCCTGACAACAATTTGTTTTACGGCGTGCGGAGCGGCTATATTTGTCGGGCGCAGCAGTCGGCCGTCGGCACTCAGCATTCAGTTGCGAAGGGTGCTGAATGATGATTGCTGAGCGCTGACTGTCGACCGCTTCTTCTCCGAGGTTCTCATGAAAGGTGATCCAAAAGTCATCGCCGTCCTGAATGAAGTCCTGAAAGCCGAACTCACCGCCATCAACCAATACTTTCTTCATGCCGAGATGTGTGAAAACTGGGGTTACGAGAAGCTGGCCAAGCATACTCGTAAAGAATCCATCGAGGAGATGACCCACGCCGAAAAGCTTATGGAGCGCATCCTCTACCTCGACGGCACTCCTAACATGAGCGATTACTTCAAAATCAACATCGGGCCCAACGTGAAAGCCCAGCTGCAGAACGATCTGAATGTCGAATACGACGCGGTCAAGCGCCTGAATCGTGGGGTCGCGCTCTGTGTGCAACTGGGCGACAACGGCTCGCGCGAGCTACTGGAGAGCATTCTTACCGACGAGGAAGAACACATTGACTGGCTCGAAGCCCAGTTGCACGCCATCAGTGAAATGGGCATCGAGAACTACCTGGCCCAGCATCTGCACGAAAAAGAAGAGAGCTAACCGCCGGCTGTGTCCTGAGCCGCCACTGTGATTTCGAGCTCAGGACGATGGGACCGCGCTGGCGATCTCGACCTGAGCTAACCCAAGCCCGGAAGGCGGAGGGCATTAGCCCCGGGCGTGAGCCCGGGGGCACGAGTGAAGAGGCGAGGAGCCCAGTAGGTGACGACTCAAAGCTGGACCGCGGTGGCGATCTCAACCTCAGCTAACCCAAGCCCGGAGGGCGGAAGGCATTAGCCCCGGGCGTGAGCCCGGGGGTAACGCCCGAAAAAGAGGCAAAGCCCCGTCAGGGGCGGCACCCTCCCAGCGTTGGCTTCCGCAATCGCCAGTCCACTGCCCTTCGTACCCTAGGTCAGATTCTCTATTCGCGGGAACATAGATCCACGATCTGTTGCCTTCCCCCCAATCGCGCCGGCGGATCGCATATCCATAATGGATTACAAACCCAATGTCGTCGCTGGCCGCGCGCTGGTTGGCCTCACGGCCGCTCTCCTGCTCTTCGGAAGCGTGGTGTGGATCAATCATCGATACAGTCCACGCGCCGAGCAAGCCCGGTTGCAGCAGGAAGTCCGCCAGCTCTCGTCTCAACTGGAGCAGTTGAAACAGGAACAGTCCATGCCTTCGGTGGTTCTGAACCGGTACCGTAATTCAATCTGCTACATCTATGGTGTTTATCACGTCGGGATTCCGGACCAGCGTCCCGGGATGCGGGCGCGACTGTCGGGAACAGGCTTTGTCGTGGCCGATCGTCTCCTCGCCACCAATCGTCACGTGGCCCAGCCCTGGTACGAAGATCCTGAATCTGAGGCGCTGATTCGCCTGGGCGAAACTCCGGTCCTGGAAAAGCTGATTGCCTTTTTTCCTGGAGCCCCCACCCCGGTTGTGGTCACACCCATTGTGCTTTCCGGTGGCACCGATCTGGCGATCTTGCGCGTTGAAGGTACTTTGGGCACGAGGCACTTGGAACCCCTCCCACTCGCCGACGCTGCCACGCCACCGGGAGAGTTGGTCACCGTGATCGGCTATCCCATGGGAGTGGCCGGCATGGTGGCAAAATCACCCGCAGCCATTTATGACCGGCTCGCGTATCGTCACGACGATATCGGAGCCGTCAACGAGCTCGCCGCGCTGGCCCTGATTCGCCCCTCCGCCACCGTCGGCCACCTCGGGGACGTAGTCGGCGACAAGCTTGTCTATGACGCTCCCACCGCCCACGGCGGCAGCGGCGGCCCTGTCTTCAATTCCCGCGGCCAGGTGATTGGCGTGAACGCCGCTTTTATAGACGGCTTCTCCGGCGGCACCCTGGGGATAGGAATTGAGTCGTTGCGGCCGCTGATTGCAGCCGCACAGAAAAACACGAAGCCAAACATGTTAGGCGAGTTACCCCACCCCTAAAGCATCGACAGGCCTTATCAAAGGCCAAACTGCCGGATTCTCACTTCGATTACGGCGGCTTTGCGGTTCTCTATTCTATCTCACCTTAACTGCTCGGATTGCGACAACGTCTCCAACCAGAAGGTCCTGACAGGTCCAGAGATAGTCTGGGCGCAGGTCACCCACTTAGTCGATGACTCCTTCTTCGGAGTATGATTGGTACCCCTAGGTGGAGGTTATATGCTGCCGGACTATGGAGTGGTGATTGGGCAATACACGAGCTACACAAGAAACCAGGGACAATGGTTACACGTCGACCTCAACATTCAAGCAGGCAATTCGGTCTACCAAGCCGCGGTTGACGTAAATGAGCCGAACGGGTTATTTCAATATCAACTCTTCAACAATCTTGATACGAGTTTATTTGCTCCGATCGCGGCCTTGCAGGACGGTTGGCACCATCTGGATTCCAACCCCAATTCCGGTGCGATGGACTACGCCCGCAGTCCTATCTTCCAGAAGCCACTTGGTTGTCTCGCGATATTCTGGGCTATCGTGAATGCAATCTTCCGTACCAACGTCCAGTCCTGGACCAATGTGACGGGAGACGAGGCGGGAAATGCGTTGGTCGCAATGGTGACCGGATCAACGAGAGTTTTTGCATTCGGTGCACCATATACAACTGGACTCGGCGTGCACGACGTGCATTGTAATCAGGGTGACCCGCCCGGGCCATTTCGCCAATTGGATGGCATCTGGCAAGACGGTTGTGTCTTCGCACAAAAAGCGGACGGATCGCTATCGGCGTATCTCGGAAAGTTTTCGACGCAATCGCTCAATACCGATAACAATGGGCTGCCGCTCTGATAGTTTGCTATTGTCTTACCGGAACGTCGAACCCGAAGAATTAAGAGTTGTGGATTTGGTTTCGTCCTGCCGTCGAAACCGTGCAATCCAGCCCGGCTCTCTCACATGCTCTTCTTCCAGTCGCCGCAGCCGCGCTGCCATAACTTCGCGCCGGCCAAGATAGCCGACCAGCTTTTGAGGATTTGCCCGATCCACTACTGCCAATCGGCCAATGTTATTCCGCAGCATCTTGCCCGCCGCCTGATTCAGCGTCTCTTCGGGATAAGTCACTACCAGGTTTTGATTGCCGGCATCGAGTACGGTCGTTTCTCCCGTGGGGTCCTGATCCAGCGACCGTAGCACGTCACCACGAGTCAGTACTCCCTTCAAACTACCCGCAGAATCCACGATGAAAATGCCTTGATGTTTGCTGACCGCAGGGTCATGCCGGGCAATGCGATCAGCCACCTCCCGCACCCTCATGTCTTCGGCCAGAGTCGGCGGCTCAGGGTCCATGGTCTCGGCCACGGCTACGTGCTCCAGGATGTCGGTCTCATAATCCTGGTGAATCAGCAGCCCGCGCCGGGCGAGTTTCTCTGTCATGATTGATGACTTGGGCATCAACAGCAGGGCAATTCCCTCCGCTATCACCGTCACCAGCATAAGCGGCAGCACTGCGTTGTAATCACGGGTGATCTCGAAGGCGAAAATAATAAAGGTGAAGGCGGCGCGCGACGCGGCACCAAACACCGCCCCCATGGCCACCAGCGCGAACGCTCCCGCCGCCAGGTGTGCCCCCGGGAATATTTCGTTCATTCCCATGGCGTACAGTCCGCCCAGAGCCGCGCTCGACATGAACATGGGCGCCAGTAATCCGCCCGAAGTGCCCGATCCCAGCGAGACGATGAGCGCCACGGCCTTGGCCAGCATCACCAGCAGCAGCAATTTCCAGGCCAGGCTGGCATGCAGGATGTCACCAATCGTGTCATATCCCACGCCCAGGACGCGCGGCACGAAATAGCCGATTACGCCCAGCATGAGCGCCCCAATGGCGGGCCACCAAAGCGGATCGATCGTGAGCTTGTCGAACTGATCCTCCACCCAATACAGCGATTTGCTGAACGCGTACGCCGCCAGTCCGCACAGAACGCCCAGAAGTAAATAACACGGCAAGGCGTGCGGAATGCCGAAATCGACTGGGCCAACCGCAAACATAGGGCCCGGACCCAGCAGCCGCATGTGCACCGCTGTGGCCAGAGTGCTGGCGATTACCAGCGGGATGAATGAGCGCGACTTGAATTCAAACAGCAAGAGCTCGATAGCCAGGATCACGCCCGCAATAGGCGTGTTAAAAGTCGCAGACATCCCGGCCGCAGCGCCGCATCCAAGCAACACTTTGCGTTCGGCCGCCGTGGTATGAAACAGCTGCCCAACTAGCGATCCCAGGGCGCCTCCCGTCTGGATGATCGGCCCTTCCGCGCCAAACGGTCCGCCGGTGCCGATCGCGATGGCGGCTGAGATCGGTTTGAGAATAGCCACGCGTGGCTGAATGCGGCTACGGCTCACCAGCACCGCTTCCATCGCTTCCGGAATTCCGTGGCCTTTGATTTTCGGAGACCCGTATTTCGCCATCAACCCTACGATCAAGCCTCCGACGACAGGCACAACAATGACCAGCAGTCCCAGATGGTTGTCGCGCGCGCTGTGAAAATTAGCCGAGATCTTATGAAAGAAGAACAGATTGGTGAAGAAACCGATCAGGTGGTAAAGCGCATAGGCCACGACTCCCGCGATCAGACCCACGGCCGCGGCCAGGAACGAAATTAACACCATGCGGAAATTCGGCTCAACCGCATGTGCGCTTGGCGGGCTGAGCAAGGTAGCTCCCAGACGCGCGGGTTCTCCTTCGACAACTGGTGTGCCTGTTCCTACCACCGCATTGATATCCGGCCGATCAGAGCTGTCCAACACTTTCCCCCTTCATACGCCGTCCGTTAACGTTAAATTTCCGTGAATAAACCACCCTATCTCATTATATACCAAGTTATATCGGGTTACGACGTAATTGCGAGATGATGCTGGGGCTGGTAATCTCGCAATCTGCGCGAGCGCCCTGGCCAGGAGAAGGCGAGTATGCCGAAAGTGGGCGAAGAGAGCCTAGATGGAGGCTGCTGGATAGACCCCGTGCTTTCTGTGCACAAAAGAAACGCTACTAAGCCGTCATCCGGCGCCGGGCCCCGTTACCGCTCCCGGATGTAACCTGGCGTAGGGCCTTGACCAGGGCTGGACCCGCATGGCGCAGTTCCGCCCTATGTTGCAGCGATAGCTCGCGCAGCACCCTCTCACCCCTTGGCGTTAGAGAGAGCAACACCTCGCGCCGGTCTTGCGTTCCGCGATGGCGCTTCACGAAGCCGCTATCGGCCAAACGATTGACCAGTTCTACAGCGCTATGATGCTGAATCTGCAGTCTTTCTGCGATTTCTGCTACCCGCGGCCGTCGCCCCGGCGGCAAGCCCTTCAGCGCCAACATGAGCTGGTGTTGTCTCGGTTCCAATCCCGCTTGACGAGCATTCTGCTCACTGAAGTGCAGAAAGCGCCGGATCTGATGCCGAAGTTCGGCCAGCGACCGGTAATCGACTGAATTAAGACTTCGCTCCATGATGCCTTACATGCCGCCAGGCTGTGCTTGCATCAGTATCGTAGCACGACATATAGCCTCCTTCTCAAGTACTTTCACCCGCGCGCTGGGGCATGTCTCCAAGTAACTTGATTGACAGCCTCTGGCGGCACGCAAGTACCCGGTCAAAAATTCTGAGAACCTAGGCTGATTGCCCGAGCTTATCCGGGAGTGAAGCGGGAACCGCACGCTGCAGGGCCCAGTTTCGCAAGCCGGCGATATCCTCTGCGCGTGTGGTCGAAAGCGGAACCGTTCCTTGGAGCGCATGCAGCAGCGCTTGCGTGGTGAGATCGGTCTTCTGTGAGAAGGCGGCGTACATGGCAGTCTGCACGGCGGCATCGATTTCCGCGCCGGAGTAGCCTTGTGCGGCTGCGGCCACGGCAGCGATGTCAAAGTCGGCGGGATTTCGTTTGCGCCGGCGCAACTGAATCGCAAGAATCTGTGCGCGTTCCGACTGATTGGGCAGGTCGACAAAGAACAGCTCGTCAAATCGCCCCTTGCGGATCAACTCGGGCGGCAGCGCAGTCACGTTATTGCACGTGGCGGCGACGAACACCGGAGACTTCTTGTCCTGCATCCAGGAAAGAAAGGCACCCAACAATCGTGATGACACTCCCGCATCCGCGGACGCCGAGTCCGGCCCGCTGCCCGCAAACACTTTCTCCAATTCATCGATCCACAGCACGCAAGGCGCAAGACTCTCGGCAATTTGGAACACCTTGCGAATGCGTTTTTCAGTTTCGCCGATGTACTTGTCGTACACCGCGGCGGTATCGAACTTGACCAGCGGCAGCTCCCACTCGCCGGCTACCGCCCGCGCGCATAGGCTCTTGCCGCAACCCTGCACGCCAAGGATAATCATGCCTTTCGGAGGCTCCAGTCCGAATTCACGTCCCCGATCGTCCCATGCTCCCCGCCGTTCCGACAGCCATCGCTTCAAATTATCCAATCCTCCAATGGCTGCCATCTTGTCCGTCGCTTCGATGAAGTCGAGCATCTCCGATCTTTGCAGAGTGGCTTTCTTGGCCTCGACTACATCTGTGACCGTCTCCGCGCACAGCGAATACCTTTGCACCAGCGCCTGCGATAAGGCGCGTTCCGCCTCTTCTTCCGTTAATCCTCGCAGGTTCTCGACAAGTGCTCCCAGACCAGCAGAATCGAGCCTTCGCTGCAGAGTGTGAGTCCGCGAAATTCGCACCAGGACTTCGTCCACGATCTGCCGCAATCGCTGCCGGTCTGGCAGTGGCAAGTCCAAAAATTCGACCAGACCGGCCAATTCGGGGGGAACGCTGATCTTGGGCGCCGTGAGGATCACGGTGCGACGGTTGGCCGCGAACTTCTGTCCCACATCGCGCAAGCGCCGCACGACTATGGGATCGTCCAGGTGGCGATGCAGATCTTTGAGGATGAAAGCTGCCTCGACCGAGATGCCTTCCAGATTGGCCAGCATCTGCGCGGGTTCACGACTGTTGTACAAGGCCTTGGCGCTCTCGCCGGAAGGTTCATGTCCCGCGGCGTAGCCCCCCGGCGGTAGCGAGCCGCTCTCGGCACCAGACTCTTCGCTACTGCCGCAACGCATTAGGCCGCTGGCAATGGTCCATTCGAACGCTGCCAGGTTCAGAGCTGAGCACGCGAGCCGCACCAGACGGGTGGCGCGCGTTTCCTCGACCGTCTCGATCACGACGATGGGGGTAAACGAGTCGATCAGCACCTTCAGATGCTGGAGTACATCCGTCATAAGCGTTTGACCGGGTACGACTTACTCTCGTAAAATAGCCTATTCGGAACCCACCCGAACATCTCTCTAGAGAAACGAAGGTAACTAGCAAAGCATGGCAAATCACTTTTCGGCGCTGAAACGCGCCCGCCAGACCGAACGCCGCACCGCCCGCAACCGGGCCAACCGCTCCCGCCTGCGCACCTCGCTGCGCGCCATGCGCGAGAGCCTTGCGAAAGGCGACAAGCAGGCCGCCGAACAGGCCTATCGCCAGACCGTTTCCGCGCTGGACAAGGCCATCCAGAAGGGCATCCTCCACGAGAATACGGCCTCACGCTACAAATCGCGCCTCTCTGCCCGCCTCACCACCCTGGCGAAGTAGCCACCGTAGAAGCCTGGCTTTGCTGCGTCTCGGCTTTGCTACTACAGCCGGCAATCGCCAGCCGGAAAGGCTCGACCAAGACAACGTCTTGTCTGCGTGAAGTCCACCAGCCCGAAGGGCGAAACCCATTAGCCCAGCGCGTAAGCGCTGGGTAAGCTAGGACCAATCGACCCAGCCCCGTCAGGGGCGACACACTCCGAACTGCTTCTGCAACACCGTCAGCCACTCTTCCTCAGATCCCAATCCCCGTTCCTCCTTAAGCCCGTTCCGCGTGACGATTAACTTCCTCTCCGATAATGTCACTCGTCCATCGGGCGTAGCCCGGCTACACACCCTCTTTTGCGTAAAAGGAGACTTCTTCGACGTTTGGTGGTAATGGCACATATCGGCAAACTCTTCCAAACGTCGCGGTATCAAATCAAAAACATACTCCGTCTTCCATTCTCCTTCGTGCCTCTCCACCCGCAGTAACTCGCCCGACTCCGCGATCCGAAAGCGCTTCCCATCCTGCTCTTGCTCGACCCCAACCGCCAGCCGCAAAGGATCAATAAACGAATCGCCGAAGCCGACGTCCGCTAGCCACGGCTTGGCAAGATCAACTTGCAGGGTCAGATGATCGAATTCCGGTCCCTCACTTCCATCAGCACAGGGCACACGTGCCGACAGGAGCGTCACCCGGAACCCAAGTGCCTGCAGCAGAGCCGCAAAGGCGCCATTGAGTTCGTAGCAAAATCCGCCGCGCCTCTGCTCGACCACTTTCCGGACGAATGCCTCCTGATCCACGCGAATCGCTCGCCCCCATCCGATATCCAGGTTCTCGAACGGTACCGAGAACAAGTGCGCCCGATGAATGGCACGCAGGTTCTCGGCATTCGGCATCACCGGCCCGGAATATCCGATTCGCTCCAGATACGCCGTTACATTCATCGGACGCCCTGCCCAAAACTCAGGCCGCTCAGTGTCGTCACCGTCTCCAATGCCATGCCTTTGCTGGCCACCAGTACCTGGAATGTTTCGCCCATGCCAGCGGGGGTGACGAGGTGCTTCAACTGGAGTGCCACTTTAGCGTGCTCCTGCGGAAGGCGGCAGTCCGCGAATGCATCGGCGAATTGGGTGGATTCGCCAATACCCATCAGGAACTGCGATTGCGTCAGCAGTTTCTGCGGCTTCAAGCCGTTCGCTTCGAGCGCGGAGGCGAGTGCGCTGAAATTGACGTGTGCAGTGATGTCCTGCTCGCCAGGAGCCTCATATGGGTTTGAACTGGCGGAGTGCTGCCGGTAGGCCATGATGGTTCCACGATGACGGCCCGCAAGCAGTTCATCGCGCGTGTAACCGTAGTCGATGGCGATGAATAACCCGTGTTCAACCAGTTGAGCAGCACATTTGGCGTAATCATGGGCTACAAGTGGCACTTCCACCCGTTCGCCAGGCTCGGGATGGATGCTGTAACGATCAAGGTATTCGAGTTCACGCTCTGACGCGGGTGCCCAGGTCTCAATGAATTGTCCATCGCGCAGCCCAATGCGGAGCGTCCCTTGATCACTGACGACCTCCACCGGAAGCGCATCGAAAAATTCATTGGCGAAGATGATCAGGGGCTGGTCGAGCGTACGGGGAGATCTCCCTGATACTTTCGCGTCATCATGCAAAGACGCAAGGTCCATCGACTCGGGCTTGCGCCCGCGCTCAGGGTGACAGGTCGTGCCTATCTCACCGAATGTGCACTTGCCGGATTCGAAGCGTCGAGAAAGGGTTTGCGTGATGTGCTCTCGCAGAGCCGAAGATCTCTCGGCAAACCTATAGTGCAACGCTGCAAAGAAGTCCGGGAACTTCTTCTCCGACCAATCCAGGACATCCTGCGCGAACAGACCGCGGCCGGGGCCGAGTTCCAGCACCTCGATCTGATCGGGCGATCCCAGGGCGCGCCACATCTCATCGAACTGGCGAGCCAGCAGGCGTCCGAATAGTGCGTGCACGTCGCTCGAGGTATAGAAATCTCCTGCTTTGCCGAACTGTTTCGCTGCGCGCGAGTAATAGCCCAGTTCCGGCTCGTACAGGCATAGCTCCATGTATCGAGAGAACGGCATGGGCCCGCGCTCCCGAATTTCAGCTGCAATGCGTTCTCTAAGAGTCACAGCCCTTCCTGCTGGCGTTCGGCGCGGCTTTGCGGCGTCCGCGTAAACATCTCGATCAGATAATCGTGCAGGCAATCGTAAAGCTGGCGCTGAAAGGACCACTCGAATTGTGGATGATCGAGGTCGCGGGGATGCAGTTCGAAATAATAAGTGTGTACCGGAACGGGTGAGTTCTTGAAATTGATGAGGATCTCGACCCCATCGCCCTTTGCTGTTGCTCCGAACGCGAGTAGAGGGTGCTCATAGAGCCGAAGCTGGTCAAGAACGCGCTGCAGGCGGGCTGAAGATTCAGACACGAGAAGATTGTAGAACAGGAAATAGTTGCGGTGGTTGGTCCAGGGTGCAGAAGAACCTCATCAGGGCACAAAGGAGCACGAAGGACCTGAGGACTATCCACTATTCACTAGCCACTAACCACCTCATTCATACCCCAGCGCCTCGATGGGATCCATTCTTGCCGCTTTGATCGCGGGCAACATTCCGCTGACTATGCCTACAAAGCTGAGGATCACAGTTGACGCCAGCAGCGTGCTGGAGTTGATAACCAGGTGGATGTCGCCTTCGTTGGCATCTTCGATGAACACACTCCACAACGGCAAAGAACCAACCGCCCAGGACACAAGGTACGCAAGAATTACTCCTGCAACGCCGCCCAGGAACGTGATAACCAGGGCTTCGGCCAAAAATTGAAACAGGATATGCCACCTGCGCGCGCCCAGTGCTTTCTCGACGCCAATCTCACGTGTGCGCTGAGTCACGCTGACCAGCATGATGTTCATCAGGCCGACGCCGCCGATGCCAAGCGTTAACAACCCTATAAAGCCAAGCAGAATTTTAATGCCGACCGTGATCACATCCAGATCGGCCAAATCCTTTACCGTATCGAACACAAAGACCGCGCGTTCGTCCTTGGGATCGAAATCATGATGCAAAGCCATCGACTCGCGGGCCGCTTTGGCAACCTTTCCATGGTCGCCTTCGTAATCGAACCAGATGCCGTCGAGGTAGTAGTTATTCGTCAGGTCTCCAACCGCGCTGTAGGGGACGTAGACCATGTCGTTCATATTTTCATCGCTGCCCGACAGCACGTGTTTGAGCACGCCGATGACCTGGTAAGAAATGCCGTTAATACGGACGCTTTGTCCCACCGCGTCCTCACCGGAAAAAAGCTTCTTCTTAACGCCCGCGCCTAGTACGGCCACGCGAGTATGGGTTTGATCTTCCTGATCGCCGTAAAAAGTGCCATCTTCCAGTTCGATGTGCCGTATCACCTCAAAATTGGCGTATGTGCCGCGCACGTTATAACTCGCACTTCGGGTTCCGTAAACAATGAGGGATTGCTTATCCACCTCCGGCGACATGCGCTTGATCATGGGCACTTCAGCGCGCAGGTAATCAAGGTCGTTGCGCGTGAGCCGAATTTGCGTACCTGCCTTGCTGCCGCCCGCCTGCAACGAGGTGCGCCCCGGAAATAAAGCGACGATATTGCCCCCGAACGTGCGAAACGCGATCATGAGCGCGTTCTGAAAACCCGAACCATAAGCCAGCAAAAGCACCACCGTGGCGATACCCCATGCCATGCCCAGCATGGTCAGCAGAGAACGGCGCCGGTTGTAGCGGAGCGCGCTATAGGCCTGTTTGCCCAGATCATGGAACATGGTTACTCCTGCCTCAGCGCTTCCACCGGCGGAAGCAGCGCCGCCTTGCGCGCCGGGTAGAGACCGGCAGCAATACCGGCGATAGCCAGTGAAAGAATCGCCGTAACCGCGGACGAAACGACGATCCTGGGTGTATCGAATCCTTCCGGCGCGGGCAACTTCGCCAGCAGAGTCACAAATCCGATGGAAATCGCCAGCCCTATGCCGCCGCTGAACGCGGTCAGGAAAGCGCCCTCGATGAAAAACTGGGTCAAGATGTTGCGGTGAGTCGCACCCAGAGCTTTACGCAGGCCGATTTCTTTCGTCCGTTCCGCCACCGACACCAGCATGATATTGATGATTCCAATCGCTCCCAGCGCCAGTGTGACCAATCCCACCACCCCGAGGAACCAGTCCATGGCATCGAAGATCTTGCCTACTTTCATGGACTCGTCGATTGTGTCCCAATCCATGAAGGCGTCGTCGACTTTGGGGTCGAAGTGATGCCGTCCGGCGATGAACTGGTGTACCTCGGCTTTAGCTTCGGCATGCTGCTCCTTGGTGAGCGGCCGGTAATTGATGAACGAGATGGCGTTCTCCGAATTCTCTCCTTTTATCGGGAAGAGCATACGCATCGTGTCCAGGGAAACGAAAATGCGGATGTTCGTGCCGTTGTTGCCCTCTTTGCCGATCTTGTCGATAACCCCAATGACCTCGAAATCCATACCGTTGAGCATGATCGTGCTGCCCACGGCGGGCCGTCCGGGAAACATATTCTTGAGCATCTCCCACCCGACGATCGCTACCCGCCGATGTTGGGTGTTGTCCTCTTCATTGAACCAGCGGCCCGGATATACCGGAACGTTGCGGATCTGGTTGTAGCTGGGAAAAACTCCAAACACCTGCCCGTTCGTGCTGCCGAATTCGCTGGTCGCGCGTATATCGTCCCGCTGAACCACTGGCGAGATCGCCCGGATGAACTTGGCATGATCGCGGATTGCGGTGTAATCGTCGTAATTGAACTTATAGGGCAGCCCCGACTGAAAGCTCCCGGCGACAGCAGGGATGCGGCCCGGAAAGGTAAACATGATGTCCTGACCGAGCTGCGCCAGGTTCTTATTCTGCCCACTGCGGAAGCCTTCCCCCAGCCCCACCAGCAGCAGTAGCGATCCCACTCCCCAGGCGATCCCGAACATGGTCAGGAATGAGCGCAGTTTGTGTGCCCAAAGGGTGGAGAGCGATTGCTTGACGATGTCCAGAAAGGCTCGCATGGTGAATCGATCCCGGGACCAGCATGCCGGGAGGCCGCTTCCGCAGACTCGGACGGACCCCTCCCTGTGACCTGCTTTTAAATACGATGCCAGATCAGGGAAGGTTCCCGCGATTTTCTATAGATTAGACCGGGATTCGGTAGAAACAGTTAGCCAAACAACAATTTACGTTTCGGAGGGAGCCCCGGACCGAGATCCCGGGCCCGCCTCCGAATCTCAGATCAGTGGTGTTTTGGGGCGGCTGGCTTCGCGGGGGCCTTGGAATTGGGCGCGCCGGAAGTCTGGAAACTCATTACCTGCTTTCCCTCGACTTCCGCCCCTCCCGTGCCTTGCGCTTGGCCGGTTTCCACGTCGAAATAGTATTTCGTGTTCGGTTTCAAGTTCGCGATCTGCACCGTGTGGGTCAGTCCCCCTGCTCCCCAGGGCGCTTCCGCCAACAAGGTAAGGTTGCTCCGGTCGGTGCCATAATTGACCCGGCTGCTGCCTTTCACATTGGTGGTCCAGGTTACAACCGCAGAGTTCGCTGTCACCTTCTCGACGGCCGGGCCGCTCGTGATTTTGACCTTCCCGTTCTCTTCGTTGGCTAAACCTTTTTCCGCGACCGTCGGCTTCTGGTTGGTGATCGCGGGCTTGCCCGCAGCCACGGTTTTGAATGCGAGCACGCCTTGGCTGTCGGCTTCGGATCCGCCGCGCCCCTCGCCCGATTCCGCCTGAAAGTAGTAGGTGGTGTCTGGCTTGAGGCTCTTCAATTGGACGCGGTGCGTGCCGCCGCTGTATGGCGCCTCCGCCATTTGCGTCAGATTGTTTTTATCTGTGCCATACCAGACCCGGCTGCTCGAACCGCCATTGGTCGACCACGCGATAGTAGCGGTATTGGACTCCGCCTTCTCGATTACCGGACCGCTCGTGATCTTTATGGCTTGTGCCGAACTTTGTACTGCCAGGCTAAGAAAAACTGCCATTCCCAACACAATTGCTAAAGATATTGTTTTCGTATTCATCGAACACCCCTCCCTACTTGACTTGTTCAATGCGCCTAGACTTCACACACCCCTTTAGATTTCGTTTCCTCCGCTTAGTTGTATGGCACCGTAGATGTCATTGGAAAATCGTGAGCGGGCGAGAGAAGCCCCAGGGCCCAAACTCTGTTCTCCACTAACGCTGAAGCTGTAACTGCTCCTGCTGCCTTGAGATGTGCGGCAATCCAGGGTTGCTAACCGGCAGGAGAGTGGGCCGTCTAAGCTGGCTGTCAGTCCGACAACCCAGGCTCGCATACTGCAATTTCAGAAAATTGAGGAGGAATCTTTATGGGAAAAACGCGCACTGCTGCTTTGCTGTTGAGCTTTCTCATAACTGTGACGCTGAGCTACGCGCAATCCGCTGTGCTCGACGTGCCCCGCGACAGCCAGCATGCCGTCCTTACGCAACGCATAGGGGTTACAGATATAACCATCAACTACCATCGACCCCTGGTGAAGGGGCGCAAAGTCTTCGGCGGAATCGTGCCCTATGGCCAGGTTTGGCGCGCGGGAGCTAATGAAAATACCACCGTCACCTTCACCGACCCGGTCACCATTGAGGACCAGGCTCTGAGCGCCGGTACCTACGGCCTGCACATGATTCCAGAGGAAAATGAGTGGACCGTGATCTTCTCCAAAGTCTCCACCGCATGGGGCAGCTTCACCTACGACCAGAAGGAAGATGCGTTGCGTGTGAAGGTCAAGCCGCAAACCGGCGCCTTCCACGAAGCCCTGACCTATGATTTCGACCAGCCCACGGCGGACTCGGCCATTGTGCTCCTGTCATGGGACAAGGTCGCCGTCCCATTCAAAGTCAGTGTCGATGTTCACGAAGCCGTTGACCGGAGCCTGCAGCATCAACTGCGCGGCATCTCCCAGTACACCTGGGAAGGCTGGGACGACGCCGCCAACTACTGGATCGGTCAAAAGACAAATTACGAAACCGCGCTGAAATATTCAGACGAATCCATCGGCCAGGAAAAGCGTTTCGATAATCTTATGACCAAGTCCAAAGCCCTGGACGGACTGGGCCGCAAGACCGAGGCTGCTTCGCTGCGCGAGGAAGCTCTCGGGCTGGGAAACTCGCAGCAACTCTATGGTTATGGCCGTCAGCTGCAGCGCGACAAGCAGCAGGACCAGGCTTTCGCGATTTATCGTGTCGCCTCGAAGAAATATCCCAACGACTGGTTGTCCCATGCCGGCATGGCCCGGATTTACTGCAGCCAGTCGGATTTCGACAATGCCGTAAAAGAGATGAAAGCGGCGCAGGACGCAGCTCCCGAACAGGCTAAACAGCAGGTCGGCGGACTGGTCAAGCGCCTGCAGGACAAGCAAGACATCAACAAGTAAGAATTCCGGGTACCGATCAGCACGGATTCACACCGACAGGCAAATTAGATCCGTGTGAATCCGTGGCTTCTCTACTGCTTTTGCTCGATCACCGGCAGGATGATTCGTGACGGATGTCGCTGGTCGTGGTAGATGCGAATTTCCGCACTCTGCGTCTTGGCAGAAGTAGTCTCCAGTTCACCGCTCTGCAGATTGCGCGAGAAATTGGGAACGAAGCTACCTGAAATCTGAACCCGAATCTTGTGCCCCTTCAAGAACACGTTGCTGGTAAGCAGGTTGGTCAGATCGACTTCGTAGATTCTATTTGGCGTGAGTAACTGGCGGCCGCGGCCGATATCGCGGTAGCTGGCGCGCACAACGTCAAGGCCAGGATTCATCAGGTTGAATGCGGTGCCGTCGGGGGCCACATCCAGCAACCGTACCCACAAATCAGCATCGCGGCAATTGCAGGACACGAATATTTTTGCCTGGATCGGGCCGGTCACTTCCACATCCCGATCCAGCGCCCCCGTGTCGAACGTCAAAACGTCTTTCCGGCTGGCCAGACTGCGGTAGTCGTGCGCGCCCGATGACGCGTAAGCATTCGTCACTGGGTCGGCCGGATCTGAAACAAATGAACTGTAGCTGCCGTCCCACTGCTTTGCGCCAAGCTCCAGTTTCCCCTGCGATTCGCCGAGGAAGTAAGGCGTAGGGTTCGCTGGCGGCGGCCAGGACTGGGCCTCCCGCCACTCATCCTTCCCCATCACAAAATAGCGGACAGGCTTCTCTTTTTCTATACCGTTATCGACTCCGCGAACATAATGGTCGAGCCAGCGCAGTATGGTTTCGTCATAGTCAATCGCAGCTGACGGGCTGAATGCGCGATCACCGGCCTTCGCCTTAGAGGTTGAGTCCACTCCGTGCACCCAGGGGCCGAGCAGCAGGTGCGTGCGCTGCTCGCCTTTTCCCGCCCGCGATTTCAGCAGGCCCGCAAAGTTGCTAGTTGCCCCTTCGGGACCGTAATTGTCGTCATACCAGGCAGAAAAATTCAGCACCGCCGCGTGCACGCGATCGTACTTGTTGCGCAGTTCGCACCAATCCCACCAGCGATCATCAACCGGATGGCGCAGCCACTCGTAGTAATAAGATGCGATGCCCTGAAGTTCCGCCAAGCTCGAAAGCGGCAACTCGCCCAAGGCTCGCGGGCCGACATCCTTCCATGCGGCCGTGGCCTCGTCGTAGGTTTTCGGACCCGGTAAGTTCTTCTTTGCCCGAACGTCAGGAGCGATGTTGTCCCAGATCCACTCGATCCACGACATGTCCCAGGTGCCGCCGGCATAGAAGAAATTCTGGGCCGTGGAAAATGTCATAGCCGGCACCATGGCCTTGAGGTGTGGCGGATTTTCAATAGCGGCGAGCCATTGCACCGCGCCCGGATACGACAAGCCGAACGTGCCAATGGACCCGTTGGACCACGGCTGTGCCGCCGCCCACTCGATGGTGTCGTATCCGTCGTGTCCTTCCTGCTGGTAGGGAAGAAAGTCGCCCGCCGATGCGTATCGGCCACGCACGTCTTGAACCACGACCGCATAGCCGCGCTCTACCGCGTGGCGGAAGGTGGTGTTCTCCTGTAAGGCGAATTCCTTGCCGTAGGGAGTGCGGTACACAAGAACAGGGAAGCGGCCAGTATCGTTCGGACGCAGCACATCAGCGCGCAGAATCACGCCGTCGCGGATGGCCACGGGAACATCTTTTTCGAGCACATACGCAGGAGCTTGCTGCGCGAAACTGGAGACTGCGAAGACGACCAACCAAAGCAGGATTCCGGGTTTGTTCATGAGCGCGCAGGCTAACACTTCCGCCCCAATAGCAGCAAGGGATCAACAGCACTGGTGCGCGAATTTCGTGTGTTTGCCAGAATTCTGATCCGTGCAAATCCGTGGCGTAGTCTGGATCAGGAGACCACGTGCTCGGTTTGGCCCGCAGCTTTCGAGTCTTTGCCCCGGACCCAGAGCCAGTTGAGGCATGCAATCAGAACCGTCGCAATCAGGATGATGGATTTACTCAGATCCACTTGCGTCAGCAACACCGCGCAGATCACGACTCCGGCAATCGAGAACAACTGCCCTGCCGGCAAACGAAAAAGGGCGGCCTCAGGCTGCTTCCGACGTAGAACCGGCAAAGCCGCGCAACCCACACCGTAATAGGCGAGACGCGCGACTGCCGACAAGGTGAGATTCCACGCAAAACTTCCGAACAGCGCTAGGGCCCACGTCAGGCCGGCGAACACAGCAATGGAGATGTACGGAGTCCTAAATTTTGGGTCAATGGCAGCAAAGATCCGGGGAAAATCTCCGCTCTCAGCCAGCGCCAGCGTAATCCGCGGGACGCCCAGAATTTTCGCGCTCAGGTAGCCATAGAACGAGATCAGGGCCCCGATCGTGACCAGCATTGCTCCTGGTCTACCTAATGCGAGTCTGCTGATCTCAGCCAGCGGCCTTTGACTGGCACCGGCGCTAGGCAGAACGCTCACCGTGACCCATTGGATAACGGTATAGATGAATGTGCAACAGAGCAGGGCAGCAAACAGGCTGAAAGCCGCGTCGCGCCGGGGATCTCGCGCCTCGCTCATGGGCGTTAGCGCGCTTTCGAATCCTCCGTAGGCGAAGATCATCACCAGGATTCCCTTCAGCCAGGCAGCGGGTGGAACAACGGTAGTCATCGGAGGTGCGCGGTGGCCACCCGCCATATAAATCAGGCCAGCCACAATCACAAAGCCAAGAGGCGCGAGTTTTGCGATGGTGAAAAAATTGCTGACATCCGCGCCGGCTCGAACCCCGCGGTAATTTACGAAAGCGAGAATCCCGACCAGCACCGTCAAAATCAAAAGTCGCGGCCAGAAAGTATTCGCGGCTGGCCAGAATTCTCCCAGGTAAATGACGAATAGATTGGCATTGGCCGCGGGAGCGCTGAGCTGCGATAGCCACAGTAGCCAGCCCACTTCAATCCCGACGAGCCTTCCGAAGGCCACACGGGCATACAAGTAGGGGCCGCCAGCCTGTTGAAAGTGCGATGCGACCTCGCCGAAGCAGGCCATGATGATGCCCACCAGCACGCCCGATATCAGGACCGCCCACGGGCTACGCGGTCCAAGGCTGGCCGCCAACTGGGAAGGCAAGCCGAAAATGCCGCTGCCAATAATTGAATTGATGACCAGCGCCACCATGGTCCAGCGGCCCATGGCGCGAACGAGAGTGGGTTGAGGGCTAGGAGGCACTGGCGAGTTTGTATCATAATGCTCTGACAGCGTGCGACTCCTCATGGGGATGCCTGTCTGTGCACGCTGGTTGCTGTCTATTGGTCACTGCCGTTACTTCCGCCTGCAAAACGGTAAGAGAGTGAGAGGGGTAACCTCGGCAAAAGTGACTGCGCCCTGTAAAAAGCAGGTTGCCACTACAGTCCCGCGTCTTCCGCGCCCACTGAATGTCTACGGCTTCGCCCGCATATTTCGCGAGCCACAGGCGCGTGAAAACCCGCATCAATCGTGTCTTTCGCACCAAGGTAACTCAGAATTACCAAAGCGCATGCACAGCGGACATCTACTCGCCGACTGGCTTAGGTGAGATGTTGACCTTGCCACAACGTTCGGTGCAGCACGATGACTGCTGACGACTACATGGACGACATCGACCTCAGAATCCTGCGCGTTACCGAAGACCTGCGAGCCATTCAACGCGAGCTCAATTGCGCGGCCATGCAAGCCTCTGCCGATCCCGAGTTGATGGAGTCGCTCAGCGGATTTAACGAAATGGAATCGATCGAGGCGCTGCGCTCCGCCCTCGATCAAATGCGCCACTTCTTGTGGTTTTATATGGAAATTATCGGCAACGACTCGGAACTCGCGGATAAGCTGCGAAAGGCGGTGCGGCAGAATCCGTCTATCGACGGCGCGCCCGCGAATGAATCCACCGTTCTGGACAAAATCAAGTCCGCTGCCGATGCCGCCATGCTCCAGTATTTGAGCGACGGCAAAGTACGCAAGCCTAACTAGTCTCACTTGTCATTGTTTCTGCCAAAAGAGCTATTCCACAGTCACCGACTTGGTTAGATTGCGCGGACGGTCTACGTCCAGTCCCCGATGTACAGCCATGTAATAGGCGAATAGCTGCAGGGGCACGATCTCCAGCATGGGGCTGATCAGTTCCTCGGCCGCGGGAATGAAAATAGTATGATCGGCAAGACTCCGTACTTGCTGGTCGCCCTCGGTAGCCAGGGCGATGACCCGCCCACCCTGATTCTTGAATCCTTTTATATTGCTGATCGACTTGTCATAGCGAAGGGCCGAACCGGCATCATCGCGATCGCACGTCGCAATGATGACCACCGGCAGTTTTTCGTCGATTAATGCATTGGGCCCATGCTTGGTTTCGCCCGTGGGGTAGCCCTCCGCGTGCACATAAGAAACTTCCTTCAGTTTCAGAGCGCCGTCCATGGCAATCGGATAGTGCACGGCCCGGCCGAGAAACAGGAAATCTTCCACCTGATGGTAGAGCCCGGCCAGTTCTTCACATTGTCTGTCCGTTTCCAGAACGCGCTCCACCTTGTCGGGAAGTTCCAGTAGTTGCTGGATATGCTCGCGCAACAGTTCTTTTTTCAGTGTGCCTCTGCTTTGCGCAAGATATAACGCAAATAAATAGAGGACAGCCATCTGGGCGGTGAACGCCTTGGTGGATGCGATGCTGTTTTCTTTTCCGGCGTGAGTGTACAGGACTCCGTCTGCCTCGCGCGCAATGGTGGATCCCACAACGTTGGAAATGGCGATCGTCCGCGATCCCTTTTTCTTGGCTTCCCGCAAAGCGCCGGTGGTGTCAGCAGTTTCTCCGGACTGGGTTATGAGAATGGCAAGTTCATAGGGGCCGATCAGAGGATTGCGATACTCAAACTCGCTGGCATAGTCCACATCCACCGGAACGCAGGTCAGATCCTGGATCATGAACTGCCCGGCCATTCCGGCGTGGCGACTGGTTCCCGAAGCAATGATATTGATGCGGTGCAGGCGGCGCGCTTCTTCGGCGCTGAGTTGGCACTCGTCGAGCCGAATGGCGCTCTCTTCGAGAGACACGCGCGGTGCAATAGTGTCCCGCAGCCCGCCTGGCTGCTCGAAGATCTCCTTGATCATGTGGTGGCGGAATTGACGCTCGCCAGTCATCAGCCCTCCTGCTTTGAGAATCTAAAGGCCACAACCATGCACGATGGTTCGGGTGACCTCGTATTGCCGGTTTAAAACAACGATATCAGCGGGAAGTCCCGGTCCCAAAGCTCCCGCTTTCGCAGAGATGCCGGCCACTTTAGCGGGATTGAGAGTGGCAGTGCGAAGGGCATCCTGGCCGTTCAGGTCTGCAAATTTCATTGCATTGCGCACGCCCTGATCGAGGGTGAGCACACTGCCGGCGAGAGTCTGCCCGGCCAGGCACTTGCCTCCGCGCACCTCGATATCCATTGACCCCAGGCGGTAGTGACCTTCCGGCATCCCGGTTGCAGAGAGTCCATCGGAAATCAGAATTGCCTGGTCGGGACCCTTCATGCGCATGAACAACTTGATGACTGCGGGATGTACGTGAATGCCGTCCAAAATGATGTCGGCGCTAACCGTTGGATCTGACAGGATCAGGCCGAGGATTCCCGGCTCGTGATGACTCAGCGGTCTCATGGCGTTGAACGTGTGCGTCGCGTGTCGCGCGCCGGCGTCAACCGCGGCACGCGTCTGTTCCAGGCTCGCGTCCGAATGGCCAAGGGAAATCACGACGCCTCGCCGCGCAGCTTCGCCGATGACCTCGATCGCTCCGTCGACTTCCGGGGCAATCGTCATGAGCTTGATGTGGCCTCGAGCCGCCTGCCACAAGCGCTCGAAAAGAGCTACCGTAGGGCGCTGAAGATATTCTGTAGGGTGCACGCCGCGCCGCACGTGACTAAGAAAGGGGCCTTCGAGATGGATGCCGAGCGGACGTGCCAGCTGCCCGGTGCGGTTGGCTGCGCGGTCAATTACATTGGCAAGGCGTTCCAGGCACGAAAGGATCAACTCCAGCGGCGCCGTCACGGTCGTGGGAAAGTAACTGCACACTCCATGCCGCGCCAGCACCGTTTCCATCGCCGATAAACCATCGCTCGCGGGACTCATTACGTCCTGGCCGCCGGCTCCATGGATGTGCAGATCGATAAACCCAGGCGCCAGGATGGCATCCCCGAAATCGATTACGCGGGCATTGCGGGGAGTCTCGGAAGCAGCGCGCGAGTGAATCTCGCCGACCACGCCATCCTCAACAAGCACGATGGGCTGATCGACGCGCTCAAGCGGGGTGTAGAGGACGCCTGCCGTTATCGCAATCATGTCAAAAGAACAACCATTCTAAATGGAATACGGGCCGCGTGCGCGTCTTGGAAGTTCGTTGAGCTAGAAGGGTTCACTTGCCTGCTCTCGGTTCAGGAGAACGGAAATCCGGGGATTGCATCTAGAGTCAGTGGGAACACAGGTCGCTTCCCGCCAGGCGGGCTTATCTATGACTAAGCCGTTGCGGGTTCACTCGCGCCGCCTTGCCTTGCCATCTTCACCGCCTCCACCAGCTCGCGTGCCGTCTTAGAAATCTTGGCCGAATTTCCCTCCCGCAGCGCGGCAGCATCCACGAGATCAGCTCCAATTCCTAAAGCAAACGCGCCCGCCTTGAAGTAATCGGCCGCGTTCGACGCGTTCACTCCACCGGTGGGAATCAGGGCAGCGTCCGGAAATGGCGCTTTCAGGGATTTCAAATACTTGGGCCCGCCCAGGTTTCCGCAGGGAAACACCTTGACCAGCTTGGCCTCATTCTCAAAAGCGACCATGAGTTCGGTGGGCGTCATCACGCCCGGAATCGCGAGCTTTCCGGTTGCTGCTGCGGTGGTCATTACCGATATTGTCAGGCCTGGGCTGACCAGGAACTCGGCGCCCGCGTCCAGGCAGCGCTTGGCATCAGCAGCACGCAGGACTGTACCTGCACCCGTCAGCACGCGGTCGCCATACTCCTGAACCACCTGCCGGATGACTTCCGGCGCATTCGGCACAGTCATTGTGATTTCCAGGATGGGTATTCCGCCTTCGCAGATCGCCTCTACCGCTCGTCGCGCCTGGTCAACATTGGCCGCCCGCACCACCGGAATAATTCCAACTTCTCCGATCCTGCGAATCACTTCATCGATAGTCATCCCTATCCCCGTTCGTACCGGCTAGCGCGCGATTCTTGCCGTTTGTGCCTTCATGGCCTGGAGTACTTCCTCCAGTGTGGCCATGCTCGTATCTCCCGGCGTGGTCATGGCGAGAGCCCCGTGCGCCGCGCCGCACTCCACCGCCCACTGCGGTTCGCGTTCCATGAGGAATCCATAAATAAGCCCGGAAGCAAAAGAATCCCCGCCGCCCACCCGGTCGTAAATTTCCAGATTCTCTCGAACTCGGGCTTCGTAGAATTGATCGCCATAGGAACAGATGGCGCCCCAGTCATTCAAAGTAGCGGTCTTAGCTCGCCGCAAGGTGGTGGCTACCACCGCGACATTTGGAAACGCGCTCACCACTTCCCGGATCATCGCCTTGAAATTTGCCGGATCGAGCTCGGAATGGCTCTCATCCACTCCCGCCACACTGAATCCCAAAGCCGCAGTAAAGTCTTCCTCATTCCCGAGCATCACATCGACCAGGGGAGCGAGCATGCGGTTCACTTCCTGCGCACGCGCCTTTCCGCCGATCGATTTCCACAGCGATGGACGGTAATTCAGGTCATAGGAAACAATCGTGCCCGAGCGTTTGGCCGCCTCCATCGCCTCTTTGGCGACCAGCGGGGTGGTTTCGGAGAGGGCAGCGAAAATTCCACCAGTGTGAAACCAGCGGGAGCCTTCCTGCTGAAAAATCATATCCCAGTCGATATCACCGGGCTTAAGTTGTGAAATCGCGGTGTGGCCCCGATCGGAGCACCCGATCGCCCCGCGCACGCCAAAACCGCGTTCCGTAAAATTCAGGCCATTGCGAACGGTTCGGCCAATTCCGTCGTATGCAACCCAGCGCACATGCCCCAGGTTGACTCCCCCCTGCAACATCAGATCTTCGACCAATCGGCCGACTGGATTATCGGCAAGTGCGGTGACAATGGCGGTATCCATCCTGAAACAACGGCGCAGCCCGCGCGCCACGTTGTACTCGCCCCCTCCTTCACACACGCGAAATTGCCGGGTGGTGGCGACCCGGTCGTTCCCAGGATCGAGTCGCAACATTACCTCGCCCAGGGCCACCATGTCCCAGCGGCAACCTTCTTTCGACTTGACTTTTAATTGTCCCATCCGCGTTCGCTTCTCATGAATCGGTTTTCAATATTTTCTAGACCGCCAACTCACTCCGTTAGGCGGGAGAAGGCCCAGCGCTGCACAGCCGCGTTGCAGCGCGGTAATGTTGTAGCTGCGTTTCGGTACCTTGAGGAAACTCTGATTAAGTTCATTTCTGTCATCCCGAGCGCAGCAGAATTGCCGCTTCTCAGGCAATTCTGCGGAGTCGAGGGACCTTGCGTTTGTGTTGGTCTGCTTAATCAGAGTTCCCTCAGCCATGGCACCGATGTTGTAAACCGTTCTGCACAAAAATGAAAGTGACATTTACAGGATGAAAATTGCGTGCCAAGGCTAGTCGCAGGAGCATGGGCAGCCGTTGACGAGTTCAACGCGACCCCGCACGACTATCCGCCGGAGTGATTTGTGCATCCAGCCTTCCTGGTTGTATATATGTGCGCGCGCCTTAGGCGCGCCGAAGTGGCCGCGATCTGAAGCGAGCCCCTGCATGGAGAGAAAAATCGATGCCAAGCCGAAAAGAAATCCTTGTGAGCGTCGCGATGCTGGTAGCCATTTGCATGGCAACTCCTTCGTGGGCGCAACAGAAACGTGCTATCACGGTAGGTGAACCGAAGGGTCTGCCTTTCAGCGATGGCATAGTTGTGGGAGGCACTCTATACATCGCCGGCACAGAAGGCACCGACGAGAGCAACAAATTGAAGCCGGGCGGAATCGGTCCGGAAACTCAGGCAGCTCTAGAAAACATTCAAAAAGTCATCAAGCAAGCCGGTTTCGAGCTCGAAGACATTGTTTCCGTAACAGTGTACCTGGCCGACATCAAAGAGTTTCCCGAGATGAACAAGGTGTACAAAAGCGTAATGCCGGACCCGAAGCCGGCGCGCGCAACCGTACAAGTGGCTGGTTTAGTCAACAACGCCCGTGTCGAAATCTCAGCGATCGCCGTCAAGGCAAAGAAATAGGAGAATCAAGGCCGACCCCACCCCCGGCCCTGTTTGGGCCAGAGCCAGAATCGTTGAACACCGCTGCCGGGCTGGACTGTTGCATAGGGCAGAGTTGCGGTGGGTTAGCTTTTCTGGAAGTGTCTGATGGGAAAGGGTTCTTACGCGCCGGCGGCGGCAGCTTTGCTTTGATTAGCTTCGGGTTTCGATGTGCCGGTATTCGCCACGCCGAAGTAGCGGCGATACGAGTTGTACATGACGAACGCCACTAGGGACATTCCCACCAGCAGTGACCAGGTCGTGTTCCCCTGCACGGAAAGGGCGATCGACGCCAAGCCGGTGCTGGCCACGTAGTACGGGAATGACAGGTGCATGATCTCTGACCAGGTCTGAAATGCCTTGTGATTATCGGTCAGTGAAATAATTCCGGCCACCGGCAGCGTGCTCGCCAAGAGATACGTTACGCAACCGAAGAGCAAGCAAACGGTGGTGTTGGCGTGAACCGCTGAGGCGCGCTGAAACCCTTCCCAGCTCAACCCAGTCGCCAGCACGCCAGTCGCAACATTGAACAGGGCGTGCACCGGATTAAACTTGTGCGGGGACTTCGGAACGCTCTGCGTGAAAACCGAAAACGCTGCTGTGAACAGCATCTCCGGCAAGCTCAGCCGAGCCATGGCAATGAAGAGGAAGGGCAGGCTCACCGACATATTGCTGTTCAGGCCGGGTAATTTGACCTTCAGACGAGCGGTCAAGGTGCTGGCCAGGAGCAGGCCGAGGAATTCCCAAAGATGCCAAGTATGGGCCCGGAAGAAGCCGTCAACGACCATGCCCGACGCGCTCAAGGCGACGGTAGCGATAAATACGTTGCTTGCCGTTCCCGTCTTTTTTTGCGTGTTGGCCATGGTGCTCATAACTGATTATTCCCTGTGCTTCAATTACTGGATTTCCCGTTAGTCGCCGAACAGGACTGAGTTCCCCCAGATCACCGAGTTGCCCCAGATTACTGAGTTCCCCCAGATCACGGAGTTGCCCCAGATCACGCTATTGCCAGCCAGCGTGCTGTTACCCCAGATCACCGAATTACCCCAGATAACGGAATTGCCGGACAAGACGGTTGTGCCCCACACGGCCGCATTCGTCCAAACCGCAGAGTTGCTCCATACCACCGAGCTGCCTGTGGGGAACGAGCTGCCAAAAACTGTGCTCAGATCGCTCTGGATTGTTACCGAGCCGTCCGCGTTCATGATTGCCACCGGCGACAGGGCCGCTCCCTGCACTGGATCGCTGCTCGTCAGAGCGGCCGCCACATTCACGTAACCGGCGCCTACGGCGAAGATATCGTAATTTTCTGTGAACTGCTGCCCGCTCACCGGATCAGTAATGACAGATTGGGTCGGGAAAGCTTTCGTCGCTGTCTTCATCAAGCGAGCTTTCACCGCATCCGGCGTCAGGGTTGGATCCTGTTGAATCATCAGGGCGGCAGCACCGGCAACCACAGGCGTCGCCATGCTGGTTCCGCATAGACTCATATATCGAACGTTGCCGCTGGTGTCGCCGTACTCCAGGGGGTTAACCAGGCTGCTCGGCATTTCACCGGCCAGGGTGTTACCCGGCGCCATCAACGATTCAATCCTGTTTCCGGGAGCGACCAGGTCCGGTTTCACGATATGGTCGACCATCGAAGGTCCCTTCGATGAGTAACTCGCGAGCACATCATCCGACGGGTCGGCCGTCCCCACAGTATTCATCGCGCCGACAGTAACGACGTAAGGATCCACGCCCGGAACACCAATCAGTCCGTAGCCGTTGGTTCCGAAATCGTTGTCGCGGCCCATATTGCCGGCAGCCGCTACTACGACAATGCCGGCCTGCCAGGCAGCTTCGACTGCCTGACACAGCGGGTCGAGCGTGAAACTTTCCGTTACCGGGCGGCCCAGCGAGAGATTGATGACTCGGATGTTGTAGGTATTTTTTAAGGCGATCGCTCGCTGGATGGCCGCAATTACGTAAGAATCCGATCCCGCACCTGTGCTATCCAGGACGCGAAAATCTATTAAATTCACACGCGGCGCGACGCCGCTGATATAGCCGCTCGATGCGGTGCCGTTGCCACCGATGATGCCGGCAACGTGTGTGCCATGTCCGTAGCCATCGCTGGCATCGAGACCGGGCACAAAGCTTTCGCTATAGACCACGCGCGAGGTGCCAGTCGCCGGATCGTGTAGATCAGGATGGTCGCTGATACCGCTATCAACTACGGCCACGCCTACACCGGTTCCGTCCCAGCCATAGCTCCGGGCGACAGTGGCGCCGACCGTCTGCTCAAAATAGTCGGAACTGGTCAGCTTCACCGGGTGGTCAATCGCGACGTGCACGACGTCAGAATCATTTGCCAGAACTGTCAAGGCGCTGACCGGAATCGTATATACGCCGGCTTTGAGCAAGCTCAGCCTGCCGAGCGACCGGCCGCCCATTTGTGCCATTTTCTTGTCGTGATCTTTGGTCGGCTGCTTTGTAAACTGCACGATCACTCGAACAGTCTGGTTGGAAGTGGCGCCGTGGAATGAATTCTGAAGCTCAGCCACTTCTGGCGAGAACCGCGGGTTCGCGGGTACTCCACCCTTCTTGCCAAAGCCCAGGGTCGCGGTTAACAGAACCGCGGCCATAGCCATCGCCCGTACGACGCGGGCCGTATGGCGGCTCTGAACGATTTGGCTGGTTTGGCTCATAGTCTTGCAGCAAATACCGCGATTCGTACTGATACAGTGCAGGGGGGATGCCAGACCGGTATTTGCTTGTAACATATTTAATACAAACCACTTAATGTGGAACTTGGGCAGCGACCGAAAGGACAACGTGTCCGTGGTGTTTTGCGTCGATTGCGGCTAAGTCCTATGAATGTAATGGGTTAGATAGAAACGGCCAAGCGAGACAAATTGTCCGCTTTTCCTGATCGGCATTTTGATAGCTAAGTATTTCATATTGCATGATTTAGTCTCATTATGCCGAGGATTGCGGCCTGCTTGGGGACCCGGGGTCTTCACCGTGCAGCGGCTGCAAAGGTCCGGGGAATGATCGGTAATGCCGCTATCAGCTGGCGAGTATAAGGATGGGAGGCCTTGTGGAAGATTTCGGCCGTAGGTTGGCATTCCACGATCGCGCCCTTCTCCATAACGGCGACCCGGTGGCTGATCTTGGCCACCGACAGCAAATCGTGAGAGATATAAAGTACGCTCATGCCCAGCTTGCGGCTCAGATCGGAGAAAAGCTCCAGTATTTCGGACTGGGTAATCAGGTCCAGTGCGCTGGTCGGCTCATCCGCAATCAACAGCGGAGGATGATGCAAAATGGCCATTGCTATCAATACGCGTTGCGCCTGGCCCACGCTGATCTGAGAAGGATACCGTCTCAAAAATGTTCTCTCTGGCGGCAGGCTGACATTACCCAGCGCTTCGGTTATGGCCGTTGTGCATTCCTCGGCACTACCCGCGGCGTGAACGTTCCAGGCTTCGGCCAATTGCGTGCCGATTCTTAGCGCTGGATTCAACGCCGACATCGGGCTTTGCAGAACCAGCGCCAGTTCCTTGCCACGCAACTTGCGCATCTCCCGCTCGCGGAGAAGGGTTAGATTCCGGCCATTCAACTCAATCGTTCCGTGGACGCGGCCCCCTTTCAAGCCGAGCAGCCCTAGAATGGCGAGCGAGAGTGTACTCTTTCCGCATCCGCTCTCACCAACCAGCCCCAGAATTTCACCACGACCGATGCTGAGCGAGAGATCGTGTAGTACGCTCGCCCGGTTCGGGTAGTTGGCGCTGATCCTAATTCGCAGTAAAGGGTTTTCCATCCTTCGGCTCGGTTTCCGGCAGAGTTATCTTTTCGCTGCCACTTCCGAGGTCAGCTTCAATTCGTCCACGTTCCAGAAAACCTGGGGGCGCAGCACGACCGGGTGGGCGTTGGCGACGGATGGGGATACCGCCGACAGGGCATTCTTAGTCACCAGATAAATGAAGGGCTCCTGCTCCCATGCGACCTCCTGCACGCGGTCGAAATACTGTTTGCGCTTGTGATCATCCAACGTCGAAGCCTGGGCGCGCATGAGCTTGTCAATCTCTGCTTCCCACGCTGTCGCGGGAATCTTCTCACTCGGGTTCCATTGATGATTTTCAGCCGAACTCACCCACACGTTCATGACCGACGCCGGATCCAGTTCCGTGTTGACCAGCCCCAACAGGCAGGCCTCATAGTTGAAGGTGCGGGTGATGCGCTCGATCAGAGAAGGGAAGTCGAGGGTTACCACATTCACCTTAATGCCCACTCCCGCCAGATCCTGCTGAATCATCGTGGCCATGCGCTCGCGATATTTGTTTCCCGCATTGGTGATGATCGAGAACTCAACCTCGTGTCCGGTGCTGTCGTGCAGCACTCCATCCTGTAGCCGAAAGCCGTCCTTTTGCAGTCGCTGCATCGCCGACTTCTGATCAAAGGGATGGGATTGAAGTTTGCTGTTGAACCAGAACTGATTGGCCGGGGAAACAATCCCCACCGCTGCGCGTGCATGTCCACGAAATGCGATTCGTGCCAGATCTTCGCGGTTGATCGATTCGGAAATCGCCCGCCGGAAATTGGTCGATTGAAACCATGCCTTCTTGTAATCCGAAACTGGAGCACTCGGGACCTGGTTGAACCAGATGTGCTCTGAATCAAGCGACGGCCCGGCATCATGCGCCAGCACTGGCTTTTCGCTCTTCAATTTTTCGTAATATTCGGCGTCGATGGAGTTGACCAGATCAATCTCGCCACGTTCCAGCCGCAGCAATTCCAAATCCCGGTTCTGCTGGATGTCCAAACGAACCGAGTCGATGTAAGGCAGCTGCCGTCCCGCAGCATCATGTTTCCAGTAATTCGGATTGCGCTGCAGGATGAGGTAGGCTCCCGCCTTGTTCTCTGCCACGTAATAAGGACCCAGCACCGCCATCTCTCTCTTGGGCGACTTGGAAGACATCATGGACACCTGGTCGAAAAGTCGATCCAGTCCGGCCACCGGCGCGGGAAACGTAATCGCAATTTTGTTCGGGGACAGGATCTTGGTTTCCGTTTTGCCTTCTCCCGATCGGAAAGTATCGCCCACCGCCGAGTGGAGGTTCGGATCCATCATCTGCTGGACGGTATAGGCCACGTCCTCGGCGGAAAACGGAGTTCCGTCGGAAAACTTAATTCCCCGGCGCAGGGTGAAGGTGATGCTCCTGCCGTCCTTGCTGGTTTTCCATGCAGTCGCCAGACCAGGCTCCAGTGTTTGCGTCTCGCGATTCAAGCGGACCAGTACGCCGCCGCTGAGATAACGCACGGTGTCGGAAGAATCCTCTTCAACCAGCAGCGGGTTAAAGGTCTTCGGCTCCGAATGCAGGCAAAAGCGCAGCTGCGTCGGCGACTGCGCCGCCGCCGAGCACAGCCACAACAACACGAACAGCAGCGAACTGAAAAATTTTCTTTTCATGCGGGTATCTCCCGGTCCACTACGATGAGGTGAAAACAACTGACGACTGCAATGAACAGCAGAAGCGGCGCAAATTGCCACGGATTCGCCGTGATCGAGGAATAGCTCTCTAATTCCCGGAGCAGACTGCCCCACGAGGGGAGGGGCTCAGAAACGCCTAATCCCAGAATTCCAAGATTAGCCTCAGTCAAAATAAACACCGGAATGGAAAGCCAGAACTGCGCGTAGACCACTGGCATCAGATTCGGCAGCAGATGACGATGCAGGAGCCGCCAGCCACTAACTCCGGAAGCCCGCGCCAGCAAGATGAAATCCGCGTTGCGCAATGAGCGAGCGTCCGCACAGATGACCCGCGCGGCCGCCGCCCATCCCAGTAGTCCCAGCAATCCGAATGTAATTACTACGGACGTAAGGGGCGCCACATTTAGCGGCATGAGCGCTCTAACTGTAATTAGCAGGAATAGCCACGGCAGGGAGAGAAAAAGGTCCGTAGCGGCCATGACCAGACGTTGCAGCCATCCGCCCGCAAAACCTGCGATCCCTCCGATCAGTGCTGCCAGTAGGCTCGAGCAGAGCGCCGCCGCCGGAGCAACGAGCAGCGAAACACGAGTGCCGTAGAGAAGTCTCGAGAAACGGTCGCGCCCAAGGTCATCGGTTCCCAACCAGTGCTGTCGCGAAGGCGCTGCATCGGGAATATCTCGAAACTGGTGTGCGTAGCCCGACGGCGCCAACAAGCCCGCAATTCCCGACGCCAGGCAAACCAGCAACAGGAATCCAATCGCCCCTGTGCGTGCCCGCTTCATGCTGCGCTCCGTTGAGGCCGGGCGAGGTCAGCGACGGAATTCGCTATCAATGTCACCACCGTAACGATCATGGTCAGATTGATCAGCAGATACAGATCCCTGCCCAAGGCTGCCTTCCACGCCAGTTGCCCAATGCCCGGGATATCGCAGAGAACTTCCACAGGGATTGTCGCCGCAAAAGCCAGGCTCACCGAAATGCCTGCCAATGCGAGCAATTGCGGCCCCGCATTCGGCAAAATATGCCACAGGAAAACCCGAAAATTTCCCAACCCCTTGGCGCGCGCCGTCAGCACATGCGGGAGATCGGCGCTCCGCACCAGCAAGTTGCGGGCATAACGGAACACTTTGGGAAAGATGATCAACGCCACGACCATACGGCCGGGTGCGCGCACCAGGACAAACAGCAGCGCTAGAACTGCAGCCGGAATGCACAACAGCAATCCTGCGGCGGTGCTGGCGGTGACATCGATCATCCACGACCGCAACATCGCCACGGGAACTGCAAGGGCAAAACCGAGCGTCCAACCCAGCAGCAGCCCCAGCCCTACTGTTTTCAAGGTTTCCGGAAATCTCTCCCCTACGAGTTGAGCAACCGGACGGTCGAGAGTGCGCGAGGTACCAAGGTCTCCGCGCGCCATGCGGGCCAGGTAGTGCACATAGAATGCGAAGACATTCTCATCAACCCGATTCGCTTGTCTGATCGATTCGATGCTGGCTGCACTCCGACGCGCATCGAGTTCCGCCTCATCTACGCCGAATCCGGGCGTGAAGCGCACCAGGGTAGCTCCCAGAAATCCGCCCAGCAAAACAGTAATCACAATGGTGGCGACGTGTTGGGCCAGGCGGTGCAAGAAAGCTCCTATTCCGGAACCGACGCCATGCGGCCGATGTATCCCACCTGGCGATCGTAGAATTTGGTCGCGCTTTGGACATGCTCGACGATGCGGTGCGCCCGGGTTCGGTCCTCGGATTCGAGAAAATGAATGCCGACACCGGCTCCAGGAATGCTGCGTACAACCACGCCCTCGCTTTGCAGCGTGCTGTCATCGATCGAGAAGAAGACTCGGACCTTCGTTTCAGAAGCCAGGATGGCTGCAGTCTCGATATAACAGCCGGTCAGGCTGATGTTGGAGAGATTTCCCAGTATCGGAACACTGCTGTCAAGAGGCTGCAGAGTGACGGTCAGCCGGCACACCATCCGCGGATGTCCGCGCCGGTTCTTGCGTCCCGGCTGCTGCTGCTTCTCGTGATACATGCGCCGGTCAGCTTCTGCCAGGAGTTGTTCGGCATCCAGTCCGTTGTCCGGATAGACCGCTTGCCCCACGCTGAGCGAGAGAATCTCCTCACGGCACACTTCGAAGCCCGCCTTGGTCGCCATCTCCCGTAGCAAGAGCATTTTCGCTCGCGCCGCGTCTGGGCTTAGTCCTGGGGCGATCAGCACAAATTCATCGCCTCCCATGCGGGCTACATAGTCGTAATCGCGGCAGCTCTCTTTCAAGCTTTGTGCGAACAATTTGAGCACACGATTGCCTTCCAGGTGGCCAAATCGGTCATTAACTTGCTTGAACCCGTCCATGTCACAGACCATGACAGTCAGCCTGGATTTGGTGCGCTTGCATCGCGACAGTTCGCGATCGAGTTGCAGGAAGAGTGAGCGCGCGTTGGGCAGTCCAGTCAGGTAATCCGTGGTCGACGAACTTTCGGCTTGCTGGTACTTGAGCGCGTTCTCGATGGCCAACGCCATCTTCGAGCTTACGGCCAGCAGAATGCGCAGGTGGTCTGCGGTAAACGCGTCCTTTTCGGATTTATAAAGCGTGAGCACGCCCACGATGCCATCGAGGCCCTCGAGCGGGACCGACAGAGCCGATCGCATCGCCGTGTATTTGTCGGTGGTGTTATATCCGGGCTCGACCAGCGGATTGCCATTGATGATGGGCTTGCGGTTCTGCGCTACCCACCCGGAAAGCCCTTCCCCAATGGGTATCCGTAGAGACGCAAACAGCCGGAAGTTGTCGCCATTCACATGCTCCGGGACCAGTTCGTCTTCCCGGCGAATGTAGATGGCGATCGAATCATAAGGAACCAGTCGCTTCAACTTGACCGAGAACACGGACAAAGTTTCACCCAGGCTCAGCGAAGCGCCGAGGTCCTGGCTCAGCTCAAATAGAGCTTGTGCCTCCTGCCGCGCGGCTGCAATTGAAGACAGGAACGTAGCCTCGTTGCTGGAGGGCGCATTGCGGGCGAATCCAGTGGCAGGCGCCAGGCCGCGCTCGACTTTCATGTCGGTCGACAGTTTTGACCAGGCGACATGATGCTGCTGACGGCCCTGCACCAGCCTTTCCATGTCAGCGTAACGGCGTTCCAGAATGCTTACGATGGTCGGGTCGAATGCTTTTCCTGACTCCTGCTCCAGCCGCTTCATCACTTCCGGCAAGGGCATGGCACGACGATACTGGCGATCGGAGGCGAGAGCGTCGAGGAAGTCGACCGCCGACAGGATGCGCGCCCCAATCGGAATCTCTTCTCCCTTCAGACCAATCGGGTACCCGCTTCCGTCCCATTTTTCGTGATGGGCCCGTACGATAGGGACTACCGGATAAGGGAAGCGCACTCGCTCCAGAATCTCCGCTCCCACTACGGGGTGAATCTTCATCTTCTCGAATTCTTCCGCAGTCAATCGGCCTGGTTTGGAGATGATGTGCTCCGGAACCGCCAACTTGCCAATGTCGTGCAGAAGGGCCGCCGCTTGCAAAGCTTCAATCTCGTCGCGGTTGAGTTTCAGCTCTTTTGCCACTTCGATGGCGTAGACCCGCACTCGTTGCAGGTGATCGTGAGTGGTCTGATCTTTGGCTTCAATGGCCAGCGCCAGCGCCTCGATCGTGCGGAGGTGCAGGTTTGCCATCTCCTCCACGTGACGCTTTTCGTTTTCCAGTTTGCCCAGATAAAGATTATAAGAACGGTGAATCACGTAAACCGCCGGCAATATTAAAAGGGAAGTACGCCAATCGAATGTTTGGCCGAGATAGCGAATTAACGCCGCCACGCCGGCGCCCAGCAGGTAGTAAGGAAAAGACCAGAAGTAGCATTCCGAATAAATTTTGATCAGCGATTTCTGTTCCGTCAACGAGATGACTGCCGCCACCGGAATCGTGTTAGCAAGGAAGTAAGTCGTTGCCGCGGCGATCAGCTGTATGGATGGATTGCGGACCTGCCCGTGAAACGTGGAAATGTAATATACCTGGTACGTAGCCGCGATCGCCCACGCCGAACCGCACACATTGAAAACCACTTGCACGATCTGCGGTCTGTCCCGGTAAAAGCACTGCATCAGGATCGCGCCGCATCCCAAGGCTAGGGTTTCGGGCAAGCCCAATTCGACTACGCCCAGCAGAATGAAAAGGAAGTTCACCGACATCGTGCCGGTGATGCCGGGCAGGTGCACTTTCAGTCGCGAAGCGAGCAGCGCTACTGCCGTGTAACACAGAAATTTGAGCGGGTCTTGGCTCGACCAATGCAGCACGCCCCATCCGAGGACACACAATCCCGCAGCCGTCACCACGGCAATGAAGGCTTGGGCGGAGTGTGTCATCTCGCGCCACGTCTGTGGTCGATTCGACAATGCTGGATCCAAACTTTCCAGATTTGTGCTTCTAACTGATACCAAGTTATGCCCTGAAATCCAATTGTTACCGGCTAGGAAACGGAACTTTGGTAACCAAACGAAGGTGCCTAACTGTCCGCCTGAACTGGGGACTATCTGTCCTAAGTTGGTAACAGGGTGACAATTGCCTGATGGGCAAACTGTTAAAGCGCACTGAGTAGTTCTCACATCGTGGTTACTTGGGACATTTTGTTGCCTCTCGTTCAGGAAGCAAGTCGCAGTGCCCTTATCTATCAACGATCTAGTGGGCCGGACGAATTGGCAGCCCGTCTGCATGGGGAGTCAGCGGTTCTCCACTGCTGGCGCACGGATCCGGACCGATCTACTTGATTCGACGGCTGCGAACCGTTTCGACCGATTGGTGGCGAGCGTCTCTGCCGAAGAAAACATGAAACTCGAGGTAAAAACATGAAAAACTCTCGTAAGACGCTGCATCTGGTTGTTTATGTGGTGGTTGCGACCACACTTGTGGCACTACTGGCAATCTGTTGCAGTGCTTCTGCTGTTTGGGGTGGCTAGTAAGCGGAAGATCCTTACATCGCTCTGCTTGTCCGGCACGGTCATGCTCGTGTGGCTAGCCCTCTCTGCACTACTGGGCCGGATCGCGATATTGTGCCAAATAACCAACAACCTGTACTGCCCATAGCTCGGCGGGACAGTCCCACTTCTGTTGATGTGCGGTAACCGAAGTAACTTCCACCACTCCAATCGTTGCGTCATACTGAACCGCGCCGGCTCGTCGACTCGAGTTTGTTTTGTCGACAGCCTGAACTTTCAATGAATTCCGCCGCTCGCATGCAGTTAATCGATGGGGCTACGGCTGTCATCCACAGCCAGGCCATGCAGCGCCTGATGGCCATGGTGGAGAGGGTCGCGGCCCATGAGGCCGCAGTCCTGATCGCGGGAGAAACCGGAAGTGGCAAGGAGTTGGTGGCCCGCGCCATGCATGAATGTTCACCTCGGCGAGCCAAACCCTTTGTCGACGTGAACTGCGCCGCTCTACCCGAGCATCTGGTCGAGAGTGAGCTCTTCGGCTATGAAAAAGGAGCCTTCAGTGGCGCTGACACGACCAAACCCGGTCTCTTCGAAATAGCCAATTCCGGCACCATATTCCTTGATGAAATCGGAGAACTCGATCCCAAGATCCAGGCCAAGCTTCTGCGCGTGCTCGACGGAGCTGCATACTACCGTTTGGGGGGAAGCCGCAAAGTGGATATCGACGTCCGCGTAATCGCGGCCACAAACCGTGACCTGGAACAGGAAGTGAATGCCGGCAAGTTTCGCAGCGACTTGTATCACCGCTTAGCTCAATTTCACTTGCAGGTTCCTCCCTTGCGGGACCGAGTGGAGGATATCCGCGCGTTAGCGGAATATTTCTTGCAGAAGCATTGTCCCGGCGCGAAATTCACACCGGATGCGATCGAAGCGCTGGAACACCACTCCTGGCCCGGGAATGTCCGCGAATTGAAGAACGTGATTTTCAAAGTGGCCGTGAATGCGCAAAAGGGCAAGCTCGAGTTTCGAGCCCTTGATCTTCCCGCCGTCATTTGCGGAGTTCCCGACTCGGGATCCACGAAGACTTTTAACGGCAATCTCGAAGATATGGAACGGCGCATGATCTTTAGCGCGCTGGAACAATGCGGGAACAATCAGCGAAAAGCAGCTCTGCAGCTGGGAATCTCTACCCGAACTCTCCGTCGCAAGCTCGATAAGTATCGCTCCGCGAACCTCGATGCGGACGGCAGTCAATCAAGCAAGCTGAGCGCTCAACAGCAACGTTATTTCCGTGTGACCGTTAACACCCCCGTCGTGGTCAAGGATCTGGACGAGGGTGGCGCCGCGATGGACGCCGTTATTGCGAACGTCAGCTCCGGCGGCGTTGCGGTGAAATCCTCCGTCACCTTGAAACATGGATCGACCTTCGAATTGAATTTCCTGCTTCCGGGAACGTCCACCCCGATTGAATGCAAGGCAAAGCTCGCGTGGACCAGCCCCGGTGGTCTGGCCGGCCTGAGCTTTTTCGAAATCCATCCCGCGCTTCAAAAGGAACTCCAATCCTGGCTCATGGCGCGCGTCTCTGAAGAGGGTTGGACAGTCACCGATCCCACCAGCTGACTACTCGATATAAGTAAAATCGGGAAGGGCGTGAATTTACTCGTGCCGCTAAGCCGTTGAATATACGTCCGCGCTTTAGCGCCTGAGGGACTTCTGATGTACGTCTGAGTTTTTTCGGCAACCTGCTAACCCATGGAGAACCTATCATGACTTCCAAACGCAAACTTGATCGCCGGACAGCTTTAGCAACCATGGGAATTTCAGGCTTGGGCCTCGTGGCTTTCCGCTCTGAGGTTCTGTATGGTAAACCGGACGACCAAGGAGCTCCTAAGCCTCTGACTAGTCTCAGTGATAAATCTCAACTGTTGCTGGCCGCTTTTCTGCGCTCGCCAGAATTCAGCGGCCAGATTCCGCTTGCTACGGTCCAGCAACTGGCTGCCTTGGAAGGGAAGGACGTTTCCAACTTGATGGTGGCGCTCCTCTCCTCGGCGCGGAACTATTCACGGCCGCCGATCTCGAATTATCGCGTGGGTGCTGTCGCTCGCGGCCTCAGCGGAAGCTTGTATCTCGGCATGAACGTTGAGATTCCCGGCCACTCCCTTGGCTTTTCCGTGCACGGAGAACAAGCTGCCTTGAGTAGCGCCTACATGCACGGCGAACGCGGGGTTTCAGCCATATCGGTAACCGCCGCCCCCTGCGGTCACTGCCGGCAGTTTATGAATGAGATGTCGCTTAATGGAGACATTGAAATCATAGTCGAAGGCAAATCTCCTTTGAAACTCTCCTCCCTTCTGCCCATGTCATTCGGTCCCAAAGATCTGGGCATGGCGGACGGAGCTCTCCCGGTCAGGCAAACCGCTCTCGCACTTTTGCAGGATTCCGCCGACGAACTCACCCATGCTGCTCTGGAGGCTGCCCGTCACGCCTATGCCCCTTATAGCGGCTCTTATTCCGGAGTGGCAATCGCGGCTAAGGGTCAGCGCACCTTCAAGGGAAGTTACATCGAGAATGCCGCCTTCAATCCCAGCCTCTCCCCCTTGCAAATTGCCTTGGTTCAGCTGTTCTTGGCTGGAGGCGATTATTCCGCGATCATGCGAGTTGTGCTGGTGGAAATGAAAGACGCCAAAATAAGTCAGGCGAGTGTTACAAAAGCTGTGCTGAGCACAGTTGCTCCGAAGGTAGAACTGCAAACGGTGTATGCCGTTCGCAAGTAGGCAGTGCACAAGACCTGCTGCCGCCCGCTAGAGTGTGTTTCAAAAATAAGTTTTCGGGAAGGGCACAGCTTTAAAGAACCAGCTAAGTAAAATCGGAAAGGGCACGAGTTTACTCGTGCCCCTAAGCCGTTGAATATACGTCTGCGCTTTAGCGCCTGAGGGCCTTCTTTTGCCGCCAGGGACTTTTGCAGCAGCCTGTTTTAGCTGTGCCGCACCAAGCCAACAACGATATGGCTTTAGCCCCTGAGGGAACCTGCTCCCTCTTGGAAAGGACATTTTTGAAACACGCTCTAGTTTTCAGTTAGGAATAACCCCGCCGACGAGCCCACCCACTCCATATTCTTGTTATGGTCGACGCCCATCATCTCTCCTCTGCCCATGCGGATGATGGTCAGCACCGGAAGCGGTTCTCTCTCCCAGATGTACATGATCCGAATCTCCGCCTTGGTCAGTCCGCAAGGCGTCTCGATTACCGGTTCGAAATTCATGCGTTCCTGCAGGACATAGTCATTCGCGCGTTCCCTTGGGATAGCCCGCAAATCGGCCCAGTTCGGAGGCAGCATGATTCCCAGGCCGGCAAATGCGAATAAGGGTTTAAGAATATAAGCCTCAAGGTTGGCTGTCGGATCAACATCACTAAGAAACCGAGTTTCTGGGACACACTCATGCCGCAGGTAGGGAAGCGAAAATTTACTCATGCGGAAAAACCAGTTCGGGTGCCCTGCCCATTCCACGTCGAGGTCATCTGTAAACTGAAAATTCAGTTTTACCTGTTTCCGCACCAGTTCATCCACAATGGCACGGTTGTAAATGCGGTGGATAGGTATCCGCTTGCCCTCACGTTCATAAAACAGCCGCTTGCCATCCTTTTCCACTTTCGCGATATCGACGGTTTTGATGCCCAGCATCTTCTCGGTCAGCAGAAAGTCAGGCAGAGTTTTTTGACGGAGCGGCTCGATCTCCATCAGCACTACATTTTCTGGATCATGTCCTCCGACGATAACGCGGCGCAGCAGGTCCGTATAACTCTCCCACTTCAATCCGCTTAGGAAAAATTGAAGCCTATCGTCGAGTTGAAAAATGTCGAGATATGTTTGTGCCAGAGCCCCTTGGTATGCGTACAGGGAAGGGAAGCCTTGTAACTCGACCAGCTTGGGTTGCAGATTTCCAACGGCGTCCCTCACCAGCCCGAAATCTACCTGGGCGAAAAGTGGATGCGGCGCCTCACCGGCAACTTTATATTGCACCGGGATCGAGTGTTCCGATTCAGCAAGGTATTCGGGCGTGACCAACTGGCGAAGCAGCTCGACGCCGAATTGGCACATCTTCTCCAGCAGAACTCGCGGAACGAAACAAGGCGTTTCTGCAATGCGGAATGGCACCTCTGTTCCGCAACGCTCTTTTACTTCGCACAAAAGCTTCTGGTATCCGTCAAGGGTGAAGCGTGCATTGAATTGACGGCGCAGGTCGGCAATCATGAGAGGGCGGACTCGGCGGAAGTATCTGGCATGCTGCGTCCGTGAAGGTTCGATTTGCGCCCAACTTAAGCGCTGAGCAGAAACTGTCCCCGGCGCATGATCTGCTCGTCATCGACCCAAATGTCGAATTCTCTGCCCACTACATCAATGTGGGTTGAGGAGTACCAGTCGGCCCCGGTATGCGCTCCGTAGGGATTGCCGAAGGCAATGTGAATTCCGGGATATTTCTCATCCTGCAGAATGTGGCCGATGACATCCTTTAATTCAATGTTCGTGCCGATCGCGAATTCTCCGACCCGGTCACTATTCTCGTCCGTATGCGTGTAACGCCAGAAATCATCCCGCAGTTCCCGATCCGCCGACTCGGCGCCGCTCAACCGGTTTTCCTTGACTCGGATGGTGAGCGGAGTCCGCCGCAAGTCTCCAAATTTGGCGCACAACCAGTCTCCCACGACACCATCGATGACAAAGGTTCCATTGACCTCACCCGGTGTAGTGAAGACTTCGCCCCCAGGCAAGTTCCCCCATTTTTCCGGGCTGATGATGCCACTCGTCTTCAGCCAGCGGTAATTGGGATTGAGATCAGCTACAAGGTCGGTGCCGGCGGCGGTCTTCGCCCGAATGCGTTTGGCGCGACGAACCAGATCGAACACTTTGGTTCCGATGCGATCCACCTTCAAATAATCCGCGCGCATGCCTTCCAGCATGATGCGGTGGTTGATGTTGACCATGTGCGCGTGCCGGATCTTGCGCCGGTTCACCACATCGGTCATCTGCATGCGTGAGCGTAATTCATTGGCCTGTGCCTGCACCGCAAAAATGCTGACCTGGCTGGTCTCCAGATCATCGAGAATCTCCGCGGGCAAGTCGGTCAAGGGCCGCGGAGCAAGCTCTTCCAGAATCCAGACATGGTACGGCGATCCCAGATTCTCCAATTCCCGCACGATACTGGCCGCAATCTCCTTCGTGGCTTCATCGGTGATGACGGTAACTTTCTCATCGGGCTGAATGCGCAGGCAGACGTTGACAGCATTGTGCGCTCCAGGAGTTAACTCGGGGTCAAAGGGGAAGCGACTCAGTTGATGGTGAACCTGGGTAATAGGAACGTTCATTATCCTGATCTTCTCACAGCAGCGGCCGGAACCGACTCCGCCAGCCCCATTTCGGTTTCTTCGATCATGAAGTCGACCACCTTCTTTAAATCATTATGCTGGCGATAGACAGACAGCTGGCGATCGGCGCCACTGCCTTTTTCGAGTATCTCATGAATGTAACTGAGTTCCTCGCGCGAACCCAGTTCATCCACCACGTCGTCCACGAAATCCAGGTATTCGCGGATCAGATCTCGGACGGGAACCTCTTTCTGCTTGCCGAAATCGATGATCTTCCCATCCAGACCGTATCGCGCCGCTCGCCACTTGTTCTCCATGATCAGCGCCCGCCGGTATAGCCGGAAGCCCTGGTTAGCCGCATATAGCTTGTACAGCTTGGCGATCGTCGCCTGAATCAACGCCGCCAGCGCGACCGTTTCCTCGACTCTCATAGGAATGTCGCAAATACGGAATTCGAGCGTGTTGAAGAATGGATGCGGACGGATGTCCCACCAGATCTTCTTCGCGTTATCGATGCAGTTCGTCTTGATCAGCAATTTGACAAAATTTTCGTACTCGCCCCAGCTGGGAAAATAGTCCGGGATATTCGTGCGCGGAAATTTGTCGAAGACCTTGCAGCGGTAGGACTTCAATCCAGTGTCCATCCCCAGCCAAAACGGCGAATTCGTCGAAAGCGCCAGAATGTGGGGAAGAAAATAGCGAGCATGATTCATCAGGTGAATCGCGGTCTCGCGGTCTTCGAGCCCGACATGCACGTGCAATCCGAAAATCAGGTTCGCCCGCGCCACCAGTTGCAAATCTTCCACGATATTCTTGTAGCGCTCATCGGGAGTGATCTCCTGCGCTCGCCAGTCGGCAAAAGGATGAGTGGCGCCGGCCACCAGCCGCAGCCCGTTCTCCTTAGCCAGAGCGATCATGTCGCGGCGCAGCTTTTTAACTTCCGTCTTCGCATCCTTGATGCTGTTGCAGACCGAAGTCCCGACCTCCACGACCGACTGGTGCATTTCAGCCTTGACCCGCTCCTGCAGCAATATCTTTCCCTTTTCAATGATCTCGGCGTGGATGTGGGAGCGCAGGTCGCGCGTGACTGGATCTACGGTCTGATACTCTTCTTCGATTCCGATGGTGAAGGCTGGAAGCATACAGACTGCTCAGCAGGGCTGCTGGTTAACGATTACCTCTAATCTGGCCGCCACAGTATAGCAACCGAACTAAGCTTTCGCTTTTTTTGATTTAGCTTTTGCCGGACCGGCTTTCCGGCTCCCCGCCCCGGACAGAAACGTGGCCCAATGCAACTCTCGAGCCGGATTCTCCGCTGCCAGCGCTTTCTCGATAGCGAGCTCCGCGACAGCGCTGACCACCCACTCGAAATTGTCGCGCCCCACCGAATTCACATCCGCATCCGGAGCCGGATTCATGAAATCAATCGCATAGGGAACGCCATTTTCCACCGCAAATTCCACCGTGTTCAGGTCATATCCGAGAGCGCAGCACAAGGTGAGCCCATCCTTAGTCATGCGCTCGTGCAAGGACGCGCTGGCCGGCGGATTTCCTTTGACATAGCGCTCGTGATGAGGAGCTTTGGGATCGTAGCGCATGATGTGCACCTTCTCCTGCCCGATCACGTAGCAGCGGAAATACTCCTCGAACTCGACTCCGCGCTGCAGCGTCATGCATAAGTCGCCCGTCTGGTTGTAATGGTGGAAGAATTCTTCCGGTGAATGCACCTTGTAAACATGCTTCCATCCACCGCCTGAATGCGGCTTCAGAAAGGCGGGAAAACCGACGTACTCGAAAATCTCTTCCCAGTTGAGCGGAAAAATCAGGTTGCGCATTGACTGCTCGGTTGTGTCCGGCGGATGCTGTTTGTGCGGCAACACAACCGTTGCCGGTATGGCTACACCCAGCTTCGTAGCCAGCGAGTAATTGAAGAATTTGTCGTCAGCACTCCACCAGAATGGATTATTGATGACATTCGTTCCGCTGAGAACGGCATTCTTGAGGAAGGCGCGATAAAACGGAATGTCATGGGAGATGCGGTCGACGATTACCGCATACCCGCTGCGGCCGGCCATTTTCACGCCGCCGACCTTTACGAACTCTGCGCTGACGCCGTCGCGTTTCATCCCGTTGATCCGCTCCACCAGAGCGGGCGGGAAAGTGTTCTCCATGCCAAACAGGATTCCAATTTTTTTCTCAGCCATAATGCTCCCCGGCTTCTCAGGCAGAGCGCTATCTTCGCGCTTGTGGCCGACTTTGGCTAGAGAAAAAACTTCGCTTCCATCTTTTGCCACCACGGCCAGTCATGCCCAGTATGGTCGCCCCAAACATCTAACCAATGCGGGATTTGTTTAGCCCCCATAATCCGCGACATGCGCTCGTTCTCTCCCCGGCAGATGTCATCTTCGCCCGTGGCGAGCACGATCCTCATCCCCCGATAGCGGCTCAAATACCAGTCATCATTCATGTTGCCAATGTAGTCGGGAGGACAATGAAAATAGCAATTCTCGTCGTAGTACCCATCCAGAAACTGGTGGATATCGAAGGCGCCGCCCATGCTCACGCAGTGGGAGACCAGGTCAGGATGCCGCAGCGCGAAATTCACCGCATGATACCCGCCGAAGCTGCACCCCGCCACGGCGAGCTGCGGTACCTGGTTGCGCGAACGCAGCCAGGGCGCTAATTCCTGCAACAGATAGCGCTCATATTGCATGTGCCGCCGCACTCGCTCGCGCGGATGCACAGCTTTGTTGTACCAACTCTCGCTGTCTACACTGTCGGCGCAGAACAGCTGCAACTCGCCCTTTTCGATCTTCGGCGCAAGTACCGCCACCATTCCGCGATTTTCATAGTCGAAAAACCGTCCCATCGAAGTAGGAAAAATGACAGCGGGTAGACCGCCGGTCCCGAATACCAGCACTTCCATATCCCGCTGCAGCTCTCGACTGTAATTGCTGTAGTACTCACGATTCATAGTGTTGGCGACTGAAGGTACTCCCGACTTTCCCCATTCACGAATGAGTTCGGAACCCGTACTGTAGCATTCCCGGCTGGCGGTCTGCCTGCGCGGTTTACTGGAAGCAAGCTCCGTTCTTGTTCTGACCAACTAAAATGCGCCGCTGAGTAGCGTTGAGCAGGTTGTGAGATAAATGAAAGTAAGGGATTTATCTCATAGTTCAGCCCCAAAAATAGGGCCTTTGAAATGCTCGCGAAAATCGTTGCGAGTTAATACCCGCAACTCCGGACCGGCGATCTAAGCTGACTAGGCGCTCTTCTTCTTCAATTCGCGAACATTAGGTTGGTAGGATCCCGCAACGTTCCGAAAAGCGACGTTGAACCGGTTCCAGACATTGATCTGAGTAATGGCCAGGGTCAGGTTCACAAGTTCCTTGTCGTCGAAATGTTTCTTCGTCTCTTCGTACACTTCTTCACTCACTCGGCCTTCGATTCGTGTCACTGCCTCGGTCCATGCCAGTGCGGCTCGTTCACGATCGCTATAGAACGGGGCATCCCACCACGCGCTGACTTCGTACAACCGCTGCTCGGTTTCTCCCAAAGCACGCGCATCTTTGGTGTGCATATCGATACACCAGGCGCAGCCGTTGATTTGGGAAGCCCGGAGATAGACCAGGTTCAGCAGAGTCGGTTCCAGGCCGGAATGATTATTGATGTACGCAGAAACCTGCAGGAGCGCTTTGAGAGCGTCGGGGGCAACTTTATCCAATTCTAAACGTGGATGCATAGTGTTTTCTCCTTCTGAACGCAAAAGCATTCGGTTATGGATAGAGTGATAAGTCATTTGTCTATTGTCGATATCGAGATGGATGACGCGCACCCGCGAGAGATTCGGGAAAATCACGAAAAATTATCCTATTCGTCCAGGTGGACCGTTTCCATGAGAACCCCGGCCTGCAAAACGGCTATACGCTCCGCCCACATGAGGAACACTGGCGCAGTTCCTGTGTGACAAGAGCCGCTGCTCGAAGGCGGGCAAGAGGTGCCCTCTTTAGCTCGCTTTTTCCTTTGCGTCGCGCTTGCGGAAGGCGGCTTCTCCAGCGTCGGACACCTCAACCCACTTCTTGTCAGGCGAGGCCTCGGCGTCGTAGTTGTCGTGCCAGTTCCACCACTTATACGGCGGCGTTTGGGGGTAACCCTCTGGGGAGTTCTCCCAAGTCTCCTGACGACCGAGCGGCGTGATGTCGAGATAGCTCCAGATGGTTCCCATCGCCTCGTCGCCGCGGTTGTTGATGAAGTATGTGCGGAAAACTTTGTCGCCATCGCGGAAGAACACGTTGTGGCCGTGCCATTCATCGACGCCGAAGTCCTTGTCGAAGCTGTCGGTTATCGTGTACCAGGGCATCTTCCAACCCATTCGCGCCTTCAGGCGCGCGATGTCGGCTTGCGGCGCCGGTGAAACGTAGACCAGCGTCGTGTCGCGAACGTTCAGATGGACGAGGTTGGAGACTTGATCGGCGCCCAGGGAACAGCCGCGGCAGGCGTGCTCGGGCCAGCCGAACACCCCCGGCTCGAAGAAGGCGCGATAGACGATCAACTGCCGGCGGCCCTCGAACAAATCGAGCAGGCTAACCTTACCTTTGGGCCCGTCGAACTCGTATTTCTTCTCCACCGCCGTCCACGGCATCCGTCGACGCTCGGCGGCCAGCGCATCGCGCGACCGGGTAAAGGCCTTCTCCTTCACCAGGAGCTGCTGCCGCGCAGCCTCCCACTCCTGCTTCGATACGATCGGGGGAGTCTTCATCGGGGTGTGCACTTTAGGGTGCTCTTTGTCTCTCTCTTCACCTGTAGCCATATCATTTCTCCTTTGTTTTGCGAAAAAGAGCGAGACCACTCGCTCTGAGAACCTTTGTGAACCTGCCCATGCACGCCGCCCTTAGCGTGGAGTCCGGCTCCAGCGATCGTCTCTGCCGTGCTTGGATGCATGCCGGACACATATGTCCCTCCTTCTTATTCCTCCGCGCCCGGCGCGAAAGCTGCGAACTGGCGCTCTAGCGCCTTAGGCGCACCGTTGCGCCATCCCTCCGCGACAGACTGCGACATTGGGTCCGGGAAAATGTCCTCGTCGCCATTCTCCAGTCCATTGAAGATGGCTTGCGCGACGGATTCCGGAGACGCCTTTGGTATTTCGAGGCTTCGGGACATATCGGTGTCCACAGGCCCGGCGAGGACGGCATGAACTTTCACGCCGCGCTCGGCCCAAAGCGCGCGCAGGGATTGCGTCAGCGAGAACGCCGCCGCCTTCGAGATCGAATACGCGGGACTGAACGGAACTGCGGCCAAACCCGCCATCGACAAAACATTGACAATGGCTCCGCGAGAACCGGTTAACAACGGCAAGAAGGCCTGGGTCACGCCATAGGTGCCGAACAGGTTGACCGCGAGCAGCCTTTCGATCGCGGCACGATCGCTCAGGTCATCAAATAAAGTTACGCCGGCATTGTTGATGAGGATATCGAGAGATTCGACCTTCTCGACCGCTCTGTGAATCTGCTCCGCGTTGGTCACATCCAGGATCACGGGCGTGACGCGCTCATCCGAATGGACAAAGGGCCGGCGCGTTGCGGCATAGACCCGTCGCGCGCCTCTCGTTAAAGCCTCCTCGATCAATGCCCGACCGATGCCGCGATTGGCCCCGGTCACCAGAACCACCCTGTCATTCGTGTTCATATGTTCTCCTTTCGCTTCTAAACCGCCTCTATGGTGATGACGGGCGACGCGGGTTGATTTCTACAGGCGACCAAGAAACTCGCGGGCTATTTTCGGTTCTCAATCGTGCTGGTTGACACCTGGAATGCTTCTTTCATTTGCAATGACTTCGGTTGTACTGTTCTTTTTACGGGAGATCTTTACGGCCAGCGCTGCCAGCCCGCCTGTGGACATAGAGCCGGCAACAATTAGACCTACGGTAGACAAGCAAAATGGGCACATCGTTCACCTCTTGAGTGGCGAAGCTTCATGGCTCGGCCACCTCTATATTGGTGACGGGGCAGGTGGGGCGATTTCTACAGGCGGGCAGGAAAAAATTAACTCCGTCTTTTGCGCAGGAACTCTCTTACCGCAGGATCTTCAGCCAGGCCAATCGCCCGGTCATAAGCGTCCAGCGCCTCTGCCGTCTTCCCAAGCTGTTGCAAGAGGTGAGCGCGAACCGCCCAATATGGCTGATAGGATGCAACAGCCTCTGACTCGATCGCGTTCAGAACGGCAAGCCCGGCTCCGGGTCCATTCGCTTCAGCCAGGGCTGCTGCGTAACCAATTCGAGTGCCGAGTGTCTGCGATATGCGAATTAGCTGTCGATAGAACGCGGAAATGGCTGCCCAGTCGGTACTTCCGCTTCGCGCCCGCTCGACGTGCACCGACTGAATAGCAGCTTCCAATTGAAAACGTCCGGGTCGTCCACATTTGAAAGCTTCAGAGAGAGTTTGTTCCGCCTCCTCTATTAAACGAGACGACCATTGCTTGTGATCCTGCTCGGAAAGCGGGATGTACTCGTGATCAGGTCCGCGTCGCGCTGCGCGTCGGGATTCGCAGTACAGCATGAGGGCTAGCAAACCCCGAACCTCGGGCTCGCCCGGCATGAGTTCCAGAAGCACGCGCGCGAGCCAGATCGCTTCTTCGGCCAGGTTCTGGCCACGCTGGTCAACACCCGCCAAGTCATCCCAGCCAATGCCGAAGGCCGCGTAAATAGCTTCCAGCACCGCCTCGAGCCGCTCCGGTAATTCCCGTCTCTCGGGAACCTCGAACCGGATACCGGCGTCGCGAATCTTGGTTTTGGAACGTACTAGCCGCTGGCCCATGGTTTTCGGTGCGACCAGGAAGGCCCCGGCAATGCGCACTGCATCCACGCCGAGTACGGTTTGCAGCATCAGCGGCGTGTGCATCGCCGGATCGATCGCCGGATGAGCACACACGAAAAGCAATTTGAGCCGTTCATCCGGAAATCCACTTGCAACATTCATCTCAGTAAAGCCTTCCTTCAGCAACAGGAGAGTTGGCTCGCTCTCCGAAACTACACGCTGGTGACGAATAAGATCGATAATCGAGTGGCGAGCCGCGGTTAGCAGCCAGGCCTCGGGATTTTGGGGCAGGCCATCGCGCGACCAGACCGTCAGCGCTGTCAGCAACGCCTCGCTCAACGCGTCTTCCGCCGCGACAACATCGCGAGTATGCGCGGAGAGATAGGCGACCAGACGACCGTATGACTCGCGCGCTACGCGCTCGATCTCACGATGGATATCCTCCTCACCACTTCCACTCATCCCTTGACCTTCTCCTTGAATCCAGGCGAAAGCGGGCGAATCTCGACCGCGCCGCTCGAAGCCGCCGGGCAGCGCGCTGCCCAAGCGAGTGCATGGTCGAGCGACGGCAGTTCCAGAATCATGAATCCGCCCAACTGCTCCTTGGCATCAGGATTGGGGCCGTCTTGCACTTGCCGCTTTCCTTCCTTAATTCGTACCGTAGTCCCGGTCTCGGGCGCTTCGAGCGGGTCACCGCCAATGTAGACACCAGCCTCCACGACAGACTTGTAGTAGGCTCGCCAGGCGCCCGTGTAAGGGTCGCTTCCGTCACCTTTCCGTGCCGCGAAAGCCTCGGGCCTCTCGTAGACTAACAATGCGAATTGCATCCCCATTCTCCTTTTCCACGTTTTCAGTTCTATCGTTCCAAGCATATGACGTGCGAACAGCAGCCATTTCGACAGAGCCTAGCTTAACCAATGTGAATTCTTGGCATCCGGATAAGTGCCCCAGTGAGCGCATTGGCTCAACCATGCTCGCAACCGCACCAGCACACTGTGATATCAGATCCCACGATAAAGAACGTAAGCGGTAATGCGTTTTAATCAGGAAATGCGGAGAACCGGATCGGGCAGAGCAAACATTTTCGCATCTAAATGATATTCTTGCCGAAAAATTCAGTGGTTCTTACGCAGGCTGTAACTCGTTTTCACCTGCGACGTTGTCAAGATGGCAGACGGTACCTTGTGAATCGCTACGTCAGGCCGGATCACGTTGCGCTTCTCACCGTCTTGCTAAATGTCTAGGCTAAAGCTTCGAGATGAGAAATGCTCCTTCTGGGGTTGATTAACGGGTAATCTGGTAACGGGTTGGGTAGTGCGGATAATACCCGGGATTAGAAACCAATAAATCTAAACAGCCATTCAGCAGCTTCCGGCACTGCTCTGCTTACCTCTTCCGATAATCCAGCCTGTACCTCTTCGGGCAAGCGCCCAGTTTGGCAGGCCAGCACACGAAGTTCGAGACCACACGTTTCTTGCAGTTCGCGGAGAAGATTGGAAGTGGGTAATTGGTGGAGCGAGAAATCGTCCAGCTTGACTGGGGGGATGTCGGCGGGATCAATCTCGAAAACTTCCCCCGGCCTGCGTCCGGCATCAATCGCATCAATAATGAGCAAACACTTCGGACGAATTGGACTCAGGCACAAGGTGAATAAAAGTTTGCGGACTCCCGTGCCCACATCGAGCAAGCAAATGGATTCGGGCACCGTGTAATGTGCTTCGACGTAATCAATCACCGCGCACCCGAACCCATCATCCCCGAACAAAGTATTGCCGCAGCCGAGTACCAGCGTCGGCTTCGAACAGAAGTCGGGGAGATCGGATTGTTCGATCTCCCACACTTTGCCTCCTTCTGATTACCGTTTAATTCGCCAGCGAGTCGAGCAATTTGCCATCGGCGTCGAAAATGTCCAGCTTGACCGATAACTTCCCATCCAGGCGATGAGTTGCGCAGGACAAGCATGGATCATAGGCGCGGATCGACATTTCCACCTTGTTAAGAACCCCCTGGTCGTACTTGCCGTCATGGATAAGGCTTCTGGCGGCCTGCGTAACGGACATATTGATGGGAGCGTTATTGTGTGTGGTGCCCACAATGAGATTGACGTTGGTCACCATTCCGTCGGCATCGGTCTCGTAGTCGTGAATCAAGGTGCCGCGAGGCGCTTCGACGCAACCGACTCCTCGAGCTGCGCGCGGCGTTACTTTAACCCGCGTTTCCGTGCTCGTGATCTCGGGATCATCGAGCAGACGAATGGCATTTTCTGCGCTGTAGAGCAACTCGATCAAGCGCGCCCAGTGATAAAGCAAGGTAAGTTGGGCGGGCCGGCCAAATTTCTGGCGGAACTCTTCCAGTTCGGCCTGAGCGAGCGGCGTGTCGATGTGATCGCAGACGTTGATCCGGGCTAGCGTGTTGGCGCGGTACACGCCCTTAGGATGGTCGACATCGAGGGCGAAGCCATCGCCCCACTGTTTTGCGTAGGGGAACTTCAAGTAGCTCCAGGGTTCAATGTGCTCGGCTATAAACTCCGCGTAGCGGTCATACGGAAAGTCCTGGTACGAGCCATTGGGCGCCATCAGACGAAGCTTGCCGTCATAAAGGTTGAGGGCTCCGTCTTCCTTTACCGTACCCAGGAAACCGGTGGTGATCACTCCCAGGGATTTCACGACATCAAGGTACTTTGGGAACACGTTCTCCTTAGCAAAAGCAATGGAGAACTTGGCGAGTTCCAGCGCTTCGTCCGCCTGCTTGCGCAGTTGATCGCGCTCGGCCGGAGCCAGGGGCTTGCTGAATCCGCCGGGAACCGCTGCTTGAGGATGAATGGGCTTGCCCGCCAGGACTTCCAGCATCTTGGCGCACATATGCCTTACCTTCACTACACGCTTTGCGACATCAGGCGCTGCCTGCAGCACACCGATCACATTGCGCACGGAATAAGGAGCGTCGGGACCGAGCAGGAAGTCGGCCCCCGCCAGGAAATAGAAGTGTAGGATGTGCTCTTCCATATACGCGAGGCTGTTGCAAAGCTCTCGCAACTTTTTCCCAGCTGGAGGTGGTTCGACTCCGAACACCGCGTCGCACGCCTTGGCCGCGGCCAGGTGATGAGACCACGGGCACACTCCGCAAATGCGCGGAGTGATGCGCGGCAGGTCTTCGACCGGTTTGCCTATACAAAAACGCTCGAAACCGCGCAATTCGATGACGTTCACACGAGCGGTGTCCACATTGCCAGCATCGTTGAGCTGGATCGTTACCTTGGCGTGGCCCTCGATGCGGGTGACAGGTTGAATTACCAGTGTCTTTGCCATGGATCACCTCCGGGGCGTCGGCCGCAGACGGCCAGCGCCGGCAAAACGGTTGAAGGTCGCAGCGCGATCCGGAATCTGCTTGGGATCGAGCCCGATTGAAGAGAGAGCGCCCATCATATCCACCATGGGATTGGCCTTGTCGGACATTGGACCAAAGCAACCCTCACATGGCATGTAGGCGCGGATGCAGCGCGGCACGCCATCGCTGCCACCACAACCGGCGCGCGTTGCTGGACCGAGGCACAGGAAACCCTGCTCCATCAGGCAGCGCATTTCGCTCAGCGGCGCGCCCGGCTTGAATTCCGGGGACTCGAAGCGACGCTTGATTGTGGATACTGCCTTTTTCTCCCGTTTGGTCGGACACTCGTCGCAGACGCTTTTTGTAGCCAGCGCTGGCAGGGGTTTTCCTTCCAATAGAGAGATCAGTGCATTCGCCACCATCTCTGGCGTAGTTGGACATCCGGGCAGATATGCGTCCACTTTCACGACTTCGTGTAGGGCATAAACTCGGTCCGTCATCGCGGGAATCTGCTCGTGCGGTATGCCGTCTTTCTCAGTGGTCTTGCTGCCGCGATAGACCTTCTCCAGCATCTCTTCGGTGCTGAATTGGTTGGCCAACGCCGGTACTCCGCCAAAGCAGGCGCACGAACCCAGGGCAATTAGGGTCTTGCATTTCTTGCGCATCTCCAGCGCTAGTTTCTTGTGCTCTTCGCTGCGGATTCCGCCGGATACGAGTCCGACATCAGCCGCCGGAATGTCCATTTCTGTGTTTTCGCCAGTTTGTCCGAAGAGCTTATGATCCATGATGACTGGCATGTGCACAATTTCTACCTGCTTTAGTACGTCAATGAGCGGCTCGCCTATGTCGAGGATGGTCACTTCGCAACCTCCACATATGGCGAACCACTCTTCGGCGAGTCGAGCCGCCATGCTGCACCTCCCTACCGAATTTGAATTAGTGCTGCTTCGTTCTTGGTCCCACCATCTACTACTGCGTCCTATACGGGCTGGCGCCTAACTTCTGAACTTGCTCGGTAAACTCCCGCACCACGTGGGCAAATCTCGCCCCTTCGGCCGCGGACACCCATTCCAGCCGAAAGCGCTCTTCTTCAATGCCGAAGTCCGCGAGCATCATGCGTATTGCTTCCGCCCGCTTTTCTGCTTTGTAATTGCCCTCCTGATAGTGACAATCTCCGGGATGGCAACCGCACATGAGCACGCCATCCGCTCCGCTGGTGAACGCGTCGATCACCAGGTTGGGGTGCACCATGCCCGAACACATGACACGTACGATGCGAATGTTATGCGGGTACTGGATCCGGGAAACACCCGCCAGGTCCGCACCGGTGTACGAGCACCAGTTGCAGCACAGAGCAATGATCACGGGATTAAAGCTGTCGTCCATTACGCCACTCCCAACGCCGCATGGATCTGGGCTTGGATCTGATCCAGTGTGAATCCCCGTATAAGCACGCCCTTCTTGGGGCAAGTGGCTTGGCAACAGCCACAACCCTTGCATATGGCTTCGTTGGTTTCGACAACTTTCTTGACCGACCCTTGCCACATGTACTCGAGCAGTGTGATTGCCTTATAAGGACAAGTGTCCACGCAGTAAGCGCACCCGTCACAATTCGCCTCGACCACTTCGGAGATGTTGGCCTCCATCTCGATCGAATCTTGTGCGAGGATGGTGCCGGCCCGGGCCGCGGCTGCTTGCGCCTGCAGGATCGATTCCTCGATGGACTTCGGGGAATGAGCCAGACCACAGAGAAACACGCCATCGGTCATGAAATCCACCGGCCGCAACTTCATATGAGCTTCGAGGAAAAAACCTTCGCTGTTTAATGGCACTTTGAGAAGTTGGGCGAGTTGGCGGCTGTCCTCATGTGGCTGAATGCCTGCCGACAACACCACCAAATCGGCCGGAATCATGATCGTCATGCCGAGCGTCTGGTCGAAAACAGACACCTGAAGGCCGTGACCATTGACCGCGACCTCGGGCTTGCGATCTTCCTGGTAACGGATGAAGGCGACGCCCTGCTGCCGCGCTTGGGTGTAATACGTTTCTTTTAGCCCATAGGTGCGGATATCGCGGTAAAGAATGTAGACATGAGTTTGCGGCGAGAGAGCTTTAATGCGCAGCGCATTCTTGATCGCTTCAGCGCAGCACACCCGCGAACAGTAGGGCCGCTCCCCATCTCGGGATCCAACACACTGGATCATAACGACAGTCTTCGGCAAACCCTTCTCTTGATTTGCGACAAAACCATTCTTTGAGGCGAGCCGTTCCTCGAGTTGCCGCTGAGTCAGTACGTCCTCTGCTTGTCCGTAGAGGTACTCTTTCGGGGTGTATTCCTGGCCGCCGGTGGCAACAATAATGACGCCGTGAGGTACTTCGGCAGAATGGCCGTTGGCTGAAATCTTTGTCCGGAAATTGCCGATGCTGCCTTCGATTCCGGCAACGGCTGCGCCTGTAAACAAATGGATCCTGTCGTTCTGATGGATCTTCTCTTTCAGGCGCGCCAGCTCTTCCTGCGGCCTCTCGCCGTTGAGTAGGTAGTGGATGTGCCTCAGGTTGCCACCGAGTTCATTCTCTTTTTCTACCAGGTAGGCATCAAACCCCTGGTCGGCAATAGCCAGGGCCGCAGTCATTCCCGCCAGCCCGCCGCCGATGATCAGTGCAGATTTGTTGATCCTGATGGACCGGCGGGAGAGGGACTCCAGAAGATGGGCCTTGGCAACCGCCATTCGCACCAGGTCCTTCGATTTCTCCGTGGCCGCTTCCGGTTCATGCATGTGAACCCACGAACACTGATCCCGGATGTTCGCCATCTCAAACAGATAGGGATTCAGTCCGATCTCGCGGAGGGTATTTCTGAATAGAGCTTCGTGAGTGCGCGGCGTGCAGGAGGCGACCACGACCCGATTCAGACGGTGCTCGTTGATCTTTTCCTTGATCCGTTCTTGCGTGTCGTTAGAGCACGTATAAAGATTGTTCTCCACATACACAACGTTAGGCAGCGTCTTGGCGTACTCCACCAGCGCGGGTACATTGACCACTCCCGCAATGTTCGTCCCGCAATGACAGACAAAGACGCCGATGCGAGGCTCCTCCCCAAGCACGCTCCTCTCGGCCGGGTATTGCTTGGGAGTGATTAGCGCGCCGCGACTGTCCTTCAGCAGCGAGACTACCTGCGCCGCCGCCGCCGACGCCTGCATGACCGTTTCCGGAATATCCTTCGGGCCGGCGAACGGGCCTGCCACATAAATCCCTTCCCGCGACGACTGCGCCGGGTTGAACACTGATGTTTTGCAAAAATTGAACCCGTCGAGTGCGATACCGAAACGTTCCGCGATCGACTTGACGTCTTTCGGCGCCTGCATGCCCACCGACAGAATTACCAGGTCGTATTCCTGCGCGACCTTGCGGTCATTTTCTGCCACGTACTTGATACGCAAGTTTCTGGTGCCGGCGATCTCTTCAATCAGCGGAACGCGGCAGCGAATGTACTTGACCCCCAGTTCTTCGGCCCGGCGGAAGTACTGCTCGAAGCCCTTGCTGAAGGCACGCATGTCCATGAAGAATATGTCGCACTGAAGATCTTCGCCTACATGCTCCTTGGCGAGTAGGGCTTCCTTCGTGGCATACATGCAGCAGACGGACGAGCAGTAGTCCCTCTGGGAGTCTCGTGACCCGACGCATTGAATGAAGGCGATCCGCTTAGGTGTGTGCCCGTCGCTCGGCCGCAGTACGCGCCCGGAGTACGGCCCTGATGCCGACATGATTCGCTCGAACTCCAGGGCAGTGATTACATTCGGGAAGCGGCCGTATCCCAATTCCTTCCTGCTTCCGGCATCAAAGGTTTCGTAACCCGGAGCCAGAACAATGGATCCTACTCTGAGCTCAACGGTTGACGGCTGCTGTTCGAAATCAATGGCCTTGGCCTCGCACACCTCCTGGCAGATTCCGCAGCTTCCATAGTTCAAATGGATGCAGGCGCCGCTATCAATCACGGCTTTATTGGGTACCGCCTGGGGGTATGGAATATAAGCGGCGGGCCTCGTGTCCAGCCCCATGTTGTGCGTGTTGGGGATAGGTAGAAAAGATTTGGCGCTAGTCAGGGAGGCCACCTGCTTCTCGGTAGGACAAATGAAATTGCAGGCTCCGCAGGTCCAACACGCCGGATTGTGTTTGCCGAAAGGCGGCTCGAGCTTCTTCCCTGGTCCCCTGCCGGAGAAGCCGATGGCGGCCCTTCCCATCCTCTCCTCACACATGCGCACACACAGGCCGCAATAGATACAGTCATCGTTCTTCTTATTGATCCGTGTGTCGCGGACTCCCAGTTCCGCAGCGACGCGCTTTACAACGTCAGCATTAGGGGCCCGGGCCAGCAGTAGCTCGGCGACGATGCGGCGCGCTTTCGTCACCCGGTCACTGTGGGTCAGGGCACTGATTCCGTCCAAAGCGGGGTACGAGCAGGCCGCCTGAACCGTCGCCGGCCTGCCCGGGGCTTGCACCTCAACGATGCACAGGCGGCACGCGCCGTACGGCGTCAGCGCCTTGTGGTGGCAGAGGGTCGGAATCTTGACCCCGGCTTTTTCGATAGCCTCAAGGAGTTTCGTTCCCTCCGCAACCTCTACCACCGTGTTGTTGATCGTGAGCCTGGGCATTTCCTGGTTCCCCTACTGCCTTGCTTGAGTTGCCGTTTCTAGCGCGCGCTGCGCCTTCCATTCCTTCACCGGAACCGGAGCCGGAAGCGACTTGAGTTCCCGCGCCTCGACGCCCGAAAGTTTGACCACAGCCTGCACCTTCGGCGGACAGATTTCGAAGCACTCGCCGCACTTGGTGCAGACCGACTGATCAATCACGTGAACGTGCTTGGTTTCTCCTTTGACCGCCCCGGCAGGGCAATTCTTCAGACACAAGGTGCAACCCGGGCACTTATCGGGATCGATGTAATACTTGATGAGAGGCTTACAAACCTTTGCCGGGCAGCTCTTGTCCGCTATGTGGGCAGCGTATTCATCTCGAAAGTATCGAAGTGTGGACAAGACCGGGTTTGGCAGCGTTTGCCCGAGCCCGCACATGGACGCGTCCTTGATAGCTTGTCCCAGTTCTTCGAGGAACTCGAGGTCGCCTTCACGCCCTTCTCCGGCGGAGATTCTGGTCAGTACTTCCAGCAGGGCGGCACTCCCATCGCGGCAGGCGCTGCATTTTCCGCAGGATTCGTCGTTGGTGAACTGGATGAAGAACTTCGACACATCCACCATGCAGGTGTCTTCATCCATGACAATCATGCCGCCTGACCCCATCATCGAGCCCGCTTCCTTCAGACTCTCGTAGTCGATGGGAAGATCGATGAGGCTGGAGGGAATGCAACCGCCCGAAGGGCCTCCCGTCTGCACAGCCTTGAATTGCTTCTTGCCGGGGATCCCACCACCGATGTCATGAATGATCTCGCGCAAGGTGATTCCCATCGGAACTTCTATCAACCCGGTGTTGTTGATCTTGCCCACCAGCGAAAAGATCTTGGTTCCCTTGCTGGTGGCCGTGCCGATACTGGAATACCACTCCGCGCCATGGTTGATAATGAGGGGGACGTCCGCCAAGGTTTCGACGTTGTTGATAACCGTAGGGCAACCCCAGAGTCCCGACTGCGCCGGAAAAGGTGGCCGTTGTCGCGGCTCGGGGCTGTTGCCCTCGATTGAATGAATCAGCGAGGTTTCTTCGCCGCAGACGAAAGCACCCGAACCTTCACGAATCTCAAGGTTGAAACTGAAGCAGGACCCGAGCATCCTTTCTCCCAGCAGCCCATACTCACTAGCCTTGTTGATCGCACCACGCAGGCGTTGAATGGCGAGGGGATATTCGGTACGAACATAAATGAAACCCTGAGATGCCCCAATGGCATAGGCAGCGATGGTTATGCCTTCGACGAGGGAATGAGGATCCGATTCCAGGAGACTGCGGTCCATGTACGCTCCCGGATCCCCTTCATCACAATTTCCGACGATATACTTCGGTATCTTCTTCTCGCCCCGGCACACTTTCCACTTTGTCCCGGTTGGGAACCCCGCGCCGCCCCTTCCCCGCAACCCCGAGCGCGTGATCTCATCGATGACGTTCTGCGGGGTCAGCGTAGTCAAAACCCTCTCAAGCGCTAAGTACCCGTCTCTCGCGATGTAATCCTCGATCTTCTCAGGATCAACAATCCCTTTGTTTCTGAGCACCAGAGGCATTTGCTTCTTGAAAAAGGGAATATCGGACAGGTGGGGAATTACCTCTTTTGTCTCAGGTGACACGAACATGAATTTCTTGACGGCATTGCCCTTAACCAGGTGCTCCTCGACCAGCATGGGGACATTCTCGGGTTTGAGTCCGCCGTAGAAAATTCCTTCGGGCATCACCACCAGCAGCGGCCCTTGGCCGCAGAAGCCATTGCAGCCAGTCGGCACAACGGACACCGTATCTTGCAATCTGTGTTTCTGAATTTCTAACTCGAGAGCTTCTTTGATCCGAAATGCGCCCCCTGCGACACAGCCGGTGCCGCAGCAAGTCATTAACTCAACCCGGCGCGCTGACAGGGGTATCTCACTTGTAGTCGGTACAGGCGATCGGGTTTCGAAAATGCCTTCGCGCAGCACCACGCGGCTGCGGGCAACTTCGCGCTCGATAGCAAGCTCCTCAATCGTGAGTCTCGGCATATTACGCCGCCCCTTGATATTTCCGGACAATTTCCGGAATCTGCTGACGCGTAAGCTTTCCGTAGACCTCACTGCCTACGGTGAGGGCCGGGGCCAGACCGCAGCATCCAATGCAACGCACGCTCTTGAGCGTGAACTTCAGATCAGGCGTGGTCCCATCCGGCTTGATCGTAAGCATGTCGCTGATCTTCTCCATCAAGCGCTCGCTTCCGCGCACGTAGCAGGTCGTACCCATGCACACGTTGATGACGTATTTCCCTCTCGGCACGACGCTGAAAGCGCTGTAAAACGTCGCTATGCGATAGATGTGGGTCAGCGGATAGCCCGTCTCCTCGGAGATGTACTGCAACACGCCCTCGGGGAAATAGTTGAGGGCTGCGTTTACTTCCTGCAGGATGGGCATCAGCGGGCCCTGGCGGTTTCTGCTCCGAGCAATGACGGCTCCAACCTTCTCGCGGATGGAAAGCTCGAGCTCGGCCCTCGGCACCTCAACCGGTTGAACCGCGTTACGAGTGGGACAACTCGTCACGCAGGAACCACAGCCCGTGCATTTGGCTTCGTCTACGAAACGCGGTCGCTTCTTGAGCGTGACCGCGAAATTCCCAGGATGCCCTTGGACCCGTTGAACCTCGCTTAAGCTGAGAATCTGGATGTCCTGGTTGCGGCCGATCTCCACCAGTCGAGGGGCCATGGTGCACATGGCGCAATCATTCGTCGGGAAGGTTTTGTCCAACTGAGACATGACCCCGCCCACGGCCGGTTTGCTCTCGGCGAGATAGACCTTGATGCCGGCGCCCGCCAAATCCAGGGCTGCCTGCATGCCGCCAATACCACCGCCGACTACCAGGGCAGCGCCTACTGGACGAGACTGCGAACCCTCAGACAGCATATCCAACGCCCTCCTCGACCGGAGCCTTCTGTTCCGCCCGCTGCTTGACCGCGTGGAAGTACAACGCCACTGGGCGATAGATCATGTGCGCCCACTTGCCAAACGCCATCTCGACCACCAGCATAGGTGTTGCAATGATGATGTGCACCGCATAAGCGAAATGTGAGGTAAGCGCGAAACCGCCATAACGGCAGACATGGCTAGCTAGCCCGCTGAGTACCGTGAATAGAAGCAGGAGGGGAAAGACCAGATCCTGGAATCGGGTTTCCTTGTAGATTTCTCGGCGCGCGAGAAGCCTGCCAACTAGAATGTCGCCGATTCCATAGAGAATCAGAGCGCTGGCTGCATAGCCCACTAATCGCTGCGGATGGTAGAAAGCGTAGATATTGTCGGTCTGAAACCACCGTAGGCCGAATACCTTGACCGTCAGCATAGTGAGAGTCCCGAGAGCCAACATCAAATGTCCCAGCCATCGCCGGTGCTCCGGGCACTTATGCATCAACGACTCGGTAACCGATTGATACAGGTAAACCCAAGCTTCCAGAACATATGCGGAGATCGGGATTCTGCGCCGGTCTTGGCCGGTCATCGTAAGCCGCCAGATGCGTGCCACACGGGATAGCAGTAGCAGCACGGGCAGAAGTATCACTGTGAGTGTGTAGTACGTCATTCGGGGGAACATGTGCTCGACCCCGAGGGGCGTAGCAAAGTCCGAGGCAGCCATTCCCACATACCACAAGTGATAGCCGACGATTAGCAGTAGCGTGAGAACCGCAGCGCCAATTAACGAACCTAAATACCAGGCTTTGGATCGCAGGAGCCTGGGCGCGATACCCGTCCAGTCGTACTGACCGCTCAGGAAGCGTCGCAGGGTGACCATGGAAATCCTGGGCTCGGCCTGGCGTGGGCACAGAAGGGAACAATCACCGCAGTCCTCGCAGATCCACGATTCGAGGCTGCCCAAAAGCGGCGCTCGCAGTCCGAAGAGAGCATAGCGGATACTTTTTCGGGGAAAGCTGGCTGAATCCGTGACCAGTTCACAGGAGACAGTGCAACTGCCACACTGATAACACCCTGTAGTATCGAACTTTCCATACTGCCGAATTTCGGTCAGCAGTGTTGGATCGCTCAGAACTGGCGATGTGCAGCCTGCCATTACCACCCCCAGGCGGGGGCCCCGCTAGGACGCAGCGACGACGACCTCTTTGACAACCCTTCTGGTATACAAGAGGAACTTGCCGTCTTGCTCTACCATTCGGACCTCAAACTTGTCGCGGTGATACGACTCTTCTACGCAGGATGCCTCTTCCTGAGTAGCGTAAAGTTGCCCGTCCCACCTGAACTTCTTTCCATCGCTGATCGTGGCGAGGTTCGCGCTCATGAATCTGACCAACTTTGCCCTGGGTCCAATTCGCGAATGTTGTTCATTGCAGAACAACGGTTACGATTCGTTCCAACGTTTGACCTTGTAAAGATAATGTTCAGTGATTCCGGTCACTTATCATCGTGCGCGATATAGGCGTTGGGATCGAAACTCTGCGTCCGGTAGGGTGTCCAACCTTCTTAATACCTTCTGACACGCGCACTTACTCGCTCACAAAGGGCAGTGATAATCGTCACAGTCTGTCGTGCGCGCTGGCCGGAAAAAATGTGATTCGCAAACACGCCCGCTGGTCAGCAGGCGCCACCCTCCCGGGTTTGTCAGCCTGGACTTGTCACTTGCAGCCGTGATTAGAGTCACAGCAAAACAGTGATCCTCGTGCTACGGTCGCGGCGAGTCTATTCGTCAGTGTTGGCCGCTTGTGGAGTCCGCTGGCCAACCTTCTCCGCAAGCGGTCAGGGGGGTGCAAAATGAAGCACCGCCGCCTCCGAGGAGTGTTCCTGGTCACGCTTTTCCTGTCTGCGTTGCTGTTCTTTTGTGAATCTAAAGATACCCGGAGAGAACTAGCCATCTATGGGCCTGTTCGCGTTTATGGAAGCCTGACGCCGCCCTCCGATTATCCTGGATCGAACTTCATCGCTGTGATCGGCCCCAAAGACCAGGTGACAGTTATGAAGGTCGTTCAGAAGCGGGATCATATCGCGGTGAAAATCAGGCTCATTGACGGCCGAGAAGGTTGGGTCTTCTCAGGAGAAAGCATAGAACTGTACGAGGCGGGCTGTCGCGGGGCTGATTTCCGCACGTGTTAACGCGACGACCGTCCCGGCGCCCAGCCTGGAACGAATTTCCTCGCATGCAGCTATGAGCTTGATGCGTCCGAAAAGGTCGTTCGGGTGCCAGTAAGCATTTGAACAAAATGCAGCCCTGGTCGGATCGTCGCCGATCGTGTTGTTTGAACGCCCGTCGCGGCGGCCAAGCTGGTCCTGCCGACGCCACCCTTTCCGGTGAACATGAGGATTCGCATAGCCCCATTGTAAGGACCAGATGCACGGCCGGGTTTTGTGCAAGACAATAAAGATGCACAGACGACTGCCGGTGCGGCCGGACCTCACCGATCCACATCCGCCGATTCCGTCACAGGGGGATGTGATCGCAATCACTTCCTCGACCTCCAATCAATCGTAGCCTTGGCTCATCGTTTTCGAACGATCGTTCGAACTTTGGGTGAGGAGGCCTCCAATGACTACCACCCTGCCCGCGCAAAGCGCATGTTTCGCCCCCGCTACAAACAAAGGGTTGGCGCTGGTTGCCAGCGGTCAGTTCGACTGGACGGAGACGGCCGCGGGGGAACTTTCGCTTGATGAAGTGATCATCGAGGTAGCAGGCTGCGGTGTTTGCCACACTGACATTGGATTTGCATACGAAGGCATTCCCACACGCCATCCCCTGCCGCTGATCCTCGGACACGAAATCGCCGGCCGTGTCGTCGAAGCAGGGGAGCACGTTCGAAACTGGATCGGGCGCTCTGTCATTGTGCCGGCTGTAATTCCCTGCGGCGATTGCGCCGCCTGCCGCAGCGGGCGTCCCACCATTTGCCGCAAACAGTTCATGCCCGGCAACGATGCCGATGGAGGATTTGCGACCTTTGTGCGCGTACCGGCACGTGGCTTGTGCCCGGTACCCGACGACCTTCCCAAAACACTCACCCTGGCGATGCTGTCGGTCGTAGCCGACGCAGTCACGACTCCGTATGAGGCAATTCACCGTTCCGGCCTAAACGCCGACGATGTCGCGGTTTTTGTCGGGGCCGGTGGGATCGGGGGATTCGGAGTGCAAATCGCCGCTGCGCTGGGCGCTGCTGTGGTCGCAATCGATGTTGACGCCGACCGGTTGGACCTCGTGTCGGCGCACGGTGCCGCACTCGCACTGAACGCACGCGAGTGCGCGGATGTGAAGTCAGCGGTACGGTCGTTCGCCAAGCAGAGCGGCCGGCGCGGGATCGGCCTCAAGATCTTCGAAACCAGCGGGACGGCATCCGGGCAACAGACAGCGTTCAGCTTGCTCGACCCAGGGGCTCACCTGGCCATCGTTGGCTATACCGCACAGAAGGTCGAAGTACGCCTGTCGAACCTGATGGCCTTCGATGCCACCGCTCGCGGAAATTGGGGATGCCCTCCCGATCAGTACCCGAACGCGCTGGCCCTGGTGCTCGAGGGGAAGATTCATATTCCGCCTTTTATCGAGATACACCCACTCGAGGAGGCCCAGCAGGTTCTTGAGGCGGTCCATCATCACCAACTCCGTCGGCGAGCTGTGCTGGTGCCGCAGTCGCCGGACAACAACCAAGGAACAAAGCTATGAAAGATCACAACCTGGTCGAACCTCTCTCGCCAAGCGAAATTCTGTTGGAGCGCAGACCCGCGCGCGACCGTGACGGCGTGAGCGTGAGCGGGCTGCACAATGTGTGGATCATTCTGAACAATCCGCCCGAGTTGAATAGCTACACTACGACGTCAATCAAGGAAGTTATCCTCGCGCTGCGCGAAGCCAGTAATGATCGCGGCGCAGTTGCTGTCGTACTCACGGGCGCGGGCACCCAGGCCTTCTGCACGGGTGGCAACACGCGGGAATATGCGGAGATTTATGCCGGAGCTCCAGGCGAGTACCGGCAGTACATGCGCTTGTTCAACGATATGGTCAGCGCCGTCCTCGCTTGTGACAAGCCGGTGATCTGCCGCGTGAACGGTATGAGAATCGGCGGCGGGCAAGAGATTGGAATGGCCTGCGATTTTTCCGTCGCCAGCGACCTTGCGGTGTTCGGCCAGGCAGGACCGAGGCATGGTTCCGCGCCCGATGGTGGCAGCACCGATTTTCTGCCGCTATTCGTTGGCATAGAGAACGCCATGCTCAGCGCCACGCTATGCGAGCCCTGGAGCGCCCACCGCTTCTATCGTCTGGGCGGGCTCACGCAAATCGTTCCCGCACTCAAAGTGGACGGCAGATATGTCTCCAATCCGCTGGTCGTGACCGATCGCGAGTACGACGAATTTGGCCGCCTGGTGTTCGGCGACTGGAAGGCGGGAGAAGCGCGAAACGCGGGGAAAGCTTTGATGTCCAAGGGTACCATCGATCTTTCTTTGTTGGATGAAGCGGTCGAGGGACTCTGCACCAAGTTGCTGCACACCATGCCCGATTGCCTGACCAAGACTGTCGAGAGTGTGAGGAAACACAAGCTGCAACATTGGGATCGCAATCGCGAAACCAACCGCGCCTGGCTGGCGCTGAACATGATGACCGAGGCCAATGCCGGTTTTCGCGCTTTCCACTACGGCACCCGGCAGCAACGCGAGGTGGACTTCGTCCGCTTGCGTCAGCGTCTGGCAGAGGGCGCGCGCTGGAGCGAGGAGTTGATTGCCGAAGTGGCGCCCTGGGCAGTTCCGGAAACTACAAAGGCGGGACGATGAGCAGCGCGAACCTCTCCTTTGAGCACGATGGCCAGGTGGCTCGCGTCACATTGGCTGCGCCCAAGGCCAACATCGTAGACGAGGCCATGATGGCAGCCTTGGCCGTGGCCTTCGACGACCTGCGGAATCGGCCACAACTCAAGGTGATGATTCTCACGGCGGAAGGCCCGCATTTCAGCTTTGGCGCCAGCGTGCAGGAGCACCTGCCCGAAAATGTCCGGACCATGTTGTCGCGCCTCAGCGGACTGCTTGGACAAATGCTGGAACTGCCTGCGGTCACCCTTGCAGCCGTGCGCGGGCAGTGCCTGGGCGGAGGTTTTGAACTGGCACTCGCTTGCGACTTCATCCTAGCCGAGGAAGGCGCGCAGTTCGCTTGTCCCGAAATCAAGCTGGCAGTTTTCCCGCCCGCGGCAGCCGCGCTTTTGCCGGCCCGGATCGGTGTGAGTCGCGCAGCAGAGCTTGTGTTGACCGGAGCTGCATGGAATGCTGCCAAATCTGCGGAAGCAGGGCTGATCGTGCGAACTGCGCCGCAAGGACAGCTGGAGGCGACGGTGGAAGCCTGGATACGCGACCACTTTCTGCCTCGTTCGCCGCTCGCGCTGCGCTACATCGTGCGCGCTGCCCGCCTCCCGCTGCGGCGGGCACTGCGAGAGGACCTGCCGCAACTTGAGCGCATGTACCTTGACGAACTTATGGCGGAGTCCGATGCCGTGGAAGGGCTCCTCGCCTTCATAGAAAAACGTGAGCCACGCTGGGAGAAGACATTTGAGGAGAGAGGAGTGCTCCGGTGAATCCCGAGCTCGAGCAGGTCCTCAGCCGCGCGCGGTCTCTGTATGAAGATGTTGACTACAAGGCAGTGGCTGACTGGAAATCAGGCGCGCCCGGGCGCAAGGCGATCGGGTACATGCCGATCTATGTTCCACGAGAACTGATTCACGCGGCTGGAATGTTGCCGGTTGGCATCTTCGGCGGAGGCGACCGGCTGGAAATCATCCGTGGCGATGCCTACTTCCAGAGTTACATCTGCCACATTCCCCGCAGCACCATCGAACTGGCATTGTCGGGACGACTTGATGTGCTGGACGGCATGTTGTTTCCCTCGATATGTGACGTCATCCGCAACCTGAGCGGCATGTGGACCATGCTCTTTCCCGGACGCTACGTGCGCTATGTTGATCTCCCTCAGAATTACGACGCCCATGTTGGAGGTGAATTCTGGCGGCGGGAATTGGCGGCGATTCGCGAGGACATGGCGCGGTTGGCGGGCGCACCAATCACCGATCAGAATCTCCGCAACAGCATTTTCATTTACAACGAGAACCGTCGCGCAATCCGGGAGCTCTACCAGGCTCGCAGTGAATCGCCTTGGCTCTATCCCGTATCACAGGTCTATGCCGTTTTGCGCGCAGGCAGTGTGCTGCCGCCGGAGGAGCACACCACCATGGTGCGTCGCTACCTCGAGATGGCTTCCCAGGGATCAGCCCTTCCTGAGGATCGCAGCCGAGTCGTGCTGACGGGTATGTTCTGTGAACAACCTCCGCTGGCGTTGCTTATTACGCTGGAACGCGCCGGCTGTTGGATCGTGAACGACGATCTGCTGCTCGGGTTGCGCTGGTTCACGAGCGAGGTCCCCGAGGACGGTGACGCGATCGAAAACCTGGCTCACGCTTACCTCACGCAAAGCGCAGCCACAGCGTCGTGCTATGCGCCCGACGGGCAACGCGGCCGCTGGCTGGTCGATGCGGTGCGGCAGAATCGTGCGGATGGCGTCATTTTTTGTGCTCCGAGTTTTTGCGATCCCGCCCTGCTCGAGCAGCCTCTGCTGGTCGCCGCCCTGGAGCGCGAACACATTCCCCACACGCAGTTCAAGTACTCCGAGGACACGGGACAATTCGCCGTCATCCGGGAACAGGCTGGCACCTTCTCGGATTCCATTCGGCTGTGGAGCGAGGCATGAGCGCAGATACCGTGAAGGCCACGACCGTGCAGAAAGAGCAGAGCATGGTCCTGCAGAAGCAGCTCATCGGTGACTACTACGAATCTCTGGGACGAGCAAGTGCGGAAGGAAGACCAGTCGTCTCCACGTTTGTTCCCGGGAATTTGACCGAACTGCTGCGCTCCTTCGATCTGCTCCCCATCCTGCCCGAGATCAACGCGCTCCAGTCCGGCATGCGCAAGCTTTCCGCTAACTACATCGCGGAAGCGGAGAAGCAAGGGCACAGCGAGGATGTCTGCACGTATGTGAAGTGCGATATCGGAATGCTGAAGTCGGGCAACATGGGTCCTACGGGCGTCAAGCTTCCCCGTCCCAACCTGCTGCTGCTGTCCTACACGGGATGCTTTACGTTTCTCAAGTGGTTCGAACTGCTGCGCCAGGAGTATCAATGCCCCGTGGCCATGCTGCACGTGCCGTACCTGGCCAACGGACGAATTGAACCACATCATATCGACTACGTCGTGCAGCAGTTGCGCACCGAGGTGATCCCGAAACTGGAGCAAGTCAGCGGCCGGCACTACGATGAGGCTCGACTTTCCGAGATGCTGGCTCTTTCCGCTAAGGCGGAGGACGATTTCGTTTGGGTGCTGGAGAGCGCGAAAAACGTGCCCTCACCGATTGACGCGTACTTCGGCGGCGTTTACTACGTCGGCCCGATATTCACCGCTTTCCGCGGCACGAACGAGGGCGTCGAGTATTACCGTGTGCTGCGCCAAGAGATTGCCGACCGGGTCAGGTTGGGACTCGGTCCCGTCACTCCCGAGGGCACGATGCCGCACCAGCGTTATCGCCTGGTGATGGAAGGCCCGCCCAACTGGACGAGCTTCCGCGAGTTCTGGAAGATGTTCTACGACGAAGGCGCTGTCGTGGTGGCCAGCAGCTATACCAAAGTGGGTGGACTCTACGATCGTGGCTTCCGCCATGACCCCAATCGCCCCCTCGAAAGCCTGGCGGAGTACTGCCTGGGTTGCTATACCAACCTCGGACTGCCGGCGCGCGTCGATCTGCTGGAGCGCTACATCCGCGAATACCGCGCCGACGGCTTCATGATCAACAGTGTCAAGAGTTGCAACTCGTTCAGCGTTGGACAGCTACTGATGCTGCGGCAACTCGAGCAGCGGACAGGTGTGCCCGGCGGATTTATTGAGAGCGATCTGGTGGACCCGCGATATTTTTCGCCGGCAAATATCAAGAACCGTATCGAGAGCTACGTGCAGATGCTCGAGCAGAAGCGCGTCGCTGGGGTGATGGCATGAGTGCCGTTGAGATTCTGCTCGGCATTGACCTGGGCTCGACCACGACGAAAGCCGTCGCCCTCGATCGAAGCGGTCGCATCATTGGTCGCGGCATCACCAACACCCGCAGCAACTATGAAGTCGCTTCCCAGATCGTTCGCGAGGAAGCGCTCGTGCAATCCAGATTTGAACTGATGCGCCATGCCATCGCAGCCGATCCGGAACTCTCGGGAATCCACAGCAAGTTTATCGGATCCATGGTGCGCAATTTCCGTCAGGAGCAACACCTGCAACAACTACAGAGCCTGGAGGCGGCGCTGCACCGCTGTGCCGGTGCACCCCGCTACGCGCCCAGCCGAGAGGCAGTCAAGGAAATACTGAATCGCATCTGCCAAGCGATGCGATCGCGCGTTGCCAGCCACTTCAGCGAACTGGCAGTGCGGAAAAGCGATTTTTTCCGTGATCTGGCCGCGGCCGACTACATGCAGTTCGCGGAGCAGTTTCACGACTCGAAGCACGTTTCTTTCGACGTCCTGTGCGGGCTGTTCGACGCCGCCATCCTGGAGGTCGAGAACGCCTCAGGTGGCGGAGGATTTGAACGCCATGCCGGCACCGCACTCGAGCAGACGTTGGCCACCGCCGCGGCGGACATCCGCGAACGCGAAGCGGCACTGCGCTTTGCCGTCGAGTCGGTGAGATCGCTCGAATGCCACGTGCTGGGCATGGTCGGCACGGGCTATGGCCGGCAACGGCTTCCGTTCCCGAAAGAACAGATCCGCAGCGAGATTCTCTGCCACGGCTTGGGCGCGCACGCCATGTTTGCAGGCACGCGCACCGTGCTCGACATCGGTGGCCAGGACACCAAGGCGATTCAGGTGGATCGCAACGGCATCGTCACCAGTTTCCAGATGAATGACCGCTGTGCGGCGGGGTGCGGCCGCTACTTAGGCTATATCGCCGACGAGATGAACCTCGGCCTGCATGAACTCGGCAGGCTCGCTCAGGAAAGTACTTGCAGCGTCAAGATCAACAGCACATGCACGGTCTTTGCCGGAGCCGAACTGCGGGACCGTCTCTCGTTGGGGCAGAAGCGGCCGGACATTCTTGCCGGTTTGCACCGCGCGATCATGTTGCGAGCCATGTCACTGCTGGCGCGGTCCGGAGGAATTTCTGACGAGTTTACGTTTACGGGAGGAGTCGCACGTAACCCGGCTGCAGTTTCCGCCCTGCAAAGTCTGGTCCAACAAAACTACGGTGTACGAACCCTGAATATTTCTCCGGAGTCTATCTATACCGGGGCCTTGGGAGCGGCGTTATTCGCGCAGCGTGCTGTCGACGGAGGGAACGCGGCATGAACGGCGGAGAGAGCAGCCTCACTGCTGGCATCGACGTGGGCTCGAGCGCCGTCAAGTTTGCGCTGGTGCAGGCTGCCCAAAACGGAGCTGACGTTGTGCTGGCTCTGCACAACGAGCGTATCCGCCGGCGCGATCTGCGCAAGGTGATTCGCGAAGGCTATGAGGTGTCTCTGGAGGCGGCAGGTGTGCACCAGAACGAAATTGCTTATACAGCGAGCACCGGGGAAGGTGAGTTGGTGGATTTCCGTCGTGGGCACTTCTACGGAATGACGACGCACGCTCGCGGAGCAGTATTTCTGATGCCCGGCGCCGGCGCTGTGCTCGACGTCGGGGCCTTGCACGCGCGAGCCATGCGGATTGACGAGCGCAGCCGCGTGATGGCATACCGCATGACCAGCCAATGCGCGTCCGGTTCCGGACAATTTCTCGAGAACGTTGCCCGCTATCTTGGCATCATGCTGGAGGACGTCGGACCTTTTTCATGCGAAGCCAAGAATCCGGAACCGGTGAGCAGCATCTGCGCGGTGCTGGCCGAAACCGAAGTGATCAACATGGTGAGCCGCGGTATTTCGCGCAGCGACATCCTGAAAGGAATTCACCTCTCGATGGCGGGGCGTTACACCAAGCTTCTGCGCGCGATCGATGCGCGCGGTGAGGTGGCGATTACCGGCGGACTGGCCAACGACATTGGACTGTGCCGCGCATTAGAAGAGAAGATCGCGGAAGAAAAGCTTGCCATGCGCGTACGTACTCACCCCGACTCGATCTATGCCGGAGCGATCGGGGCCGCGCTTTGGGGTGTGTACCGCCATCGTGTTCTGGCGCGGCGCAGCGAGGTGGTGGCGTGACGCGCGCTCTCGCGAACAAGATCGCTGTCGTGACCGGCGGCTCCGGCGCAATCGGGTCCGCCATCATCGCCGGCTTGGAGCGGCAAGGTGCGTGCGCGGTTTCGCTGGATGTCGCGTCTCCTGCGGTTGGGGCAACGCCCTTCCAGGCTTGTGATGTGCGGGACGATGGTTCTGTACTGTCGGCCATCGCAAAGGTACATCAGACTTACGGGCGTCTCGATGTGCTCGTGCACGCAGCTGGAGTTTCCCGCGAAGCGGTCGTCTGGAAGTTGGCACTCGAGGACTGGGATTTTGTGCAAAGCGTGAACTTGCGAGGGGCCTTTCTTTTGCTACGCCATGCTATCCCTGTGATGCGCACCGGCGAAGGCGGACGGATTGTGCTCATCGGTTCCATCAATGGCTCGCGCGGAAAGTTTGGCACCTCGGCGTATTCAGCAAGCAAGGCAGGATTAATTGCTCTCGCCAAGACGGTTGCCCGCGAGGTCGCCCGTTTGCGGATTCTCATTAACGTCGTTGAGCCGGGATGGGTGCGCACACCGCTCACCGACAGCCTGCCGCAGTCGATCCGCGACGCTGCCTTGGCAGAAAGTCTGGTGGGGAAATACGTCGAGCCTGCCGACGTGGCTGCGGCGGTCACATTTCTTTGCGGACCTGGAGCGCAGCAGATCACGGGGCAGATCCTGCGCGTCGACGGCGGACAGTCGCTCGGCTGCGTTTGAGAGAGGAGTTCTCCATGACCACGAAATCTCTGGAAGAACCGGGAATTCTGGAAACGGACAGTATCCTGGTGCGTCTCATGAAGGAGCATGACCTGGACGCCATCGTTAAGATTGATGCAGCGGGCAGCGGCCGCCGGCGTCCTCGTTATTTCGAATTGATGTTGGAACGGTTCGTCAAGCAACCGGCGCTGCAAGTCTCGCTGTCCGCGGAAGTGGATGGGCGCACCGTTGGGTTCGTCATCGCATCGCTTTACTATGGCGAGTACGGAGTCAGTGAGGCCACTGCTTCGCTCGATGCGATTGGCGTGGACCCGGCAAATCGCGGCCAACACGTAGGCAAAGCCTTGCTGCGGCAATTGCGCCTGAATCTGTCTGCTCTCCGGGTCACGACGCTGCGCACGGAAGTGGCGTGGGATGATTTTGATCTGCTCGCCTTTTTCAAGAAAGAAGGATTCTCGCCGGCGCGCCGCCTGTGCCTGGATTGTCCCCTCGACCCAACGCGCATTGAGTAACGCGCCCTGTAAGGAGGATCGTATGTCAGAAGCAACTGCCGGTTCTGTGCGTTGTCCCCGCTGCGGTCGGCTGAGCGCCGCAGCCGACAAGTTTTGCGCCGAGTGCGGACGCTTTCTCCGCGACGCTTCCGTCGACCAGCGCCTTCTTTTGGCCCTGGTGCATGAACGCGAGGGACGAGAGAAAGAGGCGCGGCAGGAACTTCAGCACCTGCTCGACGCAGATCCCGATCACGTCCTCGGCAACCACCAACTTGGAAACCTTCTGTTCCACGAAGGTTTGCTCGACCTGGCCATCGAACACTATCGCCGAGCGGTGGCAACTTCGTGGACATTTGTCTTGGCCCACTACGATCTCGGGGTCGCCTACTATCATCGCGGAAACATGCCGGAGGCGGCGGCCGCCTTCCGACGCTGTCTCGACATCAATCCTAACTACAATGCCGCTCATTATCGGCTTGCGCTGGCGCTCTTTCACCAAGGGCAGCTCGCCGATGCACGCGAGCACTTTGAGCTTTCGGCGACCCTCACACCCGAGTACGTGATGGCCCACTATCACCTGGGCGTTATTCACGAACGCGAAGGCGAGACCGAGATCGCTCGCCGGGAATTCGAACGGAGCCTGGAAGAAGGGGTTCACGAACTCAGCAGTCTGTTCCATCTAGCGCTGATCCGTCGTGCCCAGGGTGACAATGCCGGAGCACAAGAACTTCTCCGGCGAGCAGGTGAGTTTGGCAAGCTGCGGCCGGCAGCATCCGAAGTTCGCAGGTGAGCGAGAGAATCCGGAAGGGAAATCTCGGTGCAAAACGGTCTCATCTTCGATTGGGCAAGCGCGGGCCCACGAACTAATTCCTGGCCAGCGCACGTCATGCTCGATGATGAAACGCTGCGTGACGGCTTGCAGAGCCCCTCCGTAACCGATCCGCCGGTTGCGGCAAAGCTCGAGATTCTGCATCTGATGGAGAATCTCGGAATTGAAACCCTTGATGTCGGCCTGCCGGGAGCGGGCGCCCGCCAGCGCGATGCTGTACTCGCACTCTGCCGCGAGATTTCCAGCCGGCGCATGCATATTCGCCCCAATTGCGCCGCACGCACCATGATGGTCGACGTTCGTCCCATCGCCGAGGCATCGCAACTCACGGGTTTGCCGATTGAAGCCTGTTTATTTATCGGTAGCAGTCCCATCCGGCAGTACGCGGAGGAATGGACCCTCGAACAAATTCTGCGCCACACCCGCGAAGCCATCCGCTTTGCCGTCAACGAAGGACTCGACGTGATGTACGTGACCGAGGACACCGTACGATCTTCGCCAGAGCACCTGCGGATCTTGTTTACGGAGGCGATCGAGGCTGGGGCCAAACGGCTGTGTCTCTGCGACACTTGTGGAGCTGCCACCCCCGAGGCCGTCTGGAACCTGGTGTCCTGGGTTAAAAAGTTTCTGTCTGAGAATGGGGCCGCCCTGGGCATTGACTGGCACGGCCACCGTGATCGCGGCCTCGATCTGGCGAACACGCTGGCCGCCATTGAGGCGGGGGCATCACGCGTTCACGGGACCGCTCTCGGAATTGGTGAGCGCGTAGGGAACACCCCGATGGAACAACTGCTCGTGAATCTCAACCTGCTCGGCATGAGGCACGACGACCTCATTTGTCTGCACAAGTACGTGGAGTCGGTTTCGGCCGCGATCTCCGTTCCAGTTCCCCCGAATACTCCGGTGATCGGACGCGATGCCTTCCGCACCGCCACCGGTGTCCACGCGGCGGCCATCATCAAAGCCCAGAAAAAAGGCGATCGCTGGCTGACCGACTATGTCTATTCGGGCGTGCCAGCAAGCCTGATTGGGCGAACCCAGGAAATTGAGATCGGGCCCATGTCGGGCAGTTCGAACGTTATCTTCTATCTATCACAGCGCGGAATCGAGGCGAGCCATGAACTCATCCGCGCCGTCCTGCTGGCTGCCAAGGAATCCAATCGCATTCTGCAGGAACCGGAAATTCTGGCAATAGTCCGGCGCTTTGAAACTGTCACTTCGTAGCTTCGGTGACAACTACACCACCGTAGATCACACGCTCACCAGGCTATATGTCGTCTGAATGCGCCAGTGCCTCACGGGAGATACAAGCAATAAATTTAGGTGTAAACGACACAATGTACTCGCACTGGTGGTTAAATGGACCGCCAAAAACAACCGGGCTGCTTGCAAAACCTTTCTGCCGGGCCGTTAACAGACCACACCATCAAGTCAGGCACGAGCACGAGTTTACCAGCGAATTGCTCCGGGGTCGCAACTCGGACGTCATGCATTGATGTCCTTGGTGCTTTTTCGGGTATCCTGCCCTTCCACATCGCGCCAGCTCCAAATAGCGCGAGCGCCAGTACGATTCCTGCAATGACCAAGAGAATGTTGATGACCATGTGGCGTCTCATTCGAGCGTCCTTTTCGACTGGCGCAAGGTCAAACAATGAATCGCTACAGCCGCGTGCACGATGAGGTGAATGGGAACGACGTGAGTACGTTCCCCTTGGGATCGAATAGCGTCCGTAAGAGATAAGAGCAGTTGAGACTGCTCTTATCCCTTACCTTTCTTCATCTGGCTCAACCATGTCGAACAGGCAGATGCACACGTTGGCATCCCACCGCATGGTTAGGATGCCCGTGGCAGTTCGGTATTTTCCCGTGCCGCCCGTGATGGCGCCGACGGAGAAACCGATGACCGGGGCGAACCCGAAATTATCTTTGTATGGCGCTTGCCCTTGGTAGGCAGTGGCCGTCGCGACCGTGATGGTCCCTCCATTGAGGCTGTAAAGATAGCCCTCATTCCAGGTTCCATTGCATAGAAAATTCGTAGCGCATGTGCCATCACTGGCGATAAGGTCTTGGAACGTCACCGTAATCTGGCCTACCGGTTTTCCCGTTCCATCCTTCTCCTGGCACGTCGTAACGTTTGGATTGTTGGGATCGACGGCACAGGTATTGAAGTCGAGGATCAATGTAAAGCGTTTAGTCTTTGCCTGGGCAGTAGTTACAATCCCGAGGCACATGAGGCATATCACCAAGAGCAATCGAGTTTTCATCCGACTTGTCCTCCCCTCAAGAAATGTTGGTTTCATAGATTTCTTCTCCTTAGTGCGAGAAACCAGAAAAACTCTCGCTTTTAAGCTGGTGGTTCGTGATTCCTCGCACTCGACGCGAGTGAAATTAGGGGGAAAAGCGGCTGGAGGTCAACTTACGTCTTCCTGACCTGTTTCTGACGGCCTAAAGGTTGCAAGGCCTGTGACTTACGGGCACTTCTGGAATGGTCGGGTGCGAGGGGTGCTATACTCCTGGCCGCTGTTTCTTCGGATGTCGGCGCCACCGTCCACCTCGAAGCTTGTGCAGTTCGGTGTTTTTGAACTCGATCTGCAGAAGGCGGAACTACGAAGGCAGGGCGTCAGGATCAAACTGCAAGAGCAGTCGCTGAAAGTCCTCCAAGTCCTTCTGGAACATCCCGGCCAGATCGTGAGCCGGGAGCAACTGCGAACCCACATCTGGCCAGCCGACACCTTCGTCGAGTTCGATCAGAGTCTGTACAGCGCGATGGCGCGACTGCGGGACGCGCTGGGAGACTCCTCGGATAATCCTCGTTTTATCGAGACAGTAGCGCGCCGAGGCTACCGCTTTATTGCACCCGTTAACCTATTAGAACCATCGCGATCCGCGATCCGAACGACACAGAACGCTAAACCTGGAAAGGCCTGGCGCAGATTCGCCCTCAGCATCATGGCGGGACTTCTGGCTGGTGCGCTGCTGATTGGACTGTTGCTGGGCTTCAACCTCCTTGGGATTCGGCAATGGTTGGGGCAAGGTAGCAGCAGCCCGATTACACAGCAGCGCTTGACGGATTTTGTCGGATTGGAAGAATTCCCAGCTATATCACCGGACGGCAAGACAGTAGCGTTTACCGCTGACAACGCTGGCTACCGGCAGGTGTGGGTGCGCTTGATTACGGGGGGCACGCCCCTGCAAATTACACACGATAATGTCGATCACATGTATCCTCGCTGGTCGCCAGATTCATCGACGTTGGTCTACTACTCACCACCCACCTCGGGTGAGGAGCAAGGTACGTTGTGGGAGATCTCGGCCTTGGGAGGAACACCGCGGCCACTTACGCACAGTGTAAGCGGTGCTGACATTAGTCACGACGGGAAAAAGCTGGCCTTCTTCCGGCTCAGCGAGAACAACACTGCGCAGCTGGTCACCGTCGAGCGCCTGACCTCGTCAGTTTCTATGGTGGCTGAACTGCCATCGTCGCTCGCGTACGACTACCCGCGCTGGTCTCCCAACGACCACTGGATTGCCTTTCAGCAGTCCACGCTTTATGCGGATGACATCTCCTATGTCAGCGCGACGGGCGGAGATGTCCACCCCGTTACCCACGAAGGCGTGCTCATGGGCGGCCTGTCGTGGCAGCCGGACGGCTCCGGCATCATCTACAGCTCAGGCCGGGAGAGCACCGCCATTTATCTCCCCACGATGCACTTATGGGCAGCTAGCTTGAACGGCTCCCCCACCCGGCAAGTGACGTATGGAGAAACTTCGTTGTATCACCCCGATGTGGACCGTCAAGGGAATCTCGTCGCCAGCCGTCTTCGAATGCAATATGACATTTGGGAATTTCCGGTTACAGGAACGCCGCGCAAGAACACTCACGATGGTCAGCAACTGACACACGAGACAGGGCAAGTACAGACCCCGAATGCCACGTCTTCAGGCCAGAAGCTTGCATACCTTTCCGACGACGGCGGGCACAGCAATATCTGGGTCCTTGACTTGGGAAGCGGGATCTCCCGACAAATCACTTTTGAAACTGACCCGCACGTCAGTATGGGGTTGCCGATGTGGTCACCCGATGCCAGCAAGATTGCCTTGGTGTCAACTCGGGGCGAGCCGAACTGGCAGACCCTTGGCATGTGGCTCGTAGATGCCGATGGAAGTAACTTGCACCGGCTCGTAAGCCAAATGAGTGGCTATCCCACGTGGTCGGGCGACGGAAAGTGGCTCTATTACACGACGCTACAGGGTATTTTTCGCGCATTCAAGACTCCTGTGGCTGGAGGTACGCCGGTTCTCGTACGGGATGACAACGCCTGCGTGTCTGCTTTAGATCGCGACGGATCCACGCTCTACTACTCTGTCCCCCATTTCAAAGGCAATGGCATTCGTGACTATGACATCCGGGCAGCCCATCCTGAGAACGGTCCTTCCGTGCGGCTCGCGCAAATTGCTGGTGAGCGCGTGCCTCACTGGCAGGTGTTTCAGCCCAGCCTCTCCCATGACGGCCGTTGGCTTGCTTTACCCCTGAATGATCTCGGAACTACAAATCTCTATCTTGTATCCACCACTGATGGGTCTTGGCGGCAAGTCACCGACTTCAGCCCTCGTAGAACCTTCATCGTCCGCCGAGTCGGGTGGTCGTCAGACGACAGAAATTTGTTCGCTGCGGTCGGGGATGGCGATGCCGACATCGTTCTGATCGAGGGACTCTTTCCCAGCCGCTGAAAACAGATGAGCATGCGCGCAACACCTCATGAACACTGAAGTTTGGTGAGCGCGTGAAAGTCGGACCCAGAACCTACTGAGTGACTCGCAAGCCATCAGAGCGAACTTATAGCCCCTTGACCGTGAGTGTCGTATCTGCATTTTTCCAGGCTGCCTGAAATTCTCTTCGAACTTCCTCGGCAGCATCGTGCTTGTTTTGGGCTTCCAAGGCCTTCAGAAGACCAAACAGCGAGCGCGGATTTCGGGGATTTTGTTGCAAATCAGCGCGAAAAACAGCCTCCGCTCGCTCTGGTTGGCCATTCAGCAACAAGGCGGCCCCGAACGACTCGCGGACTGGATAGAACCATTCTGGCGGCTCGCCGTAGTACAGCCTGTCTTGGACTTCGACGGCTTTCACCCAATTGCCGATCTCTTGTGTGGGATCGCCTTTCGCCGCTGCAATCCTGGCATCCAGGATGTTCTCCGCCAGGTCAAGGAAGCGTTGCGCCTTGTTGAAATAGAAGCTGAACTCCACATCTGCAGGTGTTTCCTTGAGCGCTGAAGCAAGAATCTGCCGTTCCGTCTCTGCATTGGCAATTTGGCCCTTCGCAGCAAATGCGGAGCCGCGTGCAAAATGCCAGAATGCATTGGTCATTGCCATGCCAGCGTTCGGTGCTGGTAGCGCAAGAACATCATCCCAACGGTGGAAGCGAACGAGAATGAATATCGGGTAGGGCACATAGGTCTCCGCCATCGGCATGTCGTGGAGCATCGGAGCGGCGTGCCCAGCCACTTCGTCGGCCGCTCGTTTGGCGTGCGCGAAATCGCCGGCCATGCCGTAGCTGGCCGCGAGAAAGTGAAGGTTGTGACAGTAATACATCATGTCGTACATGCTGCCCCAGGTGTTGCTCTCCCGGAAGTAGGCGCGATCAGCCTCAGCCGCCAGCGCATTGCTGCGGGCCGCCGCAGCGTAATCTCCGACACGCATGTAGGTGTGCGCCGGCATGTGCACCAGATGCCCGGCAGCAGGCGCAAGCGTTTGCAGACGTTTTGCGCTGGGCAACGCCCACTCCGGATGAGGGGACGATTCGGTGGCATGAATATAGTAATGATTCGCTCCAAGGTGATTCGGATCGCGATGTAACACCGACTCCAAGACCCTTAAGATCTCCTCTGTTCCCTCGGTAGGACGTCCCTCAAGCGTCCATTGCTTCCAAGGATGGAGATCCATGAGGCTCTCTGCATACAGCGTGGCCGCATCGAGATCGTCCGGATAGCGATTATGCAGTTCCCGCATCGCATTGGCGTACTGCTCATCCAGCTTCCTTAAGTCAACCTTTGGATCAGACGAATAGCGCTTCGACAAAGCCTGAATATAGGCACGCTCGCTCTGGCTCGCGCTCGGCGCAAGCGATAGCGCCCGCTGGACTGCTTCATATGCACCCTTTTCGTGAGCCGGATCGACATCAAGATTTATGCACGGACCGAGTGCCAGGGCGATGCCCCAGAACGCCATCGCTGACTGAGGGTCCAACTCCGAGGCTCGCTGGAACGAACGCACAGCTTCTTCGTGGTTGAAGCCGAAGACGAGTGTGAGACCCTGATCGAAGAATCGCCCCGCTTCAGGGTTCTTTGTGGAGATCGTGTGGTGATGTTCGCCAAGGCCCGACATCAGCACTGGCGGCTTTGACTGTGCGAACAAGGGACAGATAAGCTCGAGCAACAAAACTGTCTGTAGAAGACGTTTCATCTGAATTCCTCAAGCGTTCAAGGCAGAGAACCAACACTCCCTAACTCTCAGATCGCCTGTTGGTCAGGCAATATCCGGGTTGGGCAGCATGGAATCGCGTACTAGACTCTCCAGATCGTGGCATGCGGCTATAAATTGCCGGAGGGTTCGACGGGTCGGCGGAAACGCATCGAAATCGTCAACTGCAAGTCCATCTTCCGAATAGGCACGGCGAAAATCGAGAAATCTCTTTTGCAACTCGTCGACGATTCGCCGCTCTACCGGATCGTCGATACGTGAACGTGGCACAATATCGCTGGCGTTAAAGCGAACTTGCCATGCATGAGGCGGCGAGATGACCACATCGCCTCCGATCAATTCGCTCCAGTGCATGTGATTGCGAAACGCGGCCGAGAGCAGGCGGATCCTGTAACCACGCTCACGAAAAAGCCCATAAGTCTTTTTGAAAACCGCGACTCCACCCCACTCTAAATAGCCGGGATCTATGGTGATATTTTCCTTCTCGGTCACAACTTTCAACCAATCGTCGAGGCGCCCGACCATGATGGTGCATACCGGGCCCATGCTCGCGATGTCCTTGCCTTCCAGCTCGCGGCGGCGCAGGCCGCGCTCCACGGCTTCGGCCACGGCAATGCACTGGGGTACTGTGAAGCACACGGTTGCATTGATGGAAATGCCGAGATAGGTTGCCTCCTCGATCGCCGGAATGCCCGCTCGCGTGACCGGGATCTTTACGATCATGTTAGGCGCAATGCGGGAGAATTCCTCTACCTGCTGAACAATGCGATTTGTATCCCGATAAAACCGGGGATCTGTTTGAATCGACAAACGTCCATTTCTACCTCGATGCCCGTCAAAAGCCGGTTTAAGCAGGCGGGCTGCTTTGGCCGACACCTCGCGAACGATTTGCCAGCCGATCTCTCCTTCGGTCGCCTGACCGTTTTCTTTTATGAGTTCGCGAATATGGTCCTTCCACACTCCCATTTCTTTTTTGAGCACGGAAAGGACAATGACAGGATTACAAGTAGCTCCCACGGCGCCGTGTTCAATGGAATAAGTCAGTTCCTGAATTGACGCAGAGTCGTTCCACAGGCAGGTGGGCGTGGTTTGCGTCATTTCGTGTAACGGGCTCTTGTAAGCGACAGCCGCAGATGCGTGCGTCATAGCTGCTCCTGATTGGTAGGGCGGCCGACTTGCACCGAGATGTCTGGCTACACGACCGCGCTATCGAGATATTAGTGGCCGGTGCCGGCAACTTCCACGTCGGCCTCAACCGGCCTTCTTTCGACTTTAAGGGCTTTGTGTTGCAGGTGGGACTGTTCCGCTGCAACCGCAATTTCCAACGCCCGCAGTCCATCCTCACCGGTAACCCGCGGTGACCGATCAGCGGCCATGTTCTGGACGAAGTCTCTTACCTCGAGCAGATAGGCATCGGCGAACCTGGTGAGGAAATGATCGGCTAGAACTTGGTTGCTGCCGTCTCCATTGAGAAACACTGCCGGTGTCTGCTGCAGCGTACCAACGAATACCGCGCCCTTGGAACCGAGAATCTCAGTGCGCACGTCATAAGCATAGATGGACTGTACATACGACTCTATGTTTCCGATCGCACCGTTCTGGTATTTCAAATTGACGACACCCGCGACGACATCGCCGTATTGCGCCACTTCGGGGCGAATCGCAACCGTAGTGTAGGCATGGGTCTCGATCACTTCGTCGCGCATGAGCCAGCGTGCAAGATCGAAGTCATGGATGGTGTTGTTGTAAAACAACATGCCATTCACGCCGGATTGATAGGCAGCCAGAGGAGGCACATCCTTGTCGCGCCCCACAGATTTGAATATGACGGGATCGCCGATTTCGCCAGCCTCGACGCGTTTCATCGCCGCCACATAGGCGGGATCGTAGCGCCGCATGAAACCAATCTGCAGGCGGACATTGTTACTGGCCACCGCCCTCAAGGCGGAGACGGCATCTTTGAGGCTGAGGGCCAGAGGCTTCTCGCAAAGGATATCTTTGCCGGCCTCCGCGGCCGCACGAATGCACGCCGCATGAAATTTGTCTGGGGTGGCGATCAGAACGGCGCGAATATCTTTTCTCTCGAGCATGTCTTCGAAGCTGCCGAAGGCATGAGGGACCTCCAGATCGGATGCGACTTTCCGCGCGCGACCGTGATCGACGTCGGCAATGGCAACGAGCTCGGCTTCCGTCACCTGGCGCCGCAGATTCTCCGCATGGCGCCTGCCCATTTCCCCAACGCCGAGGACTCCCAGGCCTAGTTTGGCCATGCATCTCCACCTTATATATAGGTAAGCTTAGCGCTTTGCACAGGAACCTACCTCGAAACCAAACACTTCCGAAATGGCCCCGCTCCCACGAAGCGGAACGATTGTATCAGCGCTTTCGGGAAGTTCCATCCTAAAAATCAGAAGTCGGCCAAAACTCCCATTTTTGGAAGGAAAGTACCAAAATCAGAACCTCGCTGCTGTGATGCCTAACTCTACAAAAGGCTCATCAAAACGCTTGACACAAGGAACACACCTGCACTATAAGCGCTTAGCAAAATCCCGGTCAGGATTTGAGAGCAGTAAAGAAGTGGCGTCGGTTTTGCCACGCCTGTTGATTGGGTCGATCCTGAGCGCGTCTCGGTAATGGCCCGCAGAGTTTTTCGGACTAGGAGGCATTATGAAAACGGCCTATGCAAGATTTGCCCCGTTCACTGTCAATCATGGACTGAGCGCTTGCGACGAACAGTGCATTCAGTCAGGCGCAATCGGTCATCGTCGCGCGGGCATCAGGCTGTGCTTCGCTCTGGCGATCATCACTGCCTTCCTGCTGTCGACCGGAGTTGCCTTCGCCGGCGTTACCGCGAGTATCTCCGGAACTGTTAAAGACGCCAGCGGCGCCACCATTGCAGGCGCAACCGTGAAGGCGCTCAATACCGAAACCGGCATCAGCCAGACACAAACGACCAATTCCCAGGGCTACTACTCCTTTCAGGCGCTGCCGCTTGGACACTACGACGTTCAGATCCAACAGAGCGGCTTCCGGGGATTCCTTGCCAAGGGCCTCGTCCTCGACGTCAACTCCGCCCTGGTGGTGGATGCGAATCTGCAACTCGGTGAAGTCAAGGAGGTGGTAGAGGTTTCCGGTGAAGCTCTGCATGTGGAGACATCCTCTTCCCAGTTAGGAGAAGTCATCGGCGGAAATGAGATGACTGCGGTGCCCCTTGTCACCCGCAGCTATACAGACCTCCTGGCGCTTCAACCTGGAGTGGTGTCGCAAGCATCCGGAATGACGGGCGCGTACGCGGGCACGTTCAATTCAGCCGGCTTTGCCGTACCGCAAGTGTCGGGCGATCTCAATGGAGGAGCTCTTTCCGTGAATGGTCAGCGGGAAGCCAACAATGGATTCCTGCTGAACGGTGCCGTCGTCCGAGAGAACGGCTACGGCGGCACGACTGCCATACCCAATCTGGACTCGATCGGTGAGTTCCGTATTTTGACCAACAACTACGACGCCGAGTACGGAAATTACAGCGGCGGACAAATCAACGTGATTACCAAGTCCGGTACGAATAGTTTCCACGGCAACGCGTTCGAGTTTCTGAGGAATACCAATCTGGATGCGCGCGGATACCTGGACCCACTGCGTGGGGCTTATCACCAGAACCAGTTCGGCGGAACTATCGGGGGACCGATCAAACGAGACAAGATTTTCTTTTTCGCTGATTACCAGGGAAATCGCAAGGTGCAAGGAGTGAGCTCACCGCCCAATGGAGTGCCCTCGGCGGCAGAACTGGCGGGAGATTTCTCCGGCGTGGTGGACAAAAATGGAGTGAACCTGATGAATGGGTTCAAGGTACCCGGTGTGGCAGGAACCCCGACCGCATGGACGAGCCAGCTCTCCAGTTTGCTGGGCTATACCGTAAATCCGACTGAGCCTTACTACTTTCAGGGATGCACGAGTAATAATTCGACGAGTGGATGTGTGTTCCCCAATGCGAAAATCCCGACTTCGGTATTCTCGGTGCCCGCGCAGAAACTGCTTGGCCTCAATCTGATTCCTTCCACAGCCAGTGGGGGTTCGTTATTCAGCACGTCGTTTCCACTGCGATTACGGGACGATAAGACCAGCGGCCGCGTGGATGCGAACACTAGTGCCGGCCTGGTCTCCGTGTATTACCTCTTTGACAATTACACTCTGGATAATCCTTATCCCAACGCTAATGTACCAGGCTACGACGCGGCGGGAACGGGACGCACTCAGGTGATCAACCTGGGCATCACCAAAACATTTGGTAGCTCCACAGTGAATGAAGCCCGGGTGCAGGCCACGCGCTACAACAATGGCTTCAATCAACCTAAAGGCGGTACGGGACACACCCTGGATTCGCTTGGCTTTACTACCGGCGGAAACGGCATTATCCCGCTGGCCCCGGCAATTGAAGGAGTACCGGAGCTTGATTTCTTCCAGCTCAACATGGTCATAGGCGTGCCCAGCCGCCCCAACCGTCTGATCGAGAACAATTTTCAGGTGCTCGATAATTTCAGCAAGGTGATTGGGACACACACTCTGAAATTCGGTGGTAACTTCCACTATAACCAGTTGGTCGAGCAGCTCGACAACGTACTAAACGGCAACTTTGTATTTAACGGCTCGGAAACCGGGATCGACTTTGCTGACTTTCTGCTCGGTGCGCCTACCAACTATGTGCAAGGGCAAGCGGAGCCATCCAATGGCCGGTCACGCTACTTCGGACTATACGGTCAAGACAGTTGGCGCGCGCGCACCAACCTCACCCTGAATTATGGACTGCGCTGGGACGTGAGCACACCCTGGTGGGAACAGCACAACCAGATCCAAACCATTGTGCCTGGCTTAAAGTCAGTCGTTTTCCCAGGCTCGCCGACAGGTTGGGTGTTTCCGGGAGACCCGGGAATCCCCAGCACTCTGGCGCCGACGCGCTACAACAATTTTGGACCTCGGCTCGGTCTCGCCTATTCTCCTAGTGGTGGTGATGGATTCCTGGGCAAACTGCTCGGTGGGGCGGGTCAAACCAGCATTCGCGCCGGGTATGGTGTGTTCTTCACTGCGCTCGAGGGCTCGACCAACTTCAACGAAATCGGCGACGCGCCCTTCGGATTCTTCTATGTAGGAACCAATCCATCATTCACTACGCCGTTCGAAAACCGGATTGACAATTCTACAATCGGCGCCGGGCAGAAATTCCCGGTCAACTTCCCACCGCTGAATGTGGGGCCGAACAACCCGGATAACAGTTTGGATTGGACTCGCCTCGTACCCATCGGCAGCTCGCCCGGTTTCTATTACAAGAACCGTCTGCCCTATGCGGAGAACTACGAATTGTCTGTCCAGCGCCAGTTCCGGCCCACGGATCTCCTGACCCTGAGCTATGTCGGGACCCAGGCGCATCGTCTATTGGTCACCCAGGAATCTAACCCTGGGAATCCGCAGCTGTGTCTGCAGCTGAAAGCAGCGGGACAGGGGTGTGGGCCGAACGGGGAAAACAATACCTACACTCTTAACGGACAGACTATTTCTGGCACGCGCCTGCCTGTCTTTGGCCCGCTTTTCCAAAGCAATGGCTGGTTCATCACCAGCGGGCAGTCCAGCTATAACTCCCTGCAGATGAATTACCGGCACACCAGTGGCCGGCTGCAGGTTCTACTCGGTTACACCTATAGCAAGTCTCTGGACAACTCCTCCGGCTATGGCGAACAGGTGAACCCGTTTGATCCCCGGCGGAGTATTGCGTTGTCGGCGTTCGATTCGACGCACAACTTTGTCGTGAGCTACAACTACGAGCTCCCCTTCGACAAAATCGCCCCTGCCACTCGGCTTACGCGTGGTTGGGCATTGAGTGGTATCACGCGATTCGCTACCGGCCTCCCGGTGACATTGATCGAAACGGATGACAACTCTTTGCTCGGCACTCAGTTCACGGGGCCAATTCCGCTAGGCATCGATGTTCCTGATTTCTCAGGGGGAAGCGTCCATACCAGCGATCCGAGGAAATCCACTACTTTCTTCGATACTTCCGGTTTTTCTCCTGAGCCGCTGGGTCAACTCGGAAACGCGCGGCGCCGCTTTTTCCATGGACCAGGAATCAACAACTGGGACATGGCGCTGCTGAAAGACACCAAGCTGACGGAGAGCATGAACGTTGAGTTTAGGGCAGAGTTCTTCAATGTCTTCAACCATGCTCAATTCGGAGTGGTGGATGGGAACATCAACAGCCCCACATTCGGCCAGGTCAAGACAGCTTTATCCCCGAGGATTGGACAACTCTCGCTGAAGCTGAACTTCTGAGCTCCGACGGAAGCTTGCCGGCAGAGCAGAACGTTCGCGATCTGCTCTGCCCTCTCGAAATAATGGCTACCTGAATATGTCAGCCCACGCGGTGTTAGCCGCAACCCTCGTCGAACCCGGGCGCTATGAACTCCGGGAATACCCGCTCCCCGATCCGGAGCCGGGCTGCTTGTTGGTGCGCATGCAGGTTTCGGGCATCTGCGGGACTGACAAACACACTTACCAGGGCTACACCACGCAGTACGCCGGCGCCGGCCCGGCGCGCCAGATTCCGTTTCCCATCATTCAGGGCCACGAGAACGTCGGCACCATTGCCGCCGTCGGAGGAAATGCCCGGTATACTGACTTCGAAGGCATTCCGCTGAAAGTCGGCGATCGCGTGGTGGTCGGCCCTAATGTTAGTTGCGGGTCCTGCTACTACTGCCGCCACGATTTCCCCTACTACTTGTGCGAGAACACCACCGACTACGGCAATAATCTCAGCGCCAAAAACCCGCCGCATCTGTTCGGAGGCTGGTCGCAGTATCTTTACGTTTTGCCAGGAAGTTTCGTGGTCCGGGTGCCTGACGAATTGCCTTCCGAGATCGCGGTGCTCACTGAAATTATGGCGGTCACGGTAGGCCTCGATCGCGCCAAGCAGATGTCCGCTTTTCCCAACGAATCATTTCGCTTCGACGATACTGTCGTGGTTCTCGGAACCGGTCCCCTGGGTATGTGCTTCCTGATGAAGGCGCGTATGCTGGGCGCCGGCACCATCATTGCGGTGGATCTTTCCAATTACCGCCTCGACTTCGCCAGACGCCTCGGCGCCGATCATGTTCTGAATGCAAACCAGATCAGTCGCAGTGATCGCCTGGCTGCGGTTCGCGACCTGACTCATGGACGTGGCGCTGATGTGGTGGTGGAGTGTGCAGGCATACCGGCGGCGGTTCCCGAGGCCCTGGACATGCTGCGGGTCGGCGGAATGTTGGTGGAAGCAGGAAATTTTTCCGACTTGGGAGATGTCGTCATCAATCCCCACCGCCAGCTTTGTTCTAAGAATGTTCGCATACTGGGCGTCGGCGGAGAAGAACCGGCAGCCTACGCACCCAGCATGCGGCAGATGGCGCGTTACATGCAGCAATATCCTCTGGCAGATTTTGTGACACACCGCTTTGCCCTGCGCGATGTAGACGCGGCCATGAAGCAGTCGATCGCCGGCGATTCGATGAAGGTGGTCATCGACCCCTGGCGTAATTGAGTTTCTTAGAGGTGAGGCCAAATGAATCTGAATGATCGTTTTAGATTCGCATCAGCACCTGACAGCTGGGGCGTTCTCGATTACCCGGGGCCATCCTGGAATCAGTCATACGAGAAGATGCTCGATGAAATGGTCGAGGCGGGGTATAGCGGTACCGAGCTAGGCCCCTATGGATTCTTTCCAACCAATGCAGCCTTGTTGAAACCGCAACTGGACAAGCGCAACCTCAAATTATTGGCGTCATTCGTGCCCGTTCCCCTGGGAGACCCTGCGTCTGCGAAGGCGGTGGTTGAACAGATCCGTAAAGTTGGCGCGCTGCTATCCACGCTGGGCGCTCCCTTTCTCGTGCTTGCCGACGCGCAATGTCCGGAGCGCGATCGCATCTCCGGGCGTGTCCCCGCCGATGGCAGTGCTGGCTGGACTGCCGAGCAATGGAGGCAGGTAGCGAAAGTCGTTGCCGATGCTGGCCGTGTCGCTGGCGACTTCGGACTTGATCTGGTCTTTCATCCCCATATTGCCACCTACGTCGAAACTCCCGATGAAGTCGAGAAGTTCTATGACGTCACTTCGGCCACCAACATTGGCCTTTGCCTGGATACCGGGCATTGCGTCTACGGGGGCGGGGATTCGATTGTCGAAGCAGAGAAGTACCGCAGCATCCTACGCTTTGTACACATAAAGGATGTCAACGCGCAGGTATTGGCGGATTCGCTACGCAAGAAACTCACCTTCGACCAAGCCATCGAAGAAAAAGTCTTCACCATCATAGGAGACGGTTCGATCGACTTCCCGGGATTTTTCCGCCTGCTCGAGCGCAATAATTATTCGGGATGGATGGTCGTCGAGCAGGACGTGAAATTCGGCGCCACACCTGTCCCGCCAGCGGTCAGCATTGCTGCCAGTCTGAAATATCTGCGTGGGGTGGTCAACCAATTAGCAGTAGCCGCGGCCTCTTAGCTTAACGTAGCGCGGCTAAGCGCGGCAGGATTTACTCAGGAGAATTCTGATGTCTATCGATACGGTCGCTCACTCCCGAAAGCTCCCCGAGGGCGCGTCCGGAGAACTGCTTCACTTTTCCCGGCAGCAAGCGCGATGGGACTGGATGGGCTTTGAGGCGAGACGGCTCAATTCAGGGGAGACTTGGAAATACCAACGTAACGGAGAAGAGAGCGCATTCGTTCTTCTATCCGGCAAGTGTCGTGCCGATTGGGGCGAGGGCGCGCAAGTTATCGGCCAGCGGACCAGCGTGTTCGATGGTTTGCCGTATGCTCTCTATCTTCGCCCCGGCGCTGAGGCTGGTTTCGAAGCCATAACCACTTGCGAGATTGCCGCGTGTCATGTGCCGTCGGAGGCGAAGTTTGCCTCCCGCTTGATTACTCCCAAAGATGTGCAGGTCTCTTTGCGAGGAGGAGGAAACGCATCTCGTCAGATCGTGGACGTAATGCGGCCCGATTTTCCGGCCGACCGCCTGATAGTTGTCGAGGTGTACACACCCGGAGGCAACTGGTCGAGCTATCCCCCGCACAAGCACGATGTCCATAAGCCCCCGGTGGAGGTTGATCTGGACGAGATCTACTACTACCGCATGGCCAATCCCGGCGCGTTCGCGCATCAGCGCTTGTACACACCTGATGGGCAACGAGACACGGTCGTGACCGTCCACGACGGCGACGCAGTCATCGTTCGTGATGGCTATCACCCGGTCGTTGCCGGCCCTGGGTACGATATTTATTACTTGAATTTCATAGCCGGGAGTGCGCGCTCGCTGGCGGTGACCGAAGACCCGAATCATGTCTGGATACGCGACGCCTGGAAGGAAATGGATTCCCGGCTGCCCTTAGTCCGCCGTGCCGAATCGGGAAGTTAGTTCGCAGTGACCGGTTCTATGCCCCGGTTTGCGACGCAAGCCGTGCGGCGTTGGAATCCCGCTCATTTTTTCTTTGCAACATGAAGCCGCAGGATTCGCGCACTCGTAATTGCGGCGCAAGGGTGATGGTCGTGGCGCGGCTGCGCTTGCCTGACAAGCGCTCCAGCAGCAAGCGAACGCTGTTGTCGCCTAATTCATATTTGGGCAACTCGATGGTGGTCAACCGCGGGTGGAAACAGCCTAGCCACGGATAATCGTCGAAGCTGACCAGGGCAAAATCCTCGGGGCAGCGCATACCGATTTCGTCGGCCGCCTTCATGAAGCCCACGGTCATCAGATAATTGGTCACCAGGACCGCATCGGGACGGCGGGACAACAATGCCAAGCCGGCGCGATGTCCAGAATCCACGCGGTAGTCGCCCTCAAAAGTTAGTTCGGGACGATGTTCCAGATCGTTGGCCTGGAGGGCAGAAAGGTAGCCCTCGCGGCGGGCGCGCGCATTACTGACGTCCATCGGACCACCCACAAAGCCGATGGCTTGGTGTCCGATCCGTGCCAGATGAGACACTGCTTCTACCGCTCCCTGGCGATCGTCGGTCTGCACCAGATCCGTCTTTAATCCCGAACAGGTCCTCATCAAGAGCACAACTGGGACCTGGGCATCGGAGAGCATCTGACGCTGCACGGCCGAGAGTTTACCGGGTGTCTTGTTCAGGATGATGCCGTCTACCCGCTTAGAAAGGAGCAACTCCAGGTACTTTGCCTCTTTCTCCTCCTTATCGTCGCTGTTGCATAGCAAGAGCGTGTATCCTGCCTTCTGGGCCGCGTCTTCGGCAGCACGCACGATCTCAGGAAAGAAAGGATTGGCGATATCGGTAACGATCATTCCGAGCGTGTGGGTTTCTTGCTTGGCCAGACTACGGGCAAGCAGATTAGGACGGTAATTCAGCTTGTGGATAGCGGCTTCCACGCGGCGCGCCAAAGTTGCGCTCACGCGATCCTTCTTATTCATGACCGCCGAAACGGTAAACACTGACACTCGGGCCTCGCGAGCGACGTCGTAGATGCTCGGGGCTTTCGCTCCATTTCCCCGCGGGCTGGTCCTGTTCTTCCGCATAAAAAAGAGACGATACACTTACACTGACTTACATCGGCATAGTAAAGCACAGATTGGCGGGAGTAAAGTCAAAGCGGTTATCGGGGCTGTCGTATGTCTATCGAATATTGCAGGAGAGTGCCGCAAACACACAAATCATCTGCCACGTTCCCCGACTGGCGCCATCGACGTAATCTCTGCGATCTGCTAACCGCTTTGGCGAAGAAAAATACTGGCTCGAATTCCTCAGTTGCAGTATCCTGTCTGGCCAGCGCAACCATGGGGTCCCGGCATTGACTAGCCCAGCTACCGCGAGCGCGCCCAACGCGCACCCACACGGCAGAATGCCGCGGAGCTTGGGGCTGCTGAATGCAATTTCCATCAACATGTCGAACATGGTGGGCACCGGACCGTTTATCACCGTGCCCGCGATTATCGCGACCTTGGGAGGGCCACAGTCGCTGATTGCATGGGGCGTAGGCGCCCTCCTGGCTATTGCTGATGGCCTTGTCTTTGCCGAACTGGGTTCTGCCATTCCAGCCTCTGGTGGTTCCTACATTTTCCTCCGCGAATGCCTGGGCCGTGCCCGTTGGGGTCACATGCTGGCCTGGGTGTTTGTGTGGCAGTTCATGTTCAGTGGCACCCTGGAAATCGCAACCAGCAGCATCGGAATGGCCGAATATACCGGATACTTGTGGCCGAAGCTGGCTGCCCATCCGTGGGCCGTGAAAGTCCTCGCCGCCTCCATCACCGCGGTGGCCATGCTGGCCCTCTACCGCAAGATTCAGGACATCGCCCGCCTCATGCTCATTCTCTGGATCGGCATGCTGGTTACTGCGGCCTGGGTTATCGGCACCGGATTAACGCATCTGAATTCCCACCTGCTGTTCGACTTTCCTCCCGGAGCGTGGCACATCGGCATTCCCTTCATGCTCGGACTGGGGAACGGCACCATGCTGGTGATGTTTAACTTCCTGGGGTATTACCAGATCTGCTATCTCGGAGATGAGGTCAAGCAACCGGAGCGTGTTGTTCCTTACGGAGTGATTGTCTCTATTCTCATCGTCACGGTCATTGATTTTCTGATTTCGGTCAGCTTCACCGGCGTCGTCCCGTGGCGCGAGATGGTGACGCCCGGTTCCCAGGCTTTCAACGCAATCGGCTCGGTTTACATGGAGCGCGTGCACGGGCATTGGGCTTCGGGGCTGATGACAATCATGATCGAACTGACCGCATTTGCGGCGACCTATGCGATGATGCTTGGCTACTCGCGCATCCCCTATGCGGCCGCCCTCGATGGCGCCTTCTTTCGCTGGTTTGCGGAACTGCACCCCACGCGTCGCTTTCCACACCGCTCGCTATTGCTCGTAGGCTTCCTGGTCATCATCTCCTGTTTTTTTGATCTGGTCGAAATCATCACCGCCTTGATGCTGGCACGTATCCTATCCATGTTTATCGCGCAAATTATCGGGTTGCTGATCTATCGCAAGACTCGGCCGGAAGCTCCGCGTCCGTTTCGGATGTGGCTGTATCCCTTGCCTGCTTTGTTTGCCCTGTGCGGTTGGATAGGCGTGTTCGTGACGCCCGCGCTTCAACCCCACGGCTGGCAATACATGGCCTATGCCTTTGGGACAATTCTGACCGGTTTTGCAGCTTATCTTGTGCTAGCGTGGCGCAAACGTGACTGGCCGTTCCTTCCTCCCGGGCCAGAAGTACCGTCGGAAACACCTGTGCTGGAATCTGAAGGAACTTTTTAATCATGTTCCCGGGGGGCGCCTTTTAGGAGGACCATGACGCAAAGACTCACGACCGCACAAGCGATCATTCGCTTCTTGAAAGTTCAACACGTCGCGCGCGACGACCGAGAACAGCCGTTCTTTGCCGGATGCTTCGGGATCTTCGGACATGGCAATGTTGCTGGCATCGGACAAGCCCTGCAGCAGAATCCCGACTTTCCCTACTATCTCTGCCGGAACGAACAGGCGATGGTTCATACGGCCGCAGCCTTCGCCAAAATGAGCGACCGGTTGCGCGCGTTGGTGTGCACCACCTCGATCGGTCCGGGCGCGACCAACATGCTCACGGGCGCGGCCGGCGCGACCATTAATCGACTGCCGGTGCTATTGCTCCCGGGCGATATCTTCGCTCGCCGCAATGTGTCGCCGGTTCTGCAACAACTGGAATCGACTTCGACCCAGGACATCTCGGTTAACGATTGTTTTCGTCCTGTCTCTCGTTATTGGGACCGGATCACTCGACCAGAACAAATTCTCACCGCCCTGCCCGAAGCCATGCGTGTGCTTACTTCGCCCGCCGAGACCGGAGCGGTCACCCTGGCTTTGCCGCAAGATGTTCAGGCCGAAGCCTATGATTTCCCCGAAGAATTCTTCCAGCCGCGCACATGGCTCATACAACGCAATCGCCCCGATGCAACGTTAATCAATCGTGCCGCTGATGTCCTTCATTCCGCTAAGCGGCCGCTCATTATCGCGGGGGGCGGCGTCACTTACTCCGGAGCCAATGAGGTTCTCTCCCGTCTCGTGGCACAGTCCGGAATCCCAGTAGCGGAAACGCAGGCGGGAAAAGGTTCGATGTGCTTTGATCATCCACAATGTGTTGGAGCTATGGGTGTGACCGGCAGTTCCGCTGCCAACCTACTGGCACTCGAAGCCGATGTGGTGGTGGGCATCGGTACTCGTTATTCCGATTTCACGACCGCTTCGGTCACCGCCTTCCAGAATCCTGAGGTCCGCTTCATCAACATCAACGTCTCGGAATTTGATGCCTTCAAACATTCGTCCATCCCACTCGTGGGTGACGCAAGAGCAACGCTAGAGGAACTTGGCAGCGTGATCCAGCGATACCGGGTTCCATCGGACTACAGCCAGAAAATTTCCCGCCTTCGCACGCAATGGGAAGCAGAAATAGATCGAATTTTCCTTCGCCGGGTCGGACCCCCGATTAGCCAGGGGGAAGTCATCGGGCTGCTTAATGCTGCGCTCGGTCCACGCGATGTCATCGTCTGCGCCGCCGGGAGCCTGCCGGGCGACCTGCATAAGCTGTGGCGCTCCCGTGATCCCAAGGGATATCACCTCGAGTACGGCTATTCCTGCATGGGATACGAAATCGCCGGTGGATTGGGGGTCAAAATGGCTGATCCCAGCCGCGAGGTCTATGTCCTCGTCGGTGACGGGTCGTACCTGATGATGTCCCAGGAAATTGTCACAGCCATCCAAGAGGGCATCAAGATCAATATCGTTTTGCTCGATAACCACGGATTCTCCAGCATTGGCGGTTTAAGCCGGGCCTGCGGCAGCGAAGGATTCGGGACCGAATATCGCTTTCGTACGAATGGTCTCAGTGGGAGGACGATCGCAGTCGATTTTGTCGCGAATGCCGCCAGCCTTGGCGCTCATACCCAAAGAGCGAATACGTACGGGGAACTTACAGAAGCTATTCAGAGTTGCCGCGAGCAAACTGGTATTTCCGTGATCGTAGTCGAAACCGATTACCATGACCGCGTCCCTGCTTATCACTCCTGGTGGGACGTCGCAATTGCAGAGGTCTCCGAATCAGCCTCGGTACGGCATGCTCGATCGAATTACGTTCGCGAGAAAGAGCGTGAGCGTTACCTGTGGCCAGGAACTCCGAATCCGCGATCCTAACGTTTCCGAAGAGCCAAACCAGCTGAAATAAACCCAAAAAGGAAGACGAGCATGCCGCTCGATTCTTCCTTCTAGCTCGTTAAAAAATCAACAACCTGTGAACGCTCTAGTTTTGGCGAAGCCAAGGCAGGTCAGACGGATTAAGCTTTAGCAGGGAATTGCTCTTCTTTGAACCGCAGAATACCCGCGTCATTGCTAATGTTCGTGAGCTCGTGAACGAGCTTGTCACAATGGTCGGGGAGAGAGGATTTGAACCTCCGACCCCCTGGTCCCGAAACAACAACGGATTTGCTATCTCATTGATTTGCTTAGCTTGGCTCTGCGTCTTGTACCCCGGTTTTAGCTGGTTTTTGGCGCTTAATTGGCCCAAATTTGACCCAAGTTTTTCGATCATGGCCCTTTGTGGAGGCGTCTTGCTGCTTCATCAAAAGCTCCTCCATTCGCCGTTGCTTATGGCGGGTAGACCGCGATACTGAGGACTTCTCGACGCGCAAGATGAACGAGTGGCGGGAACTAGAACGCACACTCGAACTACAGCTGGCCTCGATGAACGATAGTCGCGTATGCAATTACGACCGAACATAGAAGAGTCAAAGTTTTATAGGCTTTTATTTCTTGCCTTGTAACTCCTTGAGTGCCTCCTGGCATTTCCTCAGTTCATCGGGAGAGCCCTCGCTCGGACAGCCGTGAGATTGTCGCGGCTCAGCATGACGCTGGTGGTGGACCTCTCCATGAGAAGCGTCAAGTCTTCGCTCGGTTCTCGTTGCCTTCCTTTGTTTACTCGGCCTGTCTTCTAAGTCGTCGAATTTGGCGGACGAGTGTGTGCTTTGTTTCTTTCGACTGCGGTGCCCACGAAAATTCCGCTCTGCGTTCCGCGTTGCGATTTCGTCAGTTCGCGTTTCTTCGGCGCGTTCATGCGCTCTCTCTTCTATGTCAGGTCTCCTCTTCAGGATTTCATCCGCCGGTCGCTCTTGTGCTTCAGCAGCTAGCAGGGTGGCAATTCCGGCAAGATAGAGGATTAGTACACAAAAGGAGAACCTCCATAGCAAGAGCGCTGACGCTTTACTGATGATTTTGTTTATAAGTTCCCGATATGGGTCAAAGACACACCGGTTTGGGTATTATTTTCTTACTGCAACACTGGGTTATTTTCGGCCTTTTGCCGCCATTGTCTCTGGTCTACTTCGTTAAACTCAGGGCGGCGTCCCCATGAGATTCTTAAAGAGCGTCCGCCGCCCTTAGTTCGTTGTCAATCTGATACTCCCGTCTCACAACAGAGAGGCAACTAACTCGATCGCCTTAAGCGCCGTCCCAAGTTGCTGCGCGATGTCGTTTATGCCTTGGAGCCAATGCTCAATGTCCTCCACCAGATTGGGGTCCCAGTGCTGAAGTATCGCAATGTATCTTACCTTCGGCACGAACTCGGCGGGGACAGTTTCGCTCCAATTATCCGTACGATCAGACGTGCCGATCCACCTCCCGTCCACTCCGAAGCGCTGAGTCGCTGAGACCCAAAGAGTAGTCCGGTTTTCGTCGAATACTGCAACTGCTACTGCACCTTTGAATCCACGTAAATCCGTGACTTCCCAAGTGTGCGTGACTGCATTCATCAACCCGGAGGAGTAAATGCTGGCATCGGTATGCATGCGCCCTCCAGTTCCTGCGAAATTGTCATCCTGAGAAGCCGTTATGGGAAACGCTGGATGCACGTAACCCACCCCGCCCTCCGGGATTGGTGTTCCGAGAGGAATGGAGTTCAGATCAGCGTCTGCGACGGACTCGACAGCATCCGAAGTGAGTCCTAAGGCGTTAAAAGTGGGGGGATCAGGAATCAAGTGGCGCTGTCCATTGTTCATCAAATAGATTGCGGGGCCGGATCCCTGTAGTACGGTCCAATCCGTTCTTGACGGAAACGGCGGGCCAGCCGGAATGGAAAGGAACGCAATTATGGGTATGGTTTGTACTGAATTCGCGTCCAAACCCATGTAATTAAATGTTTGAGTGTCCGGGAAGGGCCGACGCTCGTGACCTTGAATCATTTCCACGGGCGTCGCGGCAAGACCCATCATCTGGCCCTTCAGCAGAGTACCATCGGGATATGGCACGGGTAGAGGGCCGGGAAGTGGCTGTGGGACTGCGAACGGTCGCGGAACTCCGGCGCCTGGTCCGGCGGCTGCGCGTGCGGCTGCGGCTCTGACGGGCATATGGTTCCTCCTTTGTGCGGCTTATTAACGGCCCGGTTATGTGACCTTCGGTAGAGAGGGTAGGGGTTTTCTAGGCTAGCGGAGGAAGTTGCCCCTGCCCATGGACCTTGAGCTAGGGTTTACCGTGGTGCTAGTTACTACACGAGTCTTTTGTTGTCAAGCGAAAAATATTAGGATGAACAATCTTACTGCCGATTTACGCTAAGTGACTAACCCTGACGTTCAAGTGTCGAGGCCATAATGCGCTGCTTGGTTTAGACTCAACGAAGCAAACGTTCGATACCGTTGGGGCCGAAATCAATCGCGATTCTCGCAGCGCGCAAATCGTGTGCGGCGAATCCTGCTGCTTTGGTCTTCAGCACGCCTGTGGGCACTCCGTTTGATCGGCACAATCTTGCTAATTGGCAACTCAAACCGACATGCAAGAAACTAGGCTTGGTGGGTGTGAACTGGCACTGGCTGCGACATGCGAATGCGACGCTGCTGGATGCGCTGGGCACTCCGCTAGGCACGGTGCAATCACTGCTGGGACATTCTTCGGCTGAGGTCACGCGCGAGGTTTACTTGCACGCGATCCCTGCCGACGCCCGAGCGGCGGTTGAAAAGTCGAGAGCTTGCTGAATGGACCCAAATGGACCCAAGTTTTACAGGAACAGAAACCGGCAAGTCGGCTAATTCAATGAAGCGCTTGGGAAAAGTTGGTCGGGGAGAGAGGATTTGAACCTCCGACCCCCTGGTCCCGAACCAGATTCCAGCACCTATTGAAACCTGTTGAATTCTGTTGAACGTAACTCATTATTGTTGAACCTGTTGCGGGCTGCTGATTGAAGTCTGTTGATTGCTGTTGAAGTTGGGTACTTTCACAGCTACAAAATCGTCTACAGCCGACAGGTGCTCTTGGAACGCCTAGTTGAAGCAGCTGGCTTCCGAATTTGCCCGTAAAACGAGAGCGATCTGCGATTAC
>DASUWH010000009.1:0-63328 GCA_036378535.1 Terriglobales bacterium | reverse complement strand
CCAGGCTATTCCTTTCGTAACCACAACCTTTGTTCTCTTGCTCCAGAGCTGGCTTACAATGAAGGCAACTCTTCGTCTGCACTCGATCTGAGCGACACACGCATCCTCGCACGGCCTGGATTCGCTGACGACCGGCGACTGACGACTGACGACCGACGACTGACGACTGACGGCTTGCCATGCTAGACCGCGATGAAAAGGTCTCTCCCGTCCGGCTCACGGCCGTGCAGTACATCATTGTCGGCATTTTCCTGCTTCTGACCTATGGCTTGTGGCGGCTTCAGGTCATGAACAGCGAGGTCTATTCCAGCCTCGCCGAAAAGAACCGCGTCCGTAACGTTCCTATTCTCGCGCCCCGCGGCAAGCTGCTGGATCGGGAAGGCCGCATCATTGTCGATAATTATCCCTCCTTCACCGCGCTGTTGCTGCGCGATCAAAGCCGCGATCTGAACGCCGATGCCGACCTGATCGCCCGTGGGCTGCACCTGAATCCGGACGAGGTCCGCGAGCGCGTAAAGAAGTCTTCCTGGCTGCCGCAATACCAGCCCATTTTTCTCAAAGAGGACATCACGCCGGACGAGTTGGCATTTGTGGAGTCCCACCGCAATGAACTGCCCGAACTCGACACCATCATGTCGCATCGCCGCTTATATCCCAAGAATGGATTCATGGCGCACCTGATCGGCTATGTCGGCGAAGTCACCGAGGACATGCTCAACCAGCCGCAGTTCGAGTTCTACAATCCCGGCGACGTCGTTGGTATATCGGGTGTGGAGAAGCAATACAACCAGTTGCTGATGGGAAAGAATGGTTCGCGGCGCTCGGTCGTGAACAGCCGTGGGAAAGAAGTTCAGACCTTGGACGACACGCCTGCCGTTCCCGGAAAACCTCTTAAGCTAACGGTAGATGTCGATCTACAGATCGCTGCTGAAGAGGCCATGGAAGACAAGAACGGCGCGATCATTGCCATGGACCCTCGCAATGGCGAGATCCTCGCCATGGTCAGCCGCCCCACCTACAATCCCAACGATTTCGCCGTGCGTATCTCGCGGGAAGAGTGGAACAAGCTGGTTTCTGATCCGGAACACCCACTGCTCAACAAAGCCATCCAGGCGCAGCTGGCCCCGGGCTCCACTTTCAAGATCATCATGGCGACCGCCGGTCTGCAGGAAGGAATCGCGCAGGATCTGCACGTCAATTGCGGGGGTGGCGCTACCTTTTACGGGCGTTACTTCAAATGCTGGATCACAGCGCAGCACCGTGTCCATGGTCCGGTGGATATCACCAAGGGCATTTATCAATCGTGCGACGTTTTCTTCTACACGCTGGCTGAGAAACTCGGTATTGGCCGCATCGCCAGGTATGCGACCGCGTTCGGACTGGGACAGAGAACTGGAATTGACCTGCCGCAGGAAGTAAGCGGCGTCATGCCTTCGGAAGAATGGAAGATCCGCAATTTCAAGCAGAAGTGGTTCGCGGGAGAGACGATCTCGGTCGGAATCGGCCAGGGCGCGGTGGCCGTTACCCCCATTCAATTGGCGCGCGCCATCGGCGGAATCGCCAGCGGCGGCGTATTGCGGCGTCCACATGTCGCTTTTCCTTCCGACCTGCCGCCCAATGTCCTGCCTGCTTCCAATGTGCCGGAAGAGTTGAAAATTCCCATTGACCCGAAAAATTGGGAGATCATTACCGACGCCATGGCGCAGGTTACAACTCCGGCGGGGACTGCGGGTAGCGCGCATTTGGAAGGAATCGATTTTGCCGGCAAAACTGGCAGTGCTCAGACCATCAGCAACACCGCCAAAGCAAAGTTGGCCCATGGCAAAGAGGATTACAAGGACAACGCCTGGTTCGTGGGCGTGGTGCCGCGAAGAAATCCGGAACTGGTCGTGGCGGTTTTATTCGAAGGCGGCGAGCACGGTCAGTTTGCCGCCCGTCTAGCCGCCCAAGTCGTGAAGGCCTACATGGACAAGGAGCGCCGCCAGCCAACCAAGATGGCCAAAGCTGGCTTACCCAAGAGAGTGGAAGTCGGAGGCGTGTGGTCGATGCCCGACCAGCAGAACCAAGGCGAGCCGACTCTGCACGCTGCCCATTTCTATGTAGATATCCCAGCCAAGTCGTTGCCTCTGGCCACGGCTGCGCCGGGAGTGCAATAACAACAGCACGTGGTATTTAGCACAAGGCATTTAGCCAAAAAAAAACAGTGCTGGCGACTGTCACGGATGTTCAGGGTCCAAGTGCTAAGTGCTAAGTGCCAAGTCCTGAATGCTGAATGCTGAATGCTGAATGCTAATTACTGATTGCTGAAATTCCATGTCCCGATATGTTTCATTCCGTGATTTCGACTGGCCCCTGCTGGGGTTCGTCCTGCTGATCTGCGCTATCGGTATCACCGAAATCTACAGCGCGACGCTTCACACCAAGTTTGCCGGGGCGCACATCAGGCAGATCTACTGGATAATCGGCGGCATCATTGGCATGTTCCTGATGAGCCTGATCAATTATCAGGCCATGCTGGAGCAGGTTCACTGGATGTATATCGCTGCAGTGGCTTCCCTGGTCTCGGTTCTGGTCTTTGGGCAGAAATATCTGGGCGCCCGGCGCTGGATCAAAATGCCGGGGTTTCACTTCCAGCCGTCGGAATGGGTCAAGTTGATCCTCATCTTGGCCATGGCCCGGTATTTCGCCGAAATGCGTCATAAAGAACTCTCCTGGTCTGACTTCATCAAGGCGGGGATGGTGGTCGGAATTCCTATGTTGATGGTCTTGGCCCAACCCGACATGGGCACAGCTCTGACTTATCTTCCCATTGCTGTTGTCGGACTCTTCCTTGGTGGCCTCCGTCTTAAGCAGGCCCTCATCGTGCTGATGCTGGCTGGCATCATGCTTCCCATCGGCCTGCGTGTGATGAAGCCCTATCAACGCGAGCGGCTGACCAGTTTTATGAACCCGGACGCCGATAAGCAGGGCTCCGGGTACCAAGTTATACAATCCCAGATCGCGGTAGGTTCGGGCGGAATTTGGGGGAAGGGAACGGCTAAAGGCTCGCAAACGCACCTCGCTTACCTGCCGGTGCCGCAAACTGACTTCATTTTTGCCGCCTTCTCTGAGGAACATGGTTTTGTGGGTGCATTAGCGGTTCTGCTGTTATACTTCATAGTGCTGATGCGGTTGACGCAGAACGCACAGACAGCGCCCGACCGCGCTGGCGCGTTCGTCGTTATGGGGGTGGTGGCTGTGCTTAGCTTCCACATCCTGGTGAACATCGGCATGGTGGTCGGCTTTATGCCGGTCACAGGAATACCGCTGCCACTGATGAGTTATGGCGGCTCTTCCGTTCTGTTCATGTTTCTGGCGCTGGGCATTGTGATGAACATACGTATGCGCCGTTTCGTTAACTGAACGGACGGAAAAAAGACAAGAAGTGCTGCGCCACCCGCAGCTTACAACCAAGATTACGATCGCCCTCGCGTGAAGAGGGCACTCGCCGGCCCAAGGAGAATGAAGGCCGGGCAGGATTGCAGCAAAACGCGTGCCGGGCAGGTAACGGCCCCCTCATCAGTGAGAGAGCGGTCACAAACCTGGCGCAGAAACGCAAGTGCGATAAGTGCAAACAGTTTTCCAAGCTTGTACGATGATTTCACTCCAGGGGAGATTCCTCTGGCCGGAGCTGGCTTGTTTATAGCTGGTGTCCGGATCGCCGCGCTCGATCCTTCCTGTCTGTTCCTATCTTTGACCCGGTGATCCTCGCCTCCGCGTGACGGAGGCGGGACCGGAGCTAGCATGACAAAAGAACTTTTTGTGTCTTCTACCCCCCATGAAACCAAGGTGGGGCTGGTTGAAGACGATCAGCTCGCAGAAATTTACCTCGAGCGCGAAAACGAATACACCCTCGCCGGATCAATCTACAAAGGACGCGTAACCCGGGTTCTTCCCGGCATGCAGTCAGCGTTCGTCGACGTTGGCTTGGAGAGAGATGCCTTCCTCTACGTTTCCGACTTTATGGATCTGGAGGAGCACGACGAAGACGTGACCGACGTCGTGGCCGTGAGCCGGGGTGTCCAGGAAGTCGGCCATACGCCCGAGCCCCAGGCGCGTGAGGCGTCTGTAATGCAGCAAACCCCAGCCTCCTCAGCGGGTCCAAGCTTTGTAATTGAATCGGAGCCGCTGGAGGAGGAAGAGTCGTCCGGCGAAGCTGCCGAGCCGGCCGCCCCATCCGCGGAGTCCGGCAGTACCGCTGAACCGGAAGGGCGTGAACCGCGAGGCTGGCGTGGCCGCCGGCGCCGCCGCGGACGTCGTGGCGATCGCGGGCATGAGCGCGATCTGCCCGAGTCCCGCTATGCACGTCCGTCGGAAACCCCTGCCCAGCGTTCCAACGAACGACCGGAACGCTCACGTTCGGAGTACGGGCCGCCGCCCGGATATCAGCCCATCATTCTTCCAGGAGAATCAATTTCCAAGTATCAGCGTTTCCAGAAACAAGCCACCCCAGCTACCGCTGAAAAAGCGACCGCCAGCCCTGAACTGGAAACGCCGTTGATTTCAGAAACCTTTCCGGACGATGAGCCCCTCTTTTCGGCTCCCGAAGAAATAGCCCAGCAACAACCAGAAACCGAAGCAGTTTCAACCCGTGATGTGGAACTCCACCCTCACGCCGACGAGCCACGCGAGCAAGTGGAAGTTCGCGGCTCCACCGAGACTGCGCCCCTGAATCGCGATGAACGCGACGAACGCTATCAGCAAATGAACGTAGCCTCTATCTTCGGAGGCGCTGCGGTGGAGTCCGAGCACGGCAGCAACGAGGAAGAGGAGAGGGAAGAACTGCCAGAAACTGACACTGCCGAGACGCATGGACACTCGGAAGTAATTTCTTCCTCTTACGGCGCGGGTGCGGGAACCATTGAGGAAGAAGAGATCGATGAAGAAGAGGCCGATATCTCTTCCTATGTCGAAGAACTAGAAGAAGACGCCCAGTTCGAGGAACTGGAGGAAGAAACCACCGAAGCCAGTGTGGCGCAAGCGCCCTCTTCCACTGCGGGAGAGCCGGATGGAACGCCAGACCAGGTCGCAGCTCAGAGTTTCGAAACGCAGCCTGCGGAAGAGAACGGCGCGGAAGAGGACGAGACCGAAGAGGCTGAACTGGAGGAAGCGCAGGAGGAAGCTGAGGCCCTGCTCGACGCCGAAGCCCGCGGTACCGGCACTCTCGATGCCCGCGCTGAAGTTCGCGCTCCCCAGGCTACGGCTGGCTATCAGCAACGAGCACAGCGTCCTGGCTACGATCGCCGCCGTGGCGGTGGTGGCCGCCGGCCCATGGGAAGGCGTTTCCGCTCGCGCCGCGATTTCCAGTCCCGGCCGACACCGCTCATCTCTGATCTCTTGAAAGAAGGTCAGGAAATTCTGGTTCAGATTGCCAAGGAGCCGATCGGTAAGAAAGGCGCCCGTATCACCAGTCACATCGCCTTGCCCGGGCGCTTTCTGGTTTACATGCCCACCGTGAACCACACCGGCGTGTCTCGCAAGATTGCTTCTGAAGATGAGCGTCAGCGCCTGAAGCGAATTGTTCTGAGCGAGCGCGAGAACGGCCACGGCGGATTCATCGTTCGCACGGCGGCGCAAGGAGCGGCGGAAGAAGAACTTCGTGCCGATATCCGTTTTCTCAAAGGCTTGTGGAATGAGATCAAGACGCGCGCGGAAAACGGCAAGGCGCCCGCGCTCGTCTATCACGACCTGAACGTTGTGGAGCGCGTTCTGCGCGATCAGGTTACCTCGGATTTCTCGCAGATCTGGGTTGATACCGAGCAGGAATACGAGCGCATTCTTCGTTTCGCCAACCGCTTTCAGCCCGCCCTGGTGAAGCGCGTCAAGCTGTACACCAAGGAAGTTCCGCTATTTGAGCAGTTTGGTCTCAACGAAGAGATCAATAAAGGATTGAAGTCCAAAGTCTGGCTTAAGAGCGGCGGCTATATTGTCATCAATCAGACCGAAGCCCTGGTCGCCATCGATGTCAACACCGGAAAATATGTGGGCAAGACCTCGCGGCTGGAAGACACGATCGTGAAAACCAATGTCGACGCCATCAAGGAGATTGTGCGGCAGATTCGCCTGCGCGACCTCGGCGGCATCATTGTCATTGACTTCATTGACATGGACGAGCGCCGCAATCGCCAGAAAGTAATGCAGGCGTTAGAGGAGGCGCTGCGCGCGGACCGCGCTCCCTCCAAGGTTCTGCAGTTCAACGATTTTGGTCTGGTCGCGATCACCCGCAAACGCGTCAAGCAATCGCTGGAACGGACCATTGGGACACCCTGTCCTTATTGCACGGCAACTGGATACGTGAAATCGGTGACTACCGTGTGCAACGAGATTTATGTCGAGATGCGCAAAATGGCCAAGCATCTCGAGCACACCGACATCATGCTGCGCGTACATCCGGAAGTCGCCAAGACTCTCAAATCGAACAATGGCCGCTGGCTGAGTGAAATGGAAGAACTGACGGGCAAGACCATTATCGTGAAGAGCGATCCCGCCGTGCATCAGGAGCAATTCGACATCGATTAAGCAAAAGCCACGGGTCTGCGCGGACACACCGGGATGAGAAGATCCCGGTTGATCCGCGAAAATCCGTGGCTAGCTTGCTCGCAGCACTGGTCGCGCCTTACTGCGGCGGAGCAGTACTGTTTTCGACTTTGGAAGCACCCTGACGAGTCTTATGGGCAGCTTTGTGAGTGCCTTTCTTTGCACCCGTCTTGGTCTTCTTCGCGGTTTTCTTGGTTGCGTGGCCGACGTCTTTTCCGGCTGACTTGGTCGCGTTGCCTGCGTTCTTCATGTCTTGCCCGGCGCCCTGGTCGGTCTGGGCCAATCCCCACGCGCCTAGCAGGGCCACCAGCATTACGAGAAACAACACTCTCTTTGCCGATACTCGCATCTCCCGGCTCCTCAGACCGCGCTTCTACGACCGGTTAGCAGGTTAATGACGAGGACCACCAGGGCTATGACCAGCAGCAGGTGAATCAAGCTGCCCGCCACGTGGAAACTGAACCCCAGCAGCCAAAGGATGAGCAAAATAACAAAAATCGTCCACAGCATAGTTTTTCACCCCCGAGCTTCCGATATTCGATACCGTGGAGGCGCTTGCGGTTGTATTCCGACTAGATGCTATCTAATAAATCGGTTTTAAAAGGGCGGCTTCACCGGCCGCTGAAAAAAGAACCAGGTAAGTAAGACCGGGAGGGGCACGAGTTTACTCGTGCCGCTAAGCCGTTGAATATAGGTCCGCGCTTTAGCGCCTGAGGGCGTTCTCTTGCCGCCGAGGAACTTTTTCAGCAGCCTCTTCAGCCGCGCCGTCGGCAGCCGGAAAATGATTGGGTTTAGCCCCCTGAGGGGAGGGACCTTACTCGTTGGCTTCATTATGAAGATCGCTTTTAGATGTCCGGTTCTCGATTACTTTGGTTATGCCGACAGCGATTCGAACCCGGCTTAGAATCAGCGCATCGTGCAATATTGCCGGCTATTCCTTCTGCTGATCTGCGTTGCTGGAGCCTGCGTCGCTCATGCGAAGCAGTTGGCTGTTGTCACTGATCCCGGCAATTCAATCTCTGATATCAGTACCGCCGAACTCGTCAAGATCTTCAATGCCCACACCCAGAACTGGCCGGACGGCAAGCCCATCAAGCTGGTCGTTCATGACCCGTCTTCCCCCGAAATGCGCCTGGTTTTGCGCAAGCTCCTGGCCATGAGCCCCGAGCAAGCGCAAACCTTCTTGCAGTCGCATAGTCACCTGGTGGTCGTGGCGGACTCCGACGACGCCGTGCTCAAGTTTGTATCTGGCACGCGTGGCGCCATTGGCATCGTGGACCTTTTCTCGATCACCCAGGATGTGAAGGTGCTGAAGATTGATGGCAAGTTGCCGGTAGAGCAGGGTTATGTGCTGAGGGGAAACTCGCAATGACGAAGACGAAGATGTACAAGAGATTCATTTTGGTGATCACCTTCACCCTTCTGACTGCATTTCTGGCAAGCGCGCAGGTCAGAAAACATCCGAGTGCGCTGCCCTTAACCTCGAAGTCTCCCGAAGCACACCGTATTGCAAAGCAGGCCATGGAACTGTATCTCGACCAGGTCGAGCAGGCGGAGGCAATTGAGAGTTTGCACAAGGCGCTTGCCATCGATCCTGATTTCGCGATGGCGCACGAATTCCTCAGTCAGATCAGCCTTGATCCCGGCGAGCAGGTATCCGAACAGCAAAAGGCATTCGCGACCCGCAAACATGCCAGCGCCGGAGAGCAGCTGGCAATTGAGTGGTACCAGGATGCGCTCGACCACAAACTCATGTCCGCCATTGTGAAGATGAACGAACTGTTGCGGCAATACCCGCAGGACAAATGGGTCGTGTGGATGACCACCTGGTGGCTTATGACAGAAACACAATACCAGCGCGCCATCGAAGTTTATGAGCGGTCCGGCATCACCGATTCCCCCGGCCTCATGAACAATATGGGCTATGCCTATGCAGGTCTGCGCAAGTTCGACAAGGCTTTTGCCTTGATGGACAACTACGTCGCTGCCTTACCCAAGGATGCGAACCCGCAAGATTCATACGGCGAGATTCTGCGCCTGGCTGGGCACTTCCATCAATCCATTCAGCATTATCAGGCTGCCTTGGCCATCAATCCTCAGTTCTATTCCTCCCAGTTTGGTATCGCGGACACTTATTCGCTGATGGGCGATCAGGTGCAAGCGCGCAAAGAGTACGAGATTGCATTTCAAAAATTCCCGTCCTTGCCGGAGTTGCACATCATCCAGTGGCAAACCAGGGAAGCCATAACCTATGTTCGCGAAGGCAACTATGAGGGCGCGGATCGTGCCTTTCAGGCGATTGCCAACCACGCCCATTCCAAAAAGATGAGCCAGGTTGAAGCCGATACATACCGCCAGATGGCGATGTACCAGCAGGATCCAAAACGCGCGCTGAGCCTGCTGAAGAAAGCTGACGCAGCTCTGGCCGAACGCACCAATGCAGCCCCTGCTTTGATCAACCAGGAGTCGGCTCAGGTTCTGCGCGCGCGGGTTGAAGCTGGCCTCAAGACCGGTAACGCCAAACTGGTCCACAGCAGTTTGAGCGAACTGCAGAAATTGTCGGAAACTGCGAACGATAAATTGATTGATGTCGCCTATCACGGAGCCGCGGGCGCGGTGGCATTTTCCGCGGCTAACTATGCGGAAGCGATATCACACCTGGAAGAAGATACCGATAACCCGCTGTCTCTGCACCTCCTGGCTGCGGCTTACCAACATGCGGGAAATCGGGCCGAAGCCCAGCGCACATCCGAGACCCTGGCCAACCTGAACGACCCCACATTGGAGCAGGCTCTCATCGTTCCCCCTTTCCGCGCCTGCTACACCGATCCATCCTGCAGCGGGAATATCAAAACCGGGGAGACGGAACAACCGTATCGCCGCTCACGGCCTTTTCTTCTCTAGCAACCGATAGAATCCGTAACTGGTTGAAGCAACACCCGCCAAAGGGTATTCTCAATCGCATCCGAAGCTTAAGGCCCGGTCTGGATGCGGCGCCCCCGGCTACGTCATCGACGGGCCCCGCATCTCACTGATTAGGCCCAAGCTGCTTCGCAGCAAAGTAGATCGGAGGGACCCCATGAACAGGAACTTGGCTCTTGCGTGCGTACTAATGTTGTCTGGCTTTGTTCTGGCCCAAGACAGCGCTCCAGGTACGTCCTCCGCTGGCCAGCAGACAGCGCCGGCAGCGGCGCCCCAGAGTTCGCAGCTGCAGCCAGGAAGCCTGATCTATGCCGAGCTCAGCAAGTCCATCGACTCCAAGAAGGCCAAAGCCGGCGATCCGGTGCTCGCGAAGGTCACGCAAGCTGTGCTTTCCAGGGGCAAAATTGCTATTCCCAAAAATACTAAGATTATTGGCCACCTTACCGCGGCCAAAGCGCGCACCAAAGACCAACCGCAGTCGGAACTTGGAATCGCTTTTGATCGAGCCGAATTGAAAGACGGTACCCAGATACCGCTCAGTTCGGTGATGATTCAGGCTCTCGCCAGCGCTGTCGGTTTCGATCAAACGCCCTCGAATGTGGCCGGGGGTGCGGAAACGTCGGGCATGCCTTCTGGGCGACCCGGCGCGAACATGGGCGGAATGAACGCTCCTGTGGGCGGATCGCCTTATCCGGCCAACACGGGCTCCGGTGGCATCGATACGCCCGGGGGAACCGAGGCCCCTCCATCGGCGGGATCGGTACGGTTGAATGCCGGAAGTCGTGGAGTGGTGGGAATGTCAGGCGTCAGGCTCCAACCGCAACCCCAAGGTGGCACTGTCGCAGCAGATGGAAAGAATTTGAAATTGGACAGCGGAACACAGTTAGTGTTGCGAGTTCCGTGAAGGAAGGCGTCGCCTGGCTAAATAAACAGCTCGTCCTGGGGAACCCCCACATTCTCACGCCCTCTACGGCGGCGTCCCAGAAAGTATTCTAGTCCCGCAGCAATCCCCTGATACAAACCGGAGGCCCGGCGAATAGGCGAGACCACTGTGCGGTGAACGGCTTCGGTAGTTTCCTCGACCTTGTCGAGCGTGCGGCTCACCATTTCATCCGCACGAATGACCTGCAGCCGGGTTCGATCCAGCACGTCATTTACCGTGAGATCCAGTCGGTGCATCTGCTCGCGCACCACGGAAGTCGACTGCGCAACGTTTTCAACCGCTTGTTCAATCTTGGGGCGAAGCTCGGTAATGAGCGACTGCGCGGTTTCCAGCATGGGAACCGTCTTGGTCTTGACTTCTGCGGCCAAGGACTCCATGCGCGTGCTGCTCTTGCGCACCGCGAGAAACAAGCCCACCATGACGCCGGCTTGCACCACAAAAGCGGCTGTGATCACCGCCACGAAGACCAGGAAAACGTTGTTGTCCATAGCTTGACCTGAGCTGGAATGGGCTCCGGCAAGAATGTCCGGAGCACGTCACTTCAAACGTTCTTGGCGCCTTCTCCACTCGCTTCTGCGTTCGTGGCCTCATGATAGGCTTGCCGGCCCGCCTCGTACGCCGAGCGGAATTGCTCTTTCTGCTGGTTGAGCACATCGCGTCCGCGATCCGCCCACTGCTGCGCCTGTTCACGCGCCTCGCGAGCGCGACTGCGCACGTATTGGCTGCCTTCTTCCGCCTTTTCTCGAATCACCCGGCGAGCCTCGCTGCCGGTGAGCGGCGCATAAAGAATGCCTACCACCGCGCCCACTCCCAGGCCAGCCAGAAACCATAGGAAACCATTGCCGTCACGATCCGACATAGGAATCTTCCTCCTCGCGACTAACATCGGATGGTAGCACTCGACACAGGCGGAACACAAACCTGCAAAACCGCTTCCAGGGCCGTTTGGCCAGCAGAATTAAAATCTTCTCTGCCTCTGATGACAGTTTGTCCTCACCGCGCCATTAACTTCGCAGGTGCGGTTTCTTTGCAGCAGGCCATCCAACCGCGATTGCCTGCGCGTCCAACCAGACAGAATCATTTAGAATTACTGCGCCAATTCTTCTTCACAGGAATGAATGTCATGAAAGCCATGTTCGCGGTGTGCCTGCTAGGACTTGTTGCCATCACTACATTTGCAGCCGAGACGAATAAATCGGTCGAGCGGGTGGAATCGGCAGCTACCGTACTCAATGAGATTGAAGCCGCTCCCGACAAGGGCATTCCGGAAAACATTCTGGGATCAGCCGACTGCGTCGCCGTGGTGCCCTCGATGCTGAAAGGTGGCTTCATCGTGGGCGCGCGCTATGGCCGCGGTGTCGCCAGCTGTCGCACGGCAAAAGGCTGGAGCGCGCCCGCGTTCTTTGCCATCGAGGGCGGCAGTTTCGGATTTCAGGTCGGCGGACAGGCCGTGGACCTGGTCATGCTCATCATGAACAAGCAAGGCATGGATAATCTTCTCTCCAGCAAGTTCCAGCTCGGAGCCGACGCTTCCGTCGCCGCCGGGCCCGTTGGCCGGCATGCGGCCGCAGATACCGACTGGAAAATGCGTGCCCAGGTATTGACCTATTCCCGAGCCCGCGGCGTGTTCGCCGGCGTAAGCCTGGCCGGAGCGCGCATTCGCCAGGATAAGGACAGCACGCGCGAGTTTTACGGACGCATGGTTCCGTTCAAGACGTCGCTGATCGGCGAAATCGACGCGCCCAACACTGCCTTTCCATTTCTGGACAGCTTGTCGAAGTGGGCCAAGAAGGCGTCCGAGAAGTAATCGATTCCGCACTCCAGCGGCGACACCGGAACCCTGAAACCTTGAACGTGCTGTCATTCGGCGCAGAGGGCAACACTACGTTGGCAGTTTTAGGCACCTGTGCCGGTCCGACGGCGCTTGCCTTCCACAAAGCGGACTTCGAGGCGGGTGCCGAGAGCCTCAGCAACCTTAATCAGCGTGTCGAGCTGCACGTTTGTCGGTTTGCTTTCTAGCTTGGAAACCTTCGGAGCGCTCATCTTTGCACGAGCGGCGAGTTGAGTTTGATTCAAATGCCGTTTTGCCCGGAGTTTCGTGATTTGGGCGGCAATTTGCAAACTCGCCAGTTCTTTCTCCACGAGTTCGCGCATCTCGGGATCTTCCATCTGATTTTGGAAAAAGCGGTCAAATCTAGTGGCCATAATGTTTACTTTTTATCCTTGTCTCGTACAGTTCCATCCGTTGCTGTGCCGTTCTTATATCGGCCTCTTCTAACTTCTTCGTCCGTTTTACGATTCCATGAAGCAAGATGAAGGTTCGCTTGCTGTCGCTGAAGTACAGTATTCTTATTCGGTCCTTTGCGTATTGGGTTCTCAGTTCCCGCAGTTTCCCTCTTACTTTTGAGCAGTGCGGGAAACCCAAATTCATCCCCTGAGTCCTGAGATGCTGTATTAACGCTAACGCCTTCGCTCTTGCGGGCTTCTCAAGACCGAGCAAAAAATCCTCAACCGGAGCAACCCCGTTCTCCACATAGAAGTCAACCCGGCTGTCCATTACCTTATAAGGTATACCTTTAAAAGTAATGTTGTCAAGGGGTGTTTACCAAGTCAAGATGCCTGTCTTCCGGGTTTCTGCCTTTGGTAATTGTGCTACTCTCTTTGGTCACGTCGGGCCGCTAGACCCAGTCGCAAATCAAACTTTCTAGAGGCTATGGGATTGATTCTACTGGACTTAGCTTTGTAGCGCTGGTATAAGTTCCTCTCACATGCGCTATCGTCTCGAGTATGCTCTGGCCTGGATCTTCGTGCGCGCTATTGGCATTCTGCCTCGCCCATTCGCGCGTGCGTTAGGTATTGGTCTTGGTTGGCTCGTCTATTTTCTGCACCCTAAGCTGCGGCGTGTCGGAATGCGCAACCTGGAGCTTGCGTTTCCACAGAAGAGCGTTTCGCAGCGGCGAAAGCTTCTACGAGGGACCTTTACATCGCTGGGCCGCCAACTGGCCGAGGTTTGTCTGTTTCCGCGATATACGCCAGAGAACGTCTCGCATATCGTGGTTTACGACGGGTTTGAAAATTACGAGCGCGCCCATAGCCAGGGCAAAGGGGTGCTCTATCTCACCGCGCATCTCGGCGCCTGGGAACTCTCGGCCTTTGCCCATTCCCTGCAGGGGCATCCACTGCGCATCGTTATGCGCGGCCTCGATAACCCTTATCTCGACTCTCTGATTCAGCGCTATCGCACCATGCACGGCAATCTCCTCGTGGATAAAGACAACTTTGTCCGTGGCTTGCTGGCCGCCATGAAAGCGGGGGAGACGGTGGGCATTCTGATGGACACGAACATGACTCCGCCGCAGGGTGTGTTCGTGGATTTTTTTGGAATTCCGGCCTGCACCGCGAGTGGCCTGGCCAGGATTGCATTGCGTACCGATGCCGCCGTGGTGCCTGGATTTACTGTTTGGGATCCAGTGCTGCGCAAATACCGCCTTCGTTTTGAACCGGCTGTGAAATTGATTCGCACGCAAAACGAGGAGAGCGACGTCGTCGCGAACACAGCTCTGTTCACCAAGATCATTGAAGACTACGTACGACAGTATCCCGACCAATGGTTGTGGGTGCACCGGCGCTGGAAGACCAGGCCGCAAGGCGAAAAGTCCTTGTACTGACCAAGCAGGTTGTTCCTGGAGTGGATTACTGCAATCTTTCGCGCTGGGCTCAGCTCACAAACAACGAAAAACTTCGTCCTGACGGGCCTTGTTTTCTGGCATTGATCTCGGCGATGCGGTTCAGCACGTCGAGCCTTCGTGTCTGGCGAGTGACATAGGCATGGTGATCTTCCTCGCTCAAGAGGGTGCGCGAGTGGTATTCGCGATCTTCGGCGGCAATCCGCTTCAGCTCGTCGAAGAGTTGCTCCAGTTTTCTTCTTCTGAACCACCAACTAAACAAGAGTGGGATCTCCTCTGGGTCAGAACGGCTGGTATCGAAGCGGCGCAGGTAGGATAACAAATTGTGCTCAATGCGGTTGTGCATTATCGGGAATAAATTGCATTCGTGCTTCTCCAGAAAGTCGGCTACTTAACCGCAGAGATACTGACTCAGACAGGTCTCTTCAATCGCGACCCGCAAGCTGGACGAGTACAAATTGTTCTCCAGCTCTGATTTCCCTGAGTGCCGGCTACGGACCCATGTTAACGGCATGGCAGTTCGGATCGCTTCCATTCGGCACCGGAACCCCGGCCGGCGGTATAGGTGGAACTCCCCAGGGGACATTCTGGTAATCGAAGAATTCAGACAGGTCAGGCTGAGCTGCGTCGCGATTCGTCAAGTGTGCTCCCCCGCCGATGAATCGGTTCTCAACAAACTTGATCACGGCGGTATGATCCATCGGCGTGTGCGAAACATAGTGCCGCCGGCTGTACGGAGACACGATCATATTGGGCAGGCGGAAGCCGAGTTGTGCCGCAAAGCCTTGTTGCGCCGGTGCATCGCCCGGATTCGCCCCGGGATCTGGAAAAATTCCGCGTGCCGGATCTCCGGGATTCACGTCGCAGTGCAGTGTCGGCGGCCCGCCGTTGGGGGGCACACACGGGTTGAAGCCGTCGGGATTCACTGCGATCGAACTGATGTCGGTGGTGATTCCAAGGCTCGGATCGGTATTGTCGTTGGTGTGACCCGGAACCGGAGGAACGTGATCATACGGTCCCCCGCCCTCGTCGTAACTGAAGAAAAACGCGGAATCCTGCCACGAAACGCTCGCCATCAAGGCGTTGATAAGCGTCGCTGTCGAAAGCTGGCCTTTGAGAATGGACTGGTTGGAGCCAGGATGTTCATCGTCATTGCTGTACCCGGGCTCGATCCAGGCAAAGCTCGGAAGCTTGCCGCTGTTCATGTCCGTAAAAAGTTGGGTGAGCGGGGCGACGTGAGTGGTATCAATGCAGAACGAATTCTTCGGGTCGCCCACCGCCGTTCCTGAATCCTGCGTGGGGGCCACGCAGGTCGGGTGCACCGAACTCTTCGGGTAAACGTAGTTTCCGGAATACGCAAAACTCGCGAACGTGGTTGCGGGGAATCGGTTGATGGAGAACCCCGGCCCCGGACAGCCTGTCGCTGTTACCAGGCATTGATCTTGAGTCGTCGAATAGTAAAGCTTCCAGGTGACATGGAAATTGTCGAGTTCCTGGAAAATGGTCGGAATATCGAGTTGTTGGGTGATGCCGTCTTCCGAACCGGGATCGTGAACCAACCCCTGGGTCGTGCCCCCGCTGATCGTAGCAATGCGGTTAGGCACGCTTTCGCTCGAGACGGGAGAGAACCACCGGTCCGACAACGCAAACTGCGACGCCATCCAGTAGTAGTAATTCAGGAATCCCTGGTCGTAGTAACCCATGGCCCGTTTCCCGGCGGTGTCGGTGAACTGACCTTCACCCTGGCAGTTGGGCCCGCCATTCTGATTCGTCTGGTTGCAGTGTTTCGCAAAACCTTCCGCTGTATGGACAAAGCCATCCATTAAAATCGGACGATTCACCAGGTAGTCGAAGCGGTTCACATCTCCGTAACTCTGCAGCCATGCCGACGAATCATCATCGATGCAAGTGCTCGTTAACTTGAAGAGGCTGAATGATCGCCCTTCATCATTAACGTTGCTGATCTTGGTTAACTTGTCGTCGATGCCATCGACGTCGTACAGCTTGCCATCGTCGCCCTTCTCGAAGTTGTTGGCCTTGCGGTAAGGGTTCAACATTCCGAAGTACGAATCGAAAGTACGGTTCTCCTGCATCATGAACAGCACATGATTGATGATCCCGGGACTAACCACCACCAGCGTCTCTGCCGCGACGGTTTGATTGTCTCCAGTTGCAGTTGCCGTGTAGGAGGTGTTTTTTGAGGGATTCACACTGATGCTGCCGCCATCAGGCGGAATCAGCTGAGTCGTGCTGTCGACATTGTTGGTAACTATGATCTGGATTGCGCCGGTCGCCGTGACCGTCAGGGTGGTTGACCCGCCCGGGTGCACGACCTGCGGAGACGCCGTCAGAGACACCGTCAGAGGTGCACTATTCGCTTTGACCAGACCCACGCAGCCGCTGAGACCGGCGAGTGCGGCCATTACCAGGGCCAGTTGTCCTCCACGAAACGCATAATGAAGCCGGATCATTTCACCTTCCCGAGTAGCGCGTGAAAATCAGTGCTGAACAAACGCGGTGAGATGCATCCCGGAACGGGAATGTTGTCGGACAGAGCCGGAAATTACAGCCGCCAAGACCGTTATGCCGCTGAAAAATAGGGGGTTGTCTCTATTACGGACCCGCACGGGCCCGGTTCCCCGCGAAACCCGGCGAACCGGCGAGGGGCCTCTGCCCGCGATTTCTTGTTCCGAAAATGGAACAAAACAGCCGATTCCCGCACTTTCTTATTCCAGGAACTCTGGTTGTGGCAGAATAGAGCGCTTTTCTGGAGGATGCGATGAAACGAGCCTTGGTCCAGCTCGCCGTCGCCGGTCTAGCGCTATCGGCCCTGGGATTTCAATTCACAAAAGCAAATTCTAGTTTCACGCTCGCGAATAACCCGGTTGCACCGCGCGTTACCCAGGCGCTCGATGAAAGCCAGCGCGTGTTCTTGAAGGGAAATACGCATCCGCTCGCGCGTCCCCGCTTTGACCGAGGTGCCGCGGCTGCCGACCTGCCCATGAACCGCATGCTGCTGGTGCTCAAGCGCAGCCCCGAGCAGGAATCCGCATTGCGGCAACTGCTCGATGAGCAGCAGGACAAGAGCTCGCACAATTACCACAAGTGGCTCACCCCGGATGAATTCGGCCAGCGCTTCGGCCCCGCCGACCAGGACATTCAAGTCACCAGCGCATGGTTGCAGCAGCACGGATTTCACATCGGCAAGGTAGCGCGCGGACGTACGGTAATTGAATTTTCAGGGACGGCCTCTCAGGTCCAGGAAGCCTTCGGCACGCCCATTCACAAGTATGTGGTGAAAGGGCAGGAGCATTGGGCCAACGCCAATGACCCGCAGATTCCGGCGGCCCTGGCGCCCGTGGTGACGGGGATCGTGAGCCTTCATAATTTCGAAAGAACACCACGAATCAAGAGATCGCCAGATCGCTTTACGCTCGACTACACATCCGGGTCCAAGCCGCACATCACCGGTCCGGATGGCACGCACTTCCTCGGGCCTGGTGATTATGGCGTGATTTACAACATTAACCCCCTGTACAACGCGAATCCACGAATCGATGGCAGCGGAGTAACCATCGCCGTAGTCGGTCGCAGCGACATCAACTCCAGCGACATTTTCAATTTTCGGAATATTTTCAGTCTTTTTCCCGGACAAAATCAAACCATCTGGGATGGTCCCGATCCTGGCGATCTGGGCGGCAATGAGGAATTTGAAGCTGATCTCGATAATAGCTGGTCAGCCGCGGTCGCTCCCGGGGCCAACATAGTCTTTGTAGTTTCTGCCACCACCAATACCAGCGATGGAGTGGTGCTTTCTGAGCTCTACATCGTGGACAACAACTTCGCTGACATCATGACGGAAAGTTTCGGCACATGCGAGAGTTTCATGGGCGCCGGCCTGACCGAAGCGGAACTAATCGCGCAACAGGCCGCGGCACAAGGGACTACTTTCGTTGCCTCGGCTGGCGATTCTGGCGCCGCCGGTTGTGACGACCCCAATTCCGCCATCGAAAGTGGGGGACTTTCCGTCAGCGTACCTGCATCCACGCCCTTCACGGTGGGGGTCGGTGGCACGCAGTTCAACGAGGGCAACAATTCTTCCAAGTATTGGAATTCCAATACCGAGGCTTTTGTGACTGCCTTGTCCTATATTCCGGAGGATGTCTGGAACGAGAGCTGCAGTTCACAATGTCCTGCAGGTTTTCCACCGAATCTATTTGCTACCGGTGGCGGTCTCAGCAACTACACCCCACAGCCTGCATGGCAGAACAATGTACGAGGAATTGCCGCCGATAATCATCGCCATGTACCCGATGTAGCCCTCACAGCTGCCATACACGATCCCTATCTGATCTGCGCGGCCGGTTCATGCGACCAGGGCTTCTTGTTTGCTGTGGGAGGCACTTCCGCAGCGGCACCCTCGTTTGCCGGCATTATGGCTCTGGTTGATCAAAAAATGGGCGGACGGCAGGGTCTGGCGAACTATGTTCTCTACCAAATTGCGCGCGGCGAAAATTTCGCTTCCTGCAATGGATCGCTGGGCACGTTGGCGAGCAGTTGTGTATTCAATGATGTCACGATTGGAAGAAACGGCGTGCCGGGCGAAACCGGTTATCCCAACAGCGCTCTTTACGCAAGCGGGCCTGGCCACGACATGGCTACTGGGTTAGGCTCTGTCAACGTGGCCAACCTGGTGAAGAGCTGGGCCGCCACTACTTTCAATTCCACTTCAACCACGTTATCGCCCGCCAGCATCACCGGTACCCACGGACAGCCCGTAACCCTGACCATTTCCGTTACCAGCCCCAGTGGAGTGATACCGTCCGGAAATGTCTCGTTAATCTCTGACATCTCCGGCCCATTTGGTACCGGAGTGCAAACCATTAACTTATGCAGTTCGACGAGCGGTTGCACGCTGGACACTTCGGGAAATTTAACGACCACTACCAACCTCCTGCCCGGCGGAACTAATTACCACATCAAGGCGCATTATGCAGGTAACGCAAATTTGCAGCCCAGCGACTCTGCGCAAACGCTGGTCAACATTACTGCAGAGCCAAGCGTTACGACCCTGACCGTGGCCGGAGGTTTCAACCCCAACAATCAAAATCCAACCACTTTGCTGAGCCCCATCTCCTATGGCACCTTCGTCTACCTTCGTGCCGACGTGGCGGGTGTGTCCAGAATGGGCGTTCCTACAGGATCCGTGAATATCCTGGACAACGGCCTCTATAACGGGCTCAGCTATCAACTGAACACCGAAAGGGCGGCTGCAAGCCCCCTTGGATACTACGGTTTCGCCCCAGGAGCGCACTCGCTGACGGCGAGTTATATCCAGGACAACAGCTTCCAGGCCAGTGTTTCTACGCCCCCATTCCCATTTACAGTGACGCAAGCAGTGCCATCGATGACGCTCAGCTATACCGGGGCGACCAGCGGAGCCACTCTGAATGCGACCCTTCTGACCAGCAGTGGCGGGAATTCGCCCACAGGGAATGTCAGCTTTACCATTGACGGCAATCCAGTAGGCACTCCAAACGGCACGATCCCAGTTCCCGCGATCACCAACCCGCTCTTGTTCATTTTGTTTGGGGCTCCGCCCGTAAAAACCGGAGCGCAAGCCACGGCCGCCTGGCTGGATTCGACGTTGCCAAATGGAAAACACCTGCTGCAGGCGACTTATACGGGTGACACAAATTACGTTGCGGCCAACGCATCCTTCTCATTCAATCTCCAGCCTGATTTCACTCTGGCCACGGACAACAACTTTATCGGCATAACGACTCCTGGTCAGGCAGGGAACATGACGGCTACTATCGGCGCCTTGGACGGTTTTACCGGTACAGTGAACTTCGCCTGCACCGGATTGCCGGCCGAGAGTTCCTGCACCTTCAACCCGTCGACGCTTAAGGGCTCCGGCAGTACCATAATGACCCTAACCACCACACCCCCGAAATCCGCCCGCTTAAAGTACCCAATTCCGCCGTGGTGGACAGCAACTGGCGGCGCCGGGATCGCCGGCATTTTCCTGCTGGGAGTGCCTTCGCGCCAACGGCGCTGGCCGAAGTTTCTTGCTTTCCTCGCCATGGCTTTATTCCTGGTCGCGCTGGGCTGCGGCGGCGGCAGCAGCAGTTCGGCCCCGGTTGTCCAGCACGATCCTGGAACCGTGCCGGGAACCTACAATGCCTATGTTGTTGCGGCCAGCGGCAGCCTCGTCCACCGGGTCCCGTTTCAGCTCGTTATTCAATAACTACCTGGGTGGGAAAGAAGTTGTTGGCGGCGAGGCTCCGGCAGGCCTGGTCTTTCGACTCAGGTTGCGGTTTTGCAACTGCCGGCTTCCCGGGAACATCTATTCCGGCATCCGATTTCTATATTGAAGGGGGAGCCCGATGAAAGAAGAATTCTACATACTCGAGGTAGACGAGGAATTCATGATTATCAGCATCACGGATCGGGGCGCGCGAGTTGTCCGCCGTGGTTTCAATTCACGCGACGAAGCGCTGCGCGAGTTTCCGCAAGCGGCATAGCCGAATTCACTCGTATCCCTCAACTCCCACGCAGCTTTGACCTTCACAGTTGGACACCTTAAAAACTAAAGGGCGCGCTTGGCAGCGCGCCCTTGGCGACCAGAGCTGGCGCCGGTTGCGGCTACTCCACAAAAGGCTGCCACGGACCACGATCGGGTTTGCTCAGAACAATCTGCACCTTGGTGGGATCGGCGTGATAGAAATTGGCACCGTACTTGTCGATCAGCGTGGCGCGATCCCACGTATTAAAGCTCTTGACCAGCGACCCGGTTGCATCGAACAGGTTACCCAATCTATTCGGTTCCCACTTCCAGCTGTAGTTGACCGTCGCGCGGGATGGGCTGTTCATCGTCACTTTTGTAATGTCGACCAAGCGGCGATCGGCCAGAGGAACCACGTACAACTCGGTTCCGTCTTTCTCGGTTATCTTCGAGACATCGGGGATTTCCGCAAGCAGTTTCTGTCCATCACTCGTTAACATGACTGGGTAGACGCGGTTGTTGGCCTTTCCCAGCTTTACAATCCCGGCTTTCTCCAGAAGCTTATAGTGCGGATCCTCGGGCTTTTCCGCTACGCTGGGTTTCACCATACCCACATGGAACCGAACCGTGGCCGGACCTTGTTGCCGCAGGGCAGTGGAAATGGCATTGCCCGCGTCGGCATTGCTCAGCACCTGCTTGTTCTGCCACACGAAGTAGCCAGCTACGCCCACGATCGCCACGATCATCGTTACGATGAGCAGCAATGGGACGACTGTGGATTCACGTTTTTCCAGCTCAACCTCTTGTTCAAACATGGGCGGCCTCCGGTTGATCGCCATCCGCTATGGCTCACTGAGCCATGCAGGAAAATTTTCTATCACCGGCTCATACCGCGATGTGATTGACATCACTGCGAAAGGTGCAGAGATCACCAAATTGGGTCCCAGCGCCTCCCGCATGGTCTCTAACCCTACCAGGCGCCGGTCGACTTTTCGGCCTCAGTAGCATCGATTTTGTTCTAGAATGACGCGAAGTGGACCCCGAAGCGCAACCCAATCCCGAAGAGTCGGCAACAGCCGGGGACCGTGTGGAACGCAATCCTGAGGTCGAGGAGTTTTTCCACCGGCTCATGGAAAAGCAGGACATACGCCGGCCCAAGCCCAGCCCGGAGGCGATTGCAGCTGCATTGCAGGCCATTCAACGGCTTGGAGCCAGAATAGAAGCCCAAGGCGGAAGCGGCGACGCCGCCGTGAATAGCAGTATGGACGGGGGCGAGGCCGGGTGTCGCATGTGCGGCCACCAGAACACCGTCGGACACCGGTTCTGCCGCATGTGCGGCGCGCCCATGGCCGACCCGGGTGCCGAGCCAGGGGCAACCCCTGGCGCCCAGCATCATTATCATCACCATTACCATCACCATTTTGTTGCGGGCGAAGATGCGGATGTGCTGGCAGGCCTCGGCCAGAAGCCGGTCGGCAACTCAGCCGGCGCAGGGAAGGAAGCGCCCAGAATTCGGCCTGCCGCTGGCCCTGGGGTGAGCCGGGCAGAAGCCACCATTCGCCAGATGACGCACGATTGGGCTGCCGCCTGCAATAACCGGCAAATCGAAGATCTGCTGGAGTTCTATGGACCCGATGCCTTGGTGATGCGCCCCAATATTGCGCCCGTCCGCGGCACCGCCGCGATCCGCGAATTTTTCGTAAGCGCACTGGAAGCTGGACTGGGTGACGTGGAGATGGAGCCGTTGCGCTTGGAATTGCTCGGCGACGTGGCCTACCAGGCGGGCCGCTGCAAGATGCTCGTGCCGGTGGTCGTGGGCAAGCGCCGCGAAGAGCGGGGCAAATATGTCATTGTCTTTGTCAAGGAAAAGAGCGGGCAATGGAAGGCAGCCGTGGACTGCTGGTCGAGCGATTTGGGATTAAACATGAATGAGCCGGTCGCCGGTCCCGCTCCAGCCCTGGGGCCCAAACCACGCCGCTAGCAATCGGCTCACTGTCGGAAGCTATCGCCAAAACCTCTAGAAGCTATCGAGCTATTTCAGAAATCGGTTTTGAAAGGGCGCGGCTTCACAGGCCGCTGAAAAACTCCAGCTCGGACAGGGGTTGGAATGGCACGACTTCACCGGAAAAAGACCACTAAGTAAAATCGGGAAGGGCACGAGTTTACTCGTGCCGCTAAGCCGTTGAGAATACGTCCGCGCTTCAGCGCCTGAGGGTCGCTTTTTGATGTTGGTGCGAGTTTTTCCGCAACCTGTTCAGCCGCGCCGCTAAAGGCCGCAGAAAATAAGGGCTTTAGCCTCTGAAAAATCACGGTGCGTACCCTCTCGGTTCATTATGAGATAGCCAGTGTGCTGTCCCGTAATTTCGCTCCATAATCTGTCATCCCGACCGAAGCGGAGCGGAGTGGAGAGCCTGCCCCGAGCGAAGTCGAGGGGGACCTTGTGTTTCAGCGCCCTTCCCTTGTGCAGGAGCAGATTTAATATGCTCATTATTTCCGGGACACTACACTAGATAGCTTCTAGGAAACTTCGACTCCCAGTTGTTTCAATTCATCCCGAAGCCTTTCCACTCCCTCCATGCGAATGCAATGCATCCCCATCTGGCGAGGAGCCGCGAGGTTCTCAGGCCGGTCGTCGATAAAGCAGCATTCGTCGGGCGCACGTTGCGTGAGGCTCAGCGCAAGTTGGTAAATGGCGGGGTCAGGCTTGCGAAGGCCCACGAAGCACGAACTAACAAATAAATCAAAGATTTCCCGCAACCCGAATTTCCGGATTCGAAATGCATTCAACTCGGCAGACTCGTTGTTGATCGTGGACATGAGATATCTGCCCGACGCAGCCAGCTGCCGCGCCAAGGCCAGCGCTTCGGGATTGGCCTGTGACTGCGAATAAATGGCCTGCTCGAACTGCTCGGGCGTAAACGGCCTCTTGAGGTAGAACACCGTTTGCTGCAGGTACTCGGAAAGGGACAACTTGCCGGTTTCAAAGGCGGACACTACCGACTCATGCCGCTGCTCGAAATCCTGCAAATCGATGCCAAATTCAACGGCGGCACGTTGCCGCTGATTGTGATCCCATGCATTGGTGAGCAATACACCTCCCACATCCCAGAACAAGGCACGTATTTCCGCCAAGGAACATCCTCCCCAATGTTGGTGTTTTGATTGTATCGGCGAGGAAGCCAGGAAGGATACGGCTGCGTTTTCAGGAGCACGATTCCCGTTCGGTGTGGCACAGTTGAGACGAAGACTTTAGATGCGCCCGGCCGCTGCTCCCCGGGAAGTCCGCGAGGTTTTACGAACAGCAGGGACATACACACAGCCACGTGGCTCGTAGTGCTGCACCAGGCAGGTGCCGCAGAGGTTTACGCGGTGCAGCGTGCACGTAATCAAAGGCGCAGCTGTCTTGCAGCTGTCGCAAGTACCTTTGCGTTTGCTGGCGTTCAAGATAGCCAGCAAGTTGGGGTCGGCCGTGATCCGGGCCCGTAGAACACGAGCTTGAAAATACAGGCTCGACGCAACAACCAGAGTTCCAATACCGAATAAAGCCAGCGCCGTGCCTAAAAGCTCCTGATCGCGGGTCTCTGAGTTGAGTGCGCTGGGGACGGCCAGAAGTCCGGCAATGCAGATCAGCACGCCGGCCACGAGTAAGATTTTCAAAATTTTGTCAGTCACATTCGAACCCCGCGCATGTGATTGCCACGCCAGCAACCGCAGCAGGCTGCCCCTGTGTTACTAATTGAAGATAGCCTCTCCGGCGCGCCTGCTCCAGATGACTGAAGTAATAGCCTCGCATGAAACGCGGCAGAACCTGCCGTTGACGAGCGAACGGCCCATTACAGGAGTAACTTGTCGCAGCTGCCGCTTGCCCCTAGGATTTGATCGGAACTATGTCTGCCGCACTGGTGTTTTCATCCGACGGCAATGCCGTCTGTGTCTTGCGAGAAGCGTTGCTCGAGGCCGGTCTGTCGGTCGATTACTGCAAAGACGCCGCCGAGACTATCGAAAACCTCAATCGCGAAAAGTATGTTGTGGTAGTCATTGATGCCCCGAATCATCGCGAACGCGAGGGTATCCTTCGACAACTGCGGTGTGTGCCGCTCAACAAAGACGCGCTTGCTCTGGCTGTTCTTAGTACCCAGGCACATGCTGCGACTGCCTTCTCCTTGGGAGCGAACTTCCTGCTTTATCGTCCGTTGTCCGCGGATCGCGTGCGGAGCGGCTTGCGAGCGGCTACTCGCCTTATCAACCGCGACAAACGCCGTAACAAGCGCACCCCAGTTCATGCCGAGGCTGACCTGAGCTGCCCGGCCGTGGAGAGCGCTCCGGCCACCCTGCTCGACCTGAGCAACGAAGGCCTTTCTCTGCAATGTGATCGCGGCCTGCCTCCTCAAAGCAAGATCTATCTGCGTTTTACCCTGCCCGGACAAACCAAATCCGTTCAGCTTTCCGGCGACACGATGTGGCAGGATTCAACCGGGCGCGTGGGTATCCGCTTTGTCGACGTACCCCAGTCAGCGCGTCGCCTCCTGAAAGAGTGGCTCGATTTCAAGCTTTCGCTCGATGAGTCCAAGGTGAGAGTCGAGATCCCCACTGGCCAGCCCGGGCGCTTGCGCAACGCCCCAAACGACCGCCGTACCGAGTCACGGCATGCCTGTCACATGGGAGTCGACATCTACCGCGCGGGAGCTAAAGTGCCTCATCGTTGCACCTTGACCGACATTAGTGGGGGCGGTTTCTATGTCGAGATGACCGCGCCCTTTCCCGTGGGAACCGCCGTCGAAATCGTGGTGCGCGCCAAGGATTTCAAATTTTCCTCGGCCGGGACTGTTCAAAAAATGGATCGGGCCTTCGGTATGGGCGTGGCCTTCGCGACGCAAACTCCAGTACAGCGCTCGCAAGTGCAGGAACTGATCAAAATCGCATTTCGCGAGAGGGAAGCGGAAGGCGATGCAATCGTAAAAATGTAGAAGTCAGAAGCTGAGCTGTCCCATAAATCATTTTGGGAAGGGCACGGCTTGTCAGGCTGAGGAAAAACTCCAGCTCGGGCAGGGTTCTGAAAGGGCACGGCTTCAGAGGCTGCGGAGAAAAGAACCAGCTAAGTAAAATCGGGAAGGGCACGAGTTTACTTGTGCCGCTAAGCCGTTGAATATAATTCGAGCTTTAGCGCCTGAGGGCCTTCTTTTTTCGCAACCTCTTCAGCCGTGCCGAAGAAGTGCTTTGTTATTGTCATTCCGAGCGGGCTTTAACCCGCGAGGCCTGTTCCGCGAAAAGTCCGGAATACGCGGGTTTACCCTGAAGGAACGTGCATTTTACTTCTTGGATGCTTTGCGAGATAGGTTCTCGGCACTCCAAGAGAGCGACCTTGCTCGCGCGATCGCTCATTCCGCCCCCGACTGTTTTCCCTCACCTCGTACCGCCTCTTCAAAATAGCTCAGCGACATTCGCAGTCCGGTTTCCAGATTGATCTTCGGTTCCCATCCCAACAGGCGTCTGGCTTTGCTGATGTCAGGACAGCGTTGCTTCGGATCGTCCTGCGGCAGCGGCTCATACCGGACCTGGCTTTTCGAGCCCGTCACCGCGAGAACTTGCTGGGCGCACTCGAGAATGGTGAACTCCGCCGGATTGCCAATATTAACCGGACCCGGGTCGGATGATTTGCTGAGGCGCACAATGCCTTCAATTTCATCGCTCACGTAGCAGAAACTGCGGGTCTGCTTGCCGTCGCCGTAGACGGTCAGATCCTCGCCGCGCAGCGCCTGCTTCATGAAGTTGGGAACCACCCGCCCGTCGTTGATCTGCATGCGCGGGCCATACGTGTTGAAGATGCGTACAATTCGCGTTTCCACGCGGTGGTAGCGCCGGTAGGCAACGGTCGCGGCTTCCGCGAAGCGCTTGGCTTCGTCGTAAACCGAGCGCGGGCCGATCGGGTTGACATGCCCCCAGTAAGTTTCTTTTTGAGGATGCTCCAGCGGGTCGCCGTAACACTCCGACGTAGACGCCAGCAGGAAACCAGCACCGTATTTCTTAGCGACATCAAGAGCGTGAAATGTTCCTAGCGATCCCACCTTCAGCGTGGGAATGCCATGAATCGAGTAGTCGATCGGGCTCGCCGGCGAGGCGAAGTGGAAAACGAAATCGACTTTGCCGCAGTCAAAAGGCTCACAGATATCCAATTGACGAAATTCGAAGCGGCTTTCCTTGCGCAGATGATCAAGATTGCGGGTACGCCCGGTAAGCAGGTTGTCCACGGCAATGACCGAGCTGCCGACGGTCAGCAGGGCATCGCACAGATGCGAACCCAGGAAGCCTGCGCCCCCGGTGACCAGTACGCGCTTTCCGCTCATGCGTTTTTGTGGCGGGAGCCCCGCTTGATGACGGCGGGGGCGCAGGTTTCGGGAGCAACTGCCTCCCGCCCAATACTGTAATAGGTGAACCCGTGCTCGACCATGACCTCAGGATGGTAAAGATTTCTCCCGTCCACGACGATCGGATACTTCAACAGCGAGTGCAGCCGGGCGAGATCCAGGCTGGCAAACTCCTGCCATTCAGTGAGAATAAGAAGAGCATCGGCTTGCTTGGCGGCTTCGTACGCATCAGCGGCGAATTCAATATTGGAGCCGAACACCGCGCGCGCTCTCTCCATCGCGGCCGGATCGTAGGCAGCCACAGTACATCCCTCTTTCAACAAGGCTTCCACGGTGAGTATGGCTGGCGATTCGCGGATATCGTCGGTGCCGCCTTTAAACGCCAGTCCCAGCACCCCAAGGCGCTTGCCCTTCAACGTCCACAGAGCGCTACGAACTTTCTGCAGAAAGCGCTTGCGCTGATCTTCGTTGATGCGGATGACCTCGTCGAGCAGGCGGAAATCATAGGCGCATTCCCGCGCCACCGCCCGGAAGGCCATCAGGTCCTTGGGAAAACAGGAGCCGCCATAACCGATGCTGGGATTCAGAAAGCGGGAGCCAATACGAGTGTCGGAGCCCATCCCAAGGCAGACCTGGTGCACGTCAGCGCCCACTGCCTCACAGATCGAAGCCACAGCATTGACAAATGAAATTTTTGTCGCCAGGAAGGCGTTCGAAGCGTGCTTGATGAGTTCCGCGCTCTTGGCGCTGGTGACAATCACAGCCGGAGGCACTCGGGCCTCGTCAGGCCCCGGAATCGCCGTTGCCTGCTGATAGTAGCTGCCATCTTCCAGAGGGCGATAGATCTCCTGGAGCACGGAACTGCAACGTTCTGTATCGGCTCCCAGCACGATGCGATCGGGGTACAGGAAATCGGTCACCGCCGTTCCTTCGCGCAGAAATTCAGGATTCGAGGCAACGTCGAAGGAGTCCGGACTGGCGCCATTGCGCAACAGCACGGTGCGAATCCAGTTGCTCGTGTATACCGGGACTGTGCTCTTCTCGACAACCACTTTGTAGCCGTTTATTGCGCTGGCCACTTCGCGCGCGACCGATTCCACGTAGGACAGGTCGGCTTCTCCATACTCCGTCGGCGGCGTACCCACCGCGATAAAAATAGCGGAACTGGTGCGGATGGCTTCCGTAAGATCCCCGCAAAACTGCAGCCGCTTGTTGTGGTGCCGGGCCATCAGCTCCGGCAGGAAATTCTCGTGAATCGGAACTTCTCCGTTGCGGAGGGCGGCCAGTTTGCTCGCGTCGTTGTCCACCACTATCACTTCATGGCCGAGCTCGGCAAAACAGGCGCCCGCAACTAATCCTACATAACCCGATCCCACAACTGTGATGTGCACGAAACCTCGCTGAGCACGTCAGATTTTCGCAAAAACACAAAGCAATACTCTACCAGCTTCGCTTTCGGCATGGGAGGGCAGAAGGACATGGCCCGGAGACCACCATCACCGACGGAAGTGACCGCGATCACCGAAGCAGCGCACGTCTCGGCCAAAAATTAAGCAGGAGTCGAGTATGCCAATCCTTATCGTAGCTTTAGTTGCTCTTGGCGCCTGGGTCGCTATCGGCGTGCTGCTAGGCTCAGCCGTGCTGTTGGAACAACACAGCCGGAAAAAACAGGCTCACTAAAACCTCTCAGCTCCGCGTAACGTTCGCTTCCGCGTTATAGCTGCGTTCAGCCCTGCCGATCCGCGATCGCTATTCGTTCGGGATCGGCTTCCGCGAGCAGAAAGCTCTTTCCCTTTTTCTCCGATCCCAGCCAGAGCGTGACCGCCAGAAGAATAATGTTGACGGTTTCGAAGAGCGCAAGCGCCCATGCGTATCCCAATCTCTTCTGCAGCCCGAACTCAATACTGTTGGTCGGAGCGGCCAATAAGATTCCCAGTTGATAGGCGAAGCCGGGCATGAGGCCTCGCACTGCATCGGGCGACAATTCGTTCAAATGAGCGGGGATGATGCCCCAAGCCCCCTGTACTCCCACTTGCATCAGGAAAGCGCCCATGGCGAGCACCGCCAGCGATTTTCCGAAAGCCCATGCCGGGATCACGATCAGCGACAATGCCAGCGCCGCGATCATGCTGTGGCGGCGCCCCCAACGTTCGGATATCTGGCCAAAAACAATCGCTCCCAGCACGGCGCCAATGTTGTAGAAGATCGCAATATAGGAGACGGTCGCGCCCGAGAAGGCGTGCACATTTTTCAAGAAGTGTGGATACAGATCCTGCGTGCCATGGGATAGAAACATCATCATGGTCATGAGCAGGACGAGATAGGAGAATATTTTCCAGTGCCCGCTTGCGGTGCGGACAATGGCGCCAACGGTGGGGGCGCGATGCTGTTTCCACGCTTCCGATTCCCGCACCTTGGATCGGATATAAAACGCCAGCAGTGCGGGAACTCCGCCCGCCCAGAACATGGCACGCCAGCCCCACACGGGTGAAAGCGGCAGAATGAAGCGCGCGGCAACCGCCGCCAGCAGATAGCCTATGGAATAACCGCTCTGCACCACTCCTGACAGCACCCCCCGCCAGCGCGGCGGTGCGCTCTCCATAGCCAACGAAGCTCCGACCCCCCACTCGCCGCCCATCCCGATCCCGTAAATGGCGCGAAGCAGCAGGAATACCGTGTAGTTCGGCGCAAAACCGCAGAACAGTTCGATAAGAGAAAAGAAAACAACATTGGCCATGAGCGGCTTGCGGCGGCCGTACCGGTCCGCCAGCACACCAAAGATCAGCGCGCCCGCCGGACGCATGGCCAGCGTCGCTACTGTCGTGAAAATGATCTTTTCCGTCGAGACATGGAACTGCGCCGCCAGCGTGTCTACCAGGAACACGAGAACGAAGAAATCGAAGGCGTCCAATGTCCAGCCCAGAAAGCTGGCGCTGATGGCGTGCCATTGATCCGCGCGCGACAGGTTGGACTGCATTTGTTCTCTGGAAGGCATGCCAGACTCAAATTCCAACGGGAACGACATCAGATCACGATTGATGCCCTGATGCAAATCAGTTCACATCGATCCGCACATCCGGGCGCGCAAGCAACTCACCGCCTCAGGTGATAAAGGTCACGGCAATCCCTGGCGGGGACGGCCAAGCTTGTTATGGCCCTTCTTAACTATTACTTCGACCGCCAGCGTGCGGTCCTGCATATCACTCAGGAGAGAGATCGATGGAGCGCCGAAATTTACAGATAATCATCCTCGTGGTTGTAGTAGGTGTGATCCTTTTGTTGCCGTACCGCTTGCGGCAGAACAATGCTTCGGCAAAACCAATCGGTACGCCAGTTGAGATCAAGGCTCCGTTAGGCCTGCCTCTGGTTCCGTTCCCGCCGGATAATCCTCCGACTGCCGAAACCATTGCCCTCGGTCGCCGCCTTTATTATGATCCGGCGCTCTCGGTGGACAACACCGTCTCTTGCGCCACCTGCCATGGTCCGGAATACGGATTTTCTGATGGCAAGCCCGTCTCCAACGGCGTTCAGAACAAAACCGGTACCCGCAATTCACCCACGGTATTCAACAGCGCCTATTTCGAGGTGCAATTCTGGGATGGCCGAGCTCCCAGCCTGGAAAAGCAAGCCGAAGGCCCGGTGCAGAATCCGGTGGAGATGGCTCATACTCTGAAAGGTGTCGAAGACAAGCTGAATGCCGATCGCGGCTATCGTGATCAGTTTGCCGCCGCCTTCGGTCCCGGGCCGATTACCTACGACATGGTGGAAAAAGCGATTGCTACCTTCGAACGCACCGTTGTCGTCGGAAATTCGCCATTCGATCGCTGGCAGTATGGCCATGATGAGAATGCAGTCAGCGAATCCGTAAAACGCGGCTTCCTGGTTTTTACAGCAAAGAACAAGGGCAACTGTTCCGCTTGCCACCTTGTCGGCAAAGATTACTCCCTGTTCACCGACAACAAGTTCCACAACATCGGGGTTGGAGTGGATCTGGGCAAGATCACCGACGATGGCCGATATGCCGTAACCCGGAACGAGGCCGACCGCGGCGCCTTTAAGACGCCTTCGCTGCGCAACGTCGCCCTCACCGGCCCTTACATGCACGATGGCAGCATAAGAACCTTGAAAGACGTTATCGATTATTATATCGGCGGCGGAAATTCCAATGCCCACCTGGATAAGAACATCCGGGTACTGGATTTTTTGACCGGACAGGAGCGGGCTGACCTGCAGGCATTTCTCGAGTCGCTGACCGGTCAGATGCCGCCTAATCTGGGGCCGCCTGAACCGGCAAAGCAGGCCGCCGGATCAGGGAACTGAGAATCAGGTTGTCGGTGCATGGCCGGGACGTATCGTGTTACATTCCTGCCAGAAGGCCCGGCAGCAGTGCTTTGTTGTTGACAACGGGGTGCTTTCGCGTAAGACTCCGCTCCACCGGCAACTGGCGTGACTAGAAATCAGCATGGTCCCCTTCCCCGCACGGCGAGTGGACGATCCCGACCCCGATCAACCCGGCGCGCCTTATCACCGCCACCTCCAGCCCGAAATTGAAGAGTTGACGACCCGCCTGGCTGCCCAGGGAATACAGTCCACAGAGTTGGTTCTCGACCTGGTCCTCCATGATCTGGCGGACGAAGCTCGTCAGGCAGTCGCAGCCAGCGGCGCTGCTATCGCTCTGGAGCGGGACGGAGAACTGGTTTGCCGCGCCGCTGCCGGATCTACCGCGCCTGATCTTGGGGTCCGAATCAACACCGAATCCGGGCTGTCGGGCATTTGTGTAAAACAGGGTGTCACTCAAATCTGCAGTAACACCGAAATCGATCCTCGCGTCGATGCTGAGGCCTGCCGTCGCCTGGGCGTGCGCTCCATTGCCGTAGTACCGCTTTTTTCTGTTGACGCTGTCATCGGCATACTGGAAACCTTTTCCGCTCACCCGGATGCGTTTTCGCCAGAAGATATACAGAAACTCGAATCGCTGGCGTCCGTTGCCGCTCAAACCGTAAAGGGAACTCGCGAGAAAGCCGTGCCAGCGACCCGTGTGACTGCTCCCGCTGCGGAAGAAATCGCCGCCGGCGAATCCCGGGACCTATCTGTCGCCTCCATCATGCAAAAGGTCACCCCCCGTGATCCGGCGGTGAGAGTACTGCGCTGGCTGCTCATCGGGCTTGCTATTCCTCTTGTCATACTGATTGGTTTCGACTGGGGATGGCACCGGGGCCGCGTGGCGAAGCGTGACGTGAACTCTTCGGCAATCGAAACACCTGTGCCGCCCGAGCCCCAGAGCGAAAGTCTGCCGCAATTGCCGGCGCCAAGCGCGCCCTCTCCGGCTCCGCCCAAAACCAACATCGTGAAGCCGAAACCCGCCGATGACTTGGTCAGTCGAGGGGGATTGATCGTCTATCAGAACGGAAAGGTGATTTATCGCGAAACGCCGAGCGTCGGAGGCAAACAGGTGCCTGCACGCGCGAAAGCTGCGCTTCCGAATCCGGCAACCGCTCCGCCGTCCACCACTGGTGCCAACGCCTCGTCACAAAAAGATAATCCCACCGCCAAGTCAGCAGAGACGTCGACCGGCTCTCTTCCCGCAGGTATCACCGGAGGGCAATTGCTTCAGAGCGTCCGGCCGAAATACCCGCCGGAAGCCATCATGCAGAAGGTAGAGGGAGCGGTGCTGCTGCATGGCACGGTTGGAGAAGATGGAACTATTCGCGACTTGAAGCTAGTCAGGGGCGATACCATTCTGGCGCGGGCAGCCTTGGAAGCAGTTCAGCAGTGGAAGTATGAACCTTACCATCGGAACGGCACGGCCATTTCGATGCCTATCGATATCACCATCGATTTTAATCTGCCCAAATAGCGTTCCGAACCTCTAACTGGCAAACGCGAGTTCCTTGGCGCGTTGCGCTGCCTTTACCACCGCCTTAATCAAGGTCACGCGCAATTTGCCTTCTTCCAATTCCAAAATGCCGTCGATTGTGCACCCCGCCGGTGTAGTCACTGCATCCTTAAGCAGGGCCGGATGATCCCCGGTCTCAAGGACAACTTTGGCGGCGCCCAGCGTGGTCTGTGCGGCCAACAGCGTGGCAATGTCGCGGGGCAGGCCAACTTTGACGCCCGCTTCGGCAAGCGATTCCAGAATGATGTAAATGAATGCCGGGCCGCTGGCGGAAAGTCCGGTTACCGCATCCATATGCTTCTCGTCGACAACCACCGTTCGGCCCACCACGTTGAACAGCGAGCATGCCAACTGAACATGCTTATCTTCGGCGAACTTTCCTTTGCATAACGCCGTCATACCCGACTCCACAATACTGGGGGTATTCGGCATCGCGCGGATTACCGGCACGTTGCCCTTCAATGCGCCTTCGATCAGTTTCGTGGGAACCGATGCCGCCACAGAAATGATCAGCTGCTTGGGCGTGATCTGCGCGCGGATTTCTTTCACCACCTCCACCACCACCTGAGGTTTCACGCAAATGAAGATGATGTCGGCTCTGCGCACGGCGGCCAGATTGTCGGTTCCAACCGAAATTTTGAGCTTGTCTGCCAGCGCCTTGGCGCGTTCTGGATGAGCGACCGTGGCCGTCGTTGTGCTCGGCGACAGTAGACGTTCTTTCAACAGCGCCTGTAGCAGAATGCCTCCCATCTTACCTGCGCCAAGAACGGCCACTCGTTGCCCCGATACACCAGTCCCCATCGCGGTCCTCCGTTTGATCCTGTTTTTTATGCCGACGCGCGAAGCTCGCGCCTCGAAAATTGGCGGGAGCGCTGCCATTTCCATGCCGTAAAAACGATGTCCTTCAGGTCCCGCTTCGTCCTCCATCCTAACAGTTGCCGCGCGCGAGTAGGCTCAGCTACCAAAACCGGCGGGTCTCCGCATCTGCGCGGCGCAAAATCACATGGCACTGAATATCCGGTAACGTGTTGGATCGTGGCCAGAACCTCGTGGATCGAATAGCCTGATCCGCTCCCCAGATTCATGGAAAATGATTTTCCTGACGTCCGCAGTAGCTCCACGGCCTTAACGTGCGCCTCGGCTAGGTCGTTCACGTGCACGTAATCGCGAACGCACGTGCCGTCCTCAGTCGGATAGTCTGACCCGAATATCTGCAGTGCGGGCCGGTTGCCGGCGGCGGCCTCCAGCGCCAGCGGGATAAGGTGCGTCTCCGGCTCATGTAATTCTCCGATCTCGCCGCTCTCGTCCGCTCCTGCCGCATTGAAGTAACGCAAGCGCCCGGAACGCAACCCATAGGCGCGGTCGTATGCCTCGAGCGCATTTTCGAAGAACAGCTTGCTGACTCCGTATGGATTGATCGGAGTGCGCACCGTCTCCTCGGAAATGGGAGTCTGCGCCGGATCGCCATACACGGCGCAACTCGAAGAAAAGATCATTGCCCTGATTCCGCAATCGAGGGTGGTATTAAGAAGCGTCAGGCCTGAAGAGACATTGTTAGCGAAATACTTGCGCGGCTGCACGACCGATTCGCCAACGTAAGCATGCGCGGCGAAGTGCATGACCGCGTCCACGCCGCGCATCGCCGATGACAGCCTGCACGCATCCTGAATGTCGGCAACGATCAGTTCGAACCCGTCGGCCAGGAAAGCATGGCCGGTCGACAAATTGTCGTAGATTCGTACCCGGTGACCGGCACGCCGCAGTGCCCGGGCGGTGTGACTGCCAATGTAACCCGCTCCGCCAACCACCAGGACAACCATTTCAGATCCGATCCAGGCCGAAGCTCTCCTGCGCCATCTTCGCGATTGCGTTCCCGATGGGGATAGACGCCGTTGCCGCCGGCGACGGTACGTTCAGCACGTGCAGCATCTGCGGTCCGGCCACGAACTGAAAGTCGTCGACCATCGCCCCATCCCGCTGCAGGGCTTGAGCGCGAACGCCCGAACCGCCCGCGATCAGGTCTTCTTCCCGAATTTCCGGCACCAGCTTCTGCAGAGCTTTGGTAAAGGCTTTCTTGTTGGAGGCGCGAAAGGTTTCATCCAATCCCATACGCCAGTACTTTCCCACCATACGCCAGAACCCCGGAAACGTGAACGACGAGATCGCATCGCCCAGGTTGAAATCCCGTCTGCGGTAGCCTTCCCGTTTGAAGGCGAGCACGGCATTGGGGCCCGCGTCCACGCCACCGTGAATGCGCGTGGTGAAATGCACGCCCAGAAAGGGAAAGCGCGGATCGGGCACAGGATAGATCAGAGTGCGCACCAGGTGCTGGCGATCCGGCGCCAGATCGTAGTATTCGCCCCGGAACGGCACGATCCTCACTTGTGGCTTATTGCCCGCCATCGCGCTCACGCGATCGCTGTGCAGGCCTGCGCAGTTGATGGCGAACCGCGTCTTCAATGCTCCCGCCGAGGTTTCTACCGCCAACTCCTGACTCGATTTGGTAACGCCTCGGACTGCGCACCCCGTGCGGATTTCGCCGCCCTGGCTTCTGGACAACTCGGCGAATTTCTCGCTAACCGCAACGTAGTCGGTGATGCCTGTCCCGGGTACGTGCAGGGCGCGTACACCGCCGCAATGAGGTTCGATTTCATGCAGTTCATCCGGCGTGAGCATTCGCAGTCCGGAGATGCCGTTGGCTTCGCCGCGTTGCCGCAGATCCTCCAGCCTTGGCATTTCGTCCGCCGTCGCGGCGACGATGACTTTGCCGCAAATCCGGTAGGGAATTCCGTGTTCGCGGCAAAAAGCCACCATCGCCGCCGCCCCTTCTACGCAGGTCCGCGCTTTTACCGACCCAGGCTTGTAATAGATCCCGGAGTGGATCACGCCGCTGTTGTGCCCGGTTTGGTGTCGCGCCAGACCGTTTTCCTTTTCCACCAGCAGCAATCGAAGCCGGGGAAAACTACGCGTCATCGCCATGGCGACAGACAGGCCGACGATCCCTCCCCCAATAATCACCAGATCATAGTTCTCAGGCATGATGCTTAAGGTCGCACGCGCCTAACCCTCCGTACAAGAGCATTGGTAATCCGTCGTGATGATCACCTCCATGCCGGACCGCGCTGACATTTTTAGGGAACGACTTTCAACGTAGTTGTGGTCTTGCGTGAAATTGATCCGGAGGATGCCGTCACCGTGATCGTATAAGTTCCGAATGGCGTTGACGGCAAAACGGTCACGGTCGCCGAGGCCGATTTGCTCGGATCCGCCTGCGCTACTGCCCCCACGCTTACCGTCGCCGGGTTCGGCACCGCAGCGGGCGCAGTGTACAGCCCGGTTCCGTCAACCGTTCCGGTTATCGCGTTGCCTCCCGGCGTCCCATTCACGTTCCAACTAACTTGCGGATTGGTGGTGCCGCTTACACGTGCAGTAAATTGCTGGTTTCCGTTCGTAAACACCGATGCTGACGTCGGAGTGATGGCGATGGCTACCGACGCGATACTCACCTTGGCGGAGGCCGTTTGTCGCCAATCCGCTTGGGAAATGGCAGTAACGGTAACGGTGGGCGGATTCGGAATCGACGCCGGAGCCGTATAGAGTCCATTGGCATCAATGGTGCCAACTACGGCGTCTCCTCCGCTTTTCCCATTCACTGCCCACCTGACTGTGTGGTTCGAAACCCCGGCGACAGCGGCTGTGAATTGTTGGGTTCCACCGAGGGGCACTGAGGCGGTAGAAGGAGAAATGGTGACCGATGCTGAGGAGGTGACGTTCACCGCTGCCGAGGCATTCTTGGTGCTGTCGGCGACCGATACGGCCACCACGCTCACCACGGCGGGATTGGGAACGGCAGCAGGGGCAATATACATCCCGTTCCCGTCGATCGTGCCTATGGTCGGGTTCCCACCCGGCGTGCTGTTGACTTGCCACGTGACCCGTGTATCCGTACTGCCAAAGACACTGGCCTGAAACTGCTTGTTCTGGCTGATCGCGACAGATGCCGCGGCCGGAGAAATACTTACCGATACGGTGGAGGGCGGAGGAGGATTCCCGCCCCCGGTACTGGCTCCTCCGCCGCACGCCTGAAGCAGTGCCAGTTCCGTAACACCTACGACGATCATTAATACCGTCGTAGCTCTTCGCTGCGGAACGGAGCGTAGACGCGAGCCTAGCACGATCACCACCAGTGGCAGGCAGAGCAACAGGAACCGAGCATACGTACGGGCGATAGCTTGGAATCCAGGAAGGTTCGGTCCAGTGGTTGTGATCGCGAGAGCGATGTCAGTGGCGCCGCTTCCGCTTGCAATCGAAGCGGGATTGAATGCGCACGCCGCCAGCGCCGGAAGCCCCGTGCACGAGAATGACACGTTGGCCAGGAAATTGCCGCCAACCGGCACCACGTGCAGCACAAAATTCGCGGTTTGTCCCGGCTGGATTGTCTGCGACCCTGGAGTTGCAGAAACAGAAAAATCAATCGAATTGAAAATTATCTGCACGGTATGCGTCACGTGGCTCGCGTCTGTGCCCGTCGCAACCAGGTTGAAGGAATAGCTCTGTCCTGCATTGCTGCTGGCGGTGAGCGTGAAGGACGCGCCGCTGGCGGTGGGCGTAACGCTTGCCGGGTTAGGTGTGCAGGTGGGTGGTGCTGCCGTCGTGCCGGCCGCGCAACTCAGATTCACCGGCGCGTTGTATCCGTTAGCCGCCGTCAATTTTCCATTGAAGGTGGCTGTCTGATTCACCCATGCCGATTGCGGCGAATTGCTGATGGTCAGCACGTAATCGGGCAGTGCAGTCACAGTCAGTCCCAGGGTCTGGCTCTTGGTTGCGTTCGGCGATGTTGTCGTGCCCTTGATGGTTATCGTGTACGTTCCTGTCGGAGTGCTCGGGCTGGTGCCGATAATCAAGGTCACACTAACCGGGCTTCCCGCGACGGGGTTTACGGAATTGGAAGGAGAAAAATTACAGGTAGCGCCGCTAGGCAAGCCGGTGCAGGAAAGCTGCACCGTCTGGTTGAACGATCCCAGGGCGCTTACCAGGAAGGTCGCCGCGTCCGAGTTGTTAGGCCGGTTCGCCGTAACCGAGGACGGACTCGGCGCGCCCAGCGTGAAGTCCACCACGTGCAGTGTGACACTCTGGTCTTGCGTAACCTGATGAGTGTCGCTGCCAACCCCGTGAATATTGAAAATGTAGTCGCCAACCACATCACTGGCGGTGACCTGAAAGGGGGCGCCGCTCGAAGTGGGTGTGAGGCTGGAGGGTGAAGGTGTGCACGTCGCCGGTGGCGAGGTGGCGCCCGCGGTGCAGCTCAAAGTCACAGAACTGGCGTAGCCGCCCAGCGCCGTCAGGGTTCCATTGAATTTGGCTTGCTGTGTGGGGAAAATCGTTCGCGGCGAATTGGAAATCGCGATCTGATATCCCGCCTGCACCGCAATCTGCCATACACCGCGTCCATGGGTTGCGGCCCGCAGAAACGCCTGTCCGCCTCCGCGGAAAAGTTTCAGGTCGAACACTGCGGTGGTAGGAAGTGAACCGGTGCCGCTGGCGGGACCAACTTCTGTCCATACCGCAGAGGCGGTGCTGCTGCCGAACACTCCGATATCGGTGCCCACGTAAACCATACCAGCTTGCCCATCCACTAGCACCGCATTGACGGGGATGTCCGGAAGGCCTGTCCCGCTGTAGTCACTCCAACTTGCTCCCGCATTGATCGTCTTGAATACGTGAGGTGTCCCAAATCCCATCACCGTCACATACGCAGTTAATCCGCTGGGATCCGAGGAATCCATCGCAACTCCGGAGACGGGGTAGTGGATCGGATTCATGGATCCCGTCACGTCGCTCATGAGTGTGGTGGAACTGTCTGTTGTGGCGAACACGTGGCCACCGGCAGGCATGCCCAATATGGTGGTTAAAGGACCAAGGCCCGCGGTGGTGGCATACACAACTTTGGAGAATCCGCTTGTAGTCTTCCCTCCGCCCGCCGCGATCGCGGTGACGGTGTTGGCTTCCGATCCGAGGCAGGTAGTCTGCGTTCCGGTCTCGAAATTGTTGCTGAGAACCGAAAACGCCCCGCCTAGCGCAGGACCCTGCCACACGCGGCAGGTTCCGATCAGCATTTCACCCGACGCTTGTGGATCGAGAACATACGGAAAATAAAAGGCCCCGTCGTCCCCCTGCAGGTCGTAACTGCTGACCACCAGTCCGCCGGCAAAATCCTGGGCATGGCAATTGATTCCGAGCCCGCAATGCTCAATAGCCAGCTGTCCTCCACCGACATCCGGATGTGACGTGAACCAGCTCGTCGGGGTGCCGGGATCGATGGCATTGAAGCCGCCATCTCCGTTGTTTACGTTTTGCCAACTTAAGTTGCTCGTAGCCGAACTCGTCGCCGGCGACCCGTTGTCCTGGGTTCCGCCCAGCACAACGTCAATATTGTTAGGGTCTTCTGAAATTGCCACGAACTGTGTTAGCGACCCGAGAGTTCCGTTCAGGCTATCGAACTGATTGGTGCCTCCACAGGAGCCGGTGGTGAGCCCGGTAAAGCCATCCAACGCGCGGTAAACGCCGCCATCGTTGCCGAAGTACATCACAACCCGGCTGCCGCTATTCAGGAGCATGTAGTCCTGGGCGTGCTGATTGGGATGAACATGGGCAATGGAGGCAAAGTCCGGAGGGCAGCCATAGGCATGGGTGAGATTAAGAAACGGGTTGCCGCTGCAGTTGGGATTACTGACGTTGATGGAACATTTGAATATATTCACCGCGCCCGCATAGAGATCGGTAGCCGTCCCGTTCGGCACCGCGGTCAGGGTCATGTTGTATTCACCCTGTTCCGTGCCGCATCCCGCCACGATGTCGCCACAAGAATCTATTCCAGCAGTGCTGATAGGGTTCCAGTGAGCGCCTCCGTCCGTGGTCAGCCAGATTCCCTGGTCGACATCGGGAGGATCTGCCGCTGGATTGAAATCTGTGAACCACGCATACATCTCGTTGCGGCCGGGAACTACGGCCAACTCGCCGCGTACAATCGGGCAGGAGGACGAACCGATCGTTGGCGGACAATTGGATGCGGCCAACCCCCCTGCGCCCGGCTGGTTCGCTATACGGCTCCAGGTGACGCCATCGCTGGAGGAATAAAACCCGTGCCGGCGTATCGACGCATAAAACAGGCCCGCGCCGGCGTTGTAGACAATCCCCCGAGGTGAATCGGGCGCGACTGCGGTGCCGCTATCCCGAACCGTGGCCAGATGCCACGTGGCCCCCGCATCCTGGGAGTAGTAGATTCCGTGAGGAGTGGTATTGAGGTCGTCGCCGCCTTCGATCTCTCCTGGACTGGAAAAGCCCACGCCCGCGACAACCGTATTGGGCTGGGCGGTGCTGAACACAATCTTGCTGATCGCAACTCCCAGGAACGGATGCGCCCCGCTGTCGGCTGACGTTATCAGAGTCCACGAATTCCCTCGATCCGTCGAGCGCAGAAATCCCAAACCATAGTAGGAATCGCGGGACGCGTCGGCCTCGCCGGTTCCCACCAGGATCAAGTTGCTCAAATTTCCGGTGGCATTGCCGGGCTGCAGCGCGATTGCGCCCGTCGCTAACGTAGCCTGATTATCGGTTAAGGGAGTCCAGGTAACCGCGCCGGCATTGCCGTAAGAACCCGCCGCCGCATTCTGGGATCGCCAGATGCCGCCATAAGCTCCCCCTATGTACACGGTATTGCCCGTCGTATCGGCGGGGTCGGCAACTACTGCGGTTACTCGTCCCGCAACCGCGCCGTAGTCCTGCATTCCCGTACCGCTGGCATCCGAGGCCAGCGGTGCCGGTCCCAGCGGCTGCCAGCCGCTAGCCGCTGAGTTTAAGAATGGAGCAGCGCTCTCCGATTTCAGATTATGAAACCGCAGTTTCTGCTGCCGGGCGCGAAGCCGCATCTCCGCCGAAGTATGTCCCGCCGGAGCAACTCTTCCTTTGTAAAACCACTGTTCGCGAGCCCGTCGGTACTCGCGATTTCGCAGCACACGCGACTGAGTTTGGCCAATCGCCGATCCGCTGACTAGGATAAGAATGAAGACGAGGACCGACTGAGGACCAGCAATCACCCACGAGGACTTCATGAGGCACACTCATTCCAGAGATTCGGAGCGAGTGTGAGGCGAGCCTGGGACAAGTATTGCGAGCGCTTTTTCAGGATGTCAACGTCAACCGGACCGTCAGAAACACTTTTCTGCTCCCCGGACCACTTTGGGAATGCAAAGCTTGAGCTTTTCTTCGCGCTCTAGGATGATGTTGGTCGTTATCTCCTGATTCTCTACCAAGGCTTAGCACCTGAAATTAGGCAGCATGGACTGGCAAGCATTTTGGCTCACAATTCGCCTCGCATCCTTAGTGGCCGCCATCCTGCTCGTACTCGGAATTCCGGTTGCCTACTGGATCACTTTCTCGAAGTGGCGTTGGAAGTTCCTGGCGGAGGCGCTCGTAGCTCTGCCCGTAGTCATGCCTCCCACCGTCCTGGGCTTTTATGTTTTGCTGGCCTTGGGACCGCGCACACCCCTGGGCCGGCTGTGGATGGTGATGACCGGACACACCCTGGCCTTCACCTTCACGGGATTGGTGATTGGCTCGGTTCTCTACAGTTTCCCCTTCGCAGTGCAGCCCTTTGCCGCATCCTTTGGAGCCGTTGATCCAGCTTTTCTGCACGCTTCGGCTACACTGGGTGTTTCTAAACTGCGGACCTTCGCTCGTGTGATTCTGCCGCTGTCGGTCTCCGGCCTGGTAACTGGGGTAGCGCTCAGTTTTGCCCACACGATGGGCGAGTTTGGTGTTGTGCTGATGGTCGGAGGCAATATTCCGGGCGTGACGCGGACCATGTCGATTGCGATTTACGATCAAGTGCAAGCCGCCGATTACGCAGCCGCAAGCCACCTGGCGCTGGTTCTATTGGCTATCGCCTTTACTATTCTGTCCTTAGTCTACGGATTGAACCGCCGGATCTGGGCAATATGGCCGTGGAAATAAATCGAGAGCGCACCGCGGATGCGGAATCGCCCCCCCTCGCACATCAGGCGGAGAACGCCGCAAGTGTTCGCATTCGCAAGTCTCTGGGCGTGCAATTCCAGTTGGATGTTGCGATGGAAGCGCAGCCTGGGATCACCATCTTGTTCGGCGCTTCCGGGGCCGGCAAGTCGACGCTGCTCAACTGTGTTGCCGGACTGACCACGCCCGAGCTGGGCAGAATCACTCTCGGCCAGAAGATCCTGTTCGACGCCGAAAAAAATATCAATACTCCGATTCACAACAGGCAGGTGGGATACGTATTCCAAACTCTGGCTCTGTTCCCGCATTTGACGGCCGAGCAGAATGTGCAGTACGGATTATCGTTCCATCCGAAGACAGAACGGGCTCAGCGCTGTCGCGAGGTTCTCGAGTCGTTTCACATAGCACATCTCGCCACTCGCAAACCTCATGAAATTTCCGGAGGAGAGCGCCAGCGGGTTGCGCTTGCGCGATCTCTGGTGACCGATCCTCTCATCTTGTTGCTGGACGAGCCGCTGGCGGCGCTCGATGCTTCGACCAAGTCCAGGATCATCGACGATCTTCGTGCCTGGAACGAACAGCACGGAATTCCAATTCTCTACGTAACTCACAGCCGGGAAGAAGTTTTTGCGCTGGGCGAGCGTGTGCTCGTGCTCGACCGCGGGAGAATACTAGCCGATGGCACCCCCCACCAGGTCATCCGTGCTCCGCGCCAGGAGACACTCGCAAACCTGGCCGGCTTCGAGAATGTTTTCGATGCGCACGTAACCGCCGTCCATGAAGATCGCGGCACTCTTACCTGCCGTCTCGAAAACAGTTTGGTGGAATTGGAAACGCCTCTGGTCCAGGCGGAAGTTGGATCCGCATTGCGCGTGGCCATTAGCGCAGGAGACATTTTGCTGGCCGCCGCTCCCCCACAAGGACTCAGCGCACGCAACATTGTCCCGGGAAGGATCATGCTGCTCGAGCAGCGCGACGTCATCGTGATGGCCAGGATCGACTGCGGTGTCGAAATGCAAGTGCAATTGACGCTGGCAGCCCGCGATTCGCTGCACTTGCGCCCAGGAAAAGACGTGTGGCTGATCGTGAAGACGCACTCCTGTCACCTGTTGGACCGCTGACCTGCCTCCGGACCCGGCCTGGCGCTGGCTTCCACTGCGTGCTGAAGGTCGATCACCGCTATCCACTGCCCCTTGCGCGTCCGGCTGTAAATCACATCACCCCCGAGCACGTGCGCAATGGCCTCGGGCGGAAGGTCGACATGAAACCCAAAGAATTCTTCTTTGATCCGGTCCCATGCGCGCCAGCCCTTCAAAATCGGATGCGTGGGCTCATACTTGGTCGAGAAAACCAGGGCTACATCGAATTGCGAACGAACATCAGCGGCAGACAGCACTTGCAGCAGCGAAAAATCGTTGACCTGAACCACGCGCAGCGGAGTGTTTACGTATCCAAGATAAGGCCGAGTCACTTCATCCGAGGCCGGCCAGGCCGTCAGAACCCGTGCCGTCGGGCGATGTTGCACCAGGTAGCGTTCCGCGTCGGCATGCAGGACGATGTAGTCGCGATACGCTAAATTGTCTTCCAGAGAAAATCCGTATGGCGGATTCACAAACCAACCCGCAACGAACGCAGCGCAGACGATGGCGACTACCAACTTCCAGTACTGAACTCTCCGCCACAGTGTCGACACCCATACCAGGATGACGAGAGGCATGACCGGAAGCATGTAACGCGCCAGCACAGCGCCACCGACGGTTCCCATCACCATGACGTACGCAATTATCACGACCAGGAACACCGTTTGTACCGGCACGGCAATGCGCGGTCGTGATCCTGTGCCCGCGGCTTGTGGCGGTTGAAACATTGCCAACGCGCCCGCAATCGTAAGCAACCATAGGTTCATGTATCCACCCAGTTGCCAAACGCGCATGGCGGAGGCAAGCAGGATGCGCACTGGGTGCATCGTCGAAACGACGTTATAGCGGAAAAATTCCGGGTTGCCGAAAATGTATCCCGTGCGTATGTCGTGATACGTGAACCATGCCGCCAGAGGAAAAGCAGCAGCCACAAGCGCAGCCATGCGAAATCTCAAGCCCTGCTGCGCGGGGAACAAGCCCTTCACTTGCGGAACAAAACGGGCCCCGACTTCGCACGCGGCCAGCGCGAACGGCGCCACGATAGCCGTCTCCTTGGCCAGAGCGGCTAGTGCGAACCAGGCGAATGTTGACCGATGCTTCTGCTCCAGGTAACTGCGAAGACCCCATAGCGTGAAACCGGCTGCGGCCATGTCCAGGTGAGCCAGAGAACTCTGGGCAAAGAAGACCGGGTAAAAAGCCAGGCAAACGGTAGACGCCACCGCGACCTCCACATTGGCAACCAGCAACGCCAACCGGAAAAGCCCCATCAGCGTGAAAGCCGCAATCACCAGCATTGCGGCGCGCGTTACGATTGCGTGGAATCCGCCTAGATTCCACCAGAGCGCCAGCCAGGCCATCACCAATGGCGGATGAGCATTGCTGACCGTCGATTTAGGTATCAAGCTCCCGGAAAGCAATAAATCCCGGGCGGCCGGTACATAATAGCCGGCTTCATCCCAAAAATAGGGCAGGCGGAGTAGCGGAAGGTGCAGGCACAGGATCGAAAACAGGAGGGCCCCAAAGATCAGAAACTGAGTCGACGGCGAACTCCGCTTTCCCAAGACGGTAGAGGTTGTGGCCGCTTCAGGAATACGGGGCCGGTAGGCGACAGCAAAAGGGCCTTCCACTTTAATCCAGCTGTACTTCGTCACTTGCGCGGACTACTTCAATGGACCGGACCGGCAGGGTGCATGCGCGGGTCCAGTTTGATCTCGCCAAACGCATTTTCGTATTGCGCCACGTTCTGCTGCAGGATAGCCAGCAGAGCCTTCGCTTGTTGCGGACTTACGTAGATTCCCTGGAAATTCGCGATTTCGACCTGGTTTTCGCTCTGCTGCTGCAAGGTGCCGAAGACCAGAAAGAAATCCCAGACGTTAACCCGGACCTGCACGCTGTTGGCGTAGTTCTCGCGGTAGTGCTCCGCATTCACCAGTTTGATATTGGGCTGCATCGGAGTGCTCATAGCCGTGCCAGTGTAACGGGTTTTAGGTCGGGGAGAAAGTCTTGCGGGAGAACAGCGAGATCGAGCTCTTTAGGAAGGGCTGAGAAGGGAACTCGCTTTCGAGTTCCCTCCTCGCAGGATTGGCTGGTTTACGCGCTCTTGCGCTCTTGCTCGTCTTGCTCGCGAAGGGCTTCTTCGTCCCGGCGCCGAGCCTCGTCGGTCTGATCCTTGTTCGCGTCCTTCATTGCGTCTTTGGCTTTGCCGAATGCATTCTGCACTTTGCCTTCGGCTTGCTTGGCCGCGCCCTTTACCTGCTGCTCTTCACTGCCGGTCCATTCGCCAACCTGGCGCTCCACGCGTCCGGCGACGTCTTTCGCCTTTCCCTTGACGGTATCTTTGTCCACAAGGCCTCCTGTTTTTGCTTCCCCTATCACGCTACTGGGACCGGCGTTGAACTCCTATCGGTGCAAGGCTGTATTCCCGGCGAGAATCTCAACTAAGGAGTATCGCGTATTGACTTCCACTTCGGACTCAGGCGAAGTAGAGGCTGCGGCGGGAACTCTGCTCTGAGAAGCTGCCTCATAAATAAGCCCTTAGCCTACGCATCAAATCTGTCATCCCGAGCGGAGCCGAGGGACCTTGCGTTTTCCGGCTTCACAGGCTGCGGAAAAATGGTGGTGCAAAGCGGTTTTGAAAGGGCGGGGATTCGAGCCGTGCCGCTAAAGGCCGCAAAATCAGTGCGGCTTTAGCCGCTGAGGGATGTCTATACGATGGAACGTCAGTTTTCCCGAACCTGTTCAGCCATGCCAGTGAAAGATCCCAAAAGCTTCTAAGAACCAGGTGCACTCAACAGAGCTGCGATCTTCTTGCAGAGGCTGTCAGGACCTTCAACCTTGCTTAGAAAGATGTCGGCCGCGTCGGCTCCGAGCGGAATCTCGTTAACTCCTGATAACAACACGACGCGAGTCGTCGGGGATTTTGCCTTGATCTGCCGGGCCAGTTCCGCGCCCGTAACGCCGGGCATGAGATGATCGGTTAGGACCAGGTCGATTCCTCGGGAACTTGCGATTTGCAACGCTTCCTCAGCTGATTTGGCTGTGATCACTTCATACCCCGCTTTTTGCAGCACGAGCTTCCTCAACACGAGAGGATTGTCCTCGTCGTCAACACACAGGATCACAGCTCTGTTATGAACCACAGGTTACCTCTCACCCGCACAACTAAGCTACCAATGCAGCCGCCGTGTCTCTGGTCGGCTGAGCCGTCATCGCGGCCGGAATGAAAACGGAAAAGCAGGTGCCGTGTCCTTCTCGCAGCCGCATGCTTCGAAACCGAATCGTTCCTTCGTACTTTTGAATAATCCCTCGGCTGATCCACAGACCCAAGCCAGTGCCCTTGGCTTCTTTAGTGCTGAAAAAGGGCTCGAAAATCCGTTTCGCGTCTTCGGCTCGAATACCCATACCAGTATCGTAGATTGAAACCCGCAGACCGCGACGGCCGTTGCGCCGGTCAATGGATGGGAATAATCGTACTCGCAGCCGTCCACCGCTGGGCATGGCCTGCACCGCGTTTCCGATAATGTTCAGGAATACCTGCTTCAACTCGACCGGAAAGCCCTGAATAACGCCCTTGGTCCTATATCGTTTCTCGAGAATGATGCCGTTGAGCTGCAGGCGCCGGGACTGCAGTTCCAGAACGTTATCCAGAATCTCGGATAGCGACACCGCCACCGGTTGCTGCGATTCGCGATAAAAACTCAACGTCTGTTTGGTGATGTGGGCGACCCTGGCCAACTCCTGCGTGGCCAGTTCGGCATAGTATCGAGCTTCTTTGTCGAGGGACGGGTGATCGCGTAACAGATAAAAGGCATTCGAAATGGCTTCCAGGGGATTATTGATCTCGTGCGCAATAATGCCTGCCAGGCGGCCCATAGCCGCCAGTTTCTCCGACCGGATAAGCGCTTCTTCCGTCTGCTTGCGCTCGGTTATGTCCGTGTTCGTGCCGAACCACCGTACGATGTTGCCGGTGGCATCTTCTATAGGCAGAGCTCGCGAAAGAAACCAGCGGAAGCTGCCATCCTTTCCCCTTAACGGAAATGTGTCTTCCCAGGCTGCGCCTGCTGACCATGTTTGCTGGATGCCTTCAACCACTCGCTCCACGTGATCAGGATGTAGCTGCGTTCTCCATCCCCATCCCTTCGTCTGGTCCAAGGTTGCGCCCGTGTAGTCATACCAGCGCTGGTTGAACCAGAAAATGGATCCATCAGGATTTGCCATCCAGGCCAGTTGCGGGATGGAATTCGCCAGGGAGCGGAATTGCGCCTCGCTTTCGCGAAGTTCTTCGGTGCGCTCGGCTACGCGCTGCTCCAGTTTCCGGTTCAGACTTTCCAGTTGCCGATTCTTACGGTAAAGTTCGGCAAAAACGCTGACCTTGGCCCGCAGCAATTCAGGAATGACGGGCACGGAGATGTAGTCGACCGCGCCCCGTTCGTACCCCTTCAGCCGGTCCACATCGGTCAGGTGAACCGCAGAGATGAAGATGATTGCCGTCTTCTGGAATCGCGGATGCTCCCGGATCATGTCGGCCAGCTGGAACCCGTCGATATCGGGCATGCTCACATCCATGAGCACCACCGCAATATCCTTTCTTAAGAGCTGCTCCAGCGCCTCCCGCCCGGAATTGGCTTTGAGCAGGCTCTCGCCCAGCGGAGCGAGAATGGCCTCGTAGCTCAGCAGCTTTCCCGGCTGGTCGTCCACCATCAGGATGTTGACCGCTTCGTCAGTGCTCATCGAGTTCCGTTTCGTACAGCTTCGCCAAAATACCGGTCTGCCTTGCCGCACTCATCTGTGCAGCCACATCCGCAGTGCTGACAGCAACTGCTCCGTATTCACCGGTTTCGCCAGGTATTCCGAAGCCCCGGCTTCCAGGCACTTCTCGCGATCTCCTTTCATGGCTTTGGCCGTCAGGGCAATGATGGGTAGACGGCGGAACGACGGGTTCTGACGAATCACCTGCATAGTCTCGTACCCGTCCATCTCCGGCATCATGATGTCCATGAGCACGATGGCGACATCCGGCGTGGACTCGATCGTGGCGATTGCCTCGCGGCCCGTGCCCGCGGTGAGCACGGTCATGCCGCGCCTTTCCAGTACGCTGCTTAGGGCGAAGATGTTGCGCACGTCGTCGTCCACTACCAGCACCTTGCGGCCGACCAGGGCTTCATCCGAACGGTGCAGCCGGTCGAGCATTCTCTGTTTTTCAACCGGCAGGTCACCCACGATCCGGTGCAGGAACAGGGCAGTTTCGTCGAGCAGCCTTTCCGGCGATTCAACGCCCTTCACCACAACGCTGCGCGCCAGCGTATGCAGGCGGGCGTCCTCCTCAGGGGACAGTTCCTTGCCGGTGAACACGACCACGGGCAAGTCCGACAGCGTCGGCATGTCTCGCAAGCGTTCGAGCACGTCGAATCCCGACATATCGGGCAACCTCAGATCGAGGACCGCGCAATCGAAGCGGTCCCGGGTAATCGACTCGAGCGCGTCATTCCCGGTGCCAACAACGGTCACGTCAATATCTTCGTACCCCAGCAGTTCCTTGATGCTGAGCTGCTCCGCCGGATTGTCTTCGACCACGAGCAGCCGCTTGCGCCGCGCCGAGGTGTAGTCCTTAATTCGGGCTAGTGCTTGCTCCAGCCCCTCTGTAGTTGTGGGTTTGGTGATGAAGGCGAAGGCGCCACGAGCTAACCCGTGATGCCGGTCTTCATCCAGCGTCAGCATTTGCACCGGGATATGTCGCGTCGCCGGATCCTGCTTGAGATGGTTCAGGACGGTCCAGCCCAGCATGTCGGGCAGGAACACGTCGAGAGAAATGGCCGCGGGGTGGAATTCGCGCGCCAGCGCGAGCGCGTCGGCTCCCCGGCTTGCAATTAGTACTTTGAAGCCCTTGTCGCGCGCCAAGTCGAGCAGGACGCGGGCGTAATGCGGATCGTCCTCGACGATCAGCAGAACAGCATCACTCGGCTGCAGGTTCTCGCGGTCGTCAGCGATGTGCTCCGCAGGAATTTCCGTGACGCTTACTGCCGAAAGCTGAAGTGGCGCGACCGACGAACTCTTGCGGTCACCCGCTACGACCGTTGCTCCGGACGGTCCAACATAGGTCTGAGGCAGATACAAGGTGAACGTGCTGCCCTTGCCCGGCGTACTGCGCAGCTGAATTTCACCCCCCAGCAATGTAGCCAATTCGCGGCTGATGGCCAGGCCCAGCCCGGTTCCGCCGTACTTGCGGCTCGTCCCTGCGTCGGCTTGTTGAAAGGCCTCAAAGATGATGCGCTGCTTATCGCTAGGTATGCCGATGCCCGTATCGGTTACTTCGAAGGCGATGACCGAGGCCGCTTTCGACAGAACCGGGTGACCGTCGCTCCACCCGCTTCCGGCAGCTCCCACCGAAAGACGCACTCCACCTTGCTCGGTGAATTTAAACGCATTGGAGAGCAGGTTCTTAAGCACCTGTTGCAAGCGTTTGGAGTCGGTAACCATACTGCGGCTGAGGTGCGCATCGGTGTGGATCTCGAACGAGAGCCGCTTGTTTTCCGCCTCGTGACGGAAGGGACGGGCGATGGCATCGAGCAAGCTGGTGAAGAATATTTCCTCCGCTTCCACAGACACCGTTCCTGACTCAATCTTCGAGAGGTCGAGAATATCGCTGATGAGATTGAGCAGGTCGGTGCCGGCGGCATGGATCGTGCGTGAAAACTCGACTTGCTTGGGTGTCAAATTTCCGTCGGGATTGTCGCTGAGTTGCTGGCCCAGCACCAGAATACTGTTCAGCGGTGTGCGCAGCTCGTGTGACATGTTGGCCAGGAATTCCGATTTGTATTTGGAAGTCAGCGCCAACTCTTTGGCCTTTTCTTCCAACGCACGGCGGGCTTGCTCGATTTCCTGGTTCTTTCTTTCGACCTCGACGTTCTGTTCCGCAAGCTGCTGCGCTTTCTGCGCCAGCTGCTCGTTGGTCTGCTGCAATTCTTTTTGCTGCGCTTGCAGCTCGGCTGCCAGCTGCTGCGATTGCTTCAGCAGGCCTTCGGTCTGCATCGTGGCCTCGATACTGTTGAGCACGATCCCGATACTGGCCGTGAGTTGCTCCAGGAAGGAGAGGTGGGAAGCCGTGAAAGCGCTGAGTGAAGCGAGCTCGATCACCGCCTTCACCCGGTCCTCAAACAGAATGGGCAGGACGATCACGTTGCGTGGAACCGCCTCGAACAATCCTGAGCGGATTGCGATTGTACGATCGGGAGGCAAATCGCCGATGACCATGCGCCGCTTCTCGATGGCGCACTGGCCGATCAGCCCTTCTCCCAGCCTCAGGCGGCGGAGGTGGTCCTCGTCGCCATCGCCGGCAAACGCCGAGAGCAGAACCATCTCCCCGGATTCTTCTGATTCCATCTGGTAAATCACGCCTTGCTGGGCATTCACCAGCGGCGCTAGCTCCGACAGCAGCATGCGTCCGACCGTTCCCAGGTCGCGCTGTCCTTGCAACATGCCGGTGAATCGAGCCAGGTTCGTCTTGAGCCAATCCTGCTCGGTATTGCGCTCCGTCGTGCCGCGAAGGTTGTTGATCATCGTGTTGATGTTGTCTTTGAGTTCGGCGACTTCTCCTCTCGCTTCCACCTGAATGGATCGAGTTAAGTCACCCTTGGTGACAGCGGTCGCGACTTCCGCGATGGCGCGCACCTGGTTGGTCAGGTTATCCGCCAGCAGGTTCACGTTGCCGACCAGATCCTTCCACGTGCCCGCGGCGCCGGGCACGTTGGCCTGTCCGCCGAGACGCCCTTCCACCCCGACTTCGCGAGCCACCGTGGTGACCTGGTCCGCGAACGTCGCCAGCGTATCCGTCATGTTGTTGATGGTCTCGGCGAGAGCGGCCACTTCGCCTTTCGCATTCACCGTCAGCTTCTGGGTGAGCACGCCGTTAGCGACCGCGGTCACGACTTTGACGATGCCGCGGACTTGCTCCGTCAGGTTGGCCGCCATGACGTTCACGTTGTCCGTGAGGTCCTTCCAGGTACCGGCCACGCCCGGCACCTGCGCCTGTCCGCCGAGCTTGCCCTCGGTACCCACTTCGCGCGCCACGCGCGTCACCTCGGCGGCGAACGCATTGAGCTGGTCCACCATCGTGTTGATCGTGTTCTTCAGCTCCAGAATCTCGCCTTTCACGTCCACCGTGATCTTGCGCGACAGATCGCCACGAGCCACGGCGGTAGTCACTTCGGCGATGTTTCTCACCTGCGCCGTGAGATTTCCCGCCATAGCGTTGACGGAGTCAGTCAAGTCCTTCCACGTACCCGCAACCCCCGGCACGTTCGCCTGCCCCCCCAACCGTCCTTCCGATCCCACTTCGCGGGCCACGCGCGTCACTTCGGCAGCGAACGAGCGCAGCTGCTCAACCATCGTGTTCAAAGTTTCTTTCAGCTGCAGAATCTCGCCGCGGACGTCTACCGTGATCTTCTTCGACAAATCGCCATTCGCGATAGCCGTAGCCACTTCCGCGATGTTTCGCACCTGGCCAGTCAAGTTGCTGGCCATGAAGTTCACGTTGTCCGTGAGATCTTTCCAGGTGCCGGCCACATCGGGCACGGCCGCCTGTCCGCCGAGTTTCCCGTCGGTGCCGACCTCGCGGGCCACACGCGTCACTTCACCGGCGAACGCGTTGAGCTGGTCCACCATGGTGTTAATCGTGTTCTTGAGCTCGAGAATTTCGCCTTTCACATCGACGGTGATCTTGCGCGACAAGTCGCCCCGAGCCACAGCCGTCGTGACTTCCGCGATGTTGCGAACCTGCGCCGTAAGGTTTCCGGCCATCGAGTTCACCGAGTCGGTGAGATCCTTCCACGTACCGGCAACACCGGGTACGTTAGCCTGACCACCGAGCCGGCCTTCGGATCCGACTTCGCGCGCCACCCGCGTCACTTCGCTGGCGAACGCGTTCAGCTGGTCCACCATCGTGTTAATGGTTTCTTTCAGCAGCAAGATTTCGCCGCTCACGTTCACCGTGATCTTCTTGGACAAGTCGCCGTTGGCGATCGCCGTAGAAACTTCGGCGATGTTTCGCACCTGGCCAGTCAGGTTGCTGGCCATGGAGTTCACTGAGTCCGTAAGATCCTTCCAGGTTCCACCCACGCCGGGCACGACTGCCTGTCCGCCAAGTTTGCCGTCGGTGCCGACCTCGCGCGCCACCCGCGTCACTTCCGAGGCAAACGAGCGGAGTTGGTCCACCATGGTGTTGAGAGTTTCTTTGAGCTGCAGGATTTCACCCCGAACGTCCACGGTGATTTTGCGGGACAAATCGCCGCGGGCGACGGCTGTGGCCACCTCGGCGATGTTTCGAACCTGAGCGGTGAGGTTGCCCGCCATGAAGTTGACATTGTCCGTCAGGTCTTTCCAGGTACCGGCCACACCGGGCACCTGCGCCTGTCCGCCCAGCTTTCCTTCTGTACCCACCTCTCGGGCTACGCGCGTCACCTCTCCCGCGAAGGCGTTGAGCTGGTCCACCATAGTATTAATGGTGTTCTTCAACTCTAGGATTTCGCCCTTTACGTCTACTGTGATCTTGCGCGACAAGTCGCCGCGCGCGACCGCCGTCGTTACTTCGGCAATGTTTCTGACTTGCGCGGTAAGGTTGCCGGCCATCGAATTCACCGAGTCCGTCAAGTCTTTCCAGGTTCCGGCGACACCCGGGACGTTGGCCTGACCACCAAGTCGCCCTTCGCTTCCCACCTCGCGAGCCACGCGCGTCACTTCGCCGGCAAACCGGTTCAGCTGGTCCACCATGGTGTTGAGCGTTTCTTTCAATTGCAGAATTTCGCCGCGAACGTCGACCGTAATCTTTCGAGACAGATCGCCACCGGCGATGGCTGTCGCCACTTCGGAGATGTTGCGAACCTGAGCCGTCAGGTTTCCGGCCATAAAGTTGACGTTGTCCGTGAGATCTTTCCACGTACCCGCCACGCCCGGCACCTGCGCCTGTCCGCCAAGCTTTCCTTCGGTACCTACTTCGCGAGCCACGCGCGTAACTTCGCCGGCGAACGCGTTCAGCTGGTCCACCATGGTGTTGATGGTTTCTTTCAGTTCCAGAATTTCGCCCTTTACGTCAACCGTGATCTTTCGGGAGAGATCGCCACGGGCCACCGCTGTTGTAACTTCAGCAATGTTTCGCACCTGGGCGGTGAGGTTTCCGGCCATGGCATTGACCGAGTCAGTCAGATCTTTCCAAGTGCCGGCCACACCTGGCACCACAGCCTGGCCGCCCAGCTTGCCATCGGTGCCGACTTCGCGCGCCACGCGGGTAACTTCCGAAGCGAACGACCGCAACTGATCCACCATGGTGTTGATGGCTTCTTTCAGCTGCAAAATTTCGCCGCGGACGTCCACCGTAATCTTGCGCGACAGGTCTCCGCTGGCCACGGCTGTCGCCACTTCGGCGATATTGCGTACCTGGCCGGTCAGGTTGCTGGCCATTGAGTTCACAGAATCCGTGAGATCCTTCCACGTGCCGGCCACGCCGGGCACGACCGCTTGTCCGCCCAATTTGCCGTCCGTACCCACTTCGCGCGCCACCCGCGTCACTTCGGAGGTGAACACGCTAAGCTGCTGAATCATGGTGTTGACGATGTTCGCCGAGCGCAGGAATTCGCCTTCCAGCGGTCGGCCGTCGACGTCCAATCGCACCGTCTGGGTGAGATTCCCCTGGGCCACTGCGCCGATGGCGCGCGTCACTTCGGTGGTCGGGCGCAGCAAGTCTTCTACCAGCGTATTGACGGAGGTTTCCATCTCCCCCCAGGCGCCCCGGGACTGCTGGAATTTGGCGCGCTCGCGGGTTCGCCCCTCTTTGCCGACCACTTGCCCAACCCGCTTCAACTCCTGCGCCATTTGTTGATTGGCAGCCACAATGTCGTTGAAAGTATCGGCGATCTTCCCCGCCAACCCCGTCCAGGAACCCGGCAATCGCACAGAGAAATCGCCGTCCCGCATCGTCTGCAGGCCTGCGAGAATAATGCTGAGATCGGGGGATGCCGACTCGGCCGTCGCAATCGAGGTCCCATTGCCCTTAACGCTGGGCGTTGCTTCTCCATTGAGCGTGCCGACGGCAGCGGCTTGGGCGTTTCTCTTCATTCTGTTCTCCTGATAATTGGGCAGCGGTTACCGCGGGGAATTGCATTGGCACCCCACCCGGCGCCGCCTCTCGGTGCTTCCGCAATTAACCCCGCAAGTAAATATTTGGTTTTCTCAGGGGGAGGAATCCGGCCTCAGCGTTCCAGCCGCACACGCTACAATATGCCGAAAAATGAGGAGAAACGCCTGAGCCGCAGCTGATTTTCTATCACGGATATACCAGCAATTCCCTACAGTGTTTACTGTAGAACTTCGGTCCCATTGATCTTTACAGGATTTCGCTTTTCGAATCGTGCTGACACGACTTAGTCCTGCGGCCCGGCTTGCGGAACGTCTGCAAGCGAACGGACGCACGGCCCTTGCACGGACAATTGTCCAAAATCTGGTACTGGGCTAATTCGTCGTTGCTAAAATTATGCGGGCCAAGGCTCACCGCGTTTTACTCGCTCTTGAAATACGTGCAGCGACTGTTTTAATTCCTTGATCCGCACTTTCGTGTGCACAACCGCTTCCTCCCAACTAGCGATTTTTTCTACTGACTTTTGCGCTTTTTCTCTTGACTTTTCGCTTAGACCGTCTAACATATCGGTCTTAGGTGACCGTCTCATGCCGCAACCTCCTATCTTGAAAGCCATCGATGACATGATGGCGAAATTGGCTGATGCTGTCCGCATCAACCGAGAATCGGAACAAGCCGTGCGCGAATATGCGGACGCGATCCGTGCGCTTGCGCAAGTTTGTGAGGACGAAGAAACGAAAATGAATATCCTGCTGGCAGTGGAAGACGTCACTGGCAAGCCAGGGTTTATGCAAGCGATTCGCTCGGTGCTTCGCGAGCGTTCTCGGATGATGCTGACCGCCAGCGATATCAAGAGTTGGATATTGATGGATAGAAAGATGAACCTGTCTGGCTATTCCAATCCAATGGCGTCGATTCACACGACATTGCGTCGCCTGAAAGATAAAGGCGAAATCGAGGAAACGACAAACGAGAAGGGCGAGAGAGCCTATCGCATGAAACTGAAGGAATTGGTAAAAGGGAAATGATTTTTGGGAGTTAAATACGAACGGCTCTGTGTAGCAGCACAGAGCCGTCGCAACTGAAAGGAGGCCCACCGTGGGAAGACCTCCACCATTAGATAAGTAGCAAGAAACGGCCCTGTCGCCTGTTCGAGCAGTCGGCAGGGCTAATCCAGAACGCGGGGCTAGCCGCACTCCAGACTCAATCTCATTGTAGCGGCTTTTCCCGCACATGCAAGCGGAGAAAAGCCAATGACCTGCATAAGATGTCAGCACCAGAACTGCAAACGGTTCGGCTACCTCGGTAAACGCCGCATTCAGCGTTGGCGTTGTCAATCCTGCAATACGACTTTCGTTGAACCCCACGCCAACCTGGGCACCCACTACATTTCGCCGGAGCGTGCGGCACAAGCACTTTCCATGATGCTCGAAGGTATGAGCATTCGCGCCATCTCGCGGCTGACGGCGCTGCACAAGAATACGGTGCTGTCTCTGATGCTGACGGCGGCAACGAATGCCAAGCGTCACTTTGATACAATCCGCAACCTGCAACCGCACTACCTGCAATGCGATGAAATCTGGTGCTTCGTCGGAAAAAAGGCACGGCGAGTACGTAAAACCGATTCCACGGAGATCGGTGATCAATGGGTCTTTATCGCACTGGATGCGGAAACCAAGCTGGTGCCCTGCTTTGAGATTGGCAAACGAACGAATGAGACCACGCTGCGTTTTCTGGCGAATCTGAAACGCTGCCTCAGTCCGGAGCGGTTTCAACTCACGACTGATGGCTTTCATTTCTACGAGCGGGGAGTTGAGGACGTGTTCGCAGGACAGGCGGATTTCGCCCAGCTCGTGAAGTTGTTCGGGGACTACGGCCAGTTTGAGACTACCGAAGCGAGGTACTCCCCACCAAGAATCACGGAGGTTATATCCAAAGTGCGAGATGGACGGCCTGATCCTGATCACATCAGCACGTCCCATGTGGAGAGATCGAATTTGAATTTGCGAATGCATCTGCGCCGCTTTACTCGCTTGACGAATGCGCACTCAAAGAAACTGGAGAATTTGAAAGCTGCGGTGACTCTGTACTTTGCTTGGTACAACTACGTTCGCGTCTCGCAAGCTCATCGCGTAACACCTGCAATGGAAGCTGGGCTAACAGATCACGTATGGAGTCTTGCTGAGCTTCTAGGGGCAGACTAGAATTACGCCCAATCGCGGGGCTAGAATATGAATCACTTACACTATCGATTCCACTGCAAAAAGTGCCGTAGGCCCATTCTGCTCCCAGTTGAAACATTCGGGCAGCCATTTCAAGGTCAAGAAGAGATACCCACGGATGCTCCCCTTGTAGCCTTTGCAGATTATCGCTGCAAGCACGTAGATACCTATGCCCTGAAAGACATCGGACCGCTGCCGAGTGGCGCGGAGGGTACGGCGATACTCGCACCCCGAGACGAAGATCAGGGGATCGCAGACATGCTGAAATGCGTTGATGCAGATTGCGAAGTTCGCCTACCACTAGTCTCACACCGGAATGCCGCCAGCATTCCATTAGCGCAGTGGCATTTCGCTGATATGTTCTGCGCCAAAGGGCACCCAATCCCTGTACCCGTATTGCGCTTGGTGTTAGAAAAATAGCGCGCAAATTCTTAGCAACCATGAATTAGCCCAGTACCCAAAATCTAGGGTTTCAGACGTTTTCGTGGTAACTTCTACAAACTGCGGCTACCCCCGGCCACGGCCAAATGCCCGCCCAGCTTACAAAGATCGGCAAATATGATGTCCTCGAGGTGATTGGCCGAGGCGGTATGGGTGTCGTCTATAAGGCAACCGACCCCCACATCGGCCGGTTCGTCGCCATTAAGATGATCACCGCCGGCTTCGCCGGCAATCCCGATCTCCTGAAGCGCTTTTATCGCGAAGCCCAATCCACGGGCAATCTCCAAAACCCAAACATAGTCACGGTCTACGATCTTGGCGATCAGGATGGCAATCCCTACCTGGTTATGGAGTACCTGGAGGGAGAGAGCCTGGATTCCCTCATCACTAGCCGCAAACCGCTGGCCATGGTGGAAAAGCTGGGGATTATTGTGGACGTCTGCAACGGGCTCAGCTATGCCCATCAGCGCGGCATCATCCATCGTGACATCAAGCCCGCCAACGTTATGGTCCTGAACGATGGCGTCGCGAAGATCGTCGATTTCGGCATTGCCCGCATCGGCAATAGTCGTGACACCGGGACCGGGCAGGTCATCGGCAGCGTCCACTATATGTCCGCGGAACAGTTGCGCGGACAGCCGCTTGATTTCAGGACCGATATTTACTCTACCGGCGTCGTTCTTTTTCAGTTGCTCACTAACGAGTTGCCATTTGATGCCAGCGAGACCGGGGCGGCGCTGCTGAAGATCATTCAGGATCCGGCGCCGCCTCTGAGCTCCTATATAAAGGACTATCCCCCCGAATTGGAGAGTATCGTTGCTCGCGCTCTCGCCAAGAATCGCGATGATCGTTATGGTTCAGCCAAGGACCTGGCTTTTGACCTGCTTCGCATTCAGGAACAGATCAAGCAATCCTCGGTGTCGGAATTCCTTCGTCGCGCTGGCGCCGCTATCCGGCGCTCGGAATGGGGTCGAGCCAAAGAGCAATTACAGCAGGCACTCCGCGTTGACCGGCAGCATACCGAAGCTCACCGTCTGCTCCGCGAGGTGCAGGAAAAAATTGAAAAGCAGCAGAAAACCGAGCATGCCCGCCGCTTGCAGATGAGCGCTGATCAGGCCTTCATCGAACGCAAGTTTGACGAGGCCCTGGGTCTTCTCCAGCAGGCTATCACTCTCGATCCCACCAATCTGGATTTGAGGTCGTTCCTCGAATCCGTGCAATCGACCAAGGAACGCACCGCCAAGCTTGAGGAAGCACTGCGCCGCGCAGAAGCCGCCCAGATTGAAGGCAATCTCGAAGAGGCCAGCGCGGCCGTTGCCGAAGCCCTGGCTCTCGACGCCAATGACACTCAGGCCAAAGCTCTCAAAGTAATTCTTAGCCGCCAGCTCGAGGAGCGGGCGCGCCAGGAAGAAGTGCGCCAACTCCTCGATCAGGCGCGGAACGACATTTCTGCGCGCCGGCTCACCGCTGCCTTTGGGGCCCTGCATCGGGTCGAAGTGCTGGACGCGGGTTCTGTCGAACTGCAAACTCTGATGAAACTGGCCGTTGCCGCGCGTGACCAGGAATTGCGCAGAGCGGAACTGGAAAAACTCGGCCAGGAAATCCAGGACGCCTTATCCAACGAAGACTATGTGGCGGCGTCGGCTAAAGCCGCCGCTGGCTTACAGCGCTATCCCCGCGAGCGTGAACTGCTCAAGCTGCAAGCACTTGCTGAAGCCCAACGCCAACGGGCCGAGCAGCGGAGCTTCGTTCGGGAGCAACTGCTCGCAGCTCACCGTTTGCTCGACATGGGCAAGCTAACGGACGCGTTGGCCCTCCTCGCGGCGGCCGGCCAACGAGTTCCCGATAACGCCGAGATCGCCTCACTGCACGCGCTGATCAAGGACCGGCTCAACGCAGCTCAGGCCGAGCAGCGCCGGGCGCAAACAATGCAACAGGCCCGCGATGCCATGGCTGCCGGAGAATTTGGGAAGGCTGTCCAGATTTTGGAGAAGGCCCGCGCCGAGTTCCCGCGCTCTCCCGACATTGACGACCTTCTTACCAAGGCCCGCGCCGAGCATGTCAGCCAGAGGGCGGTTTCCGAAGCGCAGGTCTTTGCTACGCAATTGATCGAAAGGCGCGAACTGGAGCGGGCTACTCAGTTTCTGGAATCTACTTTGCGCGAGATCCCGGACCAGCATTTGCGCGATCTATTGGGCGAAGTGCGGTATCGCCTGGAGCAGTTCAGGATGGGAGTCCAGAGTGCCGTCGAGCACGGCCAGCGCATCCTGCAGGAGCACGGGGCAGGGGAAGCGGCCAGCTTTCTCGACGCCCAGCCGCCAGACTTTGCCGCCGTTCCGAAATTCCGGGATCTGCGGCAGGCGGTGCGGCGGCAGCAAATCGTTGAGGATCTTGACCGCGACCTGGCACGCACGCCCAATCTCGAACGGCGAATCGCGCTCGCGGAAAACCTGTTGCGAAAAAATCCCGGCAATCCTGCCATTGAGGAGAGGCTGCTGGCCGCTCGTGAGAAGCGTGTGCTGGTGCAGTCGATGGCACAACGCGCCCATGAATTTGAGCGCGGGCAAGAATATGCTCAGGCCATCGAATGCTGGAACAGCTTGCACGAGGTCTATCCCGAATATCCGAATCTCGATACGGAAATCACGCGCCTCCAAAAGCTGGAACAGCAAAGAAAGGATCTTCTACTCAGAAAATCGCGCGAAGCCGAACTGCGCGCACAAAAGGCACGCGAACTCGAGGCCGAGAAACTGCGCCAGGAGCAAATAAACACCCAGAACGCTCGCCAAGCCGAAGCTCAGAGGTTTAGGGAAGCCGAAGCTCAGATAGCCCAGCAAGCTGAAGCGGAGCGGAAGGCGCGCGAGGCTGAAGCCCAAAAAGCGCGCGAAGCGGAAGCGCGAGCCAGGAAGGCGCAAGAAGCGGAAGCGGAAAGAATTCGCGAAGCGGAAGTCAGGGCCGCGAGAGCCCGGGAAGCCGAAGCCCAACAAGTTCGTGAAGCCCAGGCACGGGCGCAGAAGGAGCGGGAAGCAGAAGCGGAAAGGATTCGCGAGGCGGAAGTCAGGGCAGCGAAAGCCCGCGAGGCCGAGGCCCAAAAGGCTCGCGAAGCCGAAGCACGGGCGCAGAAGGCGCGGGAGGCCGAAGCTCGCAAGGCGGAGGCTAATGCGGCGAAGGCGCGCGAGGCGGAAGCCAGGAAGGCTCGGCAAGCGGAAGCCGAAGCTCAGAAAGCTCGGGAAGTTGAAGCGCAAAGACTTCGGAAGGCGGAGGCAAAAGCCGCGAAGGCCCGCGACTCAATTGCCCGCAAAGCCAGAGCTGAAGAGCACGACCGCACCGCAACTTTCCAAGCCGCTCCCATCCCGGCAAAATCTGGAGGCGATCGCCGGATCAGAATTGCTGTCATTGCCGCTTCCGCCGGCATTGTCATTATCGCGGCGATTGCTTCGTTGCTGCATTGGGCTGGCGCGGTCACTGTTCGCATCGAAACCGATCCCTCCGGCAGCCAAATTGCCATCAACGGGAAAACCTGTACCAGTCCGTGCACCTTGAATTTGAAGCCGGGAAAATATGCCGTGGAAGCTCGCCATGATGGTTATGGAACCCTGGCGAGTGATGTCAATATCGATCGCAGCGGCTCGCTCCCCGTATTGCGGCTGCAGCCTTCGGTACCGCCGGCGGAGGCGCATCGGCCTCCAACCGGATTAGCTTCCGGAACCATATCGATCAGTACCAATGTTGAAGCAGATGTGCTCATTGATGGCGAGTTCAAGGGCACTACCGGCCAGGGCGGACAACTGAACCTCAGCATACCCGCAGGCCGGCATCAGGTGCGGGTTCAAAAAAAGGGCTGGGACGCCGTCCCACAGAGTGTTTCCTTGCCGGTCTCGACACAGAGCACAGCGACGGTATCGTTCCGCCTGGATCCGTCGAAAACTCAACGAACCGCCCAGTCCGCAACTCTCATCGTGAACAGCCTTCCCGGAGCCGAGGTTCTTGTGGACCAGACCTTGGTTGGACGTGTGCCGGTGAGTGGGGAATTGACTACCACGGTCTCTCCCGGTCGGCACAGTTTGGACGTGCGCTCGGACGGATATCAAACCTGGTCCAATTCAGCCATGTTCAAGGCCGGCGTGCCGTTGGCGGTGATGGCTGAATTGACAAAAACACCGCAGGCAACTCCGCCCCCAAGTCCTCGCGCCCCGGTTGCCACGCCAACTGCCACTCTGAGTGCAACGCCCGGCACGATTCAGCAGGGCCAGGCTGCTACGCTGACCTGGCAGACGAAAAATGCCACCGACATCACCATCGATGGAGGTCTCGGCGCCGTGGCCGCCAGCGGATCTCACCAGGTCAGTCCATCGCAGACATTGACCTATACGCTCACCGCCAAAGGGCCGGGAGGAACAAGCACCGCATCTTTTCCGGTGGTCGTGCTGGCCAAGGAAGCTCCGCCTCCGGCTGCGCCTAAAACAGAACAATTGTCGTCATCGGACCAAGGCGAAATCCAGAGGGTCCTCGAGAACTATGCCGATGCTTTTGCAAAAAAGGATTTGCGAGCGGTGCAGGTTTTGTGGCCGGGAGTACCAAGAGAGAAACTCAACAGCATCAAAGAAGCATTCAAGCTGAACACGCGCTTACATTATGTTGATCCGAAGTTCTACAAGGAACCAGGAGAGCGCGCGCGAGTTGATTGTACGCAGTTCGCAGATGCCGTGGTGAACGGCAGGGCCGTACAGAGTAGCGGCCACTTCAGTATGTATCTTGTAAGGCGGGACGGCCACTGGAAAATTGACTACATACCGCTTAACAATTAGACATTGCGCCTCGTCCCAGACAAACATAGATACGAAATTGTTTTGCCGGCTAAGTTCGCCGTATTACAAGCTCTGATCCTCAACGGTGCAAAAAAAATCTCTGCAACTCTTGACAGTTTCCACACTGCAACGCACAATGTCCACCTTCGAGTGTGGTGGATACTGGCTTCCCCCCCCAAAAAGCCAACTGCACATTCCAATTCAGCGGAGGAAGTCATGGGTCGGTGTTTGTGTCCCTTGCGGACCTTGGTTGTTACTCTATGTCTCGTTCTCCCAACGGCCGGTTTTCCGGGTGCGCCGCTCGACCGTGCGCCAGGGCGCCAAAACAGGGAGACCCATAGCAGGGATCTGGCACGGATGGCGAAGGGTTCAGCAGCGCCCGCTGATAGTGGAAACGCATCACCGGCAAAACTGCGAACTCGCGTTCTTGAGCATTATCTTCAATTGCCCCTGAGCTTCGAAGCCAACCGAGGACAAGCGGACAAGCGCGTTCGTTTCCTTTCTCGCGGCGATGGATACAAGCTGTTCTTGACGTCAACTGGCGCAGAGATTTCGACTTCAGCCACATCGGGCGGCGACTCTACTAAATCGAACGAACTGGCTATCGACGTACTAAGTATGAAACTGCTTGGCGCCAACCTGTCGGCGGTGATCAATGGCACCGATCAACTCCCGGGGAAAGCGAATTATTTCATTGGCAACGAACCCAGCCAGTGGTACACGAATGTACCCACCTATCGCAGAGTCCAGTATCGGCAGGTATATCACGGCATTGACCTCGTGTACTACGGGAATCACCGTGAGCTTGAATATGATTTCTCCGTCAAGCCTGGAGGGGATCCGAATGTTATTCGCCTGGCATTCGACAAAATGCATAAATTGCATGTTCAAAACGATGGCAGCCTGGCATTGGAGGGCAGAAGTGGCTTTCAACTGAGAGCACCGGTCGCCTATCAACAGATCGATGGCCAAAAGCGCATGGTAGCGGCCAGGTGGGTGTTGACAGGAAAGCACCAGGCGCGCTTTCAACTCGGAGTTTATGACCCCACTAAGCAAATTGTGATCGATCCGGTGCTGGCGTACTCGACTTATATTGGCGGTAGTAATGGAGACAGCGTCACCGCTGTTGCCGTGGACTCATCAGGGAATGGCTACATCGCCGGTTTCACTGGCTCGACGAATTTCCTTCCTAGCCCCACGCTGAATGCCTTTCAGGGTCACTGCAACGGCTGTACCGGCGGGGGAACGAATAACGCATTTGTCGTCAAGCTGGATCCGACAGGAACTACGGTTATTTATTCAACTTATTTAGGCGGTGATAACGGCGACGCTGCTTTTGGGATCGCGGTAGATGCCAGCGGTAATGCTTACGTAGTGGGATCAACACACTCAGGTGGGGGTACCGGCCATATCCCCTTTCCCACAGCGAATGCATTTCAGCCGACCTGTGCGGGTGGTTGTACACAAGGAGATGCCTTTGTAACTTCGTTGAGTGCCGATGGCAGTACCCTCAACTACTCCTCTTTCTTGGGTGGCAGCGGACAGGAGGACGGTAATGCCATTGCCGTGGATGCCTCCGGAAATGCTTACGTGACTGGCGATACCAATTCCAGCGCGGCTTCGGGTGGATTTCCCGTGACCACGGGCGCTGTTCAAACTACTTATGG
>DASUWH010000008.1:0-97706 GCA_036378535.1 Terriglobales bacterium | reverse complement strand
TGTGCCGCAGGTTTCCCCTCAACTTGGGACATGACGTTTTCCTCCACAAAAATTCTTCTGAGCCAGATCGAATGCACCTCTCGGACGAGTGCGATTAGGCCAGAAGCTGTGGAGTAGAGCAATTGGACAATGGTATCGACGATACCTTGGTATCAAGTGTGCGCTTCTTTTCCTTCTCTCTGAAACGCAGCCGATTCGGATCTGCAGGCAATACCAACGTCCAATTGCGCGAGTCACTCTGTTCTGGCACATTCGCTTCAACGAAATGAAATAAACGAGCAGGTCAGGAGACTCACCTATGAAGACAGCAGAGGACACAGTGGAAGTTGACCAAAAGAGCTACGAGATGCCCCCGCGCGAGGGAATCAGCATTGCGCATTTTCTCACTGTCAGCGACATCGAGCGGTCGGCTCGCTACTACGAAAAGGTTTTCGGCGCTCGCATTCTCAGCCTTGGTGACGGCAACGCGCCGGGGTACCTTCAGCTTGCGAACATCTGGATGATTCTGAACGTCGGCGGTGGCCCGACCCCCGACAAGCCGACAGTAATACTGAGCGTCCCCGACCCGAATCACATCAACAGCTTCATGAACATCCGCGTTGCGGATATTCAAGCGTGTTACAGGCTATGGAAGGATCGCGGAGCAGAGTTCCTCACCGAACCGATCCCAAAATATGGAGAAATCCGCTGCTACATCCGCGATCCTGATGGTTACATCATCGAGGTCGGACAGAGCACCGATCAAGTGTACGGTTAGCGTCCGGCCCGAGCTGGATGCGGACTGAAGCGCTGCCGATCTCTCGATACGTTCGCAGTAAATGTCTAATCGCCCTTCCGCCACGCTTAGCTCAATGAGCCACTGACTGTTACGTAGAAAGGAATATCAAATGAGCGGCACAAATGGATTGAAAGAGCCCACACGAGTGATCGCGCCTGGCACGTCGAGCACATTGGGTGTGAACGTCTTTACGGCCCCGGGAAAGAGCATGGTCGGCGAGCGGCCAAAGCCCTTCGGAGAAGCGCTCGGCTTTGACCCGATCACGTCGACATTGATCTTCGGCGAGTACGACGCGGTGCTGGTGGACGCAATGGGGACGGTGGCTGAGGCCGAGGCTCTCGCGGATTGGGTAGCTCTGCACAACCGCAACCTGCAGACCATTTATATAACTCACGCCCATTTCGACCACTTCTACGGTCTGAGCATTCTGCTCGACCGCTTTCCGAGCGCTCGGGCGATAACAACGCCCAAAGCATTGAACGCGATGCAGATGTCTTTCACTCCAACGGTGGAGCGGTTAGCCCGCCGGATGTTTCCTGGGCAGGTGCCCACCAAGTTGGTCCCACCTGAGCCTTATGAACACGACACGTTCACTCTCGAGGGCCACGAACTGCGCATCATCGAGCAGGGCCGCACCGACAGTCCCGATTCGACGTCTCTGTACGTTCCATCGATCGGACTGATCGTCGCCGGCGATGTGGTGTACAACCAATGCCGCATGTACGTCGGCGACACGACCCCTGAAAGCCGAAAGAATTGGATTGCGGCCCTGGACCGGTTAGCGGCGCTCAATCCGGCGATGGTTGTCGCAGGTCACAAGAAGCCGGGCGCTCCCGACTCGCCCTCGACGATCCAGGACACCAAGCGTTACCTCGAGGACTTCGATCGGGTGCAGAAAACCGTGAAGTCTGACCAGGAGTTGTTCGATCAGATGACGGAGCTGTACCCGCACTGGGTAGCCAATCAGTCGTGGCTGATGTTCGGATTCCCATCGGCATAACTCACATCAACGGAAACAGACTCAACTTCAAAGAGGAGAATAAAATGACAACTAAAGGAAAAGTCTTAGTACTAGTCTCAAGTGGTTACGGCCTGCTCTTGAAAGATGGCAAGACTTATGCTGGCGCCGGCTACTACCTCAACGAACTGACGGTTCCGGTTCGCGCCCTGATGCAGGAGGGCTACGAAATCACCTTCGCCAACCCCAAAGGCAACACGCCTCAACTGGATCTCCATTCCGCTGTACCCGACTTCTTCGGTGGCAGCGAGGCGAAACTTCAGGACTATTTCAAATTCCGCGACAGCCTGACCGGGCTCAGAAACCCAACTCGCATCTCGGAGGTCGTCGCATCGGGGCTGGATCAATATGACGCCGTTTTCGTCCCCGGCGGCCATGGCCCGATGGAAGATCTTCTCGATGATCCCGACGCCGGCACCGTGATGAGGCACTTTCATAAAACATCCAAGCCTACGGCAGTGCTCTGCCATGGCCCGATTTCGCTGCTGTCGGCTCTCCCGAATTCGAAGGAGTTCGTCGCCGCGCTGGCGGCGGGCGATGCTGCCGGCGCGGCGGCAAAGGCGAAAGGTTGGATCTATGCCGGATATAAGATGACGATCTTCTCGACCGCGGAAGAGCAGCAGCGGGAGCCGATAGAGATTGGCGGTAAGGTTCTCTTCTATCCAGACTTCGCTTTGCGTACCGCGGGCGGTGACGTAAGTGTGCTGGCACCATGGAAAGGTTACGTCATTCAAGATCGCGAGCTGATCTCAGGTCAGAACCCATTCTCTGACCAAGAGCTTCTGAATCATCTTCTACCGGCACTCAGCACGAGAAGAGTAGCCGCTTAAATTGCTGGCAAGGTTCCTTTCTGCCTGGAGGATTTCATGAACGCGAACGCTAAGTGGACGTTCTTGCTTGCCTGTTGGGTGGTCGTAGCGTGCATTCGTGGTATTGGAATCTCTGCCGTCCCCGATCCGCAAGTCAATTCAGGAGTAGATCGCCTGTATGTGATCGACTGCGGGGACGGCAGCGCTACTGACGAATCGCGCTGGACACCTGGCGCCAACGTCGGTACCAGTGTCGCCTTTCCCGGCCATTGCTACCTCATCCATCACACTCGGGGCTGGTTCCTGTGGGACACAGGTATTGACGACGCTGTAGCAAAACTGCCCAACCATGAAGAGGTGTTTCATGAGTGGGGACCCGGCACCGGCCCGATATGGCGCAAACCAATAACGCTCGCAACTCAGCTCGAACAGATCCACGTTGCGCCGTCGGACATTAAATTGATGGCCGTTTCACATAGCCATCCGGACCATGCGGGAAACATCGAAATGTTTCCGAACACGCTCATGCTCGTGCAAAAGGTCGAGTACGCGTGGGCTGGGAGCCGGCAAGACACTGTCGCCTTTAACAGGAAGCATCCAATAAAGCTTGTGGACGGTGACTACGATGTCTTTGGTGATGAAAGCCTAGTGCTACTCTCTACGCCCGGACATACGCCAGGCCACCAGTCTTTGCTCGTGAGGCTGCCCAAAACTGGATCGGTGATTCTGAGCGGCGATGCCGTGCATTTCCAGACAAGCTTCGAACATCGCTACGTCCCCGACAACAACTGGAGCAAGGAGGCCTCGCTCCAGTCCATGGATAAGATAGCGGTAATCATCGCGAAGGAACATGCACAATTCTGGATTAACCATGATCAGCCCCAGAGCGATGCGCAAAAGAAGTTGCCGGCGTTTTACGAGTGAACTTTCCGCTTGCTTGATATCCGCATCGTGTGATCATCGCGGTGATCTGTTAATCACTGCTGCCCCCGCATTACTAACCACTTCGTCTTGAGAATCCGTGCCTCCCGAACAACCGATTGCGCCGATAATGTCGCCCTGGTCGATCAGTGGGATCCCGCCTCGAGACGCAATCATTCCATCGAACGCCAGGAGATAGTTGAGGTGCATAAGGTTTATGCCGTCCTCGAACACCTTCGTTGGCCGCCGGAAGGTAACGGCTGCTCGCGCCTTGTGCTGCGCAATCTGAATCGATGCGAGCATCGCACCATCCATTCGCTCGAAGGCGACGAGGTTCCCGCCGGAATCGGCTACTGCTACGTTCATTTTCCAAGAATGCTTCCGGGCTTCTGCCATCGCCGCGTGGATAACGGCCCGGGCTTGCTCCAGCGATATCGGACGCCCATAAGGCACATCGAACGGCATTTCGTTTGGAATAACATCAAGGGGATTCGACGCGAGCGTTGCTTCGCTGACGATTTCTGCTGCGTTGCTTGACATATCGTTGTACCCACTTAAGAGGTGTCTTCGAAGAGACTTCGAAGATACGGATTCTTACTAAACGTGCTATGACTGCATCAAAGCAGAAGGATCGGTTTTGAACAATTGGACGATGGTATCGACTGAATCTTCGCATCAGAGGGTCCTCGAAAGTGGGAACGCATTTCAGAACCAGTCGAGGGTAAATCCAAGATAACGGCTTATCTCGATCGGGTAATCGTCGCGATCCCGCGTTAGCGGGGGTGCTGTTCCTGGCTATGCTGATTCTTCAGTCGTGCGGCAAGAACGATCGCGGGCAATCGAGAACTAGTTGAGGAGCGACTCCCAGTTGGCAGGCACCGTTCCTGCGGGCCCAGGTGCGGCCTGATCTCTTGGGTGCGAATGCGGCGGGAGCAACTGTGCACCTCTGATCATTTCCTGCTTATCGTAGTCGTAGAACCAATCCTCACCGGGCTCGAAGCTGGCAATGATCGGATGACCTGTCGCTGCTGCATGCTTGGATGCATGCTGGCTGGGAGAACTGTCGCAGCATCCGATGTGCCCGCACTCCGCACACCGGCGAAGATGAAACCACCAACCGTTCGGTGAGGCCAGGCACTCAACGCACCCGTCGCCACTCGCCTTCGAAGCTGGATTGATTCCGCGCCGGTCTTTTCTCATTTCCGGTGTTCCTTTTGTGTGCTGTTTGCAAACAATGTCAAGCCACGAGCAAGATCTTCCCGGCAACACCCTTTTCTGCCGCTGCTTGGGCCTCAGCCGCTGCACGGAGTGGAAGTTTCTGGCTGATCGGAATGACCAGTTTGTCGTCTCGTACTGCTTCAGCCATGAACTCAAGCGTCTTCCTGTCGAATTTTGAGAATACGTGCACTACTTTTACGGATGGATACTCGGCGGGGTTCTGCGGCAGGTCGACAACCGATGCATACACTCCTCCAGGTTTGACCTTGGCTATCAGCTTTTGAGCGGTCCTTCCACCGACCGTATCCGCGATTGCATCGAGGGGCGCAAGATTCGATATTGCCGTGTCGTCGTCAGTCGCGACGATCCGATCTGCCCCGACAGTCTCTGCATCACCTAGCTGTCTCTTCAAAACTCCGGCGATCACCGTCGCACCGCGTGCCTTCGCAGTGAAGACTGCGGAACGCCCGACATTTCCAGCAGCACCCAGGACGAGGACCGTCTGACCCGGTTTAATCCCCGTAGCTGAAAGGAGTTGGTTGCCGGTCGTCGTCACAAGCGGCAGCGCCGCGGCCTGAATCAGATCAAGTCCTTTAGGAACTTTCGCCAGAACCGCGGCTTTCACGACACAAAGTTCGGCGTAGGTATTGTCTGCCATCGCGAACACCTGGTCGCCGACGGAAAAACCCTTCACTTCCGGCCCAGTCTTGACAACAGTCCCCGCAATGTCGACTCCTATCAACCCTGGAAAAGTCATGGGGTAGAAGTCCTTCGTTAATCCGGCACGCCGTTTGTAGTCGATAGGATTCACGCTCGAAGCAGCAACCCGCACCAGCACGTCATCGGAACCCGGAATTGGGTCCGGGTAGTCTTCGAACTTGAGCACTTCCGGGCCGCCGTATTGGTGGACGACGATGGCTTTCATAGTTTTTCTCCTTGGCATCGGGCAAGTAATCTAGTGAGAAACGATGCACCGATTCTGATGCTCCGCGTTCTTCGATGGAGTTTGATATTCCGCCCAGTTCAGTACGTCCGAGATCTCGCATTGCAAGTAGAAGCCCAGCCCAATGGCGGGCGCTATTACTCCTCCGTTAACGGCGTCGCGAACCACTTCGTACACTGCTTCGTAGCCCGGGATCTGTACTCGCTTCGCGATTTCGATAAGTCCTGGCAGCGGAAGCTCACGTCCAGCGATCATCGAAAGCAGTAACACTAAGCCATCGGGACCAATGAAACGATCGAGAGGCAATCCCTCGACGATGCTATTGTTCCTTCTAAATTCGTCTCGCGGATTGTACTGACATCCGTATAGATCTCGACATCCGGGACTGGCGTCGCGTCGGTGGACTAACCGCAAACCGCTGACTTTCGGTTGCCCTTACTGTCTTCTGCCGCAACCCATTCCACCCAGCCGGCTTCCAGGTGGAAAATAGGGTCTCCGCAACCATCACATCGCCAACCGGATCGAATCGAGTTGATTCCAGGCATACATTCACGAACATTCTGTCAGCCCACTCACCGACTAGTGGATTCTTGCATCGTACGCACGACTTGATCAAACTGGGTTTCTCGTGAGGTTTCCAGGTCAGAGCCCACCGCAATGCCGCGATTAGACCCGAGGTGCTCCGCCGAATCAATTGGACGATGGTATTGGCGACACGTTGGTATCAGCTCGGCTGTCAGGCAACAGTCCCGAGACGGTACATACAAATAAAAAGTCGACACGCTCGAGGCCTGCTGTCTGCGGCTCTCACGACTTAGGTATCGCCAATACCATCGTCCAATTGTGTACTTGATTGGGGCGCCGCTCAATATTCCGTGGGGGATAAGCCATGAAGAAGAGCACGGCTCCCATCAGCCGGAAACTTCGAGAAACGAAGTCACTGCCTTTCCAATAAGCGTGCATTCCCTCCACGCGAGCAGGAATCCAGCCAGCACCGGGTGCATCGGAACCGGTGCTCGCGAAGCGCCCACATGTTGCGGTAACGTGCGACCTCGGTCCTATGGGACTCTTGACATTATTAGAGGACGAGCGTACGCTTACGATCGTGCGATACTCGGCGGAACATAAGGCGGAAAATCACGAGAAGATTCTTGCCATGGCCGCTCGCGCGTTCCGGGAGCACGGCGGGGACAGCAGTGGGATCGGCACCGTCATGAAGAAAGTGGGCCTCGCGAAAGGGGGTTTCTACCGCCATTTTGAAAGCAAGGATGACCTTTTCATTGACGCGGTAGCGCGGGCGTTCGATGAGATGGGAAAGGGCATGATCGAGGTGGCAAAATCAGCACCCGAAGGTCAAGCCCTGCGGGCCATGATTGAACTCTATCTGAGTACAGGCCACGCGAATTCGCCAGGTGCGGGTTGTGTGGTCGCCGCCCTCGGGCCGGAACTCGCACGAAAGCCGTTGTCCGTGCGAAAGCGCATTGAGGGCTCGCTAGAGTTGTATCGTGAGCGGCTATTGCCGTTTGTGCCTGGTCACACGCGAGAAGAGAAGCTGGCGAAGGTTCAATTGTTGTTCTCCAGTATGGCCGGGGTGCTGACTTCTGTCCGAATGACCTCGTCGCCCCAAAAGCGTGAGCAGATGCTAACCGAAGCGAGAAGATTCTTTGTGAAAAGCTTCACTGAAAAGTGACGCATTTTTTTTTGCGACCGATAGAGTACGCACGTACTCTATCGAGAGCGAGTAGATCGGCGGAACAGTCCTTCGGAGCAAAAGTGACCCTCAGAAGGAGACGATTATGATTAAGCCAAGGATTATCGTTACTGGCGCGACCGGTAAGACCGGGAGCGTCGTGGTTGGCGAACTGCTGAGAGCCGGCTATCGCGTCCGTGCGATGGTGCACCGGGAAGATGGCCGCAGCGCGCGGCTAAGGGCCCAAGGGGCCGAGATTGCGGTCGCTGACCTGAGCGATGTCGAGCGCGTCGCTGACGCGTTAAAGGATGTGCAGCGCGCGTATTTTTGCCCGCCTTTCGATCCCTACATGATTCAGGGCGCGGTCGCCTTTGCCGTGGCCGCTAAGGAAACCCGGCTGGAACACATCGTTGGCCTGACCCAATGGTTGGCAAGCCCTTCGCATCCCTCGCTCATGACGCGCCAACTGTGGCTGGTCGATCGGCTGTTTTCGATGACGCCCGGAGTCACACACACGATCGTCAGACCGGGCATCTTCGCTGATGCGTACCTAGTCACGATCGGTTCCGCCGTGCACCTGGGAATCTTTCCCTGGATGTCCGGCAAAAGCCGCAACGCACCACCTTCCAATGAGGACATCGCGCGAGTCGCTGTCGCGGCCCTGATGGATCCTGGGCAACACGCCGGGAAGAGCTACCGCCCCACTGGTCCAGAGCTTCTAGGCGCGGAGGAAATGGCTATGGCAATCGGCCGAGCTGTTGGTCGGGCAGTCAGGTTCGTGCCGACACCAACTTGGCTGTTCATGAAGGCCGCACGAATGGCCGGCTTTCCGATCGACCTGTTCAGTGGCATTCGCGATTATGAGCGCGGTGCGTTCGAGCTGGGCGCACCAACGACCGATGTGCTCGATGTGACCGGCCGCCCCGCCGAAGACTTCGAAACGATCGCGCGTCGTTATGCGGCACCGTTCCGCAACCAGCGGACTTTCGGCAACTGGCTCCGCGAGTTTGCGCGGTTCATGTTGACTCCGCTCAGCCCCGGCTTCAATTTGGACCGATACGACCGCGAACTGCGCCGTCCGTTCCCGTCGGAGCCGCAGTTCGCCCCCGAGTCCAAAGTCTGGCGCCGCGAGCACGGTATCACCGACCCTGCCAACGCTGCAGCTTCAGTCCACAAGGCTGCGGCTTCTGCCATCAGCCGCCCTCAATGGTTGGAATCTCAATAGGAGGAATTTATGCAGTCGCAATTCGCTTTTTTCGCCAGCACTGCATTCAGCGTCATCGCGTGGGGAATCGTCAGCGCCCGATACATTTGGCCGGAACTCCGCCTCGGGTCGCGCGCCGAAGCTTTGCGACCTTTGCTCATTCTGCACAGCTTCCGCTTCATTGGCTTGGCATTTCTGGTGCCAGGCGTCGTGTCGCCTGATCTGCCATCGGCCTTCGCGCACCCCGCGGCGTACGGGGACATCATCGCCGCGGCGCTGGCGTTGCTTTCGTTCTTGTTACTGCCACGTGCAGCTGGCTTTGTCTTCACATGGCTCTTCAATCTCTGGGGCACAATCGATCTCCTGAATGCTTTCTACCAGGCCAATCATGCCGGGCTCGCGGCAGGGCAGTTGGGAGCCACTTACTTCATTCCGACTTTCGTTGTGCCGCTGCTGTTGATCACGCATGGTCTCGCCTTCCGGATTCTTCTGGGACGTAAGCAGGAGTCCGTAACAAGCAAAAGTTGGCAGCCAACACAAGGTGCGCCAAGGCAATTCTGAATTTTGAGGGCACGCCGCACTGAACCTTCAGGAGCTAAGCGTGCTCCCTCCTCGACTGCTCGGTATCGCAAAGGAATGCGAATAATAGCGTAGCCTGACAGGTCATCCAGGGCGATACCAACGCACCCAATACCTTTGTCTAATTGTTCTCCATTCACAACTCATGATTCCATGGGCACGGTCGGCATTCGGTGCATCCGGTTCATCTAGCGATCTTGTCTTTACTCATTACGCACGCTGATGCTGCCGATTGCCTGGCGCGCGCTTCCGATTCAAGACAGGAACTGGAGGAAAAGGAAAATGGGAACTTCGAGTGCAATCCGCAAAGAACCAAACAACGCCACAAACACGGCGAGAGTCGACATGAAGCTTGAGGTGATCGTCATCCCCATCTCGGATGTCGATCGCGCGAAAGAGTTCTATGCAAGGCTGGGCTGGAGACTCGACGCCGATTTCACCGCGGGTGACGACTGGCGCGCGATCCAGTTTACGCCGCCGGGCTCCGGGTGCTCGGTAATTTTCGGTAAGAACATCACCGCGGCTGCCCCTGGCAGTGCCCAGGGCTTGTACCTGGCCGTATCCGATATTGAGGCCACCCGCAACGAGCTGCTCCGTCGCGGCGTTGAAGTGAGCGAGGTTTTCCATGGCAGCAAGGTGCACACGGGGCAGGACGAAGCGTATTTATTTGGACGCCTGCGCGTCAGCGGCCGGGACCCTGCTCATACCAGTTACTCCTCGTTTGTCTCCTTCCATGATCCTGATGGCAACGGCTGGCTTTTGCAGGAGCTCACAACCCGGCTGCCTGGGCGGGGCCTCAGCAATTTCGACGTTGCAACTCTCACGGATCTGCTGCGAGAGACCGAGAAACATCATGGCGAGTACGAACCAACCGCTCCCAAGCACCACTGGTCGGGTTGGTATGCCGCCTACATGGTCGCGCGCCAGGATGGCAAGACGCCCGAAGAGGCAGCCCAAGAGGCGAAACGCCACATTGAGGGCGCACTAGCCGCATGAAGCAATTCGACGCCATCATCATTGGAACGGGCCAGGCCGGTCCGCCCCTGGCGGCACGCTTTGCGGGCGCGGGCAAGACCGTCGCCATCATCGAACGTGGCAAGTTCGGCGGCACATGCGTGAACACGGGATGCATCCCAACCAAAACAATGGTCGCCAGCGCCTACGCAGCCCACGTTGCCCGCCGCGGCAGCGACTATGGTTTCAGCATAAACGGTGATTTGCGCGTTGATATGAAACGCGTTAAAGCGCGCAAGGATGCAGTCTCTGCACGCTCGAACCGGGGTGTAGAGGAGCAGTTGCGAGGACTGAAAAATTGCACGGTCATCCAGGGCCATGCCCGCTTTCAATCCTCGCATACTGTTGCCGTCAACGCTGAAATCCTGCAAGCCGACAAGATTTATATCAATGTCGGCGGACGTGCTTCGGTGCCGGAACTGCCGGGGATACATGATGTTCCTTTTCTGACCAACTCATCGATGATGGACATCGATTTCCTGCCAGAGCATTTCGTCGTCGTCGGTGGAAGTTATGTCGGATTGGAGTTCGCTCAGATGTATCGCCGTTTCGGGAGCGAAGTCACGATTGTCGAGATGGGGCCACGCCTGATCGGACGAGAAGACGAGGATATTTCCGAGGCCGTGCGCGAAATTGTCCAGGCCGAGGGTATACAGCTCCGGCTGAATGCGAAATGCATCTCGCTGGCGAAGCGTGATGGGGGCGTCGCCGTCCATGTCACCTGCGAAGAGGGTCCACCCGATATATTAGGTACGCACGTTCTTTTAGCGGTTGGACGCGTCCCTAACACCAGCGACCTCGGCCTCGACAAGGCTGGAGTTGCAACCGACGACCGCGGCTACATCGTCGTTAACGATCAACTGCAAACCAGCGTGCCCGGCATCTGGGCCCTGGGTGACTGCAACGGCCGAGGCGCCTTTACGCATACTTCCTACAATGACTACGAGATTGTTGCCGACAATCTCTTCAACTCCGATCACCGACGTGTTTCTGACCGCATTCAAGCCTATGCCCTGTATATCGATCCACCGTTGGGCCGCTGCGGCATGACGGACCACGAAATTCGAAAGTCCGGTCGCCGCGCGCTGATTGCGAAATATCCGATGGTTCGAGTAAGTCGGGCTTACGAAAAAGGGGAGACACTGGGTTTCATCAAAATCTGCGTGGATGCGGAAACCAAACAAATTCTGGGCGCCGCGATTCTCGGGGTTGGCGGCGATGAAGTCATCCACGTGCTGTTGGATGTCATGTACTCTAAAGCGCCGTACACGGTCATCCAGCGGGCCATGCACATCCACCCGACGGTGGCGGAATATCTGCCAACCGTTCTGAGCAAACTGGAGTCGCTTGCGTAGGAGAGGCCAAGGCCCAGCGCGCCACAAAGACTTTCGGATCTGAGATCGCGCTCACCGAACGCGCTCTCGCATCGCGCCGGTTCGGCGCCTACACTCTGCAGGCGGCCATTGCCGCCGTGCACTGTTCCTCCGCGCAATCCACCGACTGGCGCGAGATTACGCTGCTCTACGACCAGTTGCTTCGGATCCAGCCCTCCCCGGTGGTCGAACTGAACCGCGCCGTGGCCGTTGCCATGAGCGAAGATCCGGAGCAGGGTCTTCGCCTGATCGATGACTTGCTGGCCCGCGACCAGCTCGCCCACTATCACCTCGCCCACTCCGCCCGCGCCGAACTGTGCCGCAGATTAGGCCGGATTCCCGAGGCCCGCCCTTCCTATGAGAAGGCGCTCGCCCTGGCGCAGGGGGATGTGGATCGCCGGTTTCTGGCGAGAAGGATTGAAGAGCTGAAGTAAAACTAAACCGGTGGCCCAGGTTCGCGCCCCGATTTTGGGCGCTAACCTGGGATCGCTAACCTGGGATCAAGAATGTCCTCTCCCCGCCACCCATCGCTTGCTTCTCCCGATCCCGCGCCGTCCACTCCGACTCGATTTCCACGACTCCTTTTTCTCTCAGTGCGTAGTGGCGAAAGCTGCTCCATTTCCAGTCTTCCGCGTTCATGACCAGCCCTCGCTTCACCGGATTGCGATGAATGTAGCGCAGCTTCTCCACGAACTCGCGCTCATCGCGCACGTTGCGGTCGTAGTAGCGCTTTTGCCAAAAGACGCCACTCCCCAGACGCTTGGCAAACGATAACTTCAAATAGTGCATGGCGTCCGCAAGAAGTGGTTGGGTGGCCAGAGACTGCCCTGAGCGAAGCCGAAGCGTTCGCGCCTCGCTTTTGGGCGCTACCCTGGGAATCGTTGGCTCACTCACCAGCAAGTGCACGTGCTCCGGCATGACCACATATCCGTAGACGCATAGCGCGAAGCGGCGGCGCATCTCCTCCAGAACCTGGACGAACAGATCGTAGACGGCCGGTGAATCGAATCCTCGCCGCCGATGGTAACAAGTGAAGGTCACGAAGTGAGACTGCGCGGATTGCTGGAAACGCTTGAGCCCATGGGGCATGAAGAAACGTTAGGAGAATTCTTGCCTACCCGCAGTGATGAATGACCCAGGTTAGCGCCCAAAAGCTGGGCGCGAACCTGGGCCACCCGCGCTGCTCTACGACCAGTTGCTTCGGATTCAGCCCTCTCCGGTGGTCGAACTGAACACATCGGCGGTTTTTGGATATTGGAATGCGCTGACATGGACGAGGCGGTGGCATGGGCGCGCAAAGGCGTCGCCGCCACTCGCGGGCAGGTCGAGGTGCGAGAGATCTTTTTCAGTCCGTCACCCGACTAGCAACGGAGCGGCGGACTTGAGCGAAGGCATGCGGGCAGGTGGCCCGGAGCCTGCCTGTTGACGCCCTGGATCGTGTGGGTCGCGATTTCAAGATTGCGGTCCGAACTTGCCCGTTCCCGGTGGCTTTCCGGAGCCATCGGACTGCTTACTGATTTTCATTTCCCGGAGATTCTCGGCGGCTGTTTCCAAGGCGGTGCATTCGGAGTCACTGCCGCCCTCGGCCTCTAAGGCCTCAGCTCGCTGCAGCATCGCGGTTTGCGCCTCGATCAGCAATTGCTGGCGGGATGCGGCGTTCGGTTCGGCCACAGCCAGTTCGTAAACCGATTGCCACAGGTACGGCTCATTCGCATAATCGTCTGGCATGGGAGCTTTGATGCACTTGAACCTCGATCCTATGCTGTTGGACCACCCTGAATCCGTCAGAATCGAAAGAAAAACAGTTCGCCGGGGCTGTCGATTTTCTCCATCGACCGCCTTCTGTTGCTGATCTGTCCGATAGTTCTCGGAAAGGGCAAAAGAATCTTTGGCAACACCAGTCACCAAGTCGCCCTGAAACTAGTGAAAAACGAGGTTACGCCGGCAGGCGTCATCATCGCAACGTATGAACAAACACAGGGAGGCTAGCAGGGCGGCGCGGTAGACCGTAGCGCGGCTGAGCAGTGATCGTAAGTGCGATAAGGGGACTTGATGAGCACACCTACGGCATCATCTATTATGGTTAAATGGCTGTCAGTGGGGGAGCGGGTTGGAAATTTATCTTGTAGACGGCACCTACGAACTGTTCCGTCATTATTATGCGCTGCCCTCCGCCCGCGATAACGAGGGCCGCGAGGTCGCTGCTGTTCGCGGCGTGCTCAGGTCAGTGCTCGGTATGATCAAAGCAGGCGCGACCCACATCGCAGTCGCGACCGACCATGTCATCGAATCTTTCCGTAACCAGTTGTGGCCAAGCTATAAGACCGGGGAAGGCATCGATCCCGATCTCCTGGCGCAGTTTCCGCTTCTTGAAGAGGTCGTCGCCGCGGCGGGCATTGTGGTCTGGCCGATGGTTGAATTCGAGGCTGACGACGCGATTGCCGCAGCAGCCATAGCCGCTAGCAGGTGTACGGATGTCACTCGGGTAGTTATCTGCACGCCTGACAAGGATCTCGCGCAATGTGTATCCGGCTCCCGCGTAGTTCAGTTAAACCGACGCACGCGTGTGACCCTGGACGAGGCTGGCGTGATTCAGAAGTTCGGCGTGTCGCCAGAATCTATTCCCGATTACCTAGCCCTGGTGGGTGATGCAGCAGACGGCTATCCGGGGCTGCCCGGGTGGGGTGCGAAATCGTCAGCCACGGTGCTCGCGAAGTTCATACATCTCGAATCGGTTCCGAAGGACATTCGCGAATGGCGGGTGAACGTCGCCAATGCCAGTACACTCGCGGACACTCTTTGCCGGGAGTGGGATCGAGCCCTGCTCTTCAGGAGGCTGGCAACGCTTCGGAGGGATATACCTCTTTTCGACAGTGTTGAGCAATTGAGATGGCGGGGACCGACCCCAGCTTTCGACGAAGTGGCCGCCAGGCTGGATGCAGCGCGCATCGAAAAGCGAGAGGCGCCAGGTCCGCGCCCAAAGCAAACAAAGACGGCCCGTTCCGGGACCGGATACTAGCCGGCGATGTCGAGTTCTCGCCCAACTGCCATTGGAGAGGTTGCGATCAGAGCTTGGTCTCCAAGCCTGCAAGCGGAATCCTACGAGCATTCGCACGTGACGATTGGAACCGCGCCGCTTTTTCAAGCAGCTACTGCCGGTCGTGAAAGCTGGTAAAGCTGCCAGGCGAAAGCCCCCAAGCCGAGGCAAACCACTCCGAAGCGGACCAACCCGCCAAGATAGGGAATGAAGCCGACAATGGTGAGAATCAACAAGCCAACCAGTAGTCCCAGCAACCAGTCGCCTTTCGTCGTCCCGGATGGCTTTAGAAGCACCCGTCCCAGAAAGGCCCCGACCCAAATCTTCGCCAGGTAGAGCGCCGCCAGATACACCGCGAACAACATGAACGCGAGCGGAAGACCGACCAGAGTAACGGCTACGACGATCACGGCCACCGGAACTCCCGCCAAGACTCCAACCCCTATACCGAGGCTGCGCCAGCCTGCGCCCACCGCTTGAGTGCAGGCCGCGAAGAAGCCAGGAAACAGAACCACTGCGAGCCATCCCACTGCCATGGCCGAGGCGAGCCAGAGCGCCTGGTAGAAGTAGAATCCTGGTCGGGCGAAATAGTTCTTCCTGACCCGCTCTTGGATATCACGCTTACCCGCGATGGTGGCGCCCTCGGCGATGTGCACGTCTTTGAGGTGACGCACGCGAGCCGTCAGGTTGCTGCCTACCCGGGCCGTGTTAGTCAGCGTAAGGTTGCCTCCGGTCATGGTCAATTCGCGCCCGATGTTGCCGCTTACGTCGGCACTGCCGGCGAAGATGGTCACGCTGCGTTTCACCTCACCCTCCTGGTTGACATCACCGGCGCCAACCAGGATCCCGTCACCGACATGCCCACGCTCATCAACGCGCAAGGATTGCATCCAGCCATAAATGCTGTGACCCAATTGCCCCTCTACATCGAGCGACCGTGAAAAATTGAAAATGCTACCCTCGACCGTTCCACTGACGACCGTGCTCCTGGCAAAACTGACCAGGTCGCCTTTGACCGTGCCATGTACTTCAACCGTCCGGCCAAAGGCAAGGACGTCGCCGTTGACGGTTCCTTCCACGCGCACCGTGTTGCCGGCGGCCAGGAGGGTATCGTCCAACGTCTCGTTCGCTGCTACCGTGACAAACTCGCCGTGACGATGCTCCAGGGCAAAGCCTGGCAAAGAGAACGTAAGCAGCACGATCAGCAGTCCGAGGCTGGTGTTGGGTAGTCGCCCGCGCCGTCCCAGCAGAAGTGCGCCGCCGCCCAATAATAAGAATAAGAAGAGACCTCCAACGACAGCTGCATACTCAGTCAACATCGCAGCACCTCCGTGCGTGAAGTAGTAAGAAACGTCGAACATCAGGCTCGTAAGGCCGCCGGGGGTGAAGGGATTGAGCCATTCCAACGCTCCCGGAATTTCCAGCTCACCGATCCAGACGGAAACAATCGAGCCTAACGCCAGCACCGCGCCCATCACCGCCAGGTCACCCCACACCCACGAGGGCCAACGAGAGAAGGCCTCGGGTCTGGATGTTTCTTGCGGCAGCTCTTGTAAGCTTTCGCCCAGGATGCGGTTCTCAGCGCGCAATGCGTCCACCAATTTACGGCAGCGCTGGCACGTAGCCAGGTGGCCTCGCAGATGCTGCGCCTCGTCAGCCGCGAGTTCGCCGTCCACAAAGATGGCGCACGTCTGTTCCGAATAACATTCCATGACTACTTGCTCCGCTGCATCAGTTTCCGGCGCAGCTCTTGCTTGGCACGAAATATCAGCGTGGCCACGTGGTTCCTCTGCAGGTCTAACTGCTGTGCGATTTCGTCATAGCTCAGCTCACTGTAATAACGCAGGACCAAGGGTACGCGATAGCTCACCGGCAGCCGTGCGATAGCATCCCGCACTTGCGCCCTCTCTTCGGTCTTGATTGCGGCACCCAGAGGCGACAGCTCCGCGCTGGGTGCCTCCACGTTCGTGATGTCTTCGACTTCCACAATCACCTGACGTCCGCGTTTTCGGCGCCGCAAAGCGTCGATGCACTGGTTGCCAGCCACTCGCAGCAGCCACTTGGGAAACGGAATCGAACCGTCGTAGGTCCCGATCGAACGCTGCAGCTTGAGGAAGACTTCGCTGGTCGCATCTTCCGCGCTCTCCCGCGAGTCCAGCATGTACTTGCATAGGCCAAAGACACGCCCGGCATAGAGCCGATGGATCTCCGCCAGCGCCTCGGCATCGTGGCCCTGGGCGCGCCCTATCACGCTCTCCAGATCCCGCTCGTCCATTTCTTGGCTTTGACCTCACGGGCTGCGGCGCTTCACCTTGTCCTTCCCGGCATTCATAAAGCAGTACGCAGGAGATCGAAGAAAGTTACACAGATTTTAGGGGATGAAGGGGATAAGCTGCAGCGGCTCCTCTCGTTGCTATGAAGGAGCACAGCGCGGCCGCCCGTGTTCTGGTGCTGTCGCGCCCCGGCGCAAAAGTTGCCGCAATTTGCTTCAGCCAGCTTTAGGAAAAGCTGCACCGTATGCGATGGTATCGGATCCGCATGCCTTGGTGGCGGAATAGAAGTTCCGCGCGACAGCCAAGCTCTGTGCAATATAGAGAAACTGGCGAAGGTCGGACGAAAAAGAAGGCAGTAAAAAATTCGGGCCAGGCAAATGCCTGGCCCGGAATGGACTTGCGGTCAGAAAATGAATTTCAAACCAAACTGAATAAGTCGCGGATTCCCCAGAGTGCTGGTGACTACACCGAAGTTAGGATTGTTAGAAGTGCAACAGGTCCCGTTCGGCGCACCAAATTGAGGATGATTAAACAGGTTAAAGAATTCGGTCCGGAACTCGAGGCCTAGCCGATTGTCGGGTCCGAACTTAGTCTGCTTGAACACGGCGAAATCGAAGTTGTTGATGCCCTGCAGACGTATGCTGGAATCAACTCGCGCCTCATCCCCAAACCCCCATGCCGGCGGTGCAGCGAAGCAAGCTGTGTTGAACCATCCGCTGAGCCTGGAAGTGGGGCTCCCGGAGGCCGATTTGTCACATCCTGGAACGACGTCGGGCCGCAGGGTGCCAATGCCAAGACCAGCAGAAGAAAGTGGAGTCGAGGCCCCGTAGCTGATCTTGACGGGGAAACCGCGCTGGAAGGTAGTCACGCCGTCCACGCCCCATCCGGAAACCAGCTTGTCGGGGGCTCCGCTCATATCGCCGAGGAATTTCTTTCCATGACCAAAAGGCAAGTCAAGGACGTAGCTGATCACTAGACGCTGAGAAACATCCTGGGAAGACAATGAGCGCTCGTTCCGCAGGTTGTTCCAGTCCTGAATGGCCCCGGTGCCGCCGTTGCTGCCCTCCAGCCACGACGTCAGCGTGTCCGTGTTAGAAAGCAGCTTTGCATTGGTGTAGGCCACCAGCATGGTGCCGCCGCCGGAGAAGCGACGCTGCACGGTTAGCTGCAGCGAGTTATAGGTGCTATCGCAGCAGCCTTGGCCGTTAAGGTTAAGCCCGGCGTACTCAGGAAATGGTCGATCGAGCTGACCTTGCCGGATGGTCACTCCCGGAGCCAGTGCCCCCACGCCCAGACTCAGTGGATTACATGCGTTGGGAGCGGTAGTGCCAATAGAAGCCCCAGGTGCTAGCGCACACCCCGCCGGCGAATGATTGATTGTGGGGTCTTGGCCAGCGGCAGCTTGTGCCGCGGCCTGGGCAATAAATCCGTCGGGAATCTGGTTGGCGTTGGTGTTGAACTGCGGCAAATGTATGCCGTGAGAACCAGCGTAGGCCGCATCCAGGAAGAATTTTGCCGGCAGTTCGCGTTGGATATCGATATTCCATTGCTGAACGTATCCCCACTTCTGCACCGTGTACCCGGTGGCGCTCAACGTTCCTTGGTTGACTCCATAAGCCGAAACATTGGGCTGAGGATTTCTGCCTGCCACGTTAGTTAGGGCAGGACCGAACGGGCCAGCGATGGGGCAGTTGAATCCGACTAGCCCTGCAGCTGTTGCGGTTGTGTAATTACACCCAGACGAATCCAGCGTACTGGCAGGAGTCAGGCCGCCGTTAATACTGGCAAAAAACGGATTCGTCGCGCTGCTCACAGGATCGATGTACGGATTGGTCCCGAACGAGACGTAATTCGGAATATAAAACACCCCATATCCGGCTCGAATAACTGTCTTCTGATCCAAGCCGTATGCAAACCCAATTCGTGGAGAAAACTGCTTCTTAGACAGAGGGAGGTTGTTGCGGGTATCGTTCACACCGGTTTTGACAAGAAAGAGGTCACCCGGACATGGAGTTCCGGGAGCGCCGCCGCACCCGGTTGTCGATAGGTTCGATACTCGCGGGTTGAAATAGGTCATGCGGTCGAAGCGCTCGGACCAGGGCCCTTGCAGTTCGTACCGCAGGCCGAGATTAAGAGTGAGCTTCGTGGTTGCGTGCCAGTTGTCGCCGAAGTAGAGCGCGCGGTAGGTCTGCTTACCCGAAACCGGACCCGATATCACCAGTGAGCCGGTAGTCTGATTGCCGAACTGAGCGCCTTGGCCCAAGCCATATCCCAACAGGAAGTCCGCGAAATCGACTCCGCCTGTCGCGGCTGTGGAACCACCCGCGATGCTGCTTGTCCAGGAACCGTTGAACGAAATCAATCCCCCACCGGTGTTGGTTTGCAGGTAGTTGTCGTAACCCTCCTCCAACTGCCCGCCCCATACGAAATTATGTTTTCCGCGAATCATCGACACCTGGGGTGAGAAATTCCATTGCGTATTGTGATCGTCAATCGCGCTCTGGCCCTGGCTGCAGGTGATGTTGGTGTCGTTCACTCCGAAGCAAGGCGTCAGCGGAGTACGTTCTGTGGAGGGTACCGACGCATTGTAGGCTGCCGGCCAGCCCTCTTTCGACATGTCGAACCCTGAGTTGATCGGCAAACGTAGATAATGAAAGCGGCTGGCGCTGAAGTTGAGGTCCATGATCGTGTTCGAAGTAAAGGCATGGTTGAACCCGATCACCGCACTCTTGCTGCGCGTGTTCTCACTGCAGCGATCTTTGCAAAAACCTGTTCCGAAGGGATCTTGCGCCAGGCTCAGCATCTTCCAATAACTGAACCGTCCGAATATACGGCTCTGGCTGCTGATGTTGGCGTCGGCTCGAGTTACGTACTCGTCAACATTGCCGCCGGTGCTGGCGGCCTTGGTGAAGTTGTTCAAGGTCCCGCTATTTGTCGGCAGTGGGATGTATTTCAGCAAATACGCCGCTGTTGGGTTAATCGTCGGAATCTTGTCGCCTGAAAACTGTGTGCGATGCCCGAAATTCGGGTTTGTAGCCGCAGTACCCGTGAGATCGACCGTCAGCGGATCATAGATCGTGAAGCCAGAGCTCGAGAAATCGCCCGTACGCTCTGCCGCAGTTGGTACCGTGGTGGTGAACACCGTTCCTTGTCGTAGCCGGAATCCCTCATAGCTGCCAAAGATGAATAGTTTGTCCTTTATAATCGGCCCACCCACCGCCGCTCCGAACTGGTTCTGGGTGAAAGGTGGCGGAGTGTTGGGTTTACCCGCGGCAATTTGCGAGCCTTTCAGGAAGTATTCATTCGAATTGAATACCTTGTTGCGCAGGTACTCATAGCCCTCGCCATGCCAGGAGTTGGTTCCTGACTTTGTACTCAGGTTGATTACGCCACCCGCGAACTTGCCCCACTCAGGCCCCAGATTGTTGTACTGAACCTTGAATTCCGAGATCGAGTCCTGCGTCGGCACCAGTAGTGGCAGGTTGATATAGCCGATGTTAAGCGGCTGTCCGTCCAGGTATTCCGCACCTTCGTTGGCGAACGATCCGCCAATCTGGTAATTCGCGAAGTCGAAGGGGTTCTTGCCGACCGGCGTGCCGGTAGTGCTTCCCTGCGGTACCACCGAGGGAGAAATAGCCGCGAGCGTATAAATGTTGCGCCCATTGAGCGGCAATTCGTTCGCTTTACGAGTCTCCACGACCTGTCCTAGCGACGATGTCTCCGGCTGTAGTAACGGTGTCTCTCCGCTCACCGTGACACTTTCGGTGACGGTTCCGACCTGCATGGTGGCGTCGATCTTGATCGACTGCTGTACCTGCACAGCGATCTGGTCGCGAACGAAGGTCTTGAAGCCCTCTTTCTTTGCTTCTACCCGATAGTTGCCCGGAATCAGGTTGGGGAACGAATAAAGCCCATCTCCTCCCGTGGTTTGAGTGCGTTTCTCTGACGTGCCCAGGTTAGTCAACGTAACCAAAGCTTCAGGGACCGCAGCTCCCGAGGAATCAAGTACATCGCCCGAGATCGCGCCGTAGGTAGATTGACCTTGGCCCAGCATGGAAGTCAGAAGGATCAAGGTGAGAGATAGAATCAACGACCTAAGCCTGCAAAATGCCATATGCACCCCCAGAGGTTGGGCACAGGTTGAACGACCCGTGCAGGGAGATGGTTTGTTTACATAACCGCGCGCATATTCTGTTGAAATAGGGCCCTCATGACGGATTACATATAAATCCAGAGCTGCAGGTGATGGTCCACCTTTTTTGCATACCGTATACAAGCTTGTCAAGGATTAATTGTTTTTAATCATCGCGGGAGGTAAAAATCGGAGGGAATCTGCCGCGAACTTGCGCGGCTCAGCGCATCGCGGCCTTGTAATCTCGAAACGCCAGGCTGGAGTATCGTTCCGGGTTTGTATGGCGCAGACTCAAGTGCAGAACCATTGCTTCTTCCGGGCTCTGGGAAGAGGTTCCTTGCACCACTTCGAGCAAACGACGATGGTGATCTAGAGGCCAATGATTCGCCTCCGCACGCTTGTCGATGATAGCTTGATGCGCAAAGAGGATTGGAACCAGAGAATTCAGGATTTTCTCGAGATAGGCATTGCCACTGCAGTTCCAGATAAAGCGGTGAAACTCAAGGTCCAGCGAGGCCGCTTCAATCTCGGTGCTTGCCTTCCACTCTTCCATCTTTCGCAGTAATGCCACCAGGTGCTTTTCTTGAGTTCCCGTCAGCTTGGCGCGAGACAACTTCAGCGCCTCGGCCTCCAGTACGATCCGTAAGCTGTTGATCTTGGCGCAGTCTTCCTCGCTCAGAAGATTCACGAACATGCCCCTTCGCGGTGAGTTCATCACCAGGCCTTGTTCCTGCAGTTGCAACAGAGCCTCCCGCACCGGTACCCGGCTTACTTTATATTGGCGAGCCAGGCGGCTCTCGTTAAGACGTTCCCCAGGTTTGAATTTTCCGGCGATGATCCCTTCTCGTAAGGTAGTCACCAAACATGACTTGATGGTTTTTGTGGGAATATCCAAATCCGGCGAGATGTTCATGGCCCAATGCTCCGTTCGACCCGTCTACCATATTCAGTATACGTCTACAGGATATTGTATGCAGCTTCTCGGCTTTTCGTCCTTGCCGAGGGTGTGCTGGAGCGCCTAACATGCAGCGGCATACTGTATACACTTCAGAGCGACAAGCCTTTTCAGGACGGCCTATGAGTAGGCGTCGAACGTTGCTGGTGCCGTTGTCTCTGCTCTTCGGTGTTCTGCTTCCCACACTGGGCCGCAGGCAGAATTCACCTGCGCCGTGGATGGACGCTGGCCTGCCACCTGACCGGCGGGCTGACCTCCTCCTTCAGCAGATGACGCTGGATGAGAAGATCCAATTGGTCCATGGAAGCATGGCGTTTGGCCTTCCCGACTATCCCAGGCCGCCTCGCTCCTTGGGCGGGGACGGGTTTGTTCCCGGTATCGAGCGCTTGGGTGTTCCCGATCTCAACCTGATTGGGGCAGGCGTGGGAGTCACTAACTTAGGGAAGCGGCCCAATGGACAAGCGACTGCTTTGCCGTCATCGCTGGCGGAGACCGCCACCTGGAATCCGCAATTCGCCTACGAATTCGGCATGGTGATTGGAAGAGAAACCCGCGATCAGGGTTTCAACGTGTCGCTGGGCGGCGGTAATGACATCATGCGGGAAGCGCGCAACGGGCGCAACTTCGAATATCACGGGGAAGATCCGGTCCTGGCCGGAAGAATCATTGCCCCGGAGTTGAAAGCCATTCAGGATCAGCACGTCATTGCAGACATCAAGCATTACGCGGTGAATTGCCAGGAAACCGACCGGCACGGCGTGAGCTCAAACCTCGATGTACGGTCCTTGCGGGAACTGGATCTGCTGGCCTTCGAGATCGGCATCAAGGAGTCGGGCGTCGGTACCGTAATGTGCGCTTACAATCGCGTGAATGGTGTCTACTCGTGCGAGAACGATTATCTGCTGAACCAGGCTCTAAAAAAAGATTGGGCATTTCCCGGTTGGGTCATGTCGGACTGGGGCGCCACTCACAGCACCATCAAAGCAGCGCTGGCCGGGCTCGATCAGGAGTTTTACGACAACAAGTTTTTTTCCGCGCCGCTGAAGCAGGCCGTGCAAGAAAGAGTGGTGCCGCAATCGCGGCTCGATGACATGGTTCATCGCATTCTGCGAACCATGTTTGCGGTAGGTGTGATGGATCATCCGCCGGTGGTTAAGCCCATCGACGTTGAGGCTGACGCCGAGGTTGCGCAGCGAGTCGAGGAACAGGGCGCTGTTCTTCTCAAGAACGCCGCCAACCAGCTGCCCTTGAGTGCATCGACCATCCATTCCATCGCCGTGATCGGTTCTCATGCCGATGTGGGCGTGCTCTCAGGTGGCGGCTCGGCGCAAGTCGAACCTTTTGGCGGCAATGCTGTTCTCCCTGCGCAAATGCCTACGGATATACTGCAAGTTTTAAAAGTTGCCGTTTGGGATCCTTCATCGCCGTTGCGTGCGATCCGTTCCAAGGCACCGAACGCCCGCGTCGAATACAACGACGGAGTGGACGCCATGGGCGCCGCCGAGCTTGCCAGAAAGAGCGACGTCTCCATCCTCTTCGTTAACCAGCACACTCACGAAGACGCCGATCTTGCGAATCTTTCGCTCCCTGCAAATCAAGACAATTTGGTGAATCGGGTAGCGGCCGCGAATTCACACAGCATCGTAGTTCTGGAAAACGGTGATCCGGTACTGATGCCGTGGCTCGACCAAGTGAGCGCAGTTCTGGAAGCCTGGTATCCGGGCGCGCGCGGTGGAGAGGCTATCGCCAACATTCTCTTTGGCGACGTGAATCCCTCCGGCAAGCTGCCGATTTCTTTTCCGAAAAGCGAGTCAGACCTCCCACATCGAACTATCCCTGCGCCTGCGCGTCCGGTGAAACAACCGACCGCACAAGATCTGAATCCACCGCCTGCTCTGATTGACGCCGATTACACCGAGGGACTCAAGGTGGGTTACAGGTGGTTTGATGCGGAGAAGAAAGACCCTCTTTTCGCTTTCGGCTTCGGGCTTTCTTACACAAAGTTCTCCTATTCGCGGCTGAAGATTGCACCAGGCAATCCGGTGCAGGTGAGTTTTGCGGTCAAAAATATCGGTGCACGTAGCGGCGCTGAAACCGCCCAGGTTTACCTTGGCTTGCCTCCCAGCGCGGGAGAACCACCGAAGCGGCTGGTGGCCTGGAAGAAGGTCCAACTTGCCCCCGGGGAAGAGCAGACCATCACTCTGAACCTGGACGCCCGTTCGATGTCGATATTCAACGTCGAAAAGCAAGACTGGGAGGTCGTCCCAGGCGACTACCGCGTTTACGTTGGCGCATCGTCGCGCGACACTCCTTTGACAGGCACTCTCGCGGCGGGGAGTTCGAAATGAATTTTTCCGGCAAGGTTGCGATTGTCACCGGCGGCGCATCCGGGATTGGGCGCGCCGCGAGTCTTGAATTTCTAAAACACAATGCCGCTGTTGCGGTAGTGGATCGCGACGAATTACTGGGGCGAAAACTTGAGCAGGAAACTGCCTGCGAGCGTCTTCGATTCTTTTCTGCCGATCTCAGCAGCGCGCGTGAGGTCGCGGAACTTGTTCCGAAAATAGTAACCACCTTTGGCGGTGTGGATGTATTGGTGAGCAACGCTGGGATTCAGACCTACGGCAGCGCCACCACTACCAGCGAGGCCGAGTGGGACCGAACGCTGGCAGCCAATTTGAAGAGCGGATTTCTCATTTCAAAATATTCGATTCCCCACATGATCAAGCGTGGAGGAGGATCGATTGTGATCACCGCGTCGGTCCAGTCGCTAGGGGCGCAACGCAATTCCATGGCCTATGTGGTCAGCAAACACGCTCTCATCGGTCTGATGCGCTCTATGGCTCTGGATTATGCAAAGGATAATATTCGAGTAAATGCGGTCTGTCCGGGCGCCATCGATACTCCCATGCTGCGCTGGGCGGCCTCGCTGGATGAGGATCCCGAGCGGGTGATCGCCGCCTGTCACAAAATGCATCCCGTGGGCCACATGGGTAAGCCGGAAGAAGTGGCGCAGGTGATCGCTTTCCTGGCCAGTGACTTGGCATCGTTCGTGACGGGAACGGCAGTAACCGCCGACGGTGGCCTGATGATCCCCATCGGTGGCATGTCGTTTCAGGAATCAGGCACGGGAGCCAGGAACGCCTAGATGGGACCAGCGCTGAGCGTGCGTTGCTCTCCCAATCTCGACCACCTCTCATGAAGATTCGCCGGCTGAAGACCGCGGTAGTCGAGGGCAATTTCGACTGGACCTTCGTGCGCATCGAGACCGACGAAGGAATCCACGGATTAGGCGAGTGCTTCTTTGCTCCCGGCCTGACTGCCATCCTGCGTTCCCTCGAACCGGTCATTCAGGGCGAAGATCCGCGCGACATTCGTCGTCTGTTCCGCAAGCTGCAACAGGCGACTTCCGGGGCCGGTTCCATCGCCGGCATTATCTACAACGCGATTAGCGGAATCGAGGCGGCACTCTGGGATCTGCTGGGGCAGTCACTAGGCGTGCCAATTTACCGTTTGCTGGGTGGCAACTTTCGTGACAAGGTTCGCGTCTACGCCGACTGTCACGCCGGGGCGGCGCTGGAAAGCCTCGATGAGGTTCTGCGAACCCGCTCACCTTCCTGGATGCAGGCGGTACCGAATCACGCGCCCAAGGACTATTTCGGAGAGCCAGCTTCCGGTCCGTCCGCTTCTCCGGAAGATTACAAGAAGCAGGCGCTGGCCATGCGCTCCAAGGGCTACACGGCGTTGAAGTTCGATCTCGACGTGCCCGGAACCGAAGGTTCTGACCCGCACAATCGTTGCCTGAACCATCGGGCCATTGATCACATGGTCGAACTGATCGGAGCGGTTCACAGCGCCGTGGGCGCGGATACCGACATCGCGGTCGATTGTCACTGGCGCTACAACGTAAGTGATGTGCTCAAAGTGGCGCGGGAGTTGGAATCGTTCCGCTTGCTCTGGTTAGAAGATCCGGTTCCTCCGGGCAACGTTGAAGCTTTGAGGGCTGTGAGTTCACGCGTGGCTACGCCGATAGCAACCGGAGAGAATCTCTTCCTGTTCGAAGGATTTCGCAAACTTCTGGAAGAACATGCTCTCGGAATCGCGACTCCCGATCTGCAGAAAGTCGGCGGACTCGCCGAGGCCCTTCGCATCGCCAGCTTCGCCGACGATCAAGCCATTCCTATTGCGCCGCATAACATCAGCAGCCCCGTGGGAACTCTGGCTTCGGCACATTTCTGCGCGGCTATTCCAAATTTTCTTGCACTCGAGTTCCACGCTTCCGAGGTGCCGTTCTGGAATGAGCTGGTGGAAGGCGTATCGAAGCCTCTGATTCAAGACGGTTTCATCAAGGTCCCGGAAAATCCGGGCTTGGGCGTAACCCTGAATGAAGAAGTGGCGCGGCGTTACGCCCGAAAAGGTGAACCCTTTTTTCAGTGAAGAACGTGCAGTGAACAAAGCTGACGCGGTATGCTGGCATGTTTCGGGCTAATTGCCAGAGGACGTGTGGTAAAGACCCTGCTGTTTACGGTATTGCTGGCCACCTTGGTCGCGCCTGTTTTTGAGGTACAGGCTCCGCGAGGCATTGATTTCACCCTGGAAAATTCGCCCACGCCGCAGAAGTATCTGATCGAAACTATGCCCGGCGGAGTAGCCCTGTTCGACTACAACAACGACGGATTGCTCGATATCTTTCTGGTGAATGGCGGGCGCATTACGAATCCGATGCAGATGCCGGAAAATTTTGACCGCAAGAATCCTCGCTACTGGAACCGGCTTTATCGGCAAAACAAGGACGGCAGCTTCACCGACGTCACCGAGCAGGCGGGACTGGCGAATGCAGGCGACGGCAACTACGGCATGGGTGTCGCGATCGGTGACTACGATAATGACGGGTATCCCGATATTTACGTCACCAACTACGGCAAGAACATCCTCTATCACAACAACGGCGACGGCACTTTTACCGACGTGACCGCCAAGGCCGGGGTTGCCGGCGGCGGCTGGTCTGAATCGGCCGGCTTCTTTGATTATGACAACGACGGTAAATTGGATCTTTTTGTGACCCGTTACATGGAGTGGGACACCAAACACAGCAAAACTTGCGGCGCCGAATGGCGGACCTACTGTCCTCCCGAAGAGTTTCCCGCCACCACCAACCTTCTCTATCACAATCGCGGGGACGGAACTTTTGAAGAGGTCAGCCAGAAATCAGGAATTGCCGGCAGCAAAGGCCGGGCGTTGGGCGTGTCTTTCGCCGACTACGATGGCGATGGGTTTACCGACATCTTCGTTGCCAATGATGGCATGCAACAGTTCCTGTTTCACAACAATCACAACGGGACGTTCTCGGAAGTGGCGTTGGAAGCCGGCGCTGGACTCTCCGAGGACGGGCGGCGGATGTCGGGTATGGGCACAGTGTTCCAGGATTATGACAACGATGGCCGCCCCGACATTATCGTCACCGAGTTACCACGCGAAATTTATAGTGTCTACCATAATGAGGGTGGCGGCATGTTCAGCTTTCGAAGTCTCGAGACTGGCCTGGGCGTTCTGAGCTCGGGAAGTTCCGGTTGGAGTTTCGGGCTGGAAGATTTCGATAACGATGGATGGAAGGATTTGTTCGTCGCCCAGAGTCACGTGCTCGATAATGTGGAGCAGATCGATCCCTCTCTGCATTATCCGCAACTGCCGCTGCTGGCTATGAACCATAAGGGCCGCTTTGAACGTGTTGACTCGGGAGCCGTTACTCCGATCGCGGCGCGGGGAGCGGCTTTCGGAGATATAAATAACGACGGCTGGATCGATGCCATAGTCACCGTACTGGGAGGGCATCCGCAGTTGTTCATGAATCGCAAAGGCAGCGCACACTGGCTCACCATTGCTTTGCGGGGCACCAAGAGCAATCGCGACGGCTATGGCGCCCGTGTGCAGGTGAATGGGCAAACGCGCTTTGCCACCTCGACTCAGGGCTATCTCTCTGCCAGTGACAAGCGCCTTCATTTCGGGCTGGGATCTGCGCAGAGCGCGAAGGTGGAAGTGACCTGGCCGTCGGGCATTCATCAGACTGTCGACGACGTTCATGCCGACCAGTTCCTCGAGATACGCGAGCCGGAGCACCCATGACCCATTTGTTCCTGCTCGCTTGGCTGTTGTGGCAGACCGCTTCTCCCGAGGCCGTGCAACACATGAATGCTGGAATCGAAGCCGAGAAGCAGCGCCATGTGCGAGTTGCTATAGCAGAGTTTAAGAAGGTTACTGAACTGGAGCCGTCGCTGGCGATTGGCTTTGTGCGCCTCGGGCAAGCTTATATGGAGAATCACGAGTTCGGGAGCGCGATTCCGATTCTCAAGCAGGCTTTACAACTGGACGCGAACCTGATCCCCGCCCACCGTTTACTTGGGTATGCTCTGCTGGCGCAGGGGTATTCCGCCGACGCCATTCCGCATTTTGAGAAAGCGCAAGAACAGGCTGCCCTAGGAATCGCGCAGACCAACACCGGTCAATTCTCCGAAGCCGTATCCAACCTGCAGGCTGCGCTGGCTAAGCAGCCGAACGATCCCGATTTGCTCTATTATCTTGGGCGCGCTTCCGGATTGCTGTCCAAGCAGAATATCGACACCATGATGAGCCTTTATCCCGACTCGCCGCGCGCACACCAGGCTATGGGCGAGAATTATTTTGTCCTTCGGCAGATGCCGCAAGCGGAGCGCGAATTCCGTGAGGCTCTTAAGCTTCAACCTAACTTGCCCGAGGTCCACATGGAACTCGGGACGGTGTACGCAGGCTCGGCGGAATGGGATAAAGCAGAAGCGGAATTTCGCGCGCAAACCAGGCTGCAACCGGGAAATGCAGAAGCTGCGTTCCGGCTGGGAAGCTCGCTGCTCCAACAAGGAAGAGCTCACGAGGCAAGGGAAGAGCTGCAGCGCGCGAATCGCCTGCTTCCCGATATGCCGGAAACGCTCTACTCGCTGGGCAAGGCCGCCTCGCTCGAAGGCGACACAAAGTCTGCGGAAGACTGCTGGAACAAGGTCATATCTCTGGAAAAGGCAAGTCCATTAGCCGCACAAGCGCATTTTGGGCTGGCGGCAATCTATCGCAAGCAGGGAAAGACCACCGAAGCAGCGCGCGAAATGCAGGAGTTCCAGAAGCTGCAAAGCGCGCCTGCGGCAGGCAAAGACACTCAGCAGTAAAGGATCGTATGAATCTCTGGAGCTCAGATGACGAACTGTTTGCGCTCGTCCGGCAGGAGTTGTTTACCTGTGTCGTGGGCGACGTGATGGACAAGCTACATCTGCGCCACCAGTTTCTGCCGCCCCAGATTCAACCGTTGTCGCCGGCCATGGTTGTCATCGGACGTGCCATGCCGGTGTTGGCCGTCGACGTTTTCGAAGAGAAGCTTGCCGGCAGCGCGAACAAGCTGATGGAAAAACCGTTCGGATTGATGCTGGAAGCGCTTGATGACCTGCACGCGCACGAAATCTATGTAAATACCGGATCCTCACCTCGCAACGCCTTGTGGGGCGAGTTGATGAGTATTCGCGCGCGAAAGCTGGGCAGCAGCGGCGCCGTTCTGAATGGCTACTCGCGCGATACCAGAGCGGTCCTGGCACTCAATTTCCCAACCTTTTCCTGGGGATCATACGGGCAAGATTCCGCTCCCCGCTACAAAGTGGTCGACTACCGCATTCCGGTTGAGATCGGGCAAGTACGAATCGAACCCGGCGACATACTCTTCGGCGATATCGACGGCGTCTGCTTAATTCCTGCGCCGGCGGCAACGGAAGTCTTTACGAAAGCCATTGAGAAAGTCCGCGGAGAGAAGTTGGTAAGAAAAGCGCTGGAGGATGGCTTAAGCGCTGTGGCTGCTTTTGAAAAGCACGGAATCATGTAGGAGCAGATTTGCCTTCAACTGAATCAGCTGCTCATAGCCGTTGTGAGAGGATCCGGTCTTTTCTCAGACAACACGAGCTGGAAGCCTGGATCGCTTGGCGACCCGACGAATTAGTTATGATGAGCGGGTATCTTCCCTTTTGGGGAGCGTCGATTCTGTTGTTTCCGCGGGAAGGGCAGCCCATTTTGTTTGTTCCGGTACTGGAACCCCGGGATCATATTCCCGCGGAGGTCACCGTTCGAGAATATCCCTGGGGCCTGCTCGACTGCTCAGATCCCTACCAGGTTCTCGCAGACAGTATTGGAGCCGAATTGAAGCGATGCGGCGTGGATTGTTCCCGCGTGGGAATGCTGCGCGGGGGCTCGCGAAGCGCGCTCCCGCTGCAAGCGGCGGAGCAGATCCCTCTACCGGAACTGTTCTGGCAAACATTTTCAAAGATTGCCGGCGAGCCTGATGCTGAGGTCGAACAAGCTTATCTCGAGCTCTACCTCCACAAAACGCCGCCAGAAATAGCGGCCGTTGGCTTGGCCAATAAGACCGCGGCGGTGGGCATCAAGGTGTTCCACGACCACCTCACTCCCGGGGCTCGTGAAATTGACGTAGCCACCGCCGTCGAGTCCGCCATCCAGAGGCAGATAGGCCAGCCAGGCATTTTTTATGCCCGAGCCTGGGGCATGGTTCAATCAGGCCCAAACAGCGCCGACTCTGGCCGGTTTAACCGCTCGACTGCGCGTGCATTGCAAAATGGCGATCTGGTTCTGCTGGAATTGGCAACCTGCGTGAACGGATATTGGAGCGATCTGACGCGCACCGCACCGGTCGGCAACCTGAAGCCGGAGTTGGAGAAGGTATTCTCCACAGTATCGTTGGCGCAACGTGCAGCGATGGAAGTCATCCGGCCCGGCATCCCCGCTGGTGAAATCGATGGAACTGCAAGAGAAATTATTTCCAGCGCAGGCTTGTCTGCTTACTTTACTCACGCTACCGGCCATCATGTTGGCTTTCGCTATCACGATCCCGGGTTCGGCATCAGCCCGGGAGTAACAGCCAAACTCGAACCCGGAATGATCATCACGGTGGAACCCGGCGCCTACGTTCCCGCATTCGGCGGCGGCGCTCGCATGGAAGATAATGTTCTCGTGACCGAAAGTGGATGCAAGGTTCTCTCTGAGATGGCGAGGAGAGCCGACGCGTGATGACAATCGATTTCTCCGGCAAGCCAATCCTCATAACGGGAGCCCTCGGCGCCATCGCTGAACACATGGTGCGAAGGCTGGTCGAAGCAGGCGCCAAACTGATCCTCGTCGATATAAAACCTGAAAACCGGGCATTAAGAACTTTGCAGGACTGGCAGATCCCGGCACACTCCTTCATCTATTTTTCCGCCGACATCACGGATTCTTCGGCTCTCAATCGCGTGATTCAGGAATCCTTTTCAAAGTATCCTGCCCTGGATACGGTGCTTGGCCACGCGGGTGGCTGTGGATTGCACCCCTTCGCCACCACCTCGGAAGCCGACTACGAGCGAATTTTTCGCTTTAATTATTTTGCCCAGACTTATCTGGCGCGGGCGGTCTTCGCCGAGTGGACCTCGAGAGGTATTGCCGGTCACCTGGTGTTCACGTCTTCTTACGTGGCGCGCATTCCCCACACTCAGATTCCTTCTTACGCGTCTGCCAAAGCTGCTCTGGAGAATCTCACACGCTGCCTGGCGCTCGAATATGCTCCTGCCGGAATTCGTGTGAACGCGATTTCGCCGGGGAACGTCGCTGCTGGAAGTTCTCTGAAGGTGTTTGACGAGGACGAGGCCTACCGGGAATTTGTGCGGCGCGTCTCCCCGATGGGAAAGAGAAATACGCCCGAAGCGATTGCGAATGCCTTTGTGTTTCTCTGCTCTAACCTGGCCAGCGAAATCAACGGGCAGGTACTAAGCGTGGATTTTGGAGTAGGCATCGGTAATCGCCTGTGAAGGTGCTACGTTGAGTCCCCTGCAAGCTGATTCCCACTTGAATCCCATGTAACATCGTAAGTTCACGCCTGCAAGATCCGCCAATGGCCGAAAAATATCCAGACCGCCCTCTCTTGATCTTCGATGGTGCCTGCTCGTTTTGCCGTGCCTGGGTGGAATATTGGAAAGAGCTTACGGGCGATCGGGTGCTCTACGCGCCTTACCAGGAAATCGGCGACCGATTTCCGGCTATTGCGCAGAGCGAATTCGCCGCCGCCGTTCATCTGATCCTTGCGGACGGCGAAAAGTTTACCGGCGCTCATGCTGTTTTCCGCCTGATAGCTTTATTGCCGGGGAGAGGCTCCTGGCTTCGCCTCTATGAACATGTGCCCGGCGTGGCTCCAGTATCGGAAGCTGCTTATCGGGTGATCGCGCAGCATCGATCATTCGCCTACCAGGTAACTAAGACTCTGTGGGGAATTCCGGTCGTACCAGAAACTTTTAATTATGCGAGTTGGATTTTCATCCGCTTACTCGGCGTCATCTACTTGATTGCCTTTCTCTCTTTCGGTGTGCAGGCGCGCGGGCTTATCGGGTCTCATGGTATCTCCCCGGTGGCCGATTATCTTCGTGCCGCGCGGGACTATTTCGCATCGGCCAGATTCTGGAATGTCCCCACGCTGCTGTGGCTGAATAGCAGCGACGGTATGCTCCGCGCTATCTGGGTCGCCGGGTCATTCTTGGCGCTACTGCAATTCGGCGGACTCAATTGGCGTTGGATACGCGTGGCAGCATTCATCCTCTATTTATCCCTGGTTGCGGCAGGCCAGCAGTTCATGGGCTATCAATGGGACGCGCTGCTGCTGGAAGCTGGATTTCTCGCCATTTTTTTGGGCTCATCACCACTTATTATCAAGCTGTTCCGTTGGCTGCTTTTTCGGCTGGTGTTTCTTTCCGGAGCGGTGAAGCTCTTGAGCCATGATCCTCTGTGGCGTAGCTTCAGCGCGCTCCCGGTTCATTACGAAACTCAGCCCTTACCCACGCCCATGGCATGGCACTTCTACCAGCTGCCGGCCTGGTTTCAGCATGCCTCAGTGGGTTTCGTTTTCTCGGTTGAACTCGTGGTTCCGTTTTTTATTCTGGCGCCGCGGCGCTTGCGGGTTCCGGCGGCGTTTGCCATCGCGTTACTTCAGATACTCATCGCTTTGACCGGGAACTACGCCTTCTTCAACTTGCTGACGTTAACGCTCTGTCTTTTTCTACTCGACGATCATTTCCTCCGCCATTTTTCGCCGGGAAGAGTATTCGCTCATGCGTTCGAGACACGCAGTGGGAAGTCTTGGGTTCGGCAGGTTTGCGTGGCTGTCTATGTCGTCGTACTTCTGGTAAGTGGCTTCGAAATGGCCGCGACGTTCTCCGGCGTGCATTGGAAGCCCGCCGATAAGATTATGAGCGCGCTGGGACCATTCGAGATCGTCAACACCTACGGTCTTTTTGCGGTAATGACTACGACTCGTCCGGAAATCATCGTGCAAGGTTCGAATGACGGATCCAACTGGCTAAGCTATGAATTCAAGTACAAGCCGGGTGAACTGGACCGGCGGCCGCCCTGGGTAGCGCCGCACCAGCCTCGCCTGGACTGGCAGATGTGGTTTGCCGCGCTTGGCGACTATCACAGCGATCCCTGGATTCTGCACTTCATGGCAAGGCTGCTGGAGGGCTCACCCGATGTCCTGCACCTTTTGGAGCGCAACCCCTTCCCAAATGCGCCGCCGCGCTACCTTCGTGCGCTTGTATACCAGTACAACTTCACAACTCCAGAAGAGAGGAAACTAAGCGGGAACTGGTGGCGCCGCGAGTTACGAGGAGAATATGTTCCAGTCATTTCCCTGCAGCGATAAAGCCGCTAACGCCGCTTTTCAGTTCTCCTGTTTCGGCAGCATCTGCCCGGTTCGCAGATAGCGGTTGTGCCAACTCAGTGACTCAGTCAAAAGATGAGGCGAATGCTTGCCGTAGGAAAGCCGCTCGGCCCGGTTGAGGTAGTCGAGCAGGAGCGCCCTGTAATCTGGACTGGAGCATTTCTCGATGATGAGACGAGCGCGCTGCCGGGGCGAAAGCCCGCGCAGATCAGCCAGGCCCTGCTCGGTGACCACAACTTGCACGTCATGCTCGGTATGATCGACATGCGAGACCATCGGGACAACGGTGGATATAGTTCCATTTTGCGCTGTCGATGGCGCCATGAAGATCGAGAGATATCCGTTCCGCGCGAAATCTCCCGAGCCGCCAATGCCATTTTGAATGCGCGATCCCATGACATGGGTCGAGTTTACGTTGCCATAAATATCGGCTTCGATCATCCCATTCATAGCAATCACGCCTAAGCGGCGAATGATTTCAGGATGATTGGAGATTTCCTGGGGACGCAGCACGATACGATCCCGGTAGTCTGCCATATTGGAATTGACTTCCGTCAGCATCTCGGGACTTAATGAAAACGCCGTGGCTGAGGCGCATGTCAGTTTTCCTGATTTCAGCAGGCGAATCATTCCATCTTGAATCACTTCGGTGTAGGAGGTGAGTCCTTCAAACTGTCCTTCTTCCAGCCCGAATAGAACTGCATTGGCGATGTTGCCGACGCCGGATTGCAGGGGAAGCAAGTTGCCAGGCATGCGGCCTTTCTGTACTTCCCAGCTCAGGAATTCAAGAATGTGACCCGCGATGCGTTTGGAGGCTTCATCCGGCGGCTTGAAAGCGCTATTGCGATCGGGAGAATCGGTGAGCACAACCGCGATCACCCTGTCGGAAGGGACTTCAAGATAGGGCGATCCAATGCGCTGCCCAGGGCGCACCAGCGGAATCGGTCCGCGGTTCGGCGGAGGCTCCAGGCCGTAATAGATGTCGTGCATGCCCTCCAGCGCAATCGGCTGCCAGGAATTTACTTCCAGGATCACGCGCTCCGCCTGTTCAACCCAGGTCTTGTTATTGCCGATGGATGAACTCGGTATCAGCCGTCCATCCTCGAGAATGGCGGTTACTTCAATCAGCGCCACATCGAGCTTCCCAAGAAAACCGTATTCCACAAACTGCCCCACGTGGCTGAGGTGGATGTCCATATAGTCCATCTCACCGGCGTTGATGCGCTTGCGGGTTTCGGGATCCGATTGGTAGGGAAGGCGCAGATGAATACCGCCTGCCATTGCCAGGGCTCCATCCAGTTCAGGACCAGTCGAAGCGCCGGTAAACACGCTCACTTGAAACTTCTGGCCACGAAAGTTGGCGTCGGCGATTCGACGCGCCAGTTCCGTGGGGACGGCCTTGGGATAACCCGATCCGGTGAAGCCGCTCATGCCGATCTGGTCGCCGGAGCGGATCAGCGCCGCTGCGTCCTGAGCACTCATGATTCGTTGCAATAAGTTGTGATTCAAGACGCGGGTCACCGATGGAGAGGCAATTCCCATAAAACAACCTTTCACTTGAAAAACACGTGCGGTTCACTATGACGGTAGCGATAGGAGTGAATGGTGTCTGTGAGCGGGATCACCTTTGCCAAACGATCATTCGGTCGCCCTGTTTTGAGAAGAGGAAGACTCTGGGTAGACGGGCAGGGGACGATAGAGCCGAGGCGACGATGATGGTATAAAGGTCAGCCAATGGGCTCCGCGACCAATGCTCCCGAAACCGGTTCCATGGCGTCCGGCGAGGGGAGCGTCGTGAAGTCCGGCGCCGAGCTGCTGTCTCCAAAGCGCGCCATGGGTTTTCTGGACCTGGTGCTCTTTTATGTCGTGACCGGCGTGAGCTTACGCTGGATCGCGACAGCGGCCAGCGCCGGCCCGAGCGCAGTCGTTATCTGGTTTGGCGCCTGGCTGACCTTCTATACGCCGCTGGCTCTGTCGGTGATCGAACTCTCCTCTCGGTACCCGCAACAAGGCGGACTGTATGTGTGGACCAAGCGCGCATTCGGCGAATTTGCCGGCTTTCTCTGCGCATGGATTTACTGGACCAGCAACCTGCCCTACTTTCCCGCGGTACTGTATTTTGCGGGCAGCAATCTGTTGTACATGCGTGGCGAGCGCTGGAACTACCTTTCGAACGATGTGACTTTCTACCTCATCTTTTCCATCCTCACCTTGACTGCAATTACGATCGTGAATGTGGTCGGGCTGGATGTTGGTAAATGGCTGCACAATGTTGGCGCTCTTGCCATGTGGTTGCCTGTAGTCATCATTCTCGTGATGGGCTTGATCGCTCGCCACCGCTTCGGCTCGGCAACATCCTTCACTCCCCGTGCGATGATCCCCAGCACGCACTTCAAGGATATGATTTTCTGGTCCACGCTGACCTTCGCTTTTAGCGGCAGTGAAACCGCTTCATTGATGGCGGAGGAGATAAAAAATACGCGCCGTACCATCCCATTCGCCTTGTTTACCGGCGGTCTGGTTGTGACTTTCTGTTATGTCGTCGGCACGATCGGAGTTTTGCTGGCTCTCCCACCAGACCAGGTGAGCAACCTGCAGGGACTGATGCAGGCAATCGCGCGGACCGCGGGACGGGTCGGATTCTTCTGGATCATCCCGATCGCCGCCGGCTTAATCGCTCTCAGTAATCTGGGCGCCGCCGGTGCCTACCTCGCGGCTGTTGCGCGCTTGCCCTTTGTCGCTGGAATCGACCGCTTCCTGCCACCGGTGTTCGGAAAACTCCATCCCCAGTGGGGGACCCCTTACGTGGCCCTGATCCTGCAAGCAGCCTTTGGCGTACTTTTTATCTTTCTGGGACAGGCGGGCACCAGCGTAAGAGGGGCTTACGACATCCTCGTAAGCATGGGCATCATCACTTACTTTCTTCCGTATTTATTTTTGTTTGGGGCTATGGTTCGGCTGCAGCGCGAACCACCGGGACCGGATGTCATCCGCGTACCCGGCGGCAAGCCCATCGCGCTGCTGCTCTCCTGCGTTGGATTCACGACGGCATTTCTCACCATCGCCCTGTCCTTCGTTCCAAGTCCGGGAGAACTGAACCCGTTTTTAGCTTTTATGAAGGTGACGTTCGCTACAGCCGCGCTGATTGGGGTCGGCGCGTTCTTATATTGGAACGGGAAAAGAAGGATAAGAAGGAGTGCTGCAGTGACCACTGGTCAGTGAATCTCGCTTACAGAATCAAAAAACACTTCGCCTCCACATAAAATCAAAGTAGGATGTGCCTGCTCGTGGGGAAACTCATTTATTACCCGCGGTCATTTTCTTCGCGCACATGCATGTTTCCCGTTATGACGTCATTGTTATCGGGGCCGGCCATAATGGCCTGACGGCAGCGGCTTATCTTGCCGCGTCCGGCCTCTCCACCTTGGTGCTCGAGCGGCGTGAGATCGTCGGAGGCTGCTGCGTAACTGAAGAAATCGCTCCCGGCTGTCGCGCTTCTACGACTTCCTACATCGCCAGCATGTTGCGTCCAGAAGTGATCCGCGAACTCGAACTGGCCTCCCATGGCTTGCGCATGATTCCGTGCGATCCCGCGCTGCAAGTGCCTTTCCCCAACGGCCAGGTGGTTCCCTGGTGGGCCGATCGTGACCGCGTTGTCGCTGAGCTGCGCAAGATATCCTGCCGCGATGCTGAGACATTTGCTCGCGTGGATGACCAGCTGAAAAAACTGGCGCGTTACCTTCAACCATTTTTCATGGAGCCGCCCCCGCAAATCGGGGCCGACGGCCTGCACGGCTGGTGGAAGTTGTTGCAGGTGGGCAAGCGCTTTCGCGGCATTAGCGAAGCGGAAATCTCTCAACTGATCTCATTTTTGACCGGGAGCCTGGGCGATTTTCTAGACCGTAACTATGAGTCGGAACAGATCAAGACGCTATTTCTGGCGAACAACGTGTATGGCAAACATGGCGGTCCTTATGATCCGGGCACTGCGCTGGGCCTGCTCTTCCACTTGTTAAGCGGCGGCGAGCACGAGTTACAGGGTTTTTATGGGCACGTGATTGGCGGCATGGGCAGTATCACCCAGGCGCTTGCTGCGGCGGGACGCAAGCGTGGTGTGGAAATTCGGACGTCGGCTCCAGTCGCGCGCATTAACGTCCGCGAAGGCCGGGTCCGCGGAGTGGTGCTGCAAGATGGCGCAGAAATTTCCGCTCGGACTGTCCTTTCCAATGCCGATCCGAAGAGAACGTTCCTTAGTCTGGTGGATGCAAAGGAACTGCCTGAAGATTTCGTTCGTGCGGTGCAGGGAATCAAAATGAATGGTCCCTGCGCCAAGGTAAATTTCGTCCTGGCGGAAGAGCCGCGAGTGAAGGGAATGCCTGCCGATGCCAGTCCGGGGCAGCGCGCTTTATTCACACTGGTTCCGTCGCTGGAATTCGCGGAACGTTGTTACGATATCGCGAAGTTCGGCGAAATTCCCGAGGAACTCTGGGTTGATTGCGTGGTCGCGTCCAATGTCGACGACACACTTGCGCCCATGGGGCGCCACATCATGACGTGCTTTGTGCAGTATGTCCCTTATGCGCTGCGCCGCGGAACCTGGGACCAGAATCGCCAGTTGTTGGGTGATCGGGTGGTAAAGAAAATCGCCGAATACGCACCCAACGTGCCCGGAGCCATTCTCGCGCAGCAGGTGCTGACGCCACTTGACCTGGAACGAACTTACGGGCTCACCGAAGGAAATATCTTTCACGGCGATCTCACGCTGGAGCAGTTGTTCTTCATGCGTCCGGTGCCGGGCTGGTCGCAATACCGAATGCCCATTCCGGGGCTGTATCTGTGCGGTGCGGGGGCGCATCCCGGGGGAGGCGTAACCGGGGCGCCCGGCCGCAACGCAGCCTTTCAGGTTCTGCGCGATTTGCGCCGAAAACCGCGCGAGGCCCATGCATGAACAAGAACGGACAATCCCCCGATTTTCTCGTGATCGGCGCGGGGGTGATGGGTACTTCCATCGCCTATCATCTTGCCAAACGCCGCGCCGGGAAAATTGTCGTTCTCGATAAGGATTTCGTAGGACGCGGCGCCAGTGGACGCTCATCGGCCCTCATTCGCATGCACTATACCTTCCCGCCCGAGGTGCAGTTGGCGGTCAAGAGCCTGGAGATGTTTCAGAATTGGGCTGAGATTACGGGCCAGCCGGGAGACTTCCGCCGGACCGGCTTTGTGCAGATTGTTCCTCCTAACGAGGTCGACTTGCTCAAGGCCAACGTCCACATGCAACGAAAACACGGCGTCAAGGTGGAACTGCTTTCGGCAGCGGAACTTCGCAAGCTGGAACCGGACTGGTACGTGGACGATGTCGTTACCGCGGCATACGAGCCTGAATCCGGTTACGGGGACGGCGCCGCAGTGGCCCAAGATTTCCTGACCAGCGCGCGAGAGTTGGGCGTGGAATACCGCCCGAAAAGTCGAGTGACGAAACTGCTGATGAGCGGTGATCGCGTCACCGGCGTCGTTACAGATCACGGTGAGATCGAGGCACCGGTGGTGATCGCGGCCGCGGGGCAATGGAGCAAGCCATTGTTGGCCAGCGCTCATGTCGATCTGCCAATTCAGACCGAGTACCACGAAGTATGCATCCTGAAAAATCCAGCTGGAATGAAATCCGGAGGATGCGCCTGTATCGATTCCATCCTGTCTGTCTATTTTCGCTCGGAAGGCCACGACAAAACTCTGGTGGGTGCCTTCACGGGGGAGCGAAACGTCGACCCGGAAGACTTTCCGCAAAAGGCGTCACAAGAATCGCTGGCCGCCCTAGCTGATGTTGCATGCAGGCGCATCCTGCGGCTTGAGAGGGCGGAATTAGTCCGAGGGATCACCGGAGTCTATGACTTGACGCCGGATTATCGCGCCTTGCTCGGGGAGATTCCCGCCGTGCGGGGCTTGTATCTGGCGGCAGGGTTTTCCGGCATGGGTTTCAAGATCTCACCAGCGATCGGCCTGGTACTGGCGGAACTGATAGTGGATGGCAAAGCGAAAACAGTCGATATCTCGGCGTTCCGGGTCGGCCGCTTCGCCGAGGGTCAGCCGATCCGTCCGGAATTTGAATACACAGAAAATTAAGTTCAGGGAGACAGCCATGAAAAACGGCATTCTGCAGAAGCTGAAGCAAGGACCGGTTTTAGGCGATGGTGGATATCTGCTGGAATTGGAAAAACGCGGCTGGGTGCGCGCAGGCCCGTTCACGCCCGAGGTTGCCCTCACTAATCCCGAAGCGTTGCGCCAACTTCACATTGAGTTTCGCGAGGCCGGCGCCGAAGTCCTGCAGGCGCTCACTTTCTATGCCAGCCGTGACAAGCTCGCGACCGTGGGCCTCCAGGATCGGCTTGAGGATCTGAACCGCGCCGCGGTGCGCATTGCTAAGGAAGTCGCCGGACAACGCTGCCTGGTTGCCGGAAATCTGAGCCTTACCTGGATGTACGAACCCGAGAGCAGTGCCGCGAAAGATCGAGTCCGGGCAACTTTCGATGAGCAGTTGGCAGTACAGGTCGGCGAAGGGGTGGATTTCATTATCGGCGAAACTTTTTCCTGGCTCGGAGAGGCGCTCATCGCAGTGGAATGTGCCAAGAGGACTGGATTGCCGGTGATGGTCACTATCTGTTTTGAAAATCAGAATCTCACGGCGGAAGGGAAGAGCGCGGCAGAAGCGGCCAAAACGCTGGTCGATGCCGGAGCCGACATCGTGGGTATGAACTGCCTGCGTCCGCCTGAGCACATATTCAAGCCGCTGGAAGAAATGCGTAAGGCTGTACCCAATGCGTTTCTTGCTGCCCAGCCGGTTGCTTATCACACGCCAGCCGATAAGCCCGATTTCACTAGTCTGCCGCAATTTCCTTTCGAACTCGACAATCTTCAACTCAGCCGCAAAGAGATGGCGGCGTATGCACAACGGGCGCGGGAAATCGGAGTCGACTACATCGGCGCTTGCTGCGGAGCCGTTGCCACTCACATCCGGGAGATGGCTCGCGTGCTGCAGAAGCTACCTGCGGAACAGCGGACTTGGGCACTGAATTACGAGAAGCCGATGTCGGCTTACGAATACTACGATCACGATCCCGCGGAAGTGGGCGCAAAAAACATCGCGCGCAAGTCAGCCAAATAGAGATGGGCGCATGCGTGTTCGTTACGGGACCGCTTCAATCTCCCGGCTCGAAGCGGTACCCGACCCACGGCTCAGTGATGATGTAGCGTGGAGCGGCTTCATCAGGCTCAAGCTTTTTGCGCAAATGCGCGATAAACACGCGAATGTATTCCGGCTGCTCGACACTGTTCTCGCCCCAAACAGCCGACAGCAGGGCGCGGTGGGTGATCACTTTTCCAGGATGGCGGGCGAGATAGACAAGTAAATCGAACTCCTTCGGCGTCAGGTGTACGGCACGATCTTTAACCAGGATGCTGCGGGTTTGAAGATCGATACGGAAATCTCCTTTTTCAATGGACTGCGCTTCCGGCAGCTGCTCGGTGGCGACTCGCCGCAGGTTGGCTCGCACTCTGGCTAAAAGTTCGTTGATGCTGAACGGTTTCATCACATAGTCGTCGGCGCCCGCGTCCAGCGCCGCCACTTTAGTTCTCTCCTCGCCCTTTACCGAGAGAACAATGATCGGAACCCGGGATTTCTGGCGAACCTGCCGGCACAATTCCAAGCCATCCATGTTGGGCATGCGCAAATCCGTAATAATCAGGTCCGGAGACCAGTCCTTCATGAGCTGTACCGCTTCATCTCCATCAGAAGCGGCGCGGGTTCCATAGCCCTGGCTGGACAGGGTGGTCTTCAACACACGGGTAATCTGTGGTTCGTCGTCCACCACCAGAATATTGCCCTTGTTTTCGCCGGCCACGTCAATTTGCTCCTTGGTCAGATACAATTCGGCACGTGAAGCGCCTCGCCGCCACCCACATAGTACGCTTTGCGACCGCTGCCGTATTGGTGGGTGGAATCACACTGATTTACTACCGCTGGGTTCGCGTAAACCCGACCACGGTGGGATTTTCGTTTCTGCTCGCGATATTAGTGATTGCTGCTCTGTGGGGCCTGCGCTACGCCATCTTCATGGCCATTCTGGCCACCATGGCATACAACTACTTCTTCCTACCCCCGTTACTGCATTTCACCATCGCGGATCCCCAAAACTGGATTGCGCTGTTTACATTCCTCTTTACCGCCATTATCGCAAGCCAGCTATCGGAACGCGCCCGGCGTGAGGCCATCGCATCGCATCAGCGGCGACGCGAAGTGGAACGTCTGTATAGCTTCAGCCAGCAGCTGCTGGTCACGGAAAATGTCTTTGGCCTGCTCAATCTCATTCCCAAGTACATCGTGGATGCCTTTGGGGTCACCGGTTCCGCCATGTTCCTGGAAAGCAAACACGAAACTTACTACCTGGATCCCTCCAGCCGGACTTTATTTCCTGCAGAGCAGTTGAAGGCCATCAGCGGGCGCGGAGAGCCGGTTCTCGATCGCCAGCATGGGCTCTGCTTCATGCCTTTGCGCATGGGGGTACGCTCGGTAGGAACCATCGGGCTATCTGGCTGCAACCTTTCGCGGGAGACTCTGGAAGCTATTGGCAGCTTGACCGCTATCGCCATTGAACGCGCGCATACCGTGGAAAAATTAACCAAGGCCGAAGGCGCCCGGGAAAGCGACCGTCTCCGTTCTGTTTTGTTGGATTCGGTAACCCACGAGTTTCGTACTCCTCTCACCGCCATCAAGGCTTCTGCCGAAACCCTAATGTCGGAAGCGGAGTTGGACCCTAATCAGCGCAAGGACTTGCTCACGGTTATTAATGAAGAGAGCGATCGCTTGAACCGGCTGATTGGAGAAGCGGCCGAAGTGGCGCAGTTAGACGCTCATCAACTGGAATTCCACTTCGAATCCCGGCCTATTGGCGATGCTGTCGAAGCCGCCGTAGCTAAGGTGAAGCAGGCGGCGCAGCGGCACCCGCTGAGCCTGAACATTCCTGAGGGCTTGCCTGCAGTGCGAATGGATGTCGATCGTATCAGCGAGGTTCTCGTACACCTGCTCGACAACGCTGCCCGATACTCACCACCGAATTCGCCCATCCAGATCACAGCGGAGCTGCGCGACGGCCAGGTTACCACCAGCGTGGCTGATCATGGCGCTGGCATTGACGATGCAGAACAGGAGATGATTTTTGAGAAGTTTTACCGCGGACGCGATCAGCGGATGATCATTCAAGGTACCGGGATGGGCCTGGCCATTGCCAAAGCCATCGTGGAATTACATGGCGGAAAGATCGGAGTAGTCAGTCAGTTGGGGCGCGGGTCTGTCTTTCATTTCTCTCTCCCGGCAGCATAGCTCTACAACCATTTTCAGCTCTGAGCCGTCGCTGCCGGCTGTCCTAATTTTCCTCATCCGGCGGCCCCCCGGCGCCTGCAAGATCCTGTGGTCGAATCTTCTCCACATTGAATTTCGCCACTCGCTCGTTCATGGTTCTCAACACTTGTTCTAGCGGCGGCGGATCTCCTTGTATCCAGCGGAGCGGGTTAATGCGAGCCACCACGAAGGCACGCAAATAAGGACTGACTAATCCCCGTTCCTTCAGCTTAGCTACTACGGCAGCAACCTTCTCCTCCAGATTCAGTACCGCGGTGGCGTGTTTCTCATGCTCCTTGAGGACCGACTTCACGGGCGCATCGAGGAAACTTTCCAATCTGCGCAGTATGGAGTAGTAAACGCCGCCGCCAAAACGGGGAACGCGTTCATAGCAGATTCCCAGCGTAACCAGAGCAGACTCCTCCAGGTAAAAAGAAAACTGTGATTCGGGGCGCGTGCCATCTTCCTCCACCAGCCCGCGGTAAATGCGGATTACTTCGAGAGAGCGCTCCTTCAGGTTGTGTGCCTTCTCCGTGTTCAGCGCGAGGATCTGCCATGCGACTTCGCGGTCAGCAATCACCAGCGCGGCAATCGATTTTGCGCCTAGACGCCGCATTGCTGCCAAACGGTGGCGCCCGTTGGGGGTCCAGAACCCGCCGCCGTCCGGAGCCGGAACGGCGATAATCGGGTCAAGAAAGCGACCAGTCTTATTGATCACGTCAGCCAGACGCTTGTGGTGGGTGTCGGAGAGATCGCGCTGAAAAGGCGTGGGCTCAATAGCATCGATCGGCAGAATCGAAATCAATACGGGGTGGCCGCCAAGCGGCTCTTTGTACGATCCCACCACGCAGCCGCCAACTTTCTCAATAGCCGACACGACTTCTACAGCCGCTCCTGAAGGCCTTTCTAAAACACACTCCGCCGGACCGAGACCTTTTGTTCCCGGCTTCGCCTTCCGAGGCCGTCGCCGAGGCGGCGCACGCTTCACCATGGCTAGACTCTACCTGAGTTTAGAACCAAGGTGAATCACCATTGGCGCCGAAGCAATATTGTCATCCCGAGCAAAGCGGGGGACCTGGGTCCTTACTAGCCAGCTTAGCCAGCAATCTAAGCTGCGCGCCGGGTGCTTGAGGTCCGTCCGCTTTGTGTCTTGCGCCTGCGTGCGGCTTGTCGAGCCTGCTGCGAAAGCGCTTTATGCGAAGCCGTGCTCCGCGGTTCGCGCTTCAGAGCTGCCTCACGAGCGCGTGATGCTTTTCGACGGGGTTTAGTCTTGCCCTTTTTCCCCTTCCGATAATCGCGTTCCGCGCTCTTCCTGGTGCTCTCCTTGGCTTTTCCGCGAGCCGGCGGTTTGAGGGGAATACCTGCCCTCCGCGCTTTGCTCAAGCCGATGGCAATGGCCTGTTGGGGCGAGCGAGCGCCATGCTTGCCTTCACGCACGTGCTCGATCTCTTCACGTACGAACTCGCCTGCCGCCGTGCTGGGAGACTTTCCCTCCCGCAAGTCCTCTTTTGCATGCTCTAACGTTGCCTTCTCCGGCATAAACGCTGCTCCTTAACTCATGTTCAAGTGCCGTAATACGGATGCGTCCTGGAGGGGAAGAGATGGCATGGAAAGCCCGAGCAAAGCCGGAGAGAATCGGCAATAAATGAACTCTGGAGCCCAATTCGCGGGACCCAAGGAGCGCGAAAGAAAAGGGTACAAAAGCGGTCCTATATGCGGTACAATAAATCGTACAGTATTGGTACTATTTAGCTGGCTGGCGGACTGACCATGATTCGATTGGGCAAATTAACAGATTACGGACTGGTTCTGATAACGCAGATGGCCCGCAGCCCGCGCACCGAGCTCCACACTGCGCGGGGTTTGGCAGCCCATTCCCTGCTGCCCCTGCCCACAGTCAGTAAAGTACTGAAAATACTGCTTCAAAGTGGGCTGCTGGAGTCGCATCGCGGCACCAAGGGAGGGTACAGCCTGACCCGGGAACCGAACGCGATTTCTTTGGCCGAAGTTGTCTCAGCTCTGGAAGGCCCAGTCGCCTTGACCGAGTGCAGCATGGACGTCACCGGCCTATGCGACCTGGAACCGTCATGCCCAATCAAAGATAACCAGCGCATCATTAACCAGATCGTCCGCGGAGCGCTGGCCAAAGTCATGCTTTCCGACCTGATCCGGCCCATGCAGTTGACTGCCATGCGCGACGGTCACGGAAACCTGGTATCGATCACAACCTTGTCCGGGAGAATGCAATAAATGAGCACCAACGTTAATACCATTCGCGATCTGGCCGAGCGCGACTATAAATGGGGCTTCGTAACCGAGGTCGAAGAGGAAAGAGTCCCCAGGGGCCTGAACGAAGATACGATTCGGTTGATTTCGGCCAAAAAGAACGAACCGGAGTTCATGCTGCAGTGGCGCATGAAGGCTTACGAACATTGGGCGTCGTTGGAGCAGTCCCAGGCCGAGCCGAAATGGGCAAATATCAAGTACGGTCCTATTGATTACCAGAATATCGTCTATTACTCCGCCCCCAAGCAGAAGAAGCAGCTGAACAGCCTGGATGAACTCGATCCGGAGATCCTGCGCACTTACGAGAAACTCGGGATTCCCCTTGCCGAGCAGAAGATGCTGGCTGGAGTGGCGGTAGATGCCGTATTCGACAGCGTTTCCGTGGCCACGACTTTCAAAGCGAAATTGGCGGAACGCGGGGTGATCTTCTGCTCGTTTTCCGAAGCCGTGCAGAAACATCCCGAGCTGGTCAAGAAGTATCTGGGCACGGTTGTTCCGTATACTGACAATTTCTTCGCCGCCCTGAACGCCGCTGTGTTCAGCGACGGATCTTTTGTATACGTTCCCAAGGGTGTTCGTTGTCCGCTAGAGCTTTCGACTTATTTCCGCATTAACGCAGCCGAAACCGGACAGTTCGAGCGCACGCTGATTGTCGCCGACGAAGGCGCATACGTCAGTTATCTCGAAGGCTGCACGGCGCCGATCCGGGACGAAAATCAGCTGCATGCGGCTGTCGTCGAGTTAGTCGCTCTTGACAATGCGCAGATCAAGTACTCGACCGTGCAGAACTGGTATCCCGGGGACAAAGAGGGACGTGGTGGAATCTACAATTTCGTGACCAAGCGCGGCAAATGCGCCGGGGTCAATTCGAAGATTTCCTGGACGCAGGTGGAAACCGGCTCTGCCATCACCTGGAAATATCCCAGCTGCATTCTTCAGGGCGACAACTCGGTTGGCGAATTCTACTCAGTGGCGCTGACCAACAACTATCAGCAGGCCGACACCGGCACCAAGATGATTCACCTGGGGAAGGACACCAGCAGCACCATCGTCTCGAAGGGTATCTCCGCTGGTCACGGGCAGAACACCTATCGCGGGCAGGTGAAGATCCTCAAAGGGGCGACCGGCGCGCGCAACTACACGCAATGCGACTCGCTGCTGATCGGGGACAAATGCGGCGCTCACACCTTTCCTTATATCGAAGTGAGGAACTCGACTGCTCGCATGGAGCACGAAGCCTCGACCTCGAAGATCGGTGAAGATCAGCTTTTCTATCTACAGCAGCGCGGTCTCAAAACCGAAGACGCGGTCTCGATGATCGTGAATGGCTTCTGCAAACAGGTCTTTCGTGAGCTGCCCATGGAATTTGCGGTCGAGGCGCAGAAGTTACTCAGCGTCAGCCTGGAAGGCAGCGTTGGATAGGCAATAGAAACTGGCCACGGATTTTCGCGGATCTGCACCGATCAAACTTTTTGGATCCGTTTTGATCCGACCTGTGGCCATAGTTTTGGAGAAAAAATGAGTTTGCTGGAAATCAAGAATCTACACGTCACGGTGGCTGGACACGAAATCCTGAAAGGGATCGACCTCACCATTAATCCTGGCGAGGTGCATTCGATTATGGGCCCGAATGGCTCGGGCAAGAGCACGCTGGCGCAAGTTCTAGCGCGCCGCGAGGCTTATCACGTCACCGATGGGCAAGTTTTGTTCAATGGCAAAGACCTGCTGGCCATGAAGCCGGAAGAGGCCGCCTGCGAAGGCGTTTTCCTGGCTTTTCAGTATCCCGTGGAAATTCCCGGAATCAGCAACACCTATTTCCTGCGCTCGGCGCTGAACGCGGTGCGCAAGTATCGCGGCCTGGATGAGATGGACGCGATGGATTTTCTCCCCATGTTCCGCGAGAAGCTGAAGCTGCTCGAAATGGACGAGAAGCTCATGAACCGTTCGGTCAATGAAGGCTTCTCCGGAGGGGAAAAGAAGCGCAACGAGATTCTGCAGATGGCCGTGCTGGAACCGAGGCTTGCCATTCTGGACGAGACCGACTCGGGCCTCGATATTGACGCTTTGCGCATCGTCGCCAAGGGCGTTACCGCCATGCGCAATGCAGAACGCGGAATGCTCGTGGTTACGCATTATCAGCGGTTGCTGAATTACATCGTCCCCGATTTTGTGCACGTGCTGGTGGATGGCCGCATTGTGCGTTCCGGCGGAGCTGAGTTAGCTCTGGAGCTGGAAGAAAAAGGATATGGCTGGATTGAAAGCCAAGCAGGGCAAACCGCCCCGGCTTCGGCGTAGCGGGGAAGCTTAGTGACGACCGCAATCAATAATCTCGATACCTATTTTGACGCCTTTACCGAATTTGAGAAGCGCGCCGCCGGACAGAATCTGCCCTGGTTACGGAGGCTGCGCGCGCAGGCTTTCGGGCGTTTCTGCGAAACCGGTTTTCCTACGACCCACGACGAGGATTGGCGATTTACCAACGTCTCTGCGATCGCCCGCACGCCGTTTCAGTTAGCGCCACAAGTGGCGCCGCAGCTTGCGAAGTCGGATCTTCCGCTATTGTCGGGAGCCGCCGCCCGGTTGGTCTTTGTGAACGGGCACCTCGCGCGCGACCTGTCCACCCTGTCGGAACGTATCCACATTTCCTCTCTTCGGGAGGAGTTCGCGCATTCGCCCGACGCCGTCAGAGGACACCTGGGACAGTATCTCGACGTTCGCCGCGATCCGTTTTGTGCTTTGAATACCGCGTTCGCCGAGGACGGAGCGTACGTACACGTTCGGCGCGGTCTTGCTGTCGAAGAGCCAGTCCACCTGGTTTTCATTTCTGTCGCTGGCGAGCAGCCAACGATGTCCCATCCCCGCAACTTGCTGGTTTTTGAGGACGAGAGCGAAGCGACGGTTGTCGAAGAATATATCTCGATAGGAACTGGCGCGGTTCTCTGCAATAGTGCCACCGAGCTGATCGCAGGGGAAAATACGACCATCGCTCACTACATGATCGAACGCGAACACGGGGACGCCTATAACGTTTCGACGTTGCGCATTCAGCAGGGAAGAAGCGCCAACGTGGCATCTCATTCGCTGCTTTTAGGCGGCGGCTTGGTTCGCAACAACGTGCATCCGGTGCTCGCCGGGGAAGGCGGAGAATGCCTGATTAACGGCCTTTTCGTGGGCAACGGGCGCGAGCATCTCGACAACTTCATGCACGTCGAGCACGCCAGCCCGCACTGCAGCAGCCGTCAGTTCTACAACGGCATTCTCGACGGACATGCTCACGGGGTATTTCACGGCCGCATCGTGGTGCACAAAGATGCGCAGAAGACGGACGCCAAGCAGACGAATCGCAATCTGCTTCTTTCCGATGACGCGCAGATCGACACCAAACCGCAGCTGGAAATCTACGCCGACGACGTCAAGTGCACGCACGGAGCGACCATCGGCCAGATTGAAGAGAACGCGTTGTTCTATCTGCAGTCGCGGGGCATTGACGAGGCCTCGGCGCGCCGCTTGTTGCTTCTGGCTTTTGCCAGCGAGTGCGTCGAACGCATGAAAGCCGGAAGTGCGCGCACCCACGTTGAGCATTTAATTCACGAGTACCTGTTGTCTCTAGAGCATCTGCCCGGCCAGAAGTCTGAGCGGGGAGATATGGTGAGAAGCTTGGAGGAAGTGGGATGAGTACCGCAGTGAAATTACCGGAGAGCGCAAAGCCTGTCAGCCCTAAGGAATTTTCTCGCGCATGGGACGTCAATAAGATCAGAGCCGATTTCCCCATCCTTCGCGAAAAAGCTCGCGGCCATAAGCTCGTCTATCTCGATAATGCGGCTACCTCCCAAAAACCTAAGGCCGTAATCGACGCGATCGTGGGTTATTACGAGCACGACAACGCCAACATTCATCGTGGCGTCCACTACCTGTCGGAAAAAGCTACCGAAGATTTCGAATCAGCGCGCAAAGCCGTGCAGCGGTTTGTAAATGCAAAGCAAGCAAGCGAAATTATTTTTGTACGCAGCGCTACGGAAGCCATCAACCTGGTCGCGCAAACCTACGGCCGGGTGCACGTTGGAGTTGGTGATGAAGTGCTCATGACGGCGATGGAGCACCATTCCAACATCGTTCCCTGGCAACTCCTCTGCCAGGAAAAGCAGGCCAAACTTCGAGTCGCTCCCATCAATGACGATGGCGAACTGATTCTGGAGGAATTCGAGCGCCTGCTCAGTCCGCGCACGAAAATCGTAGCCGTCGGACATGTTTCGAATGCCCTGGGTACGGTGAACCCGCTGCCGCAAATCATTGCCATGGCGCACGCCAGGAATATTCCGGTCGTGGTCGATGGCGCCCAGGCCGCGCCGCACGTCCGCATAGACGTGCAGGCCCTGGATTGCGATTTCTACGCGATTTCCGGGCACAAGATGTATGGACCCACGGGGATTGGCGTTCTGTATGGCAAGATGGCGCTCCTCGAAGCGATGCCTCCCTATCAGGGCGGCGGCGACATGATCAGTTCGGTGACATTCGACAAGACCGTGTACAACAAGGTGCCACACAAATTTGAAGCCGGCACTCCCGATATGTCGGGCGCTGTCGGATTGCACGCGGCTATCGATTACCTTACCAGCCTGGGGATGGACAACATCGCGGCGTATGAGCACGATCTGCTGGCATACGCTACTGAGAAGTTTTCGAAGATTCCCGGCGTTCGCCTGATCGGAACTGCAAGACAGAAAGCAAGTGTGCTTTCGTTTGTCGTCGAAGGCATCCATCCGCACGACGTTGGAACCATTCTCGATCAGGAGGGAATTGCGGTTCGCACCGGACATCACTGCGCACAGCCGGTAATGGAACGCTTCGGTGTGGACGCCACGGCTCGCGCCTCACTCGGACTCTACAACACGAGGGAAGAGATCGATGCCCTGGTTCGCGGCATCCAAAAGGTGAAGGAGGTCTTTGCCTGATGGCGGATCTGCGCGACCTTTATCAGGAGGTCATTCTGGAGCACAGCAAGGCTCCCCGGAATTATCGCGAACTGAAAGATGCGGACCACAAAGCCGAGGGTTTTAACCCGCTGTGTGGTGATCGCTTCACCGTCTACTTGCATATGGATGGAGACTCGATTCGCGATATCACCTTTCAGGGCTCCGGCTGCGCCATCTCGAAGTCTTCAGCTTCGATGATGACGCAGAGCCTCAAAGGCAAGACCCGGGCTCAAGCCGAAGAGTTGTTCAAGAATTTCCATAGCGTAGTAACCGGGCACGCGGCCGACAGAGATCAAGCAGCGCTTGGAAAGCTGGCTGTCTTCTCCGGAGTTTCCGAGTTTCCTCTCCGGGTGAAATGCGCGACCCTGGCCTGGCATACCTTACAGGCGGCTTTGGAAGGCAAGCAGGAAGCAGTTTCGACCGAGTGAGCAGGCACAAGTATGAGCATGAGTGAATGGGTCGAGTTGAAGAGGGAATCCCAAGTCATTGAAATTCCCAGCGGCATTTCTCGTTTTCTGCCCGCGGGCACGCGGGTAAGGATCTCCCAATACCTGGGCAGTGCCTATACCGTCGTCACCGACATGGGCTGCATGTGTCGAGTGGACGGCAAAGATGCGGACGCGCTCGGCCTGACTCCGCCTGCGAACACGGAAAAGCCAGAAGGCGCCCAGGGCACCTTCAGCGAGGAACAGGTCTGGCAACAGCTCAAGACTGTTTACGATCCAGAAATTCCCGTAAACATTGTGGATCTCGGCCTGATCTACTCCTGTGAAATACTCTCGCTGGAAAGCGGTAAAAAAATCGACGTAAAAATGTCGATGACGGCGCCCGGCTGCGGCATGGGCAACGTTCTCAAATCGGATGTAGAAAACAAGTTGTCTCGACTTCCAGAAGTAAAGCAGGTCAATGTTGAAGTTGTGTTTGATCCTCCATGGCATCCGGGCCTGATGTCCGAAGCCGCAAAACTGCAACTCGGCTTTGATCTCGACTACGGCGCTCCTCCCATGGCGCAAATTCGATAACGGATCGTGTTCGCAACGCGGCCGCACCTCGGGTTGAATCGAGTCCCGAAGGCACCTTTTCTGTCTCCTTAAGAACATTTTGTAGAATTTTCAGGGTCAACAGAGGGCGATACGACGCTCAGAGTTCTGCTTGTATGTCTCGCCAGCCAATTGGAAGCAATGCCGACACCCGGCGCCATGTCTAGGCAGTAAGACTCAGAACGCCCCGCCCAGCACCTCAAACATGGTTCTTTTCCCAGGCAAGAGCAGGTACAATGCTCGATTAAATTCAAAACACAGATGGAACTCATGACTGCGTCGAAGTGTAGAATCCTGATTCTTTTCTTCCTGTTGTTTGCGCTGGTAGCGATGCGTGCCGAGGAGGCGACCGCCCCGCCCACCGTGGTATTCATGACCGATTTCGGCACCGTGGATGACTCGGTGGCGATCTGCCGGGGCGTAATGTATGGAATTGAACCGCGCCTTCGCATTGTCGACCTGACGCACCAGGTCACACCTTTCGCCATTGCTGATGGCGCGCGTTTTCTTTTTGGGGCCACCCCCTACTACTCGGCAGGCACTGTGTTCGTGGTGGTAGTCGACCCCACGGTGGGCAGTAGCCGGAAGGCGATTGTGGCCAAGTCCAAACGCGGGGAATACTTTGTGCTGCCCGATAACGGACTGCTGACCATGGTGGCCGATCGCGACGGCATCGAGGCGGTGCGCGAGATCGCCAATCCGAAATGGATGATCGGCTCGGCCTTATCTTCCACCTTTCACGGACGCGATATTTTTTCGCCGGTCGGCGCGCACCTGGCGCATGGAGAAGATTGGACGCAAGTCGGCCCCGAGCTGCCGGTGAAAGATCTGGTCCGGTTGAAACTGGAGCCCGCAAAGTTGAATGAGCATGGGCTGAGCGGGGAAATCATCGCCACCGACGGGCCGTTCGGAAACCTGGTCACCAATGTTAGCGGTGATGACTTCAAGAAACTCGGCTATCAGCGCGGGGAAGACATCAGCGTTGTGGTCGGCGAGAAAAACATCAAGTTGCCGTTTGTGCGCACCTTTTCTGATGTGCCGGTCGGACAGCCGTTGCTGTATATCGATTCTCGAGGCCGGGTTGGCTTAGCAGTGAACCAGCGAAGTTTCGCCGGCACTTACGACATCAAGCCGCCGGTCGCGTTGATGATTCAAGGTAAGAAATAAACGTACGATTCGTTCCGTGTAACAGGCGAGGACTTATGAATACTTTATCCAGACTGTCTGTTCCAAGAGCCATCTTCCTGGTGTCAGCTCTGCTTTGCGTGTGTTCAGTGGCCGTCGCACAGAGCTACCGGGGCTCGATTCGGGGCAAAGCTGTCGATCCGCACGGCGCCCTGATTTCCGGTGCCAAGATCTCCGCCAAGAATATCGCGACAGGTCTCACTCGCGAAACCTTGACAGGGGACGACGGCGGCTATGTCCTTGCCGAGTTACCGGCGGGCAACTACGTGGTCACGGCGGAAGCCACTGGTCTGACCCCGGCGGCCCAGAACGTGATAGTGAATGTCGGACTCGATACCCGGGCGGATTTTGATCTCGCCACCGTGGAGCAGAGAAAAGAAGAAGTGACGGTGACCAGTTCCGCGCCGCTCGTTGATGATACGCGCGATGTGCTGGGAGAAGTGGTCAACCAGCGCCTGGTGAATGAGCTTCCGCTGAACGGGCGCGACTTCGGCAAACTGGTCGCGCTGGTGCCGGGCGCCACCGTAGAACCCTCCGGCGTGGCCGCCATCCAGAGCGGCTTTGGTCAGTTTTCCATTAACGGCAGCCGTGATCGCTCCAATAACTACACCCTCGACGGCAGCGATAACAACGATCCGTTCTTCAATAATTCGGCATTCAATCAGACCGGCATCGGGGGCGCGCCCGCGTCCATTCTACCCATCGATGCTGTCCAGGAATTCAACCTGCAATCGCAGTTCAATGCGGAGTATGGGCGCAACAGCGGGTCGGTGATCAACATTATTACCAAGTCGGGCACCAATCAGCTTCACGGTTCGGCCTTTGAATTCGTGCGCAATGACCTGTTCGACGCGCGCAATTATTTCAATCGCAGCATCGATCCCTCCGGCGATCACATACCCAAGAGCGAGTTTCGCAACAATCAGTTCGGCGCCTCGATTGGCGGTCCTATTATTAAGGACAAGACCTTCTTTTTCGGAGCGTATGAGGGCCAGCGCGAGCGGGTGACTTCAGATTTCACATTTCTTGTGCCCACGGCGCAACAAGTCACGAACGCAGCCGAGATAGCGGCTCTGGGCACCAATGGGAGCAACGGGTCATCGCCCTTTACGGTTGGCCCAAATCCGGCGTTGACCGCGATCCTGGGACAGTTTCCAGCGGCGACGGGCTTCAACGGATCATCCGGAACGGTAGTCGGCGGCGTGCACGACATCAACAACGTTAATAGCTTCATCACCAAAGTAGACGAGCAACTGACGTCATCAGAATTGCTGTCTGGCCGATATGCCTTCGCGCAGAGCTTCCAGCAGTTTCCGCTGGGAGGGCTTGGCTTCGGTGCCGGTTCGCGCCTGCCGCAGTTCGCGCAGACTTCGCCAACCCGCGTGCAACTGGTTTCTCTCAGTCTGCTCTCGACGTTGAGCCCGCGCAAGATCAATGAGATCCGGTTCGGCTATAGCCGGTATCGCACTTCATTCAGTTCGCTGGATTCCAAAACGAATTTTTCATCGCCCACCCTCAACTTCAACACCGGAGCCCTCGGCCTTCCCGAAATTGATTTCAGCGGGCAATTCGACAATCTTGGAGCCCAGGCGTTTTCCATCCCGCGCGGACGAACCAGCCAGACTTATCAGATTCTCGACAACTTCACCTGGGTCAGCGGGCGTCATACCATCAAATTGGGCGGGGAATTTCGCCGGGCCAGCATATCCAGCTTCGACGATGTGCTCTCGCATAGCCTTTTCTCGTTCGGCGCCGAAGACCCAACCATTTTGAACGCGTGTACGCAAACTGTTCCGGCTGCGGGTTGCAGCGACAATGGAACTCTGACCCTGGTTTCTTACTATCTCGGCGACAACTTTCCTTCCGCCAATAGCGGCAATACCCATCGAACAACTTTCAACAACGGGCTGAGTTTCTTTGCTCAGGACGACATTCGCGTGAGCCCCAGCCTTACTCTGAACGCAGGCGTGCGCTGGGAGTATTTTGGTCCCATCAGCGAAGCGCACAATCTGCTGTCGAACCTTGGCCGCGACGGCAACCTGGCGATGGCGGGAACCGACGGTCTTAACGGGGCATACCAGCGTGATCTAAACAATTTCGGGCCGCGCCTGGGATTTGCCTGGAATTTGCATTCAAAAACAGTTCTGCGCGGCGGATACGGCATTTATTACGACTACGTTCCACAGGATCTGCTGATCGCCAATTTCACCAACTCCGCAGGGCTGGCCACCAACCCGATTGGACCTGAGCCAGTAGTCTCCCTCAGCAACAATTATGACCAGACTGCATTCAATGGAACCAGTGCCAGTGCCGGAGCTCCGATCTTCTCTGCACCTGCGACTCCCTATCCGCCCGCCGGCGCCGACATTTTTATCACTCCGCGCAATCTCGTAACGCCGTATATGCAGAACTGGAATCTAAACCTTGAGCAAGAGCTGACACAAAGCCTGGCACTGCAATTGGGATATGTCGGCAGCAAGGGAACGAAACTGGTGCGCTTGCGCGATGCCAACCAACCCGATGTGAATGGCATTCGCAACAATTTCCCGCAGTATGGTTTTGTCGATGAATTCGCCGCCATTAGCGCCTCGAACTATAACGCGTTCCAGGCTACGCTGCGTACCCGCAATTACCACGGGCTTTCCGGATTTGCGGGCTACACGTGGTCGAAGTCGCTGGATGATGCCTCCGATGGAATTGACTTCAACTTTGCCACTGTGGCGCTGCCCCAGGATTCCAATAATCTCGCCGCTGAGCGCGGGCCATCGAACTTTGACACCCGCCATCGTGTCACAGCAGCTTTCACCTATGACCTGCCCCGATTTGGCGGGCCCAAGCGGCTGAGCACCGGCTGGCAACTCAACACCATCATGACGGCCCAGAGTGGACGGCCAGTTCCCGTCGTGAATTCCAACGACACCAGTGGTGTGAGTTTCCCCACCCCGTCGAATTTCCATCAGCGCCCTGACGTGGTTCCTGGCGTGAACCCGATCAACTCCAACTGGGAGTCTGGGCCAGACACCATCGGTTATCTCAATGGCAATGCCTTTGCCGATCCGCCCACCGGAGCATTCGGCAACCTGGGCCGCAATGCCATCTACGGCCCGCACTTCTGGAACCTGGATTTTGCCGTCAACAAGACAACTGCTTTAACCGAGCGCGTGAATCTGCAGCTGCGTGCGGAGTTCTTCAATATCTTCAACCATCCTAATTTTGCCTTGCCGAACTTCTTCGTGCTTCCCGGCGGGACGCAACAGGGCCTGATTACACAGACTCCCGACCAGGCGCAGACCAATCCCGGCCTCGGGGGCGGCGGTCCGCGCGTTATTCAGCTCGCGGCCAAGATTACGTTCTAAGGAACTCTGATTTAGTTTCCTTTGTCATCCCGAACGGAGCAGAACTGCCCGTCTTCGGGCGTTCTATGAGGTCGAGAGCCTGCCCCGAGCGGAGCCGAGGGGGACCTTGTGTTCCTGCTTATGCCACTCAATTAGAGCTTCCCTAAGTCGCTCACGCGACGACCACGCGGTCCTCTATGCCCTGGCCCAATCTGTAGCTTGTGCTCACAAGCAGCAGCCAGCATCGTGTGTTGTAGAACCCTCGGCTTTTGCTTCCGTGTCTAGCTGGATTGCTATTTCCGTATTCGTTTCCCTGCATGTGCTGCTATTCGGGAGTAGGCCAGTCAATGAGTGTCAATTTTCTTTCACTGACACGGCAAGCAGACAGCAGCGACGGTCTTGATGTCAATGTCTTGTTCTGTCGACGATGACCATGATCGATCCAACTCGACCCAGATAGATAATGATGAATATTCATATTCCTGGCTTTCCAGATCTTCCAAAGTACATATAGCCACGTCGGTCAGAGTCCATCGTATTCCGATAAATCTTGAATATTGAACGCGTGCACTGAGCGCGTGAGTCGTGGCACGGCACGTGCAATCCCACATCCAGAAGTAGGTCGCCTAACAGGACAGTCATCTGAGCTGATTGTGTGTGCAAAGTGGGGACTGAAACTCCAACAGCGTGTTGTCAACGCTCAGGGAGTTCATGACCGCCGTGTTGTGCGCAGGATAACTGTTCAATCTCATCCAAGGAGACAAGAAGAATGAAACTCAGGCTTATGCACTTGGCAGCCTGGTGCGCGCTGTTCGCATTGTTTTGTGCGGCTGCTGCCGCTCAGAATCTCACCAACGGCGCCGTGACCGGAACGATCACCGATCCCAGTGGCGCAGTGGTGGCTAACGCGAACGTAACTTTGAAGAATCGGTCGACCGGGGCGGTCCAGTCGACTCACACGAACAGCACCGGTTTGTATACCTTTCCGTTCGTGCAGCCGGGCGAGTACTCGGTGGCCGTATCGGCCTCCGGATTTCAACCTGTGAGCAGGGCAGTGACGGTTGCTCTCAATTCCAGCGCGACCGCAAACGTGCAGGTGGCGCTATCCTCGGAGCAGCAGACCATTGAGGTGACTGGCAGCACAGCTACGGTCGAGACCGAAGATGCGAACGTGGACACCGTCTTTGATGCCCGGCAGGTCTCCCTGTTGCCGAATCCGGGAAATGACCTCAGCGCCGTAGCACTCTCTTCACCGGGCGTGGTGATGAACACTACCGGCGGTGCGACTTTCGGCGGCGGTAACTACGAGTTTTATGGACTACCATCGAACTCCAACGTTTTCACATACGATGGCGCAAACGCCAACGACCCCTACTTTCAAATCAACAACACCGGTGCAACCAACCTGACTCTCGGCCTGAACGACGTGCAGGAAACCAGCGTTGTCACCAATGGCTACAGCGGCCAGTACGGCGGGTTGGCCGGGGCTGATATCAATTACATCTCCAAGTCGGGAAGCAATGCGTTCCACGGCAATGCCATCTGGTGGTGGAACGGCCGCACCTTGAACGCCAACAATTACTTTCTAAATCAGCAGGGAGCGCAGCGGCCCTTCGTCAACGCCAATCAGTATGCGGGTTCCATAGGCGGCCCGATCAAGAAGGATAAGGCGTTCTTCTTTTTTGATTACGAGGGCATCCGTCTGCTCATACCGGCACCTCTTCCTGTCAATGTGCCTACCCAGGCTTTTGAAAATGCAGTAATTGCCAATTTGAATACCAATGGTCAAGGCGTGCAGGTGCCGTTCTACAATGCGATGTTCGGCGCTTACAACAACGCGCCTGGGTCGAGAGGCGCCCAGAATGTCTTGCCGAATGGCGGGTGCGATGACGTCAGCAAACTCGCAGGCATTTCTTTCGGATCCTCCAACCCCTGTGCCCTCAACTACACTGGCGCCACCTCAGCTCTCACGCACGACTACCTGGTGGTGGGCCGTTACGACCAGAACATTGGCAACAACGATAAGTTGTTTGTCCGGGTGCAGCACGAGGCCGGGTTGCAGGCTACTTACATTGATCCTCTGACTTCCGCTTTCAACGCACATAGCAGCCAGCCGGAGTGGCAAGGTCAATTCAGCGAGACCCACACCTTCGGAAACAATAAAGTCAACAATTTTGTGGCTTCCCAACAATGGTACAGCGCGCAGTTCACCATGGTAAGCCAGTCAGCAGCCAACGCCATCTCTCCCTTCACAGTGCTGATCAATGATGGCGCGCTGTTTCCGATCAATAACCTGGGTTCGTTCTTCCCCCAGGGCCGCAACGTAACTCAGTATGGAATCACCGACGATTTCAGCTGGGTGCGTGGAAACCATGACTTCAAAGTTGGGGTGAACTTCCGTCGCGACGATGTCAGCGATCACAACTTTGGGCTTATCACTCCGCTGGTGGTTCCACTCTCGCTGGGTGACTTTGCTAACGGAACGGCAGGTTTCGCCGAACAGAATTTCGCCAAGAACACCAATGTACCGATCGCCCTCTATCAACTCGGGTGGTACATCTCGGACGAATGGAAAGCAAGTCAGAACCTGAAGTTAACGCTTAGCATGCGGTTCGACCACCTCTCCAACCCGATCTGCCGAATCAACTGCTTCACTCGGCTCTCAGCCCCCTTCAGCCAACTCAATACGGCTGCGCCGGTGAACCAGGCGATCCAGACAGGTGTGCACACGGCGTTTCCCTCAGTTACGTCGGTCGTCTATCAGCCCAAGATCGGCTTTGCGTGGTCTCCGTTTGGAGCACGTAATACTGTCATCCGGGGCGGCGCCGGAATTTTCAGCGATGCCATCCCCTCGCTGGCAATCGATCAAGTGCTCGATAATGCTCCCAATGACCCACAATTCTCGACCGGTGGCTTCGCTCTTTCGCCGGCAGCAGGGGTCAACAGCGACATCGGTCAACTGGCGGCTGCCAACACTTCCTTCGTGAACAACTTTGCGTCCGGAGCTGCTGTACCGGCTTTCAATTTCTTCAACGGAGGCGCCGTCCGGGTACCCCGCTATTACGAGTGGGATCTGGAAGTTCAGCAGGCCGTCGGCTGGCACAGCACCATCAGTGCGAAGTACGTGGGAAATCACGGTTCGTACGAGGAACTAACCAACCCGGCACTGAATGCTTTTGCTCCTTCAATTACCAATTCGAGTGGGCAGCAGGTGCAACTGTTCCCGTTCGGCAACCTGCCAGCTACGGCGCCGGATCCGCGCTTCGGCGTGGTGGCGCAGACACAGAACATCGGTAATTCCAACTACAACGGGTTGGTGCTCAGCGCAACCCATAGCTTCACTGGAGGTTTCCAATTCCAGGCCGGCTACACCTACAGCCACTCGCTCGATGATATTTCCAACAATTCGCTGAACCCGTTTGGTCTCAATAATCAGACTAACGTGGATATCGTTTTCCCCATCGACCAAAACAATATCCGTAAATACAACTACGGCAACTCCGATTATGACGTGCGGCATTCGTTTAACATGAATTACGTGTGGAGCGATGCTTTGCGTCATATCACCAGCAAGGGTCCCAATGCGCTGGTGAAAGGCTGGACTTTCTCGGGTACGATCTTCGCCCATGGCGGATTACCATACTCGATCTTCAGCAGCGCCCTCACCGCGGATCTGCACAACAGCCAGTGGGGCAGCAGCGCGGCCGCAACTGGCACTAGCGCTTTGGCCGTGATCACTGGGAATCAGAATCCCGACTGTGGATCTTCAGCGGCGCAGATCGTGAACGGGGTTCATAACGCATGTTACAGCGCGGCCAACTTTGCCGACCCGGGTGTCTCGACTGATTTCGGCAACCAACGCCGTAACCAGTACCGCGGCCCCAATTATGTCGACACCGATTTCGGGGTCGAGAAGGCCTTCGGCATACCCAAGTGGGAGAGCGCTCAATTCTCGATCGGCGCGCGCTTCTTCAACCTCTTCAACCATCCGAACTTCGCCTTTCCGGTTACCGACATCAATAACCCGCAGTTCGGACAAATCCTGAAAACCGTCAGCCAGCCGACCACGATCTACGGATCAGGGCTGGGGGCTGATGCTTCGCCGCGCGTCATCGAAATACAGGCGAAGATCAGCTTCTAAGCTAAAGTGAACCTTCTTCAGGCGGTCTCAAGCGAGACCGCCTTTTTTAATCTCCCCCATCACCTAAGAAGAGGGTTTTGCCTGTGCAAAAGTATCACTTGCAATATGCAAGTGATATGGTAACTTATGCGGTGTGGGGAGACAGCCCAAGTCAAAACACAGGTCCGGCTGCCCCGTAAATATTGCGCTTGAGGTGTTTGGGGATCGCTGGTCGCTTCTCATCGTTCGTGATTTGATGGTCCGGGGTTACCACACTTTCAAGCAGTTTCAGGAATCGGGGGAGGGAATAGCCACCAACATATTGGCTGACCGGCTGCGAAAGCTGGAATCCGCCGGCATCATCGGGACAGAAGCCGAACCCGCTGACGCGCGACGATTGAATTATCGTCTTACACAGAAGGGCATTGATCTTGCACCGGTGTTGTTGGAGCTGCTAATTTGGGGGGCAAACCACGAAGAAACCGGCGCGCCTTGCTCTGTAATTGCGAATCTGGCCAAGAATCGCCAGCATGTCTTGACTGAGGTCAGACGACGCTGGCGGGAACGCGACACAACTCCGCTACTACCGTTTGGGACTTCCAAGTAGGCCCATTTTAAAAACAATTTAACTTTCCAAAGGAGATAACGAGATGGCTATGAAAGCTACCTTTGAACAAGGACAACTTCATCTGCAAATCTTTGAACAGCGTCGGGAAGCACGGCTTCGTCAGGCGCGCGATTGGTTCTTCAAGAACTACGTTGTGGAAAGCCTGGATGATGTGATGCGCATCGCCGGCCCATTCACGGAAGGGGGCACTTTCGCGATGATGGTGCTCACTTATTGGGAACAGGCCTGCGCATTCCTCAATCACGGCCTGCTGCATGAAGAGCTCTTCTTTGAAACGAGCGGAGAGTTCTTCGGTGTGTGGGAGTCGGTGAAGCCGGTCATTCGTGAATTCCGCGAAAAATTCAACAATAAGCAGTTCTTGACAAATCTCGAGCAGGCGGCGCAGCGCTATGAAAAATGGATCGAAAGCCGCTCGCCCGGACACATTGCCACCATGCGGCAGATGATGAAGCAGATGCGGCCCAAGACTGCGCAGGCGGCATAACTCGTCGTTTGTCAGAAGATGGGGAGTGGGCCGGCCGATAGTTTGCTGGCCTGGCTCCCCACTTATAACTCAGAAAGGAGCTAGCTACTATGAATCCCTACCTGTTGTTTAACGGCGACTGCGAGGCTGCCATCAGATTTTACGAAAGGTCTCTTGGAGGCAAGGTGGAAGCCATGTTCACGCACGAGGGAACTCCTATGGAGAAGATGGTGCCGGCGGAATGGCGCAAGAAGATCATTCACGCCCGCCTTGCCCTCGGCGACAAGGTCCTGATGGCGTCCGATTGCCCACCTGATCGCTACGTAAAGCCGCAGGGTTTTTCCGTGAATCTCGATTGCAAAACTCCGGCGGAAGCTGAGCGAGTCTTCAGTGCTTTGGCCGAGAACGGTGCCGTCCAGATGCCGTTACAGCAAACGTTCTGGGCCGCCAGGTTTGGCATGGTGACCGACCGTTTCGGCACGCCTTGGATGATCAATTGCGAGAGCGCCGCATAGCCAACCCACGCCAATCGAGACCAACTGAGAGGAGAGAAGCGATGCAGGTCATAACACAGCCCCAACAAACTGAAAACACGCAACCAGGCTACAAGCAGAAGATCACCCCATTCCTATGGTTCGACACTCAGGCGGAAGAGGCGGCAAACTTTTACGTTTCGATTTTCAAGAATTCGAAAATCGGAAAAGTGAGCCGGTATGGCGATGCCGGGCCCGGCCCGAAGGGCAGCGTTATGGTGATCTCCTTCCAATTGGAGGGGCTGGAATTCACGGCCCTGAACGGGGGCCCACACTTTAAATTTACGCCTGCGATTTCCATGATGGTGAACTGTGACACGCAACAGGAAGTGGATGAACTCTGGGAAAAGCTGTCCCAAGGTGGGCGAAAAGACCGTTGTGGCTGGCTACAGGACAAGTACGGGCTGTCATGGCAGATCGTGCCTACAGCGTTGGGCAGGCTTATGAGTAATCCCGATCGCGACAAGGCGAATCGAGTCATGCAGGCGATGCTCAAGATGGACAAGCTTGACATCGCAACCTTGGAACGTGCATAACCATTAACTCTTGAAAAGTCTGTCAGCGGAAGTCCAATAGCAGGGAAGGAGTGAAATGAGCAAAGTACGCGTGCTGGTGGGTACCCGCAAGGGGGCATTCATCCTCAATTCTGACGGCAAGCGCGAAAAATGGGAGGTTAGCGGCCCGCATTTTGGCGGCTGGGAGATTTATCACGTGAAAGGATCGCCCTCTGACCCGAATCGCATTTATGCATCGCAGACCAGTGGCTGGTTCGGACAGATCATTCAAAGTTCCGATGATGGCGGCAAAACCTGGCAGCAGCCCGGAGTGCCAGCTGGCGAACCGGCCCCCGCTTCCGCTGGCGTACCGAAGCCAGCTCCCAATAAGTTTGTTTACGACGCCGCTGCCAAGCCCCTTACCACTCACCAGTGGTATGACGGCACTCAGCATCCCTGGGAGTTCAAGCGAGTTTGGCATCTGGAGCCGTCGCTCAAAGATCCTGAAACGGTTTATGCCGGAGTCGAGGATGCCGCCATCTTCCGCACCACCGATGGCGGAAAGAATTGGCATGAACTGCCCGGATTACGCGGCCACGGCACCGGTCCCAATTGGCAACCGGGTGCCGGCGGTATGTGCCTGCACACCATCATTCTGGATCCAAAAGATCCCGGGCGGATTTACATTGCCATCTCGGCGGCGGGAGCTTTTCGAACCGATGATGGCGGTCAGACCTGGAAGCCCATCAACCGCGGCCTGCGCTCACAATATATTCCCGACCCGAATGCCGAGATCGGCCATTGTGTCCACCACATTGCTATGAGTCCCAAGCGTCCCGGCGTTCTGTTCATGCAGAAACACTGGGATGTTATGCGCAGCGACGATGCTGGTGATTCCTGGAAGGAGGTCAGCGGCAACTTGCCTACCGACTTCGGCTTCGTTATTGACGTGCATGCCCATGAGCCGGAAACGGTCTATGTCGTTCCCATCAAGAGTGACGGCGAGCATTTTCCGCCGGAGGGAAAATTACGCGTCTACAGAAGCCGGACGGGTGGCAACGAGTGGGAGCCTCTCACCAAGGGATTGCCTCAGAGCAACTGTTACGTGAATGTTCTGCGTGATGCCATGGCAGTGGATTCGCTCGACAAGTGCGGCATCTATTTCGGCACCACGGGAGGCCAGGTGTACGCCTCCGCGGATGCCGGCGATAGCTGGAGTGCCATCGTCAGGGATCTTCCGGCCGTCCTTTCCGTGGAAGTGCAGACGCTGCCATGATCCGCGTAGTGCTTCCGGCGCACCTGCGAACCCTGGCGCACGTGGGCTTTGAGGTGCAACTCAACGTCGATGGTCCGGTAACACAGCGCACAGTGCTGGATGCTCTCGAGGCGCGCTATCCCATGCTGCAGGGAACCATTCGTGATCACACGACCCTGCAGCGCCGCCCGTTTCTGCGTTTCTTTGCCTGCGAGGAAGACCTGTCGCACGAGTCGCCGGACGCTCTCTTGCCCGAGGCGGTTGCCACCGGCAAAGAACCGTTTCTCGTCATTGGCGCAATTGCGGGTGGGTAATAAAAATGATGCGCGCCTTGTGCTCAGGGCAGCGGTGAACCAACCTCACGCTAATTCCGCTACACTGATCTGCGGATGACAACAGTCGGAGCGGTTGACATCGGCGGCACCAAACTGGCCGTGGGGATTATCGACGAGAACGGCCGCCTATTGTGCCGCCTGGAGGCGCCGGTTGAAACCAACTGGCCCTATGCGAGTGCGCTCGAGTGCAGTGTCAACATGTTGCAAGAGGCTGTGCGCCGTACCGGGACCGATATCGCCGGCATAGGTATCGGGTCCACCGGTCCGCTCAATCCGTTTACGGGCGAATTCACCAATGTCGCTTTCTTTCCTCACTGGCGAGGCGAGAATCTGGTTCAAGATCTCGAAAAAGTTTTTCACGTCCCGGTTGCGATTGAGAACGATGGCGACGCAGCTGCCTTGGCCGAGGCGGGATGGGGCGCCGGTCGTCAAAAAGCGCGGTTCCTTTACATCACCATAGGGACGGGAATTGGGGCCGGAATCGTTCTCGATGGAAAAATTTATCGTGGCGCAGGTCAGGCCCATCCCGAGATCGGACACTATGTAATCGATCCCTCGGGGCCTTCGTGCGATTGCGGATTTCATGGCTGCTGGGAATCGCTCGCCGCCGGGCCCGCAATGACCGCGTGGATGCGCAGCAACGCTCCCGCCGACTACCCACACCTTTCTGACATGAGTGCCAGGAATGTGTGCGCTCTGGCAAAAGCGGGGGACGAACTGGCTCGCCGCGCCGTCGAGCGTGAAGCGCTCTACCTGGGCGTTGGAATCGCCAATCTGGTAACGATTTTCGTGCCCGATGCCATCGCCCTCAGCGGCAGCCTAATGAAGAGCGCCGATCTGTTTCTTCCGACCATTCGCAAGACCATCGCAAAAAGCTGCCGGTTCGTGCCCGCCGACAAAACTGAACTGGCACTTGCCTCGCTGGGGGACGATGCCAACCTGATTGGCGCAGGGCGAGTATGGTTCTACCGTTTTGACTCCAGCCAAGGCCGCATCTGAACCTGCCACCAGCACGTAGGAACGCTCGCCTGGGCGGGGACCTTGGTTTATCTTATGTGACCGATCGCCTACATCCTGCATCTGAGTCACACAATGACTTCGAGGCTGACGGTTGTGCTGGCAGTCATGGTGCTAGTCTGCGAGCCGCTCGCGGCCGTTTCTGTTCTTTCCCATGAAGAACTGATCGACGTCGCCTGGGATTCGGACCTCCGCCCTATGCTCCTGGCACGCTTCCCGGGAGCCACCGACGAGCAGTTGAAAAGAGCTCATTCCTTTGCCTACGGCGGATCGGTCATTCAAGATGTCGGCTATTACCCGCTAGGGAACCAGCTCTTCACTAATTTTCTCCACTACGTGAGGACGGGCGACTTTGTTTCCTGGATGATTCGTGACGCACGTGACCTCAATGAATACGCCTTCGCGTTGGGGGCACTCAGCCATTACGCAGCCGACACTTTGGGGCATGTCGCCGTGAATATGTCCGTGCCCATTCTTTACCCCAAAACACGCGAGAAATATGGGGACTGGGTCACCTACGAGGATGATCACGTAGCTCACCTGCGCACGGAGTTCAGTTTCGACGTCCTGGAAGTTGCCCAGCATCGATACAACGCCCAGCAATACCATCATTTCATTGGCTTTGACGTCTCGGAGGATCTCTTAGAGCGCGCCTTTCAGGACACTTACGGGATTCCAATGGACATGCTGCTTCACTACGACGATTTGACACTGGAGACATTCCGTTTCGCGGTCGCTAAAGTTATTCCGGAGATGACCCAAGTCGCGCTGGCCACCCACCGTCCAGAGGTGACGCACGAAAAGGAAAACGCCGCCAAGAGTGAGTTCGTCTATCATCTGTCTCGCGCCGACTACGAGCGGGAGTTTGGGAATCAGTACCGCCGCCCCGGATTTTTTGCGCGAATCTTGGGGTTTCTAATCAAATTGCTTCCGTTCGGACCGGCCAGAATTCTGGGTTACCGCAATCCGACGCCGCAGGCGGAAGACGATTACTTCCGCAGCATGGACAAGGCGATGGACGAATATCACCAGTTCCTGCAGCAGGTGAGGGACGGCAGCCTGAACCTCCCCAACCGGAATTTCGATACCGGTCGCCTCACCCATGCGGGGGAATACGCATTATGCGACCGAAGTTATGTGGCGCTGGTGGAGGGAATGAAGAAAGACCACTTCCGACACCTGAACCCGGTCGTAAAAGCAGACGTCCTCGCCTATTTCAGCCAAGGCATTCCGGCCAACGGCTCAATCAAGAATCGCGACTGGAAGAAAGTTCAGAGAGCCTTGCAGGAGTTGATGACCCAGACTGCGATCCCGGAAGCCGGGCGGGTAGGGAATCGATAGCCGAGTAACCTACCCCATTCCCAAAGCTGTCATCCCGAGCGAGTCGAGGGACCTTGTGTTTGGCGCAATGAAACCAAGATCCCTCGTTGGATATGTCGTCTCGGTCTCGCTTATTTCGCCGCTGCCCGCGCGGCTTCCGCTTCCTGCGCTCCCCCGATCCGCATCGAGTAGAAAGAGCGATAAACGAAGACCCAGGAGATCAGGAAGAAAATTGCTGCCAGAATGTGGCTCAGCGCGGGCGTCTTCTCTGTCACGCTGACTGCGAGTTCCACCGCCAGCAAACCAAACAGAGTCGTGAATTTGATGATGGGGTTCAAAGCCACGGAAGACGTGTCCTTGAAGGGATCTCCCACGGTGTCGCCCACGACGGTCGCGGCATGCAGTTCCGTACCTTTCTGCTTGAGTTCTACTTCGACGATCTTCTTGGCGTTATCCCAGGCGCCACCCGCATCAGCCATGAAAATTGCCTGGTATAACCCGAAGATGGCGATCGAGATCAGATAGCCGATAAAGAAAAACGGCTCGATGAACGCGAACGCCAAAGTCGCGAAGAACACCGCAATAAAAATGTTTAGCATGCCCTTTTGCGCGTATCGAGTGCAGATCGCCACCACTTTCTTGCTGTCGGCGACCGAAGCTTTTTCCACGCCTTCCAGCTTGATGTTGGCCTTGATGAATTCGACCGCGCGATACGCACCGGTACTAACCGCCTGTGTTGAGGCCCCCGTGAACCAGTAAATCATGGCTCCGCCGGTGATTAAGCCGAGCACAAAAGGTGCATGCAACAGCGAAAGCTTACCCACATTCGCCGTCAGCCCGTTGGTCAACGCCATGATGATGGAGAAAATCATGGTGGTGGCGCCCACCACCGCCGTTCCGATCAGCACCGGCTTCGCCGTAGCCTTGAAGGTATTGCCGGCGCCGTCATTCGCTTCCAGCAAGTCTTTGGCGAGTTCGAATTTCACGTCAATCTTGAAGTCACGCTTGATTTCCTGCTGGACATTGGGCACCTGCTCGATCAGCGACAATTCATAAACCGACTGAGCGTTATCGGTGACAGGTCCGTAGGAATCCACTGCTATGGTCACCGGTCCCATGCCCAGGAAGCCAAAAGCCACCAGGCCGAATGCGAACACAGGTGCAGCAATCATCAGCGCACCCAAACCCATGGTACTCATGAAATACCCGATCGACATCAGGGCCACCATCGCCAATCCCAGGTAGTAAGCGGAGAAGTTACCAGCCACGAAGCCCGAGAGAATATCCAGCGACGCCCCGCCTTCCTGCGCCGAGGTTACTACTTCCTTCACATGGCGCGACTCGGTGGAAGTAAACACCTTCACCAGTTCCGGAATGACCGCGCCTGCCAAGGTTCCGCAAGAAATGATGGTTGCCAGCTTCCACCATTGCGTGTTATCGCCCCCCAGGTCAGGAATGACCGCCCAGGAAACAATGAAGGTGAAAACGATCGATACCACGGAAGTGATCCAGACCAGAGAAGTAAGCGGCGCCTCGAAGTTCATCTGGTCAGCGTTGCCGTAGCGCGCTTTCGCAATGGCGCCGTTGATGAAATAAGCGGCCGCGCTGGCAACGAGCATGATGATGCGCATCACGAAAATCCATACCAGCAACTGTACCTGCACGGTAGGGCTCTTGATAGCAAGCAGAATGAAGGTGATCAGAGCGACGCCGGTGACGCCATATGTCTCGAAACCGTCGGCGCTGGGGCCAACCGAGTCACCCGCGTTATCGCCTGTGCAGTCGGCGATCACCCCGGGGTTGCGCGCATCATCTTCTTTAATCTTGAAGACGATCTTCATCAGATCAGAGCCGATGTCGGCGATCTTGGTGAAAATGCCACCGGCAATACGAAGCGCGGCCGCGCCCAGCGACTCGCCGATTGCGAATCCGATGAAACAGGGCCCGGCGTAATCCCCGGGAATGAACAGAAGAATGATGAGCATCATCAGCAGCTCGACGCTGATCAGCATCATGCCGATGCTCATGCCGGCTTCAAGCGGAATCTGGTAAATGGAATAGGGCTTGCCCCGCAGTCCAGCGAAAGCGGTTCGCGAGTTGGCAAAGGTATTAACCCGGATGCCGAACCACGCCACACCGTAGCTGCCGGCGATACCCACGATGCTGAAGGCAAGTATGATGGGCAGCGTCACCGCCACCGATTTCCCCGGCACGGGCGCAAGCACGCCGAAGTACAAAATAATAATGACGGCGATAAAGACCCAGAGCAGCATCAGGAACTTGCCCTGTGTTATCAGGTAGGTCTTGCAGGTCTCGTAGATGAGTTCCGAGATCTCCCGCATAGCGCGATGGACCGGGAGGTTCTTCAGTTTCGTGTAGATCACCAACCCGAACAGCAGACCGAAAATGCAAAAAAGAATGCCAAATAACAATAATCTGTGGCCGTCGATCTGGTTATTGAAGAACTGAACCGTCGACAGATCGGGAACCTTGAGACCAGCCTCGCCTCCGGTTTCCCCTCCAGTTTGGGCTAAGGCGGCGACCGCGCCTAAGGCCAGAATCCCGGCCAGGGCGGAGCTGGTTTTCATCAAACGGCTGCCTCGGGACGCAAGAATTGCGAACCACGTGCGCATACAAGATCCTCCAAGTGGTCTCTTATCTGGGTAAATACGTGTCTGAGGTACGCCCTCCAGGAATCGGGTCAGGCCGGGCGCTCGTCGCCGAGTACCGGGAACCCAATCCCCTGGACTTCCGACCACGCTTCCACCGCAAGACTTGACAGGAGTGCTGAGCTTGGCCGCGTCGGATGGTTTGCGCTCGGAAGCTGTCGTCGGACCTAGGTCCAGACTACGTCTCACGGCACAAAACAGATTTTTATAGCATTGTTGCGCGACGGCGGTCAAACCGCGCTCCTGCGCATCGTGAATCAGATGTTTAGAGTGGCCGACGACCCGCCAGTCACCCGTTGAGCGGGCTGAGTTCAAGCAGGGAGTACTGCACTCGGGAATTGAGGGCGAGTAGGGTCAAGATGGAATGGCCTGAAAAGAAAATGACTTCCGCCGGACGGAGGCGAACTTTTCCCTTCGCCGCAAGGATGGTATGATGAGGGTCGAGCAGGCGCCTCGCGGCGTTTCCGCAACACTCCTCAGTAGCTCAATGGCAGAGCATCCGGCTGTTAACCGGAGGGTTGTAGGTTCGAGTCCTACCTGAGGAGCCATTTTTTTAGTAGGTTACGAATTCCTGCGTGCTGGTTGCGTCGGCACTCAATACAAGTCCACTAATCTTTTCCCGTGCTTGATTGATCCCACTATCCTGAATTTCGCCACTGCATTGCGGTTCTGATGGCGGTGTGGCGCATGATCCTCTGCTGTACCGCAAGCGATTCACCAAGCTTCCGCCTACACCGCGAGATAGCCGCCATCTACAGGCAACACAGCGCCCGTCACCCAGGACGATTCGTCGCTCACCAGGTACACCGCTAAACCGGCAACATCCTCGGGCTGACCGAGCCTACCGATAGGATGGGCAGCGGTTCTTTCGCGCCGAGCCGCGACTGCATCGCCGGCCTGCGCCATGACCGCCGCAGTCAGTTCACTCTCCACGAATGATGGGCAGATTGCGTTGACCCGAATGCTTTCATGGCCGTGATCGACGGCCATACTCTTGGTGAGGAGAACTACGGCGCCCTTGGAAGCCGCGTAGGCAGCCCGGTTGCGAGCGCCGACAATGCCGAGGGTGGAGGCGACGTTAACGATCGAACCACCGCCGGCACTTCTCATGTGCGGCAAGGCGGCGCGCGAGAACAGCCAGACTGCCCGTACGTTCACATTGAAGACGCGATCCCACTGCGCTTCGCTGATCTGCTCGGCAGTCCCAATCTGCAGGATCCCGGCATTGTTCAGCAAGAAGTTCAGTGGCCCGAACCGGCTGACGGTCTGATCCAGCACGCGATTAATCTCATTCGTTTTGGTGACATCGCCCGGAATAGGAAACGCACGCTTGCCAATTTCGTGAGCGACCGATTCAATCCGCTCTTTTCGCCTGCCCACAAGCGCTACCTGCGCTCCCTCTTTCGCAAGGGCGATAGCGCAGGCGCGTCCGATCCCGCTACCCGCACCGGTGACGATCCCAATCTTTCCTTTAAGGCGTTCGCTCATCGCCAATGATTGTAGCTGGTGGTGCGGTTAGACGGGAGGCGAGGCAGCTAAACGGCGATAGCCAGACTCCGCAGCTGGCTATCGCCGACTCCGGGGCAGAGCCTCGATCAGAAATTAACCGTCAAGGCAAACTCGTCTTGCGGTGCGCAAGGGACAAACCGGATTTTGTCACGGCAATTGTTAAACGTATTTAATGTGAGAATCGGTCAAATTTGTGATAAAACTTCTGCCCTATTCAACTCACTTCCGAGGGTGGTTGGACTATGTCTTCGTCTCGATTTTCAGCTCCTGATTTCCGCCTTTTCTGCTGCTTGTTCACAGTATTAGTCGTCATAGCCGGTTCACAGCCGTCTGTAGCACAACAAACGCTAGGGGCGGTGACCGGCACGGTTACGGATATCAGCGGCGCGGTTGTTCCCGGCGCCGCTGTGAGGATTCGGAATGTCTCCACGAATCTTGCCATCACGGCAGCGACACGAAACGACGGTTCCTATAACGCCGCCGACCTTCCTATTGGGACCTATGAAGTGAAGTTCAATAAAGAAGGATTCGGTGAGGTGGTCTTCCCGCAGATCCTGGTGCAAAGCAACCGGACCACCACCGTGAATGCCAGGCTTCATCCGGGAGCCCAAGCCGAGTCTGTCACCGTGAACGCAACCCCGCTCCTCAACGAGACCGACACCACCACCGGTTACACGCTTAGCGATCAGCAGATCGAAAATGTACCGCTCGGAACCGGCAGTTTTACCCAGCTCGCAATTCTGAGTCCGGGGGTGAATGCTGACTTGTTGAACACGGCGGGAACTAATGCCGGTCTGGGTAATCAGGCCATCTGGGCCAATGGCCAGCGTGACACCAGCAACAGTTTCAGTTTCAACGGCGTTAATGCCAACAACATTTTTAACGGCAAATCCACGAGCCAGGTCACTTCGAGCCGGGTTGCCGTAAACATCGGCGAGAACGGGAACGGCAACAATCCTAGCGGCGAGATTGTGACCAGCACGTCGGTGTATGGCGCGATTGGCCAGGCACTCCCGTCGCCGCCGCCGGAAACAGTCCAGGAGATGCACGTCAGTTCGGCGATGTACGATGCGTCGCAGGGATCCAATAGCGGCGCACATATCGAACTGACCACCAAGTCGGGCACCAATCAGTTGCACGGCGGCGCCTACGAGTATCACCAGCAAACCGGCTGGAACGCCAACCAGTGGTTCTTTAACCATAACCAGTTGCAGCGGCCGAATATGCATCGCAACGTGTTCGGCGGTTACGTGGGCGGTCCGATCAAGAAAGACAAACTATTCTTTTTCGGTTCTTACCAGGGCCAGCGCGTCAGCGATCAATTGCTGGCGACCTCTCTGGTGTCGGTTCCCCCGGGGCTGACCAGCGATCGTAGTGCGCAGGCCCTCGCAAATCTCGCTAATAGCGAGTTCGGCTCCAGCATTCAACCCGGTCAAATCGCGCCGCAGGCTCTTGCGCTTATGACGGCTAAGGCGCCGGACGGAAGCTTCTTGATCCCAAACGCGGCTACCGGTAGCCAGCTGGCTAATTTGCAGACCCAGGGTTTCGACGCGGCTGTCCAAGGGCCAAACTCACGTTTCAGCGCTGACCAGGTAAACGCGAACGTCGATTACAACTTTGGCGCAAAGGATCGCCTGGCAGTTAAGTACTATTATCAGCGCGATCCCAACACCACCCCTTTCGCAGAGAGCCAGTTAGTGGGCTTCCCGCAGACCATGGATGCGGGCAGCCAGACTATTTCGCTCGATAACACGACGGCGCTAACCCCGAATCTGACGTGGGAGCAGCGCTTTGGCTTCATTCGAGAAAAAGCATTTTCCACCACGGGCCAGGCGCTCAAACCGTCCGATGTGGGCATGAGCCTGCTCGGGCTTAATCTTTTTCCCACCATCAACATCAGGAACGCCGACAACCTTTTCGTGAACACGTTGTCGATTGGCCCGACGGACAATTTCGCGAACGCCGGCATCTTTCAAAACAATTTCGCTTGGGCCAGCAATCTCAGGTGGGTACATGGCCGGCATAACATCGCGACGGGATTCAATTTCGATTACACCCAACTGAACGTCATCAACCGGAATAACGAGGTCGCACGTTTGACCTTCAATGATTTCCCCGGGTTCCTGACTGGGCAGCTATGCGGACCGAACACCGTGTCCTGCGGCAATCAGGATGCCTCCGAAATTCTCAATGGCGCCAGCAATCGCCACTACCGCAGTAAGCAAGCCGGACTTTTTGCGCAGGATAATATCCGAATCAAACCAAATTTAATGGTCAATGTTGGCGTGAGATGGGATTGGGACGGCCCTCTCTACGAGAAGAACGGGCTGCTTACCAACTTCTATGCTCAGGATTACTCGTATAACGTTGCGGCCGATCAGATAACAAATATTGGGTTGGTAGTTGCCGGCAACAACAGTGCTTTCGGTAGCAAAGGAGTGAGCAACTCCACACTGACGGGACGGCAGTGGGGCTTTGCTCCCCGTATTGGCGTCGTCTATAGCCCGTCCTTTGTGAGGAACATCGTGGTGCGCGCCGGATTCGGGATGTACTACGATCGCGGCGAATACTTTGCCGAGTTGTCTCCTCCGGCGGGTGGCGGCATCAGCGGCCCGTTCGGTGTCACCGTCGAGGAGCCTTTCGTTGTGCCATTCTTTGCTGTCCCCAATGCAACCTTCGGCGTCCCCTTCGGTACGGCGCCGCCTCCTCCGCCTCCGTCGAATCTCTCTTCCGTCAGGGCTCTGGTTCCGAACGCGAATCAACTGATCAATCAGCAAACGCCCTACTGCAACTCCATAGGCGAGAGTGGTTGCAGTCCTCTGTTTTTCGGTGGATACGATCCTAGAAATACTTTGCCTTATTCAGAGAACTGGACTCTGGACCTGCAATGGCAACCGGTGAATACGCTGGTGTTCACCCTGGGCTACGTTGGCAATCACGGAGTCCACGAAACCGTGCCTCTGCCCTTTAACCAGGCGCGCATCGCCACTCCGCAAAGCCCGATTCTGGCCGGAGGCCCTTTCCAGCAGAACTATTCGTACGGCACTCAGGTTCCCGGCGTGAACGCGGAATCGGTGTGCACGTTTGTGGTTGGATTTTGTGCCGGAAATGTGGCGCTGCGCGCGCCCTATCTCGGATATGACCCGAACTCCGACTTTAACCGGACAGTTGGCATATCCAATTATCAGGCGCTGCAGGTTGGTGTGACCAAGCGCATGAGTCGTGGTTTACAGGTTAGCGGCTCCTACACGTACTCTCATACTCTGGACGAGCAAAGTGGCCTGGGCTTGTTCTACAACGGCAACGATCCAAACAATCCTCGCTCTTCCTATGGGAACTCCGATTTCGATCGTACGCACGTGTTTACCGTCCACTATCACTATGAATTGCCTTCATTCTCTGCGGTGAAGGGATGGGCAGGACAGATCGTGAATGGATGGGGACTCAATGGGGTTGTCGTTTTGCAGAGCGGTCAGCCCTACAGCGTGATTGATTTCAGCGGCGGCGCTGCCAGTATTTACTGGGGCGACGGGCAGGACTTCATTACCAATCCGATCGTTCCGGTGGGAGGATTCGGGGCAACCGCCACTAACCCAATCCTGCAGGGCACAACCGGAGTGAACGCGAACAAGCCGGTGCTGAATGCCGCTGCTTTTGGTGTACCCGCACCCTACGCTCCAGGTACCAACGGCGTACCACCGTGTGATCCAGGCACCGGCGCTTGCGATAATTTCGAGAACGGTTATGCCAACGGAGGACGTAACATCTTCCGTGGTTCCTTCCAGGCGCGCTTCGATTTCGGTTTATCGAAAAACTTCAAGCTGCACGAACGTTATTCGCTGCGCTATGACCTGACGGCGTTCAACATATTCAACCATCCCAGCTTTGACATCCCGAGCAATGACGTCAGATTTAATCCTGGTTTTTGCTATCCGCCGTCGGGTGATCCTTCCTGCAATGGGCCCTTCGGATATGCGTTCCCGCCGTCGGGAAACTTGGGAACGCTGCAACACAGCATCGGCAGCCCGCGCTTTCTCCAGATGGCGCTGCACTTGGAGTTCTAGATCACAGAGGGGAACGGTTCGACCTCGCACCCAGCCCAGCAACGGAAGGGAAGCGCGGCCAATGAATCATCATATCCGGCCTGTAAATCTGCTTTGTGCTATACTAAATCGACGCTATTGCCACGGTTTGCTCGTGACGCGGTGGTCCTCGCGACCAGATCCATCTCCGCCTTTCCTGCCCGCCGTTTAATTCAGCGTAAAACTAAGATTGTGCGAGCGGCGTGGACGCTAGTGACTTGTGTCTGAGTGTGTGACACCAGGCCCCTCCAGAAAGATAAAAAACTTAAATGATGAACTTTACGGAACTGCCCCTGTCTTCTACCTTGCAGGAGAAGCTGGCGGCAGCTCAATTTACTCAACTAACGCCTATCCAGGAGCGCGCGATCACGCCTGCTTTGGAAGGCAAAGACGTGATTGGCACGGCCCAGACCGGGACCGGCAAGACGCTTGCGTTTCTCATTCCCGTAATCGAATTGCTGAACCGGAAAGGATCGCGGCAACCGAGCGCGCTGGTGTTGCTGCCAACGCGCGAACTCGCGATGCAAGTACACGCGCAATATGAGCAACTCCGCAACAGACAGCTAGCGAAAGCGGCATTGATCGTCGGTGGTCTCTCGGAGAAGACTCAGATTCAAGCTGTGCGCCGGGGCTCGGGTCTGATCATTGCGACTCCCGGACGCCTGCAGGACTTTATTGATCGGCGACTGGTGGACTTGCGCGGGATTGAAATCCTCGTCCTCGACGAAGCTGACCGCATGCTCGACATGGGCTTCCTGCCGGCAATCCAGCGCATTCTTGGCCTATTGCCCAGCCAGCGGCAGACGCTGTGTTTCTCGGCCACCATGGAGCAATCCGTGGCGCGGCTCGTCAATGACTACATGCGTCAGCCCATTCGCATCGCGCTGGGCTCGGTGCTGAAGCCGGCAACCAGCGTTCAACTTACTGCCTATGAAGTCCGTCCCAACGAGAAGCTGGATATCCTCCGGCAACTCCTTTATGACCAGGAAGGCCAGACCCTGATCTTCACTCGGACCAAACGCGGTACCGAACGCCTCGCGAAAGAGTTGCTGCGCGACGGCTTCAATGCCGCCATGATTCATGGTGACCGCTCGCAGTCCCAGCGCAACAGCGCCCTGAGTGGATTCCAGGAAGGCCGTTATCAGGTCCTGGTGGCCACCGATATCGCTGCACGCGGCTTGCATGTGGACGACGTGGCTCACGTCATCAACTACGATCTGCCCAAAATCGCGGAGGATTTTATCCATCGCGTCGGACGTACAGGGCGGGCGGGCTGTCAGGGGCGGGCCTCGACCATCGTGACTGCCGCAGATCTGGCGGACCTGAGAAGCATCGAGCGGACGCTGCAACTCCGCATCGAGCGCAAGCAGTTGGAGTCGTCCAACCGGCCGCAGCGAGTCGTGCAAAATACGCTCGCCAGCCGAACCTTGACCGCCCTGCCCGGCGAAGTGTTTGTTTAGGCAAAATGCGAGACAATCGCAGGCATGCCGAAAACTGCGCCACCGGTGGAGTTGCGGGCTGAGACTCTAGACGACTTCACAGCGTATGTGCGCGAAGCCGAGACGATCATGGATAGGGCACTGCACGGCAGTGCCCTGTTTCTTTGGTCCGAGCAAGACTCCAAAAGATGGCAGCGAATCCGGGGTGGGGAAGTGGTGGCTCAATTCTGGTCCGGTTCAGGACCAGTCAAAGTACCCGGAGGATTGATCCATGATTGGGTGGGATCGGTGCTCATTTCTGCAACGTGTCTGGATGACACATTGGCGCTGATTCAGGACTATGACAATCATAAGAGCATCTACTCGCCCGAGGTGGTCGACTCGAAACTGCTGGCCCGCGACGGAAACGATTTCCAGATCTTTTTGCGACTGTTGAAAAAGAAAATCATCACCGTCGTGCTGGATACAGAGCACGAGGTGCACTATCGCCCGGTGAGCCGGACGCGCTGGCTGTGCCGCTCGTGCACGACTCGAATTTCTGAGGTCGAAGACGCTGGGACCGCCAAAGAAAAAGTGCTCCCGCCAGACAGGGGTTACGGGTTTTTGTGGCGGCTGTACTCGTATTGGCGGTTCGAGCAGCGGGACGAGGGCGTCTACGTGGAGTGCCGTGCGCTCTCACTGACCCGCGACGTGCCCTTCGGGATGGCATGGATGATCGAGCCGATTATCCAGAAGCTCCCCCAACAATCCCTGATCAGAACTCTGGAAGCCACTCGCCGTGCCCTGCCACCGGCAAGGCGTAAATGATCTTCGCGCTAGGCGGATACCTGGATTGGGATCAGTTCGGCCATGCAGCGGGCGTTCTGGAGCGATTTCATGGCATCCTGCGCGGTGAATTTCGCCATGATCAGCGCCCGCTTGCGGTCGGATGTAGTCTCGACACCCGCGTTGTTAACTCGCTGAACATATTGCGGACGCGGACTGCCGGTCCGATTGATTTTCACGAGAAATTTCGTGTTCTTCATCACTGATTATCTTCTTTCTGTGTTCGTTAGGTCTCGTGGGAACCGCACAACGACTCGCTCCCTGGCCGGCGATGGGTGATCGACGCCATCGTCAGCCTGGGTTTGAGTCACCGTTGGTGGATCGAGATGCGATGCATGGTGTAGGAAACTCGGAACCCAACTCTGCCAGCTAGTGCTCCATCTCCTCGAAATGGTCGTCATCGCGGCCAACTGATTCCTGATGCCCCGGGACATCAAACAGCGCTGCCTGCGCCGCAGCGTGCTCGTGCAATTCGCGCATCTCGTCTGCCGGACTCTGCGGTTTGGCTTGTTTGCGCTCGCTCCTCCGCATGGCCTTGTCTCGTTGCTTCTGCTGGCGTGCTTGTTCTTTCTGGCGTTTCGTAAAGGTTGAGCGGCCTTTTGGCATACGCGTCCTCCAGATTTATGCAGTGGATACACAACGGATGCAGTGGTGTGACACACGTCACCCCTTCAGAAGAATTTCCGTTCCCAGTTACCAGCGCGGTTCGCGAGGCTGGCGCGCATGCCCGCGATAGTCATCCCGGTCGCGTCCACCGCCGCCGCCAAACCGCTGCCCGCCGCCTCGTGGCCGATCGGTTTTTGGCTTGGCTTCGTTGATGGTTAGCGTGCGACCCCCGAAGTCGGTTCCGTTCAAAGCGGAAATGGCCTTATCGGCCTCACTGGCATTCGTCATTTCCACAAACCCGAAACCGCGGGAGCGGCCCGTGTCACGATCCATGATGATCGTCACTTTTTCTACGGCTCCATGTGCCTCGAAAGCCGAGCGCAACTGGGATTCGGTTGTGCTGTGAGGTAGATTGCCGACGTACAGATTCTTCATTGCCTATCCTTTCCATCTATTTCAGCAAATAGTTGAGAGTGAAGTGGCTGTGAGCGTTTAAGCGCCGCAGTTTCCAAATCGCGCGGCGGCATCGGCCGCTCCCGTATCGCCCGCGTGCGCGCGTCGGCCACGGAGCGCACGGCCGAGATCCGCCGGCAAGCCTCCAGAATGCCCCACCGTTGCGAGCCGTCGGCTGATGTGGGCGGCGCAATGGTCGCCGAATGCGGCGCCAGGACCGGATCTTCCTGCTCAGCCGCAGACGCACGCTGGCCATTAGGATGGCCAGCGACATATTTGGGCTTGCCTACCAGGAAGGCAATTTGCTGTCCCGGCGCGGCGCTGCGAACATCGTCGCAGAACTTGTCCCGGTGTGCTAATTCATCTTCGACATGAAGAAGCACAAGATCATAGAGATCCGGTTTCCACCAGCCCCGGGCCTCGCTGATGTCGGCGGCACAATCAACCTCCGCTCCGAGCCGGCGCATGGTCTCGGCACGGATGTCGCGTTTGGCTCGGCAACTGTCCACCAGAAGAACCCGCTTCTTCTTGGCGTCAGCATTTTGGGAACTGGCGCTGGCGCCAGTGCCGGGGAGACCTAAGAGGGGAGCTGTCATGCAGTCCTCTCGCGGGGTTTCTCAACCCCGGCCCTCGGTTGCGGTTCCACGCTCTTGAGGAATTCACGATTGCGCTGCCGTCGCGCGATCTTCTGTTTCCGTTCGCGATTGAATCTCGATTTGTCGCCGTTCTTGCGTGACATCTTCGCCTCCTTGGCCGCCCCTCGCGCGATTAACAGTCGGCTGGCCCTTCAACTGCTCTATAGCTACGTTCGTGATATTGGCAGGAATCCACCCCAGATCGAGTGTTCACGTGGATCAGTTCCACTTGGCGCAGCTAAAACTACACGACTCGTGCCTTCTGAGTTTCTTCTCAATCGCGAAGGCGCAAGCTGCCGGGTGTGTCTTCGAGGTTAAGAGGGGTTGAGTAAAGCTACAAAGCAGAATTCCCGCTCTCGATCACTGCCGCCCCAAGGTTTCTGTGGGTTTCTGCAAGACCGTGGTTTAGCTTGGTTGTCAGATCGGTAATCCTCTCAGGTCGCATTCGTGGATAATCTCTGCAACAAGATCTTGCCATGTGCGTGGTGTCGCACCACGTCTCCATTCTCCTACCCTTTCTATACTACTCTCAATTTCGCGAATACCCTAATTGTCCAGCGGGGCCGAATGGCTACATGAAAACACGAGGGTTAAGCAAAGTAACACCAATTCACTTGCTATACTCTGGCCTGCAGAGTACGATGTAGCCTGTACGTTAGACCGAATCGGTCGTCAGCAGTTCTCGCCTCAACAGCCAGCAACCTGCGCAGTTTTCTGCCGACTCCCTCCAGCGTAAATTCAGAAAAGGAACACCAGTACATCTATGGAACAAGGAACAGTGAAGTGGTTCAACGACGCCAAAGGCTACGGCTTCATCAGTCGGCAGAATGGCGAAGATGTTTTTGTACATTTTTCGGCTATCCAGGCAGGCGGGTTCAAGAGCCTGCAAGAGGGCCAGACCGTCGAATTTAGCGTCACCAAGGGCCCCAAGGGCTGGCAAGCGGAGAACGTTCGGCCACTCTAGTCTGTGAGTTTTTGCCAGGGGCGAATCGGAAACGAATCGCCCCTTTCGTATTTCTCGGACTGAAACTGCTGGCTTGCAAATTCCCTCCAGAAACAGCTTCTCCAAAACACGCAAAAGCATCGGAGAGCAGTCTGCTTCCAGGCCGTGCTCGACCATCGAGACAAATTCAGGCATGACAATATATTCGTTGGTTACAGAAGAGGAATTGCTGAAGCTGTTCACAGGTTATGCGACGTTTGAATCGTCGCGTTCTTAAAGGACACTCGCTCGGAGTCCAGGAAGCGCGTTGCAAGCCCGGCAATGATCGGACGCTTTCATCGTCAGTCGCGAGAGACCACCGTCTTCACCCCTGCAGTTGCGATTTGGGTGGGGGCGCTGGGTCCACATAGTGATCTGCCGAAATCGGTTCCACTTACTGAGATAGACGTTGACGCTATCCATTGTCGCCGTGGTGGAATGTACCGTCTGGTATCGAACGCGCCATCAGATTTTAAAGCAAACCCCTCCAAATGCCTTGACAATCGCCTGTTTCGGCGTATTCTGTCTCTCGCTCAGTCGAACACCCTTTCCGAGGCTCTCGCCTCGGTTCGGCTAAGAAGTTTCTGAGGTTCTTAATTCAAACCTGCCAAATGCCTCGTTTAGACAATGCTTAATTGCGCAGTGAAACTCGTTAGTCTCCCATCACGCAAGCAGTGCACCCAAGAGTCAATAAGGAGGTTCTTGCAATGTCAAGACCAGTGACACGATTTCTTGTCGTAGGCGCCCTTGCGGCATTATTTCTGTGTGCCGTTACCGCACTTGTGGTAGCTCCTGGTATTTCGTCGCGGCCCGCTTTCCGCGCGGCCAATTATCGCGCCGCCCTGGAAAACGCTAACCGGGAAGACCGAAGAGTCAGCGATCACGATGCCACTTCCTCTTCTTCGGAAGATACATTCACAACCAGGGGACAGGAAGCCGACCGGGATCCTGACAACAACCCCGCCGTCGAGCAAGCCGTAAACCGCGCCTATCCTCTAACGCAGATTCCTATCGCCTACACCCAGGCGGCGGCCACTACCTTCAACAAGCTGAAGTCCAACAGCGGAAATCACAACGCTTTGAACTGGTATCTGCTCGGGCCTACCTACGCCATCCAGCCTGGCATTCTGAGTTTCAACGGCACGCAATATATTGCCTCCGGGCGCGTGACCGTGATGGCGATTGCGCCAACCTGCAGTCCCAATCAGTGTCGGCTGTGGGTTGGGGCGGCCGGCGGCGGAGTATGGCGAACCGACAACGCGCTGGCAGGCTCCCCGACCTGGGTCTTTCTCGCCAATGGAATTACCTCCAATGCCATTGGTGTTCTCTACGTGGATCCGAATGACTCGTCCGGCAACACCATTTACGCAGGCACGGGCGAGCCTAACGCGTCGGCTGATTCGGAGTCCGGAACAGGCATCTTTAAGTCCACCGATGGCGGCAACACCTGGAGCGTGTTGCCCGGCTCTGTGTCATCGAGCTTGACTTTTTACGGGAGAGCGATCGGCTCCATCGTCACAAAACCCGGATCTCCGAACACGATCTACGTCGGCGTAGATCGCGCCATTCGCGGCGTAACCTCGGTTAACGGTGGGGCTACCAGCAATCCGCCACCGCCTGTAGCTGCTCTGGGGCTATACGTTTCCACGGACGGAGGAAACACTTTCAACTTCTTATGGAATGGCAACGGCACCGTACGTGGAGTGAACCAGGTGGCGCTGGATCCCACTAATTCCAGCACGCTCTATGCTGCCGCCTTCCAGCAGGGAATCTGGCGCAGCACCGACGCGGGAACAACCTGGACACAGATTTTCGCTCCCCAATCCCCGGGCGCACCCTCCTTCACCGATCGTTCCGAATTTGCGGTGACTACTCTGTCCAACGGGAAGACCCGCATGTACGTGGGTGACGGCGCCGTGGGTGCCGCGGGAGGCGCCACAACCTTCAGCCAGGTCTTTCGCAGCGACGACGTCACGGCTGCATCGCCCGCTTTCGTTGGACTCACCGATCCTACGAACGGCAATCCCGGCTACGCTACCTTCGACTATTGCGAAGGACAGTGCTGGTACGACAATGCCATAGCTACTCCCGCCGGCTATCCCGACCAGGTCTTTGTGCTGGGTTCGTACGCTTACTCAGAAATCGGCCTGCGTTCCAACGGACGCGCTGTGGTCCGCTCGACCACAGCGGGTGATCCTGATCCCGCCAACAACAACCGCACCTTTACTGATTTGACCTGGGACGCCGAGACCTCGCCACAAGAACTGCATCCCGATATGCACGCCATCGTCTTCGATCCCAACAATCCGAATATCGTATTCATGGGATCCGACGGCGGCGTGGTGCGAACCGATGGCACTTTTGTGGATACCTCCAGCCAGTGCGATTCACGCCCCATCGGTACTGCGAGCATGGCCACCTGCCATCGCCTGCTGTCGGCCGTGCCCGGCAAACTGTACAACATCAACAAGAATCTGAGCACTCTGCAATTCCAGAGTGTTTCGATCAACCCCCTTAATCCCACAGGCGAAATAATGGGCGGAACCCAAGACAACGGTACCTGGCATTACGTTGGCTCCTCGCGTACTTGGTACCAGACGATCTACGGTGATGGCGGGCAGTCGGGCTTCGATCCGGCCGCGCAAGGGGTGATGTTCAACGAATTCACCCGCTCGGCAACCGACTCGAATTTCCGCGATGGCCTGCAAACGGCGTGGGTCGTGGTTTCTGGCCCACTCGCCAACTCCGGGGAAGCAGCTCCGTTCTACAGCGCCATCCTGCAGGATCCGGTGGTGAGCGGCACCCGCTTCTTTGGCATGAACCATGTCTGGCGCACTCTGGACAACGGCGGCAACCAGGCCTACCTGGAAGCCAACTGCCCAGAGTTCACCACCTCATTTGCCCAGCCTAACTGCGGTGACTGGGTTCCTCTCGGGACCACACCTCTGTCCGACCCGGCGTTCGGTTCGCGTGCCGGGGGGGCTGTGATCGCAGTGGCCCGCACCAGCAGCGATTCGTCCACACTGTGGGCCGCCACCAACCCCGGTCGCGTTTTCATTTCGCACAATGCCAACGCCACGCCGGAAGGTTCGGTATCGTTCACCCGCATCGATGGGCTTTCGGCAGCCTCTCCGGGCCGTTTCGTAAGCGGCATCTATGTTGATCCGGCGAACTCGAACCACGCCTGGATCTCCTATTCCGGATACAACTTCGCCACGCCGACCACGCCGGGCCATGTGTTCGATGTTCTCTATGATCCGGTTGCCGGCACGGCCACCTGGACCAACATCGATCCCACGAACGGCATCTCCGGCGGTGGTGATCTCCCGGTTACGTCCCTGGTTCGCGATGACAAGACGGGGGACCTGTATGCAGCCACGGATTTCGGCGTAGCTCGTCTGCCCGCCGGTACCACGACCTGGGAAGTTCCGACGGGGCTTCCGATCGTCGAAGTGGCCGGGCTTAGCATTTCGTCCAGCGGTCGTCGGCTCTATGCCGCGACTCACGGGCGAAGTGTGTGGGCTTTGGCATTGCCGTAATCTGAAACTAGAACTCAACCCATGAAGGGCCGTCCGCCGGACGGCCCTTTTTTTCTGGTCATCCAGCCGCCTGCGTTCACGGGACAGCATTCGGTATACTAGATATTCGAATCATGGCGATCATTAAAGACATTGCGGCCATTGCGAAGGGAATGTCGATTACCTTTCGGGAGATGTTTCAACCCACGATTGTGGAGAACTATCCCAAAGGTGACGGCCCACTGAGGGGTGCGGTTCTGCAGGAACGGTTTCGGGGTGTTCACGTTCTGCAACGCGATGAAAATGGCCTCGAGAAGTGTGTCGCCTGTTTCCTGTGTGCCGCCGCCTGTCCGTCGAATTGCATTTATATCGAAGCTGCCGAGAATACCGCGGAACAGCGCGTCAGTGGCGCGGAACGCTACGCCAAGGTTTACAACATAGATTACAACCGCTGTATATTCTGCGGATATTGCGTTGAGGCTTGTCCCACCGACGCCATTACCCACGGCCATGGCTTCGAACTGGCCACCTTCAATGCCACCAGCCTGGTCTACCGCAAGGAGCAGATGCTGGCCCCGGTGCCGGCACACCTTGGTGCCAACGCCGTGTTTAACAGAGCTGAGGTAGCGGGCGGGGCGCCGGCGGAACCAACCCCGGGAGAATAGAGTTCAACAATTGGTGCCACGATCTGCGCCGGTCCCGTTGAGGCCGGCCTTTGTTTTAAGCGTTTCGTTCGGCCACGAATTTTCACGGATCAGTACCGATACCGCGCCGAAGGACATAAAAACAGAGCATTTTCTGAAACCAGAGTGCTTAATATAGAGCTGTGGCTCGCCGTGGCTGAATGCTAAGTGCCAAGTGCTAAGTGCTTCTTGATGAATTCTTTTCTCCAAACCGTTGCCGAACGCGTCGTCATCTACGACGGCGCCATGGGCACCAACATCCAGAAACGCAATCCCACTCTCGACGATTTCTGGGGCAAAGAGAATTGCAGTGAAGTGCTGGTGCTCAGCCGGCCTGACATCATTCGCGACATTCATGCGGATTTTTTCAAAGTCGGCTGCGACATCGTCGAGACCAATACCTTTGGCGGCACCCGGACTGTTCTGGGCGAATTCGACCTCCAAGACCGGGTAGCCGAGATCAATATCGCGGCCGCCAAGTTAGCCCGCGAAGTGGCGCAGCAATTTTCGACTAAAGATAAACCGCGCTTCGTTGCCGGTTCCATGGGCCCGACCACCAAGCTGCCCTCGCTCGGGCACATCAGCTTTGACGCCATGGAGGCCGCCTACCAAGAGCAGGCTCTCGCACTGATCGAGGGCGGGGTGGATGTCCTGCTGGTGGAGACCGCTCAAGATCTCCTGCAGGCGAAGATCGCTGTCATCGGCGTGTTCTCGGCCATGCAGAAAGCCGGAAAACGGCTCCCGGTCACGGTTCAAGTAACACTTCAGGAATCCGGAACCATGCTTCTGGGCACCGAAATCAGCGCTGCCCTGACCGCGCTGGAGCCGTTCGACGTTGATGTGATTGGCATGAATTGTGCCACCGGCCCCAAGGAAATGAATGATGCGGTTCGTTACCTGGGTATCAATTCCACCAAGCACGTTTCCGTCCTGCCCAATGCGGGACTTCCGCAGAATGTTGGCGGTCACGCCGTGTACCGCCTCACCCCGGAAGAATTGGCGCAATATCACAAGCACTTTGTACAGGACTACGGCGTCCGCATCGTCGGGGGCTGCTGCGGCACCACACCTGAACACCTCAAGGCGGTGGTAGATGCGGTTTCTGGAGTCGAGCCCGCGAAAAGGGAAGTCAAGCCGGTCGCTGCTGCATCCAGCGCCTATACTTCCGTTCCCCTCGATCTTGATCCCAAGCCGCTGATCGTCGCGGAGGAAATGAACACGACTACGCGGGTCGAGCATTTCCGCAATCTGGTGCGCGGCAAAAAGTATGACGAGATCCTGGCGCTGGCGAAAAAGCTGGTAAACGACGGCTCGCATATGCTCGACCTTTGCTGCGCCATCGTCGGCGAGGATGAGAAGGGCTACATAACCTCGATCCTGGAGAAGGTCGCAACGCGTGTCCCCGCGCCCATCCTGGTGGACTCAACCGAAGCCGACGTCGTCGAGGAGGCGCTCAAGCGTATCCCCGGCAAGGCCATCATCAATTCCATCAACCTGGAAGACGGTGAGAAGCGTACCTCCCTGGTCCTGCCCATGGCAAAACGGTTTGGGGCTGCCGTCATCGCGTTGACCATCGACGAAGAGGGAATGGCTCTCACCGCCGATAAGAAGGTGGCGATCGCCGAGCGCATCTATAAACTCGCGACCGAGAAGTACGGCATTCGGCCTGTCGATTTGATTTTCGATGCTCTGACCTTGCCCATTTCCACTGGCCAGGAAGAATACCGCACCGCGGGAATTGAGACCCTGAATGCTATCCGCCGCATCAAGCAGGAGCTTCCGGACGTAAAGACGATTCTGGGTGTGAGTAATATTTCGTTTGGCCTCGATGCCTATCCGCGCCGCGTGCTCAACAGCGTCTTCATGCACGAAGCGGTTGATCATGGCCTGGATATGGCCATCGTTAACTACACCAAGATCTACCCTTTGTACAAGATTCCTCAAGAAGAAGTTGATCTGGCACGCAAGCTTATTTTCCGGAACCAATCCGACGGCGACCCGCTGCAGCGCTACATGCAGCACTTCGCCGGGATGAAAGGCAAGCCGCAGGCCTCCACCACCGCGCACGTGGATACGCTCTCCGTCGAAGACAAGCTGAAGTTCGCCATCATCAATGGTGAGAAAGCGGTGGGTGACGGGGCGCAGAAACTCGGCCTTGAAGAATTACTTGATGTGGCGTTAAAGCAGTACACCCCTCTGGACCTGATCAACACCATTCTGCTGGATGCGATGCGCACGGTCGGCGATCTGTTTGGCGCGCGCAAAATGCAATTACCCTCGGTGCTGGATTCTGCCGGTGTGATGAAGCAGGCGGTGGCTTATCTCGAGCCCAAGATGGAGAAAAAATCCGGCGCCCAGAAGGGAACGATTGTGTTGGCCACCGTGAAGGGTGATGTGCACGATATCGGCAAGAACCTCGTCGACATCATCCTGAGCAACAACGGCTACCGCGTCGTGAACCTGGGAATTAAGCAGCCCGCCGACAACATCATCAAGGCCGCCCAGGAACACGGAGCCAATGCCATCGGGCTCAGCGGCCTGCTGGTCAAGTCCACGCTGGAAATGAAATATGTGCTGCAGGATCTGCAGCGGCAGCAACTCGACTTTCCGGTGATCTGTGGCGGCGCGGCTCTCACTCGCAAGTACGTTGAGGACGATCTGCGGCGCGAGTATCAGGAGGGCGTCTTCTACGCTGATGATGCCTTTTCCGGTCTCCATATCATGGAAGACCTGACCTCTAGCGATGGCCAGCGCCAATCGCGCTTGCAGGAAGGCAAGACGGTCAAGGAATACGCGAAAGCAGCCGCGGTTGACGAGGAAGTAGGTCCGGTATTTGCCGAGCGCAGCCCGGTAGTGGGTGATGCCCCCAATATTCCCACGCCTCCCTTCTGGGGCGTTCGCGTGCGCAAGGACTACGATCTGCGCGAAATCTTCGAGTACATCAACGACACCGCTCTGTTCAAGAATCAATGGCAATTGAAAACTGCTTCTCAGGAAGACTACCTCCGGCTGGTGGAGCAGAAATTTCGTCCCATTAAGAAGGAACTGGAAAAGGAGATCGTCGCCAGCGGCTTGTTTGAACCTAAAGTCGTCTACGGCTATTTCCCGGCTCAAAGCGAAGGCAATGACCTGATCGTCTATGACCCGGGCGACAGGAGGGAATTGCTGCGCTTTACCTTCCCCCGGCAGAGGGAAGGCCGCAAGCTGTCGGTCTCCGACTTCTTCGCTCCCAAAACGTCAGGGAAGATGGATGTGCTCGGCCTGTCCTTAGTCACGATCGGGGCCAAAGCTTCCGTGGAAACTCAGCGGCTGTTCGAAGGCGGCGAATACACGCGCTACTTATATCTGCACGGTCTCAGCGTGGAAACTGCCGAAGCTCTCGCCGAATATCATCACAAGAAAATGCGCGAAGAACTGGGCATATCCAGTGACGATTCGCCGCACATTCGTGACCTGTTCCATCAGAAATATCGCGGATCTCGATACTCTTTCGGCTATCCCGCCTGCCCGAATCTGGAGGATCAAACGAAGCTCTTCGCCCTGCTACATCCGGAAGAAAACGTTGGAGTAAAACTAACAACGGGCTTCTTGCTCGATCCCGAGCAGTCGACCTCCGCGATTGTTGCTCACCATCCCGCGGCTAAGTATTTCGTCGTTTAAATAGACCATCAAGCCAAAACATAGAATAACCCAGAGAACCGATCTACCTAAGTTGCCTAGGTCGGATTTACGTTTCTTGAGAGCGATGGCCAGACTCTCGCTGGCTGGCTAATTCAAGTGAACAATGACGAGAGTTGGTGTACTATACCGGCGTTCCGAGGAACTCTGGATATGTCTAACTCGTTCGTGCGCCGGAATCTATTGGCATTCCTGGCTATTTTCCTCTACTTTGTTCGCCTTGCTTCCGCCGGTGAGCCGCAGTGGATCGAGATTCGCTCGCCCCATTTTTCGGTAGTCACCGACGGTGGCGAAAAGCGCGGCCGTGAAACTGCCATGCGCTTCGAGCAGATGCGCGCCGTATTCGGCACCCTGATGGCGAAGGGCAAAGTGAATCTTCCCGTGCCCCTGCAGATTGTGGCTTTCCGAAACACCAAGGAACTGCGCCAGTTCGCCCCCTTATGGAAGGGCAAACCTACAGAGGTGTCGGGATTATTCCAGTCTGGCGCTGACCGAAGCTTCATCATGCTTGACCTCGCGGTCGAGGATCCGTGGACCGTCGTCTTCCACGAGTACGCTCACCAGCTCATGCAGGGAAATATTGCTGTCCAGATGGATCCCTGGTTTGAAGAGGGCTTTGCTGAGTACTTCTCCAGCATCGAGGTCGACAACAAGCAGGCACGCGTCGGCAAGGTACCCAATAATACCTATGTGATTCTCCAGCAGGACGGCATGATGAAGGTGACCGACCTGTTCCGGGTGCGCCAGAATTCGCGCACTTATAACGAGAGCGGCGATCATCGCACCGTCTTCTATGCTGAGTCGAGTATGGTGGTGCATTACATCTACGATAACCAGCTGCTTTCCAAGCTAAGCACCTATTTCGATCTGGCTGACAACCAGAATGTGCCCATCGATGATGCGGTGCAAAGAGCATTCGGCATGAGCCCCGCTCAACTCGACAAAGTATTGCGGGATTACGTGAGCAGTGGACGCTATCGCTACTTCGCGCTGCCTACCCCTGCCGGTATAGTCAGCAATGCCTATGCCGTCACTCCCATGAGTGCTGCCGATTCACGTGCTGTCCTGGCTGATATCCACCTGCACTCGCTCGATTACCAGGCGAAGGCCGTGAATGAATTTGAGGAGATTATTGCCGCAGACCCGAACAATGCGGCTGCCCTCCGCGGACTGGGCTACGCTGCTTTGCGAAAGCATGATTTCGAGCATGCCGGCGATTATTTTCGGAGAGCCGTGCAGGCCGATTCCAAAGATCCGCGCGTTTATTACTACTCGGCCCTTCTGGTCAATCAGGACGACTCCATGACGCGGGACCGCGACAAGCTGAACAGCATGAAAAAGGACCTGGAGAAATCGATAGCCCTGGATCCTGAATTCGCTGACTCTTACGCCCTGCTGGCATACGCGCACATGGCCTCTGCGGAGCGTGAAGACGCGATCACGTCCCTGAAAAAAGCCATCGAGTTGAGCCCTCGGAATGAGCATTATCTTTTCAATATCTCGCAGATGTATGTAGCCATGGGCAAGGTCCAGGAGGCTACCGCCGTGTTGGGCCCGCTGGCGAGCAGCCCCAATCCGGAGGTGGCGGCGAGGGCGCGAGACAGTATCGAGCAAATCAAGAAAATGCAAGTTGTGCTGCAGGCGACAGAACACCCGGCGACCGGATTGGTCCCAGCCGCCGCGCCTGAGCCTGACACCGCGCCTGCCATCGCAGCGAAAGAACATTCTGCGGAGGTGCATCAAATTCCGGCGTCCACACCCCCCAAATTTCTAAAAGGACAGCTACTCAGTGTTGATTGCTCCAATGCGCCGGGCGCGATACTTACGGTGTTGTCAGATGCCAAGGCGCTAAAGATGAAAGTCGCAGACACCAAGCACACCATTGTTATTGGCGCCGATAATTTTTCCTGCAGCTGGACTCACAAGAAAGTGGCGGTGAATTATCGCGTGTCGTCGGACGGCGAAATGAAGGTAATGACTGTCGAAATCCAATAGGCAACCCTCGCGTCACTTCACCTTTGCGTACTCGGCTCTCGCCGCACGCAGTATAGGAATGTCGCTGTCGGCATTTTTCCAGATCGCAAAGAATCTCTCATAAGCTTCTTTGGCGCCCAGGCTGTCGCCTGACCGCGCCTGGGATCGCGCCACGCCTAGGACTGCGAGAGCAGCGGTAGGGAAGTTGGCGATAATTCCGTTGTGGTCGAGCATGCTTTGGAATTCCGTCCGCGCGGAATGCAGGTCGTGTTTCTGCAGGTACCCCAGCCCACGCAGATAAACGGGATAGAGCGTTCCAATTTGCAAAGGAGCGGGAATTCCGAGCTGATAACGAACGGTAGGCTGCAGCAGGCGAATGGCGCCATCGGAATCGCCGCGCTGAAGTTCGATGGCCGCTCGAATCGAGGGAAGCCAGTAAACGCGAAGGAAAGTATGGCCGGGATATTTCTTTTCCAGGTCTTCAGCGATCGCTTGTGCCCGCTTGATGTCGCCGGCGCGCGCGAGAGCCAGAGCGGCCATAGTCTGAATGGAGCGCCCGCTATCAATCGCCAGAGCCTCTTCAACGTCCTTGCGTGCCTCCGCGGCATTGCCGAACTCAGCTTCGCGCAGCGCATCATTGGCGGCGCGCAGGGCCGCTTCTTCGGAGGCATTGTTATGGCGAGCCGCTTCAATCGCGCGCCGCGAGAGATTGCGAGCGTTTTCTAATTCGCCGAAGTAGCCCTCCGTGTCGGCCTCCAGCGACAGCATGTAATCCGACTCCGGTACCCGGCTTCCTCCCCACGCCACTTGGCGGTCCATCTCGGTCTTGTCGCCTTGAACGAAGGCCAGCGTATACAGGCTGCCGTGCAGGATAGCGTCGTCGGGCTTCTTGCGGATGGTCTCCTGCAAAACTTCACGCGCCTGATCCAGACGGTTCATGCACGTGTACATCACGCCCAGGTTGTTGGAAATGTCGGAATCGTTCGGCTTCAGTCGCGAAGCCGCCTGTGTCTCTTCCACCGCTTTTTCGAATTGCCCCAGGCTGTTGTAGTCGTAGCCGAGATCGTAATAAGGCAGGTAGTCCTGCGGATAAGCCTGTTTCCACGTTTCGTACGTTTGCATCTCCTGTTCGAGGTCGCCCACTACGTAACCCAGGTAATAAGCGGTGATATAGAACCGCTCATGCTCGGTCACCCGGTCACGCAATGCGTAAGCTCGAGCGGTGTACTCTGCCGCCGTGTCCGTCTGATTCAGATTGGCATAGACCACGCCCAAGATGGCATGGGCCAGAGCAAAATCAGGATCGAGTTCGATAGCCCGCTTAAGCGGGGGAATGGCCGCGGCTTCTCCTTGCTGCTCGCGCGCCTGCTGGCCAAGACTGAAGGCCTTCAGCGCTTCCAGTGAACCGGTCGTGGCCTTGGTAACAGGTACGGCGTAACGTTCGATGGAAGCCAGGGATTCGCCCAGCTTCTCGCGCAGGTGAGCGCCGGCCTTGTCGAGCGAAGCCAGCACCTGCTCACGAGTGCTGGCCTCTACCTGTTCGTGGCCCAGAGAGTCACCCGTGCTGCACTCCCGCGCGCTCACGCCGATCACATAGTGACTGCCCAGGCTGGCAATCGAGCCGGCCAGCACGGCCTTGCTACCCGAACGCTCGCAGACTTCCCGTGCGACATCTCCCGTCAGCGGAGTGCCCGCCGGACGTCCCATGTAGCCCAGCGTTTCCCGCACATCACTGTCGGACAGAATGTTGAGGAACGGCGACTGCTCCAGTTCTGCTGAGAGGGCCTGCTTCAGCGTTAGATCAAAAACCGGCTCACCCGTATTATTTTCAAAATCAGCCAAAACAATAGAGTCCCTCTCGGTGAGACGAGTCGTCTTCCACAAAAAATGGATGGCAGCGCCAATCACTGCTGCCAGCACGATTATTGGAAGCGCATATTTCCAAACCGCCCGCCGGCGGGGAAGTGCCCGCTCCGGCTCTTCCAGTGCTGCAGGCTCCGCCTTGACTGGCTCCAGTACTCTTCGGCCAGAACTCGCTCGGGTTGACCCCGAAGACTCGCGCGCGTGAGCCGGAATTGCGGCCGGTTCTGCCGAGTCGGAATCCGCGATCGCAATGCGGCCTGATTCGCTGTCACGTCGCAAGCGTTGCAGGTCCGCGCGAATCTCGGAAGCATGCTGGTAGCGTAACCGGCGGTCCTTTTCCACGGCTTTGCCAATGATCTCTACCAGTCTCGGGGGGAGGTCAGGATTCAGCCGGAATGCGGGAACCGGCTCCCGATTCAAAATGGCGCTGTAGATTACACCGGATGTTTCGCCTCGAAAGGGCAGAAGGCCAGTCGCCATCTCATACAGCACCACGCCGAAGGAAAACAGATCAGTGCGTCCATCGAGGGCCAGCCCTCGAATCTGTTCTGGTGACATGTAAGCCACCGTGCCCACGGTGCTGCCCGGACTGGTCAGGTGCTCGACCGGAACCGTGGCCGACGTATCCGGAGACTCAGGCACCCGGTCCACGGGTTCGTCCGGAAGCTTGGCAAGTCCGAAATCAAGAATCTTGGCGTGGCCCCGCGCGGTGATGAAAATATTGCTGCTCTTGATGTCACGATGGATGACACCCCAGCCGTGGGCTGCGTCTAAGGCGTCGGCAATTTCTACACCGATTTCCAGAAGCCGTTCCAGGTCGAGAGGGCGCGCCGCAATGAGGTGTTTCAGGGTTTGCCCCTCCAGGTATTCCATCACCAGAAACGGTCTGCCGTCAGTCTCGGAAACCTCGAACAGCATGCAGATGTTGGCATGGTTGAGGGCAGAAGCGGCGCGGGCCTCGCGGCGAAATCGCTCCAGCGAGCGTGGATCGTGCGCAACCTGTTCGGGCAGAAACTTAATGGCGACGAAGCGCCCCAGGCGCGTGTCTTCAGCTTTGAAGACAACGCCCATCCCACCTCCCCCTAGTTTTTCGAGGATGCGGTAATGCGAAATGGTCTGGCCGATCATGGGGAAGCGGCGCTACGGCGGCACCATCTTAGGGTCGTTGCCGAAGGCAAGTCAACGAACCGCAAGGTTTTGTAAACGAAAATTCATAGGTCCGAAACGGGACAGTTTAGCTGTGCGAAAATTTGCTTCCCATTTTTTTCTTGACAGAATTAATCCGTAACCGTACAGTTACACATCATGCGAAACCGTTCGGTTACGTATTCCGCGGAGAGCACCTTCCAGGCTTTAGCCGATCCCACTCGCCGGGCGGTTCTGGATCTTCTGCGCCAAGGCAGCCGGCCCGCTGGGCGAATTGCCCAGTCCTTTCCTGTATCGCGGCCGGCGATATCGAAGCATCTTCGTTTGCTGCGGCGCGCGCACCTGGTCCAGGAGCGGCGGGAGGGGCGACACCGGTTTTACCACCTGAATCCGGAACCCTTGAAAGCAGTCGATCACTGGCTTGACTCGTATCGCGCGTTCTGGAGCGCGAATCTGGCCAGCTTGAAAGCCTTTGTCGAAGCAGAACACGCCCGCGAAAACTCGGGCAATGGCCCAAGTTTAAACAAACATGTAAAGAGGAGCTGATGATGAAGTTATTCGGAATCGCTGTCGCATCACTGCTTGTCACCTTGGCTGTCGCCGCTTCGGCGCAGTCCGACGCTAACGCCTCGTTCGAAAAAATCAAAACTCTCGAAGGCACATGGACCGGAAAAAACTCTATGGGCCAACCGTTGAAGGTGGTGTTCCGCACCACCTCGTCCGGCTCGGCCCTTATGAGCGAGATCGAGGGCAAGGAGGACATGATCTCCATGTTCCACCTCGATGGCGATCGCCTGATGATGACTCACTACTGCGGCGCCGGGAATCAGCCGCGCATGCGGGCACATGCCTCCCCTGACGGCAAGACCTTCACCTTTGAGTTCTTCGACGGCACCAATATCGTGGCCCCGCACGCCGGTCACATGCAGCGCATGGTGCTAACCATCGTGGATGAAAACCATCATGTCGAGGACTGGACCTTTCTGCAGGAGGATGGCAAGCAACTGAGCGAGCACTTTGAGCTGCAGCGCAAGGGATAATTCGTGTGGCGCGGGCATTTCTGCCCGCGTTTTTTTTTAAACTCCAGACACGGACACGAGTGTCCGCGCCCCACAAGGAGATTCCATGGCGACCAGTGCCTCTGATCTTCAGGATTCAGTCGTAACCGAGATCGAAATTGCCGCGCCGCCGGAGCGCGTCTTCGCGGCGCTCACCGATGCGAAACAACTAATGCGCTGGTGGATCTCCCCCATCTGTGACCAGACCGTCTGGCAAATGGATGCACGCGATGGCGGCCAGTGGAGCTTTGCTACCAGTGCGGCTTCCAAGACTATCAACGGCGTCAACGAATTCAAATGTCATGGCAAGATTCTCGAATTCAAACCCCCGCGCCTCCTGGTGTACACCTGGATCGCAAACTGGAACGATAAGCCAGATGCGATCACGCTGGTGAAATGGGAACTTACTCCCACCCCCACGGGCACGCGGCTTAAAGTCACCCATAGCGGCTTGGCCGAGCAAAAGGTCGCGCGCCAGGATTATCGTGGTGGCTGGCCCGGAGTTGTCGAGAGTCTCAAGAAGTTCGCTGAAACCAAGTAATTGGCAGAGACGTAGCTGGCTACGTCTCTCTTTACCCAAGAGAGGAAATTTATGGCCACCGTTGCACTTACTCCCGATCAAGACACCATCAACGTTGAAATTCAAATTGCTGCGCCCCCGGCGCGTGTCTTTGCCGCCATCACCGACCCGCGCCAGGTGCCGCAATGGTGGGGCCAGCAGGGCATGTATCGAATCACCAACTGGAAAAACGATCTCAGGCCCGGCGGCAAATGGCGTTCCGAGGGCTCTGGCGGCGACGGCAAGCCTTTCCACGTAGAAGGGGAGTATCTTGAAGTCGATCCTCCCCGCCTGTTAGTTCATACCTGGAATCCCAGCTATCGTGAACTTCCGGCTACCGTGGTCCGATGGGAACTCCAGGTCCACGACGGCGGGACCTTAGTTAAATTGAGTCACAGTGGCTTCGCTGGACATGCCGAAGCAGCCAGGGATCACAGCCAGGGCTGGGTGCGCGTACTCGGCTGGATGCAGGCCTTTGTGGAGGAGAATGCAACCGTGGAGACGAGAGCCGCGTAGATCTTTCAAGCCTGCGGCCTCGGGACTGTCATCCCGAACGACGGCGCGAGCCCGAGTTGAGAGCCGCCCCGAGCGAAGCCGAGGGGGGCTTGTGTTTGTCTTCCGTGGAGCAGATCACGTAGGGACGGCCGCCTCGGCCGTCCCGCTTCTTCTTCGTCTAGCGCTCTCTAGTTCTCACCCGGCGTTATACTGAGGGCTATGAGTGTGGGCCCGGAAAAGACCTTTTACCTCGAGACCTTCGGCTGCCAGATGAACGTCCATGACTCTGAAAAAGTCATCGGCACGCTCATTTCCCAGGGCTACCGGCAGGTACCCACGGCCGAAGAAGCGGCCCTGATCCTGTACAACACCTGCTCGATCCGCGATAAAGCGGAGCAGAAGGTCTTTCATCGCCTCGCCGACTACAAGAAGCTGCAATCACAAGGCAAGAAGTTTGGCGTGCTTGGCTGTGTCGCCCAGCAGGAGGGCGAAAAGATTTTTGACCGCGCTCCCCACGTGTCCATGGTCTGCGGTTCAGCTTCATACCGCAACTTGCCGGAAATGCTGGTGCAGATTGCGGCAGGGAAGAGCCGCGTAACCGGCCTCGACGACCGCGAGACTGACGAGTGCTTCGAAACCGAATTCACCGCCCGCACCAATCCGCATCGCGGCTACATCACCATCATTGAAGGCTGCGACAAGTTCTGTGCCTACTGCGTGGTTCCTTTTACTCGGGGTAAGGAACGCAGCCGAACCTCGGAATCTGTGCTGGCCGAGGCTCGCCGCATGGCCGATGCGGGCTACACCGAGATTCAACTCCTCGGGCAAAACGTAAACTCCTACTTCGATCCTCTTGGCAAGAGAACTTTTGCGCAATTGCTTGCTGCCGTGGGAGAGGTGCCCGGGATCAGGCGGGTGCGCTTCACCACTTCGCATCCCAGGGACTTTGGCCGCGATATCGTGGATGCCATCGACTCGCAAACGACTTTGTGCGATCACGTGCATTTGCCCGTCCAGAGCGGATCGGAACGGGTGTTAGAAGCCATGCAACGTCTTTACGATCGCGAGCGCTACCTCGAGCGTATCGCCTGGATGAAATCGGCCAAGCGCGATATCAGTATTACCACGGACATCATCGTAGGCTTCCCGGGCGAGACGGAAGCCGATTTTGAGGAAACCCTTTCACTCCTGGAATACGTCGAATATGACGGGGTGTTTTCCTTCAAGTACTCGCCGAGGCCGAATACGCCGGCTCTGCAATATGCCGACGCCATTCCCGACGCAGAGAAGTCGAGGCGCCTCACGGTGCTGCAGGAAAAGCAGCGCGAGATCCAGCGCCGCCGGTATCAGCGACATCATGGGCAGCTGGCGGAGGTGATGGTGGAAGGGAAGAATCAGGCCCGTGGCCAATGGATTGGCCGCACCACGCAAAACAAGGTTCTCAATTTTACTGCGCTGGCTGGAACCGAGTTGGCGACCGGCAGCTATGTACCCGTCGTAACCACGGGTAGTTTTCCGAACAGCCTCCTCGGCGAAATGGTGGTATAAGAGCGTTAGGTGGGGGAGGACACACGATGGAAGTGGAAATGAAAATTCGCGGGTTGATGATGGATCCAGTCACCAACATGCCCATCGTGATTCTCAAGGATTCCGGCAGTGACACGGTTCTTCCCATCTGGGTGGGCGTTTACGAAGCCAATGCCATTGCCCTCGAAATCGAGAAGGTGACTACCCCGCGTCCCATGACTCACGACCTTATTAAGAATGTGCTCACCGGGCTGGACACACAAGTGCATAAGGTCGTAGTCACCGAATTACGGGAGGACACTTTCTACGCTGTCATCTGGTTGGAGCGCAACGGCAAGGTCATCAGTATTGATTCCCGCCCTTCCGATGCCCTGGCACTCGCCCTTCGTGTCGATTGCCCCATCTTTGTCGAGGATGAAGTCCTGAAAAACTCCAAGCTGGCTTCGAACGTCGCCGACCGTGTCACCAGCGAGGAGCTGCGCAAATGGCTCGAAGGACTCAATGACGAGGATTTGGGGCGATACAAGATGTAATTTCGTAATTTGTAATTTAGTAATTTGTAAATTTGCAATCTTGAGCATGGATTGTGCGCATAGGTTCAAATTGCAAATTACCAATCGCAAATTCCAAATTCCATGGACCTTGCTAAGCAACTGCAGCAAATCTATCTCGCCGGATTTGAACTTCAGACCTTCGATCGATTTCCGAAATGTGTGGGCGTGATTCGCGACAACTGCATTGCTCTGCTGGTTCCAGGTAGCGATGGTTTTCAACTATTGGGCACGCCCGGTTGGCGCATGGGCGAGGTGATGGGCGTATTGGTCGAGAGGGAAGGCCGCCCGGTCTTCCAGGCCAAGTCGGAAATTGTTGAGGCCACTCCGGAAAGGCTGCAGACGTATCAACGCTTTCGCCAAGAGCTGAACAAGCTGCTCCACCCGTAATCGTTTAGCCCCTTTCCACTGAAGATTTCTCGGCTATTGCCGAAGGTGTATTAGACCCCGCCATGAAGCTGAAGGAGCATGTTCGCGGCGAGCTGCTGTTGAGCAAGGAACTGCTGACGAGGAGCGATTTCCGCGGCAATCCAGGCGAGGAGGAAAAGATCACCCACGACCTCCTCATCGCCGATGATGCCGCCGAGCTCGCCATGGGAGCCATCTGTAGCCAGTTAGGGGCGCCCGACTACAAACGGCGTCCGTCGATCAGCGATTACTTTTCTTGGCTGCGGCGCGTAGGCAATCCTGGCGCACCCATCGCAGGTTTGGAATATTTCAGTGAACTGCACAAGAACCGCATGGATCTGCAATGCCGATTCATAATTCCAGAGCTGTATAAATGGCGCGGCGTTAAGGAGACCACCCTCGGTTTCATCGCCCGCTGGTGCCAGGATTACCTGCACCTGCAAGTCTGGAATCTGCAGTGGGAATTGGCTGGCGAACTGGTGCAGACTGAGCAGGCGGCGGCAGGTGCTCCGGCGGCCGCTGATGGTGCTATCGGAATCGAAACTAAGGCGCCCGAGGACGCCAGCGACTCACAGGACGAGCGCCGCTACAGCGCGCGCTACGAATGCGAAGGCACCGCCGAGATCAGCATCCCCAGTCAAGGCCGGCTGATCCGCGGACGCATCGTGAATCTCAGCTTTGGGGGCTGCTATATCGAAACCAACGCGGCCCTGGACGTTGGCACCAGGATTGAAATTGTGTTTCGAGTTACCGGCTTAGCTTTCCGCGCTGCAGGAGAAATAAAATCGGTCTACGGATCGGCCGGAATTGGGGTCCAATTTACCGGCATGAGCTCCGGCGGCCGGGAACGCCTCAAGGAACTCATCGGGGAACTGGAAGAGTCCTGGTTCTCAGCCGGAATGCCGGGCAGCGAGGGCGACGATTGAGGGCGCGCAAGCAGTTCGTGGACTTTACATAATACCTGTTATC
>DASUWH010000007.1:0-47649 GCA_036378535.1 Terriglobales bacterium | reverse complement strand
CTGAGACCTGAGACCTGAGACCTGAGACCTGAGACCTGAGACCTGAGACCTGAGACCTGAGTCCTGAGTCCTGCCTATCTCTTCTCCATCGCCGTGTAATGTACCGGATACTCAGGCCCAATATAGTCGGCGCGCGGCCGGATCAGGCGATTGTCTTCGAGCTGCTCGATGACGTGAGCGGTCCAGCCGCTGATTCGGGAGACCGCGAACACCGGGGTAAATAGATCGACATCAATACCGAGCGTGTGGTACGTCGACGCGGAATAGAAGTCCACGTTGGCGTTCAGTTTTTTGTCCGCCTTGATGAAATTTTCGATCTTCTGCGAAAAATCAAACCACTTCGGCTGGCCGCTGGAATTGCCCAAGTCGCGCGACATGTGGCGGAGATGGGTGGCGCGCGGATCTTCCGTGTGGTAAACGCGGTGGCCGAAGCCGGGAATCTTTTTTTTCTGGGCCAGCATGCCCTTCACGTAGTCGACGGGATCGGCGCCGGCCTTGTCGATGGATTCAAGAATCCGAAATACAGCTTCATTGGCCCCGCCATGTAGAGGTCCCTTGAGCGCGCCGATGGCGGAAGTAATCGCCGAATGCATATCCGACAGAGTGGCCGCGGTCACCCGGGCAGCGAAGGTGGAAGCATTCAGTTCGTGATCGGCATGCAGAATCAGGGCAATGTCTAAGGCCCGCTCCGCGGTTTTCGAGGGACGCTTACCTGTGAGCATGAGCAGGAAATTGGCGGCGTGCGAAAGCGATCGATCAGGCTCAACCACCTCCAACCCTTTGCGGATGCGGTCATAGGCCGCGACAATCATGGCGATCTGCGCAGTCAGGCGAATCGCTTTGTGGATGTTGGCCTGCCGATCGTTATTCTTTTCTTCCGGATCATAGAACGAGAGCGCCGACACGATGGTCCGCAATACGTCCATGGGCAACGCATGCTTGGGAGCAAGGTGCAGGCGATGAATAATGGAGGCATCCAGCTTGCGTTCTTCTGCCATTCGGTCGCGCAAATCCTGCAATTCCGCCCGCGAAGGCAGATGACCAAACCAGAGCAGGTAGCAGGTTTCCTCGAACGTGGAATTGTCGGCAAGCTCGTGAATGTCAATTCCGCGATAGGCCAAAACTCCGGCGTCCCCATCGATGTAGCAAATGCTGGAGGTGGTTGCCACCACCCCTTCCAAGCCTTTAGGGGCGTGCGTTACGCTAGACATAAGGAATCCTCTCCGATAGGTCTGGTTGCCGCTGGCGCGGAAGGACGGCCTGCGGCCGCAACCAACTTTTATACGCTAAACATCCGCAAGTTTCCAGCTTCGGTCCTTTCGCTGCTTCGTTGCAAAAGCGTAAACTAAAGAGTTTTTGCACTCGCATTGGTCCTCATGTTTGGATGCTATTGCTCACCTCTGGAGATTCCCGATGAAACGCGCTCATACATTTGTTGCCCTGCTCGCTTGTTGCCTCTTTTCCATGCTCAGCCTTCCGGCATTCGCCGATGAGGGCATGTGGCTCTACAACGCTTTCCCCAAGGACAAGGTCCAGGCGAAATACGGTTTCGCGCCTACACAGGAGTGGCTGGATCACGTCCGCCTCGGGTCGGTGCGATTCAATAATGGCGGCTCAGGATCGTTCGTATCGGCCAATGGTTTGACGTTCACCAACCATCATGTCGGCTCCGAATGTATTCACGACCTGTCCACCGGCGGCAAGGATTACGTCAAGAACGGCTTCTATGCAAACACCCAGGCCGATGAGGCAAAATGCCCCAACCTGGAACTGAATCAACTGGTTGCTATTGACGACGTAACCGCGACAATAAAGGCCGTGGCCAAGCCCGGTATGTCGGCCGCCGACGCCGGCCAGGCACAACGCGCGGCCATGAGCAACATTGAAAAGGCATGCGCCACCTCCACCGGGCTGCGCTGCGATGTGGTCACGCTGTATTCCGGAGAAGTTTACAATCTCTACAAATACAAGAAGTACACCGACGTCCGCCTCGTGTTTGCCCCGGAATTTGACATCGCCTTCTTTGGCGGCGACCCCGACAATTTCACCTATCCTCGTTACGACCTGGACATCAGCTTCTTTCGGGTCTATGAGAACAATAAGCCTGCCCACACCGATCAATACCTGCACTGGTCGCAGCAGGGAGTGAAGGAAAACGAGCTGATTTTTGTCTCCGGGAATCCTGGATCCACCGGGCGTCTGAAGACCATGTCTCAGATGGAATATTTACGCGACGTCGACTATCCATCTCGGCTGGAAACCTACACGCGCAGGATTGCGGTCCTCGAAAAATTCAACAGCCAATCGGCAGAAAACGCCCGTATCGCACAGGAAGATGTTTTTGGAATGCAGAATTCGTTCAAGGCCATCACCGGATATCAGTCCGGCCTGCTCGACAAAGACATCATGGCCAAGAAAGCCGCGGATGAGGAAAAACTGCACTCAGCTTTCAAAGCCAAGAATCCTAACGCTCCCGATCCCTGGCAAGAGATCGCCGCGGCCATGAAAGTCCAGACCGACATCTACAAACCTCTCACCTACCTGGAGCGCATGCGGGGATTCGCGCCTGCGGACCTTCCCCAATTTGCGCGAACCCTGGTGCGTGTGACAGAAGAAAAAACAAAACCGAACGAGAAGCGTTTGCGGGAATATCGCGATTCGAATCTTGCCTCGGTCGAACAACAGCTGTTCTCCACCGCGCCGGTTTACAAGTCGCTCGACATCGTTATACTCACCGACGCCCTCTCGCAGATGACGGAAGCGCTCGGCCAAGATAATCCCGACGTGCAGAAAGCGCTGGGCGGCAAGACACCGGGAGAGGCGGCGAAATACTTGATCGAAAATTCGAAGCTGGATGATGTTGCCGTTCGGAAGCAACTCTATGAAGGCGGGGTGTCGGCGGTACAAGCCTCGACCGATCCACTTGTTGTTTTGATGAGAGAGATCGATCCGGATGCCCGCGCCGTCCGCAAACAGTATGACGACCAGGTGGATTCGGTCGAACGCCAGGATGGGGCAGTGATTGCACGCGCCAAGTTCGAAAAGAGCGGCTTCACCGAGCCGCCGGATGCGACTTTCACGCTGCGCCTCAGTTACGGACCGGTCAAAGGATATGAGGAGAACGGCAAACCAGTTCCGTATTTCACGACGATGGGCGGCGCCTATGAACATGCTGCCGAGCATGGCAGCAAGCCGCCGTATCAACTGCCGGAAAGCTGGATCACTGCGAAGTCGAAACTGAACTTACAGACGCCTTTCAATTTTGTGTCTACGGCGGACATTATCGGCGGCAACTCCGGAAGTCCTACCGTGAACAAAGCCGGCCAGGTCGTCGGCATCATTTTCGATGGCAACATCCCGTCGCTCGTCTTGAACTTCGTTTACACGGATGTGCAAGGGCGCGCGGTTCACGTAGATTCGCGTGCAATTCTTGAGGCGGTGCGCAAAATCTACGGAGCCACGGCATTGGCAGATGAACTAACCGGAAAATCCGGAACAGCCGAAAAAGTCAAGAAAACGAAATCGGCAACAGCCCCATAGCAAATCGAGGTTGCGCCTGATTGCCACTGCCGGAAGAAAGGGTGGAAGAGCGGCCCTCCAGCAGGCTGCGGAAGAATGCTGGTGAAAAGCGGTTTTGAAAGGGCGCGGCTTCGAGCCGCGCCGCTAAGTGTGTTCTGTGCGGCTTTACAGGCTGCTGAAAAAAGAACCCGGTAAGTAAAATCGGGAAGGGCACGAGTTTACGAGCCTGCCCTGAGCGTAGTCGAAGGGTGCCGCTAAGCCGTTGAATATACGTCGGCGCTTCAGCGCCTGAGGGCCTTTTTTCTGCCGCCGAGGGACTTTTTCAGCGGCCTCTTTTGCCGCCGAGGAATGCCTCGTCGAGTATGCAACATGACTGTTTCCGCAGCCTGCTTGGTCTGCTTAGCCCGACCAATATCCAGGGCTTGGCCTCGGAAATCGGAAACAATTCTTATCTTCCGTTCAGCCAGATCTCCGGCCCCGATCCCGTCGGACTCGCACTCAGAATATGAGGCGTGATCACCAACAGGAGTTCGTCCGAATCATCTTCCAGAGTGTTGCTTGCGCTTATTTTGTTGAGAAGCGGAATTTGTCCTAACCCGGGAATTCCCGCAAGGCTGCGCTGCTCGGTGTGGGTGAGCACGCTGGCCACCACCGCGGGTTCACCTTCTTTGAGCGAGATGGCTCCCTTAAATTGACGGTTGTTGAGCACCGGAACGCCATTCAAGGAAGTGCCGCCCAGAGACCGCACTTCGAGATCAAGTTCCAAACTCACGTCTGATGTGCCATGAATCTGCGGCTTGGCCTTGATCGAAAGTCCCAGGTCCTCATAGCTGAAGGATGGAAACGGTGCGGTAAAGCTCTGGTTGCCGATCACCCGCGCAATCGCGGGGCTGTTGAACACCGGGGCGAAGCTGGCATTCAGAATGGGATACCGCGAGCCCAGGCGGAAAGTGGACTCCTGGCCCGCGCTCGCTCTCAGGACTGCGTGCTCCAGGCTCTTGACCGCGCTCTCATTCATCTGCAGTGTGGCGGTGAGCCGATCGAGACTTAGGCCCATAAAGGTTTTGCCGCCGCCGAAGGTGGCCAGAGGCTGTGAAAAAATCGAGTTCTGCTGCCCCTGCAATTGCGCCAGCAGCGCAGATATCGCGGTCGAACCGGCCTGGTTGATGCCGCCATTCGCAATCAACTGGTTAATCAAGTCCTGAATGTTCTGGCCTCCCAGAGCAGCCAGCGCTCCCGCCGGAATATTGATCAGTTGGAAAGTGTCTGGGAGGTGCAGCCCGAGGTTGCGGGTGAGTTGGTGGCTGATCTCATAAAGGCGCACATCGAGCATGACCTGCGGCCGCGACGTGTCCAGGCTTTCCAGGAGCTGCGTGGCTGCGTCCAGCATGCGCTGCGGAGCGCGCACTGTAATCGTATTGCCGGCCGGGTGGGCGGACACAAAGCGGATATCGAACAGAGTCCGCAATGCGTTCATCAGGTCGTTTAATTCTTGCGGCGAACTTACGGGCACGTAGAAGGTGCGCGCCGCCATACGATCGAACTGTCGATGGCTTTCAGGAGTATCGTTGGCAATCAGGATCTGCTTCTGGTCCAGCGGCGACCAGAAAGTTTTCGTGACGTCATCGGCTACCCGCATCGCGGTGTTGAAATCAACGTCCTGGATATCGAAAGCGACGCGGCGCGAGACCACCGATTCATCTATGGAAGCATTGATGCCATACGCTCTGGCGATCTGCGTCAACAGTTCCCGGGAGTCGCCATGAAAATGGAAATCGGCACGCACCGCCGCGGGCTCAACCTGAATCTCGCCGGCATCGGCCACGACCTGCGGCGGAGCAGAAACTTTGGGGGCCGATTCCCCTAAAGCATCAATCATGCGCTGGCGGGCAAACTTATTGTCCGGATCCATTTTGAGGGCCTGGCGAAATTCGGCTAGGGCCTCGACCTCTTTGCCTTCGCTCAGTGCAGAGTTGCCCCTTTCCATGTGCTCGAAGACGATTTGTTGCCGCGTGGTTTCGCGGGCGGTTGCGAAATCGACGTCATGGGGCACCAGGTGCGAGGCGGTTTCAAACTGCTCGAGTGCTTCGTCCAGCCTCTTGCCGTTCTGCAATTTCATCCCGCGCTGAAAAGCAGCTTTGGCGGTCTTAAGATCCTTTTTGGAAACGTTACAGGCCGGCGCTCCCCGGACGCTGCTCGCGCAGAACGACTTCGGATTGAGCACAGGATTGTCGGCGGCAAAAAGCGAGGCCGCACAAAACCATACCGACGCAAGTAGAAGCGGAGAGCGCACTGTGCAAATTGTACCCGCGACCGCAGCTCAGCTGCTTAGGAATTCCAGTCTCGTTGGTACCTGTAGGGGAACGGCCCAAAGTACGGACCTTGTCGTAAATCTGCCCCTGGCGGTTCAGCACTGAACTTGCCGGTCCAGATCTGCCCTTCAGGAGATCATGACCCGCTCGATGGATCGGGCTTTCCCGGTCGTCTCATCGCAATCGATTACCGCGGCGCACAGCTTGACATTGCCTGAGGCCGCTTCGAAGCGCACCGGCATGTTGGTCAGAAAACGATTGATAATCAGCTCTTTTTTTACCCCGATTACGCTGTCGTAAGGACCGCTCATGCCGACGTCCGTCATATAGGCCGTGCCGTTGGGGAGCACGTGCTCGTCGGCTGTGGGAATGTGCGTATGCGTTCCCAGCACGGCCGAAACTCTGCCATCGAGATACCAGCCCATAGAAACCTTTTCCGAAGTAGCTTCCGCGTGCATGTCTACCAGGATTACCTTCGCGGTGATCTGTTTTAGAAGCTCATCGGCGACGCGGAAGGGGTCGTCGTTGCTGGTCATAAAAACTCTGCCCTGGAGGTTGATGACCGCGTAGGGCACGCCGGCTCGAGTCTTGCCTTCGTAGAACCCCCACCCCGGCATGCCGGCCGGATAATTCGCGGGACGAATCACGCGACGCGCGGGACTATAAGGATTGCCATCGGCGGACTGGAAATACGGGATGATCTCGCGCTTATCCCAGATGTGATTGCCGGTGGTGATCACTTCGATGCCGAGTTCGAACAATTCCTCGGCCAGGGGCGGCGTGATCCCGAACCCGGCCGCTGCATTTTCGCCATTGGCGATTACCAGGTCCACCGCGTGCTGCTGCATCAACTCACGAAGCCGCTCCCGAACGATGGTCCGGCCCGGCCGCCCAAAGATGTCGCCAATAAAGAGAATCTTCACTAGTTGGATAGTAACAAATTGGTTGCCAGTCGTCGGTCCTCGGTCGTCAGCAAGTGCATAGTCAGTCCTGACTCGTCGCTGTTGGAAATGGCAGCCTGCCCGCGGCGAATCGAGATCCCTTGCTTCGGTCTGGATGACGAATAATTGACGGGTGCGGGGACAGGCTATAGACAGTAGCTACCACGGAAATTCGGCTGACGGCTAAAGCTGGCGACTACTTCCCAATTTCTGCCGTTTTCAGAAAATCGTAGTTCCCGGAAGGATTAAGGGTGAGATTGTGAACACGTCTTGAGTGAACCAGCACATTGTCCTGATACCAGAGATTGATGTAAGGCAGATCCTGCGCCAGGATGATCTGAATCTCGGCATAGATCTGCCTGCGGACATTCTGGTCCAACTCACTACGGCCGCGATCCACCAGCGCATCCAGCCGAGGATTAGAGTAGAAACTCCGATTGGCGCCGTGCGGGGGAAACTTCTCGGAATCGAAGGCATACTCGAAGATGTCGGGATCCTCGCTGCTGCCTGCCCATCTCAGAGGATAAATCTGAAACAGGCCTTTGCTGACATCGGAAAAGAATGTAGCAAACTCAAAACTTCGGATATCCAGCGCAATGCCTACGTCGCGGAGCTGCTGCTGAAGAACAGCCGCCAGCAGCCGGGGATCCTCCTCCGTGGAGGTTTTGATCGTGAGGTGAAAGCGCACTCCGTTCCGGGCGGGGTAGCCGGCCGCTTCTAGAAGCTGGCGCGCGCGCTCTGGGTTATAGTCATGATTTGGGACATCGGGGTTGTACGCCCAACTTTCCGGAGGAAGAACATTGGTGGCCAGCCGGCCAAAACCCCGCCTGAGATATTGCAGCATCGGCCGGCGGTCGATGGCATAAGCCAGAGCCTGACGCACACGCACGTCGCGCAAAATCGGATCACGGCAATTCAGGGCTAGATAGTTCAGCGCCGTGCCGGGCGCGCGCAGCACCTCCAGGTTCTGCTCACGTTGCAAAGAAAGAACCATGTCGCCGGTTACGGCGTTAATCTCCAGATCGGCGCTGCCCTTGCGCAGTTCCAGCGCTCGCGTGGTAGTGTCGGGCACGACTGCAAAATGCACACGCGCGAGGTGAGCTTTCTCTCCCCAGTAATCATCGTTGCGTTCGATGTCCACCTGCTTGTCAAGTTCAGCACCCACAAAACGGAACGGACCTGATCCGATCGGATGTTTCGTCACCTCCGTTCCGCTTCCGTAAGGAACAATTCCGATTCCACCGCCGGAAACGTTCCACAGAAGGCTCACGAACGGCTGCTTCATCCGGAAAATCACCGTGTAATCGTCCGGGGTTTCGATGTCGTCCACGAATCGGTAGACCGCAGCCTTCGTGCTCACGATTTTGCCGTTCAAAACGGAGTCAAAGGTATATTTCACGTCGCGCGATGTCAGTGGCCGGCCGTCATGAAAACGCACCCCGTGATGCAGATGAAAGATGTATGTGAGCGGGTCAGGAATCTCCCAGCGTTCTGCCAGACCGGGCTGAACCTGGAAGTGCTCGCCGCGGGTGAGGAGGTCATCGAAGATGAGGTTATCGATGCGCTCGGAATAGGCGTCGATACCAACCCGCGGATCGAGGTTAGTCGGGCTACTCTCGATGATCATGGTCAGGGTACTGCGATCCGATCTTCCTGCGCACCCAAGAGCGCCAAGCAGCAACAAAGTCCCCACCAAACTCATGATGAAACGGCGGCCGCTGCTAGACATAGGAAACTTTGCCCAGGATAGCGGGGCGCTTCGCCCCTGTAGCGGACGGCACATTCGACGGCCGGTGATTCCAGGTCTGAAAGGCGAGCAGCGCAAACGCAACCGCCTCTTTCGCTTCCGCAGGTACTCCGAATTCATCGGAAGTTCGCAGTAGCAAGCGCAGCGGCGATAGTTCGCGCCGCAACATCTTCATCAACGTGGGATTTTTCGCGCCACCCCCCGAAACAATAACCTCCTCAAACTTTCCAGGGCGGACCAGCACGAAACGGCGAATAGCATCCGAAATCGAGCGCGCGGTAAAGGCGGTGGCGGTGGCGATGATGTCCGATTTGCGAGCGCCGCGGCAGCGCTGCAGCCAGTCGGCGACAAACTCCCGTCCGAATTCTTCCCTACCCGCGGTTTTGGGAGGCTTGCGCGAAAAAAAAGATGTGCGCAGGAAGTAGTCGATAACCGGCTCGATGGTCTCTCCTGACGCGGCTATCCGTCCATCCCGGTCAAAACGCCTGTGAAAGAGATGTTCGGCAAGCGCGTCGATCACCATATTGCCGGGTCCGGTGTCGAATGCGATCACGTTAGCCGATGCGCCGGCAGGGATCGCAGTCAGGTTGGCGATCCCCCCGATATTCTGCACAATGCGGCCAATTTTCGAATCGGAATACAGGGCGTAATCGAGAAACGGCACCAGGGGCGCGCCTTGGCCTCCGGCAGCCATATCTCCCGGACGAAAATCGCTGACCACCGGAATCCCGGTACGCGCCGCCAGAACTGCGCCCTCACCGCTTTGCCAGGTCACCGCCAGGCGGCGCCCCAGAAAAAGCTGCGGCTCGCCTTGATGGTACAAGGTTTGCCCATGACATCCGATGAGTTGCGGCTTTATCTTCAGCCGCCTCTGGGTCGCCAGCACAGCTTCCGCGTAAAGCTCTCCCAAAAGAAAGCTCAACCGCGAGAGCTCTGCGACGCTCGCGCTCTCGGCATTCATTAGGCTAAGAATCGTGCGCCGAACTTTGGTCGGATACGGATATTCGGCGTGCCCGAGCAATTTGACCTTGAGACCCGGCGCGCGCGCAAATCGGGGTGCCCCATCCTTCCCCTTCAGGGGAGGGTGGGGATCTTCCACTGATACCTTCTTGCCGCGAGCCGTTTGAATATCGACGAACGCGACATTGATGCCGTCGGCCGAAGTGCCGCTCATCACGCCCGCAACGATCACACCGGCTCCTGTCGCGCAAGCGCTTCCAACCTGACCTGTTCGGAGAATTCCCATATCTGGCGGGTCAGGCGTTCGATACTCCGCGCCGTAGGCGCCGGCACGCTTCGCTTCAAACCCGGCATCTTCCTTTTGAAACTGGCAACGCGCTTTACCGATTCACTTACTCTGCGAGCAAATTTCTGGTCGCGCTCCGCTTCATGTATCAGGGCTTCATAAGTGCGCTGTATGGCGTCCTCCTGGTGGCAGATCAGGCACATGTCGCCCCCCGCTCTGAGATGGGCGACGGCCGCCAGTTCCACCGGCGCCGCCGAGGTCACGCCGCGCATTTCCAGGTCATCGGAAATGACCAAGCCTTTGTATCCAATTTTCTTGCGCAGAATATCAGTGATCCACTTTTTCGAGAGTGAGGCCGGAACCGCCTCACGCGTAACCGCCGGATAGGCAGCATGGGACACCATAACGAACGGAAATTCCCGGCGAAGCAGGCGATAGGGCTGCAAATCTTCTGCCCACAGTTTTTTCCAGGACTTTTCGATTACCGGCAGATACTGGTGGGAATCGAGCTTGCCCTCCCCCAGTCCGGGAAAGTGCTTACCGCATCCAAGCACGCCGGCAATCTTGAGGCCGCGCAGAAATTCGCGAACATAGGCCACCGTCTCCCTGGGATCGGCAGAAACAACGCGCGATGCCAAAACCGAGCGCGATGACGGGAAGGCAAGGTCAGACACGGGTGCAAAATCCACGTTGAACCCGACCGCTCGGCACTCCTCGCCAATGATTTTGCCGTGCTTGCGAAACAAGCGGCGGTCTCGTGTCGCAAAAACCTCGACCGGGGATGGCGCCGGCTCCAGCGCGTTCTTAAGACGGTCGACCAGTCCGCCTTCCATATCCACGCACTGGAACATCGGGATGGAAGCAGTTGCGCGACATGCTCGCAACAGTGCGTGAGTTTGCTGCGGATTCGCGATGTTGCGCGAAAAAAGAATAACGCCCCCAGGCTGAAGCTGCCGCAACCGGGCGTTCAGACTCGACGACATCTCGGTCCCGTCAAAGCCGACGATGAGCAGCTGTCCGATCTGTCGTCTCAACTCCGCGTGCGATTCTTTTCTGGGCATGAATTGTCAGCGCTAGTCGAGCTGCTTTTTAAGCTCTGCGAGCAGGTTCAGAGCCTCGAGGGGCGTTAGCTTGTCGAGATCCACTTCACGAAGTCTGTCGACTACCTGGTGCGAGAGCGGCGTGAAAATGGTCAGCTGCGCCGGACGCGGGGGTTGCGATTCGTCGCTGGCCAACTGCTCGGTCAAGCGCTGCTCCGCATTTTCGTGTTCAGCCAGGACCTCGCGGGCACGGACAATGACGTCTTGCGGTAGCCCCGCCAGCTTCGCAACCTCGATACCATAGCTGCGGTCGGCGGCCCCGGGCTCAACCCGGCGCAGGAAGACGATGCCGCCGCCTGTCTCTTTTACCGACACGTGATAGTTCTTCACCCCGGATAGGCGGTCGGCTAACTCGGTCAATTCGAAATAGTGAGTTGCGAAAAGAGTTTTCGCGCGCGTCCGGGCATGAAGATATTCCACCGCGGCCCAGGCAATGGCCAATCCGTCGTAAGTAGCCGTGCCGCGGCCAATCTCATCGAGCAGAATGAGCGATCGTGGCGTCGCCGTGTGCAGGATAGCCGCAGTCTCCGTCATCTCCACCATGAACGTCGAGCGCCCGCGTGCCAGGTTGTCGCTGGCGCCGATGCGGGTAAAGACGCGATCTACGATTCCCAACCTGGCGGAGCGCGCCGGCACGAACGAACCCATCTGCGCCAGGATCACCGAGAGCGCGGCCTGCCGAAGATAAGTTGATTTTCCACCCATGTTGGGGCCGGTTAATACCATGATCGTATGCGTCGTGGAATTTAGAAAAAGATCATTCGGTACGAATCGTTCGCTTCCGCCGGCTAGCTCCTGCCGTTCGATGACCGGATGACGGCCTTCGAGAATCTCGATATCCGAGCTGTCATCGAACTTCGGGCGACAGTAGTTGCGCAACGCTGCAGTGTGCGCCAGTGACTCGAGAACATCCACTTCAGCCAGGGCCAGCGCCGTTTGGCGGATCCGCTTGGCTTCGGCGGCAATCGCGGACCGCAATTCCGCAAACAGCCGCCGTTCGATTTCGATGATCTTCTCCTGGGCGTCCAGAATTTTCGCCTCGTATTCCTTGAGCTCAGGCGTAGTGAACCGCTCCGCTCCTACGAGAGTCTGCTTGCGATCGTAATCGGCAGGGGCGAGATGCAGATTGGCTTTCGAAATCTCGATGTAGTAGCCGAAAACGGAGTTGAACTTAACTTTCAGCGAGGCAATGCCGGTGCGTTGCCGCTCGCGTTGTTCGATCTGCGCAAGGTATTGCTTGCTGTTGCGGCTCAGGTCGCGCAACTGATCGAGATCCTTATCCACAGCGGCGGCGATCACGCCTCCGTCGGAAAACGTCAGCGGCGGCTCCGGCACGAGAGTACTCTCGATGCGGGAACGCAGCTCCGATAATTCATCAATTCGTGAGTGCAATTCCTGCAGGCGCGCCGAAAAAACCGCAGGCGAGTCGTCCCCTCCACACGCTAGTCGCCCCAGAGCAGCTTTCAGGCTGGGAATTTTGCCCAGCGAAGCGGCCAGTGCCAGCACGTCTCGGGGATTGGCCGATTCCAGCGTGACCCGGCTCAGCAATCTCTCCAGATCGAGAATGCCATCCAGCGTACGCCGCAACTCCTCCCGCCCGACCGTATTTTTGACTTGCACTTCCACGGCGTCGAGACGGGCCTGGATCTCCACCGCTTCGATCGACGGCCGCAGCATCCAGGCGCGCAGCAAACGCTTGCCCATAGGCGTAACCGTTTCGTCGATGCAGCGAAAGAGGGTGACCCCGCTATCGGCGCCCGCGAATAGAGGCTCGACAAGTTCCAGGTTGCGCACCGTAACCGTATCCAGAACGAGGCACTTCTGCCGCTCGTAAAAGCCGATGCGGTCGACGTGGTCCAGCTTGCCGCGCTGCGTGGAGCGAACGTAATGGAGAATTGCGCCTGCGGCCGAGGAAGCTGCCAATTTTCCGGCAAGCCCGAATCCTTCCAGCGAGAGCACGCCAAAATGATTCTCCAGCAGCGGAATGGAATGGTCAGGGGCAAAGATCCAGTCGTCCAGAGGCGTATCCACGCACGGAAATTCATACCGGCTACGTGTCGATGGCCGCCCTCGCTCGTCCGGCTGCCCGGCGGTCAGCCTTGACTGCTCAAACAATGGGGCTGAGGAGGCGTACAGCAACTCCTTTGGACGAAGCTGCTGCAACTCTTCTTCTATTCGCTGGGCCGCAAGCTCGCCCTGGAACTCGGTAGCGCGAAACTCTCCAGTCGAGAGATCCAGAGCAGCAAAGCCGACCCGGTCCGCCACTTGCGCCACCGCAGCCAGAAAATTGTTTTCTTCTGACTTCAGCGAGGAATCGGCGGCGGTGCCAGGGGTGACTACGCGGGTCACCTCGCGTCGCACCAGTTTTTTCGCTACGCGGGGATCTTCAACCTGATCACAGATGGCCACTTTAAAGCCCTTGCGAATCAGGCGCGCAATGTAGCCTTCTGCGGCATGATAGGGGACTCCGCACATGGGCACGGCCATTCCCTTTTCCTTGTTTCGGGACGTCAGCGTAATCTGCAATTCCCGCGCCGCGACTACCGCATCCTCGAAGAACAGCTCATAGAAATCGCCCAAGCGAAAGAAGAGAAGCGTTTGGGGATGATCCTTCTTGATGTTGGCATACTGCCGCATCAGCGGGGTGGACGGCTCACTCATGTGCGGGTGTGTGGGCGGATTATAGCAAAGCGCCCTGTCGATTTCGGCGGCTAATATCACCTTACCGAGGTTGACGCGGCACCCGGAGCGGTGCTCTTCTAAGGGTTATGGAATTGCGCAAGGATCCGATCACCCGCTCCTGGGTTATTACCGGGGACGATGTTACCGAGGTTACGCCTCGGAGCGAAGCGATGTGCCGTTTCTGCGGCGATTCGCCTTCGAACATGCAAGTCATTTCCAGCGCGCCTGGGGTGGACGGCAATCCCTGGTCGGCGCGGGCCGTGGTTCATCCTTCGCCGCTTTACCACATTGAAGGCGAGCCCGCTCGCCGGGGTGATGGCATTTACGACCGCATGAGACCGGTCGGCGCCCATGAGGTTCTGGTAGAAAATCCCCGCCATGAGCGCCAGATTTGGAACTCCAGCGACCGCGAAGTCGAACAGTTCCTCACCCTCGCCGGGCAGCGCATCCAGGATCTGAAACGCGACCAGCGCTTCAAGTACATCAGCATTTATAAGAACCACGGCATTAGCGCAGGACAGGAATTTGAGCATCCGACGGTCGAACTGACGGCAACCACTTTCGTCCCACGCCGTGTGCTTTACGAACTGCGCGCCGGGCGCGATTACTTCGAGCAGAAAGAGCGCTGCGTGTTCTGCGACATCATCTCCCAGGAGGAACGGCAGAATCAGCGGGTACTCGAAATCCGCGGCGACTTTGTTGCCTTTTGTCCCTACGCTCCGCGTGTGCCTTACGAGACCTGGCTCCTCCCGCGCTCCCACGAAGCTGCATTCGAACGCTCTGCCCTCGGACGGCAAGGCAGTATGTCGGATCTGGCGGCTCTTCTCCGCCGTACCTTGCAACGCATACGCACCGTGACCGAAGAATTTCACCTGGTCCTCCACACCTCTCCGAACACAGTCAACCGCTCCCAAAGCCTGGGATATTGGAAAACCATCGACGAGGACTACCACTGGCACATCGAGATCATGCCCATTCTGCTCTCCAAAAATAAATCGTATACCTTCAAAGAGGTGTACTACTCGCCGGTGAGTTCCGAGGCCGCCGTCTCCCGCCTGCGCGAGGCCAAAATCGCCGCTTAACGAAGGTTGGCGTTTCCCCGCATGCGTCCTGGAGGTGCATATAATGGTGCGGTTGCCCGGAGACGAACTTGAAACAACTGCTCTGCGCCTTTCTCCTGACCAGCGCGCTGTGGGCGCAAACCAATCCTAGCGAGAAGCAACAGGTCCTCTGGCAGAAGCTGCAGGCCACAATTACGGATGTAGATCACACTCTTGACGGCGTACTCGGGGTGGCCATTCTCGACCTCACTTCCGGGCAGACATTCTTTCTCCACGGCGACGAAGTATTTCCGCAGGCCAGCAGCATTAAGGTCGCAGTCCTGGCTGATTTGTACCGGCAGGCTCAAGACGGCAAGCTGAAGCTCACTGATCTGTACACGGTGCAGGCGTCAGACATGGTGCCCGACAGCTACATCATGCTCGGTCTGACTCCGGGCATCACTCGCGTCACGAATCGTGACTTGGCTACCATGATGGTGGCGGTGAGCGACAATTCCGCTACGAATGTGCTCATTGACCGGCTAGGCATGGACCGTGTCAACGGATTAATGGATCAGCTCGGGCTTCCCCACACGCGCTTGCGGCGCAAGATGATGGACCTTAAAGCCGCGGGCGAAGGCCGGGAGAACGTCTCCACGCCGCGCGAAATGATGACCTTGCTCGAGGATCTCTATCGCGGCAAGGTGCTGGACAAGGAGTTAACCGACGATTTCTTTAAGATGCTCAGCACGCCTAAAGATAGCTTCATCCCGCGCGAGCTGCCCGATGGTGTTCGCATAGCCAATAAGCCTGGCGAACTGGAAGCAGTGCGTAACGACTCCGGCGTGATATTTGCGCAGAATCGGCCTTACATCCTCTGCGTTATGAGCACCTACTTGCGCAACGAACGCGCGGGAGAAGAGGCAATCAGTAAAATTTCAGCCGCCGCGTTCCGCATGTTCGATCGCCTGGGGCGTGCCTCAGAGTACGGCCGGGTGGTCTCGGAAGCGAACAGCAGCAAACCGTAAACTCGCGTATCCGACGGCCGTCTCGGCCGGACGTCGACTATATTGGGACAATTTCGATCATGACGGTCCGCCGCCTCAAGACGTACACCGGAACTCAGGGATACGTCTATCAGTACTACTTTGTCGGCAGCCGTCCAGCCGTGGCTGGCTACCCGGGCCCGGCTGCCATCGAGTACGTGTTCGACGTCACATCCGACCGTAAGACAACGTTCTCGGTTAGTGTGTTCCTGCAACAGGAAGCAACTTTGAGCTGGGCTTCGAACCACGGCCGGCAACTGACCGAAGCGGAGCGCTACGCAGCGGCTAAGTTGCGTCTTTTCCGTGGCTTCGATGAAATCGAGAACATGAAGGCCGAGGGCAGAAGCCTGTCGCTGGACGGTTCTACGCTGGAGCATTTGCTGACAGAGGTTGGCGTTACTTAAGCGGACCCGTGTGATGCATATCACAATGAGGTGTGATAACGCCTGCTGCCCCTTCGCCCGCTCGACGGGCACACTATAATCGTCCTGGTGGGGAAGGGGTTCCCGCCGGGGCCTGATACCTTTAAACCATGCCTTTACTCTGGTTGCGAGTCGCGCTCGGCTGTTATGCCGTCGGACTAATCTACGCCTTGGTAGCTTTGAGCCGCACCAGCGAACTGCTGGGGCGACTGGCGCTGCACGCCGCTTACCTGGGCATGGTTTTTCAATTCGTATCGTTGAGCGAGTCGGTAGAGGCTTCGGGCCAGTTGGCACTGGCTTCCGTGCACAATTCAGTATCGCTGCTGGCATTCATCATCATGGCGTTTTTTATGCTGGCCTATGCCATCTATAAGACCACTTCGCCGGGAATCATTGTTTTTCCAGTCGTCTTCTTGCTCACGTTCATCGCCGCGACCGGCCAGCAGCCCATTCTTTTCACGTCGCCAGGTGTGCGGACCGGTTGGCTGTTCGTACACATCGCCTTGATCTTCACCGGCTACGCGGCGCTGATTTTGAGTTTCGGCGCCAGCCTTCTCTATCTTGTGCAGGAACGTACCTTGAAGGCAAAGAAAAGCGGTGACATTTTCTCGCGGCTGCCTGCGCTCGAGACCATCGATGAAATTGGCTACCGTTCCCTGCTGCTGGGCTTCCCCTTCATGACCCTGGGCCTGATCGCCGGCATCGTGGTGGCGGAGACGACTTACGGCCGAGTCAATTTTCTGGATCCCAAGGTGACGTTATCGCTCCTGATGTGGGCCGTGTACATGATCATGTTGTACATGCGCTGGAACTCGGGCTGGAGAGGGCGGCGGGCGGCGTATCTGGCGGCGGGAACCTTCGCGGCAGCGATCGTGGCCTGGGCGGCGAATTTCTTCAGCAGCATTCACAGGTTTGTGTCATGAACTTCCAGCTCATCGGCGTGAATCACAAAACTGCGCCGGTCGAGGTGCGCGAACGGCTGGCTCTGCCGGAATCGCGCTTGCCCGAAGCTTGCCGCAAGCTGATCGAGCATCCTGGAATCGAAGAAGGCATGATCCTGAGCACCTGCAACCGGGTCGAGCTGCTGGCTAAAACCAAGAACGGCAGCGCCGACCTGAGGGGCTTTATTCGCAATTATTTCCAAGTCGATCCCGCCGATTTCGATCAGCACTTCTACGAATACCGGTCGCAGGACGCGGTGCGCCACGTATTTCGCGTGACCTCTAGCCTGGATTCGATGGTGGTCGGCGAGCCCCAAATTCTCGGCCAGGTGAAAGAAGCCTACGCGCTGGCGCGAGCGGTGGGAGCCATACAGTCGCAGCTCGACTCCCTGCTCAGCCGTGCCTTTGCCGTGGCCAAGCGGGTGCGCAGCGAAACCGCGGTGGGATCGTCGTCAGTCTCGATTGCCTCGGTTGCGGTCGAGCTGGCAAAAAAGATTTTCGGATCCTTGCAGGGCAAGCACGTGTTGCTGGTCGGCGCCGGCAAGATGAGCGAACTGGCCGCCCGCCATCTGCTCGCTCACGGCGCGGGCACCATCTTTGTCTCCAATCGCACTTACGATCGCGCCGTGACTCTGGCTGAGAAATTCAGCGGCGAAGTCATTCCCTTCGACAAACTCTACGACACCTGCGATCGTGCCGATATCGTGATCACCTCGACCGGGGCGCCGCACGCCATTTTCCGGCGCGAGCACGCCGAGCGCTTTCTTGCCCGCCGCCGCAATCGGCCGATGTTTTTTATCGATATCGCCGTGCCCCGCGACGTAGATGCGGAAGTCAATAAGCTGGACGGCATTTTCGTTTATGACATCGACGATCTGCAGCAGGCGGTTGCCGCTCATGTTGCCGACCGGAAAAAAGAGGCCGAGCGCGCTGAAGCTATCATTAGCAGCGAAGTGGAACGCTTTCAGAGCCGCCTGCTTACCCTCGACGTGGTCCCCACCATTGTGAGCCTGCAAGATCACCTGGAAACCATTCGCCAGGCGGAAATCGATCGCGTGCGCGGGCGTCTCGGCAAACTGGATCCGGAACAGGAACTCGCGGTCGAAGCCCTCACCCGGGGCATCATCAACAAGATCATGCACACGCCCATCACCACCCTGAAAGTTGCGGCGCGCGATCCCGAAGCTACCACGGTCATTGACCTGGTTCGCCGATTGTTCAACTTGCAGGACAGGAAGTCGCAGACGAAATCCACCGCAGCCGGCGAACCGGGAGCGAAGAACTGATGGCACGCCTGAGGATTGGCTCCCGCGGCTCACAACTGGCGCTCTGGCAGGCCAACCACATTGCTTCGTTGTTGCGCGAACGTGGACACGCGGTCGACCTGCAAATCATCAAGACCACAGGCGACAAGATTACGGACGTGGCGCTGGCCAAGGTGGGCACCAAGGGCATGTTTACCAAAGAAATTGAAGAAGCGCTTGCGGCTGGTCATGTGGATCTGGCAGTTCACAGTCTGAAGGACCTGCCCACGGAATTGCCGCCGGGATTCGAGATCGTCGCCATTACCAAGCGCGAAAATCCACTCGACGTTTTTGTTTCCAAGCACTGTTCCAGCATTGACGACCTTTTGAGGCGCGCCCGTGTCGGCACCAGCAGCCTCCGCCGCCAGGCACAGTTGAAAGCTCTAAGGCCCGATCTGGAGATTCATCCTCTGCGCGGAAATGTGGATACCCGTCTTCGCAAATTAGAATCGGGCGAATACGATGCCATCATTCTCGCGGCTGCCGGGGTAACGCGGCTCGGCCTGACTGCGCTGGTAAGGCAGGTGATTCCAGCGGAGATCATGTGTCCCGCTGCCGGGCAGGGAGCGTTGGGGATTGAAATCAGGCGGGGCGACACGGCAACCGCCCAGCATCTTGGTTTTTTTGATGACCGAGACGCGCGCTCCACCACCACCTGCGAACGCGCCTTGCTCAACCAGCTCGGGGGAGGATGCCAGGTTCCGATTGGAGCTTTTGCCGAGGTCCGCAATGGACGCCTGTATTTGCAAGGTGTCGTCGCGCATCCCGATGGCTCGCAAGTTTTACGGGAGCGCCGCGAAGGCAGTGACCCCCAGAAACTGGGCGCCGAGCTAGGCGATTCCTTGCTGCGCCAGGGCGGCGACGCCATCCTGCAGGAAGTCTACGGCCAAGCGGTAGCCGCTCCGCAACAACCATAGCCCAGACACGGTGAGCAGAGATTTCGCAAGAGTCGGAATCATCAAAGGCTGGGACTACCGGAGCGGAGACCTGCCGGGAGCTGTGATGTAACAGACTTGCGAACTTCCGGAGTTGCGACGTGCCCGTGTTGCGCCGTGCCAGTGTTGCGACGTGCCGGTGTTGCGACGTGCCGGTGTTGCGACGTGCCGGAACTTGGGAATTCCCAGATTTTGAAACTACCGGGGACAGAGCCGCCGAAGGCGGCGGCATGAATTAGCCCAGCGCGTAAGCGCTGGGTAAACCACCACCAAACAAGCAAGCCCCGTCAGGGGCCCATGGCTCCGCGCAGAATGAAACGGAGTTGGGAATTGTCGGAGTTGCAAATTACCCGAGCTAAGGATTTACCGGAGTTACCAACTTCGGAAACCGGAACTTCGAACTACCGGGGACAGAGCCGCCGAAGGCGGCGGCACAAATTAGCCCAGCGCGTAAGCGCTGGGTAAACCACCACCAAACAAGCAAGCCCCGTCAGGGGCGACACCCATGGCCGCGCAAAACAAACCTCTTGTCGGCATTCGCATTCTCGTGGGACGCGCCCGCCACCAGGCGAGCGCCCTCTCCTCGAGCCTGCACAAGCTGGGCGCGGACGTGCTCGAAATCCCTTTCATCGAAATTCGTAAACCGCGATCCGTCCGCCCTCTCGACTCGGCCTTGAAAAACGTAGCCGCCTATGACTGGCTCATTCTCACTAGCGTCAACGGCGTTGACGCGATGTGGGACCGCCTCAAGCAATTGCACGTTACCAAACGCAATCTGCGTCATCTGCAGATTGCCGCCATCGGACCCGCGACCAGCAAGGCCATCGAAAAACATGGCCTGAAAGTAAACGTAGTTCCGGAAGAATATGTCGCCGAGTCCGTAGTCCGAAGCCTGAGTAACGAAGTCAAAGAAAAGCGCGTTCTGTTAGTGCGAGCCAAGGTAGCGCGCGACGTTATTCCACGCGAGTTGCGCAGAGCCGGAGCGCAGGTAGATGTCGTCGAAGCCTACGAAACCGTGATTCCGAAATCTTCGCGAACACGGTTGCGCTCTGCCATCAAAGATCACGCCCGCCGTCCGGATGTAATTACGTTCACTAGTTCTTCCAGCGTGCGCAACTTCGTTAATCTTTTGGGAGCAACTCAAGTTCTCGATGGCATCAAGCTTGCCTCGATCGGGCCGGTAACTTCCGGCACCCTGCGTGAATTCAACCTTCCCGTTGATATTGAGGCCGCCGAATACACCATTCCCGGCTTGACACAGGCGATTGTGGCTAGTGTCGGAGCGAACACTCCGTAAAGCGCCTGCACATCCCACTCGCCAAATCCAGCATCGAAGTGGGGGATAAGGAGATCCATGAAAAAATTCATAGGCACTTGTCTGTTAGCCACAGCGTTAGCTGGACCAAGCATCGTGCCGCTCTTGCCGGTTAGTGTTGCCCAGGAGCGCCACGACCGGGACGACGAACGCGCCTACCAGAACAACCATTACTACAAGCAAGGCTGGAAAGATGGGCAGCATCGCAAGCACAGAAACAAAAAATGGAAGAACGACGACGACCGGCGCGCCTATGAGGCTGGTTACGCACACGGCGAGCGCGGCGACAAATGGTCCCAGCATGACCGCGATGATCGCAGGTAATTACTCCACGCCAATTTTTTCATCCTTACCAGGTACACCAGTGCTTGGTAAGGATGGGCGGGGGACCTCGTACCAACGTTGCTGCTTCCTATTCGTTTAGAGAGCACCCGCAATCGGCCGGCGGTACGTGCGCCTTCAGGAATTCGGCAGCGCGCTTGTAGGCGTCAATCTGGTTCTCAACTTTCGAGAATCCGTGCCCCTCGTTTTCATAAACCTTGTATTCCACGACTCCGCCGCGCTTCTTGATTGCCTCCACCACCTGCTGAGACTCCTCATGGGGACACCGCGGGTCGTGGCCCCCTGCCAGCAATAGCAATGGAGCCTTTACCTGTTCAATAAAGTTGATCGGCGAGCGATCCTCGAACAGCGCCTTGTTCTTTACGGGATCGCCCATCGTGGCCAGGTCCGATTGCTGCAGCACGGGATCTTCATTTTGAATTTCTGTAAACCAGTTGACGAAGGGAACGATAGGAACCCCTGCAGCCCACACGTCCGGCGCCTTGGTAACGCCCATCATGGTCATGTAGCCACCATAGCTGCCGCCCATGAGAATAAGTTTTTTGGGATCGACATAGCCGGTCTGCTTGACCCAGTCGGCAGCCGCCAGCACATCCTGCAGATCGCCTCCGCCCATATCAAACAGGTTGGCGTGCTGAAAATCCTTACCGTAACCCGTGGAGCCCCGGTAGTTGGGTGCAATCACCAGGTATCCCTGGTTCACCATGTATTGCACGAAGCGATTGAACGAGTTAACCGTCTGCGCGGTCGGTCCTCCGTGTACGAACACGATAGCAGGGCTGACCGGTTGCCTCGGTAAATTGTAAGGAACATAGACAAACGCCGATATCGTCCATTTGCCGTCGCGGCTGGGATAGTGCACCAGAAAGGGCGAAACCATATCTTCGCTCTGCACCCCTGCAACCAGGGATTGCGTCAGTTGCTGTGACTTCCCGCCTCGTAGTTCGTAGACCCAGGCATCGTTCGGAGCGTCAGGCCCATTGTGATAATAGAGCAGCCGCGACCCGTCGCGCGTGAACGCCGTTTCCGATCCCCCCAGAGAATTGACTCCTTTGGGCAATGGCAATGACGTTGTCTTCTCGCCGGAAAGCTCATGAAGATAGATATCGGTATTTCCATCCACATTTGCCGTCCATGTGACCACTTTGCCGTCCGGTGAAAAATTCCCTCCGTTAATTTCCCATTTATCTTGCGTCAACCAGGTGATCTTCTTAGTCGCTAGCCCTAGCAGCCCAACATTCTCGTAGCCATTTCCGGCGTTCGACGTAATCAGCAGATGCTTTCCGTCGGGAGAGAAGTCGTGCGCGAAATACAGACTCTCAGCCGTATGTGGCGTTAACAGCGTGTTCTGCCCCGTTTCAACATCCGCGACAAAAATATTCGCGTCCGTCCCCTTGGCCTGCTCCTGGGTGTAGGCGATCCATTTGCCGTCCTTTGACCAGACTGGACCGACATTGCCTTTATCTTTGGCGGTCCCACTAGTGATGTGCTTCACCGTCCGCATCAAAGTGTCGTAGACATCGATTTCGTAGCTGGAGGACGTCTTCGGCTTCACCATGTAGGCCAGAAAGCGGCCGTCTGGCGACCAGGTCGGGGATAGCTCCGCGATCTCGCGCGTATTGGTAAGGTTCACCACCTGCCCGGTCTTAGGCGAGACCAGAAAGATGTCCCACTGCTCGTCGCCATCGTAATCCGATTGATAGGCGATCCATTTTCCATGCGGCGACCACGTCGGATGCGCCTGTCGCTGGTCGCTGATGGTGAGTTGCGTGGGCCATCCGCCTTCGGCCGAAACCAGCCACAGGTTGTTGCGCCCGCTCATATTCGAAATGAAGGCGATGCTCTTGCCATCCGGCGACCAGGTCGTTCCTCCGATGCTGCGGGTCATGTAGAGCTTCTCAATGGTCAGATTCTTCTCAACCTGCGCATTGGGCTTGCTGGAGATTTGCTTGGGATCGGTGACCGCCTGCGGCGCAGGAAGAGTCTGAGACAGAACGCTGCTTGCCATAACTGAGACGATAGCAAAGACCGAGAAAGCTCGCATGATTGCCCCTGTAATGAACAGCAGAGTTTAGCATCCGGCGTCATCTTCCCGGTGCAGGCTTCTTCGGCCTCAGGTAGGCGCTCGCAGTCTAGAAAACGATACCTCCCTGGCTCATGTTCCTGCTGACGATTGTGATCGAAGAGATGGCTGGGTCGGTGTCGGACTGAGGTTCGAAGCCCAATCGCTTAACGGCGAGTCCAGATTGGCGAAGCACGGAAACATCCACGAGAGCGGAATGGCGCCCTTCTCCGTATGCCAGCAGTAGTGTCCAGATGAGTGCCCGACAGCGCCAACATTGTTACGGATAGGTCTATCAACGGGCATGAAGAACTGGGCTAGACGCATGAGAAGAGCAGTCTGTCATCAAAATGGCGATGCCGACTGCTAATGAGCCCGCTCTTCTCAATGCGTCAAGCTCCGGAAATATTAGGGTGTAACGACTATCCACCCATTCGCATGCTGGTTTGGCCAAGGCGAACCGGTGATCGGTGTCAGGTTTCCGGTTGTTGAATTCACGCCGTATCCTACAACTGCGTCTCCGCCCGTACATCCTGTTTTAGCCATGCCCAGTGTGTACACAAATCTGCCTGAGGGGTCGGTGCGAATGACATCGGCTGCGCAGAAGCCACCAAATGTATTTGCCGTGAACTTCAGCAATTTCAGACCGCCATTGCTGAGAATCGAGTAGATAGCAATGTTGTCCGCCTCAGAGTTGGCAGCATAAAGGAATTTCCCGGTTCCATCGATCGTGACCGAAATGGGATTAAATGCCGTATTGTTGTTGCACCCGAAGTCATTGAACGGGGATCCGGTGATTTGCGTGAGCGTGCCGGTGGTTGAGGATATGTTGTATCCGGATATGTGATTGTCGAAGGCATCGGCAGTATAGAGATGGTTGTTGAAAGGGTTCCTGGAAATGTCTTGGGGAAGGGCGCCACTGATGCACGAGCTCGGAAATGTGATCTTGTCGGGGGATCCAGGCAGTGGGGTCAGCGCTCCGTCGGTCTGGTTAATAGCAAATGCATCTATGAAGCCTGACGCCGCATCGGCAGCATACAGGTAGTGTCCTGTCGCGTCGATAAGCACGTTCTGCGGATCATTCTTCGTTGAAAAAGGGGAACCCGCGATTGGGCTGAGCGACCCATTGCTGTTAACCAGAAACGCCTCGACGCCGTCTCCCGCAGCATTATTGGATAATGCCACATAGACGAATTTCCCCGATGGATGCACCGCGATTCCCCACGGATGGCGGCTAACCTTGAATGGAGTGCCCGGGACCGGCGAGATGTGGCCGTTCGTTCGATTTATAAAATAAGCGGAAACGCTATTTGAACCTGAATTGAAGCTGTTGTTGTTGGAGACGTAGAGCCTGAACCCGCCCTTGTCGGAAGCGGCTTTCAACGGCCTCGTTCCCGTGGCCACCGGTGCTTGCCCGTTAGGGGAAAGCGCTCCCGTGGTTGGATTTACCACGAAGCCGACTACCACATTGCCGGAAACATCGGTGACGTATAAGAATCTCGGGGTTGATGCTGCGAATAAACTTGCCGTCATCCCACCCAAGCAGAAAGTTGTCCATAGAACTGTACACAAATATTTTCTGGCGGACGTCATTGGGAACACTCCTTGAAATAGAAGAATTTTTAGATGGACAGCACTCGAGGAGTAGGTTGTCTGATTTCGCTTAAAACCGTTCTTTCAATTCCGCAATCCGACTAATCAGACATAAGCTTTTAAAAAGCAGAGCGAGATGGTCGCTCCCACTCGCTCTGGGGGAGTTGTCGTAGCCAGCGATTACTCTCAAAGCCCTGCCCGGCCATTTTGAGTTGAAACAGTTGAGAGTGCGGTTAGCGGTACAGTTAAAATGCACCGCTAACGGATGTGCGCCAACATGCGCCAAAAGGACTGTTGGGGTTTTCCCCGACAGACAGATTTAGAACCTCGCAGCTACCTTCGACACAAGTAGAAAGAGAGAGTTCACGTCGGAGGGCTGCTATGCAATCCGGCTCGGATGGCACTGCATTGCAATGGAAGGCGCTCTACGAAGCTGCGCTGCTGGAAACGAATCCAGGCAGAATTCCGCGACTGATTATGGAAGCGGAACATGCCGTCATCAACCGTATGGCCGCACTCGCATCATCGGACGATTCCGCAGCGGAGAAACACGCCTTGATGGACGCTTTGAACGCACTGCGTGACCTTCGTCGCTTAACTCGACAAGATTGTGCTTGATGGCGCTGACGGCTCGCTATTTTTGTGGCTTGGCAACTCTCGATTCAATAAGGTCGGCTGCCTGCCTTGCCAGGCTGTCGAACAACTGAAGGTCCTTTTGCAAAGGATTGTGGGGCGTCCGCCAATGAGTAGAGATCATGCCCACGACCTTCCCGGCACGGCCGATCAGCGGGGTGGTTTGGCAGGCGTGAATACCAGTTTGCAGGTAAATCCCCTGATCGTCGGAACCAGCCATGAAATCGCAGCCAGATATATCTGGCGCGACCACCCTCTCGTTATCGCGCAGCGCGATTCCACAGGTACTTTTCGAGTCAGCGCGTACCCACTCCCAAAACTTAGCTGCCTGAGGATTGAATCCGCGGAATGACAGGAGCAGTAGTTCGCCTCCTGATCCGCGCTCTGGAAACAGCATCTGCAGACTCGCGTAATCGGAGCGCATCAGGGCGATAGCATTCTCGACAATTTTCTCGTAATCGCTGTGCTGGTTTCTTACTGCGGGATCGGCTTCGTTAACGTGATCTTGGCCTTTCTCCCTGAGTTCTCGTTTTTCCAGTGCGCGAATCAGTTCTTCGGAGAGGTTTAAAACTTTCCCGGGATTGGTTTCCGCGCTGAGTTCCTGCGCGATTACGCGCCATGGTCGGCTAGCACTAGGGTCGTCCGGCAATGTGGGACTCCTGTGGCCATCATGGACGGAACCGTCGGATCCCACGGCGGCAGTCTTGGGATGTGACTTGGCCCTTGCTATCGAGCCCTCGACGACAGTAAGCAGAGTATTCGGTTGTATCGGATTGAAAAAATACGAGGAGGCACCGAGTTGTTCTGCGCAATTCCTGTCAAATGCGGAATGCGCCGTTGCCGTCAGGAATATGACTGGAATGGCGGCAGTACCCGGATCATCGCGTAGCTGCTGCAGTGTTGTGAGGCCCGACTGGTCGGGCATGTGCATATCGAGAAGGATGATGTCTGGACGAAACTCCCGTGCCAGTTCAGCTGCTTCTTTTCCCCACCTCGCTTCAATGGTGTTGTAGTTTGCTTGCCGAAGCACCCGACACGCAATGTAGCGGCTTACGTCATTATCATCCGCAACTAGCACAACTCTGGTCAGTCTTGCCATTTGGCCACACGTCTCCCGTTTTCGTTCTTCATCCGAGAGAGTTCGACGACATTCTCGATTCTATGAGCTGAAAGAAAAAGACGATGCGCCAAGATAGGCCAAACTGGGGATTGGAGCCGAGGCGAAGTTGAAGTCCTCAACACAGCGCGACGAGAAAAACAAGATTTTGCCACCCGCAAGTATGTACATTTCAGCAGCACATACACACTATCTCCCAGCTACTCGCTTGCCGAAGAAGAATCGCTGTCCCGAGATGGTCGCTCGCACTCGCTCTCGGGAGTCGTTGTAGCCAGAGATTACCCTCAAAACCCGTGTGCCTTTGCGTTGAGCAGAGCTGCCGCGACCAGAAAACCTCGACGACGCGACAAGATCGGCAACTCTTCCCCAATACCAATCGAACATTGGGGATCTTATCTGGGATGATCTTGCAACGCGGGTGTCACAAAGGATTCGCGCGCGTCTTCATAACCCTGTTCGAGTCCGACAATACTTGGCTTAGCACTGACGGGCTGGGTCGATGTCAACAGCCTGTGAAGCTTCCACACTCCAGGAATACCAGCGTGGAATCGAGCAATACGCGCTTACAACCCGAAAGAGGAAAACACGGCTGCTCGCCGGTTAAGCACCCTGAAACGCGAACAAACGGCGCAACCTGGTGCTAATGCCTAATTCCATTCCAAAGCGTGTCGTCACTAACTTGTAGGTCTAGACTCTGGGGGAACTATTCCTGCAGCACGGTAGTAGACGGTCAACTGGCCATAAACCTCGCCCGAGTGTTCTACCAGGCTATATGCCAAATCGACGAGTCGGATTTGTTCTTTGCCGGCGTTTTCAGGGTTGTCTTCTGCAAAGGGATCGACGACCGAGTCTGACAGGCCTTTGTCGCCTTTTGCTTTAATGGCAGCGGCGCCATCGGCAAACGATTTCTTTACATAGGCAATGAGCGCGGCTTTGTCTTTGAACTTGTCACGCGAGGGCTCTTCTTCAGACGGCGGCTTCTGGCCCAATGCCAGGTTGGTGAAGTAATAGTTCGCGGCGGCGGCGTGGATCATGCGTTCCGCAAAGCTGCGGGTCGTGGGCGCCGCCTTAAAGTCGTATTTGTCTGACGGAAAATCCTCGGCCATGGCGATTAACTTACGACCGATGTTATTCCATTGTTTAAGCAGACCCTCAGAAAGCCCGGGCGCAGGCTTGGCAGTATTTTTTTTCCCAGAGTCCTGTGCTTGGACGGGAATTGTGAGAAAGATCGCCAGCAATAATGGAAAAGAGAGGACCGCAAATGTTTTCATGGCAGTGTCCTTCCGCGTAAAATGTCGTAACTCTAGAGCCCGAGATTAGGCGCATCCTGCAGCACTTTTTTCCCAGAAGAACAAGTCCCAAAAAATCAGCACACCCACTGCGCTGAGACCTCACTTCTGTTCTGTGCTGCCGGCCAGCCAATTTAACACGACGCGAATCTGGGTGGGATTGTCATGTTCAGATCGGGTCATCACAAACGTCTGGCCATCTGGGGAAACGTCGTAGCCGGAAACGGCCGCTCCCGGATCGAACTTACGATCGAACAGTTCGACGGCTTTACCCGCTTCAAACGTCGTTTGGATCTGGACGGGAACACTCATCATCTTGGTTCCGTTTCGATAAATGATTTCCCGCCCGTTTCGGACCCAACGGGGCTGATCGCCACCTCCAGTGGAAATTTGGCGGCGGCCGCCTCCACCCGTAATGGGTTCCACGTACACTTGCGACTGCCCAGATTCATTGGAGACGTAGGCAATCCATCGTGCATCGGGCGAAAGCGCACCTTGCTTCTCCACCGCCGCCGTTCGCTTGAAAGCACGCATCTCGTAAGGCTCGTGCAGGCTGAGGAGCCAAATGTCGGTACTGGTAGCAGGGTCACTGACCATCACGGCCGCGTAATTCCCGGCGACCGAAGTTACGTGGCTAATCTGGGGTGTGACCCGTAGTTGCTGCGGATCCGATGTGCCGTCTGCGGCCAGCTGACAGATGGCGCGCTGATCTTTCGAAGACATATAGGTACGCGAAACGTCTTCCAATAAACTTTTTCCGTCGGGCATCCACGTGGGAGAAAAGTTCGCGAAGTTGGCGGCCAGGTTGGTTATCGTTCCACCATGCAGGTCAATGATTTCCAGTCGCTGCAGGCTTCGAATGATGACAGCAATACGGTTACCATCAGGAGAAAACGCCGGATCAATGTAGTCCTGCGGCGGTATATCGAGTTTTCTTTCCTGGCCCTTTCGGTCCACCATATAAACGTTCCGCGCAGAATTGCCAGGAATGCCGGGCGCATAAGCGAGAACGTTGTCCTGCGAGGCAGTGACCTGCGCAATGTAGTTCTCCTCGTCGATCCCAGAATCAACTTGGAACGCTGTGCCCACAATCTGGACTTTATCGGAGTTGAACGGCGCAGCCCATACGGCACCCCCTTGGTAGTAGAGCAAGTGGCCGGCGGAAAACGATGGACTGGTCGCGTTTTGGAGAAGAGGCCGAACTTCACCCGAAGACAGTTTTACGGCCATCATAGTTCGAGTCGAAGACAAGAAGTCCGCGAACGCAACCCATTCGCCGTCGGCAAACCAGGCAAGACCTTGCGGATATACCAGATCTCGATTGGCTACTGGTATTCGTTGCAGCGATCCACCGCTGGCCGGGACTGTAGCGAGGCCCATGTTAGGGACGGAAACAACAATGACGTCCTGCGGTGTCCAGGTGCCTCCGAAAAACGCAGGCATTTCGGTTACGACGACTGGAACGCCCCCCACCGCAGAGGCTCTTTTCAGTTTGCCCTGGCTGAAGAAGGCTACCCAGTCACCGTGGGGCGAGAAGAACGGAAACGAGGCACCCTCGGAGTCGGGAATCAGGACAGACTCAAACTGATCGAGTCGGCGCGTGTACAGATGAGAGAGTCCGCTTTCCGTTGCGACGTAAGCTATCCGTTTACCGTCCGGGGAAATCGCGAGAGACATAGTGACGTCCGCGGAAAGCTCCTGCGTCGCCGATAGGGGCACCGTCAGACGAAGAACTTCATGCGGGTGGTTTCGGGAACTCCCAAAGAACTTTCCGAGTCCGAGTCCCGAGAGAAGGCCGACAGCCAAAACACCGATTCCGATAATCCATGCGCGGGATTCGATGCCCGTTTTACTGGCCGGAACATTAGTGCCGCTGGGATGAGCGAGCCAACTCAATTGCAGCTTAACATCATGGGCGGTCTGGAAACGGTCGTCGGGATCTTTGGCAAGACAAGTTGAAATAATGTAGTTGAGTCCCGGCGGCGAAGTTGGCTGCACTGCGCTGACAGGCGGTGCCTCTTTGTGCAAAATAGCGGAAGCAACCGACATGTACGACTTCCCTTCGAAAGCGCGCTGCCCTGTCGCCATCTCGTAGAGGACGGCTCCGAATGCAAAGAGGTCGCTGCGGACGTCTGCATCCCTGCCCTCCAGTTGTTCTGGAGACATGTATTGAATGGTGCCGACAATTGCTGCCTTGGAAGTGATAGGTGAACCGCGACCGTGCGCGTCGGTAAGAGTCTCAACTGACGCTGGAGCGCCTCCGCCGGTATCGGAGAGAGGACTAGTGGCGGTCTTCGCGAGACCGAAGTCCATCAGTTTTGCGCCGGTCTTGGTGAGCATGATGTTAGAGGGTTTCAGATCACGATGCACCAAACCGAGTCGGTGCGCGCTGCACAAAGCATCAGCGATTTCTATCCCGATTTTCAGCACTTCGTTGGGCGCGAGGGCGCCCTTTCGTAGACGCGCATCGAGGGTCTCGCCCTCCAGCAATTCCATCACGAGGAAGTCAGTGCCGGATTGTGAGCCGACGTCGTAAAGGTGACAAATATGGGGATGGGAAACGGAGGAAAGAGTGCGCGCTTCGCGCTCGAAACGACTCCTTAATTCCGGGGAAGTGGAAAAATGAGCAGGAAGGACTTTCAGTGCAACACAGCGGTCGAGGCGGGTATCACGCGCACGGTAAACCTCGCCCATGCCGCCGGCACCGATCGGTTCGACGACTTCATAGGGCCCCAGCCTGCTTCCCGTGGCCAGTTCCATAATTTGCGCGCATTATAACGCAAGCAATAAATGGAGCCGAGACAACGCTAGTGTGTGTATGGACTCCCAGCGATTTTGTGGAGTAGAATCCCGCATTCTCGCTGCGAGGAGGGCCTATGCACTCTGGCAAGGCCGGCTTTGTAGTTGCATGCTTCGTACTTCTCATCCTAGCGATCCCTTCCCTCGGCCAATCGATGAAAATGGATTCTGCTAGCGGCGCGGCACGATCACAGAATCTTGGAGTAACCCGTACTTACTACATTGCGGCGGACGAGGTAACCTGGGATTATGTCTACACGGGCATGAATGGACTAACGGGTGAGCCCTTTCAGTCGCTCGGCTTTTTCGCGAACCCTACTCCGGGAGGTCCGCGCATTGAAAAGCCCGTGCCCACTGCTTATCTAAAGACGCTTTACCGCGAATATACCGACGACACGTTCAAAACGTTGAAAAAGCGTGCGCCCGAATGGGAACACCTGGGTTTTCTAGGTCCGTTAATTCGAGCGGAAGTTGGCGACACAATTAAGGTAGTTTTCCGGAATAATGCCCACCATCCCCATTCCATCCATCCTCATGGCGTCTTTTATAACAAGGATTCTGAGGGGGCACCGTATCAGGACGGAACTTCAGGGGCCGACAAGGCCGATGATTCAGTGCCTCCCGGCGGGACTCATATCTACACTTGGCAGGTTCCCGAGCGCGCGGGGCCTGCTGCCGGTGATAGCAGTTCTGTTTTGTGGATGTATCACTCGCATACCGACGAATATCGTGATCCCAACTCTGGATTGATGGGTCCCATGATTATCACCGCTCGCGGGCAGGCCAAGCCCGATGGGTCGCCCGACAAGGTTGATCGCGAATTCGTGATCATGTTTTCCCAAACCCACGAAGAGGACAGTTGGCACATGGAGCACAACCTCCCTTATCTCGGCACCGACTCGCCCCTGCCTTTGGAACCTACTGTTAACAGCGCAAATGCCGCTTACCCTTATTTCGTGCGATTTTCTATCAATGGTTTTTCGTACGGGAGCATGCCATTGCGCGCCATCACTATGCATAAAGGAGAGCACGCTCGCTGGTACCTTTTCAGTGGAATGAATGACTTCGACTTTCATACACCGCATTGGCATGGGAACACTGTGGTCATCAGCCAGATGCGAACCGACGTCACGTTTATGGCGCCGATGCAAATGCTTACCGCCGACATGATGCCAGACGACCCTGGAATCTGGCTGTTCCATTGCCACGTTTCCTTCCACAATCTGGGAGGAATGTCGATCCGGTACGTCGTCTTGCCGTAGTTCTTGCGCATGCCCACATCTGGTCACCCAATCCACTCCCCCTAGATATCAATGGAAGGTTGGCCAAAATCCAAGATTGCTCTTTTCAACCTCCCCGCAGCATCGGCACCCTTTCACCACCTCCCCTCTCCTCCGAGTGTGTACATTTCAGCAACACATACACACTACCTCCCCGATCATTGACAGCCCCCATACCCTCCTGTACTCTATAGCGAACAAAAGGCGAATCCAGCTACATGTCTTCCCTGCCTCTACTTCCGATGGATGACAAGCCCAAGCTCGTGGGAATCGCCCGTCAGGCAAGCGAAGGCGAGTCGTTGCGAGAAGGGCATGATGTCGAATATTTCACGCTGCCCGTGCGCTCGCTTCTGAACCGCTGCACCTCCGCGCGCATGCCCTTCACCTGGACCATCAACCCGTATCGCGGCTGCGAATTCGCCTGCAAGTACTGCTACGCGCGCTACACACACGAATTTATGGAGATGCGCGACGGCGTAGATTTCGAGCGCAAGATTTACGCCAAACAGCATGCCGCCGACCTGCTGCGCCAGGAATTGCGTCAGGTCAAAAACGGCGAAGAGATTGCCCTGGGCACGGCCACGGACCCGTATCAGCCGGCGGAACGCCGTTATGAGATCACGCGCGCCATCCTGGAGGAATTGGCACGCCATCGAGGATACGAAATCGGCATCGTCACAAAATCGACCCTCGTGCTGCGCGATGTAGATGTTTTGCAGGCCGTCGGAAAGCAGAACACGCTGTACGTGAACATCACGATTACCACGCTGAAAAGCGAGCTAGCCCGGCTGCTGGAGCCGCGTGCCCCCCGGCCCGACTTGCGCATGGAAGCTGTGCACAAACTTAATGAGGCAGGCGTGGCGGCAGGAGTGATCTGCGCCCCGGTACTCCCCGGAATCACGGATGCGGCTCGCGATCTCGAAGCCCTGGTGCGGGCCACGGCCGAGGCGGGCGGCAAGTATATTTTCGCGAACCCATTGTTCCTCAAACCGTGCTCCGCCGCCGTTTTCTTGCCCTTCCTGGAAAAAGAATTTCCACAACTGGCGGAGAATTATCGGCGGCGCTTTGAGCGCAACGCCTTTCTCCCCAATGCTTACCGAAAACGTATTTCAGAGCTGATGGCGACGCTGCGCCGGAAATACGGGATCGTGAACGCCTACGAGCGCTACGCGGAGCGAAACCATCCCATTCTCCAGGAACAGCAGCTCTCGCTTTTCGAGAAATAGGGGAGAGTAGGGAGCAGTAGCCTTCGTGGCGTGCCCCCGTTCTAGTGTGCTGTCCCCTAAGTTCGCCGCATAATCTGTCATCCCGAACGAAGCGAAGCGGAGTGGAGAGCCTGCTCCGAGCGAGGCCGAGGGGGGCCTTGTGTTTCAGCGCCCTTCACTTGTGCACCAACCGATTGAATATGCCTTTTCTTTCCGGACACTACACTAGCTCGGGATAACCGCGCCTGGATTTAATGCAGTGCCGTCTCCTGGCTGTACGCGCATTTCCACTCGGTGCCGTTCTTGACCCAAACCTCGCCGAAGATGCCGCGCGTGTGCACGGGCTGCCCGCTGTACTTTCCGCTGAAGTCGGCGGTATAGGTGACGATCGCCGTATGCGGGCTCACGTGTTCGGTGTGGAAGTCGGTGAGTTCATATTTGTCGATCGTGTATTCGTCGACTTCCGCCACTTCAGCCTTTTTGTCGCCAAACTTGGAGTCGCCATCCGACAGCGTGCGGAACTTATCGTCCAACAGCGCCGCCACGGCCGCCTTATCTTTTTTCTGAAAACCTTCCCACACCGCCCGCACCTTGGATTCAAGCGCGCTAGTCGATTTCGCACCCGGCTTGCTAACCGGCTGCTGAGCCTGCACCGCCGCCACGCTTGCCAACAGAAGCACCCCGACCGCTACCGTCACTTTCATCAGTCCCCCTTCATTCCCGAGGAGAGTACCGGACACGATATGTCCAGTCAAATGAGACTGCCCTCCTTCCCTCCCGGGAATCCGGTAACCTCTGTATTCCCGCCCCATGCGGGACGGCATCCTAGCCGTTTTCAGGAGGCCTGCTTGGGGAACATGGCAGCAAAGACGTGGGACATGCTGCGTCTCATTCGACGCGGCGGCCCGGCCATCTGCAATGTTGCCGTTACCAATTCCTGCAATGCGCGTTGCGATTTCTGCAACTTCGCAAACGGAAAAGTAGCCAGAGATGATCTGCGCTGGATCGATGCCGATCAATTCGATCGCGCGCTTGCCATTCTCCACGCCCGCGGGATCCGTTACTTGAACATTTTTGGCGGAGAGCCTCTGCTGCACCCCAGGCTGGCAGAGATGATTGCGATGGCCATCGCCCGCGACATGGCGCCCGCGATGATTACCAACGGGTGGTTGTTGCCGGTCAAGCTGCAGGATCTTGCCGATGCCGGGCTCAAAACTATCTATATCTCGATTGACGCGCCGGTGATGTCCCGGCACGAAGCCAATCGCGGCCTGCATGGTCTCGGCGAGCGGATCCGGGCGGCCACGGCACGCATGCCCGAACTCGGAATCAAACCCATCGCCCAAATCGCGATGAGCAAGCTGATCACCGATTACCGGGCGCTGATTCCACTGCTCCGCGACCTGGGCTTTCAAGCGCTCACCTTTTCCTATCCCCAGCAGGGTCGCCTGGGCTCGTCTTCGCTGGCCTGGTCGGCGACTTCCCAACTCGTGCAGTTCAGCAGCGACGAACTGCTGTCGGCATTCGACCAGGTCGACGATCTGCGAAAAATGTTTCCCGTGAATAACCCGAGCGCGTCCGTTGCCGACATGAAGCGTCACTTGGAGAAGGAGCCGGAACGCTTTGCATGCTATGGCGGCTACAAGAGCTTTTACATGGACTGGAACTACGACATTTGGCGCTGCGATGCGTGGCAAGAGCCGATGTGCCCGGTATGGGATTTCCTGGAGACGCCCCTGGTTCGGGACGGCTGCACAAATTGCATTGCCGACTGCTACCGCGATTCCAGTGTCATGCTGCACTTTGCCGTTTCGCTGGGCGATGCCTGCGATCATTTGAGCCAAGGACGGCTCATCGCCGCCTTGAAGACCCTGGCCGCCAGATCCAATCTCACCTCTTTGGGCGCCATTCTGGAGAATGGACAAGTTCTTTCCCATCTTGCCAAAGTTGGTTAGGGAAGCTCTGATTAAATCTAATGTTGTCATCTGAGCGAGGGCGTAAGCCCGAGTCGAAGGACCCCATATTGCGGGGAGCGGCTACGGACGTCTCAGGGAGTTCTCGCTAAAATCTGTCATCCCGACCACAATCTGTCCTCCCGACCACAATCTGTCATCCCAACCACAATCTGTCATCCCGACCGAGGGCGATAGCCCGAGTGGAGGGACCTTGCGTTTCTCACCGATCGGTTGATCGTTTCCCTATATTGGCCTTCGCGTGAGAACCCCTTGAGACCATCTGCCCGTGCCTAGTGGGAGTGGTAACGTCACGGCCCTGTAAAAAAACGCGCCAAAAGTCAGACCCTCTGAGGATGACAGAATTAGTCATTGCAGTCTTCGCGCCGAGACATCAGGGGCAGCGCTAGAATGCTATCAGGGCGTTCGGAGCTGAAGATGATTTCAACCATTGGCAGCATCACGCAACTCAGCGATTACACAGACCTGGCGCGTAAAGCCCTGGAAGCCGACCGGTGCGCGCTGCTGGTCGTCGACATCCAGGAAAAACTCTTGCCTCCTATCTTCGAGAGCGAGCGGCTGGTGCGCAATGCCCAACTGCTGATTCGACTGGCACGCATCCTGCAAATCCCGGCTCTGGCCACCACCCAATATGCCAAAGGATTGGGAAAGACGGTGCCCGAGATCGCTTCCCTGCTGCCTGATCACGAAGCAATCGATAAGGTCGAGTTCTCCTGTTTTGGCAGTGACAGCTTCTGCTCCCAGTTGAAGCATCTTCCTGGAAACCGCAACACTGTACTGTTGTGTGGCATGGAGAGCCATATCTGTGTCATGCAAACGGCCCTGGCCGCGCTTAACGAGGGATACCTCGTTCACGTCGCCTCGGACGCGGTCAGTTCACGAACGGAGTGGAATTGGAAGATTGGCCTCGAACGCATGCGGGCCGCCGGCGCAATTATCTCTTCGACCGAAATGATGATGTATGAACTGCTACGCCGCTCGGGAAGCCCTGCCTTTAAGGAACTGCTGCCCTTTCTCAAAGGGTGATCAGCCGTAAACGCGCTACCGGCCTTGACTCCGGAAAGGGCACGACTTCGGTGCCGTTAGGTCGTTGAAAACGAGGGTGCGCTTTAGCCCCTGAGGGTCGCCTTTTGATGTACGTTCGAGTTCTTCCGCAGCCTGCTAGCTTGCGGCCCCTTTCTTCTTCACCCGAACCACCGTGATTTTAGAAAATCCTTCCTCGAAGGTCGGAGGGCGGAACTTGGCAGCCATACGGCGCATGGCCTCTTCCGGAACCACGCGATGCCGTCGCTGGTTGCGTTCCATGCACACTTCCAGTGGAACATCGAAAAAGACGGCATGTACATCGTATCCGTAATCCCGCGCCAGCTTGATCCAGGTGTGGCGGTCGTGCGGCGTCAGGTTGGTGGCGTCCACGTAGTTCATCGGACGGCGCGCAATCATCCGCGCCTTCAGCAAGGAGCGAAGATTGGAAAAGACCAGGTCCTGATAACGCTGCTCGGTGGCGTCATCAAAAAGCAAATCGCGCAGCAGGTCGCTGGAAAGCGCCCGAATGTTGTGACGTTTGAACCACGAACTCTTTCCCGAGCCCGGCAAACCGATGGCTAGGATTACGATTCCTTTGGGACTACCCGCGACGGGAGGGGCGGAGGTTGCGCCGGCCTGCCGCACCCGTGAAGCCGATTCACTTGCCGGAATCAAGGTGGGCTGCAGCGGCGGCAACGGAACTTGAGTCGGAGCCGGCCCGCGTCCGCGTCCACCGCGGCCTCGACGCCGGCGACGGCGGGGCGCCTCAGCCGCGGGACGGTTTGGAACCCGCGCCGGCGTTGAAGGCTCGCCTGGCGCCTCCCCCTGTGGCTCCGGCGCCGGCGTTTCAGCATCTTCTAAACGCGCCGGCTCGGGCTCTATTCCCGCTGATTCCGTTCGCTCTGAGGGACTCTCGCTATGATCAAAGTAGGCGGGCTGCAAGGGAGGTTCCGGTGGCGCACTCGCCTGCCCCGGTTGTGCGGGTTCACTCTTTTGCTTGCGGCGCTTCATGCGCTCGCGCATCCATTTGCGCATGAATGGCTTGTAACACACCCGGGTGCTTTCGGGCAATGTAGCTGGCCGGAGACTCTCTTCACAGCGGTAGAATGAATCATGGCGGTTACTCCCGAGCTTCAGGGCCAGAAGTACATTTCGCTGGCGACCTTCCGCAAATCCGGGGCGGTGGTGCGTACGCCCGTGTGGTTTGCGGAAGCCGACGGCAAGCTCTACCTGTTCACCAACCCAGAGTCGGGAAAAGTGAAACGAATCCGCAATAATCCAAGCGTGCGCCTGGCGCCCAGTACGATGCGCGGCAAGATTACCGGGTCAGAATTCCAAGCCCAGGCGAGAATTCTGGCCGGCACCGAGTCGGATCGGGCCCGCAACATAATGAAGAAGAAATACCTGCTCATGCGGATTCCGTTTCTGTGGAGTAAGAACAGCATCTTCCTTGAACTGGAACTGAACCAATCGGCTGCTCAGTGAGATGAGAAGGTGTACGCGCAACCCTCTGCACCCGCTCCTCGGCATTGCTTTCGACACGACCCCTGCCGCCCTCACTCATCACCCGGGTCTGTGATCTGGATCGTGTTCCACCTACCTTAGTCATTTGCTGCTCCCTCTTCGTACCTGCTAACATCAAGGGTTCTTGGGCTAATTCCTAAGCAGTTGTCGTTCTGTTCTCATAAATTGTGGAGGCAACATGGCAATCAAAGTAGGTATCAACGGCTTCGGACGCATCGGTCGAAACATCTATCGCACCGCGCTGAACGATCCCAATATCGACATCGTGGCTGTCAACGACCTGACCGATCCTAAGACGCTCGCCCATCTTCTGAAATACGACTCCGTACTGGGCAATCTGTCCAACAAGATTGTGGCCGGGCAGGACTGTATCAAGATTGACGACAAGTCGGTGCGTGTATTTGCGCAAAAAGATCCGGCGCAACTCGATTGGGCTTCGGTCGGAGCCCAGGTCGTGATCGAATCCACAGGCAGATTCACCAATGCCGAAGATGCCAGGAAGCATCTGCGCGGGCCGGTGAAGAAGGTAATCATTACGGCCCCGGCCAAGAACGAAGATGTCACTATCGTGCTGGGCGTGAACGAGGATAAGTATGATGCGGCCAGGCATCACATCATCTCCAACGCCTCCTGTACCACCAACTGCCTGGCCCCGATCGCGAAGGTAGTCAATGACGAGTTCAAGATCGTCAGCGGCACCATGACCACCATTCACTCCTACACCAATGACCAGGTGATTCTGGACTTCCCCCACAAAGACCTCCGGCGCGCCCGGGCAGCGGCCATTTCCATGATTCCGACCTCGACGGGGGCGGCCAAGGCGCTCCACCTGGTGATTCCCGAGCTGAAGGGCAAACTGGATGGCTTCGCCATGCGCGTACCTACGCCCAATGTTTCCGTAGTTGACCTGGTGGTCTTCGTGGAAAAGAAAACCACTGCGGAGGAAGTGAACGCCGCGATGAAGAAGAACTCGGAAAGCGGTCCGCTGAAAGGTTATCTGGGCTATGAGCAGGACGAACTGGTTTCCATGGACTTCCGCGGCGATTCGCGCTCTTCCATCGTGGATGCGCCCATGACTCGCGTCGTGGCCGGCAACTGTGTCAAGGTTATCTCCTGGTACGACAATGAGTGGGGATACTCCTGCCGCGTGCGCGATCTGATCAATTACATCGGACGTAAGGGCCTCTAATACATAACCGCCGCTCACGGCGACGTCGCGCCCGCCACGGTCTCCCCCACGATGGATACCGTTCCGGGCGGGCGCTTTCAAGAGGACAAGCCATGTCCAAGCTTTCGATTCGCGATCTCCCGCTTAACGGCCACCGCGTTTTTATGCGCGTGGATTTCAACGTTCCCCTCGACGACAGCGGCCGGGTCATGGACGACACCCGCGTCCGCGAGACTCTGCCCACCGTGGAATATGCGCTTCGCCATGGCGCCCGCCTGATCCTGGCGTCCCACTTGGGGCGCCCCAAGGGCAAACCCAATCCGAAGATGAGCCTGAAACCGGTGGCCGAGCGCCTGCGCATGCTGCTCGATAAAGAACTGGCGCGCGGTGAGAACGTGGGTTTTTGCCCGGACTGCGTCGGTGTGGAAGCCGAGGAAATGGCCGGAAAACTGGAAAAAGGCCAGACCCTCTTGTTGGAGAACCTCCGCTTCTACGCAGAAGAGGAGAAGAACGACGAAAAGTTCTCCAAGCAACTGGCTCACCTGGCCGACTACTACATCAATGACGCGTTTGGGACGGCCCATCGCGCCCATGCGTCGACAGTGGGTATGACCAAGTTCATGCAGAAGGCGGCTGCCGGCCTGCTCATGGAAAAGGAACTCGAGTACCTTGGCCGGGCACTGCACAATCCTGAGCGGCCGTTCGTTGCCATTCTGGGCGGCGCCAAAGTCAGCGACAAGATTCCTGTCATTCAGCACCTGATCAACAAGGTTGATGTCCTCATCATTGGTGGCGGCATGGCGTATACCTTTCTTAAAGCCAAGGGACAGGCCGTAGGCAAATCGCTGGTCGAAGAAGATAAAGTGCAGCTCGCGAAAGAGCTCATGCAGCAGGCCAAAGGACGCAATATCAAGTTCCTTCTGCCCATCGACCACGTCGCCGCCATGAAACCGGAAGCCAATGCGGTGCTGAAGAACATCGGTGAAAACGAGCCCATTCCCGACAATCTCATGGGCCTTGATATCGGTCCCAAGACCATCGAACTCTTCTCGGAAGAGGTCAGCAAGGCACGCACCATTGTTTGGAACGGCCCCATGGGCGTCTTTGAAGTCTCTCCGTTCTCCCGCGGAACCTTCAAAGTTGCCGAAGCAGTGGCCGAGAACGCGGGCGCGACCAGCATAGTCGGCGGCGGCGATTCGGTGTCGGCCGTTAAAAGCGCAGGCTTTGCCGACAAGATCAGCCACATCTCCACCGGCGGCGGAGCCTCCCTGGAATTTCTGGAAGGAAAGAAATTGCCCGGGGTCGAGGCGCTCAACGACAAGCGATAGCCAGATGGCGGCTAACTACACAGCGCGCCTCTTGCTCGCGGGCGGCAAGACCATCGAATTCCACGGTCCCGCGGATATAACCAAAGAAACGACGGACGCCATTGTGAATGCCGCCAACTCATCTTTACTCGGCGGAGGTGGCGTGGACGGCGCTATTCACCGCGCCGGCGGTCCTTCCATTCTGGCGGAGTGCAAGAAAATCGTTTCCGAGATCGGACGTCTGCCGGCAGGAAAGGCTGTGATCACCACCGGCGGCCGATTGCCCGCCAAGTACGTCGTGCATACGGTGGGTCCGGTCTATGGTGGCGGACGCCGAGGCGAGGCCGGAACTCTCGCCCGGTGCCATCGCGAGTCCATCCGCCTGGCCGACGACCATGCCGCGCGCTCCATCGCATTTCCTGCCATCTCGACCGGTGCCTACGGATATCCCGTCTCGGAAGCCGCGCCAATAGCAGTCAGCGCTGCGATCGAAGCGTTGAAATCCACAAGTCAGCTGAAAGTCGTACGCTTTGTCCTGTTCGATGCCGCCACCCTGGGCGCCTACGCCGGTGCCGCTGAAAACCTGCGCAATCCTGAAACTTCATCTCCTTATAAATTGGAAAAGAGTTCGCCATGAGAAAAAAATTGATCGCCGCCAATTGGAAGATGTACAAGACGCCCGAGCAAACCCGTACTTTCTTTCACGACTTCCTGCCCATGGTGGCGGGGCATGACCGCGACGAGATATGCGTTTGCCCGCCCTTTGTGGACCTCCCCGCTGCAGTCGAAGCGGCCAAAGGATCGACCATCTTCATTGGCGGACAAAATGTCTTCTGGGAGAAGGAAGGTGCCTATACAGGCGAAATTTCCTGCGCCATGCTGCAGGCGGTGGGCTGCACTCACGTCATCATCGGCCACTCCGAGCGGCGGCAATATTTCGGCGAAACCGACGACACCGTCAATGCCAAGCTGAAAGCCGCGCTGGAAGCGGGACTGACGCCCATCGTCTGCGTGGGCGAAGTATTGGAGGAACGCGAAGCAGGTCTCACCGACGACGTCTTGCGCCGGCAATGCAACCGCGCTTTATACAAGATCTCCGGCAAGAAGGCCGCCCGGCTGGTCGTCGCCTACGAGCCGGTCTGGGCGATTGGCACCGGCAAGACAGCCACTCCGGCCATCGCGTCCGAAGCGCACCTGCTGATCCGTGGCGAAGTTGCCAAAGCGCTGGGCGACGATCTGGCCAGCAACCTGCGCATTCTCTACGGCGGGTCGGTTAAGCCGGACAATGCCAAGGCGCTGATGTCCGAAGAAGAAATCGATGGCGCGCTGGTCGGCGGCGCCAGCCTTGACCCCAAGTCGTTTACCGCAATCGTCAAGTACTGAGCGCTATCTCACGTATCGGTTTTGAAAGGGCGCGGCTTCAGCCGCGCCAGTAGCTAGCTGGAAAACCAACTCTGTCATCCCGAGCGGAGTCCGACAAGCAAAGCGCAGTCGGACTAAGTCGAGGGACCTTGTGTTTGTTCGCGACCCTTTGGCGCTAAAACGCACCGTCGTTGCTAGTTTGCTTCATTATGAGAGAGCTTGATCGCTTCTGAGCAGTATCCCATCACCGCATGACTTCGGGCGGTGGCGGAATATTCCGGTTTCGCGCCCATTGCAGGCCGATATCTTGATTGGCGCGGTTGTGCGGAATTTTGTCGATATCGGGCATGAAGATCTGAACTCCAGCCTGCGGGGTCATGCGTGTGTAGCCATTGACGATCTGCTCCTGATAGTGCGCCAGGTCGAACTTGAACCACGGATCGTTCGAGATGTCGATCATTACCAAGTCCACCTTATTCATGGTGAGCTTGCCAAAAGACAGGCTGCCCCCGCGTAAGCGGATGAAATTCCGCCACTCTCTTGAATTCACCACTTCCGTCTGCGCGGATCCGTAGGTCTCGACAATATTCGCATCCTTCAGATGCACATCGGTGAGCTTACCGCGCTTCTGTGGTTCAGGCAGGATCTTTTCGGGATCGAAATATAGATCATTGCCCGCCACCTCCACGCCCCGGGCCCCTTTTGGACCGACCAGGTCTCCAGCTTTCAAGTCAAACGCCTTAAGAATCCCCTGCAGTGGAACCTTCAAAACGCGTAGCTTGGCTACGTGCATATGAATACGGCCATCGGGAGCAGCGGCTAGATCGCCGATCATTTCGAACGGCAGAGGAATTCCTTTGTGCAAGGTTCCGTTGACTTTGATCTGTTCACCGTAGGGTGCCAGCGAGACATTGGTCAGTGATCCATCCAACAATCCCCCGTTCAATGCGACAGCCAAGTCGGCGAGACTGATGCCCACAACCCCGGTATTGATGTCCAGCAAGAAAGATCTGGGATCGTCGAATGACGGAGTGGTTCCGGGCCGTGTGGAACGCAGCCAACCGCGCAACCAGCGAACCCGCAGCTTAAGCGAAGGCCCTTCATTAAGAATCACGTTGTGCATCAAGACCTGGGTTGAAGTCGGAGTACCGTTTTCCGGCTCGGCAGACGCCGCCTGAGTTATCGCAAGTTCCTTGGCCTCGGTCGCCGTCACCGGCGACGCCGTCGATGACGGAGCAGGCGCTTTAGACTGGCAGGAAGTTAGGATTGCCAAGAGCAGTAAAGACAGGTTCCGAACAATCCATCGTCGCCGGGGATCCTCTTTGGGTTCCAAAGACATAGAAAGCAAAGAAGCTGGTCCCCGCTGGGAGGAACTGCAGCTCGGTTTAGGCGTTCGCGCACCGGTGATTAGCGTACATTCGCGACTGCAGAAGCTAGCAACAGTTGCGAGTGTCTTCCTCAAGGGCCTCCCGCACCGCCGCGAGAGATCCAGCTACGCTCAGCAGCAACATAATCGCTATGGCCAGAATCATGACAATTGGACTCCTGACAGCGAGTTGCTGTTGCCTGCTCAACTAGCAATCGATGCGGACGAGAAGCCATCTTTCGTAAGACCGGAATACCCGCATTTTCGCCGTTCACCGACGAGCGAAGGTCCACGTTGCAGTACTTGGAAGGAAAAGATAACATTAGGACATTCACGTATCGCGCTGCCACGAGTTCCCCTTGTGGCGGGCCTCCTGGTTCTCAACAGGTCGAAACGTCCTCAATGTACGTTGAGTGACAGTCGGAATTCGCGAGATGCCCCTGAAGGAGACCTGGGCGGAGCGCGTGTGGATTAAGGAATGTGCGGAAGTGGTGGAACTGGCAGACACACCATCGAAATCACCTAAATCACGCGTTTTCAGTAAGTTCAGGGCAATCAATCAAGTAGCAAATAAATCTGATACTTACCCGCCATACCTGACTAACCGCAGTTAGCCGAAAACAACCCAAGGTTGCGGCGACCGCATACAAAAACGCACACACTCTGCTTCACACGTCAACCCTCAAGACAACAATTCTGCCATCTGCGATATTGTGATGCGGATCGCCGGACAAAAACGCATACACTCCACCCGCGTTTCCTCCGTGAAAGCGGGATGGCTGAATGGAACTTCAACAAACTACAGGAACACGGACGCACTGGATGGCGTTCTAGGAACGGCAAGGAATAAGTTAATGTGTCCCCGATGTGTCCCCGGCCTTAGTATGCCGAGCGGACACCTTCTCACTCCACTCTCTACTTCCCTTCTGCGCTGGCTCGTGATTCTCTTGCAATTTAGAGCGCAGCCTTTTCAGGCTGTATTCTCTGAGCCTAAACCCTTTTTCAATCAACAACTTAATTCATCAAGGTGGCCCCTTTATTGTGACCACTCTGTGACCAGCGCCGATGTTCGCCTAGGCGTCGGCGTAAAAGTATTGAGGATTGCAGGACAAGTCGGGTTAACCGAAACGGAGGCAACGGTGGGCGGGATGTCGTCTGAGTTGTCATAATTTCTTCTCGTTGCACGGCTCAAAACTGGATGTTTCCAAATTTCTGCGTCTCCATGAACTGACTTACCAGCGGCGATTTCGTCCGCTGCCGTGTCCAGGCGAAATGACCACCATCGACAATGTGGACTTCAGCCTTTGGCATATCTCGCTGGTAGGATTCCGGCTCCGACGAGTCAAACGATGACTCATATTTGCCCCCAAATCACCAGCAGGCGCGGCTGCTTCTCACGCACCCAAGCTTGCCATCTGGGATAGTTTTCGACGTTGGATCGTAAAAGAGGTCGCTCTGCTGCTGGCAGCGGTTAAGTCGACTTGGCCAATCAAGTTCACAGTGCAGCCCCACAAATCGTCGGGAGCGGATGGAATCGGATTGATGCAGTAACGCAGCCTCCATCTAGTGCATTCGTGCTCACAAGTAACAACTATTCAAACTGGATTTTCGCCATCATGCCCTTATCTTCGTGACTCAGCAGGTGACAGTGGAATAGCGACATGCCTCTGATCAAAGGGTCAGTGAAGTTCATGATCAGATCCACCGAACCGCCGTATGGCACATTGACGGTATCCAGCCATTCCGATGAATCCGACCCTATCCCGTTCTGAGCGTACGCCAGGAAATGAACCTGATGGATATGGAAGGGATGTACCTCGCGCGTCGAGTTCACGATTCTCCAGTGTTGCAATCCTCCGACTCGCACACGCACAAGCGGCTCGTCCTGCATGGAGAACTTTTTTCCATTGATGTAAAAACCATTCTTATCCTCTGTGAAGGTAACCGTGAAATCAGGGTTACCAGCCTCAAGCTCACGAACCAGCGTTTTCCCTACCTTGTCGTGGGCCAACGGACCGGCCGAATCAACAACAGGGGGTATCGGCGAGTGGTCCCCGGGAGCGCCGAAATCCGCGATCACCATGGCAGGATTCGCATCGCCGTCCGGCCCGGTATCGACGCAGCGTGTACTGAGAGTAGCTTCGGCTCCTGTGGGCGGCCCCACAATGATGGCTTCCAGCCGCCCGGCAGGCGGCAGAAGAACATGATCGACCTTTCGTGTAGGCCGCTCAGGGTCATGGTAGGAGAGCGGCATGCCATCCAGGGCCACAATTTCGAACTGTCCGCCACTCAGTTGAAGATCGGCATAAAGGTCAGGGGACGCGTTGACAATCCGCCAGAACTGACGCTCCCCTGAATCGATCGGAATCCGGGGTCGAATCGCACCGTTTAAAGTGAAGATTCGCTCTGGTTTTTGCTCGGTTGCGGTTCCGCAACGGGATGAAGTTACTTCCACTCTCCGCAACATCCGCTCGCGAAGGCTACCTTCACTGTGCTCGAGATCTTGATCGCGGAGGATCAAAACTCGCTCACGCATATTTCGGATCTGCGGATAATACTCGTCGATGCCTTCAACGATGATTGCTCCCGACATCCCGTCCAGATCCTGGCGAGCGCTCTCTCCATGTGGGAGCGTGTGATACCAGTACAAGCCGGGCGCAGCATAAGATGGCACCTCGACCTTGTAGTCCAACGATTGCCCTGGCATCGCCATCATCGTGAGCACATCATCCTGAGGACTTTCCGGTGAAACGTGCAGCCCGTGAAAGTGCAAATTGGTCATGTTGGCGCAGCGACCCGTTGCGCACATTTCATCGGATTGGGTTGGCAGATTATTTACATAGTGCAGTTTGATAATGCCTCCCGGCAGCACACGAATCACCGGCGGCACCGTGGCGCTGTTGTATGCAAATGCGTTGTGTCCGACGGCGGAGTCGTACGTGGCCGCGAGCGTAAATGGACCACGTACTTGCGGAGGATCGGCCACAACCTGCTGTTGGGCCCAGAGCGGCATTACAATCCAAAATGCGCTGACGATCAAAGCAACTATTTTCATACATACCTCAAGTCAAAACCCTCGCGTTAACGAGTTGCGACGAGTGCCGGAACACCGGCCAACTCTTCGTACTCTTCGTCTTTCAGGCGGAGAGAGGCAGCGGCCACGTTTTGCTCGAGGTGTTCAATCGAGGAGGTTCCGGGTATTGGCAACATCACTGACGACCTGCGCAATAGCCAGGCAAGGGCTACCTGTGTCGGGCTGGCATCGTGCGCTTGGGCGACCTGGTTGAGAACTTCACCGGCGACGCGGCCCGCACCCAGTGGGAACCACGGGATGAACACGATTCCATTTCGCTCGCAATAGTCGACGACATAGTCCCACTCGCGATCGGCGAAACTGTACCGGTTCTGGACCGAGACGATCGGAACGATCCGGCGAGCCCGCTCGATGTGTTCCTGCGTGACGTTGGAAAGGGCGACCATGCGAATCTTCCCCTCACGCTTCAGTTCAGCCAGGGTTTCAACCGAAACGTCAAAAGAAACCACGTTGTCAGGAGTGTGCAGTTGATAGACGTCAATGCGCTCGAGGCGCAGTCTCTTCAGACTTCCCTCGACCGCTTTGCGCAGATGATCAGGAGTCGCATTGTGCGTCCACTGATTTGGTCCTGGGCGTTCCCAACCGCCCTTCGTTGCAATCACCAGGTCAGATGGATACGGGTGCAGTGCTTCGGCGATCAGCTCTTCACTAACATGCGGCCCGTAGGAGTCGGCGGTATCGATGAAATTCACGCCAAGTTCTACGGCACGCCGCAGAACAGCCAAAGCTGCTTTGCGATCTTTCGGTGGACCCCAGATGCCAGGCCCCGTCAGACGCATTGCGCCATAACCGAGGCGGTTGACGGAGATTTCGTTACCTAGAGTGACTCTTCCAGCTTGCGTTGCAGAGACTTCTTTCTTACTCATGATCTATTCCTCCCAAAATTAATTGTCGTTCGTTGCCAGTTTTCCACAACACTCGGGGCGCTCGGGCAGACTCGATCGGTCCCACCCTCCACCGAGCGCTTCGACCAGTAGCACCGCGCTCGCCATGCGCCGGCCCAGGATGTTAACTGCAGTTACTTCGTCCGACAGGGCGGCGTTTTGTGCAGTGATCACCTCCAGGTAGCTGGTCACTCCACCTTCGTACCTAGTATTCGAGAGATCGAGAGAGCGCTGCGCAGATTGCACGGCGGTGGCCTGTACTCCGGCCTCCTGTTCGAGCACCCGCAAGGCTGCGAGGTTGTCTTCGACCTGTTGAAAGGCACTCAGCACGGTTTGTCGGTAGGACGCCACCGACGAGTCGTATGCTCCCTTTGCTTCATCGTTCAGGGCGTGCCGTCGTCCTCCATCGAAGATCGTGGCCGCTGCAGCGGTGCCAACCGACCACAACGCGCTTGGTCCCTGGAGCAGAGTAGTGATCGTTCCGCTCTCGAATCCGCCGGAGCCAACAATATTGATGAGCGGATAATAAGCGGTCTTAGCAAGGCCAACCTGAGCGTTCGCGGAGGCTACACGGCGTTCGGAAGCTGCGATATCAGGACGCCGTTCCAGCAACTCTGATGGAACACCAACAGGGAGCGGCGGTGGTGGAGTTGTAAGAGGCAATGGAGGCAAACTGAAATCAGCCGGAGGCTTGCCCACCAATACTGCAGCCGCGTGCTCGTACTGTGATCGGGCAACTCCCACATCCACGAGTTGTGCTCGCGTGGTTTCAAGGATCGTTCTTGCCTGCTCAACCTCCACCTCGGACGCCAGCCCGCCCTGATATCGATCCTCATTGAGTTGCAATGCTTGCTGATATTGCACAACCGTGTTCTGGAGGAGCTTTTCTTCCGCATCGAGGGTTCGGGCGCCGTAATAATCGATTGCCAGATCAGCATGCATCGTCAGATTAATTACAGCGAGGTCGGCAGCGCTTGCCTGCGCCTGCTCTCGATAGGACTCGACATTCTTGCTGACGCGACCCCATGCGTTGACTTGATATGAGACATCGATCGGTACGACAAAATCGTTGATG
>DASUWH010000006.1:0-24130 GCA_036378535.1 Terriglobales bacterium | reverse complement strand
AAAGCCGCACACGTCCGCCGCCCAGGTATTCCCGCGTGATGGGGTGCGCCGCCGGGAGCTGGATTCCAGCACCAGCTCGGATGCGCTGCTCATGAATGTCTTCTGTTATCCCGGTGTGCTGAAGGAGGATTTGGTCTTGCTTCTCGGTGTGGACCACCATGCCAAGCCGGAGTTTGGTTACCGGGCGCGAGTTCCGCTGGCGAACGGACGCGCGGACCGCACGGAAGTGGATATGCGGCTCGGCGATTTGCTGGTCGAAGCCAAGCTGACGGAATCCGATTTTCAACGCAAGGCGGCCGCAGTGGTAGAAGGTTATCGGGATCTCGAGGCTGTGTTCCAGGTTTCCGACTTGCCTCGGGATGGGGAATGTTATTTGTCGTACCAGCTAATTCGTAATGTGCTCGCGGCCCAGGCCAGTGGATGCTCGTTTTGTGTGATCATGGATGAGCGGCGTCCGGATTTGCGGGAGCAGTGGTATGCGGTCATGCGGTGTATTCGGGTGCATGATCTGCAGATGCGATGCCGGATGGCGACCTGGCAGGAATTGGCACGAGTCGTGCCGCACAGGTTGCAGCGCTTTCTTCATGAGAAGTATGGAGTCGGGGATTGATTTTGGGCCAATGCCCGGAAACACAAGGTCCCCCTCGACTTCGCTCGGGGCAGGCTCTCCACTCGGGCTTGCGCCCTCGGTCGGGATGACAGAGTGGGGCTTTGGTCCTCGGTCGGGATGGAAGATTATGCAAGGTGCCGATGTGCCGAATGAGCAACCGAATGCGGATCGTTCGGAGGCCTTTTATTCCGGCGCCCTCGATCGCATCCGTGTGTGCATGATTGCGGCGGCGGTCATATTTACGGCGGCTGCATGGGTGCGATACGGGTGGCGGGTTGCTCTTGGGATGGCGCTGGGCTGTGCGGTTTCGTACCTGAATTTCTACTGGCTCAAACGCGTGGTCAGCGCAATGGCGGACCGCATTACCAGAACCGGCAAGGGCGAATCGGGGAAGGGAATTGTTCTGCGATTCCTGCTTCGCTACTTTTTGATGGGGTTAGCGGCCTATGCTATATTGAGTGTTTCCCCCGCGAGTCTCTACGGATTGTTAGCGGGCCTGTTCCTGCCCGTAGCGGCGATTGCGTGCGAAGCCGGTTACGAAGTTTACGTGGCCGTTGCACGTGGGTTGTGATCGCGATCCCAAACAGTAGAACAAGCAAGGTTGATACGGAAAAACACAAGGTCCCTCGACTCCGCCTGACTCGCTTCGCTCGGCAGGCTACGCTCGGACAGAGTAGTGGAGAAGCGAGGTTAAGCTAAGAGCTAGAAGCTGTTTATGCCCGAACAACTCTGGATCACGCAAATCCTGAATCGCGCCTTCGCCGGACCCGTTGACGCGCTGCTGCGAACTTTCCACCTCACGCCGCAATATCCACTGGCGCCGATTTCGAATGCGGTGGCGATGCAGGTGCTGGTGTTCGCGCTCCTGATCATCGTATTTGCGATGGTGCGGTCGCGTTTGTCGGTGGACAATCCCGGCGCACTGCAGCATGTCTTTGAGGGAGTTCACGGGTTCATCAACGCGCAAAGCGAAGAGATCATAGGACATCACAGCTCGGAGTACACGCCGTTTCTGGCCGCGCTTGGCTATTACATTCTGGTCAGCAATCTGATTGGCTTGATTCCGGGATTTGAGTCGCCCACGGGAGCCAGCCCGAGCGTGCCGCTGGGTTGCGCAATTGTCGCGTTCTTCTACTACCACGCGCAGGGATTCAAGCACGCCGGGCCGAAATACCTGAAGCACTTTGCCGGGCCGATGATTGCCTTGGCGCCGCTGATGGTGCCCATCGAGATCATCAGCCACCTGGCGCGTGTGCTTTCGCTCACCATCCGTCTTTACGCGAACATGTTTGCGGGCGACATGGTGACGCTGGTTTTCTTTTCCCTGGTTCCGATCGGCATTCCCATTTTGTTCCTGGGCCTGCACATTGGGGTATCGTTTTTGCAAACCTACATCTTCGTGCTGCTGGTGACAGTGTATTTGCAGGGAGCAGTGGCATCGGAACACTGAGTAGCTGGTAGTTGGTAGTTAGTAGTTAGGGAAGGGTCATTCTTAACTCCTAACTACCAACTACTATTACGGGTTTCGCTGACAGCGTGAGGGCGCCTGCACGGTATGGCGTCAACCACCCACTGGCGGCAATTCATAGAGAGACAGAGGAGAAACATGATGAAAACGATGAGCTACATTTTTCTGGCGATGTCGGCGATGTGTTTTGCGGTGCCGGCATTCGCGCAGGGCGGAGCGGCTGAGCCGACGAACTGGGTTGCGATCACATCGGGATTTGCGATGGCGATCGCGTCCGCGGTCTGCGGCCTGGCACAAGCGAAAGCGACGGCGGCCGCGGCAGAAGGTCTGGCGCGGAATCCGGCGGCCCGGCCGGGAATTCAGCTGGCGCTGATTCTGGGACTGGCGCTGATCGAGTCGCTGGCGCTGTACACACTGGTTATCATTTTCGCCAAGGTGAAGTAAGAGATTGTGGTCTTAAAGCGAGCCTCCGCGGGTGCGGAGGCTTTCTTATTGGTGAGCGGATCAGGATTTAGACTTTCCGCTGTCCATCCCACTCGTCAGACTTGAACTGGGTGGAATGCTGCATGGCTTCCATCAGGATGCGGCGGAGGCGGTAGCGGTTGTCGAGATCGATATTCACAATTTCGAATCCCAGTTCATTGACGCGGGCACGTCGCAAGAGGACCTGGGCCGCGATCTTGCGCATACCGACGGAAATCTCGATGCTGGCTTCCGAGCCGATGCGCTGGTTGTCATCTTTCGTGCCCATGCCCCCGCCCAGGCTCATCTCGCGGATGGTCATTTTGGACCGCCCCCAGGAGCTGCTGAGGAAAGCAGGCAGGCTTCTGGACAGCACGAAACGCTCATAGCGGCGGTGGCGTACCCAGATGGAGGCCATTTGGGAATCAAGGGCGCCGATGGCGATTTCGCTGTTTTCCAGGTCGCTGTCGGCGAGCAACTGGCTGGCAAAGCGGGAATCGATTTTGGCCAGCGATTGGGCTGCGGCGATGCGCAGCTCGCGATTCTGGACGAACTTCCACATCTTTTTGGCTTCGACGATGTTACGCAGAACCGGCACCGCATCGGCGTGGCGCAAGCGGCCGAGCGACTCGATGGCTTTCAATTGGATCAGCGGGGAGCGCGCCTGGGAATCGCCGGGCTCAGCCAGCACCATCAAAGGTCCGGCGGCGCTGCGGTCGCCGCTCATTCCGATTTCATCGATGGCCTGCGGCAGCACCAGAGGATCGAGAACTTCGAGCAATTCCAGGAGCGTACGTCCGCGGTCGGCGCCGGCACCGAAGGCAATCTGGCGTACGACCACATCGTGGTAGAAGCGGTTCCACTCTTTCAATCGCCCGGGCACCAGTTCCAGCAGGGCAGCCACATCCAGGCGGCTCATGAGCCCAACTACAGCCGAAGCCTGCCGTGGCTGATTGGTGCGCAGGGTTTCGCGCAACTGCTCCATGCCTTCCGGCCCCATGGCGTTGACTATCTCGATGAGGCGGTCGCATTCATCGCGCTGCATGCAACGGAAGAAGCGATCGGCAAGATGGTCTACGGCCGGCTGGGAAATGCGGCGCAGAACGTCCAACAGGTCCGGGGGGACGGGCATGACCCGCATGGCCTCGTCGATGAACTCGGGCAAGCGGTTTTCGACGCCGATGCGCGGTTCCATGTCCTTGGCCATAGCCGGACGTCTTTGGCTCACTTTTTCCAGGGCGCCGAGCACTTCCGAAATGGCCTTGTATTGGCGGCGATTATTGGCTTCCTGGCTGAGGCGGACGAATGCGGCGCTGAGCAGGCTCTGTAATTCGCCTTCGCTCTCTTCCGTAAGGCTTTTGCCCACGCGTTGAATGACCGTGCCCATGACATCGGTGCCCACGCGGGCAAACAAATCGGCCAGCTGGCTGAGACCGACGGCGATCCTGCGCCGGCTCTCGGGATCCTTAGCCTCGAGCGAACTGATGTAGTTATGAAGAATTTTGTCGCTGGTTTCATAGTCGCCACGTTCCAGCAACTGCTCCAGATACTGGCGAATATTTCGCGGTGGAACACAGGCGGCTTCATTGGAGAGAAGCACGCTCTTTTTACCGGCCTCGGGCACCTCCGCCCAGAACATGCGGTCCAGGATGTCGGCGTGCGATTCCACCAGCAGCCCGGCCTTGCTCATTTTATCTTCCTGAATTTTCAGGATCTGACGCAAGGTGTTCATCTGCCGGCTCATGTGTTCCATCATCTGGTGAACGGCATTCACCTTGACTTCGCCCTTCTGATAGCGCTCGAGAGCGAAGCGAATGGCCATGTGTTCGGCAGCGCGCATCAGCAAAGGGGTATCTTTTTCATCATCGGAGACGTTGGAGGCAAGACTTTCGAGAAGCTGCTGCAGGTTGACGCGGGTGTTGGCATTGACTTCGCTGACCTGGCGCTGCAACAGCTCGGGGGCCGGACTCGCATCCTGGGCGCTCTTGCCAAATTGCGTGAGCAGGCGGATGGCCTGGATCACTTCTTCTTCCTCGAGCGGAACGGTTCCGCCGCCGGTAAAAGCTTGAGCGGGACCCGGGGCGGCGCCGGTTGCGGGAGCGCTGCCGGAGCGGATCGGGACGCTTCCTGCGGGAACAGCGGGACCACCGGCTCCGGTTCCTGTGCCTCCTCCACCTCCGCCTCCGCCGCTTTGCGCGCCTTCGGCGGCGGCAATCAATTGCAGTAATTTTTGCGGATCATTCAACCACTGCTTGAACTCGGGACCGAGGGTTTGGGCGGCGATCTGAGCGGCCACGCTGACTTCGCCGGTCTCCGGGTCAGCGGCTACGAATTTGACTTCATTGATCCTGATGCTGCCGCTGGGAATCTCGGACAGCGAGCGTTTGATCTGTTGCGCAATATCCTGCGCCTTCGATCCGGAGGTCGCGAAAGCCCGCACCAGTTGTGCGAAGTCGTCTTGAGAAACCTTGGTAGAAAAATGAATGCTGGCCAGCCCGGCCGCCGTCAACAGCTGGGCAAAGGTGCGTTCTGCCTGGCCCGCTTCAAGAGGAATACCATCCAGCAGCAGGGTGGAGCCGGACACGCCCAGCAGAAAACCGGAGTCGCCCGTAGTGGGCAGGCCATTCTGCAATTCCTTCCACGCGGTCTGGAACTGGGCTTCGGTGCGCTTATGGGCGAAACCATAGAGGCGCACGTATTTCACCAGGATATTGAGGCTATGGACAAATGCCCGCGCCGACTCACCTCGAGCCAAGTTGGTGCCGGACGGAGGAATAGGTTTCTCCTGCAGACTGGTATAGGGGGCAAGGGTAACGCGTCTTGGTAAGCGGCGCATGTTACGCAGGTAACAGCAGGAAGCCGCTACGCCCGGTGCCGAAATATCGGCGGTCTGGTGCTTAGCTATCCATTTTCTTGTCCCGCGAGCCAGTGTGCGCCATCACTGCGGCCGGTGTGGGCGCTGGACTACAATGCGCACGAATTCAGGATCCGTGGGTGCATGGTCATGCCGGAAAAGACGAAATCATTGTTGTCGCCGCCCGATTTGGCTGCTTACCAGGGCCAGGAGACCGTATTCATCGCTTCCGACCTGGTAATCATTGCAATCCTGCTCTGCTTACATGCTGTGTTTGCTTCGTACTGGGGAAGGCCGGCGCCGACTCTGATTTTGGCCGTGGGTATTGCTTTCACGCTGAAGACAGCGCAGCTGATATGGGTAAAACGCCAGAAGCAGACCCCAAGCCAGGCCAAGCTACTAAGCGTAACTTGGGGCTCCATCGTGGTAAACGTCGCGCTGGCGTTATTGCTGAGCGAGCTCACGGATCGCGAAGATAGCCCGTACTTCGTGTTATTGATTTTTCCGATCATCGAGTCGGCCTTCCGCTTGCGTCTACCGTGCGTGCTGGCGGTAGCCGGGGTCTCTGATTTTCTAATTTTCTTCTGGACCTGGGGTCACTTTCGGCGGCATCCACCGTTGGATATCGGGGAGTATTACGAGGTCGGGATAACTTCTCTCATTTTCGGGGTGGTCGCCCTGCTGGTGTGGTGGCTGGTGAATGAGGCGCGCAGCAAGTCTTCCAGACTGGCACACAACTTGCAAGAGCTACAACGTACTCGCGAAAAGTTGCTACAGGAAGAAAAGCTGGCGGCGGTGGGCCGTCTCTCCAGCGCGATCGCGCACGAGATTCGCAATCCCGTGGCGATGATTTCCAGTTCGTTGGCCACGGCGAAGCAGTTGTCGGGAAGCGAACGAGAAGAGATGTTCGAGATTGCGGCGGAAGAGGCGCAACGGCTGGTGGGACTGACTACGGATTTTCTGGCGTATGCCCGGCCACGAGCTCCTCAGCTGACAACGAACTCGGTAAGTGACACGGTGCTCTACGTCGTGGATGCATGCCGAGCACATGCCGGGCAAAAGGGAGTGCGATTGCAAGCCAAAGTGCCGGAGACGTTGATGGCGGAAACCGATTCGGGCCAACTGCAGCAGGCGCTCATCAATCTGGTGATGAATGCGATCGATGCGGCTCCCCGCGATGGCACGGTGGAAGTGCGCGCGCGCAGCGAGAGCGGCCAGATTTGGATCGACGTCGAGAATGGGGGAGAGCCCCTGGAAAGCCCGACAGCAAGTCGTATCTTCGAGCCCTTCTTTACCACTAAGCCGAAAGGCAGCGGGTTGGGGTTGGGGATTGCACGCAACATCGCTCGGGCGCACGGAGGAGACCTGGTCTTGCGCACGAATGGTCCGGAACGAATTTGTTTTTCCCTGACCCTGCCGATGATCAAGGCGGCAGCCAAGGCCGCAAACTGAATATGGCACGAATACTTATTGTCGATGACGAATCCAGCATGCGCCGAATCCTGGCGTCCAATCTACGCCAGGACCACCAGATCTGGGAGGCTGGCGGAGTGGAAGAAGCCCGCCGGGCGCTGCTGGCGAACACGTTTGATGTGATATTTACGGACCAGAGAATGCCGGATGGCGAAGGCTTGGCAGTGCTATCGGCAGCCCACGAAACGGATTGCACGATCTCAGTAATTTTTCTGACCGCGGTGGCCAGCATCGAGTTGGCGGTCGAAAGCATGCGCCAGGGCGCCTTTGATTTTCTAACCAAACCTTTTCAACCGGAGGTGGTGCGCGCGACCGCGCGCCGTGCGGCGGAGCATACGCGACTGCTGCGCGAAAACGTGCTGCTCAAACATGCCGTGGTGTGCCTGGAGGGAACGTCGGAAATTCACGGCCAGAGTGAGGCCATGCAGTCGGTGCGGGACAAAATCGCGCGTGTCGCGACCACGAACGCCACGGTTTTAATCACCGGCGAAACGGGTACCGGCAAAGAATTGGTAGCGCGGGCGATCCATCGCAACAGCGCACGCGCGGGCAAGCCTTTCATACCGGTGAATTGCGCCGCCTTCACGGAAACGCTGCTCGAAAGCGAACTATTCGGACACGAAAAAGGTGCATTTACCGGAGCCGATCGGGTCCGGCAGGGGCTCTTCGAGGCCGCGGATCAGGGCACGCTTTTTCTGGATGAGGCGGGGGAAATGTCGCTGGCGGCGCAGGCGAAACTGCTGCGCGTTCTGACGGATGGACAAGTCTTACGCGTAGGCTCGACCAAGCCGCGGCCCGTCGATGTACGGGTACTGGTAGCCACACATCGGGATCTGAAAAAGCGTGCCCAGGAGGGCTTGTTTCGCGAAGATCTGTATTACCGGCTGGCGGTCGTGCCTATTCATATTCCGGCTTTGCGGGAACGGGCTGATGATATTCCCGAATTGTGCGATTTCTTTTCCCGGCAAGTTGCGACCGAACTGGCTGTTCCGCCCCGCCGCATTAGCGCTGCGGCAATTGAGGCGCTCAAACATTACTCCTTTCCCGGCAACTTGCGTGAGTTGAAGAACGTAATCGAGCGCGCCTACATATTGTCGAGCAACGAGGAACTCGGGCTGGAAGACCTGCCCATCGCTCAGGGAGAGGCCGCGGTGCGCGCAGGCGGAAATGGGAATCAGGCTATGGCGGCAAGCGCTGCGGCCTCGGCCGGAACTTCCTTTGATCTCACAGCATTACTGGAAAAGACTGAGAAAGATCTCATCCTCCGCACGCTGACTGCTACCGGAGGCGCTCAAGCCGAGGCCGCCCGGCGCATGGGCCTATCGCGCAGCGCGTTGGGGTACAAACTCAACAAATATGGAATCAAGGGCAGCGGAGAATAGCGGCCTAGAAGTCGGCAAGCGTCCAGAAAATTCGACACTGCCCGTAAAGTTTTTTGGACGAGAGCACGGGCGTACTAAAAGCTATCTAGCGTAGTGTCCCGGAAATAAGGAGCATATTAAATCGGCTCGTGCACAAGGGAAGGGCGCTGAAACGCAAGGTCCCTCCACTCCGCTCCGCTTCGGTCGGGATGACAGATTATGGAATGGGGGTTGAAGTCTCGCTTGCTCCAGAGGAAGTGAAACTTACTGGCGTCGTTTCATTTTGGGGCAGGCTCTCGGCTGCGCCTCGGGACGGTAAACACAAGGTCCCTCCACTCCGCTGCGCTCCGGTCGGGATGACAGATTTGAGGTTGGGGCCGAAGGTTCGCAATGCACCAGGAAGTGAAGCTTACTTTTTCTCGGGGGGAGAGGCTCTCACGCAGTCTCTAATAGCCCAATCTTGATGCGGCTGGGGACGGCGCGGCTTGAAGCCGCGCCCTTTCAAAACCGATTTTATGAGAGAGTTTGATCGCTTCTAGTTCACGCATATCCGATTTAGCTGCTTCTGACCAGATCATTCACAGTTTCAGATTCAACCGGCCCGAGGGTGACCAGGCGGCGCATGGGTGGATTGGGAGTCGCCTCTCCATTCAATTCAGGGGGTCCGCCAGGACTGCCCTCTTTAGCAAGCAATCCAATGGCGCGGTTTCTGCCCTCTTGTTTCGCTTTGTATAAGGCGTGATCCGCGAGGCGGAGAATTGCACCGTACTCGACGGCTTCCGGCACGGCGGTAGACCAGGGAAAAACCGCCCACCCGATGGAGCAGGTTCGCCGGATTCCTTTTCCGCTGGACAGGCGGAAGGGTTCGGTGCCGACGGACTGAAGAACCCGTTGCGCCAGGGTCTCGGCTTCGTCGCGATTGGTATGCCGCGACACCACCAGGAATTCTTCTCCACCCCAACGAATGAGCACGTCCGAGTAGCGGATTGCGGAACTGATGCGAGCCGCGATCTGCACGAGTAAGTCGTCGCCCTGATCGTGCCCGAATTGGTCGTTGATTAGTTTGAAGTGGTCGATATCGATCAAGTAAAAGATGAGATCGCGATTGCGATTTTTGTGATCGCTTTCCGCCGTCGAGTAAGCGCGCATGACCAGGCGGACATCGTTGTCAATGGTAGTAGTGAGGAAACGGCGATTGCGGACGCCGGTGAGGATGTCGGTGAAAGAGGCTTCCCGCAAGTCCTGATTGGCGCGGTCCAATTCCTGGTCGAGGGCATGCTGTTTCCAGGAGCGGAGGCCGCCGATGAAGACGATTGCAAGGAGAGTCAGGAGCAGACGGAAACTGCGCACGACGGGGGGAGCACTGCTGAAGAAGAATGCCCACACCGCCAGCAGCGGTAGGCTGGCAGCCACGGTCATGGCCATAGTGGAGATCCAGTGGTTGGCTTTGGCGTCCACTCTGACCGATTCGGTTTCGCCCGAAACTCGGCTTACGAGAGCGGCGCGCGTAAACAGCACCATCGAAGCCAGCAGAGGCATGTCATAGAAAGACCCGGTGTAGTAGGAGCCGAAATCAATAGCCGCTGACGCCGAAATCGAACTCAGGGCATAAAGGCAAGCGGCAGCGAAGAATTCGCGGTAGATGTGACGCCATCGGCCTGCGCTGCGCAGCCACACCGACGCGATGGCGACCAGCAGCACGACGTGCTCCCCGAAATAGAGCGAATCAAAACTCAGACCGTACGCTCGGGCATTGGGGAAGACGTATTGCCAGGGGATCACGACGAAGAGATACAGGTATAGCCACCATGAGAACAGCAGAACAAAGTCGAGCGATCCCAGGCGCGCGCTTTGCGATCCGCGATCGACGTCGGGACGAAGCGCCATCGCCGCCATGAAAGGAACCAGGTGAAGAAAAAGAACGATGTCGCCGACAAATGGATTAGGAACATCGCGGCGCAGAAATATCTCGAAATGTGTCCACAACACCTGGGTGGAACCCCAGAGTGTTGCCCCCAGGAGCACCAGCATCCAGAACAGTCGGCTGCGGCGATCCTGATTCCGCAGGTTCAACCCGGCCGCGACGATGAAGGAAAACAGGAGAATGCACTGAAAGGAATCGCCCAGAGCAGTGAGCAGAAAAGTATGCGGCAGCACAAGAGAGCAGATGGCGGCGAGCGAGACCAATAGCCAAAGTCCGCCCAGCCACACGTTGTACCGCCTCGGTAGAGACACGCCCACGTCTTGATGTTAAGGGGCAAATCAGGAATGGAAAGTTACGAGAGTCACCAGGGCTAGTAGCTAGTAGTCGGCAGTCAGGAGTCAGCAAAACAGAACGCAGCATCGCTGACTCCTGACCGCCGGCTGCGACCACGTACTACGTAAAAAAGGGTGGAACAGGGAAGTTCCACCCGGAGTGAGGCCTTGGGGAGAGATCGATTTAAGGCGTGTACAGCTCGGCGCTATTCAATTCGTTCAGTGCGTTGCTGCCGCCAGTGTTCAGTACGAATCCATTGGTGAGCACGGTCGAGGTGTGGCCGGAGCGGGCATTGCTCATGCTGCCGGTCGTAGTCCATGTGCCAGTTGCCGGATTGTAAGTTTCCGCGCTGGCCAGGGGCGTGCTCGTGGTTAAGGTCAGTCTGTTTCCACCCGACGCGAGCACGCTGCCATTGGCGAGCAGCACGGCGGTGTGTTCTTCTCGCGAGGCAACCATGCTGCCGGTCGCGGTAAATGTTCCGCTGAAGGGGTTGTACAATTCGGCATTGCGGATGCTGACGCCGTTAATGTTCTCTCCACCCATAAACAGAACCTTCCCGCCAGGCAGCATGATGGAGGCATAGTCGGAGCGCGCCTGAACCATTCTGGCGCCCAAGGTCCAGATTCTGGTGGTGGGGTCGTAAAGCTCCGAGCTGATAAGCGCATCGGACGCGCCGGTGGCGCCACCGGCCACTAACACCTTGCCACTAGCGAGCAGGGTGGCAGTCATGGCGTGGCGGGCGGCACGTAGCGCGCCAGTCGCTTTCCACGTGCCCGTCGAGGGGGTGTAAATCTCAGCTTTAGTGGTCGTTCCGATGCAGCCGTTTGCGTCATACGCTGTGCAACCGCCAGCCACAAGCACCTGGCCGTTAGCCAGCAAAGTTATTGCGAATTCGGCGCGCGCCTGCAGCATCGAACCGGTCACGGTGAAGCTTCCCGTAGCTGGATTATAGATTTCCGCACTATTGGTGGTGGCGCTAAGGCAATCGTTGACGCAACCACCCAGCACCAGCACCGATCCGTTGGCAAGCAGTACGCTGCGAGCCAGCGTTCGCGCGACGTGCATACTTCCTGTTGAGGCCCAAGTCCCGGCTATGGGGCTGTAGAGTTCGGCTGAAGTCAGAGCAGCACCATTGTTGGTTCCCCCGGCGACGAGCACTTTGCCGCTGGGGAGAAGGGTTGCACTTTGACCGTCGCGGGCCGAACGCATAGCACCGGTTGCCGCCCAGGTGCCACTAGCGGCGAATGCCATGGTGCTGCTGGCCAGTGCGAACAAGCATGACAGCAAAATTACGGCTTCCGCATATTTTCGAAGGCGTAGTCGATTCATAGTTCCTCCTTGGATCGTGGTAACGCGTCCGATCACAGGCGCCGTGAAGCCACTGCTTACTTTTACAGCCGTGGCGGGGAGGGCTGCGCAGAACCGAACTTGCGCGATCCGCAGCTGTGTAGTGCATGTGTGTAACCATTTGCACGCCGAATGGAATGGTCGCGAAAGGCGCTGAAATTCGGATCACCCGGAGAAATCGCGTACAGAAAAGTGACTGCTCAGCAGCAAGCGTACAAATTTCTGCACTGAAATTATTCAGACGATCTTTCCGCCCGCCAAATCTTTAACCAGTTCGAGGTCCGCTTCGAGAAAATCAAAGGTGGGTAGTTTCTTGCGGTCGGCCCATTGCACGTCGCGAAAAATACGATTTTCTATTTCACCTTCAAATTGATGAACCACGTAGAAGCGGAGTTCGACGGCGCCGCCGTTTTTATATTGGTGCTGGATGCGCGCGACCTCTTCGCCAATTTTTGCGTCGATGCCTAATTCCTCTTCCAGTTCTCGGCGCAGAGCATCGCGCGGCTGTTCTCCGGTTTCGATCTTGCCGCCGGGGAACTCCCATTTCAGCGGCATGGTCTGATGACGGGTGCGCTGACAAACGAGGATCTTTCCTTTGTTCATTATTAACGCAGCGACGACGCGTTTCATGAATGGGCCGGAACGCCGGCGGGAGCGCCTGCAAGAGTGGGATCAACACAGCTGGTGAATGTGAAGGCGAAGGCAGCCAGGTCGGCGGGACAGGTTAGTTCGAGTGCGTGCGTGCCGAAGTCGGGATTGTCCACGACGGCATACATGCGCGCCGTGGAAACCGGGATGTAGCTTTCTTCCTGTCCCTGGGATGCGCGGAAACGAGTATCGGTGGTTGCCTGTCGAGGTGTAAGTGGAGCGCCGTCTTGAGTGACAATGACATCGCAAGAGGCGGCGCGCGGCGAGGCCATCACCAAATTCACGCCGCGGCCAGAGTATCGAAGGGTGATCCGATGCTCCCCCTCGCCGGCAGATTCCATGTATTCGGCGGTCGAAGCCCAATGACCGCTGGCGTAGAAAACACCTTCTTCGGGTTCGTTGGACCAGGAATAATCCGCAACTTCATCTTCCTTAAATCCACTGGGATTGCCAATCTTGCCGCGGCGATGGCCGAGGTATAGTTCCGGAGTGGCGCGATAGCAGCGCGCGCCCGGGCGATCCTCATCGCGAAGCGCTTTCATAATCGGCGGCAGTTCGACCTGCGGATCAATCTCGCGCAACAATTCCTGAATGCCGGATTCGAATTCATCGTAGGCGCCTTCGCCGAAATGTGCGAAGCGCAGATAACCCTCTTTATCGATCAGGTACTTGGTGGGCCAGCAGCGGCAGGCGAACAGCTTCCATATCTCGTAATTGCTGTCGATGACGATGGGATACGACAGTCCGAAATCGCGGACGGCGCGGTCTACGTTGGACTCGTACTGCGCGAAGGTGAATTCCGGAGTGTGTACTCCGATTACGGTCAGACCCTTCTCGCGATAGCGATCGTGCCAGGCTTGTACATAGGGCAGCGTGCGGATGCAGTTCACGCAGGTGTAGTCCCAGAAATCGACGAGCACGACGCGTCCCCGCAATTGACGGAAACTGAGGGGAGGCGAATTCAGCCAGACGCGGCCGATCTCAGGGGCCCGCACTTTGGCCGCTTCGACTCTCATGGATGGTCGACTTCCAGGTATTTGCCGACCACGGCGGCGCAATGTTCCACGAGTTTGCGGTCTTCGGGGGTAAATGCGGCGTGAAAATGACTGTCAATATCCAGTTCGCCGACCACTCTACCTTTAACAAACACGGGCACGACGATTTCAGATTTCGTCTCAATCGAGCAAGCCAGGTAGCGGGAGTCGGAGTTGACATCGTCCACCACTACGGTTTTGCCACTGGAAGCCGCTGCCCCGCAGATGCCCTGGTTCAACGGGATGCGCGTATGCGGGGTCATGGCTCCTTCGAAGGCGCCGAGGGCGAGCACTGGCTCTGATTTCTCCAGCATATAAAAGCCGACCCAGTTGTACTTGAGCATGTTCTGGTGAAGGAGTTTGACGATAGCCGACATGAGCTGTTCGGGTGACTGAGCGGAAGCGCCGAGGCGATCCACTTCCTGGTGCACGTCCTGTGCTTTTGCGGAAGCAGGCATGGGGATATTAAATCATAACTGGATCAGGGGAGCGGATACGGGAGTGCCGCAGAAAACAAAACGAAGACGGGCTTCCCGCCTCATGCTACGCCGACTTTACCGAAACAAGCCGATAAGGAAATTCCATCGATTAGTTTTTCTGCATGCTCCAGGACTGAGCTTCGGGTATAATTCCGCCACTTTTTTGGCGACCAGCTTGGAACCGGTCAACTAGCAATAAGCAGGGAAGAAATTGAAAGGGCGCAAGCGGGTAGGCGGAACGCTCAATCCAGTCGTCGCGTGTTCTCGGCCCGTGTTGTGTCCACCCCCAGGAGCCTATGTCGATGATGCGAGTCCACGAGCAAGCGAGCAGCAGGCAGCGTAGCCGGTGGCATCCGTTCAACACTCGATTCCCGCAAAGGACAATACGCAAGATATGGATTTGCGCAGTGATATCACTGCTGGCCTCGTTCGCAATGGCGCAATCGGCGAGCCAGTTGAATGGCAGTGTTTCTGATCCGTCCGGCGCGAGCGTGGTCGGCGCGAGAATTGTTTTGACCGACGCGGCCACAGGGTTGCAGCGGACCACTACGAGCAACGGGGCAGGGCTATATCAATTCCTGGACGTGCCTCCGGGCAAGTATCGGCTGGAGGCGACCGGCAAGGGTTTTGCTCCGTTTTTGGCGTCGGACGTCACGCTAATCGTTAAGACGCCGTCCACGCTCAACATTCAGTTTCAGGTGGCGGGTGTGGCGGAATCGGTAACCGTCGAAAGCCAAGCGCCGCTCATCAATCGCACCGATGCGTCGCTCGGCAATACGATCGAGCAGAGCCAGATAGCGCAGTTGCCCATTGCGGACCGCAACGTCGTGCAGTTGCTGAGCTTGCAGCCCGGGGTGGCGTATCTTGGGAACCAGGCGGATGCGGCGACGGACACTCGGAGCGGCGCCGTCAACGGCATGCGCAGCGATCAGTCGAACGTGACCTTGGACGGGGTTGGGGTCAACGACCAGAATAACGGATACGCCTTTACCAGCGTTCTGACCGTGCCGCCTGACTCGGTTCAGGAATTCCGGGTCACAACCGCGAACGCCAATGCCGACTCAGGATATTCGAGCGGAGCTCAGGTGTCGCTGGTGACCAGGAGTGGAACGAACCAATTCCATGGCTCGCTCTATGAGTACAACCGCAATACCGTCTTCAGCGCCAATGACCCGTTCCTGAAGAATTCCCAGTTAAGCAGCGGCCAACCGAACAAGGCGCCGAAACTGTTGCGTAACGTATTCGGCGTCAGTTTCGGAGGTCCGATCAAGCGCAACCGCCTGTTCTTCTTCAGCAACTATGAAGGACGGCGCGATGCCCAGGGGACCAGCGTGCTGCGGAACGTGCCGAGCGCGACTTTGCGCGCGGGCGATCTGGTGTACTTATGCCAACGGAACGCGGATGGCAGCCTGGATACGACTTCCTGTCCCGGCGGTACGGTCAACGGGGTAACCGGCGTGCCTGCGGGCTACTATGCGCTTGGGCCAAAGCAGATTAAAGGTATGGACCCGCTCGGAATCGGCGTGAATCAGGCGGTCCAGAACATCCTGCGGCAATATCCCATGCCCAACGAGAATGCAGGGGATGGTTCCAATACGCTGGGCTACCGGTTTTCGTCCAACGCAGACTCTGGATTCAACACCTACATTACGCGGCTGGATTGGTATCTGACCGCCAACGGCTCGCAAACGCTGTTTTGGCGTGGACAGACGCAAAATAACAAGGAGCCGGGAGCACAACAGTTTTCTGGCCAATCCGCAGCCAGTACGCTGCTGGACGACAGCAAAGGTTCCACGGTGGGACTGACCTCCATCCTCTCGCCCAAGCTGGTCAACGATTTTCACTGGGGTTTCGTCCGACAGGGCGGCGAGAAGGCTGGCGCCTCGGCGTATCCGGCAGTTTTCCTAAATGGCATCGACAACCTTGTTCCTTTTACTCGCTCCACCACAACGTTTGTGCCGGTTAACCAGTTCACCGACAATTTGAACTGGACTCGAGGAAATCACACGCTGCAGTTCGGGACCGATTTGTTCTTCATTCGGAACGATCACCTCAGCTATGCCAACTCGTTCTCCGATGTGCAGACCAACGCGGTCTACCTCAACACGGGAGGAATCGCCAATACCACCAGCCCGCTGGATCCGCACGTGAACGGCTATCCGTTCGTGGACAGCAACTTCGGGCCGAACTACGACAGCGCAGCCACGATCATCATGGGCATTTTTCCTGAGGGCGACGGAATTTATAACTTCGCCCGCAACGGCTCTGCGTTGGCGCAGGGCGCGCCCATTAAACGCCGGTACGCGATGAACGATTACGAGTTTTACGGGCAGGACACGTGGCATGTAACGCCTCGACTGACTCTGACCTACGGCCTGCGTTGGGTGCTGGAAGCTCCGCCTTATGAGACCAATGGTTTGCAGGTGGCGCCATGTGTGCAGGCCGCCACCGGGGGCTGCACCAATCAGAATGTCGCCAACTGGTTCAATCACACCGCTAATCTGGCGGCGAATGGATCACCGGCGAATAATGCCGGGGAGATTTCTTTCGTCCTGGGCGGGCCTTCGAATCACGGTCCGAACCTGTGGAACTGGGATCACCGCGACTTTTCACCGCGCTTCGCCGTGGCGTGGGCGCCCGATACGGGCGAGGGATGGCTGTCTAAGATTCTCGGACGGAAAGACCAGTTCGCGGTTCGTGGTGGATACAGCATCACCTATGACCACTTCGGAATCCCGATCGTGAACAGCTTTGACCAGCACGGTTCTTTCGGTCTCTCCACCGACCTGGGAAATCCGGCTGGTGTTGTAAGTCCGGCGAATGCTCCACGCTTCACCTGCCTGACTCCGGGAACACCTGGCCAGTCTTGCCTGCCTCCCGCGTGCCCTTCTTTAAACGACCCCGGTTGTTTGTTCGGCACAACGCCGACGGGAGGTTTTCCGGTTACGCCAAGCAATTCCGCATTTGCTATCAACTGGGGGTTGGACCAGACTCTGAAGACGCCGTACGCGCACGTCTTCAATCTGTCGCTTTCGCGACAACTCACCTCCCATTCGTCGCTACAGGTCGCATATGTGGGCAGCATAGCCCGGCGCCTGCCACTGCAAGTTGATCTGGCCATGCCCGCCAACTTGACGGACCCTGCGAGCAAGATGACCTATTTCCAGGCAGCTACCATGCTTTCCAAGGCCGCTGCCGCCGGCACGAATGTCTCTCAGATTCAACCCATACCATTTTTCGAGAATATCTTTCCCGGCTGGAAGAACGTGAGCCTGAGCCAGCTCAGCAGCCAGTCCAGTCCACTCAACTGTGCTCCCGGCGCTTACCCCGGAAATCCGTCGGCGACGCAGAACATTTATGAACTCTGGAATTGTTTCCCGCACAACGAAACGTTCTCTTTATTCGAAATGGACCTGCCTGCCTCGATAACCGGGTTGTCCCCGTCGCTCCCGAACAGTAAGTATGGTCCCTACACATTCTTCCATGACCAATTCAGTTCGTTGTACGCGTGGCGCAACATCGGCACGTCTGACTACCACGCGTTGCAGGTGACTCTCAATACACGTTGGTCAAACCTGCAGGGACAATTCAACTACACGTTTTCGAAATCGCTCGACGAGGCATCGGCAGCCGAGCGCGTCGGTCCTTATGAAGGAACTGGGGGAACGGGTAACGACTTGAACGGCGGCGGAATTGTCATCAACTCATGGGATCCGTTGTCTCTGCGCGGCCTCTCTGATTTCAACGCCTTCCACCAGATGAACGCAAACCTGGTCTATAGTCTGCCCTTCGGAAAAGGCCAAAGGTTCGCGTCCAGCGCCAACCCGGTACTTGGGGCCTTAGTTAGCGGCTGGCAAGTGTCCGGCATATTCCGCTGGACGAGCGGATTCCCAATTACCATAGATAACGGTTTCACGTGGGCGACGAACTGGAACATCGAGGGCGACGCCATGCCCAATGGTCCACCGCCGCTGGCCTCCAATCCCAAAAACGCCATCGTCAATGGCGTGGGCATTGGCCCGGATATCTTTGCCAATCCGGCGGCGGCCGAGGCGGCCTTCCGCCCCGAGTGGCCGGGCGAATCAGGAGTGCGCAACAACGTGATTGGCGACGGCATGTTCAACATTGATACCGGGGTAAGCAAAGATTTCTCTCTTGGTGAGCAGAGGCGTCTGGAATTTACCTGGCAGGCCTTCAATGCAACCAACTCGGTACGCTACGACGTTCGCGGACCGGTGGGGAACTCAGGTCAGCCGTCGCTGTCTTACGATCCGACCCAGTTCGGAAAATATCTCTCGACGCTAACCACGCCGCGCTTCATGCAGTTTGCGTTGCGCTTCACATTTTGAGTGTAGATTCGGCTCGCGGCGGCGCGCGAGCCGACACACTCTTTCGTCCTACGCAGCTCGCGGTGCGGACGTCACTTCGCGGGGATAGGCGCCTTTTAACTTCAGGAAAAAGCCGTGTACGCGATGGATGAAGGGCGTACTGGGAAGGAACATGAATGGGCAATGGCCTTCCACCAGGTGAATGCCCTGCTGGCGACAGAAGTCGACCGCTTCCTGGCTGACGGAACCGGGCCCGCCGCCGCGATGCATCCAGATCATGCGAATGCCGGCTTCGGAGCAGTCACGCACCACTTGTGCCGTGTCCCGCGACGCGGTCAAGAGTAGCGCACCCTCGACGCGCGGGTCGATCTCCTGCACGCGGGCGAAGCACCGCTTACCTTCCAGTTCGGAGGTGGTCGGATTGACGGGAACCATCTCGTAGCCCTTCTGGCACATCTCGCGGAAGAGCACGCGGCTGAAATCCTTGGGGTTGCGCGACACGCCCACAAGGGCGATACGCCGCAGGCTCAGGAAATCGCGAACATCAGCAATGTTGGTGGACATCGGGGCAGACCTCCTCCGGAATGAATTACTGAAGATTGAATACGCTGGGCAGCCATTCAGCAGTGATCGAGGTCACCGGGGAATGTGCCGGCCTTGGGGCCAAGAAGCGCCAAGGCAGGTTACTTGTATTCAAGTGGGCTCTTCATCGTCAATTGAGCTATTTCTGCGCTATACTGCGCTCACGTGAGTCTCTTCGAACGTTCAGTTCGATGAACCCGAGAAGATAGTCTGCTGGAGAACAATTGCGCCAGCAGCCGCCTGCATACCACGTGGTGTTGAAATGCATCGATCCATATTGATCAGAATACTTTTCAGAATACTTAATCGTCCCGTTTTATTTTTCGGCACTTTTTTTCTGTTCCGGGCTTGCTTATGGATACCGATTGAACGCCTCTGGCGTGCGAGATCTATATCGTACCGGCAAGTGGCGACGAGGGATTTTGCAGCCCAGTTATTTCACGTGTTCTTTGTTGTCCCGCTGGTGGTGTACATCTACGACCGCCTTTTTGTCTATTCGTCGTTTTCCGGGGGGATGGCAAAATCTCCTATGCTGGCCCGCATCGCCGTGTATTTCCTGATCTCCGATTTTGGCTACTATTGGGCCCATAGACTCATGCATACCCGGCTTTTCTGGCGAACTCACCAGTGGCACCACTCTCCAAGTTATATGTATTGGCTGGCCGGTTGCCGCGCGACAGTACCGCATCAGCTTCTTGTTCTGGGTCCGTACGTGCTTGCGGCGCCGATTTTGTACCCTTCCCCGTGGTGGGTCGATACGATGTTCGTAATATTCAGCTACCTTGACGTTGATTGGATGCACCTCAATGTGCGTTGGGGAGGCAGGGTGCTGGAGTGGTTCTTTGTTACCCCGAGATTCCACCATATTCATCACAGCTCCGATCCCAAACACTACAACACGAATATGGGCAACGTCTTCACCTTCTGGGATCGTCTTTTTGGAACATTTGTTGATCCTGCTACGATCAATGAAAAAGAAATGGCGTTTGGTATAGGTGAGTCGGTCAGTCCCGCAAGGTTGATTGCTGGCCTGTAATATCCTCGAGAAGGATAATCCCCAGGCGCAGGTGGCTCGCCAACGATATTCTTAAACCAGTCAGTCACGGCCTCGCTCTACTTGCTGCATTCTGGAGGCTCGTATGTTGACGCAAGCAGCGAAAGCACTCAAACTCCTGTCCGGTCGTTCGAGTGAAATCAATGCATGGCACGAGCTCCGACAAGTCTCCTGGAACGGATGGGTAAGTTTCGAGACAAGCCGCCTATGTTAATGCGATCGATCCATTGGGCAGTGTCTCCGACAGGACAAAAACCGACTATTTCTGGCGCAAGACCTTGTGCCGTATGTCGGGCCAAAATTCTTTCGCAATATTGTTCAGCGCCGCAGATTCGATCTGCGCTCCCCAGTCGCGCAGTGTCTGATTTAACCCGCGTTCCTGCGGAGGATAGTAGGCATTGGATAATGCCGCTACCGCCACATTGCCTGCCACCTCTGACCAATTAAAGCTGGTGCCTCCGGAATCGGTCTTGGTGACGGCCACACGCGACAGTGCATAACCGATTCGACGCAAGAACCCGCCTTGGCCGCTCGTGTAATAGCGCGGGTCTTCGTGCGTGAGCGACGGCACAATCGCTTCAGTGAAATACGAGCCGGAAACCCCATCCGCAAACGTGCGCCAATAATATCGGCCATAGCCTGCCGCTCCCCGCCCCAGTTCCGGATCGGAGTTCAAGGCATAGCTTTGCGCTGCCAGGATCGCCGACCATGTGAATCCCGAATAGTCCACGCTGTCCTTGGTCGCCAGCACAAACTTGTCATGCGTGCTCAAAGGAGGCAGCTGTTTGCCCGCGCTCACCGCCGCAAAATTGGGAACCACCCAAAGCATGCGCTTGGTCTGCTCTCCTTTTCTTGAAAGTTGATCTTGTTTTAAAAGTTGATCTTGCTGAGACTGGGATGTGTAGCTTTCCGGCAGCACCTGGCAAAGGGAATTGGCAGGACACGGTTCCGATCTGCTTTGGTGGGCTGACGTTTGGCACCATACCGCCGCCGGGAGCAGAACCGTAAGCACCAGAATAGCTGCAGGCTTACCCATGGTTGATTGTTTTGGATGCGAGTGTGGGTCTCAGGGGAATGCCTGCAAGCCGGCAACTTCGGCCGGAGAAGAACGAGGAGCAAACTAGCTGTGTGGCAACGGGTTCCGGCTCATCTCGACACTTCTGGAGATCGAGCGCAGGCCTGCGGGAACACGGAACAGTTCGGGATGAATGGCAGCCGCAATGGCGTTCAGTCCCTGGAGCAAGGTCGGAGCAGGCGTATTGAGCAATTCGTCGCTAACGCAGTAAACGCGGGAGTTGCGGACAGCTTTCATCTCTGACCACCCGCGGTCGCGGACGATCTTTTCCAAGGGCACGCGGTCCCCGGCGCCACACCAGGCGGCGATCAGGATATCTGGATTGTCGGCCAGCACGGCTGCGGGCGAGCGCTGCACACCGGCTTCGCCGAGGAACTCCCCCCCGGCGGCTTCCACGAGTTCTGCCACCCAAGGCTGAGAGGCGATGATGGGTTTACCCCATTCCTCGCAAAAGACGGTCGGCCTGGCACGGGTTCGTACCTTCATGCGAATGGATTCGATCGCGTTTTGCATGTTCGCGATGATCTGTTCGCCACCCTCTCCGGCTCCAACGAGGCCGGCGATAGTGGCAATATCCACGTAGATGTCAGCAAGTTTCTTGGGGGCCAAGCCGAGGAAGCGAATCCCGGATTTCAGGATCTCGGAGACAGCCTGCTCCTGATAAGGGACGGCGGCGATAACTAAGTCAGGGTGTGCGGCCAGGATCTGGGCGGATTTGGCGGTCCAGGAGTCGGCCACGATCATGCGGCCGTCGCGAACCTCAGGACAGACGTCGACACAGTATTTGGTGCAGGCAACCAGGCGGTCGAGTTCTCCCAGGGCGGCGAGAGTCACCGTTGCGCTCGGTTGCAGGCTGACGATGCGCTCAGGGAGATGAGGCATTCAGTCGATTGTAGCGCCGGGTTGGGCCAGGAGAACAAAGGCGAGCTTTGCTCGCCTGCCCAGACGGGGCGTCTGGGCCTACGCGGAAGCGTCTGGGCCTACGCGAACGGCGGGCTACAATGAAGACTATGTATTCTCCGCAGTTGCTGGATCACTTTCAGAATCCGCGAAATGCGGGAGAGTTGGACGCGCCGACTGTGACGGTTCAGCTGGAAAACCCGGCTTGCGGGGACGTGCTCCGGCTGAGCGCCAAGGTTCGGGATGGACGGATCGTCGAGATTCGGTTCCGAGCGAAAGGTTGTGTTCCGTCGATGGCGTGCGGGTCAGCCATAACGGAACTGGTAGCAGGCAAGACGGTGCCGGAGGCGAAGGCACTGGGGAGAGAGAACGTGGTCGAGGCGGTGGGGGGGCTGCCGGAAGCGTCTGCTCACGCGGCGTACTTGGCCGTTGATACCTTAGCTGCACTCATCCAACGCGCCGACGAAGAAACATAGGGGACTTTTGTATACGGAAACTACAGTAAGCTCCCTATAGACGGGGGTGGCTGCTGGTCATATGCTGTGACTAATCGAGATCCGGATCTTGCAAGAATCTCCAGCGCCCTTCTCTCCAGCAGGGCGCTTTTTCTATTGCCTAAAGTTCGATCGGATCGGGATAGTAAATGCGCCAGCCGAACTGGCGGGCTACGTCTTCCAACTCGGGATAGGGGTTTACAGCAAACGCGTGCTTCGCCATGGCCAGCATGGCGAGGTCCCACTTGGAATTTCCAAATGCAGTATCGGGCTGGCGTTCGAGAACAGAGCGGAGGGCCGCAGGCTTGGCATCACCGGTGGGAACTCGTATGAGGCGGTCGGTAATGATGCCATCGGCAACTTCGACGGCGGACGCCAGAATCCTTTCCTGCGGAATTCCGAAATAGCGCATGCCGGCGCGGATCATCCATTCGTTTGTGGAAGATACGGCCCACACCTCGCAGCCCTGATCTAACAATTTTCTAACCAGGTTGCGAAGTTCGGGGAAGATCTGGCGGAGCATGCGCTCGTCAAAGAATTGGTTGGCGGCCGACTGCACCAGATTTTCGCTCAAGCCCTCGTGCATGAAAACCATCTCGCCGCACATCTCCTCTTCGCTGACTTGGCCGGCACGGTAGTCGGCGTAGCGCTGACGCCCCCACTTCGCTATTTCGGGCGAAACTAGGCCCTGGTCCAGTTCCCACTGGAAAAAGCCTTCGCCGGCATCGCCGGCCCAGAGGGTGCCATCGCAATCGAAGGCGGCCGTACGCGGATTCATGTGCACGATGGACTCGACAAAATCGGAGGCGTGTCTTCTTCTGGAGCGGTGGCGCGTATGAGGCAAAGGAATAGTCCCGAAATAATTTCGCGCCCTTCCCGAGTACGGGCGCCCTTACTTCAGAGATAATAGACGATCTTAGATGCTGTTGGGAGGGGGATGGCTATCCGGGTACCGGTTCCTTTTGCAGGGAGGAGTAATCCTGTGGAGTGTCAACGTTCATGACCGCGTAAGGGTCGTCAATGGGGTGATAGAGGATGTGGGCCTGATTCTGGTGCTCAATGTCCCGTGCCGTCGCCGTGGGCGGGGCTTGCAGACAACTGTGAATGAATTCGCGGGCGACGATAAAGGGATGTCCATGCTTTTCCTGGTACTCTGGAACCACAGCCCAGACCGTGGTGGGGGCGGCGACGAAGGCGTCACGCAATGCCTGGAGAGTGGCCAGGCGAACGGGAGGCCGATCTACCAGCGTGACCATGGCGGCATCGCGGCCGTGGTTCAGCACTTCCTGCAATCCGGTTTGGAGAGAGCTGAACTGGCCGCGCTCAGGCTCCGGGTTGCGCACCAGGGATGCATTGCTTCCATACGCGACGGGGGCCAGCCGGTCATAGTTCTTACCTGCTACTACTACCGCTAAATCGCAGAATTGCAGAAGGGAACGGATAGCCGCCGAAAGAAAAGTGTCCTGGCTGGAACTGGCGGCGGAGCCGGGTGGCCACCGGAGAAGGGCTTTGTCGGTGCCCATGCGCGTGGATTCGCCAGCGGCCAGAATGACGCCACAAAATCCGGGTGCCCGCGCCATGCAGGCACAATAGCAGAAAGGGGCGGGGAAGTCAGTGAAATGTCGGGACAGGAGGCGGCCGCACCGGGGCCGCAACTGGTTATGACTTTTGGCTGGAGTTTTCAGCCGCTGGCGCCTGTGCCGG
>DASUWH010000005.1:0-52209 GCA_036378535.1 Terriglobales bacterium | reverse complement strand
CTGAGACCTGAGACCTGAGACCTGAGAGCTGAGAGCTGAGACCTGAGACCTGAGAGCTGAGAGCTGAGACCTGAGACCTGAGAGCTGAGAGCTGAGAGCTGAGAGCTGAGACCTGAGAGCTGAGAGCTGAGACCCGAGACCTTACCGGTTAGTCTGCATGGCGAGCTGCCGTTCTTGCGGAGTCATTTCACGCCAGATCATTTCCAGGTTGCGCTGAATCCACATGTTATCGGATTGCTGGCGAGAAGCCTGGGCAAACCAGCGATAGGCGTTGGGCAGGTCCTTGGGAACGCAGTGGCCTGTGGCGTACATCGTACCCAGGAGAGTACGAGCGCGGGTATTTTGGCGATCCGCTGCCGCGCGCAGGGAAACTAGAGCGCGATCACAATTCTGGGGAACGCCATTGCCGTAGAGGTATTTCTCAGCATTGGCCACTAGCGCGTCATCAGGATTGGAGACCGGAGCGGGAGACGGCTTTACGCGAGCCGGTTTGGGCTTTGCAGCAGGCGCTTCGTCAGCCGTGTCGGGCTGATCTGTCGCGGCGTCATTCTTGGCAACCTTCGAGGTATCAGCTGGGGATCCCGACTCGTTCTTAGTCTCCGTTTTGCTCTCAGTGTTCTTAGCCTCGGCGTTTGCGGCAGCCTGATCAGACTGCGCTGGAGCCGGCGTTGCATTCGCGGGAGGTTGCGATGCGGACGCGTCCGCGGGGGGCGTTGTTCCCGGAGGTATATCCGTTTCCTTCGGCCCGGGAGGATTCCCGGGCGCATTCGATTGAGCCTGCCCATTTGCCGGCCCATTGGCAGCCGGGCTTTGCGAATTCTGCTGAGGCGGAGGTTGCTGGCTGGCCTGCTCTGGGGTAGTGGGCTTCTGATTCGCCCAAGGGGCAGTCCACGATTTGCCGGATCGCGAATACTGCAGGTATGCAAGCCCGCCCACGATGCCTAAAATCAGCAACAACAGCGTGAATCTCCAGTAGGTGCGCTTCGGTTGATCCTCTTCAAACAGATACGTTACATCCTCGGTGCCGCGGGCAGGACCACTGAGGCCCAGGAACGATGGACCGCTAAGCGACTGTGAAACTTGGGGCGCTGGCTCGGGCCGGGAGACGCGCTCAGTGGGTGCGGGCGTTCGAGCAGGGGTCTCGAGCGGTTTGTCCAAAGGCGTTCCGCACATACCGCAAAAACGGTATTCCGGCGGGTTCTCGCTATTGCAGCGGGGGCAGCGCACTAATTCTCCTATTTTCATAGATTACTCTTAGAAGAGAGTTGCCGACCAGTGGTTTGCCTGATCTGCGGCAACTTTACAGGTTTATCCTCAACGTGTTACGCTCAATAACGTCAATAAGACAATAGAAAATAGACAGGAGTGCACCAGGTTAGTGCTAGCCAGAGAGCAAAAGCGATCCCTCATCGACCAGTACGGCACGCATGCAACGGATACCGGTAGCCCAGAAGTGCAAATTGCGTTGTTAAGCGAACGCATTGGCCAATTGACGGAGCACTTCAAAACGCACCAGAAAGATCACGGCTCGCGCCGCGGTCTTCTCATGCTGGTCAGCAAGCGCCGCCGCTTGCTTGACTACCTCAAGAAATACGATTCCGAGCGTTATAAGAGCGTCGTCGGCAAACTCGGCCTGCGCAAGTAAGAACTTGCCAGCGGGTATCCGGCAGCCGTTTACGGCTGCCGCAGAGTTGTTCCTACCGGTTCGTCCGGGCAGGATCCGCTGCGCCTGATTTCCTTAGAATCCGTGTTTCTGCCCTCATCGTTCGCTACTGGCACTCGCATTGTCGTGCACCTGGTGCGTACATCCCGTCAAGAGGAAATTTGAATCATGAAACCTGAGCCGCAAGTTGCAACCGTAGAACTTTCCGGTGGAAAACAACTGACATTTGAAACTGGCAAGCTGGCAAAACAGGCGCATGGAAGCGCCGTGGCCCGTCTCGGCGACAACGTGATTATCGCCACCGCTACCGCCAATCCCGAGCCGCGCGAGGGCATAGATTTCTTTCCCCTCACCGTCGACTACCGCGAATACACTTACGCGGGTGGACGCATTCCCGGTGGTTTCATCAAGCGCGAGGGGCGGCCCAGCGAACGCGAGATTCTGACCAGCCGGCAGATCGACCGGCCGATTCGCCCCCTGTTCCCCGAAGGCTTCCGTTGTGAGACGCAGGTCATCGCTTTCGTGCTATCGGCAGATACCGAAAACGATCCTGACGTCATCGGCATCAATGCAGCATCCTGCGCGTTGACGCTTTCCGATATTCCATTTCAGGGGCCGGTGGGTGCGGTCCGCGTCGGATTGGTGAACGGCCAGTTCATCGTGAATCCCACCTACTCGGAAATGCGCGACAGCTTGCTGAATATCATGGTGGTCGGCAGCAAGGACGGAATCGTGATGATCGAATCCGGCGCCAAGCAGGTCAAGGAAGAAACCGTAGTCGACGCCATTGAGTTCGCGCACGCCGAGATCAAGAAGATCTGTGCGGCGATTTCTGAATTGCGCGATCGAGCCGGCAAGCCGAAGCGGGAAGTCACCCCGCCGGAGTTCGACGAGTCATATTACAAACAATTGCAATCGAAAGTTGGGCAGCGGCTACGGGATTCGCTGGACACGAAAGCGCATCCGAAACAGGAAAGTTATCGGCTCGTCGACGCCCTCAACGAGGAGTTGGTAGCGGCTGTTCCCGAGGAGGATGAAGAAGGCAGGGCGAAGGTGTCGCGGTATTTCGAAATCCTGCGCGAGCGTATTTTCCGCGAGCAGGTGATCGAGGACAAACGTCGTCCGGATGCGCGTGCCTTCGATGAAATCCGCCCGATCTGGATCGAGGTAGGCATGCTGCCGCGTACTCACGGCTCAGCCGTGTTCACACGCGGCGAAACGCAGGCCCTGGTGACCACCACCCTGGGCACCAGCGACGACATGCAGCGCCTGGAAGTATTCGAGGGCGAAGCCAAGAAGCGATTCATGCTGCATTACAACTTCCCGCCTTTCTCAGTCGGAGAAGTGGGATTCTTGCGTGGTGCGGGACGTCGCGAAATCGGACACGGTGCACTCGCCGAACGCGCTATCTCGGCTGTGCTTCCGACCGAGGATGTCTGGCCGTACGCGATGCGTGTGGTTTCTGACATTTTGGAGTCAAACGGTTCGTCTTCGATGGCGACCGTCTGCGGGGCATCCCTGTCCATGATGGATGCCGGCGTTCCCCTGACGGCGCCGGTTGCTGGTGTGGCCATGGGACTGGTCAAGGAAGGTGATAAATACGCCATCCTGACTGACATTGCGGGAGCTGAAGATCATTACGGCGACATGGACTTCAAAGTTGCCGGTACCCGCGAAGGCATTACCGCTCTGCAGATGGACATCAAGGTCATGGGCATCACTCCCCAGATCATGCGGGAGGCTCTGGCTCAGGCTCATCAGGGACGCTTGTTCATTCTCGACAAAATGAGCGAAGTAATCGGCGAGCCCAGATCCAAGGTTTCCGCTTACGCGCCGCGCATCTACACGCTTCAGATTCCGACGGATAAGATTCGCGACCTGATCGGGCCTGGCGGCAAGATGATCCGCAGCATCATTGATCAGACGGGCGTGAAGATCGACGTTGAGGATTCCGGCAAGGTCAACGTTGCTTCCAACGATGAGGCCTCGGCGGCCAAGGCGTTGCAGATTATCGGCGACCTGACCGCGACCGCGGAAGTAGGCAAGACGTATCTCGGAAAAGTGTCACGACTGGCGGACTTCGGTGCTTTCGTCGAGATTATTCCCGGAACCGATGGCCTGCTGCACATCAGCGAAGTTGCCGAGCATCGCATCAAGGATGTGCGCGATGAACTGAAGGAAGGCGATCAGGTTCTGGTCAAAGTGCTTTCCATTGAAGGTAACCGCATCCGCCTGTCGCGCAAGGCAATTCTGAAGGAGCAGCGCGCCAAGATGGGTGGCGGAGAGGCCCCGGTCGAAGCTCCCGCTGCGGAGCCAGCGATGACGCTGGAAGGCGGCGCCGAGCTTACTGAAGAGGAGTCGGCGGAACCAAATTTTAATCGGGATGAGGCCGCGCGCACGGCTGGTGGCGGCGGTCGCCCGTTCCGTGGCGGCGACCGGGGACGCGGTGGCCGTGGCGGCGGCGGCGGGCGTGGTGGCCGCGGGCACAATGGCCGTGGCGGTCGTGGTGGCCACGGCGGACACGGCGGTGGTCGTCACTAGTAACAAGCAACCGTACCGAACTTTGCTATGCCGCGACGTAGTGTCGCGGCTTTTCTTTTTTGTCTCGAAATTAGCACCGCGCTTTTGGTTCGAATTGGGAAATTACCGCTAGCGCCGAATAAGATGTTCCCCAATAATTTTTCGCCAGTAAACGCAAGGTTTCATCACATCTGAATTTACTTGCCTGGTACTTATGGCCGCCCGGACGGGCGGCCTTTTTGCAAGACAAAACCCTGACGCAGTGTTGACGCCAATTTTACAGCCCCCTGACAACCGCCACTATGGTTACGTCTACCTTTAGCACCAGTGCAGAAGAGCAGGCACTCGTGCAATGCGCGCGCGGGGCCGCATTATGCGCAAGGCGAAAAGGTGGAGGACAATATGATTTCGAGGCAACTCTCAAGAGTGGCATGGATAGTGGTTATAACCCTTGGCGTTTCTGGATGTGCCTGGGGACAGTACGGCGGCGGAGGCGGCGGTATGGGCGGGACCGGAACAGGAACCGGAACCTACACAAAACGTAGCTATGGAAATGGAGCGGCGATCGGAGCGGCGGTGGGCGGCGCTGCAGGAGCAGGGCTGCTGGTCTACATGCTCCATCGCCGGCATACCCATGTAGTCGGCTGCGTTGCCAGCGACGGGAAGTCGCTGACGGCCGACAAGGGCAAGAAGACTTATCAGCTAACGGGCGAGCCGGTTACGCCCGGCGAGCGTCTGTCGGTGGTGGGAAAGAAAACCAAGGGCGATGGCGGCATCGACGAACTGAACGTTGTCTCTGTAAAGAAAAATATGGGACAGTGCGAACAGAGTACGGCGATGGCAACAACGCCGTAATTGTCTGGAAGACAGAATTATTCTCACCACAAGGAACACAAGGGTCCACGAAGGAAGCTGGCGTACCCTTGTGTTCCTTTGTGGTGAAATCTTTTCGAATCAGGCTCGGACCAGCGGTGCGACCACTTTTTTGGGTAGCATCTCGCCGATGCGGCGGATCTGGGCTCCGACGCCGCGCAGCTTTTCTTCAATGTGCTCATAGCCACGGTCGATGTGATAGACGCGGTCGATGATGGTCTCGCCATCAGCCACTAATGCGGCAATCACCAGCGAAGCAGAAGCGCGCAGGTCGGATGCCAGCACGGCGGCGGCGCTTAACGGACTCTTGCCGCGGACGATAGCGCGACGACCTTCAATTTTGATATTCGCTCCCATACGCACCATTTCCTGCGCATGCATGAAGCGATTCTCAAAGATATTTTCGACGATGATCGACGAACCTTCCGCTTGCGTCGCCAGCGCCATGTACTGGGCCTGCATATCGGTAGGAAAGCCGGGATACTCCTCCGTGACCATGTCCGATGCCCTGAAATCGCCATAACCCACTACCCGCACGGCATCTCCGTTGTGGGCGACTTTGACTCCAACCTCGGTCAGCTTTTGCAGGATGGCATCGAGATGGCGCGGTTCGCAGCCGACCACGTTCAGATCACCGCCGGTCAAGGCGCCGGCAATGATGAACGTGCCCGCTTCAATACGATCGGGGATAATGCGATGTTTAGCTCCATGCAACTTTGAAACACCCCGCACTCGAATCGTAGACGTGCCCGCACCTTCGATTTGCGCGCCCATCTTGTTCAGGAGATCGGCAAGGTCGGCCACTTCTGGTTCACGGGCACAGTTCTGCATTACAGTTTCGCCGTCGGCGAGCGTTGCAGCCATGAGCAGGTCTTCTGTACCGGTTACAGTAATCTTGTCGAAAACAATTTCGGCGCCGCGCAGACGCTCCGCGCTGGCTTCGACATAACCATGTTCCTGGACAATGTTGGCCCCCAATTTCTCCAGGCCCTTAATGTGCAGATCAATCGGGCGGGCCCCAATAGCGCATCCGCCGGGCAGGGAGACTCGGGCGCGTCCGCAGCGCGCTACCAAAGGCCCAAGCACCAGGGTAGAGGCGCGCATGGTCTTCACCAGCTCATACGACGCCTCTGGCGAAACCAGATTGCGGCAGCAAAGGGTGGTGCGATGGTGGGCTCGGCCGTAACCCAGTTCGACTTCCGCGCCCATCGCCGCCAACAGCTTGCGCGTGGTCTCGATGTCGCGCACTTGCGGAATGTTCTCGAGAATGACCGGTTCTTCCGTGAGCAAAGCGGCGGCCATAGCGGGTAAGGCCGCGTTCTTGGCGCCGCTGACACGAATCGTGCCCAGCAGAGGGTTCCCTCCACGAATTACAAACTTGTCCATATGCAGATAATTCCTTAAATATGCCCCATGACCCGTCCGATCTGGGCGTGAGTCCTGATTCCCCGCCTTCCGCGGAAGGAAAGGCGGGGGCACCCGCATTCCTATTGTAGTGGCAGGTCCTGTGGAACGCCGCCGGGAAATAAACTCGCTTAGACCAAAGTAACTCGGAAGGCCGATGGCGCAAGCAGAGACTCTGGTCAGGGGCGTTTTTTGTGTGAGGGTCGCCTGGCAGTAGGGTGGCTGTGTCCGATCAGCATTGCCGTTGCCCGGGTCACGTTCTGTTGGGAGGCGGCGAGGGCGCGCTCGGCCGTCCGATGATCGACTCTGGCCTGGAGCATGACCAGAGCCGCGGCGGTGCTCCCAGCATCGAGAAGGGTCTTTTCCGCAAGCGCCCGGCGGGCGCCGGTGACTCGCTGGATGATGCCGATGCCGCGCTCCCGGAGCTTTGAATTCCTGGGGCGGACATTCACCATCAGATTGCCGTGGACGTATCCAAGCCTGGTCAGCGCTCCAGTAGAAAGCATATTCAGAACCATTTTTTGGGCGCTGCCGGCCTTCATACGCGTGGAACCGGCCACCACCTCCGGTCCGACCTCGGTGACAATGGCAAGGTTCGCTGCTTTTTCCAGAGGCGAATTGCGGTTGCAGGTGACGGCAACCGTGCGGGCACCCTGGCGGCGAGCATAGGCAAGCGCGGCCACTGTAAATGGGGTACGGCCGCTGGCCGCAATTCCGACTACGACGTCGTTTTTCCCCGGGTCCTTCTTTGCCATCGCTTGCTCGCCCGCCTTGCGGGAGTCTTCATTCGATTCCACGGCGGCGCCTAATGCTCTCCGGCCCCCGGCGATGAGGAACTGCACCATGCGCGGCTCGGTGTTAAAGGTGGGCGGACACTCGGCGGCGTCCAGCGCTGCGATGCGGCCGCTGGTCCCGGTACCGACATAAATCAGGCGGCCGCCGCGACGAAACGCATCTGCGATCCAATCAATGGCGCGGGCGATGCGAGGCAAAGCCCGGCGCACGGCTTTGGCCACCTTGGCATCCTCGGAGTTAATTACGCGGACAATTTCGAGTGCGGACTTGCTGTCGAGCCTCGCCGACGCCCGATTCGGCTGCTCCGTCTTCAGTTTCTGGAGATTCTCTTTGCTTCGTCGCGGGCTCAACGACCCTCCAAGGCTTCGACTATTGCATCATGAAATGCCGGACGCACCTGCTGGATAGCTTGATTCCGGTTGTCGGGCCAGGTTCGGTTTGTAAGCAAAGTGACGGAAAGTTTGCGTTCCGGATCGATCCACAGTGAGGTGCCCGTGTAGCCGAGATGCCCGAAGGACGAAGCGGAAAAGTATTTTCCCGATTGGGACGGACGAGAGGGCGTGTCCCAGCCCAGCGCGCGCGATGTGTTCGCGGGATTCGTTACGCGACGGGTGAAAAGGGAAACAGTCTCAGGACGGAAGAGATTTCCGTGCAGCATGGATTCGGCGAATGTGGCCACGTCAGCCGCCGAGGCGAAGGTCCCGGCGTGCCCTGCCACGCCGCCTAAGACGCTTGCGTTTTCATCGTGAACTTCGCCTTGAACGGTTCGATTTCGAAACCAGCGATCGTCAGCGGTGGGCGGGATTGATTCCCTTCTTGGCGGCCGGAAGGAGGTGGTTGCCATTCCCAGCGGTCCGAAAACATGACCCTGACAGAAACGATCAAGCGGTTCATCGGCGATCCGCGCCAGAGACTCACCGAGGATAATAAATCCGATGTCGCTGTAAGCCGCCACAGAACCGGGATCGGCGACCAGCGGCATCTCGTAAGCTGCGCGGAGAAGATCATCACGAGTGCGAGCCTGCTCAAATAGCTTTTCATATGCGGGCAGGCCAGATGAGTGAGCGAGCAGCATGCGAATGGTGACTTCGTCCCGGCGCGGATCGTCTCCGGCGAATTCGGGGATTATATTTCGAACCGGCGTATCCAGATCCAGGTCGCCGCGCTCGTAAAGGATCATCGCCATCGGCGTGGTAGCAACGACTTTGGATACTGACGCCAGATCAAAGATCGTGTCCGCGGAGGCTTCGGGCGCGTGCTGATCGTAAGTGAAGCTTCCGAAGCCTTTCAGCGCGATCAGTTGTCCGCGCAAGGCGACCGCGACGGCAGCAGCAGGGAAGGCGCGCGCAGCAATAGCGTTACGGAGGGTATCGAATGCCCGGGCAAAAACCTTGTCCTGCTGAGCGAAAGCCGGAACAGGTTCTCGGGCGGAAGCTTTGGAGGCTTGATTCAGAAGATCTGCACCAGAAAGGGTGGTTATAGCAGAGTCGCATCAGGCGCGTAAAGACGCAGACTGAGCCGGGAATACAAAGGGAACACTTACCCTCGTCCGGGTCAGAATAACTATGGTGTGACGGCGCTCACGCCACGCACGGCAGTGCCGATGAAGCGGCTCAGGCTGTGAAGTAGCGGCGGTCGAGCCATTTCTGCACGGTCTGGTGCAGGGTGGAAGGAATGCGAACGAAACGGATACCGGCGTACCCGCGACTGTCAGCCCATGCCAGCTCGCCTTCGGCCTTGACCGTGCAGTCTAGTCCCGGAACCTTAAAGCGGACACTGACCGGCGTGCCCTGGTTGAGATTTTCGGGGGCATGAATTCCCAATCCCCCGTAACTCAGGTTGGTGAGCTCGGCGGTAATGCGCTTGCGTGTTCCACAGCGTACCGCCACGGGCACGTGGATCTCATGACGGTGATAGCGCACGCGGCCGTTCATCATGAGGTTGCGAGTTGCCGATAACGTGCGTACCGCGTCCTCTACCGAGACCGGTTTCTGAAAGAAGAAAGTGGCGCCGCTGGCAGGCAGCTTGTGTTGCTCGGCGGAACGGCTGAGCAAAATGAAGGGAATAGAACCATTGTTCCCGGGCAGTTCCCGCAGCAGACGTTCCGCGCCGCCCAAATCCCGGTCGAGGATCAGGGCGTCAATTTTGCATCGCGAGAACTTGTCGTAAGCGCGGTCGACGTCCTGCTGGATGGTTACTCCGATATGGAGACTGTTTAGGATGCACTCGAGAACGCTGACTTCCTGCCAATCGCGCGAGACGATCATCGTTTCCAGCGGCATGAGTTGATCGTAGACGGCAGCTGTAACCGGAGGTAGGTCACCGAAGTAACGAACTAGTCGTGAGAACTAGCTGACAGCGGACGACCGACGACTCGCGACTGCATCGGCCTGGGTTCTGTACCAGTCCACGGTCTTCTTTAAACCGTCCTCGAAATGGACCAGCGGCTTGTAGCCGAGATGCTTCTCGGTTTTGGAGATATCGGCCAAAGAATGCTTTACGTCCCCGGCGCGTTCGGGACCGAATTTCACATCACCTCGGAAACCAATAATTTTTTTCAGGAGGGCGAAGGTTTCCTTGAGATCTGCGCGGCGACCCGTGGCTACGTTGAAGACGCGGCCAGAAACTTGCGCTGCGGGCGCGCGGCAGGCCAGCAGATTTGCACTGACCGCATTGTCGATATAGGTGAAATCGCGGCTCTGTTCGCCGTCTCCAAAAATTGTGGGCTGGTCGCCCTGCAACATCTGGGTGATGAATTTTGCCAGCACCCCCGAGTAAGGCGAAGTCGGATCCTGGCGGGGCCCGAAAATGTTGAAGTAGCGCAGCGAGACGGTTTCCAGGCCGTAACAGCGGGAAAAAGATGTCATGTAGTACTCGCTGGCCAGTTTGGCTACGGCGTAAGGAGAGATGGGATTGGGGACCATTTCCTCGTGCTTGGGAAGCGTCGGGGTGTCTCCATAGGCGGAAGACGAGGCCGCATAGATCACACGCTTCACTTGGGCATCGCGCGCCGCCACCAGCACATTAACAGTGCCATCCACGTTGGCCGCATTGCTACCCAGCGGATCAAGAACCGACTTGGGAACCGACGGAATGGCGGCCTGGTGGAGAACGAAATCAACGCCTTGGCAGGCCTCCTTCATGGCGCGCAGATCGAGGATATCGGCCTCGCGAAAATCAATGCGAGTTTTGATTTCCTCCAGGTTGTCGCGTTTTCCCGTGGCAAAATTGTCGACGCCGCGTACCGTATCTCCCTGCGCGAGAATAGCCCGAGCCAAGGAAGAGCCGATGAAGCCTGCGATACCCGTAATGAGGTAGGTAGCCATACGAGTTCATCATAACGGATGACCGCGCGCCGGGAGACTTCCCAAAGTAATCAGTGGGTCCGGGTGCTAGGCGGTCGACTGGCGGACGTCGGGGGAAGCGGCCTTCTGCTCCGCGAAAGCTGTTGCGGCGGCACGAATCTCTTGCCATAGCTGGTCGCGGCCGGTTCCGGTCTTGGCTGAATAGGTCAGAAGACGGGGTACCTCTAAGGCTTGCGACAGGGTCTGCAGGGAAGTCGTAAGCTGGTTGCCCGAGAGACGATCGCTCTTGGTGGCGATCACGACGAACGGCCTGCCCACCGCGCGCAGAAAATCCATTAGCTGGCGATCGCTATCCTGGGGCCGAATGTTGCTGTCGATCAGCACCAGGCAAAGAGCGAGCGGGCCGCGCTGCTTCAGATAAGGCTCGATGAAGGCAGCCCACTGTTGCGAGACTTCGCGCGGCAGCTTGGCATAGCCGTACCCGGGCAGATCGGTAAAGATGAGTTCCGGCCTGGGCTTTCCGGGCCAGCGGATTTCGAAGAAATTGATGCTGCGCGTGCGGCCGGGAGTAGAACTCGTACGGGCGATTTTATTGCCAACTAATGAATTAATAAGACTCGATTTCCCCACGTTGGAGCGGCCGAGAAAGGCGATTTCAGGCAGGTCGGCGGCGGGAAACTGACGCTCGTCGCTGGCGGCCAGCATGAATCGGGAAAGCACTCGCACCATGCTAGTTTCCTGTTTCTGCTGGCCAGTTGCAAGCGGTGCCGAGCCGGGTCAGGTCTGAGCAGAATCCCACCCTCCGCTGCCGCGGAAGGGTGGGGCACCCCCTGAGAGCTGAGAGCTGTTTCAGTCCAGCTTCAACGGATGTTTGTCTTCGACGTCTTCGGCTCGGACGGGACGAAGCTTGTGCCAGAGGAACAGGATCAGCGCAACTAGAACTCCTATACCCACGCTGATGGCGAAAAACCAGCGGTAAGCGGGGAAGCCGATCAGAAGCCCGACTACGACTCCGACCGCCACCAGCAGGCCGGCTTTCCCCTTGAATGAGGTTCCGAGCGGCATGAGAAGCTCCGCGGAGGATATTTTACCGCGCCAGCATGATCTTAGTGCTGTGGACGGGCCAGCGGAGTTTGCGCGGCAGACATGACTGCGGCCTTGGGAGCGACACGGACGCGGGCGTCCGCGCCACCCTAAGACTGCTTGCGGAATTGCTTGCTCAGGGTTAGCTCCTGGCGTTGGTAGGAGGACCCTATGTCGGTGCCATAGATCTTGTCGGGCCGGGAGAGCAGGCGCATGTACTTCAGTCGTCCGACTACCTGGCGATGCTCAATCATGAAGGGCACTTCATGCGCGCGCACCTCCAGTACGGCGCGGGTGCCCTTGATATCGCTTAAGCCATAGCCGAAGCCAGGATCGAAAAAACCGGCGTAGTGTATACGAAATTCGCCTACCGAGGGGTCGATGGGGATCATTTCGGCGGCGTACTCGGGGGGGACGCGCACCCTCTCTTTCGAGGCGAGAATGTAGAAATCTCCCGGATCGAGGATCAGAGCCTTGTTCTTGGGCTGGTACTTGATGTCCCAGAAGTCCTCGGCGCAGTAGTGATTGATCTTGTCCAACTCAATCGCCGGAGAGTTGCGCTTGGCCCGATAGGCGATTACCTCGGCCGGCTCGGCCGCTTCCAGATTGACCGAGATCATCAGGCCGCGATCTACCTGTGCTTTGATCGGGCTGTTTTCGTCTAGATAGACGAGGTTCTGCTCTTCGTCGAGGGCGCTGATGACGCTGTCGGGAGAAGTCGGCTTGCCGCGTACAAACCGAAGCTGGTTAAGTCGCATGCCGGCACGCACGGCCACGGTGAACGTACGCGGAACAATTTCTGCGTAGAGCTTGCCCTTGTATCCGGCGGGCACGCCTTCGAACTCGGCACCGTAATCGGTGATTAGGCGGGTGAAGATGTCGAGGCGGCCGGTTGTGCTCTTAGGATTGGCGCGGGCGGAAATATCCGCCGGCAAATTCACCGACTCCAGCAGGGGCACAATGTAGACGCAGCCTTTTTCCAGGATGGCCGCGCGCGTAAGGTCCACGCGCATCATACGGAGGTCGCGGATGCGATCCTCCACCGTCGAGAGCTGTCCGGGAAGAAAACTGGCTTGCACGCGGTGCGCAATTTCGCCCAGACGCAGGTCCAGGCTGGCGGGCTGGATTTGTTCTTCGGTTATTGCGGGTGAAGCGGAAATTCGGCCTTGATCGATCAGCCTGCGAATGGATTGCGATGGTAAAAGGCCGGTAGAAAAGGTGTGCTCCTCCGCATTACCCAGATCGGCGGACTTTCCTTCCTTCAATTCAGCAGGTGACATGGGAGACTCTCCGGTTTTCCGACGGTCTGGAGGAACGGTCACTGGGCTGGCGTGTGTTCCGGCTGGATGAATTCCAATCTACGGACGGGGCTTGGGGATGTCAAGAGCCGCCAGCGTGCTGGGGGGCGCCTGGCCCGGGTTTTGTAGCGGGGGACGAACTATCAATGCCAAGTAAAAGCGGTCGAGGGCGCCCGCCCCATACCTGGTGCCTATTCTTAATGCTACTGATGCGCCGATGGGCCTTCGGTCGGAACGATCGGCGTGATCGTCTGCGATGTGTCCGTGACCTGGGGCAAGACCTGGGGCAGCGGAGACTCCAGCGCGACCGAGAGCACCTGGTCCATGTTCTCGACGAAGTGCAGCTTCATTTCTTTGCGGAGATTGTCCGGTACTTCCGCCAAGTCTTTTTCGTTGTCTTTGGGCAGAATCGCCTCGAACAGTCCAGCACGGTGAGCGGCTAATAGTTTTTCTTTCAAGCCGCCGATGGGGAGAACTTTTCCGCGCAGCGTGATTTCCCCAGTCATGGCGATGTCGCGGCGCACCGGGATTTTGCTCAACGCGCTGGAAATCGCGGTCGCAATGGTGATTCCGGCGGACGGGCCGTCTTTCGGAATCGCGCCTTCGGGGACGTGGACGTGAATGTCCATATTCCTGTAGAAATCACGGGGTAAACCAAGGCGCTGGGCGCGAGAGCGAACGTAAGACATGGCTGCCTGCGCCGATTCCTGCATGACATCGCCGAGCTTGCCGGTTAAGGTCAGTTTTCCTTTGCCGTCGACCACGGTCACTTCCGTGCTGAGGATCGAGCCGCCGACTTCGGTCCAGGCCAGACCGGTAACCAGGCCGATTTCGCTCTTCTCGTGCGCCAGACTGTCCCGGAACTTCAGCACGCCGAGGAATTCATTCACATTTTCAGCGGTGATGGTGATGCTGTAATTCGGGCCCTCTTTCACGACTTTGCGAGCCACCTTGCGGCAGACGTTTCCGATTTCCCGCTCCAGATTGCGTACCCCGGCTTCGCGCGTATAGCTGCGAATGATGGTAGTAATCGCGTCGTCAGTAAACTTTACGTTCTTGTCTTCCAGTCCGGCCTGGGCCATCTGCTTCTTGACCAGGAATTGCTTGGCGATCTCGACCTTTTCCTGCTCGGTGTAGCCTTGCAGGCGAAGCACTTCCATGCGGTCCTGCAGAGCCGGCGGAATGGTGTGCATCACGTTCGCAGTCGCGATGAAGAAGACCTGGGACAGGTCGTATTCGACGTCGAGATAGTGATCAACGAACATGAAATTCTGCTCGGGATCGAGCACTTCGAGCAGGGCCGCGGAAGGATCTCCGCGGAAATCCATCGACATCTTGTCGACTTCATCAAGCATGAATACAGGATTCTTCGTGCCAGCCTTTTTCATCATCTGGATGATCTGGCCGGGCAGGGCGCCAATGTAGGTGCGCCGATGGCCGCGGATTTCAGCCTCATCGCGTACGCCGCCCAGAGACATGCGGACGAACTTGCGGCCCGTGGCCTTGGCGATCGACATTCCCAGCGAGGTTTTGCCGACTCCCGGAGGCCCGACAAAGCAGAGAATTGACCCCTTGGGGTTCTTCACCAGCTGGCGAACGGCGAGGAATTCAAGGATGCGCTCCTTGATCTTTTCCAGGCCATAGTGGTCTTCGTTGAGCACCTTTTCGGCGCGAGAGATGTTGCGGATTTCCTTCGAGCGCTTCTTCCAGGGCACCGCGAGCAGCCAATCGAGGTAATTGCGGGAGACCGTCGACTCAGCCGACATGGGCGGCATGGCTTCCAGTTTCTTCAACTCCTGGACCGCCTTTTCTTTCACTTCCTTGGGCATGCCGGCGGCTTCGATTTTCTTTTTCAGTTCGTCGAATTCACTCTTCTCGCCCCGGCCCAGTTCCTTTTGGATCGCCTTAATCTTTTCGTTGAGGTAATACTCTTTTTGCGCGCGCTCCATCTGCCGCTTGACGCGCGACTGGATGGTGCGATCCATGTTCAGCTTTTCGATCTCGATGTCGAGGACGTCGCCGATGCGATTGATACGCTCGGCAGGGTCAAAAATCTCCAGCAGTTGCTGCTTCTCTTCAATAGATAGTTGCAGATTGGCGGCAATGGTATCGGTCAGCTTGGCCGGGTCTTCCATGCGGACCGCCGCGATCATGGTCTCGTAATTCAGAGACTGGCAAAGCTTGACGTACTGCTCGAATAGGCCAGTGACGCGCTGCATACCGGCTTCGAGTTGGGGGCTGGGCTCGGCGGTATATCGCACCACGCGAACCGTGGCCTGCATGAAGCCTTCGGTCTCGGTGACCTGGAGAATCTTGCCGCGTTCGACGCCTTCTACCAGAACCTTGATGTTGCCGTCGGGGAGCTTGAGGCTCTGCACGATGTTAACGACGGTGCCGACCTGGTAGATCTCGTTCGGCTTGGGTTCATCGACGCTGGCATCGTGCTGGGTAGCCAGAAATATCTTCTTGTCGGCGGCGAGAGCTTCTTCGAGCGCGCGTACGCTGGATTCGCGGCCCACGACGAACGGGGTCATCATGTAGGGGAAGATGACCACGTCGCGGATGGGCATCATGGGGAGCTTCTTGCTCTCGAATTTTTCTTTAGAGGTTGTCACCGGATCTCCAAAATACGTGCGCTGGTTCTTTCGCCCCTGACAGGGCCGGTTCGCGCCCCGTTCACCTAGCCAGTACTTACGTCCTGCAAATTATTCTGCCCCCTTTTGGGGCCGGTTGCACAGTCAATTCCGACCTGCGGCCGTCGCTACCTAACGCGATCCTATCCAGCCTTCTCCATCATCGCCAGCGAGACGTTACGTTTCTCCACCATCTCGCGCGTCACTTCGAATTCCTTAACTTTCTTTTGGCTGGGCAGGTGGTACATCAAGTCCAGCATCAGTTCTTCCAGGATCATGCGCAGGCCGCGGGCGCCGACCTTCCGCGCCATAGCCTGCCTCGCCACTGCCTTCAGGGCGTCCTCGCTGAACTTGAGCCGGACATTTTCGAACTCGAACAGCCGCTGGTATTGTTTGACAATTGCATTTTTTGGCCGCGTAAGAATCTCGACCAGTGCGTTCTCATCCAGATCTTCGAGGCTGCCGATCACCGGCAGACGGCCAACAAATTCGGGGATCAATCCGAACTTGATCAAATCCTGCGGCTGAATGTCTTGCATCAGCTCGGCTTTCTTTTTCTTATCTGTCGGAAGCGCCTCTTCGGCCGTTTCTTCCTCGCCGGTACGGAAACCCAATGCTTTACGCCCGGCACGCCGGCCAATGATCTTATCTAGCCCAACAAATGCGCCACCGCAGATGAACAGGATGTTCGTGGTATCGACTGGCGTGAATTCCTGGTGCGGGTGCTTGCGGCCGCCCTGCGGAGGAACGTTGGCAATTGTGCCTTCCAGTATTTTCAGCAATGCCTGCTGCACGCCTTCGCCGGAGACATCGCGCGTGATCGAAGGGTTCTCGTCTTTGCGGCCGATTTTGTCGACTTCGTCAATGTAGATGATGCCGGTTTGGGCACGGCCTACATCGCCCTCGGCAGCCTGCAACAGCTTGAGGATGATGTTCTCGACGTCTTCGCCGACGTATCCCGCTTCCGTAAGGGTGGTGGCGTCCACGATGGCAAAGGGTACATCCAGCATTTTCGCCAACGTCTGCGCCAGAAGGGTCTTGCCGGTGCCGGTCGGGCCGATCAGGAGGATGTTCGACTTGGTGAGTTCTATGCCGTCGCTGGTGCGCTGGCGGTTCATATAGATCCGCTTGTAATGGTTGTAGACGGCTACCGCCAGCTTCTTCTTGGTTTGCTCTTGCCCGATGACATACTCGTCGAGGAATGTCTTCACTTCTTGCGGCTTGGGAAGCTGATTAGGAGTCTGGGCAGGAGGAGTGGTGGTGCGGTCGTCTTCCAGAATGGAATTACAAACCGCCACGCACTCGTCGCAAATGTAAGCTCTGGGATAATCACTGGGGGAAGAGATCAGCTTGGCTACTGCGTCCTGCGATTTGTGGCAGAAACTACAGCGAAGAATCTCGTCCGTACCCGACCTATTTTTCACTCGGCATTACTCCTAATTCATTACTGCGGATCCCCCAGCCATTGTACCGCCGCTGGGAACCTTCCACGCCGAGGTCCAGATTCGGCGATGGGCGATGATACCTCTATCTGGTCTTGTAGATGATATCGTCGATGATTCCGTATTCCTTGCCCTGCTGGGCGTTCATGATGAAGTCGCGCTCGACGTCCTTCTCCACCTTATCCAGCTTCTGCCCGGTGTGCTTGGCGAGTAACTGGTTAGTTATCTCGCGCATACGCAGAATCTCTCGAGCATGAATGTCGATATCGGTCGCCTGACCGGACAGACCACCCATCGAGGGCTGGTGGATCAAAATGCGCGAGTTGGGCAGCGCCAGGCGCTTCTTCGCCTCGCCGGAGGCGAGCAGCAGTGCCGCCATACTCGCGGCCTGGCCGATGCAGATGGTTACGACATCATTCTTGACGTACTGCATGGTGTCGTAAATCGCCATTCCGGCGGTAATCGATCCGCCGGGCGAGTTGATGTAGAGCTGAATATCCTTTTCCGGGTCCTCCTGCGACAGAAACAGCATCTGGGCGATGACCAGGTTCGCCACATTGTCGTCAATGGGAGTGCCGATGAAAATAATGTTGTCCCGCAACAGGCGCGAGTAAATGTCGTAGGCGCGCTCGCCCCGGCCGGTCTGCTCAATGACCATCGGTACCAGCATGGTTTGTGGTCCTTTCAAAGTACCCTCTCACACTGCCGCCCGACTAACCGGAACCGCGGTGGGGAGGAAAGTGCGAAAGGCCCGCCTCAGGCGGACTGGTGATACAAAAAGTTGAGGGTCTTCTCGTTGCGGATTCTTGCTTTAATCCTATCGAGGGCCCCATCTCGTGTCAAACGCGCGCGGATCGCCTCAGGCGTCTGCTTCGACTGCTGAGCAAGCGCCTCTATCTCATGATCGACTTCCTGATCACTCACTTCAATTTTTTCTGTATCGGCAACCTTATCGAGCAGTACGGAAGCTTTGACTTCCTGGACGGCCTGATCGCGCTGGCCGGCACGCAGGCGGCTCAGGTCCATTTTCTTCATGTCCTCGGCCCGCATTCCCTGAGCGGCCAGGGCCCGCAGCCCGCGTTCGAGGCGAATATCGATTTGATGCTCGACCAGGCTTTCGGGAACCGCGAAGTCATTGCGTTTGACCAGCTCCGCCAGCAACTTGTCCTTGGCTTCGTGCTCGGCGCGGTGCTTTTTGTCGGCTTCCGTGCCTTCGCGAATCCTTCTCTTGATGTCCTCAATACCGGTGAATTCAGGCCCAAGTTCCTTAGCGAAGTCGTCGTTGAGTTCCGGCAGGCTCTTCTGCTTAATAGAATGGATCTTCACCCTATAGGAGAAGGTAAGACCCGCCAGGCGCTGATCGGAATAGTCTTTCGGGTAGGTTACGTCGAAGGTTTTTTCCTCGCCGCCCGATGCTCCGCGGAGATTGTCATTGAACTCCTGCATCGTGTTCTTGCCACCGATTTCCACCAGGATTTCATCCATGTGGACGGGCTTACCCTCGCCTTCCTTGGGCTGACCATCCAGCGAGACCTGGGCGAAGTCTCCCTCCTGTAAAGGGCGACCCTCGACCGGGGTGAAGGTGGCGTGCTGCTCGCGCAAGCTGTTCAGGGTCTGCTCGACTTCTTCGTCAGTGACAGTGACCTCTGGTTTCTCGGCACGAAGTTCCTTGTAGCCCTCGACCTTGATCTCCGGCATGACCTCGAAGCTGGCCTTGAAACGCAGCGGCTCGCCGTCCTGAATGTGCAGATCGCTGACTCGGGGCTGCGACACCGGGATCAGCCCCTGCTTGGCCGCCTCCTGCCGGAAATAGCGGGGAACCAGGGTTTCCACGACCTCGCTCTTGATGTCTTCCGAGAAGCGCTGGCGAATAATGGAAGGGGGCACATGCCCGCGGCGGAAACCCGGGAGCCGGGCAAGCTTCTGATACTTCTGGATCAGGGATTCAGTCGTACGGCCCACCTCGTCGGCAGGAATCTCGATCTGAATCTCCCGTTTGGTGCTGTCAGTTGTTTCGGTGGGGCTCACTATGTACCTTACGCAGCTGGGCAGTACGCCCCTAGCTGGTAGATTCAGTTTAAAGATAGATAAGAGGTAGCGTCAATCGGACAGTCGTTGGCGTGTGGTCCTTAGTGGTTGGCCAACGCTATGGCCACATACCGCTTTAGCTGAGGTTTCTCTGCTGACGCGCAGAGGGGCTGTCATGGTAATTTCGATAGCAGGTGCATTGATTTGTCCTCGCGACCAACTCAAGCTCAAGCAGCGACCACCCCGCCTCCGCCGGTTTTGCCAACGACCAAACCGCAACGACCAACTGCTGTCACCAGCCTCGATATTCTGAATGCCGAGGTCATCGCTTGTGCCCGGTGTCCTCGTCTGGTCACCTATCGCGAGAGGATTGCGCGTGAGAAGAGGCGGGCTTACATGGATTGGGAGTATTGGGGCAAGCCGGTACCCGGCTTTGGCGATCCCAACGCCCGCGTGCTCATTCTTGGACTTGCTCCCGGCGCGCATGGCTCCAACCGCACCGGCCGGCCGTTCACCGGGGATGCCTCCGGATACTTCATGTATCCGGTCCTGCATCGTACCGGGTTCGCGAACCAGCCGAACGGTACTCACCGTGGGGACGGACTTGAGTTGAAGGACGCGTACATTACGGCGGCGGTTCGTTGCGCTCCGCCCGATAACAAACCCACCCCCGAGGAGATCGCGAATTGCGCTCCCTTCCTGGACAGGGAAATTGATGGGCTCAAAAATGTCCGGCTGGTGGTGGCACTTGGCCGGATCGGGTTCGACGCTTACCTCAACCACCTGAAGCGGCGCGGACTACTGAAGAGCAAAGCGGCCTATGTGTTTGGCCACGGAGTGCAGTACAAGATGCCCGATGGCAAGATTCTGCTGGCCTCGTATCACCCCTCGAATCAGAACACGGCGACGGGCAAACTGAACGAGGCGATGTTCACGGAAATCTTCCGGATCGCGGCCAAGCTGGTAAAGAAGATATAGTGCTGGTTTTTCAACCGGGCTGCGCTCGGCCGGAAAGCCGGGGCGGCAGTCCAAGGCGGTTGCTTGGCACTCACCTTTCAAAGCCCACGAACACCGGTTCCGGGTGAAGATGAATTCCCCAGACTTCACCGACTCGGCTTTGGATCTCATCTTTAAGGGCGATGATGTCGACCGCTTTGGCGCCGCCACGATTCACAATGGCGAGGGCGTGTTTGCGGGAAATTCCGACGGGGCCGCGGCTATAGCCTTTGTGGAAACCGGAATTCTCGACCAGCCAGGCGGCGGAAATTTTGCGATACGCGTTCAGCGCCGGATAGCTGGGGATCTGCAGCCCTCGTTCTTGAGCGCGCTGGTGCAAGGATTCGTACTCGCCGTCGGGCAGAACGGGGTTCTTGAAGAACGATCCGGCGCTGCGGCAGTCCTCGTCGCCGGGGGTGATCAACATACCTTTGCTGGCGCGAATTTGGCGTACCGCTTCGCGTGTGTCAGCCAGAGTTGGCGGTGTATCACGGCCGGCAAGATGACGTTTCAGGTCGGCATAGCCAATGCGCGGCTCGCCGCCTGCTTTCAGAGAGAAGTCAACTCTCAGGACGATGAACCGGCCGCGCTCGCCGCTATTGAAAATGCTGGTGCGATAAGCGAACCCGCAGGCCTCGTTGCACAGTTCGCGAACCTCGCCGTCGCGCGTGTCCAGAACCTGGACCGATTCGATGGTCTCAGCCACTTCCTGCCCGTAGGCTCCGACGTTTTGAACCGGAGTGCCGCCTGTGCTGCCGGGAATGCCGCTCAGGCACTCGATTCCGGCGCAGTTATGGCTGACCGCGACAGCCACAAATTTATCCCATTCCTCTCCGGCTCCGACCTCAAAGATCCCGGAACCGGCTCGGCGCTCGATGCCAGTGATTGCGATGCGCAAAACCAGTCCCGGCCAGCCCGCGTCGGCGACGACAAGATTGCTTCCCCCGCCCAGAACAAATAAAGGCAAGCCGTGCTTACGAGCGTGAGCCACTGCTTCATTCACGGTGGAGGCGTTGTGGGCTTCCACGAAATATCGCGCCGGCCCACCCACGCCAAATGTCGTAAGCGGTGCGAGGGGAACATTTTCCCGGATCAACATCCGGATCAGTATATAGGGCGGGGAAAAGTGGTCAGTAGTCAGGAGTCAGCAAGACGCGAGTACCCGGCGTCGGTCAAGATTGGGAACGCAGCCTTGCTTCTGAAATCAAACTTGTTTCTGAAATCAAACTTGACTTCCTGACTCCTGACTACTGACTCCTGACTACTGATTTGCAGCGATTTACGGTATAAAGAAAGAACGTTCCAAGGGGAGGATGCATGTATCCGGAACTCATGATCGTTCCTATGCGGGAAGAGTTAACGCGGCTGGGGATCAAGGAAGCACGCACAGCGTCGGAGGTTGATGCGGCGGTGGGTGCGCCGGGCACCACGATGGTGGTCGTGAATTCAGTTTGCGGATGCGCTGCCGGGCGGATGCGCCCAGCCGTACGCATGGCCCTGCAACATGCCACGAAACCGGATCAGATGATCACCGTGTTTGCCGGGCAGGATCAGGAGGCCACGCAACAAGCCCGTTCTTATTTTCGGGGGCATCCGCCGTCCTCGCCATCGATTGGGCTGCTGCGGGATGGACAGCTCGTCTACATGATGCAGCGCAGTGATATCGAACATCGCGAAGCGGTTGATATCGCGGGCGAGCTCAAAGGGGCGTTCGACAGGTTCTGCGCCAAGGCAGGTTCAGTGAGATAGCCGTTGCGACGGCCCTGACGGGCCTCAGCGGTTGGGACGGGCTTAGCCAGCGCTTAGGCCCTGGGCTAATGGATGCCGCCGCCTTCAACCAGGCAAAAAACGAACCATAGTCACGAAGCCCTAATGACTGAGAGCTACGGGTCTGGAAAGACGGAATGCTTTCACGGCGATGTTGTTGGGCTGTAATCCAACCTGGGTAATCGTCAGCAACCCGTATTCTCCCGGTTCTAGCTTGGTGGGTCTGCGTTTTTCGATCACGGCCACGTCGCCGGAACCCGAGTCCACTACCAGCAGGTAATCCTCGGACGCGGAAAGCGCCAGAGCATCAGGATGATCGCCCACGGTCAGGGCGGTGATTACCTTCCCGTTGTCGATGTCGTAGACGCCCACGGTGTCGGACCCGAAGTTCGAGACATAGAGGCGAGAGCTATCGGCCGTCACCAGAGCACGCGCGGGGTGCGTCCCAATCAGGTAGCTGCTGCCGACCTCGTTGGTGGCGGTCTCGATCATCGAAATATTGTCCGAATCGAAGTTGCAGACTGCCAGTTCGCCTCCGTCCGGTTTCAAGGCCAGAGCCACCGGGGTTTTGCCCACATCGAGCAGAGCCAGCAGTTTGCTTTCCTTGAGATCGACTGCGGCTACCTGTCCCGCAGTTGGACAAGCGACAAATGCCTTGCTGCTATCGGGGAGGATGGCAATGTCCTCGGGATCCTTACATACGGGAATGGTAGCCCGGGCACGAAGGCCGGCCGTGTCCAGGAGAGAAATTGTGTTGTCGCCGCGATTGCTCACAACCACCGTAGCTCCATCAGGGGCTACTCGCGCCAGACCGGGAGAGGCGCCTACGCGGATATTCCCCAACACCTGCCGGTTTTCAAGGTCGAGCACTGAGACATTGGCCGAGGCCGAGTTGGCTACATAACCGCGACGGCCATCCGGAGAGACATCGATGAAGTATGGATGGCCGTGCACGCCGATGGTGGCTACGACCTGATTGCGCTCCGCATCGACGATGCTGATGTTGTTCGAGGCCGTATTGACCACGTAGATTTCGTTTCGTCTGGGGTTGGCAGTCACCCCGGTCGGATTTGTCCCCACCGGAATAGTCCGAATCACATTGAACCGAGGCAGAGGCCGGGGAGTCATGTCGATGACACTGACGGTATTGCTCTTCCCGTTGCTGACGTAAGCGTACTCGCGATAGAGAGGGCCATAATTGGGAAGAGCCGGTGGCCGCAGATACCACCACAGCAATCCTCCAATCAGCGGGAGGAAGACGGCAAGTAGGAGAACTTTTCTCAACTTAGTCGGCGGCGGGCTGAACTCTCGAACGTGCGCTGCTTGCGGAAACTGCTGCTACGGCACCGCCAATGGCAGGAATGCTGCGGTTCACTACGGGAGCGATCTGACGAATCTGTTCCATCAGACTTTCGAACTGCTCCGGATAGAGCGACTGGATGCCATCCGACAGGGCGCGGTCGGGATCGGGATGAACTTCGACAATCAATCCATCAGCCCCCACGGCAATGGCTGCGCGCGAGAGGGGGGTGACCTTGTTGCGCTTGCCGGTACCGTGGCTGGGATCGACGAGGATGGGCAAGTGGCTGAGGCGCTGCACCGCGGGAACAATGCTCAGATCCAGAGTATTGCGGGTATGATCGGCGAAAGTACGAACCCCGCGCTCACATAGAATGACCTCGTAGTTGCCCTCGCTCATGACATATTCCGCGGCCATGAGGAACTCTTCGAGAGTAGCCGACATGCCCCGCTTAACCATGACTGGCTTCTTCGCCCTGCCCGCGCGCTTGAGGAGGGAAAAATTCTGCATGTTGCGAGCGCCGATCTGGATAACATCGGCGTATTGCTCGACCAGGGCCAGCGACTCGTTATCGATCGCCTCAGTTACAATCTTCAATCCAAACCTATCCCGTACCTCGGCCATGATCTGCAGACCTTCTTCTCCGAGGCCTTGAAAAGAGTAGGGCGAGGTGCGCGGTTTGTAAGCGCCGCCACGGAAGAACTGGGCGCCGGCGCGGACCACCTGCTCAGCCGTGGTGAATGCCTGCTCCCGGCTCTCCACTGCGCAGGGGCCGGCAACGATGGCCAGGCCGTGGCCCCCGAACGTGGCATTTGTGCCGAGGAAGGAGATAACTGTGTTCTCCTCCTTAACGTCGCGACTTACCAACTTATAAGGCTTGCTGACGCGAATCACTTCCTGTACACCGGGCATTTCTTCCAATGTGCCAGGTTCGACTTCACCGCGGTTTCCCGTGATGCCGATAGCGGTACGCTGCGAGCCCGGGATGGAATGGGCGCGGTAGCCCAGAGACTCGATCTTGCTGCAAACGGCGCGCACTTGCTCTTCGCTGGCGTGTGCCGCCATAACCACTAGCATAAGGACACCTCGGAACACTCAAGTTTATCGCTCTATGTAGGCCTCCCGCAAACATAAGTGAGGTCTACCATATACTGCGGTGATGTCCCGCTCGATGTCGCAGGAGCATGACATTCTCAAGCTCCCTGCGCCGAAACGCCCGCCACGCCTGACTTCCCGCCGGATCGGGATTCACACCTCCATTGCCGGTGGGGTTGAGAATGCCGCCGAAAGAGCCTACCGGCTGGGCTGCAATACCTTTCAGATCTTCTCCACCAGCCCTCGGCAATGGCAACCCTATGATCTGAGCCGCCCGCAATGTGACGAGATGCGCCGCCTGCGCGAGAAATATGATTTGAAGCCGCTGGTGATTCACTCCAATTACCTCGTCAATCTGGCCAGCACGACTGAGCAGTTTCTGGCCAAATCGGTCGAAGCCTTTCGCGGCGAATTGCAGCGGGCTCTGGACCTATGCGCCGAATACCTGGTGCTGCATCCGGGATCGTTTCGCGGCGCGAGCAGGGAACAGGGACTAAAGCGAGTTGCCGCTTCGATTGCTGTGGCTTCGCGTGAACTGGATCTGGTCAAAGGCGGATTGACTGTGCTGATTGAGAACACTGCCGGAGCCGAGTTCTCCTTGGGCGGCAGCTTCGAGCAGGTTGCCGAAGTTTTGTATTTGTTACGGGACGTTGTACCGGTTGGTGCATGTATTGATACCTGCCACGTGCATGTCGCGGGATATGACATTGTGAACGCAGAGGGAATGCAGAAGACACTGTTGCAGTTAGATTCCACCGTGGGCCTTGAGAATGTGCGCGTATGGCATTGCAACGATGCCAAGGCTGAGCGCGGATCGAAACTAGATCGGCATCAGCACATCGGGAAGGGAACTATCGGGCTCGAATCATTCCGCCGGCTGCTCAACGACAAGCGACTGAAGCATGCGGCTTTCATCGCAGAGACACCGATTGACGAGCCTGGGGACGATCGCCGGAATGTCAAAGCACTGAAAAGCCTGGTGGCCCCGTAGAGGCGTTGCTCGCAAGGTCTCGATCCGGCGAGTATAGGTCTTCGTACTGACGGAGACGCAGCAGGCAACGTCTCTACGGTAAAATCTAGTTTCATACTTATGCCGCAGGAAACTCAGGAGAATAAGGCCGCTCGCGACGAGCGCTACGATCCGCAGAGTGTCGAAACCAAGTGGTTCGAGCGCTGGCAGCAGGATCCTGCTGTCTACGCCGCCGAGCAGAAATCCAGCAAGCCGAAGTACTACGTTTTAGAGATGCTGCCTTACCCATCGGGTGCATTGCACATGGGGCACGTGCGGAACTACTCGATTGGGGATGCTTTGGCCCGCTACATGTGGATGAATGGCTACAACGTGCTTCATCCCATGGGCTGGGATTCGTTCGGACTGCCGGCGGAGAATGCGGCTATTTCCAACAACACGCCGCCGCGTGAGTGGACGCTTCGCAATATCTCGAACATGAAGGCGCAGATGAAGCGCCTCGGATTCGCCTACGACTGGTCGCGCGAAGTTACCACCTGTTTGCCGGATTACTACCGCTGGAACCAGTGGTTCTTCCTCAAGATGTACGAGCGGGGTCTGGCCTATCGGAAGAAGAGCCGCGTGAATTGGTGTCCCAAGTGCGCCACGGTGCTGGCCAACGAGCAGGTGGTGAACGGTTGCTGCTGGCGTCATGAAGACATCGTTGTCGAGCAGCGGGACCTGGAGCAGTGGTTTTTGCGGATCACGAACTACTCCGAAGAATTGCTGCGCGATTTAGACAAGCTCGATGGCTGGCCGGAAAAAGTGCGCACTATGCAGCGCAATTGGATTGGCCGCAGCGAAGGTGCGCTGGTTGATTTCAAGCTCGATGGAACGCCGGGATCGAACATCACTGTTTTTACCACGCGCGTCGACACCATTTACGGTGCGACGTCTGTCCAGCTTGCGCCCGAACATCCGCTGGTGGCCGACCTGACTGCGAACCATCCGAAGTTGCGCGCGCAAGTTGAGCAGATGATGGCCGAGCAGCGCAAAGCCAAAGAAGTCGGCGACATCGGCGAGATCGAAAAACATGGCGTTAACACCGGGCGCTTCGCTATCAATCCCTACAACCGCGAGAAGGTGCCGATCTGGGTGGCGAATTATATCCTCATGGAGTACGGCACGGGCGCGATTATGTCAGTGCCCGCGCATGACGAACGCGACCATGAATTCGCCAAGAAATATGGTTTGGGGATCCGCCAAGTCATCGCGCCTCTTCCGGGCAGCGATGCGGCGCAGGCTGAAGTCGACGTGCAAAAAGTGGCTTTTACTACGACCGATGGCGTGCTGATCAACTCCGGTTCCTTTAGTGGTTTGGGTTGTGAGGAAGCCATTCGCAAGATGGCGGAGTATGCCCAGCAACATGGCTTTGGCAAGGCCACCGTCACCTATCGCTTGAAGGATTGGGGAATTTCGCGACAACGCTATTGGGGTACTCCGATTCCCATGCTGTATTGCGAGAAGGATGGCATCGTGCCCGTCCCCGAAACAGATTTGCCGGTCCTGTTGCCTGACAACGTGGAAATTACTCTGAGCGGAGGATCTCCGCTGGCGAAGGTTCCGGAATTTCTGAATACCACGTGCCCCAAATGCGGCGGTCCGGCACGGCGGGAGACTGACACCATGGATACTTTTGTCGATTCATCCTGGTACTTCTACCGCTATACGGACGCACACAACGAGCGCGCGCCCTTTGGCAGCGACGTTGCCGGATATTGGTTCGGGGCCGCAGGCATCGACCAGTACATTGGCGGGGTCGAGCACGCCATCTTGCATTTGATCTACTCGCGCTTCTGGACCAAGGTCATGCGCGACATGGGCCTGGTGAAAAATGATGAGCCTGTGGCGCGCCTGTTCACGCAAGGCATGGTGATCAAAGACGGCGCCAAGATGTCGAAGAGCCTGGGCAACGTGGTCACGCCCGATGTGATGGTGGCGCGTTTTGGGGCCGATGCTGCCCGCCTCTACAGTCTGTTTGCAGCGCCCCCGGATCGCGATCTGGACTGGCAGGACACAGGCATCGAAGGCATTCAGCGCTTCTTGGGCCGGGTGTACCGATTTTTCGTCCGCAACGCGTCTGCTGGAGTTCAGCCGGAAAGCAGCTCGGACGGGAAAGGTGTATCGCCGGAGGCCCGGCAGATCCAGCGCAAGCTGCACCAGACGATCAAGCGCGTGAGCGACGACTTCCAGGGACGTTGGCATTTCAATACCTGTATCGCCGCCATTATGGAACTGGTGAACGAGATGTATGCGGCCGAGCCGAGGATCACGACTATTCCTGCGGCGTTGCTCAGGGAAGTCCAGAGAACCCTTGTGCTGTTGTTGGCCCCGTTCGCTCCCTACCTGGCGCACGAACTGTGGGAGATGCTGGGCGAGAAGGGAAGCCTTTTGCGTGCGCCCTGGCCGAAGTACGATCCGGAACTGGCCAAAGAAGAAGAAGTCGAAATTCCGGTTCAGGTCAACGGAAAGCTGCGTTCGCGAATTACGGTTCCGGCCGATGCCGGCGAAGATCTCGTTCGCGAGCGCGCGTTGGCAGATGAAAAGGCGAAGATTGCGGTGGCAGGGAAGCAAATCGTGAAGGTCATCATCGTTCCGAGCAAGCTGGTCAATATCGTGGTGAAGTAGGTTGCCGCAACGCAAGCCCAGATCCCTCGCTTTGCTCGGGATGACAAATAAGTTGGATGACAAATAGCTCGCAATGGAAAGTGAATCGGGACGGCAAGTAACAAGTGAGTTATTCGTTGCTGGCGACGGGAGCTTGTGGAGACTGGAAGGCGATCTTCGCGCTGGGGTCGCGTGAGTAATTCAACAAGAGGATGTCCCGCGATCCCTTGCCAATCGCGACGTCGTTCAGCGCGGCCTCTGAGTTGTTTGATCGTAACCCTTGCGGGTAGCCAACCTCTTGGCTGGTGCCTGAAATAGCCAGGCTATACAGCGCCGTCTTTTTCGCGATGACTTCCAACTTGTAGGTTCCACTCACGGGCCCGCAAACCTGGATGATTCCGCGACATTCGCCCTCGCCATCGGGCGCATCGCAGTCGATGAAGCCCTCGGCCTGCGGCAGTTCCTGCCAGGCACTGTTCTTGATCGGATCGAAGCCGACGCGGCGTCCGCGCGGATCGGTTACGACCATGCCTACAGCCGGTGGCCCCTTCTTTTCGGTGTGAAAACTTATATCCAATCGGCCAAAGGCATAACAAGATTGCCCGTCATTGGGATCCGGCTCGTCATGAACTGCGTATTTAGCGGAGGAGACCGCGATTTTAGGAAGGTGCCAGCCGAACGCCAGCAGAGGCAGGGCAAGGATTCCGCCCGAGAGAATGGCAAACGCCTTAGCCTGGTACCGGTTCATGGTTGCGCCGCTTGCGTTCACCGTAACTGCAGACGTTCAGCGACAACAAGTAACGGAGGTACTACAGGTCATAAGGGGAATCCCCTAACGATGGCGGGCAGCGCAAAAAAAAGGCGGGCTGTGAATCGCCCGCCCCTTCGCGCTGGATGTGACTACATGCCGGCGCCCGGCGCAAACACCAGCGCCTGCTTGCGATGGCCGAAGTCTAGTTCCTCCAGGCGTTCCTGATCATTACTCATTTTCCGCGTCAAGACTTGATCTGCCGCAGCCGGCTTATCTTTCTCGATCACTTGTCCGGTAGTGGACAAGACCGTCTTGCCATTTTGCAGAAACGTGATCGGGACGGCCTGACCCGTTCCTTGCCATTCCACTTTGTAGTGACCGGGCTGCAATTGGGCCGAACCGACCTGGACTGCTTCATCCAGTCTCAGGTTGTGTTCGGTCTTATCTTTCGCAAAGGCGCCTGCGGGTACCAGTAAAAAGAATGCTGCTGCTACAGCTATGTATTTGCCGAACGTCATTTAGCACTTCCTCCCGAATTTCAAAATTCAGTTCTTATCACTTCTCAAATAGACAGATGCGCGACCACACTGCATGGTTGCGAAAAATATCGTCCTACGATCTATTCTGAAAACGGTCGGAACGACGGCGCTGCTGGCGTATGCTAAGCGGCATGGCAAATTCACCGACCCTGGAAGGATTGGGGCGAGTTTACCGGCAGCCATCTCTGGCGCTAGCGGAAGTCACCTGGCGCTGGAGTTTCGCGGTGGCAGCTTGGCTGTTGTTTGTTTTCGCCGTTCTTGAGTTCCTGGACTCGCTGCCGGTCACCACAGGCGACCTGTTCCTGTTACACACCCGGATACCGTCGCTGGTGCTAATTACCGTGCGACATCTTTTGATGGCAGGGACTCGGCGAGGCATTGCCGTATTCATCATCGTGGTTTGTGCCGCTGTCCTACTGTGGATGCTGGCTGCATCGGCAGGACGAACCGCTATTCTGCGAGTCTTGCTCAATCGATCGCAGATGCCGCCTGCGCTTGACACCTCTGATCGAGCCGATGCCGATTCAGCGCCAAAACTTTTACACCTTTGCTGTCCGCTTCTGGGTGTGCATTTCCTGCGCGCCGGATTATTACTAGCCACCCTGCTGGCATGGGCGGCAGCGGCTATTTGGGCTGGTGTCGGTTCCTCGGGACGCAGCTCTCAGCCCCTCGCATTCCTTTTATTTCTGGGATTGATATTCATCATCGCGGTACTGTGGAGTTTGCTGGATCGGTTGCTATCAATTGCGCCTATTTTCGCGATACGCGAGGGGCGAGATACGTTCGGGTCCATCGGCGCGGCAATGGAATTCGTGCATTCGCATCGGCGGCGTGTGGCGGGCGTCAGCACAGTATTTGCGCTCCTTCATGTCGTGATCTTCTTCGCGGCCAGCTCGCTTGCGTCGGTGCCGCTGACCTTGGCCAGCATCCTTCCGCTGTGGATCGTAGCTGCCAGTCTTCTTCTGCTGACGCTGGTGTATTTTGTCGTCGTGGACGCTCTGTACGTAGCAAGGCTTGCGTCCTATATCAGGATCATCGATATGCCCGATGAGAGCGACCGGTCCTCAATCATCAAATGGCAGCCACCAGCACCGGCAGTGGGATCAGGTGCAGCCGGTGAGGACGACATCCTGAGCGACATTCCGGGCCTGATCCCGCCGCCGGAAACGGCGTGAGCACTGGTTAGCATTGTCTAGGTGCGCTCTGGCGAGAACCCAGATGATGCCTTTACACTAGAGGTCCGTTCTGAGACACTCAATGGTGGAAAACCAATCCATCGTCGTCCTCGACTTCGGGGCGCAATACTCGCAGCTGATTGCGCGCCGCATCCGCGAACAGAACGTCTTTTCGGTGGTCCTTCCATTTAACGCCAGCCTGGATGAGATTCGCAGTTACTCGCCGGTAGGGCTCGTGCTATCGGGCGGTCCCTCGTCGGTTTATGACCACGATGCGCCGCACGCCGACAGGCGTGTCTTCGACATGGGCGTACCCGTGCTCGGCATCTGCTATGGGCTGCAGTTCATGGTGCACGCGCTTGGCGGCAAAGTTCATCCCGCTGAGAAGCGCGAGTATGGCCACGCCAAGGTGGAAGTGCAGAACGGCTCGCGCTTGTTTGCAGCGATGCCAAAGGTTCTGGCGGTGTGGATGTCGCACGGGGATGAAGCCGTGGAACTGCCCGCGGGTTTTCGTTTGACCGCCAAATCGCCCAGCGCGGTTGCCGCCATTGAAAATCCTGAGCGCAAGATGTGGGCGGTGCAGTTTCATCCCGAGGTTCATCACACGCCGTTGGGGACGGACATTCTGCGGAATTTCGTCCTTGATATTTGCGGGGCCAGACCGAACTGGACGGCGCAACGTTTTATCGAAGAAACCGTTGCCAGCGTCCGCCAGACGGTGGGCAAAGGACGTGCCATCTGCGCATTGTCAGGTGGTGTCGATTCCGCCGTCGCCGCCACGCTGGTGGATCGCGCACTGCGAGACGATAAGAGCACATCGCGGCTCACCTGCGTGTTCGTCAACAACGGCGTTCTGCGCAAGAATGAATTCGAAAAAGTCCAGCAGACCTTGCGCGACAAGCTTGGCTTGCACGTGGACGCGGTGGATGCTACCGATCGTTTTCTTGGCAAGCTCAAGGGCGTGACCGATCCGGAAAAGAAGCGAAAAATCATCGGCAACGAGTTTATCGCCGTCTTTGATGAAGAGGCCCATCGCATCGAAAAGCTGGAGGGTGAAGTCGAGTGGCTGGTGCAGGGCACGCTTTATCCGGATGTCATTGAATCGCGGTCCGTGCGCGGTCCTTCGCAGACCATCAAGACCCATCACAATGTGGGCGGACTGCCGGAGACCATGAAGTTAAAGCTGATCGAGCCCTTAAAGGATTTGTTTAAGGATGAGGTGCGGCGCATCGGACGCGATCTGGGCATGCCCGAGGAAATTCTTCAGCGCCAGCCATTTCCCGGTCCCGGGTTGGCGGTTCGCATCCTGGGAGAAGTGACGCCTGAGCGCCTGGCGATTTTGCGCGAATGCGACGACATCGTGGTTTCTGAAATCAAGAAAGCAGGCTTGTACACGAAGATCTGGCAGTCGTTTGCCGTGCTGTTGCCGGTCATGTCGGTAGGCGTGATGGGAGACCAGCGAACTTATGCGTACACCTGCACCGTACGCGCGGTTCATTCGGAAGATGGCATGACCGCTGACTGGGTCCCACTACCCTACGAAGTCCTCAAGACGATCTCCAACCGAATCGTGAACGAGGTCAAGGGAGTAAACCGGGTGGTCTACGACATCACCTCGAAGCCACCGGGAACGATTGAGTGGGAGTGATTCCGTAGCGATCGCTTCGGCTGGTTCAGGTAGCAACGGCCGCCTTGGCCGTCCATCTCAGTCCTAATACGGCAAAGTCGCCTGCACCGTCGCAGATCCCCGCCCATTAAAGACTTTAGTCAACTATGCCGATACAACCGAAGGGGGGCGGAGCACCCGTTTCGACCTACCCTCTTTTCATGGAGCGACGTCGTGAGCCGCGGCTGATTGAAGATTTGCCCATACGCATCTGGGCGGTGAATGAACATGGTGGCTGGTTCACGCAATTTGCCGTTGCTCACAATATCAGCCGCAACGGCGCTTTATTGATGGGACTGGAGCAGGAGTTGCGATGCGGTGATTTGATAATCGTACAGTACTGCAGTGTTAAAGCGCGCTACCGCATCGTGTGGCTGCGGGATTCGGGAGGGCCCTACCGGATACAGGCAGCCGTCCAGCGTTTAGAAGAGGAAAAATGCCCCTGGGAAGAAGTTTTGGTCGAGCACGAGCTTGGGCAACTGCCTTGAAAAGCTTGGCCACGGATCCGCACGGATTCGGCAAGAATCCGCGAGCAGTCGCAACAATCCGTGGCCGCTCTCCTAGACCCCGGCCATAGCCGGTTCCACCTCATAGATCGAATACCAGGAGGTGGCGGCCTTGAGGCGTTGGTTGACATTGTTGATGTTCTTAACGCCCTGGTCCTGCAGCCATTTGCGGAACGCTTCGGGACCTTGTTTGGCGTAGACGGGGATGCCGTCTTTCCAGGTTGCCCGGCCACAGAGCACGCCATTGAACTTCACTCCGGACTCGGCCGCCAGTTCCAACCCTTCGGTGAATTCGGCGTTGCTGACACCGGCGGACAGGTAAATGAAAGGCTTGGTAGCTACTGCGGCAGCCTCACGGAAGCACTTCATGGCGTCCTGCTTGGAGTAGGCTTTTTGCCCGGCATAGGACTTGGCGCCCTCAACAAACTTCATGTTGACCGGGATTTCAACTTTCATCACGTCAACGCCATAACGGTCCTTGGTGAACTCGCGCATGCTCTCGGTCACGATGTGCGGTTTCTTTTTCGCATATTCCAAACCCTTTTCGTCGATGCCCTCTTCGTAACCCACAAATTCGAGGAAAAAGGGAATATCGTTGGCGCGGCACTCGTCGCCCAGGCGCTCGACCCAGGCATGCTTGATGTCGTTGATGTGCTTAGGATCGGTGGGTGTGTAGTAGAGCAAAATCTTAATGCAGTCGGCGCCCGCTTCTTTGAGACGGCGGACCGACCAGTGATCGAGCAGATCGGGCAGGCGGCCCGGACCGGTCTTGTCGTAGCCGGTCTTTTCGTAAGCCAGAAGAAGTCCGGCATTGGGCGCGCGCCGCTTGGAGGCGGGCAGGCCCCATTCAGGGTCCAGCAGGATGGCGCTGGCGTGCGGGGTCAGAACTTCAGTGACCAGCGACTTGAACTCCTCCATCATGGCGTCATTGACTTCGCCGCCTTTTTCCTTGGCCAGTGCTTTTTGCAGAGACCCGCGCTGATCCATGGCAGCGGCGGCGATCACACCACGATCATTGGAAACCGCCTTCATACCTCGTAATTTGCCGGGGGTAAGTTTCATAAGTCCTCCTAATAATGGCGAGATTTAAGACCCAGATCGCCCGGGGAGCAGGGCGGCTAACAATTGTAATACGTTTAGGTGCCGATAAGATGTGCGGACCTGGCCAGCGGTTCTGCGAGCGTAACCGCTCTCGACGATGGCGGTCATCGATTACTGCCGCAAGGTCAACCGGCTCAAAACGGCCTGCTGCTTGGAGATGAGCGAGTCGATGCCGGTGCGAGCCAGTGCGATCATGTCGAGGAGTTGGCGCTCATCGAAAACGCGGTGCTCGGCGGTAGCCTGAATCTCGACGATTTTGTGGGCGGCCGTCATCACATAATTCATATCCACGTCAGCGCGGGAATCTTCCTCATAGGAGAGGTCGAGCATCAACTCGCCGTCCACAATACCCAGACTGACGGCGGCAACGAAATCACGAAGCGGCACGGAGGTCAGAGTACCCGCCTCCACCAGTTTCTCGAGACCTAGCCCCAGGGCGACAAAGGCTCCAGTGATGGACGCAGTGCGGGTACCGCCGTCGGCTTGAATCACGTCGCAGTCGATGAAGATCGTCCGTTCCCCTAGCTGAGTAAGGTCGATAACGGCACGAAGGGAGCGGCCGATCAGGCGCTGAATTTCGTGGGTACGCCCACTGGCACGGCCCTTGGTGACATCACGCACGGATCTTGTCAGAGTTGAGCGCGGCAGCATGCCGTATTCCGCAGTGATCCAACCTTTTCCCGAATTACGCAGGAAGGGCGGCACGGCCTCTTCGACCGACGCTGTGCAAATCACGCGCGTGTTTCCCACTTCGATCAGCACCGAGCCTTCGGCGGTCGTGATGTAGTCGGGAACGATCTTTACCGGCCGAAGCTGCTCAGGAGCCCGGTTATCGCTGCGGTAGACCATACGAGATTGTAGCAAGCGCGATGTTGCTGTGCGGACTGCAAGAAAAACTGATCACCAGAAAGGACACCAAGGGACGAAGCTTCTGATCTCTAGCAGGCTGCTGAAAAACTCGACGGCGAGTGCGTCTTGAGGGGTATGGCGTCAGAGGCTGCGGAAAAAGCCGGCAGGAAACGGGCGCTAAAGCGCGACATATTCTCAACGGCTTAGCGGCACGAGTAAACTCGTGCCCTTCCCGATTTTACTTACTGCGTTCTTTTTTCCGCAGCCTGTTCAGCCGTGCCGAATAAAGCCCACGAGGAACCTGGTTTTCGGGGTTGTTCGAGCCTGCTAGGGCGACTGCTGCAATTGCTGCGTGAGATTTGCTATGGCGGCGGTGTCGTAGTAGCTGGACAAGTCTGCGTGCCCGGCCAAGGTGTCTCGTTGCTTTCCGTCAACGAGAAATTTGACCCGGTTGATTCCGGGCAGGTTCGCCGCCAGGGTTTGGGCCAGGGAGGCTATGGTGAGCTCTTCCACCAAAATACCCGAACGATGGCCGTCCGCGAAGGCCGAGTTGAGGTCGATCACGACGAGACCCGGATCGACCATGTAAACGTCGCGAAGGTCTGCTTGGGCCGGAAGAAGGTGTGGAGAGTTCTTGTCCAGATACCGGGACAAGAGCGCTTGCACAAGTTCCTGGGCGCGCTCCTGACGGCCGGAGGGCAGCGCTATGCGGGCGCTTTCTGCATGGATCACGCCGGGATCATCATAAGCGACATAAAGGGTAGCCTGCTCGGACGGGCCTGCCGCCGGGGGCGCGACCGGCCGGTTGTCGGCTGCGCGTACGGTTTCTCTTACCTTCCCACGGATGCGTCTAACGTAAAAGCCGAGGATCAAGACGAGAACAAACAGCACCACCATCGCAATCTGCAGGTGGCGGGGGATCATCGTGCAGCCTCCAATTTATCGCGCACTGCGGCGATTCCGACCACGATCGCGCTGGCTACTTGCTGTTGGTAGTCCCCGGCGGTGAGATCGGCAACGTCTCCGTTGCGGGGAGCTATTTCGATGGCAATAGCAGGCGCGAGGATATTGCCAAGCGGACGAAGGGCTGCTACGGCATTTCGGGTCGGCACGCTCTTGCCCAGCTCCGCCGCGATGCTTGCGGCAACCGCCTGGCTGGATGTAAGAGACTTCGCCTGTGCATTATCCCAAGCCACAAAGAGACCGTTGTCAGGTACCGCCGAGGAGAGCATGGCTGTGTAGACTCGGGTCCCCTTGCCGTCGGATGCGGCGTGGATATTGATGTAGAGCGCCGGGCGGGCTGCATTTGTATTGATCGCGCGCTGATCTGTACTAAGTAAAACGTCGCCGTCGCGCAGGAGCATGGTGGAAAAACCCTTGGACTGGAATTCCTGCCGAAGTTGGCGCGCAAGCGCGAGGTTTACATCTTTCTCAAGCAGGGTACTGCTAAAGGTGGCGCCGGTCTCGGTTCCGCCATGGCTGGCATCGATGACGGCGAACACCGGAACCGGGGCAGGAGCCTGGGGAGACGGCATCGGAGTTGTTGAATTGGGCGGGGCAGCGACCGGGGCTGGACTCGCTTGAGGAGTAGCGGGCGAGGACGCAGTGATGGTTTGTGCCGGCGATGCGGACGAGGGTGCGGGAGCAATGGTTATCGTGCGGCCGTCATTGCCGAAGCTTGCCAAAAGCGGTGCGGAGCCGCTGATCGTAATCTCTGCGGCACCGTTGCTCTCAGCAAAAATAGCCGACGAGATGGGTGCAGCATTAAACGTGACCGACGGCGGTCCTGAGGCCACAACCGGATCGCGGTTGAATGTCATCCGCAGTTTGCCGGGCTCGGTTGCGATTTTAGGATTCACCGGGGAGCTGAAATTGAGAACGAGTTTGGCGGGAGTTCCGCCGGCGAGTTGTGCGGTGTAGGTCGTGCCATTCTCGTGAATGAAAAGACGGCGCGCCGTCGCATGAAACACAACGGGTACTCCGAGAAAAGCTTGCAGCAGATTCCCCAGGGAGTCGACAGGGACTAATCCTCGGCCATTTTCCATGAGAAAGCGGGCGGGGAGAGTGGTATCTCGTCCGTGCACTCGGACGAGCGAGGCTCCGTTAGGAAAAATACCTTCAACGCCATTGAAGCGCAGCCTCCAGTTTTGGCCGTCCACCCTGGAACTGATCGTCCCAAACGGCTCGAGGGTCTCCAGAAGGCCCACGTAATCGCGGCCGTCGCGCGGAGTAATAGGAAGGGAATAGTTGGCAACGGGAGAATAGACCGACACTACATTCTGATCAGAAGGGTCGCCGACCAGAAAAAGAACGCAACCGATCACGATCGCAAAAATAGCTGGCAGCCGGAACTTGTAGAGATGGCGCACTCTTATTGGCAATGTCAGATTACGGCGAAGAAACTTGTTGGGCATCATTCCAGCGCATATACCGTTAGGCCGGTCAGAAGCTTGGGATAGAAATCGGTGGATTTCTGCGGCAGCACTTCGCCGGCAAAGGCGATGTCGCGCACTTGGGAGATACGCGCAGGATTCATCAGGAACGCGACATTCGCCCCGCCCGCACGGACGCGCTGAATGGCCTCTGCCGTGTCTCTTATGTAGGCGATGTTCTCCTGGTTGCGGATGGACTCCTCAGAGAGGCCAAGGACATTCTGCAGGAGAACTCGGTGCAGTTGGACCACGTCGAGGGATTGCTGGCGGACAGAAAGACCGTCGAATATGGCGCCATTCGCACGCGGAGTGTGCAACAGGAGGTCTCTGTCGGGAGTAATGACCAATAGGGCAGTGCCGACGCGGGCAGCGCGCTCCAACAGGCCGGTAGCGCGGGCGGCATCGACGGTCGTGTCCACCTCTTCCACGTTGAAGTAATCGCGCGCGCGGCTCACAAAAGTATCGCTGGAGAACGAAGGCAGACTATGCACGAGCCGGTGCGTTGGAAGGATGACCAGCCCGGGGCTATTCATGTTCACGAATGTCATCATCACCCAGTCATACGGGTTGTCCCCATGTTGGGCTTCGTCCAGTACTGCCGTACCCGAGGTGCGCTGACGTGAGTTAACGGATGGCAGCGCGACCTTGGTGGCTACTCTTCGCTCGTTGCGATAGGCGAGAGCCGTTTCGTAGCGATGATGACCGTCGGCGATGATCAGCTTCTTGTCCGCCATGCTGGCGCGGACTTTGCCGATCAGATCGGGATCGGACACCCTCCAGACGCGGTGCAGGACGCCATATTCATCGGTGACCTCGATGTCGGGAGCCGAATTGACGGTCAGCAGGTTTTCGATCTCACCGGAATCGTGATAGAGCATAAATATCTGGCCAAAATGTGCTTGGGTCGCTCGCAGCAATTCCAGGCGATCGGCCTTAGGTTTGGCTAGCGTCTGCTCATGGCGGAAGACAACCCCGGCCGAGTAGTCTTCGATCCGGCCCAAAGCGATGAATCCACGGCGCTCGAACTGCGCTTTCCCACCCGGAACCATAAAGGTTTGAGAATAGCTGTAGATCGAAGGCTGGCCATCCTGAACGAACACGCCTGCCCGACGCCAGTCTCGGAAAAAGCCGGCCGCCCGGGTGTAGACATTGTCGCCAGGCAGATCCGGCGCGCGTTTCCCTAGAATTATGCGGACCACGTTGAACGGAGTAGCTGCGTAGTAGCGATCCTGCATCTCTGGAGTGATCTTGTCGTATGGCTGCGTAATTGCTCCGCTAACATTGACCCGCGAAGGGTCGTAGCGAAGCGCGCGAAAGGGTGCGATGTAGGCCATTGTTTTTCAGGAAGCCTAGCATTGTAGCAAGTAAGGGCGAGATGTGATCGGAGAATCGAGCTAGCGCGCAGCAGCAAAAATTTGCGCACCGGCATTAAAAAAGCGATTACCAAAAAGCCTGGAGTAACGTCTTGTTAAGTGTGGTAATATCGCGCGCAAGAGAGGTTCTTATGGCCCGCCATCGTGGGCGCGGGTCATCTCGCCCAGGGTTACAAGTCGCTGCTACCGGTTCGCCCCTTTCCAGGATCCCCAGGAAAACCATGCGTCTACCCGTGAAGCAATCAGCTTTATTGTTCCTGATTGTCGTCCTTTCGGCATTTTTGACGATGGCCGCAAGGGCACAGAACATGCCGGACGATGTGCATCTGTCGCCGAGGGTGAAGCCGCCAGAGACCAAGCCTCTGATCGAAGATCCCGCGCTTCGGACCAACACCAGGCCCATTAAACGAGACGTGGATCTGGTTCTGGTGCCGGTAACGATTACCGATCCCATGAACCGCCTGGTTACCGGCCTGGACCGCGACAATTTCCAGGTATTCGAGGGTAAGGAAGCCCAGGACATCAAGCATTTTTCCAGCGAAGACGCCCCCGTCTCCCTGGGCGTGATCTTCGACATGAGCGGCAGCATGAGCAGCAAGATCGACCGGGCCCGCGAGGCGGTGATCGAATTCTTCAAGACGGCCAATCCGCAGGACGAATTCTTCATGATCACCTTCGCGGATAAGCCGGACGAGGTGACCGACTTTACCCAATCGATTGAGGACATTCAGGGCAAGCTGGTCTACACCATTCCCAAAGGCCGCACGGCTTTGCTGGATGCCATTTACCTCGGCGTAAGCAAGATGCGGCAGGCCAAATATCCAAAGCGGGCGCTTCTGATCATTTCCGACGGGGGCGACAACCACAGCCGCTATACCGAGAATGAGATCAAAAACCTGGTCAAGGAAGCCGACGTACTGATCTATGCCATCGGCATCTACGATCATTATTTCCCAACCGAAGAAGAGCGCCTGGGGCCGCAACTTCTGAGCGAAGTCACGGAACTTACTGGAGGGCGTGCCTTTACCATAGATAATCCCAACGACTTGGCGGACGTGGCTACAAAAATTGGGATCGAGCTACGCAACCAATATGTGCTCGGCTACCGTCCAAAGAACCCTGTACGAGACGGCAAATGGCGTAAGATAAAAGTAAAGCTGGTCCCTCCCAAGGGATTGCCGCCGCTACGGGTCTATGCCAAGACGGGATACTATGCACCTTCGGAATGATCATGTCTTCCTGCGCCTGATCTTTGTCTTTTTACTGCTAAGTGCCTGGGCCGGAGCCCAGAGTTCCAACCCCCAATCAACGGTTCCTCCGCAGCCGCCGGTTTCGGCGGTACCGCCGCCAAGTTCAGCGCCAGCGACCGGATCGCAATCTCCCTCGGGGATGCCGGCGCCTGCCACTGTTCCTCCGCCCCAGCCGGTACCTGGCACGAGCCCGCAGACGGGAACACCAGGAACGACGACGACCATCAGGACGACCGTGACGCCCACGTCTGCGCCGCCCTCGACCGGGACAGCGCAGCCCACAAGCGCGCCTCAGCAGCAGGGTCCGCCCAGCGTATCGATCGGGGAAGGTGCGCCCCCGCCACAGGCTCCGCCCCCCGTTAAGCCGCCCGCGGGCGCAACCTCTGGAGCGGGAATCGGCTCGGACTCGGGTGCGACGCCGGCAGGCAATTCGCAGCCGTCAGCTCCTCCGGGGCCGGCGGGCGCTGGCCAGGATGCCGGTACGGCCAATGGCGGTCAAGCCCAGGGGCAGGCGCCAAACAGCCAGGAGGGCGGAGCCTTCGTATTCCGCAAGCAGGTGGAAGAAGTCATCCTGCACGCCACCGTGCTGGACGAGAGGCAGCGGCTTGTCACTAATCTTGACAAAAACGCCTTCGCGGTTTTCGAGAATAACCAGCTGCAGTCGATCACTTCTTTCCGGCATGAAGATATACCTGTGGCCATGGGTGTCGTAATCGACAATTCCGGCTCCATGCGCGAGAAGCGTGACAAGGTGAATAAAGCCGCCATTAATCTTGTCCGTTCCAGCAACCCGCAGGACCAGGTGTTTGTCGTCAACTTCAATGACGAGTATTACCTTGACCAGGATTTCACGGGCGCGATCCCGAAGCTGCGAGAGGCTTTGGAGAAGGTGGAATCGCGCGGGGGGACAGCTTTGTATGACGCCGTAGTTGCGTCCGCCGATCACCTCAAGAAAAACGCGAAGCTGGAAAAGAAGGTTCTATTCGTGGTGACCGATGGCGAGGACAATGCCAGCCGCGAATCCCTTGAGACCGCGATCCGCCGTCTGCAGGCTGAGAATGGACCAACGGTTTATGCAATTGGGCTATTAGGCGAGGAGAAGCAGCGGCGCGCGCGAAACGCGCTGAAAGAAATCGCCGTCCGGACGGGCGGCGTCGCCTTCTTTCCCAAGGATTTGAACGAAGTGGACGAAATCAGCAGCACGGTCGCACACGATATCCGCAACCAGTACACGATCGGTTATAAGCCAACGACTCCCAAAAGCGCGGGCGGCTACCGCGCCATTCGCGTCGACGCACGAGCCAAAGGCTACGGTAAGCTGACAGTCCGCACCCGTAGCGGCTACTACGCCGGACAGGAAAAAGGCGGAGGCAGCCAATAGCTGGATTCGACAGGAAACAACCCAACACGCTTATTTGGCTTGGATCATGGGTTCCTCCCCTACCATTCTGTGCGTTGATGATGAACCCGCGGTCCTTGCTATGGAGAAAGCCCTATTGGAATCAGCCGGATTTCGTGTATTCGCTCGGGCCGGGAAGCAATCAACGTTTTCGGCTCGGAAGATGTGGACGTGGTACTTATGGATTACTGGCTTCCCGGGATGAATGGCATCCAGGTCGCTCAGGTCATGAAAAAACTCAAGCCTGGTGTTCTTATCTTGTTCCTGTCCGCCTTCAGCGAACTCCCGGGAGAAACCGCGGGATTGGCGTATGGATGGATCACAAAGGGCGAAACGGGGCCTGAGGAATTGCTGAGCCAGCTCCGCGCTCTCGTTGCCCGCAGAGCAGAGGGGCAATGCGCCTCTTAAGCATGCCCAGGTAGTTGCAAAGCAAGCGAACCGCTTGTCCGATTGATTAAACGAGGTCTGAGCCGGCATCCTGACAACAACCACGTCCGGCTCGCGATTCTTAACAATTTCCGCGACCCGGTCGTACGGTTCGACCCGCACTTGCGCCATGTTTACGCGAATGAAGCCATGGCCCTCGCCACTAATCTCCGTGCGGAATCATTTCCGGGTGGAAACAAAAAGGGACGGCCGAGGCGGCCGTCCCTGCGTGTGATTGGAAGCTACTGGCAGACGGGTCCGGCGTCAGTCGCGAAGGTTCCGTTGTCGGAGAACCAGCCGTTTGCGGCGATTGACGGTGCACCGTAGAACCAGGAGAAGAACGCCAGTTCCTGGAGGTGATAAGTGAACCCGTTGGGCATTGTCACGGTCGGAATGTTCGTGCCGGTTAGCGGGTCACCAACCTCGAGGTTGTTCTGGCAGAACCCAACCTGGCCGGTGTGTCCCCATGCCGGTGTGGGGTTGTTGCCGTAGGGATCGTCCATCCACTCGCCGACTTCATGAGCGGCGACCGAGGTGTCGAAAATGCCGGAACCGAAAAGGCCGGTCATATCGAAGTCCATCGGTGAATAGGTCTGAATGGCGCCGGTCCCGGTGGCGCCGTGGTACCCGAGGACGCAGCACTGGTTCAGATTCTTCGGGTTTCCGATCGACATCACCACGTTGGACATCAGGAATATCGGGAAAGTACCGGGGTTCACGCCTTTGGACGCCAAGGCGGGCAGAATGGTGTTGGTCAGAAGCGCATCCATGAAATTAATGTCGAAGATTCCCAGTGGGGCGCACGAACCGAAGATGCCGAGGGAGAGGCCGCGGTCATTGGGGACATCAATCACAATGGACGAGAGAACCCTTACCGGATCGAGCTTGACGTGATAATCGGAACCGATCTGAGTCCAGAAATTGGCGCGCTGGAAAGCGTCCAGGTATTGAGCTGAGCCGACGTTTGTCTCCCCGAATGTGAAGTCGGCCGTCTTGAGGATGGGCGACTGCATGAAAACCTTCAAAGGGACGTCGTTGGGAGCGGTCATGCAGGCAGTCTCAGCTACCGTGGGATCAAAAGTGACGTCGCCGCTTTTCACGCTCAAAATGCCCTTGCTGTTGATGCCGGTGGCGACTCTGTGAACTTTAATGATCACCGGGATAACCTGCGTGCGTACCGAGGTAGAGCCGTCTCCACCGTCAAACGGCGATGTGCCCACCATCACGCCGGAGTAGTTGTTGCCATCGCGGCTGGAAGTGGTGCTGAAGCTCCACACTGGCAGGCTGCTGGCAGTAGCGGCTGCGGCGCCAGGGGTAACGTGCGCCGGGCGGACCGCAGTGTAGGCGTGCAATTTGGGTAATTGGGAATGGTTTTGACTGAACATCATCGCCGGACAGCAGACGACCAGGAGAAGCCAGAGATACTTCAAGTTAAATCTCATCAATTCCTCCACACAGATTGGGAAACAGGGGGTTTAGGATCCACACACAGGAGAGGCATCATACCTCGACTGTAGGCGGTTTGGCAGCAAATTCGGTCAATGTCGGTCAAGTTTGGTTGATCCGGATTGAGTCAGCCCCCGTGGCGAACAGAGCTGATGGCCAGTCACTTTGCTACTTACACAAACGGAATAGAATCCGGTTGTTACTGTATGTAGTTGTGCTGTATGGGTTTATTCATCGAGGTTGATTTCGAGCAATACCGATACCGCGAGGCGCGGCAGTAGTTAAGCGAAGGCTGGAGCGGGGCATTCCTCATTTTCGCAAGCGCACACAGAGCTGTGACGGAGATCACAGATTGGCGCGGTGGATGTCCGTACACTGCCAGGAAAAGCTCAGTAGGGCGCGCGTCATTGCCATCCTCACCCCACACACATTGACGCGCGCTTTTTATTTGTGTCGGCGTTTTCGTGTCTCATACTTGAACCTCACCCGACGAAACTCAAGAGGTTTGCGGGCTGAGCGCACGGCGTGAGATAGTACTTCGTCACGGATTTCGCAGCACCTTTCAGGAGCTCATGGTTCGTTTTATCCCGCGGGAAACGAAGTTTTTTGAGTTGTTCGCCAACTTGTCGCGAAACCTTACGGACGGGGCCAAACTGCTGCGCGCCATTCTGGAGGATCCCACCGATTTGAAGCGGCGGGTCGAGCAGGTGCAAGCCTTCGAACACGAAGGCGATCAGGCCACGCACGCCATTATCACCAAGCTGAACCAGACGTTCATTACTCCCTTCGATCGCGAGGATATTCATCGCCTGGCATCGTCGCTGGACGACGTGCTGGATTTCGTGAATGCAGCGGCCATCCGATTGGTGATGTACAAGATCACGCAGCCTCCGCCGACTGCGGCTGAGCTGGCTACATTCATCGTTCTACAGAGCGAGGAACTGGCGAAGGGTGTGTCTCTGCTGGAGAAGAACGGCAGCGTCATGCAGCACTGCGAGGAGGTCAACCGCCTTGAGGATGTAGCCGATCATGTAAGCCGCAAGGCCATAGCAGCGTTGTTCGAAGAAGAGAAGAATCCAATCCAGTTGATCAAAATCAAGGAACTCTACGAAGTCCTGGAATACGCCACCGACAAGGCCGAGGACGCGGCCAATGTGCTGGAGGCGATCGTCTTGAAAAGCGCGTAAACCGCAGTTGAGGCAAATCGAGAAACTGGAGGAGCAACCACGCCTTGCGCATTGACGTTCTGCTGGTGTCGATCACGGTAGTCGTTGCGCTGATCTTCGATTTCCTGAACGGATTCCACGATTCCGCTAACAGCATAGCTACCGTCGTTTCTACGCGGGTTCTGTCGCCGCGATTGGCGGTCCTGTGGGCGGCGGCATTTAACTTCCTCGCCGCGTTCTTTCTCGGCACTGCCGTTGCCAAAACTATCGGTAAGGGCATGATTCGCCTGGAGGACGTGGATCAATACGTGGTGCTGGCCGGATTATTCGGCGCTATCGTGTGGGACGTGTTGACCTGGTGGTGGGGACTGCCGACGTCGTCATCGCATGCGCTCATCGGGGGCTACGCCGGCGCTGCCATGATGCATGCGACCGTGCACAAGGGGATCGGGTCGGCTTGGTCCGTGATCATCGCATCCGGGTGGTACAAAACGCTCATATTTATCGTGGTGGCGCCCATCATGGGCACCGTGCTGGGACTACTCATCATGACCGCGGTCTACTGGATATTGCGCCATAAGCCTCCGCAAACGGTCGACAAGTGGTTTCGTAAATTGCAGCTGCTTTCGGCCGCAGCTTACAGCCTGGGGCATGGCGGGAATGATGCGCAAAAGACCATGGGAATCGTTGCCGGCGCGCTATATACCGCTGGAATCATGAGCAAGGAAGATATGGTGGGTAATTGGGGAAACTACCACTGGCCCATCATCCTCGCTGCGCATGCCGCGATTGCTTTGGGTACCTACTTCGGAGGCTGGCGAATCGTTCACACCATGGGACAGAGGATTACGAAGCTGAAACCGGTGGGCGGATTCTGCGCCGAAACCGCCGGTGCTCTGACCCTGTTCGGCACGGCTTTGGCGGGGATTCCGGTCAGCACAACCCACACGATTACCGGGGCAATTGTTGGGGTGGGAGCGGTGCATCGTCTATCGGCGGTGCGCTGGGGAGTGGCGGGGCGGATCGTATGGGCATGGGTACTTACCATTCCGGCGGCCGCCGCCATTTCGGCAGCTACCTACTTCCTGATTCACCTGTTCGTCTAAAGCTGGGATCACATAACGTAGGCCCCTTTTTCGCTTTTCTGGGGGCTGAATCCGTCATATACTCCGCCGCGAAGCAACCTGTGGGCGTGAGTTGCCTTCCCATCCAGGGCAGGAGGTGCACCAATGGCGCACATCTATGATTTGATCAAGGACCAGGACACGTACCGTGCCGATGTCAACCAGAGCGTACTGGAGTTGGCGCAAGCTATGGTGGAGCGAAATATCGGTGCCGTCCCGGTGTTGCGTGAAGGCGAACTGGTGGGAATTTTCTCCGAACGCGATTTGATGCGCCGAGTGGTGGCAGGAGGTCTGGATCCGGCCGCGACCAGGGTCGGTGATGTGATGACCGACGATCCGCTTACTGTCGATCCCAACGAAGAATTGGAAACCTGCATGGTTCTCATGCGCCGCCACGGATTTCGGCACTTGCCGATCTGTGAAGGGAAGCTTTTAAGAGGCATGGTCTCGCTGCGCGACATTATGCTGCACGATCTCAGTGAAAAGGAACACGACATTCGCATGATGCGCGCCTATATACAAGCCGGTCCAGAAATCTAATGCGCGCCGCTGCTGCGCCAACCCGGTGACAGCTCATTTCATAAAGGCATAAAAGTAGGTAATCACTTCACTGGTTACTTTAGGTTACCTCGGTGCATTGACCCACCGTGCAGACCTGCTAATGTGAGCCGGTAGGGATAGGTCCAGCGGGGGATCGGTGTAGATGTCCGGGTGAAGCTTCCCTATTCAAAGAACGATGCATACTGCAACACATAACGCCTTTGAGATTCTGTGGGTAGCGGAACTCGTGTTGGAATCCGTCGTCATTGCGGCCATGATCTGGCGGAAGGCATACCTGGAATTCAAGTGGTTCTTCTGCTACATGGTGTGGCAGGTGCTGCAAATTGCAATTCTTTACCCCTGCAGGAGTTCGCAAACCGCTTACTTCTATGCGTACTGCATTACGTCGCCGGTCAGCCTCGGCTTAGGTTTTGGTGTGATTCACGAGATCTTTATGGATGTATTCCGGCCCTTCCACACGTTGCGCGACTTGGGCTCAGTTCTATTCAAATGGGCCGGACTGGTGATGTTGCTGGTGGCGATGATCGTTTCAGCTTCCGGCCAGGCAATTCACAGGGAGCCCCTGGTGGACGCCACGATAATCCTGCAGCGCAGCACGCGCGTGGTGCAATGTGGTCTTATTCTGTTCCTGCTGCTCTTCTCTAAATACCTGGGTATTTCGTGGCGGCAGCGTAGCTTCGGGATCGCGCTGGGCTTCGGGATTTATGCGACTCTTGAGCTCTCGGTAGTGGCGCTTCGCCTAGGGGCCCATATTTCCGAAGATGTTCTTAATCTAATTACGATGAGCGCCTATGTAGGTGCGATCGGCATCTGGATCACGTATTCGCTCATGAAGGTAACCAGCAGGGAGAGTGCGGTCACATTGCTGCGGCCGCAGCGTTGGGAACAGAGCCTGTCTGACTTGCATTCCACAGCAAAACACGATTCGCTGATCCCGATGTTTGAAGGCATGGTTGATCGAGCCTTTTCCCGAAACCACTCTTCTTTTCGGGCGGTCGATCCTGTACCGCTAAGTCCTACTCTGAGCGCCGATGTCGGCCTGTCACCAAACATGCCAGTCAAGTCGTTCCGCTAATCCTCCTGCCTGTATTTCGGATTCCGGCAAACAAAATTCCCGAAAATTGACGGTTTTGTTCTGAATCTGGAACAAGGCCTGCCGCTATTTCGGCAACAACTTAAGTCTTTGATTATCTGTCAGTTGTCTGCCTATTCAGGAAGGATAACAAGAGCTGGTAGGTTCCGGCCGAGCATTTTTTGTCAAGAAAACTTCAACTCTGCCTTATAATGCGTGGCCGTGCAGACCCAGGCTCTTGAGGTGCAAGGGTTTGCACGACCACAAGGAGAACACCCATGAAAAAAGCGATCAGGATCGTGGTCCTGATGGTGGGATTGTTTACCACCTTCGCTGCGGTAGCCGCCCCGGTGCATTCGCCTGCTCCGGACGGCAACCCGTTCCCATCAGGTAGATTTGCTCCTGACGGAAACCCATTCCCATCAGGTAGATAATGGGAGTAGGCGGCGAAAGCCGCAAGTAACCAAGGTAACCTCCGGGTAACGCAGCAAATCCCCGAGAGGATTGAGTTTGTGGGCTGACGGTTGTTAGCAACAACGTCAGCCCTCTTTTATTTATGGTAAAGCTTTAATTTTATTGAGGATCGGACGTACACGAATCCCTGGCACGATTCATGCCGCCAGCAACTGCTCGCGCAGTACCGTGGCCAGTTGAGCTGGATCCGACAACGGCGGTTGGCAAGTGAAGCCGGAACAGATTACAGCCGCAGTGTTGCCGGCTTCTGCTGCGGGAAGTCCGGGGATCGTTGCAGCCAGCACCGGGGGAAGATTTTGTGCGGCCACCTCGTTTTCCGTTAAGCATATAACTGCTTTATTCAAGACGAACGGTGCGATCGCTGCCGCGCACAACTCCTCGGCCGCCTCTCCTTTGCCTACAATTACGACTTGCGTGTGCGGTTGCGAGAAATAGACTGCTGCGATTCCATAGGTGGCAGCAAAGATGCCATATTGTTGAGCCCTACTGGCGAAAATCTCGAGCGTTTCTTGGGCACGTTGTAAATAACTTTTGTCATTCGTATACGCATACAGTCGCAGCAGGGCGATCACCGCGACGGAGTTGCCGGCGGGGGTGGGGGAGTCCTGAAAGGGTTTTCGCGGCGTACCCAGAATTCCGAGATGATTCTCGCTTATGCGTGGCGTGTCGAAGAATCCTCCTGAAGATGGATCCAAAAAACGATCGATCAAAGTGTCGGCGATCTGGCGTGCGAAGTTGAAATAGCTCAGGTCGGCGGTGGTCTCGTAAGCATCCAGGCACGCGATCGCGGTAAACGCGTAATCGTCGAGCAAGCCGCGGACCTCCCGGTTTTGAGCTTCCCGGTCGGAATAAGAGATCACGTGCTTGAGGCCTCGCTCCCGCTCCCAGCCTTCGGCGAGAATGCGATCAAGGGAGCGTAAGGCGAAACGGCGCGGCTCCAGGAGATTCAGTACGCGTGCAGCTTCCAGATACGCGGAGATGCACAGCGCGTTCCAGTTCACGTAAACGGTCTTGTCGATGTAGGGCGCAGGACGTTTCAGGCGCGCCGCATACATTTTCCGCTTTGCGGAATCAAGCAATTGCGTGACGCGCTCGCGGGGGAGATTCAGCCGAGCGCTGATTTCCTCTATCGATGCTCGAACGTAGAGAACGTTCTTACCCGGGTTGTGATGCATTTCGCCGACTTCATTGATGTCGTAATGCAAGCAGGCGACCTGGGCTTCTTCCTGGCTCACTATTTCCTTAGTTTCGGCAACCGTCCAAGTGAAGTAATCGCCATCGTCGTCCATGGAGTAGTCGGCGTCCTGCGATGCGTAGAAGCCGCCGTGGTCGCGGTCGCTCAGCCATTCGTCCATCCAGCGGATGATGTCGCGGGCCACATCGGCGAAGAATTGCGAGCCGGTGGCCTGGTAGGCGTGCACGTAATTCTTGAGTAGTTCGGAATTGTCATAGGCCATCTTCTCGAAGTGGGGGACGATCCAGCGCTCGTCGACCGAGTAGCGATGAAAGCCGCCGGCCAGCTGATCGTAAACGCCGCCGCGGGCCATCTTTTCCAGTGTGGAGGTGAAGGCTTCGCGAAGTTGCTGGTTTCCAGTTCGCACATAGCGATCAATCAAGAGATCAAGGATCGCAGGGTGGGCAAATTTAGGCGCATGTCCAAAGCCCCCGTTTTGCGCGTCGAACATCCCCAGACTTGAGTGCACGATGCTATCGACGATGTCGGGATTGAACTCTCCAGTTCCGGCAAACGATTCCGCTTGCGAGATCGCGCTTTCAACCATCGTGGCCTGCTCGGCCACGTCATCTTTCTTTTCCCGGAAGGCGTTGGCGATCGATAGCAGGACTCGTTTGAAACCGGGCCGGCCCCAGTGATCATCCGGAGGAAAATAAGTGCCGCCATAAAAAGGTTTGCCATCCGGAGTAAGAAATGCGGTGAGAGGCCAGCCGCCTTGGCCGGAGATGGCGCTGACGGCAGCCTGGTAGCGGCTGTCGACGTCAGGGCGCTCATCGCGATCAACTTTCACAGCGATGAAATTTTCGTTGACCACCCGGGCGACATCGGGATTGTCATAGGATTCACGATCCATCACGTGACACCAGTGGCACCACACGGCGCCGATGTCGAGCAGGATGGGCTTGTTCTCGCGCTTGGCCGCCGCGAAGGCGTCATCGCCCCACTCGTGCCAGTGGATGGGTTGGTGCATGGCGGAGCGGAGATAAGAGGAAGAGGCGTGGGAGAGGGTGTTGGCCATCTGAATAGTGTAGTCGTTGGGAGGAAACGGTGTCGCAGGGAGGGGCCAGGCGCGAAAATCGTTGAGAGATTGGTGCTCGGATTGGTTCAAGCGAGCTTGTTCGTTCGCGCCGAGCGGCTGGCGCTTAACAGAGGATTGCGAGTGGAAACGCTGCGTTCATAAACTAACGCTTCTTAGACTCCTACAAATACAACGAGATCCCAATTGCCAGTATTCGACCGCGGTGCCAGTGTGAGGTCTACCCAGGGATTCAGTCATAAGGAGCATAGTAAGGCCACTCGCTCCATACACTCATTGCGGTTGTTTGCGCAAAGGCCCCATTTACCTCGTCGAGTCAGCGAACCCACGGCTATTCGAGCGTGGGCCGAATAAATCCAGTCAGTGAAGGAAGCGGATCGTTATCAGCGGGCGATTACTTCCGTTGTCTATCGGCAGTCCGGCGCGCCCGCGCCGGCGGGTCTGTCGAGTGAGGAGCAGAGCGCATATGACCAGCTCGCATTCGCCTTTCAGCACCTGCCTACCCAGTTTATGACGTCTTCTGCTGTCGTACTCGCTTGCTGCGAATCTGAGCCGGATCTCCGATCCACAACTCGAACTGCAACTCGCGCAGCAAACGCTCGAACCAGCGCGCATGCCCGCTGGATTCCATCCCCACGCACATGGCCAAATCTCGCTGCTTAAGTTCCTGATAGAACTGCTCCGCCTCTTCGCGATGAACTAAGCGCCGTTCGCTCAGTTCACCCCTGTCCGTGTCCACGTACGCAATTTGCTGCAAGCCCGGATGATAATCACACCCTATAATCAGCATGTTCGGCTCCTTTCCTCCGAGCCCTTTGGTGGTTAGCGCTTCCAAAGTCTACTCGGAGTCTGGGAGCCGACATTGTTTATGGAATCATTACTCTCAAAATCCCCGGCCTGGGTTTTGAGCGTAATCGCCGTTCTCGAAGTTATCAATTGCGGCCTGACGCTTATCCGCATAGAATCACCCCGACCAATCATGCACTTCCCCAATAGCCCAGCCTCTTTTCCGGCCTGAGCGAAGGAGGCGAAGCCCGCGTGCGCATTCACCTTGTGAACCCAAGCGAAGTGTCCTTTGGAACAGCTGTCATTACTCCGCGCTGGTTGTACGTTCTGGCCGCGGCCACACCGGCGAGCTTCGGCGATCCGGTGCTGGTCGATGAAACTCTAGAGCCCGTGGATCCACTGGACATTCAGGCGGGAGATGTTGTCGGCATAGGTATCCACACGGCCAATGCACTGCGCGGGTACGAGATTGGAAGAATAGCGCGTGTTCGTGGCGCTTACGTAGTCTTTGGCGGCATCCACGCAACGCTGTACCCCCTCGAAGCGCAGGACATGGGCGGCGCCCATGCGGTAGTCAGAGGCGACGGAGATGTGGTGTGGGCGAAGGTACTATCGGACTGTTCCCGCGGCACTCCCCAGCCGCTCTACGAAGGAGGCCGGATTGAGGCGTCGCAATTTCTCCCTGCGCGTTGGGATTTGATACCACGCAAGCGCTACATGTGGGCTTCCGTGCAAACCGTTCGCGGCTGCCCCAAGCATTGCTCCTTCTGCTCAGTTTGGCGGACGGACGGGCAACGTCCCCGGCAGCGCGCCGCGGATGTAGTGGTTCGAGAGATCGTCGAACTGCGGCGGCTGGGATTCCGCTTCATCGCGCTGGCCGATGACAATTTTTATCCCGTAACTCTTACCGATCTGCGCCTCGCAGCTGAGCAGCACAATGCCGAGCGGCTGAATCAACTCCAAACCATCCGGGCGGAGCGTTTCGAGCTCATGGCCCGCCTCGCTCAGCTGCCATCTGACACTATTTTTTTCACCCAGATCACCATGGAGGCGGGAGAAGACACCGAATTTCTCGATGCCATGCGCGCCGCCAACATCAAGGGCGCACTGGTTGGTGTGGAGTCCGTGACCCCCGCAGGGCTGAAGGACGTTTACAAGGACTTCAATGAGGCCGGGGATGATCTGGTGGAGAGACTGAGAACGTTTCGTCGCCATGGCGTCTACATCCTCGGCTCTTTCATTTTCGGTTTGCCCAGTGACCGACCCGAGACTTTCGACGCAACGGCGCTCGCAGCGGCTCAGGCGGAGCTTGCATTTGCCCAGTTCGTGATGCTGACCCCCTATCCCGGAACCGTGGACTTTGCCCGCTGGGAGAAGAAGATGGAGGCAGATCCCGTACACATCGGCGGAATTCCCATCACGCGGCGATGGCTCATTCCACGAGAGCTTCGGCCCAAGCTCTACTGGCCTCATCCGACCATGGCCCCCGAGGAAATTCGTCAACGCACGCAATCTGTTTGGGATAGTTTTTACAGTTTGAAATGCATTTGGATGCGGGCTGGGTTCATAAAATCCATGCGCGCTCGGCTGGCCTTTGTCTTGATCTCAAAGATTTATCGGCAGATGTATGCCGACACGGGAATCGCCACGGATAGTGCACGCATCTCGCGATCCGCGCGTTGGGCGCGGTGGTTGGCTAAACCGTGTCAACGGTTGTTTGCAGCTCCACCGATGCCAAACCTCAAACTGCCAGAGATAGGTATCACACCCGCTTCTCTGAAGCAGACCAGTTCGGCAGACTAAGAGGCAAGCTCGTCCCCGTGGGCGTATCCCGGGCCTGAAGGTGTGGGCCACGAAGATCAGATTCAACTGTTGAAACATCCTGTGTCTGTTGAAAAAGTCCCTCAGTTGACGCTTGTGGCGGTGCAACGTTCGCGTTATAAGCAGGCCAGAGTTGCCGATGCTGCTGTTGATGGTTACATTCGGAGGTCTGCTGCTCATGATGGGACACCAATCCCGCTCGGA
>DASUWH010000004.1:0-110874 GCA_036378535.1 Terriglobales bacterium | reverse complement strand
CGTCCACGGGAGGATGTAAATGCGCAAAGCCTGGCGGGGGTGGATGATTATCTGCTGCCGTCCAGTTTTCTAGATAGAGGGGATATTGGCGAGCGGTAGGTCCTCCTACCTTCGGGGCCCCCGCGAACCTTCACATACGGCCTCCCATCACTTGGACCGTGCCACGGCGAGAAAAAAAGATCAGTCCTCTGCTAGAACTCGTTTACACCTCCGGCATCCCCGCCGAATACGGCAGAAAGATGGGAGCAGTCGTCGAAGTCGCCACAACTCAGGATTCCGGCCAGGGACTGCACGGAAAATTCGCCGCCTCTGGAGGTAGTTTTTCCACCGCCGGCGCTTATTCCCAGCTTCAATATCGTGAAGGCAAAAACACGCTGGCCGTCAGCGCGGACGGCGCCATGACAAATTGGTACCTGAACCCTCCGGTCACGCAGAACTACACCAATACCGGAACCACGTCGAACGTGACGGCACGCTACCAGCGGGACCTCACTCCGCAGGACCGTTCGGCTTGATGGTGCGCCACGCCCAGGCCCGTTTCCTCGTCCCCAACGAACTGGCGCGGCAAGCCTCAGGCCAGCGGCAAGATCGAGGCACCGACGAGACGCTGGGTGTCGCTTCATACCAACACATCTTCTCCGCCGATTTGGTGGCTGACGCTCGAGCCATGGCCCGTGATAACAGCGACACGCTGGCGTCCAACCTGCTTTCGACGCCGATTTTCGCGAATCAGGATCGCGGTTTTCGCGGGGGCTACTTCAGAGCATGGATCTCGGCCCATCACAACAATCAAGACTGGAAGGCTGGCGTGGAGGCCGATTCCACTTCGCTGCGTGAGCGGTTCAACTATACCATCACCGATTTTTCACAGTTCGATCCCGGTACTCCCAGCCCCTTCAGTTTTCGAGGCCAAGGTTTCGACCTGGAGCAATCGGCCTTTGTGCAGGATGTGATCCGTCTTCGAGATTGGACGCTCAGCGGAGGTTTGCGATCGGACCACTACCAACTTCTGGTCAATCAAAATGCGCTGAGCCCGCGCATCGGCTTGAGCCGGTACTTCGCTGAATCGCCATCTCAGGCTCGCTAGTCGCTTCTACGGCTAAACGATTCGCTTTCGATTCGCCGAAGCCGATCGAAAGAAGGTCGCCGACATTAGTTCCTCCGCAAATACGGGAATCTATTCCGATCCAGATGTTCAGCAGGGCAGCGAACCGTTGGATCCGCACGAAAACATAGGTACTGCGATTGCCAAAATCGTGTCGGTACGAATGCTCCGCTCGGCTGCTTCTCGCGGGCCCGATAATGGCTACTCGAAGCTGATGCTCAGCGCTCCCCTGATCGGATTCATCGCCGTGCGCGAGCAAGACTGTGCCCGCTTGATCGATACGCAACGTGCGAACACGTGCGAGAAGAAGATGCACGACAGTTCGACTACGCACCACCCACGCTGGCGGATTACGAGAGTCCGACGTTTTGCGAGCTTTCTTAACAGTTCGGTTATCCGTCAACTATGGGCAAATAAACCAGTTGTCTTTCAGCAATGAAGTAACCCGCAGCCTTGCGGTTATTTCAATGACCGCAGCCGCGAGTGTCACTGCACCCCGCCAATCATCCAGCATTATATTTCCAAGATCTCCGGACCTCTGCTCGACCGCATTGACATCCATATTGATGTTCCCGCCGTAAATTACAGGGAACTGCGGTCTTCGTCTCTGCCGGAAAGCTCGAGCCAGATACGCGGACGTGTTTTGCAGGCGCGCCAGCTGCAACTGCAGCGTTTCCAAGGAGGGAAGATTTACTGCAATGCTCAAATGAGCCCGCGCCAGATCCGCAGTTACTGCGAATTGTCTCCCGACTGCGAACGTCTGCTCGAACGAGCCATGACCCAGCAAGGCCTCACCGCCCGGGCCCATGACCGCATTTTAAAGGTATCCAGGACGATTGCCGACCTGGAAGGCGTATCTTCTATTGAATCCAAGCACATAGCCGAGGCGATTCAATATCGGACCCTGGATCGAACCTTCTGGGCCTAGCGCGCCGGCTTTGTATGGCGAGGACAAATCCGCAGCCTTCAAATGTTCGCTGAGCGCTGATCGGATCCACCATGCGGTGAAAACCCGCACCCAGAGAGGACTTGACGCAGCTCACGACAACTTTGCAGCAGCCGACTGTCATCTCAATTTCCACCAGCATCGTTGCTGGATTGAGGTGATGCTTCCATGAATTTACGTCCCCTGCTTACAGCTTTAGCTCTCCCCGTTGTGTTCCTCCTGACTGCACAGACGCAAATGAATGCTGCTCAGACCGCTGCCGTGCAAGCCACAACCATGACTGCGGTCGAAGTCCTGTATTCGCTTGGATCCGGATCGCAAACAACGGTTACCACTTACAACGTCAATCCCAGCACGCTTGCCGCGACCAAAGTCGGAAAAACGCTGACCCTGGCCCCGCCGCAAAGCTCGGCCGGCGTGATTCCCTCTCCTGATGATCACTTTATTTACGTGCTCTGGTACAACAGCGCATACTCGACGGAGTACCTGGACGTCTACAAGACCGACGCCTACGGCGTTCCCGTGACCCCGCGCATGCAGAGGATGGCCATCCCGCTGGATACAAGCCTCTTCATTCATCCCAGCGGCCGCTTCGCCTATGCACAGATTCTGACCTCTAGCGGATCGTATGTTCGCCTGTTCCAGATCAACAGCACTACCGGGGCGCTCAGTAACCCGCAGACGGTGGCCACCTATGGTCCGGGTCCGTACCTGTTAGGTTTCAATTCAGGCGGGACTAAGCTCTACGATGTGCAAATGCCCACGACCTACGCGACCTACTACTACCGCACGGTAAACCAGACCACCGGGGCGCTGGGTCCGGAGACCGCCTTCTTCAGCACCCAGGATCTCACGGTTACGCTCAGCAACAAGTACATTGCCGAGTTGAACGACGCCAACGAGAACCACAGCAACATGTACATCGACGTTTATGCCAATGTGGTCAACCCCAGCCAGCCCCTCATACACTGCACGGGGACCATGCTGGCGGCGTGTTCCAGCGCCACGGCTGCCGAGTTCGATCGTTCCGGTCAATACCTGTTGATTCGCGACGGCAACCTGAATACCTCGCAAACGGAAGTGGCGCGCGTCAACGCCGCCAACCAGCAACTGACCGCCACCGGCGCCGTGATTCCTGGAGGAACGGACGTGATGCTAAGTCCGGATGGGAAGCTGGCGTATGAAGAAGCCAGCAACCTGAGCAGCGTGCAGGTTTACCGCTTCTACGTGGGGACGGGAACTATCCGGGCAGGCTCTGTTGTGCCGGCAGCGGGTCCATACCCTGGCGGCTTTGTCCCAGCCACTCGGCGTTAGGGCAAGGACTTGATCCAGCGTTCAGCAGCGGCAAAGGCGCCGAGGTAGACCAGGCGCCTTTGCCCTGCCCGGTATTGGAAGCCAGAGCGGAACCGGTTTTTTCCACCCAGCAAGCTTTACTTGCCGGATACCGGGTTGCCGGGAAGCAGCCCTGCCTGGCAGAATTTTGCGCTTGACCCCCACCCTGGCTTTCCGTTAGTCTGCACTGTTCCCGGGAAACATAGCCGTTTTTCGGCCGATATCGAGAACCTCCGCTGCTACGGCCCAAATCCAGAAAATTGAGCAACTTTCGGGGACTGCGGAGCATCTGTACGGGTGTATTTTGAAACTACCCGTACCGTAACCCATCTAATAATTAGGAGCCAAATCCCCGGACGATAGGGTCTTAGCCACACGAGGGCTTGGAGCGGGGCGAGTCCGGGAAAACGCCCAAGAACTTTAGGAGAAAGTCATCATGCGTTCTGATCGTGTTTTTGACGCTTTACATACTTTGCGGAACCGTTATATGCTCTGCCAGCTTGCGTCCAAGGCTACGCGTAAGTTTCACAAGCCCAACACCCGCATCCAGGAAACCATGAATGAAGTTTTGGACCGGATAGCGGATTCGGAGCGCACCAGAGTTCTGACGGAACCGGAAAACGTTTCAGAGGCACAACGGCGGGCTGCCTGAAGCAGCCCCGTCGCGTGCCCCGCGCGGCGTAATCGACCCGCCCAGCCTGCCTTGAATATTCCCTGTAGGTGAACATGACCCTAGCTGAACTCAAAGAAAAGAACATTACCGAGCTAACCAAGATCGCAAGGACCTTGGACCTGCCCGGTGCCAGCGGACTGCGCAAGCAAGATCTGATCTTCAAGATCCTCCAGGCGCAGAGCGAAAAAGAAGGCCACATTTTTGCCGAAGGCGTTTTGGAAATCCTGCCCGACGGCTACGGCTTCCTGCGCTCGCCCGACTACAACTACTTGCCCGGTCCCGATGACATTTATGTCTCTCCCTCGCAGATCCGCAAATTCGATCTGAAGACCGGTGACACCATCAGCGGCCAGGTCCGCCCGCCGCACGAGGGGGAGAAGTACTTCGCACTGGTAAAGATCGAGGCGGTTAACTTCGAATCGCCCGAAGAAGCGCGCAACAAGATCCTGTTCGATAACCTTACGCCTCTCTATCCAGAAGAGCGCCTTAAGCTCGAAACGGTGCGCGAGAACATTGGTGCCCGAGTTATGGACCTGCTCACGCCCCTCGGTAAGGGGCAACGCGGCCTCATCGTCTCCCCACCACGAGCTGGTAAGACGATGATTCTGCAGAGCATCGCCAACTCGATTACCACCAATCATCCGGAGGTGGTGCTGATCGTTCTGCTGATTGACGAGCGCCCGGAAGAAGTCACCGACATGCAGCGATCGGTGAAAGGCGAGGTTATCTCTTCAACTTTCGACGAGCCTGCTGCCCGTCACGTGCAAGTTGCGGAAATGGTCATCGAAAAGGCCAAGCGCCTGGTGGAACACAAGCGCGACGTAGTCATCCTTCTTGACTCGATTACCCGACTGGCCCGTGCCTATAACACAATCGTTCCGCCCTCCGGCAAGGTGCTCTCCGGTGGCGTTGATTCGAACGCCTTGCAGCGTCCGAAGCGCTTCTTCGGAGCAGCCCGAAATATCGAGGAAGGCGGCTCGCTGACGATCGTGGCCACCGCTCTGATCGATACCGGTTCCCGCATGGACGACGTGATCTTTGAAGAATTCAAAGGTACCGGCAACTGCGAAGTTATTCTTGACCGCAAGCTGTCCGACAAGCGCGTCTTCCCGGCCATTGACATTCAGCGTTCCGGTACCCGTAAGGAAGAGCTGATCATTCCGAAGGAAGATTTGCAGCGGATCTGGGTTCTGCGGAAAGTGCTGAACCCACTCTCGCCAGTAGAAGCGATGGAATTGCTGATCGATAAGCTCAGCAAGACCAGGTCAAACGGCGAGTTCCTGGCCAACATGAGTTCATTGTAGGGCTGCCTCAAGGACAGGCGAACTTGCTCGCCTGCCGAGATGAAGGCGTCTGGGCCTACACGAACGGCGTACGGACAGGTGCCCGCACCTGTCCAGCCGAGCGAAGCTCGGCTATGTCCGGCTCTCAATCCTGAAACAGGTCCCCCGCCAGATATTTCATTCCGCTATCGACTGCGACCGTAACCACGGTCTTACCCGGTCCTAGTTCCCCCGCGAACTGCAGCGCGGCAGCAACGTTGAGTCCGGTTGAGGTTCCCGCGAAAATACCCTCTTCCTTTGCCAGGCGCCTGGCCATTTCTCGAGCAGCATCCTCAGGAACTGCCCGCGCCTCGTCATATTCTTCAGGTTTGAGATGTGGGGGAACGAATCCCGCGGCAATGCCTTCTACGCGATGCGGTCCGCCTTTGCCCGTAGTAATTACGGGAGAGGACGCCGGCTCCAGCGCAACAATGCGCGCTTTCGATCCACCTCGTTTCAGCGCCCGCGACACTCCAACAATCATTCCTGCCGTTCCCACTCCCGCACAGAAAACGTCAATGGCTCCAACCTGTTCTAGCAGTTCGTCGCCCAGCGCCATGTATCCTCGGATGGAGTCCTTGTTGTTGAACTGGTCGGTATAAAAGTTGTTGGGTTCCGCTCCCATCTTTGCGGCGGTGCTGATCATCCTCTGAAAGAGCTCAGGGGTGAGTTTTCCGTCTGCACTCTCGATCAGGTGGAGATCGGCTCCAAACAAACGCATAGTCTGCAGCTTTTCCCGGGCGAATGCATTCGAGGAGACCGGGGCAAAGTCATATCCCTTGACTGCGCACACCAAACCGAGCGAGGTGCCGGTGCTCCCACCCGTGTACTCGACCACACGCATTCCTGGTCTGAGCTCCCCTCGCGCCTCAGCGCCTTCGATCATGGCCAGCGCCATGCGATCCTTGTAGGAGCCAGTCGGGCTGTAATACTCCAGCTTGACGATTACGTCAGCCATCCCGGGCTCGACAACTTTGCTGAGCCTTACCGCAGGCGTATTGCCAATCGCCTGCAAGACAGAATCATTCACGGTGCTGAATTTCAACTCCGATTTTTGCATGTCGATCTCCACTCACCTCGACCTATGGACGCAAGCAACTTAGGTTTGGTCGCACCGATTCTTGCGGCCAAATTTATTTTTTCTGGTCGAGGATAGGGTGCCGAGCCGCGTGAATCTAGACGAACGGCGGTCCCAGTCCAGAATCGCAAAGAGCGTGTGCGCCGGGTTCTCCATTAGTCGGCTTCAGCAGCCTGCATATCACCGATGGTTTCCTGGCGCCGACTTTCTACTTTCTTGGGAATGGTTGTAATCGCAACCACGCTCACTAGCACCAACAATGTTCCGAGAAGCGTGCGCAACCCGACCATTTCACCTCCTAAGAAATATCCCAGACCGACCGCGATCACGGGATTGACGTAAGCGTACGTGCCGACTTTGGTCGGAGATTCATAATGAAGCAACCACACGTATGCAGTAAACCCGGCAATGGAACCGGCGGTAATCAGATACAGGAGCGCGAGCCAGGAGTGAATGGAAATCGCGCTGGGGTGAAAGTCCTTGAACTCATTCGCTGCAGCTGCGGCCACAAATAAAGCCAGACCGCCCACCAGCATCTGCGCGGCAGCGCTCATCGGTTTCGACGCCGGCAATTGCAGCTTCCGGGTGAGAATGGTCGCAATTGACCAGGTAAACGAGGCTATAAGCAATGCCGCGGCTCCGGCGCGATCGATCGGCGCCTCGCCGAAAGAGAAACTGTTGTTCATCAGAACCGCGGTACCCGCTACGCCGACGGCGAGCGCGATGGCCAGACGCATCGTGAGCCGGTATGAGCGCAGCACGATGATGTCCAGAATAGTTATGAAGACAGGAATAGTCGCGAGCACAACGGCCGCGATCCCCGACGGCACGCGCCGCTCGGCCCAGAACAAGCATCCATAGTCCACCAGGAAGATCAACGTTCCCAGCAATGACAGTCGTACCCATTCGCGCCCGGTAGGCGAAGGGGTGCCCAGCGCGCGCATCCAAAGGTAAAGCACCAAGCCGGCGATGGTGAAGCGGATACCTGCAAATAACAGAGGCGGGACTTCAAGAACGCCGATCCGGATGGCCAGGAAAGTCGAACCCCAGACGAAGTAGATAGTGGCAAACGCCAGCAGGATTTTCCAGGTTGGCGGACGGGCTGCGGCATTCATGGGAGCACCTCCAGGACGGGGAACCGCCCGGTCTTATGCATAGACGTCCCTGCAGCATCAAAGGATTCGATTAACTGGATGGAAAATATTTATTCTGCCGAGAGATATTCCTGATATCGAAGCTGTGGCAGAAGCTTAAGAACTCACGAGCGGATGACTATCGATGCCGTGCTGATTCGCCGAGATGTCCTCCATTGGCCATGTTTCTAACCCAAAAGAAAAGCCCCGACAGCACGCCGGGGCTGATCAGAGAACCCGCTTTCTAGAACAAATTCCAGAGATACTGGTTGTATACGTCGTGGTGATACTGCACCTCCGGCGCTTTCACGAAGGTGCCGAGTAGCCGCGGGCAACGATCTGCCGAAGCCTGCTTCAAATCGCCATAACGGGCCTTCACATCCGCGCCAAATAGTTTGGTAGTCCAATCGGCGTTACGGAAATTCTCCAGCGCCGTGTAAATGTTGTCGGGGAGATAGCGTTCGGCCGAGCGCAGATTCTTGATCTTCGCGGTGTCACCCTCGATGCCAGTTTTGAAGATCGAGTACATGACCATGTATGGATTAGCGTCCGGAGCAACCGAGCGCACTTCCACCCGCATGCTGCGCTCATTACCGATGGGAATGCGGACCATGGAGCCCCGGTCGATCGCCGAGGCCTTGAGCTGGTTGGGCGCTTCGAAGTGGGGATCGAGACGGCGATATGCATTGACGCTGGAGTTCAAGAGCAAGCAAATGTCGTTGCCGTGGGTAAGAATCCGGTCCACGAACTCCCATCCCATTGTGCTGAGCATTTCCTCGCCTTTGGGATCCCAGAACAGATTCTTCCCGGCTTTGCTGATGGACACATTGGTGTGCATCCCGTTGCCATTGACGCCCACTACTGGTTTCGGCAAGAACGACGCCGTCAGCCCCATCTTGGTTGCCACCTGGCGGCAGATGAGCTTATAGAGTTGAATCTGGTCAGCTGCGGCGACCACCTCGGAATAGCTGTAGTTGATTTCAAACTGTGAAGGCGCCACTTCGGGATGATCTTTTTCATTCTGGAAGCCCATGGCGCGCTGCACTTCTGCCGTCGTATCGATGAACGACCGCAAGGGGTCACTGGGGAGCGAATGATAATAGCCGCCAGTATTGACGTATTCGAAGCGCTTGGTTTCATGGAAACGCCGTTCCGCATCCGCCCCTTGAAACAAAAAGCCTTCGATTTCATTGGCCGCGTTGAGCGTGTATCCCCGATCTTGGTAGAGTTCCTCGGCGTAGTTATTCAGAATGCCGCGGATATCGGCGTTGTACATCGTTCCGCCCTTATCGATCACATTGCCGAAGACCAGAACTTTGCCGGGACCAAACACGTCTGCCGGCCCCCAGTAGAAGGCGCTCCAGTCGATGCCCAGGCGCAGATCGCTTTCCCGCTGGGCCGTGAATCCACGAATCGAAGAACCGTCGAAGGTTAGATTGTCGTAGGATTTCAATAAGAATTTCTTGTCGTAATCCAGCATGTGCAGGCGCCCTTCCAGGTCGCTGAACAGCACGGTTACAGCCTTGATGCGCTTCTCATCGGTCAGGTATTTGAGCCGTTCATCCTGAATTTTCTGCAACGGCACCCGGTCCATTCTTTGTTTCTTGGCTTTCAAGTTCATCTCTTCGAGTTCGTCATAGGGGATGGCCAGGAAATTCCGCAGTTCTGTCGACATGGTTCTCCTTATCTGATGACCTCAGCAATGGCGAGAATTGGGGGATGATTGGGAACCGATTAGGGTATCGTGCAGACCCACAGCAGCACAATTGGAAAAACTTATGACGTTTATAGAAGGAATTTATGATTGCCTCTTCAATGGAAGACGTTACGGCTTGGGTTCGGCACTACTTTCGGTCACGTAGACTCGCCCTGGGGGACCCGGTTTAACGTTGTTCTTTTCGAAACACTCCTTAATACGCCTGCGAAACTCGCGGCTGACGGCGTACTGCTTGTTGGGGCGAGTCTTGACGAGAACAAGGTATTCGGTTTCACCATTGCCCACGCGATCGATGCCGGGTACCTGAACATCTACGATGTCATCCTCGAACTTGGGATCGTGGCGCATCGCGGTCCCGACCTGCTGCAGCAGGCTCATGATCTTGTCGCTGGGCTCAGCGTAGGCAACGGTCACTTTCAGCGACAATTGCGCCCAATCGCGTGTCATGTTCGACACTACCGTGATCTGGCTGTTGGGAATGATATGAACCGTTCCGTCATCATCGCGCAGAACCGTACGGCGGAGGGTCATGGTCTCGACTATCCCTTTTAACCCCGCCAGTCGAACCGTGTCGCCCAGGTTGTACTGATCTTCGAGCAGAACAAAGAAACCGTTGATGTAGTCCTTGACCAACGTCTGCGCGCCGAAGCCGACGGCCAGTCCGGCAATGCCGGCGCTGGCCAGCAAGGGTTCAATCTTGATGTCGAGAGCACTCAGAACTTCCAGGATTGCGACGAAAGCGACCACTACCGTAAGGACACTGTTCAATACGCTGGCTAAGGTCCGGACCTGTTGTTCGCGAAGACCGGTTGAGATTTTCCCGCTCGACAAGCTGGCGATACGGTTAATCAAGGCGCGCAGAATGCGCAAGACCACGAAGGCGACAAGGATCGTGACCAGAATGGCGGGTACATGGCGAACAAACGTCATCCAGTCGCCACGCCAGTCGAGGAGCACGTCGTGAAGGTGTTTCTCTTCCGGCACACCGATAACGCTGAAAAACCCAGGTCGCATAATTCGTTCGCGATTATACAATCGCCGTGCTCTCGTCTGGGTGGCGCTGCACGCGGACATATAATCTTTCAGAGTTGCCACGTGCGGAAGTTCTTCCTGCGAGGTGGCCAGACCTGCGGTGGAACACACTTCGGAGGTGATTGTGCGGTACAAACGGATACTGTCGATTACTGCCCTTCTGATTGCTATTGCAATCCCGTTGTCCGCCCAAGTCCAGGTGGCTCCACCAAGTCAGTCGCCTCAGGATGAGCAGGTGAGCAAAGTAGAAAGAGAACAGGCCAAGAAGCGTAACCAGAACCGGCAAGCCTCTTTAAAGCGGGACACCGACAAGCTTTATGATTTGGCGACAGAACTGAAGCGCTACGTTGATCAGTCCAATGAAAGTATTCTTTCGGTAAACGTGGTGCGCAAGGCTGAAGAAATCGAAAAGCTGGCTCGCAGCGTTAAAGACAAGATGAAAGGATACTGACGGCCGATCCTTTCCGACGGCGGCCGTTGGTTCGAGTTATACTTACAACCATTACTTGCAACCGAGTATCAACTGGATTTAACTATGCCCTTACCGGAAACCGAAGCTCCTGGACGCTTGCAGGCTGAACTCATGTCGCGCGGCCTGCGCATGACGCGCCAGCGACGCACAATTCTGGGGGTAGTAGAAACGGCGAAGCAGCACCTGGATGCGGCCCAGATATTGCGACGGGCCCGCAAGATCGATCCCAACATTGACCGGGTCACGGTTTATCGCACGCTCAATCTCCTGAAGCGTCATGGACTGGTGGATGAACTCGATCTCATGCACCTCGAGGGGGAGAAGCACTTTTATGAGCGCAGGCCGCAGCGCGATCACATTCACATGGCCTGCCTGCGTTGCGGCCGCATCACGGAGTTCGAGAGCGATTTGTTCGACCGCCTGAAGGGTCAGATCCAACGCGACTGCCGCTTTCATATTGTCGTTACGCGCCTCGAAGTCGGCGGCTACTGTGCCCAATGCCGGACAGCGTTCCCTGCCCGCGCGTCAGTCTGATTGCAAATAGTTGCAACGCGATTGAAACAAAAAATGCTTGCGTGGGATTGCCTTCCAAGGCAGCCAGAGTACATTATTGTTGTGGTCAACTAATGCAACTGAGTTGCAATTATGAAGATTTCAAATTGTATTCTTCCGGCTCTGCTCCTAGTGGGTTGCGCGCCAGCTCTGCGGGCGCAGGAATCGCCTTACTTCGTGACCTATGATCATCACTTGGAAGAGCCTCGGAACCTGGAAGTCGACACATCGGCTACCATCGGGTCGCCCGGTGCGAGCCAATCTGCATTCATCGCGCCGTACATGGAACTGGAATACGGGGTCAAAGCATGGTGGACTTCAGAGCTTTATATCGAAGGCCAATCTACTCCGGGGGACAGTACCGCTTTCACTGGCTGGCGCTTCGAGAACCGCTTCCGGCCGCTTTTTCGGGAGCATCGCATCAACCCGGTCCTTTACTTCGAGTACGAAAACATTAACGAGGCCAGCCGCATCTTCAAGGAGATCGTGGGCAACACCGGTGACACCGGCGAGCCCGTTGCCGAGCTCAGCAAAATTCGCGCGCACGAGCTGGAAACCAAACTGATTCTCTCGAGTGACGTTCATAATTGGAATTTTGCGGAGAATTTCATTGTCGAGAAGAACCTTTCGGAAAACGAAGGCTTTGAATTCGGCTACGCGCTGGGGCTCTCGCGTCCTCTGGCCACGATGGCCTCGGGAGAGAACTGCAGGTTTTGCCGCGAGAACTTCGCGGCTGGGCTCGAGATGTACGGAGGGCTGGGGAGCACCCTCAGTTTTGGCCTGCACAACACGACCCACTACCTAGCCCCGGTGCTTTCCTGGCAAGTCAGTGAGAATGCCTCAATTCGCTTCTCTCCGGCGGTACGCCTCACCGACATTGGTAGTCCCGTCCTGTTTCGTATCGGTTATAGTTATGAAGTGCGTGGCTTCGGCAGAAAAGTCGCGCATCTTTTTGGAGGGAAAGGGTGAAGGCTTCCACTATCGTGTTGTCGACCATCGCCGCTTTATTTCTTGCCAGTATCGTTGCCGCGCAGAACCAACAATCCAAATCGGATCCGAAGTGGGTGGCTCCAGCCGATGCCGCCGCCAAGAAGAACCCGCTGGCCGGGAACACGGATGCCCTTGCCGGAGGGAAGAAGCTGTTCATGCGCCACTGCGCCGAATGTCACAATGAAGACGGTTCCGGCCTGCAGGATGCCGCCAATCTTCAGCTCCCTGAAGTTCAGAAGCAGACTGACGGCTCGATTTTCTGGAAGATCACGAATGGAAACGTGAAGGCTGGTATGCCGCCCTTTGCTCGCCTATCGGATACGGAACGGTGGCAAATCGTCTCATTCGTGCGGACCTTGAAGGAGGAACCGACCGGTTCCGGCAAGTAGTCCTTAACTCCTGCCCAATTCCGCATGTGCCTGCAGGTAACGGATCACCTGCCCGCGCGAGAAGATTCCTACCAGGTGCCCGTCCGAAACGACTGGCACCTGGTTGACATCCTGCTTGGTTAACAGATCGAGCGCTTGCACTGCCGGGGTGTCCGGTGTGACCACGTGCAATTGTTTCAGGGGAATCATCACGCTCTGCACGCTGGTTTGCGGCCATTCCTCCCGCGGCACCTTCTTCACTTCATTCGGAGTAATCAGGCCCGTCAGGGAATTATTCTGGACCACGATAAAACAGCGCCGCCCACTCCGCAGAACGTATTCGTTAACAAAATCCTGCAGGCTGATATGCCCCTCCACCAATGCGCAATCGCGCTCCATAATGTCGGCTACCCTGCGGCCCTGAAGGCCAGAACTGATCTCCACCTGCAAGGACGTGCTACGGGAGGCGTCCAGCAGGAACCACCCGATGAATGCCAGCCACAGCCCCTGGTAGTTCCGACCGGTGAAGAAACCGAAAAGACCGTAGAGTATGAAGAGGAAAGCCACAGCCTGGCCGGTGGAGGAGGCCCACTTCGTGGCCCGAGTCTGGCTGCCGCCGATCCACCAAATGATGGCGCGCAAAACGCGCCCCCCGTCGAGAGGGTATCCCGGGATCATGTTAAAGAAGGCAAGCACGACGTTGATGCGCCCGAGCCATACCAGCAGCGCGGCGACAGGCGGCGCTGGCTCCGCCGCCGCCCCAGGGAATGCCAACCGTTCAACACCAAAGCAAAGTGCGCCTACGATCAGGCTGGTCAGCGGGCCAACAATAGCAATCCAAAACTCCGATTTAGCATCTGCGGCCTCCGACTCGATTTGCGAAACACCGCCGAGTGCAAATAGCGTGATCGCGCGTACACGCAAGCCGCGGCTTTTGGCTACTAAAGAATGCGCCAGCTCGTGCAAAAGCAGAGCTACAAAGAACAGCACTGCGGTGACCAGGGCGATGCTCCAGATTAACGCCGGGCTCCAGTCCGGGTTTACCGTGTTGAACTGATCCTTGAGCGAGAAAACAATAAGAATGCCGATCAAGAACCAGCTATAGTGAAGCCCGATCTCGATTCCGGCGATCCGTCCCAGCTTGATTTGTGCGCGCATTTTTAAGTATTCCTGGTGATCACGCTCATTCCACTGATTTCATCGAGATAATCCGATCGTGTCCGCCACGGCAGAAAAGGGTACGGCTTTTAGATGCGCAACAGTCTAACGCTGAATCACCGAATCGTGGCGCGGGAGTGGTTTGGATGGACATATCAATCGGAGCATGCGCCAACAGCTCGCAACCGGAACACAGCTGGCCAATGGCCACTGGATGCTGTCCTTCCGTGATGGCGGAATGTTTACGCGAACGATGTATGCTTGCCCGAACCTTTTCACTCTCGCGGGAAGAGTATGGAATGTCCATGTTGTCAGAGCCAGGTCAGGCCTGCGGCAAAGGTCTGCCAAGTTTGCGGTGAGCCCATACCTCCGGGCCAGTATCTTTTAGAGGAATCTGGCGTTATTGAGCCTGCCGAAAACACCGGGGCCGCCTCTGCCGGTTCTGCCCCCGCGCGCAACTCGGGCCGTTACCGCTTCGCCCGCTTAGGGGACCGCTTCATTGCGTTGCTTCTGGATACTGCCATCCTGTTTGGATTGTTCGCCATTCTGGATGCCTGGATCTTCATGCGCTGGGGCATTGTGGACGGGACCGAATTGCAGCTCACTACGGCCTCGCTCCTGATCGCGATAACGCTCAACGGGTTTCTGCTATTCCTCTATGGCTGGTTGCTGGAAGCGGTCTGCGGCGCTACGCTCGGCAAGGTCATGGTGGGGATCCGAGTCGTGGGAACCGCTCAGCGAGGCCCCTTTGCCGCCTGTGCGGTGCGGAATGTCTTGCGCATCGTGGATGGGCTGGGTTTGTACCTAGTGGGGATGGTGACCGCGGCATGCTCCGGTGTGCACCAGCGAATAGGCGATATTTACGCGCAGACGGCCGTCATCGAGGAGAGTTTTGGCAAAGCCATCAGGGGGACGGCGGTTGTGCTCTGGGTCGCGATCCTGGCCTGTGCTGGCTGGGCTGTGCCTCGCATCTGTTCGAATAACAGCGCTCTGCCAACTCCATACCTGAGTAAAGTGGTAGTGCGGGTGGGAAAGACCGGAAACTCCGCTTACTTCAAAGTTGCTCGCTTCTCTGTGGATGTTCAACTTGCCTCAGCGGCGCAATAGCTGGTCCTTTATTTCTGGTCGTGTGTTCGCCGCTACACCGCCCGGTGATTTTAATCACAGTAATTTGCACATACTGGCGCTTTGATTGTGACTAGAGGCTGGTATGCCAACACTCCGCAAATACTTCCCTGGAATCGACAAACCCCAATGTGAAGAGTGTTCCGATCGAGCAGAGGTCGTGATGGAAGAATATCCGGCTCCCCACCAGCACAGGAGTCTGTGCCGGGACTGCGCCACAGCGGCCTTGCAAGGACACCCAGATCTGCTCGCATCGCTGGTGATTTCACTGATCCTAAAGAACGAAAAGCCCATCTTAGGGTTGGTTTGAAGTCTGAAGAGCATTCAGCGGGTTAAGAGAGGTTGCATGCCTAATAGCCGTGGAATCCCGCCCGCGCCATTCCCCGTTTCGCCTCCTGGCTCTGCATGAACGTATTCCAAACGAATCCTGTACGAACGTTTTCCGCCATCAGCATACTGATACCTGTGTCAATCCCGACCACGTCAGTGTCGTACCAGCCGCTCAACGGATTGAAGGCGTCCACAAATCCGTAATTCGTCCATGCTGCCGGGTACTTGTTGCGAATGGTTCTGAGCACGCGCATGCTTTCCGCCGGTAAGAAGGGTAGAGATCCGGCGCTTGCGCTCGGCACAACGGTGCCGTCGATCGGACCCATCATCGGCGGACCTCCCCAGATCACGTAACCCTTCTGCGAGTCCGATGCGGTGATTCCCCACAAATCCTCACTGTAGTCGGGAAACTGTTTGCCCAGTTCCAGGCAGAACTGGCGGTGCACTTTTGTCGCGGTAATGGAGTTGTAGAAATAGTCGGCGTAGCCGTCGCTCTTGCCGCGGAAGTCGAACCACGCCTGTGAGTACTGGTGCACGAAGAGCGGGGCAAAGGAACCGATGTAGCGCATGCCTTCATAATCGAAGCGCACGCGCTTCCATGCATCCCAGGTCTCCGCGGGAAGCGGGTGCGTGGAAGAGCCCAGGGCCAGCAGGTACATCATCATCAGCTCGCTGTAGTAGTCCCAGCGATAAGGAAGGAACCCGACCTCGGGTAGCCATCCATGCGGCAGCAGGGAGGTGTCCTCGGAGAGCCAAGTCCAGTCAATGCGCTCCGTGATGGTATTGGCAATGCGAGTGATTTCCCGGTCGTGAAAGTATTCGCGGCAGGTCAGCACGCCACAGAGCAAGAGGGCAGTATCGACGGAAGAGACCTCCGAATCCCAAACTCTCTCTCCGGTGTTGATGTCTGCCCAGTGATAAAAGAACCCGCGATGATTCGGCAGGCGATCGGAGAGGAATTTGAGAGTGGTGAGCACCCGCCCTCGCGCTTGCTCGTCAGAAAGGAACTGCCGCTGGACCGCGATACATAATGCAGTTAAGCCGAAACCGGTAGCCGCAATGCTAGCGACGGCGTTCTTATCCGAAGTGGCGTCCCGGGCGTTGCAGCGGTCCTTGACCAGACCGGTATCGGGGTTGGCCTGCTCCCAGAAAAAGCACGAGCTCAGCCGTTCCATTTCCTCGAGCAACTGTTGGTCTTGCGCGGAAAAAATGGGTTTGCCGCGCTGCCCTGGGGTAGAGCTACCTGCCTGGGCGAAGGAGAGAGAAAATGGGACTGATGCCGCTAGTGGTATCGCAAGACCCGTGCCCGCCAGGCGCTTCAGGAAGTCACGACGGGAATGGCTTCTAATCCAAGCCTTCGCCTGCACCCGATGATCTTAAACGATTTCAAGGGAACAGGAGCAGTGCAGGACGCGGTTAGTTATCATAGAAGAACAAGATGAAACGGGGATCCAGGATCGGCATGGTCATAGGGATTCTCTTGGCCGGCGCGGTAGCAGGCGTCTGGCTGGGAGGCGTATTCAGGACAAAGCCCTTGGTCCTGAAGGGTGCGGTAATAACCGGCGATGCCGATCCTCGCCGCCAGCTTCCCGTAGCCGAGGCCCACGTCACGATTCGCTTATCATCCTCGGTCCCGCCCTCGGACCTCTCGCGCTTGTTCAGCAGCGAGAACGCAGGCTCCGCTCCTCTGGCCGAAACGAAATCCGATAACTCCGGATATTTCACCTTGACGTTACCGCGGGACATTCGCCGCGGGCGTTCGGTAACTTTTGAAATCAGTCACTCAGCTTACCAGCCGCTTAGGGTCAATGATTATGTGGGCGATCAGCTGTATGTCATGCGCATGGACCCGTTGCGGCGAGAATCGACTCCGCAGCCGCGAGGACCGGAAGTTACGATTGCCAGCGTTCGCGTGCGTTATTCGGTTAAGAACGTAACGTCGGCAAATGTGGGAAGTGCCGCTCGTACGTTTGACGTGGTCAATAAGGCCAACGTGCCGTGCAATGGACATGATCCCTGTTCCCCGGACGGCAAATGGAAAGCAGCGACCGGCTCAATTGCTCTTGAGGCTGGTCCGGGTAACGAATTCCACAATGCCCGCGCCTCCTGCATTGCCGGTCCGTGTCCTTTTACACGAATTGACGACCGCCAGCTATCGGCAGGTGGACCGACTATCAGTGTGACCGCGCGCAACTGGTCGGACACGGCGGTGTTTCTGGTGGAAGCGGAGGTGGTTCATCCCATGATCAGCGACGTCATTCGCGAGTCTCACCCGTTCGTGCTAGGACGCGCCCTCAATTTCACTGTTCCGGCAACCGCCGAGGGGATCACCCTGCAAGCCGAACTGAACGGAGAGACAATTGTCTTTCCCCTTGGGCCGGCTCTGATTCTGGATTGGGCCGATTGCACCGCCCAGGTAGATGCACAAAAAAATAAGGCTTACCGCTGCGAGCTGAAACCAGGCTACCGCTTCGACCGCTCCTCCGGTTAATTACTGCGTTCAAAGTCGATGTAGCCTCGCTGCTGGTCGGTGCGGATCAGCTTCACGTGAACCTTGTCGCCAACATCCAGGCCTTGTGCCCCCCGTGCAAGCATGCCTTCTACATGAGGTTTGAGAACGCGAACGAAGGTTCCATGCGAAGTGACGCCGGTGATGATGCCGTCGAACTGTTCGCCGATCCGGCTACTCAAAGCAACGGCTGCAATGCGTTTGGACATTTCGCGCTCTACCTTCCGGGCGGCATCCTCTTTGAGCGTGCAATTCTGAGCGATGTTGCTGAGTTCTGATTCGGAATATGGAGCCGGACCGGCACCGATTTGAGCCTTGATGATCCGCTGAGTGACGATATCGGCGAACCTGCGATTGGGCGCCGTCGAATGCGTGTAGTCCTGCACCGCCAGCCCAAAATGTCCTTGCACGTCGTCGCCTGGTTGCTCGACCACGTACTCGCCTGGCCCCATCAATTTGATAACGGCCAGGGAGAGGTCTGGGAAGTGCTCGGGGTCGGCGGCTTTGCGGGCGGTTAACAAATCATTGAGCGCTTTCGAATCCGCCTGTTCGGGAAGCTTGAATCCATGCTCAGATGCGAGTTGGACGATTCGATTCCAGCGCTCCGGAGCCTTGACCACTCGGCGGATGGAGGGCACGCTCTCCAGCCGGCGTGCAACCACCCCGTTCGCGGCGATCATAAAGTCCTCGATCAGTTCCGTGGCCCGGTTCCTTTCCTGCTTGGCGATATTCACAACCTGGTTGTTCAGAAGAATGGGACGCACTTCGGTGGTTTCGATGTCCAAAGCCCCATGCCGGTGCCGTTCATTTCTCAGCGCCTGCGCAATCTGGTCCTGTAAGCGAAGCTGCTGCTGCAATTCGCTGGAGGCAGCAACCTTCGCCGGTGCTGCGGCACGGCCTTCGAGCCAAGCCCCCACGGCGTCGTAGGTTAGCTGTGATTTATTTCTAACGACGGCGCGATAGGTGTCGCTTGATTGGATGGTTCCGTCTGCCTGCACGACAAAATCGATAATGATTGCGAATTTGTCGGCACCCTCGAGCAGGGAAGTGGCGCCCGTGGAAAGCTGCTCCGGAAGCATGGGAAAGATTCGGACGCCCGTGTATACCGTCGTTGTCTCTCTTGCGGCATGCTGGTCGATAGGCGAGTGACTGGGCACGAATGCATCGACATCAGCGATTCCAATCATGACTCGAACCAGGCCTCCGGATAACGACTGCACAACTTCGATCTGATCCAAGTCACGCGAGGTGTCGTTGTCAATAGACGACCAGAGCAGGTTCCGCAGGTCACGAATATTGCCATCGGAAACTGTGATCGGAGGGCGGTTCTGCAAGTGCGCAAGCTGCTGTGCTGCTTCAGGTGGGAAATCCGGGTTGAAGCCATGCTCCGTCATGATTTCTCTGGCAACCTGCTGCAGATCAATGTGAGTGGATGCGATAGGCATAAGCGAGAAAAAGGCTATCACGGATAAGCCATTCGTCGTATTGCGCGCTGGCTACTCGGGAAGGAAAACGTCAGGAGGAATACCGCAGTGCTCCGCCCGGCTGGTCACGCGTAGGGACGGCCGCCTCGGCTGTCCCTACGTGAGCCGTGCCCAACTCGCGCCTATCCGCGGGGTTTGAAAATAAAATCGATTTTCTTGCTTTCTCCCTGCGCAATCTTCACATGTTGGGTCATCGTACCCAGTTTCTCGTGCCAGGCCTCAATCGTATATTCACCCGGCGGTAGGTTAGCCAATTCGAAACTGCCATCCTTGCCGGTGACTGCAAAGTAGGGATGCTTGAAGACTGCAATATAGCTGTGCATCCAGGGATGAATATTGCACTTGACCGGGATCGAAACTTCTTCCCGCGGGAATTTTTCTTCGATCGGCTGACCCGGCGTCTGCGCCCGGTTCCATTCGCGATTATTGGCCGGCATAGGATGAATGTTGTGCGTGGTCTTGTCCTCATTCACCACACGCAGCGTCTGGCCAGCTCGCATCGCCAGCACATGGGGCTCGTACAGGCAACCTTTTTGCTCCATTACGGCGGGGGCTTGGGGAACGTCGTAGGTTCGATTCTCAGCGCCTTGCGATACGAACACAATTACGTTTTCCAGTGTGCCATTTTGGCCCGAGACAACATCCTCACTGCGTACCGGTTGTGGGTGTTCGGATGCACACGTGGGATCCGAGCGCATGGCGATTGGCATTGCTTTCGGCAGGGGGCCATCGAATTTAATCTGCCCGGTTACAACTCCCGAGCCTCCGCTGACAGCAGCGGCCGTACCGGTTGTGCTGCCGCCAGCGGAAGCCATTTGCGAATTGCTGCTTAGTGTCGAAGAGCACACTAGTGCTATCACTAGAATCATTAATTGCCGCTGCATTGGACAACTCCTGAGATTTATTCAGCGCCGAAGGTGGGTAGCACTCGTGATCAGTAGGTCTAACTTATCGGAGGTGCGAAGCGCAGATGTCAGCACATTGTGAAAGGTATGTCATCATTTTTTGGAGTAGTCGTTTCCGGGCTGGCAATTCCTCTACGATCTTTTGACAATTTCTTGATTCTTCTCCGACAACCAGCTGCGCGACTGCGATTTAGGATGCAGCTCACGACTGAGGCGCGCCGCGAAATCATCTATGTCCCCGCGTCACCCGTCGCAAGTCTTGAAGAGGAGAAGATCGAATGCAACGCCCATCAACTCGCATCCTGTCACTAGCGGCTGTGTTCATTGCCGTGCTCACACTCAATAGCATGGCAATAGCGCAGTATAAAGTGACTTACCTTGACGCCAATCAAGCCGGTAAGGCTATGCAACCACCCGATCCTGATTTAGTGAATGCCTGGGGTCTAGCACGCGGGCCGAACACTCCCTATTGGGTCAGCGACGAAATGACCGGTAAATCTACCCTCTACAACTCCGTAGGAGTCAAGCAAGGACTGATCGTCGAGATTCCGTCTGCGTCTGGGATGGTTCACGGCTCGCCTACCGGCATCGTATTCAACGGTAACAATGCGTTCACGGTAACCAAGAATGGCGCATCGGGTCCCGCGTTCTTTATCTTTGCCACGCTCGACGGCACGATCAGCGGCTGGAACCCAGGCGTGGACCTGCACCATTCGGTGATCGCCGTCGACAACTCCGCTTCACATACCATGTACACGGGCCTAGCCATTGCTAAGGACATTAACTGGTTATACGCAGCGGACATGGCCAATAATCGTATCAATGTTTACGACCAGAATTTCATTCACCTCACCGATGTAGTCCTTGCCGATCCCAATATTCCAGCCGGATTTGCTCCTTATGGGATACAGGTCATTGGCCACCAGGTTTTTGTGACCTATGCCAGCACCGGCAATGCGCCCGGGGGATTCGTCGATATTTATAGCGAGTTTGGCGGTACTCCCCGCCGACTTGCCTCCAACGGAACGCTCAATCAGCCTTGGGGTATCGCCCAAGCTCCATCCGACTTCGGTCCCTTCAGCAATGCCATTCTGATCAGCAACAACCTTCCAGCCGGAACCATCAACGCCTTCGACAAAAAAACGAGAGCATTCCTGGGCCAGCTGAAAACTCCTGCAGGCGCCACAGTGCAGATCAATCAATTGTGGGGACTCAAGTTCGGCAACAACAATGCTGCGACCGGCGCCAGCAATGAACTGTTCTTTACTGCCGGTCCGCAGAATTATGCCAACGGCCGCTTTGGGGTGATCCAGTTCATACCCTAAAATTGTAGAAAGCTCGGCCTACGAAGGGCTGCTTCCGCAGCCCTTTCGTTGTCTTGCGCAGCGAGAGAGCCGAAGGATCTGGACAGAATCGGACCGCACTCCGTGGGCATGAATTCAGGTTGGGTTGACACGATAGGTCCAGGCAGAGTTGGCGCGTTCTCTGAGCGGCTGGGTGGAACCCGAGTCGTCGGCGGGCAAATTGTTCTTCTGCAGTTGATTCTCAATCAGGGCGTGCTGCGGCGCAAGTGAACACACGGGATCTGTAGCCATGGCGTCCCCAGTCAGCAGAAATGCCTGGCAGCGGCAGCCCCCGTAGTCTTCGCTTCTGCGATCACAAGTCCGACAAGGTTCCATCATCCAATCCTCACCGCGGAACTTATTAAACACCGCCGATTCGCGCCATATCCATTCCAGCGATCTCTCGCGCACATTAGGGAAGTGCAATCCCGGAATCACGCCCGCGGCATGGCAGGGAAGTGCCCGCCCCGCAGGGTCAATCAGCATCAAACGCCGCCCCCAGCCTCCCATGCATGCTTTCGGATACCGCGCGTAGTAATCGGGAACGACATAATCGATTCTCATCTTGCCACGCAGGCGCTCCTGTGCCTTGGCGATGGTTAGAACGGAGTTTTCGACCTGCGCGCGCGTGGGAAGAAGAGCGTCGCGATTGGGCAACGCCCATCCGTAGTACTGGACGTTGGCGATCTCCAGTCGGTCTGGCTGCAGCTGTTCCGCGAACTCGATAATTTCGTCGAGTCGATCCAGATTTCCCCGATGTACGACAATATTCATCGTGAACGCGACTCGCTGCTTACGTATCAGGCGTGCGAGTTCGACCTTCAAACCGTGGGTACGCGCCCCGGCAATGGCATTCGCTGCTTCCTCGCGCGAATCCTGAAAGCTCAACTGGATGTGCTCCAGCCCCGCTGCAAGTATGTCCTCCAGTTTCTTTTCGGATAATCCGATGCCCGACGTGATCAGATTCGTATAAAGCCCTGCACTGCGCGCGCCCGCGACCAATTCAACAATATCTTGGCGAGCGAGCGGTTCTCCTCCGGTCAGGTGAGCATGAAGGGTGCCCAGGCCCGCAGCTCCTCGGAAAACCTGCTGCCACTCGTCAGTACTCAGTTCTAATGCGGATTTCTGCAACTCGACAGGATTCGAGCAGTACACGCAATGCAGAGGACAGCGGTGGGTCAGTTCGGCGATTAATGCTAAGGGCACGAAAGACATCAGAAATCTACAATGCGTTTCTCTCGTAACTGCTCGAGAAAATTGCTGGCCTCTTTCCTGATTTTTTGGACATCGGTCAAAGTGTAGAGACTCTGCAGTTCCTGCACAATTTCTGCGAATGTGCGCTGTCCATCGCAGTGTTCCAGGATGTCCCTGCCTGTGCCTTTCACGACGATTGCGCCTTCGGGGACAAGCACTGTGCGCTCGCCATTGCTTGCTTCAGCCCATCTACACCCGGGCGCAAGGCGGGGGCGGCTATCGTCTTCTGGAATTGCCAACGCACTACTCCTTTTCGGGGACAAACGCTCCCGGCGGAATCCACCCCGGCTGGACGTAAGCGAAATACAGCGCATCCAGCTGGGCCCAAAGAATATCGCACTTCGCTTTTAGCGCCGCCATTGCCAGTTCCTGCTGAGTGCGTGTGGTGGCGTGCTCGGCTACATAGTTGAAGGCGAACGCCGCGTCCTCGGGAGCCTGGTCCAACCGCGCGGTGAAATAATCGAGTCCGCCCGATAGCCAGGGATAATGCTTCCTCAACGCATCCATGCGGAGCGCAATTAGATCCCTTGAGAACAATTCCGTGAGCGACGAGGCCACCGCTTCCAACAAGGTTCGACTCTTCACCAGGGTCAAATAGGCATCTACAGCAAATCGAACGGCGGGCAAGATCTCCGCTCCGCTTGTGACCTGTTGGCGGGTCACCCCGGTCGCCTCTGCCAGCCGGACCCACCGTTCAATCCCGCCCTCATGCGTCGCATCCCCGTCATGATCGAGGATGCGTTTTCTCCACGCGCGCCGGAATTCCGTGTCATCGCTGTGCGACAGAATAATGGAATCCTTGATCGGGATAATGCTCTGGTAGTAGTAGCGATTCAAAGCCCATGCCTGCAGTTGTCCACGCGTGAGTCCGCCTTCATGCATGAGCAGGTGGAAAGGGTGCTTGTGATGGTAGCGTTCGCGCCCGATTTCCTGCATCCGCGCCCGCAATTCCTCCCGCGAGACCGGCGCTTCTTGCGAGGCTACAGTGCGAATTCCCATCCGTCTTCGCCCACTTCCCAGCCCGATTCGCGCACCTGCCGGTATTCGGTTCCTGACTCATCCAGCATGGGATTGGTGTTGTTTATGTGTACGTAGATCTTGCGTGCTTTCAAACCGGACAGCAGTTCCAAGCTGCCATCGTGGCCTGAGATCGGTACGTGCCCGATCTCGCGAGCGGTCGGTCCTGTTCCGCGGACCTTGTTGAGTTCATCATCCGACCAGAATGTCCCGTCGAACAAAAGCACATCCGCGGTCTGCAAGTCTCGCATGAGTGCCGGGCTAATTGCAGGTACGGCCGGGAAATAGGCCAGTCTCCGCCCGGAAGCGGTCTGGATGATCAACCCTAGCAGAGTCTCATCAGTCCGGATCCGTTGCCGGCGCGCTTCCGAAGCATAGGAGGGAAGATGCTGCCCGAGCGAAACTGGTGTGCAACAGAGGCTTACTTTCCGATGTGCCGATGACAGCGGAAACGGAGTGCCGGGGAGGATATCCACCCAGGTGACCTGCTGCGGAACGCGGTTCAGCACCGCAAACATCGAGTTATCTTCTCTTAGGACTTTTTGCAGGGCCGGGGTTGCGAAAATCCGAAATTCCTGAAATTCGCGCAGCGTAAGGAGCCCGAGCACCTGGTCAAGGTCGCCGCCGGTCAGAACCACACCGGCAATAGGTGTCGAACGAACGGCTGCCCTGGGGTGAAAAACAAGATCATTCTCAATTTGCGAGTGGATGTCAGGGGAGGCGTTCAGCAGAAACCAGCTCTCTCGGTCCGCGCTGATCGCGACCTGCAGTTGCGAGCGCGGCCGTCCGGCGAAGGTCCCCTCTCGCAGCGACCGGCAATTATGGCAGGCACAATTCCACTGCGGGAAGGCCCCGCCGGCAGCGGTTCCCAGCAGCTTGATGTACATATTTGGTGTGTGGTTTACAGTTGCGCGCTGACGTAGGAGTTGATCTCGCAGCAGAGCTGGATCTCCTCAAACGCCGGGGTAGTCCATTCCATAAAAACCCATCCTCATGAAGATTTTAGCTTACCGAAGTCCACCGGAAAAGCTTCCTGTGGAATACCAGAAAACCATCCCGGTGCTCGCAGCCATCGAATCCGCGAGCGAAGATCCGGAGGCACATACTATGAAGCGACTACTCTCGTTCGCGTTGCCTTTAATTTTGGCAACAGTCCTAGGCGCCTTGGCGCAAAGCGACACCACCCCAAGTCCCAGTTCGACGAACCAGGCAACGTCCCCGAGTTCGAGCTCGAGTACGCAGAGCAACACGCAAAATTCGACGACCACTCAGGCCAATCCGGCCACTAGCAGCGCCATGGCGCAGTCCGGGACAAGTACTACCAGTCAACCCAGCCTGGAAGGCTGTGTCATCCGTCAGCAAACTGAATACTTCCTGCAGCCCGATAGCGGCCAGCCTGTCAGACTTCGTTCCTCGGAGGATCTGAGCCAGCATGTAGGACATAGGGTTCGAGTTCAAGGAAGCATCGAGAACGGCGGGAATGGGAGCAGCCCTTCTCAAAGCAGCAGCGCCAGTAGCAGTAGCGCGGGACAGAGCGGGACCGAAGCCTCGAAGGCGGGCACTCAGTATCAGGAAATCACCGTCAGCAAGGTGGACATGATCTCGGAAAGCTGCCCCTCTGCCATGCAGAATCAGAGCGTTCCCGGCAACAACACAAGCCAAAGCCCGAAATAGTGGCATTTTGAGTGACCGGCAATTCGACCCGAGGCGTTTTCGGATTAGCACAAGATGCAAGCGACTATTGCCCTGTAGCCGAAGCCGGCAAATTCGGAACCTTTCCAGTGGGCAGTTCGGAGGTGTTCCAGCCTCCGCCTAAAGCCTGGATAAGCAGAACACTGGAGGTCATGCGTCGTCCTCGAATCTGCACGGCAACCCGTTCGTCCGACAGAGCCACCCCCTGAGCGGTGGTGACTTCGAGGTAATTAGCCACACCGCCCTTGTAGCGGTTGGTCGATAGTTCCAGGGAGTGCTCGGCAGCGGCCACGGCGGCCTGCTGGGTCTCGGCTTCCTGGGACAGAATTCGCAGGGCTGCCAAATCGTCCTCTACCTCGCGAAAAGCGTTCAGAACGGACTGCCGGTAATTGGCGGTACTTTGGTCCAGAACGGCATGCGCCTCTTCTGACACGGCTCGGCGCCGCCCGACGTCAAAGACGGTAACCAGGGCCGAGGCTCCCGCCGACAAGAATCCGCTTGGGCCAGAGAGCAGATTCGTTAACGAACTGCTCTCGAAGCCTCCATTTCCGGAAAGACTGACAGAGGGAAAATAAGCGGCTCGAGCAATTCCAACCTCTTCGTTGGCCGACGCTACGCGCCGTTCTGCTGCAGCTACATCCGGGCGCCGTTCGAGTAGTTCTGAAGGCAGTCCGACCGGAATAGCCGGGGGAGTTTGCGTTAACGGGGAGTTCGGAAAATTGAAGGTTGAAGCAGGCTCCCCGATGAGCACTGCAATGGCATGCTCGAACTGAGCCCGAGCAACCTGAACGTCGATCGCTTGCGCGCGAGTGGTTTCCAACTGGGTTTGAGCCTGGGCCACGTCAACTGCGGAAGCGACCCCGCCCGCATACCGGTTTTGCGTCAGGTCCAGCGCTTTCTGAAATGTCGCGACGCTGGAATTGAGCAACTCCTCTTCTGCATCGAGAGAGCGCAGTTGAAAATAGTCGAAGGCCAGTTCCGCGTGGATGCTGAGGCTCACGTTCTCCACGTCCCCTGCACTGGCCTGCGCGCTGGTGCGCGCGGCTTCCACCGTGTGGCGAACGCGCCCGAACAGATCGGGCTCGTAGGAGACTCCCACGACCGGCATCTGGATGTCGCTGTAGTTGCTGGGAGATAAGTTGGTTGCCAGGGCGCGATTTCGTGAAGTGTGATTTCTGGATCCAAATGCGCCCGCCGTGATCGTCGGGTAGAAATCGGCGCGGTCGAGACGGACCAAAGCTCGTGCCTGCTCAAACTGGGCTATGGCCGCTCTGAGTGTCTGATTCGAAACCCTGACTTTCTCTTCGAGGGAGTTGAGTTGGGGGTCCCCGTAAATCTCCCACCACTTGCCCCGAGACAGTTGATCGGCCGGGGCAGCGGCACTCATACCTTGAGGCAGTTCTTTGTAGGCCGGAGCTTCTGGTGCAGATGGTCGCTTGTAATGCGGCCCGACGGCGCATCCGCCGAGAGTAAATGCCACACAGATTGCGAGAGCTACTCGGCTGCCGGTTAGCAATCTGCCCCTGCGAGAGACCGGGATGGATGAGATAGGATTATTGTGCATCGAACCCTCAACGCACCTCTCCGCCTTTGTTCGAGGGCTCAGCGATTCTCACGGGCTCGCCGGATATTAGCGAATCCGGAGGATTCACGATGATCGACTCGTCTCCATTGAGCCCGGCAACTACTTCCACCTCGGAACCGAAATCGTGTCCAATGGTTATAGGCCTAAGATCTGCGTGGCCGTTGTCGACCGCCGCAACCCGCAGTCCCTCAGCACGGAAAAGAAGAGCGTTTACCGGCAGGGTGTAAGAGTTCGTAACGGTGGGAAGGTTGAAGTGCACTGCGGCGTAGGCGCCCGAAAGCAGCGTGCCAGTAGGATTGTTGACATCGACTTCAACCAGCAACGTACGGGTTGCTGGATCGATCGCATCCGCCGTACGCACCAGCGTCCCTTCAAATCTCTTTCCCGGGTACTCGGGCACAGTCAGGGCAGCCTTAAGTCCGGGCTTGGCCGATTGGGAATATGCTTCGGGCACGTTCACGTAAACGCGCAGCTTGTCGGGTTGTGCAACGTGGAACAGTTCGGTGCGCGCGCCGCCGCTGCTGCCGGAATCAATCAGATTCCCGATATCGGTATTACGAGCCGTAATGATGCCATCAAACGGCGCATAGATTTTCTCGAAAGACTGCAACTCTTCCAGACGCTTGACGTTGGCCTGGGCTGCCTCCAGTGCCGCTTTCTTAGCGGCGTAGTCACCTTCGGCGTTGTCGGCCTCCTGCTTTGAAACAGAATCGGTCTTCAGCAGCCCCGTATAACGTTCCGCCGTGATCTGCGACAGCCGCAGATTGGCCTGCGCGGTGCCGAGGTCCGCTCTTGCTTGCATAAGCTGCTGATCAACTTCGGGAGTCTCGATGTCGGCGAGTAGCTGCCCTTTCCTGACGTGCGCGCCAATGTCCGCATACCAACGCCGGAGGTAGCCATTCGTACGCGCGTAAATGGGCGAATCCGCGAAGGCCTGGACATTCGCGGGAAGCACGAGTTCATCCGCCGGGGCCGCTCGCTTCGGCTTTACGACCGAGACGGTGGGCACTGCCATTTCGTCCGTTTCTCTGCGCAAGTTCGCGCGCGCCTGAATGCGCGGAAGGACAGCCCCCACGATGATCCCCACCGCGGTCACCACGGCAAAAAGGAGCAGCCACCACCGCGCGGAACCCTTCGGTTGCTTACCCCTGAACTGTTGATCCATGCTGGGACTACCGGCCAGGTTCTCCATTTCAGCATCCTGGACAACTCTCATTTAAGACTCCGAGCACTATTTATGATGAACAAAATTAATTGCGCGCCTCCGCCCGCCGCACCCGAATGCCGTGCAGAACGCTGAAGAACACGGGCACGAAAAAGAGGGTTGCGACCGTGGCGAGAAGTAGGCCTCCGATGACGGCGCGCCCCAGCGGGGCGTTCTGCTCGCCACCTTCGCCCATACCGAGCGCCATGGGGACCATTCCGATGATCATGGCCATTGCAGTCATCAACACCGGCCGGAAGCGGGTGAAGCCGGCCTGCAGGGCTGCGTTTACGGCATCTTTGCCTTCGTCCATCTGTTCTTTGGCGAAGCTCACCACAAGGATGCTGTTGGCCGTAGCGACCCCCATACACATGATCGAACCGGTTAGTGCCGGCACGCTCAAGGTCGTATGGGTCACAAATAAGAACCAGGCAATGCCGGCGAGCGCTGCCGGAAGTGCCGAGATGATAATGAAGGGATCGAGCCACGACTGGAAATTCACCACGATCAACAAGTACACCAGGATGATGGAAAACAGCAGTCCACTCAGCAGGCCTGTGTACGAAGAGCGCATGGTGTCAATCTGTCCGCGAATAATGACTTGCGAACCGCGTGGCAGTTGTTGCTTCAATTGAGCCACCAGCCGGTAAATATCCCGAGCTACCCCGCCCAAGTCTCGTCCTTGCGCCGACCCGAAAATATCAATCACCGGCTGAATGTCGTAATGCGAAACCACACCCATGCCGCTTCCACGATTGAACGTCGCCAGGCTGGCCAGAATCTCGGGGTTTCTGCTATTCGACCCGGAAACGGGGATGTTCTCCAGCGCCTGTAGGGAATCCACGCGATATTGCGGAGTTTGCGCCGCGATGGAATAACTCACGCCATTTTTCGGATCCAGCCAGAAAGTGGGTGTAGTTTGAAAACTTCCGCTCAGAGAGATGAGCAGGTTGGTGGCGACGTCGCGCTGGGTGAATCCAACCTGCTGTGCTCGAGTGCGGTCCACATTGATGTGAAAATACGGCTGGTCGAAAGTCTGTTGAATGCGTAGGTCAGCCGTGCCCGGAATGTAGCGCAATTTTTGCAGCATCTGATCAGCAAACTGCCGATTCGCCTCCAGGTTGTTGCCTACGATCTGGATGTCAATAGGCGAGGGCAATCCGAAGTTCAAAATCTGGCTCACCATGTCCGCCGGCAAAAATGCGAAGGTCACACCCGGAAACTGCTGCGCGAGTTTCAGCCGAAGGTCGTGAACGTATTCGTCGGTGGGCCGATGGTGTTCGCTGAGAGTGACAAGTATGTCAGCGTCGGAGGTTCCAATCGGCGCTGAATTGCTATAAGACAGGTTGATACTGCTGTAAGGCAGGCCGATGTTGTCGATGATGCTCGCCACTTCACCCGCCGGAATCTGCTGCCGGATGAATTGCTCGACCAGATCCGCCAGGCGGGCAGTCTCCTCGATGCGAGTACCCGTGCGCGCCCGCATGTGCAGCTTGAACTGGCCACTATCCACGGCGGGAAAGAAATCTTGGCCCAAAAACGGGATCAGCAATACCAGCGAGATCATGCAGCCGGCAAAGAACGCCACCAGGAACGCGCGCCGCCGATACAAGCACCACTCCAGCCAGCCATGATAAGCCTCGCGGAATCTTTCAAAGGCCTGCTCGAACCGGAACTGCAGGCGCACCAAAGGATTCCGGCTCTGCGACGGGATATGTCCGACCTCCTCCTCATGCCCCCTTAGCAGATATTTAGCCATGGTGGGCACCAAGGTTCGCGACAACAGGTAGGAAGCAAGCATGGCGAAGACCACGGCTTCGCCCAACGGCACGAACAGGAATCGGGCCACGCCCGTGAGGAAGAACATCGGAACGAATACGATGCAGATGGCCAACGTAGAGACGAATGCAGGCACCGCAATCTGCGCGGCGCCATCGAGAATGGCCTGCTGAATCTCCTTGCCTTCAGTTACGTTGCGGTTGATGTTCTCAATTTCAACCGTGGCGTCGTCGACCAGTATGCCTACAGCGAGCGCTAGTCCGCCCAGGGTCATGATGTTGATGGTCTCTCCCAGCGCGCTCAACACGACTACCGAGGTCAGAATTGAGAGAGGTATTGAAACCGCGATGATGACCGTGCTCCTCCAACTTCCGAGGAAAATCAGAATCATGACGGCTGTCAGACAAGCAGCTATGGTTGCCTCTTTCAACACACCATTGATCGAGGCGCGCACAAAGATGGACTGATCAGCCAGTGGCTGAACGTGAAGTTCCGGCGGCAGGGTCGCTTCTACCGCGGGGAGCAACGATTTAATGCCGTTGATGATGTCAAGTGTGGAATTGTTGCCGCTCTTCAATACCGTGAGCAACGTGGCCCGTTTGCCGTTTACCCGGACAATGTTGGTCTGGGGTGGGAAACCATCGCGCACATAACCTACATCGCGAATATAGATGGTCGTGCTGCCCACGGTTTTGATGGGTAGATCATTCAGTTCGGCAACCTGCTTCGGGCTCCCATTCATGTCTACGTCATATTCGAACTGCCCGATCTTGGATGTGCCTGACGGCAAAATCAGGTTTTGGGCGCTGATCGCGTTCACCACATCCATGGGCGATAAGCCCTTGGACTGTAGCGCCTGGATGTCCAGATCGACCTGAACCTGGCGCTGTTTACCGCCGTAAGGCCACGGAATTGCGACGCCCGGTACTGTAATTAAACGCGTCCGGATGAAGTTCACGCCGTAATCGAACAACTGCTGCTCCGAAAGCCGGTTTCCAGACAAAGCCAATTGCAGAATGGGAACGCTCGAGGCGTTGTACGTGATGACCAGGGGAGGCGTCGTGCCCGGCGGCAGTTGGCGCAATTGCGTCTGAGAAATGGCCGTGATCTGGGCCAGAGCTCGCTCGATGTTGGCGCCCGGCTGGAAGAATACTTTCACCACCGCAATTCCGTTCAGCGACTGCGACTCGCTGTGCCGAATGTTGTCGACGGTGGTGGTCAGTGCCCGTTCCGTCTGCGAAACGATCCGGTCGGACATTTCCTGGGCACTCAGCCCGGAGTAATTCCACAGGATGCTGACAACGGGAATATTAATGTTAGGGAAGATGTCGGTAGGAGTACGCAGGATAACGATGGGCCCCAGGATCAACAGCAGGAGCGCAACCACCACAAAAGTGTAAGGGCGCCTTAGCGCAAGTCGAACAATCCACATATTCGGAGCAAAACGACAGCGAACCGAACTGCCGGTCCGATTCGCGCTGGAGACTGGCAACTGGTCCGATCACTAGACCAGGCTGCTTCCCCTATTAGAGCAGGTTCCAGGCCTCTTCGATTCAAAGGTTTACGCAATTTTACAGAGTCCGGATTTCCGAAACCGCCGCCTTTTCAGTTGAATCCGAGGTTCTTCACTGCCAGGGGCATGAAAAGTGCTGAAGCTCCAACCGGCACTGCCAATTGGCGCTATCTGCGATTCAATGGCCGGTAGGCGACGCGGTTGCGGCCTGGGGCGGTCCGCCATCTTTCGACGCGAGAAATGCGTCGGTAAGGGATGTGATCTTCATCGCACTCTTGATCTGGTCGATCGTGGCAGAGGATTTGAGATTCACACTAATCGATTCACCTGGAATCAGATCGAAGTAGTTGTCCGAGAGCTGCACATCCAGGTCGCCGAATGATACATAAACATTGCGTGCTAATGCGGGGGTGCGCAACGTCACGGTATAGCTATTTGCGGATTTCTCGAGATTGCTCTGAATGGCGGGAGCAACCGGTAGATCCAGATCATGCATGTGTTCGAAGAACACTAGATTCCTCGAGACCTGCTTGCCACCGATGCCAAGATCGAAAACCAGAAAACTGCGGCGGGGATCGGCCTTGGCCCGCAGCGCGTTCTCATCCAGGGTCAGGTATTTGGCACTGGAGAGTGCTGGGATCTGTACCGACTGGTTCTGCTCGGACAAGATTTTGCCGGAGAAATCCAGCAGACGCACGTGGATGGTCCCGGCGAGCGGTTGCAGCTTGTCCGAAACCACATAAACGTCGACCTGATTGTCGTGAGCATAGGGAGAAATAAGGACGTCGTCATAGAAGCGACGGGCATAGTACTGCAATGCTTTCCAGCGTCCGAAGTAGTCGATGCTGGCCCAGGAAGCCACCGGCCAGCAATCGTTCAGTTGCCAATACAGTGCTCCCATGGTGCGCGGGCGTTGCCGGCGCAGATGCTCAGCCCCGAGCTTTATGATTTCCGCCTGCTGTACCTGGCTGAGATACACGAAGGCGGCAAAATCCTTGGGTTCTCGGTACTCGCGCAACATGTAGGTGAGAATTCGCTCATTGCCTCCCTTATTTTTCTGGTGCGCCTGCATGACGACGGAGCGGATATCGAGGTCCTCCGCCTTGGCAAACGAGCGGATGGTGCGCATCTCCGGGAACGACTGGAAGCCGAACTCCGTCATGAAGCGGGGAAACTGCTTGAGATAGTCCTCGGCGGGCGCTTGCGCGTGCCATACCTGCCAATAGTGCATATCGCCGTTGTGATCGTTGTCGGGAATCTCTTCCCAGTTGGCGCTCGGCGAACTTGGCCAGTAGGGAACGGGATCGGCGAACTCGCTCACTGCGCTTTTCAGGATATCGGCAAAAAGAACGATGTAATCCTTCCAGACTTGGTCGCGGGCATCGGGAGAGATCGATTCTTTGAAGGTTTGTCGGTCGCCCCAGTGGTACCACCCGGTTTCAACTTCATTGTTGCCGCACCAGATCACGATGCTGGGATGATCGCGCAGGCGCTTGATCTGGTCGATAGCCTCGGCGCGAACATTTTCCTGGAATGCGGTGTCGCCAGGAACCATGTCGCCGCCGAAACTGAATTCCTGCCAAACCAGGATGCCAAGTTCATCGCAGATGTCGTAGAAGTCGTCATGCTCGTAAAAGCCGCCACCCCATTCCCGCACCAGGTTCATGTGGGCATCGCGGGCGGATTCAAGAATCATGCGGTGCTGCGCAGGCGTTTCCTGCGGCGGGAAGCTATCGAAGGGAATGACGTTCACTCCTTTGGCGAATACTGGAATGCCATTGACGACGAAAGCGAAACTCTTGCCCCACTGATCGGGACTACGCCGCAGTTCTACGGAGCGCAGGCCGGTTTTCACCTCTACATGGGCAGCCGTTTCTTTCCCGATGCGAATCATTGCGGAAAAGCTATACCGATCTTGGGCGCCGTAGCCAACCGGGTACCAAAGCTTGGGCGAGGAGATACGAATCGGGAAAGAGACATGATTCATGCCGGGGTCAAGGTGGACGCTCTGGCTACCATCATTGGAGGACGGTCCCGATAAGTTGCCGTGACCGTAGACGACCACAGCCGTAGCGGCGCGATTGGCTTCGATATCGAGTTCCGCGTCAACGCTGGCGGCTTCAGCGCTGACCTTCTGCTGATGAATGTGAAAGTTTTCAACGCGCAACGCGTCCCACGTCTCCAGACGAACTGGCTGCCAGATTCCTTCCGTAACGAAACGAGGCCCCCAATCCCAGCCATATTGATATGGTGCTTTGCGGGTATAGGGCGCGGTAGGCAGATCCTGTTCATTGCCGCCGTTGATGGTCGAAATGGCAGGCAATATGTACGGAAGTTTCTTCACATACGGAAGCATCTGCTGAATCGGAGAATGAAACACGATCCGCAGAGTGTTCGCATCGGGCCTCAATAAATTCTTAGCCGGAACTCGCCAGCGGCGAAACATGTTGTTGGTCTGAAGCACGGATTGGTCGTTCAGGTACACATCGGCAAAAGTGTCCAGACCCTCAAAAACCAGATCGGCGTGCTCGTGGGCGAGGGTGGCAGCGTCCAGTTGGATGGTAGTTCGGTACTCCCAGTCGGTGTTGCCGATCCACTGCAGGCGAAACTCGTTGTCCTGATAATAAGGATCCGGAATCAGTCCGGCCTGCAGCAAGTCAGTTTGAACCACGCCGGGGACGTGGGCCGGACGCCACTCGCGAATATCGGCGCGATCGGTGTTTCCAACCGCGCGGAATTCCCAACCGGTGTTGAGGTCGCGCGATGCAGGTTCGGCAGCAAATAGTGGCAGAGTGCTTGCCGCAAAGAATGAGAGGAGTAGAGAAATGCGGAGAAGAGATTGAAATAGTTGACGCAACAAGAGCCGATTCACGTGCATAGGAGAGCTCCTCTCATCGGTGAACCAGATTCGTACCAGTGCGGGCCGCCAATTCAAATTGCGAGGGCATTCCTAAAACGAAACCATTCGTCAGTGACGATGCCAGATCCAGAGCTAGCGATTGTCTGCGCTGCTGTCGAGGAGCGCAACCCCAAAATTCGCCAGGACGATATCTTCCGCGGACGGCAAGCCGCTCACAGCCACAGAACCCACAACTTCGCCGTCTTTCCAAATGGGAACGCCGCCTCCCCATCCCACAAAACGCGGATCGCCATAGTAGGCAATATCGAATCCCTTTTCCGGATGCTTGACCTTGTCACCTATTTCTTTGGTGGGCTTGCGTTCGCGAGCTGCGGTCCAGGCCTTGTTGGTGGCCACCGTAATCGAGGAGACAGGAGCGCCATCCATGCGCGCCAGCACAATCAGTTCGCCATGGGAATCGGCCACAGCGACGACGGCGGCTTTATGCTCAGACAAAGCTTTCCCCACTATGGCGTCGACAATCTTGCTGGCTTCTGAGTAATCGATCGTGTGAAAGGTTTTCACCAGAATCCTCCGCATGTGTCAAGAATCACTAAGTCTTCACCTTACTTTGGAGGAGATTCAGCAACGGACGATCGAGTTGATGCCCGTGCCAGTTCTCGAACTTTGTCCCTGATCGTTCCGTATCCAGCACACCGAACGGGCCGCGAAAATTCCACAACGCCCAACCGCTTTTCAAGTTTGCAATCTCATCTAGCGTGTCACTGAACCAGGCGAGCACGACCTCGGGAGGCGTGTGTTTGTAACACCCCATTTCGCCAAAATGAATCGGCACTCCTTTCCGAGCAAGCTCTGCCCAGGGGTGGAAAGTGTTGGCCTGGACTTGTCGATCGCAGATGACTTTGCCGCTTGCATCCTTAAGCGGCCAGGTGGGCAACGGCTCCTTCCCCGTGATGATCCCGCGCGCCCACTCGCACTGATAATGGGTTAAAGGCATCGGATTGTATGTATGGGCGCTCTGCAACATGTCAGTGGAAGTGAGGTCCGGGATGGGAGCGAATCCCCCGGGATAACCGTCGGTCACAATCCAGCGATGAGGGTCCTTGCTGCGAATACCGTCTGCAGCCGCCCTGGCTACGCGAGAGTATTCGGCCGCATGTTTCTGCATGTATTCGCTCTCGGACTCTAGGGAGCCTTGTCGCGGGTGTTGGTCGGCGGATATTTCGGGGTGAGGCGGAAGTACTAGCGGCTCATTGACGAGGTTGAAGCTCAGTCGCTCGTTAGGAATGCCCCTGTAGCGCTCCGTAAAGTAGACCCATTGATAAACGAACGCGTCCAGGGTATGCGAGTCGGTGTAAACGCTTGTTTTTTCTTTAGTGATATGGATTCCGGTCAGCGCCTCGTTCATGGTGTCGAGAATGCAGTAGCCGGGGGCCCGATGCAGGCAAACGTTGATATGAACGGCATATTTTTCGCCTAACCGAATGGCGCGATCAATGGGTTCGATTTTGCCATCATGAATCTTCAACAGATCATTCGGATCGGTCCAGAAGCGATAATCCATGGGCAGGCGAACCCAGTTGAAACCCCAATCGCGAATCCAACGGAAGTCGTCCTCCAGAAACATGCCATCGTTTTTGTACGGGAAATACCTCATCCAGTCGGGATCGGTCGAGAAATATTCGAGGAGATTGAAACCATACCATCGGGGGTTTTTGGCCAGCGCGGACGTTGGTACGTTTTTTCCTTCTTTAAGGGTCTTTCGGGCGTCTTGCGCAAAGGAGCTGAAAGGATAAGGTAAGGCCGCGGCAGCCACAGCAGCGGTTAAACCTTTCAGCAAGGTGCGACGGTTGAGCCGGCCGGAAGAATCAGCAGATGGCCTTTCGAAATCGGTTTTAGTCGTCATGTCAGCAACTCCGGTGTTTCCCCGTTTTATGATGCTGAAGCATCGAGCATTGCTTTAGCTGCCAGAATGAAACCCAGGGTATGAGCCATTCCAGCATGCCACGGAGCAGCACAGGTCATCTGCGGCGTGTGGTCGGGGATAATGACCCCATCGAAGCTATTGCGCTCCAGAATCGTGAGAATGCGAATCATGTCGACTTCTCCCTCATCAATGAACGTCTCACGGTAGTGAGGCACTTTACCGACCACGTTGCGAAGGTGGAGATAGGCGATCTTTCCTTGTTTGCTATAGCTATCCACGGCATCGTAGGGATTGCCTTCCGACATCTCGGCAATCGTGCCGACGCACAGTTCAAGTGTGTTGCTCGGACTGGGAGCCAGGTCGAGCAACTTCTGATACATGTATGGCTGATACACGAGACGGGGCTGACGTCGCACAGTCGGCATGGGTGGGTCATCGGGATGGGCAGCCAGGCGCACGCCCGATTGTTCCGCTACTGGAACAACTTCTTCCAGAAATCTCTGCAGCCGGCGCCAGATTTCTTCTCTTGAGATGGAGGGCAGTGTGCCCGCTGGTGCGTTCTGATCGTAAACCATGTTCCACACCATTCCGTTAGGAATGGGTTGATCGTCTGCCGGGCCATCCATGCCTAAAGTGATCGCGTTTCCACGGCCACTGGGAGTGGTTACGCGCCCGCAGACGCCAGCAAGGCTGAAATTGTAGCCAAGCACCGGAACCCCGGCGTCGCCCATGCGGCGGATGATCGTTCTTACATTTTCGATATGTTTAGGGCGTTGCGGGCCATCCAGCAGGATGTCGTGCCAGTGAGCTGGATCCAGATTCTCGATCGCGGCAAGCTGCAAGCCCGCATCTTCGATTTCACCGCGAATCTTGCGCATCTCCGCTACCGTCCAAAGCCTTTCGGGGTCGCCGGCCACTCCCCACGGTTCGTACTTTGCTCCAGTCGGCTGATTGCCGCGGGGATTTGTCGCACCCTGGTGGAAGTAGTCGACCAAGTGAATGATTAAGTGGGTGCAGCCGGCCTGCCGCGCGAAATTGTAGTAGTCGCGCGTCAGCATGTGACGATAGAGCCCGAGTCCAACTTTCATTTTTGTACCTATGTACTGCCAAAGAAAATGTACTCTAAGTTATTCCTCAATCCAGTCCCGTTCTGGGTCGGATCGTGCAGCTGATCCGAAAATGTGAGCGATGTCCTTTTCCTTCGGGTCCGCACTCAGATACCATGATCGCCGAAGCACTGTCAGACGTCGTGCCAGATTCTACTCTTTCATCGCTATTCCGGTTTCCCGCAGCCAATTTCGCGTGGGGAGGATTTGTAATCGTGCACAAACTACGATTGCGTATTGCGTTTCTTCTGATCTGTGGCCTTGCTATCTGCGCGGTCTGTCAAACATCTCAGCCATCCCGCGATGTAGAAACCAAAGTCGATTCCATGCTGAAGCAGTTGTCGCTGGAGGAGAAAGTGGACCTCATCAGCGGGGTTGATGATTTTTATATTCGTGACGTCAAGCGCATCGGGTTGCCACGGCTGAAAATGGCGGATGGACCTTGGGGGGTGCGCAATTACGGTCCGGCCACAACTTTTGGCGGCATCGGCCTCGCGGCTACCTGGGATACGGAGCTGGCGCGCCGTGTTGGAACCGAGATCGGTCGCGACGCGCGCGCACGCGGAGTTCACTTCATGCTGGGGCCCGGCGTGAACATCTATCGGGCGCCCATGTGCGGCAGGAATTTCGAGTATTTCGGAGAAGATCCTTACCTTACTTCACGCCTGGCGGTCGGCTACATTGAAGGACTCCAGAGCCAAGGCGTGAGCGCCACGATCAAGCACTACATGGGCAATAACTCGGAATACGATCGCCACAATTCCGACTCCCTGATCGACGAGCGGACCATGCGCGAGATCTATCTCCCGGCGTTCGAGGCGGCGGTGAAAGAGGCGCACGTAGGCGCCATCATGGATTCCTATAACTTCACCAACGGCCAGCACATGACCCAGAACGGCTACCTGAACACTGATGTTGCTAAAAAAGACTGGGGCTTCGGCGGCATCATGATGTCGGACTGGGATTCAACCTACGACGGCGTGGCCGCGGCGAACGGTGGCCTGGATTTAGAGATGCCGTCGGGAAAATTCATGAACCGGTCTACTCTGTTACCCGCGATTCGGTCGGGCAAGGTGAGCGAGGCTACCATCGACGATAAGGTGCGTCGCATCCTGCGTACCGCAATCCAGTTTGGCTGGCTGGATCGCGATCAGACGGATACATCGATTCCTCTCTTGAATCCGGAGGGCGACCGCAGTGCGCTGGACGCTGCTCGTTCGGGCATGGTGCTGCTGAAAAATGAGGGCAATCTGTTGCCTTTCGATAAAAGTAAGATCAAGACCATCGCCGTTATTGGCCCGGACGCCTATCCGGCGAACCCCATCGGGGGCGGCAGCGCAGCGGTTCAACCTTTCTTCGCGCTTAGTTATCTGCAAGGAATTGCCAATTACCTCGGCGGCTCGGTCCAACTCTATTACCATTCCGGGTTGCCAACTCTGGAGGAAATGGCCGCGACTACTGCTTTCACCACGGAGGCTAATGGAGGAACCAGAGGGTTAAAGGCCGAATTTTTCTGGAACACGGAACTCAGCGGCAAGCCTTCTTCCACCCAGATTGACAAGTTTGTCAGCCTTCAACCCAGCAGCAATAAAGACGAGCGGGAGAGCCGGTTTTCGGAGAGATGGACGGGGTATTTCACGCCCAAGACGCCGGGCACGCACCTGGCTTTTGTCGAAGGTCCGGGAGAAAACGGCGGCTACAGGCTATTCATCGACAAGAAATTGGTCATTGATAACTGGAAGAAATGGTATGCATTCCTAAGCGAGGTCAACGTGCCTCTCTCGGCGGGCCCGCATCTGGTTGAGTTGGACTATTATCTCGATGGCGCCTGGGGAGAGCGCAACATTAAGTTCGGAATTGTGCGACCGGACGCGCTGGTGTCTTCAGAAGCCAAGGCACTGGCAGCACGCGCTGATGCGGTGGTGCTCGCCATCGGTTTCGATATTCACAGCGAGGGCGAAAGTAGCGATCGCCTTTTCCGTCTTCCACCCGGACAAGATGAACTCGTTAACCAGATCGTTGAAGCGAATAAGAACACGGCAATTGTGATCACATCCGGAGGTGGGGTCGACATGAGTACCTGGATCGACCATGCTTCCGCCATCTTGCAATCATGGTTCTCCGGGCAGCAAGGCGGTACCGCGCTGGCGCAATTGCTATTTGGTGACTATAGCCCATCGGGTCGTCTGCCGGTCACATTCGGGCGCCGCTGGGAAGATAATCCTGTTCACGACAGTTATTACCCCAACGCGGGCGGCACGAAAGTTCGCTATTCGGAGGGAGTCTTTGTTGGCTATCGAGGTTATGACAAATCGGGAACCAAACCTTTGTTCCCGTTTGGGTTTGGACTTTCCTATACAACGTTTGCTTTTAAGAATCTCTCGATTTCACCCGCTACCGTCTCTGGAGATCAGCCGGTGACCGTTAGTTTCGATGTCACCAACACCGGTAAACGCGCCGGCGCGGTGGTTGGACAAGTCTACGTTGGAGAGCCGCACGCCGCCGTTCCGCGTCCTCCGAAAGAACTGAAGGCATTCGCGAAACCCTATCTCAACCCGGGCGAAAGCAAGCGCGTCACGGTGACGCTCGATCGCCGTGCATTTTCTTATTACGATGTAAAAAGTCACGGCTGGACAGTTGATCCAGGTGAGTTCCAGATCCTGGTGGGGCAGTCATCCGCTCAGATTGATCTGACCGGAAAGCTAACTTTACAAGGCCAGCGTTCCAGATCCGCTCCTTCTCTCAACAACGAGGCGCGATCAGCGGCGTTCTAGAAAGGCGATCACAGAGGAGTCGGACTCTCATGCAGCAAAACACAGGCGGGTTTGCGCTCCTTCTTATTGCTGGAGCGATGAACGGCAGCTTTACTCTGCCGATGAAATTTACTTGCAAGTGGGCGTGGGAGAATACCTGGCTCGTCTGGACGATCTTCGCGTTGGCAATCTTTCCTCTGGGGTTGACGCTGATCACCGTACCTTCCTTGCGGGCGATCTATGCACAAAGCGGCATGGCGCCAGTGCTGCTCGCCGCCGGGTGCGGCGCGGCTTGGGGTGTATCACAAATCTTTCTGGGACTTGCCGTAGAGGGAATCGGGATGGCGCTTGCGTTCAGCATGATTCTCGGTATCTCAGCTGCTTTGGGCAGCCTGGTTCCTCTATTGCGATTGCACCCGCAGGCGGTGCTTCAAAAAGGAGGATTAACGCTGCTCTTTGGGGTGGCCCTCACCTTGACCGGCGTAGGGATTGCCGCCATAGCCGGCCGCCTTCGCGAGGGCGCATTGCAAGCAGGCGATCTTCCAGCCGTGGCTAAGCTTTCCGCTACAAAGGGCCTGCTGTTTGCCACAATCAGCGGTGTCGGTTCCGCGGTGGTGAATATCGGCTTTGCCTTTGCGGAACCATTGCCACGCGCTGCACAGGCGTTCGGAGTTCGCCAGATCTGGTGGTCAAACACTATTTGGCTGCCCTTGATGCTCGCCGGCGGCATTCCCAACCTGCTTTATTGCATTTACCTGATGCGAAAAAATCGCACGGCCGGCCGCTTAAGACTTCCGGGTACAGCTTCGTATTGGTTACTTGCATTTGTCATGGCTCTGTTCTGGTTTGGCAGCACCGTCATGTATGGTGCCGGCGCGACGGCGTTGGGAACACTGGGCCCGGTTCTCGGCTGGCCAGTATTTATGTCGCTGATTGTCATTACTGCTACCCTTTGGGGAATAATCATGGGCGAGTGGAAGCAGGCGGGAAAAAGGCCGCTTCAGATCATGACTTCCGGCGTAGCGGTGCTGGTGGCTGCGATATTTGTTCTCGGAATCTCGAGCCGCATGTTCTGATGGGACGCAAAATGGCTCTGGGCAGCGATACACGATTAGTGATCGGCGTAGACGTCGGTGGGACGAAAGTTGCTGCCGGAGTTGTAGATGAGCACGGCAAAATACTGTCGCAGGTGCGCCGGCCGATGGTGGCAGACAAGGACGGACCGGCAGGATTAAAGGCAGTGGTCAGCGCCATCGAAGCGGCGTCCGGTGAATCCGCCTCCGCTCCGAGAAGCGAGGCGCCTATCCAGGGTATTGGAATCTGCTCTCCGGGTCCGCTGGATCCGAAAACTGGAGTGGTGATCAATCCCCCGAACGTACAGTGCTGGCGCAATTTCCCACTCGCCGACGAGGTCGCCAAAATCTACGGTGTACCGGTAAAAGTTGATAATGATGCCAATGCTGCGGCGCTTGCCGAGACCCGATGGGGGGCAGGCCGCGGCTATAGCAATGTTTTTTACGCCACTATTGGCACCGGTATTGGGACGGGGATTGTATTCGATGGGCGCATCTATCACGGGCGCACTGGAGCGGCCGGCGAAGGCGGCCACATCAGCATTGACTATCGCGGTCTTCGTTGCGGATGCGGAAAGCCGGGCTGCATCGAAGCGCTGGCCGCCGGACCCGCGATTGCGAAGCGGGCAAGGGCCAAGCTGCACGACCAACAGCACCGTTCGACGATACTTCTCCAGCTTGCTCGCGGAGATGTCGAAGCCGTCTCCAGCGAAATGGTTGGTCAGGCCTACGCCCAAGGTGATCCCGTAGCAAAAGAAGTTTTGGATGAGACCGTTGAACTGTTGTCTCTGTGGCTAAGCAACATAATCGACCTTTTGGATCCAGAGGTCCTCATCATCGGCGGGGGTGTCGCTGCCATGTTGAGTCCCTTCTTCGAAGAGTTAAAGAACCGGCTTCCGCGTTACTGCGTAAACTCGCGCTGCCGTGAGATCCCGCTTCTAAAAGCGCATTACGGCGCCGACTCCGGAATTGCCGGGGGCGCGGCATTGTGCTCCGACATTTAGCAGCACATCAAACTCATTCTGCGCTCACATACGCGTGTTAAACTCTCGCCCTTAATCGTCCAAAGGGGGACAGCGTGCGATTCATGTTCGTACCGATGGTGCTGCTTGCGTTGCTCATGCCCAGGGTTTCCGCGCAGACTGCTGATGTTCCGGAACCGGGCTCAGTGCAGGCTATTGCCGCCGCAACCACGGACCCCCATTACGTTTCACCATGGGTCTCGTACATCCCGCAATCGAGCACGGTTCCGTCGCCGGAGAAGTTTTTCAGACGGATCATGGGAGCTCCCGGAGAACTCGCGGGCACGGAGAAGACGTACGCATATGCTCGCGCTTTGGCTGCTGCGAGCCCCAGAGTTCGTGTGTTCACGATTGGCCGCAGCGAGGAAGGTCGCGACATATTATTGATTGCGATCGCCGACGAAGCCGGCATCCGCGACCTGGACCGTCTCAAAGCCGCAACTGCGGCCTTGTCTGATCCACGGCGCACGGACCAGGCCGCAGCGGATAAACTCATCCAAACAGCTCGCCCAATTTACTACTTCAACGCCGCCCTGCACTCGGACGAAACCGGATCGACCGAATCGGTACTGGAACTCGCGTACCGTCTGGCCGTATCCGAGCAGCCCATGATCAAGCGAATTCGTGAACAGCTCGTCGTGCTGATCAATCCGATCTCCAATCCGGACGGCCGCGACAAGATGGTGGACTGGTTTTATCGCTACCTGAAGGGAAAAACCGACCGAAACAGCTTGCCTCGGCAATCACCGCCGTATTGGTCCAAGTACACATTCGTGGACATCAACCGTGACACGCACCAGCAGACTCATGCAACCACACAGGCTGTTCACCGCATGTTTCATGAATGGCATCCCACCGTCGTTCATGATCTGCACGAAGGCTCGCCCTTGCTGATGACGTGGAACGGCACCGGCCCTTATAACCCCAATATCGATCCGATCACCTACAGCGAATTTCTCGAGTTAAGTTTCCATGAAGTGCAGACCCTCACGGCGATGGGAATGCCCGGTGTTTCCACCTGGAATTTTGGGGAGGCTTTCGCGCACCTGTATCTGGATTCGGTTGCTATGAATCACAACAGCATCGGCCGCGGATACGAAACTTTTGGGAACGGAAGCACGGAGACGGAACGCCGTTCCGTCCCATACTCCGACACGACGATGCAATGGTATCGGCCTCTGCCCGCCCCCAGGCAGGTGATATGGTCGGCCCGCGACAATCTCAACTATCAGGAAACGGCAGCGTTGGCAGCACTGGACGACAGCGCCAGCCGGTCGAAGGAAATGCTGCGCAATTTCTACAAAAAGGGCTGGGATTCGTGGCAGAAAGGCTTAACTCAGCCCCCCTACGCATTCCTGATTCCCGATGATCAGGGCGATCGCGAGCGGGTGGCGCAAATGGTTGGCCGCTTGCTCGGCCAGCACATCGAGGTTAGCCGCGCCGACCAACCGATTCATCTCAAAGAAGGAACATTTCCGGCCGGCACGTATGTTGTCCGCTTGGATCAGCCCTATCGAAACTATGCAGTAGACTTGCTGACTCCGCAGAATTTCCCCAAAGATGGAGGCGAACCTTACGACGACGTATCATGGGAATTTCCGGCACATTATCATCTGCAATCGATTCCGACGGCTGACGCCTCGGTGCGTACTGCCCCACTGACCACATTGGCGGACCAGCCGCATTCAGCGGGAAAGGTGACTGGCTCCGGCTCGGTTTTCTTACTGAAAGACACCGGCCAGGAATCGTTGTTGGCAGCGCGCTACCGGCTCGTTAATTCCGAAGTGAGGATTGCTGAGCGCGCCTTCAAGGAAGGCGATACAGACTTCCCGGCCGGCACCTGGATCATGCGTGATCAACCAGGCCTCGAAAATGCTATTCGATCCACAGCAACAGAACTGGGCCTCGACTTTACGCGAGCCGCCTCAGTTCCCAATGTTCCGCAGCACGGCGCCGGGGTTCCGAGAATTGGACTCTGGGTCCCGTGGGCGGATACGGATTCCATCGGATGGATCCGATATTCATTAGACCAACGCAAGGTGCCGTACACCTACTTGCGGGATGAAGATATCCGCGCTGGGAATCTGCGCAGCCGCATTGATGTTCTCCTTTATGGGCATGTAGATCTGGAATTAGCCGAGCAGATCGAAGGTTTGCCCAGGACCTGGTCTCCCATGCCTTTCAAGAAGACGCCGCAGACGCCCAGCTTTGGTACCCCGGCGGAGAGCGATGACATTACCGGAGGAATCGGCTACGAAGGACTGGCACAGATTCAACACTTCCTGGAAGAAGGTGGTCTGATGATCACCCTGGGAAGCGGGAGCATGCTGGCCCTGGAGGGCGGCCTGGTAAGATTCGTGCGGCGCTCATCCGGAGGCGTACCCCGCAGCACCGCAGGCGGAGGCCCCGCGTCGTCAGCGGCTTCTCAGGAGGCTGCCACCCGAACACCGGGAGCACACGTCCGCGTAACTTTCGACAGGCCTGACCATCCCATTGCTTACGGATATCCCGCGCATACCTGGGTTTTTCGACAGAATTTTCCTTTGTACGACATCCCTCGCCATTGGTTGCGCATGGCCTATTGCACCACTTGTCTTGACGGTCCCGAAGATCGCGGCGGAATGGTCATGGAATGGGGCGACACGGAGGGGAAACCATTCGTGGTGAGTGGACAGGCATGGGGTGAACAAAACCTGATCGGTAGGCCAGCTATTCTGGATGTGCCCGTCGGCAAGGGCCACGTGGTGGCGTTCAATTTCAATCCCATGCACCGCGATTTAAATCGTGGCGATCAGCGACTCCTGTGGAATGCAATTATCAATTGGCAGGCTATTGTTGCGGGGGAACCAAAATCTTCCTCGGCCACAGCATCCCAGTCTGCGCCCGAAGAGTAAGCAGTTGGATTAATTTCCGCGGACGAGCTGTGCCGAGGTTGTCCACGCAGAATTAGCCCGGTGCTGCGCGACCCACTCCATCGCCCGTTGACGGGCATTGGTTATGCCATCGCTGTCGAGTAATTCTGACTCGGCTGCAATGGCATCCACGACGTCTTCTCCCCAATCTGCGGCCACTTGCAGCCACATGTAGGCGAGATTATGGTCTGGCCTGACGCCGGCGCCAGTCGAGAAAACCTCGGCAAGGTTGATTGCCGCTTTGGCGTTGCCGCTGCCCGCAGACAAGAGGTAAAGGCGTAAGGCCTCAATGCTGCTGCGCGGGACTCCATTTCCACGCTGATAAAAGGAGGCCAAATTGTTTTGCGCCCCGCTATGTCCTTGCCGGGCAGCCAGGCGGTACCATTTCGCGGCCTGGGAGAAGTCCGGATGTAGTCCCTGGCCCAGTTCATAGCAGGATGCCAGATTGAACTGCGCGGCACTTACGCCAGCATCGGCTGCTTTGCGAAACCAGCGCACCGCCGCAGAGAAATCCTGTGGGATGCCGGTCCCATTCAAATAGGCGACCCCGAGGTTGGATTCCGCCGGCGCGTAACCCTGGTTTGACGCTTTCTGCCACCAGCGGACAGCTGCCGCTTCGTCGCGCGAGGTGCCGAGCCCCTCAAAGTACGCTAACCCGAGATCGGTTTGGGCTGGGGCATATCCGTCAGCGGCGGCGCGGCGGAACCATTCCAGAGCCCTGTCGTAGTCTTTCGGCACTCCCGCGCCATCGAGATAGATTCGCCCAAGCTCTGTGCTCGCAGCCGGTTCACCGCGATTTGCGGCTCGTTCATACCACTGGCGAGCCTGGACAATATCCTGCGGTCTCCCTATACCTTTCAGATAGGCGTATCCGACCAGGAACTGATCCCGCGGAGAGCCAGCTTCGGCGCGTGCAAGCGTTTTGGCGGCCTGCTCTCGTGTACGGAAACTCTGCGAAGGCAGGTCTGGGGGTGCCGGTTCCGGCATCGCTGCGAATGCTTGTGATCCAACCTGTCCCGCTACCTTGAGGGGAGCCGATAAAGTCAGACCAAGGAGAAAGACTACACATACGGAGATGGCCGAAGCGCGGAGATCGAGCGTTTGGACTTGCATATCCGATTATCCGAACCAGGCGATTTACAAAGACGGAGACTTAGGAATGAATGAACTTTGCCGGGAGGAGCCCCACGCCCGCTCGCGGCACATATGACTAAACGTGGTGTGACTATGCCGTGTGGTGAGCAGAGTTGTCAAGCGCAAAGAGCAAAACCGCTCGCTGCGCCCGAATGCAACTTATTGCGGTTCTCCCGTGGAAAGAAAACGAACTCCCGCGAGCGAGGCACCCGAACCGAGCACAACGCGTATTTTTCCCCGGCTCGGACCGGCGACGCTGATTGCAGCCAGGAAACATTCAAGTGCCTGGCGCGCCGGTGTTTCGGGAGACAAGCGAAAAATCCACGGAATGTTAGTTGAGGTAAGCATGTGGTCGGAGGAGAGCGCGATGACCGGCACAAAAGACTTTGTACCGATCTGCTCTGCGAGATGGCTGGTGTCGCGATCAAGAGCAATGATTCCCATAACGTGCTCCCGATAGACGGCGTCGATCAGTGCGGTCGAAGCTTTTCCCCACGACGATTCAGAAGAGATTCCGACCAACTGAACCTGGGGTTCGTTCGCCCGTCGCGATTCGAGAAGACTCGTCAGCTCAGGCGAGTGCACTAGCTGATCTGCGTGGGGACCGAATATGGCGATGCGCCAACTCATTATGGGTTCTTCAGGTATCGGGGGACCGGAATACTGAACGCCATTCTCGCCCACCGTGGCATAGGGCTTCTCCATGGTGATACGCCGGTACTCGATCGCTCCGTTGCTTACCTTTGCCAAAAACATCGGACTGATGTTCTTGCAATTGGGGTCGAATGTCATTTGCCCGGTGACCCCGCGATAAGTTTCCGTCGAGGTCAAGGCATCCCGGATGCGGCCACGGTTCAGTCCGGCGCGACAGATGGCGTTCATCAGAATGTGCATAGCATCGAAGGCGAGGGCGGCGAAGTGGTCCGGCTTCTCATGAAATCTGGTCTCATAGGTATGGATAAAGTCCTGCCAGCGTTTGTCGGCACGCGTCGGATCGTAGGGATAAACGGCCTCGAATCCCTGGGCCGCCGGTCCCGCAAGCTTTATCAGTTCGTCGCCTATGGTGCGATGGCTGCCGAACACTCTCTGCTTCATGCCGAGTTCCTGCATCTGCGTCAAAATCGCTGCGGCCGGACCAATATCAGTCCAGAGCACGATGCCATCCACGCGTGAATCCTGAATGACGCGCAGTTGGTGGCGGAAGTCAATGGTGCCGGGCATGAATTTCTGCTCAATCACAACCGGGTGCCCCAGGCGGCGGGAAGCGTCCCGAAACTTCAGAACACCAAAGCGGCCATAGCGATCATTGACGCGCAGGACAGCGATGCGCTTCAGCCCAAGCTCGGTGTAGATGCGTCGGGCCAGTGTGTAACCCTGGATTCGATCGTCCTGCAGGTCGGTCAGGTACCAGGGGATGATCGTTTCCGGAATCGTGGGATCGGTCGAGGCGCTGTTGACGAGCGGAGTCTCGGCCTTCAGCGTGACTCGGAGCGCGATATGCGTGGTGTCGCCGCTGATGGAACCGAACATAGCCCAGACTTTTTCGTCATAGACCATCTTCACTACTTCATTACTTGAGGCGCCCCAAATCGCCGAGTCGTTGTGAAGCATGAGGCGGAAGGGCTTGCCGCAATATCCGCCAGCGGCATTGGCTTCTTCGATGGCGAGGGCAGCGCCGTGCAACATGCGATTTCCGAGTGCCTGGTCAGGATGATCATGCAACGGAGCCAGGAAACCGATACGAATTTCATCGAGGCTGTTCAGATCTGGATCAGGAACGTCGCGGGCAGCGCCGTTGTATTCGACGAGGTCGGTGTAGTGCTCGTAGTAGGGTGTCGTGTATTTGGAGTAGGGCCGTAAGTCGTCGGGAACACCGCCGTATGGCTTCAAGGAGCGGGCCGCCGGTCGGCCAGATGGGTTCACACCGCATGAGCACATTGACTGCGCCATCGCGACAACGGTGACCGACAGGCAAATCGCTAACAATAAAGCGCGTCGCATAAGCGCTACTCCCTGGGCTCCCGGCGGAACATGGCGATGGCTTCGATTTCAATCAGCAGGTCGGGGCGGCAGAGGATTGCCTGGATGCCCGTCGATGCCGGCAGCGGACTCAGGCGCTGTTCCCGGTAAAAGGCGGAGCGCTCTTCGTTGAAGGCCTGGTAATCGCGCTCGATGTCGCGCAGGTAGCATGTCGTGCGGACAACATCCTTCCAGGTTGCTCCTTCCGACTCGAGTAAACCGGTGATGTTACTGAAAGTGCGGCGCGTCTGAGCCCGCAAATCGCCTACGTGAACGGTGTTCCCGCGCTCGTCGATACTGGCAGTACCGGAAATCAACAGAAGTGAGAGCCCGTTTAGATCGATGCGCAAGCCACGAGAGAAAGCGCTGCCATAGCTGTAGGCCTCGTTCAGAACCTGGTGATTGGTAATGGCGCGTTTTATTACCGGCCCGGTTGCGATTTCCTGAAGTAGTTCTGCCACGTTCATGAGAATGACTCCTTTATTATTTCTGTCGAATTCCGTGACTTAAGCCTTTTGCAGTTGCAACCCAAACGTCGTCCCCTTGAAAGTCGATCCCAAGCACGTAATTGTGAGCGGGCGCTGTGGTGACGGCAACGGACGTCATATTTCCGTCGGCATTGCGCACCAGCATTTCCGGGCGGTGTGTATCCAGGGCGGGCCGATAAATGGCCCAGTTCGCACCGTCGAAGTAGGCCAAACCTTTATCCGTGCAGAACCAGGCGCGGTTGGCGTCAACTCCTTTGATGAAGTTCAGAAAATTACTGGGCAGGCCGCTGTCTTTCTGCAGGAAGTTGTGCCAGTTGCGGCCGTCGTAGCGGCTCGCTCCGAAGTAGGTGGCGACCCAAACAATGCTATCGACATAACTGACGGAAGTCGTGATCTCGTGGATCAGGCCCTGATCTTTGAAGAGGACAATCTCGGTCTCGCCATCCGGGTCGTTGTAATCCTTCCAACGTTCCGTCTTGATGTCGTACTCCAGAAGGCCACCACCCCAGACGGCGTAGTAGACCTTGTCGGGACCGGGGCTAACGGCATAAGTCCAGATCTCGTACATGGGAGTATTGCGCTCGTTGAAGAGGCTCCATTGGCCGGTACGGACGTTAAACCGGCTGGCGCCGGCGGCAGTTGCGGCCCACACAAAATCTCCTTGTATGCCGACGCCGTAAACGATGTCGTTGGCCAGCCCGGAATTAAGCTGCGTAAACGTGTCAATCCGGCCGGCGGAGATGCGGCTAAGGCCACCCATGGTTCCAGCCCATAGGTCGCCCGTTCGCTGGTCGAGGGTCAGCGAAAGGACTACGCGATGGGCGAGACCATCAGAAGGACGGAAGATTTTCCACTGCCCGCCAGCGTAGAGTACAAGGCCGTCCTCTGTGCCAGCCCAAATCCGGTCGTCATCGACCAACACACAGAAGACGTGATCATTGGGCAAACCATTTGCCGTGGTGAAGTTCTCCCACCGGAACTGAGGCATGCCGGGGGTCTCAGCCGCAAGCGGGATTGCGAGGATCAATAGCACGACGAGTTGCCAACGGAATTTCATAATGTCCTCAGGTACTCAATCAAATCGTTGAGCTCGTCTTTGGTTAGATCGTTGGTAACTCCGTGTGTGTCCTTCGGGTTGAAAACGGTCCAGATTTCTTCGAGAGAACGCGCGGATCCGTCGTGGAGATAGGGAGCCGAATAGGCGACGTCGGGAAGATGCGGCACATCGATTCGGGGCGAGCGATCAATCGGCTTTCCACTTCCGACATCCAGCTGTTTCTGATTTGTGAACTTGGGTCCGCTGTGGCAAGACCGGCACCGATTACTTTCGGGGATGAGGCGTCCGTCTTTGTACTTTGTGCGCTCAAAAATAGCCTTGCCTCGTTCCTGAGCTGAAGTCAACTCGCCACCTGGCAGGCGATAACGGTTCGGCCGTACGGGAAGTGACATCACAAAGGAGACCAGATCGGTTAGCTCCTGGGCGTTGTAGCTTTGCGAGCGATAGAAGTATTTCTCGGTGCGAGGGCCACATTCGGTGGGTAGATCAGGATTGCCGCCGTTCCACTTGTACGGATCCGTTCCAGTCAAGTCTTCGATGGAGCGGTTGTCGACGATGTCTACTCCGAAGCCATCCGGTTCCAAATCCCACTGCAGGCCGTCGAAGGTGGCGTCGATGTGGCAATTGGCACAGCTGAAGTGTCCCTGAAAAGCATATTTGGCACTGTAAAAGATCTGCTCGCCGCGGCGCAGCGGAGTCAGTGACTTGGGGCCGCCCAGATTGATCGTCGTAACAACCTGGTCTTGTTTCGTGTCGATTACACCAATGGTGTCGTCCATGCGATTGGCAACATATAAGAGGTTGCCGTCGGGCGAGAGAGCCAGTCCTCGCGGGTTTCGTCCCACCGGGATCCGTGCTTCTACATAGTTGGCCGATGCCGACAGATCGTTTGCGAATGATGTGTGCTTTGAACGAACAAACGCGAGCAGGCGAGGTACGTTGATTGCGGTGAGGCTGTCGGAACCCGCCGTCGTAACGAACAGTCTCGACTTATCCGGCGTGATCGCTACTCCGAAGGGCACGGCGAAATAGCGATCTAGTTCGTCGAGTGGCACTTGCACGAGGCCGTCAATACCTTTGCCAAAAATTGCGAGTGAGTTCCCGAAGACCCATCCATGCTCGACATGGGCAAGTGGAATCAGATTCTTGGGGCGGAGTTGCGCGGCTACATGCAGGCCGTCATCGCTTGTGCTCGCCAGATGAAAGACGCCCGCAACATTCTGCAGAAGCTTGCGCTCGACCACACGCTGAGTTGCGGTATCGATAATCGTGATTTCTGATTCCGGAGGAGTACGGAATACGCCGATTTTCGGATAAACATGCGTGCAGTACACTTGCGAGCCGTCTGCCGACAGCGCGAGATAGCTCGCTCCCCTCCCGGCGGCGAGACGTTTCACCTCCCGTCCCGTAGCCATGTCAATGACCGAGATGTCGTTGCTCAGGCGGTTGGCAACATAGAGCGTCCGGTTTTTGCTATCTTCCACGACGCCCGTCGGTTCAAAACCGGTTTGCAGGATCGCCTCTACTTTGAAATCCTGCGAGTCAATCACAGAAATCGTGTCATCCCAGGAGTTGGCGACATAGATGCGGCGACCGTCCCCGGAGAGTGCTAACCCGCGCGGCTGGTGTCCGACCCCGACGCGAGCGGTCACTGTTGAGTGTCGCGTATCCAAGACCAGGAGTTGGTCTGCCTTTTCGCAAACTATATAGAGCCACCGTCCGTCAGGAGAAACGACCATTTCACCCGGAGACAAATAGCGCGGCGATTCAGCCGGCAGCCCCGCAACAGCGCCGAGCAGGCCCGTCGCCACGACAAACAAGGGGAGCAGCCACTTCACTTCGGCTCCTCCATGGTAAGAACGCGGTCGGCAGTAACATTGCGGAGGACCTGGTTTCGCCCGCTCGGCCAGCGCACTGTTATCTTGTCGGCTTTTGTCGCTGAGCCCAACCCGAAATGAAGCCGGCTATCGTTCTGGGACAGATACCCGGAGCCGGCGACTCGTTGCGCAGTTTGATGGCGCGCGCCTGTCGTTATCTCGACCTGGGCGCCGATTCCGTCGCGGTTGCTCTTGGTCCCTTTCAACTTCACTGCGAGCCAGTGATTCTTCGTAGAGGTGATGTTATGGAGCAGGGTACCAGTCGAGCCCAGGTTGACGACGAACGCATCCACTTTGCCGTCGTTGTCGTAATCGGCGAAGCAGGCGCCGCGGGCAACCGTCTTTGTGTCGAGCACTGGACCGGCTCTACCTGAGACGTCTGCAAATTTTGCGTCTCCCAGCCCACGAAAGAGCGAGTGCTCCTGGGGGACCATGTGTATCAGGCCGCCATGAAAGATAAGGATGTCCAGCAGTCCGTCATTGTCGAAGTCGTAAATGCCGCTGCCCCAACTCACATACTGTGCACTGGCGGTAGAGATTCCGGCACTTGCGCTAGTGTCCACAAACGCGCTCGTGCCGGCATTGCGCATGAGCCGGTTATATTTGGAATCGGTTACCCAAAGATCTAGGCGGCCGTCGTTTCCCAGATCTGCGAAGATCGGTCCCATGGCTGAAGTCATCTCGCCGTTCTGGCCGTAGGCAACTCCCAAATCGGCGGCCACTTCTTCGAAGGTGCCGTCGCGCCTGTTGTGGAATAGAAAATTCTCGGTCTTGTCGTTGGCAACGAAGATGTCGGGGTAACCGTCGCCGTCATAGTCGGCGGCGGTCACGCCCATCGTGCGGCCCTTGTATGCGCCGATTCCGGACTTGTCGGTGACATCGGCGAAGGTTCCATTGCAGTTGTTGTGGTAGAGACGATTCGTATCGGCTTCGTAGTCGAGCGGGCCGGGATAGTTGTCGGCGGGATAAAAGGCGCGATACTGCGGATCGAATTTCACATAGCGTCCGACAAACAGATCGAGGCAGCCATCGCGATCGTAATCGAGCCATGCGGAGCTGATTGACCATCCATCCACGTTGATTCCGGCTTTAGCAGTGACATCTTCAAAGGTGCCATCACCCTTGTTGCGGAACAGAATGGCGCGTCCATAGCCGGTGACAAAGAGATCGACGAAACCGTCATTGTCAAAATCAGCGGCAATAACAGCCATGCCGTAGAGATTCGCGGCGACTCCTGCTTGATCGGTGACATCGGTGAAGGTACCGTCGCCGTTGTTGCGGTAAAGATGATTGTGGGGCGGTTCAGCGGGAGGAGTCTTCAGAGGATAGGGATGTATACCGCCATCCAGCGGCTTGCCGCTTGCCACATACAGATCGGGGAGGCCGTCGTTGTTGTAGTCGAACCAGACGCAGCCCGCGCCGGTGCTTTCCAGCAAAGATCCGAGCTTCTGCGCGCCGAAACTGTGCGCGAAATGGATGCCCGAGGAAGCGGTGGCATCTTCGAATCGAATGGAGCTATTTTGCGGTGCTTGCGCTAGCAATGCCGAAGAGAGAATTGCGATCACGAGAATGGATGATCGGCGCACGCTAATGTCCTCCCGATGCAGTATGCGCTGCACTGCTGGTCATATCTGTTGCAACTGTCGAGCGCAGCAGGACCGCCGGCACGGCGTTCTCTGGGGCGGTCTCCGGACCGGCGTGGCAGCCAACGCAAATTCTCTGTTCGCCCTTGCGTAGCCAGAACCAGCCGCCTTCTTTCTGGAGAGACTTCCCCGCCGCATCCAGCATTTCCAGTTTGAGCGGTTGATCCGCGGGGACCCGCAAATAAAACGAGCCATCGGGCTCAACCCCCGTCGAACCCAGAGGAGCTTCACGACCTGCGGCATTGCGTGTGTACAGCCGGACCGATGCAATCGATCCCGCGGAGAAGTGTGTCTTAGATGTGTACGCGTTCAGGCAGAGTAAATTCGCGTAGCTCCAATCATGAAGACCGGATGGATGCCGGTTGGGCACCGGGCGCGTCATGATCGCGACAGGTTGCACCAGATCGGCCTGCCGGTCCGAGACGATCCCATGCATGTCCGGAGTACCTGGCGTCCAGCGCGAGATTTCAAATCTGGTTTCGCCCCTGGAGCGGGCCGCGATCAGCCAGTCCCCGTTGGAGAGTTCAGCCAGGTCTCCGGCATATTCCTGGGAAGGAATCGTTATCGCTAACTCGTGGGCGAGTGCGGAGGTGAAACGTCCGAGGCCACTTTCCTCCGCAAAGGCAACGTCGCCGGAAGCGAGTTGCCTGCCCGAGTGGCGGGCGCGCCCATGATCACAACGGTAGGACTCGACCCCGCTTCCATCGGAATAGACGGTATAAATTTCAGGGCTTCCGCTCGCATTCAGGCCAAGTGCAGCGTCGAACAAGATGCGCCCGTCTCGAAGGATGTCGCTGGGGAGAAAGTTGCCGATGCCATATGTCAGCGGGAGTGACTGACCACCTGACAATTGAGAAAGTTTTATTGCCATTCCCGCTGGCGTCATTTCAGCGAAGACGAAGCGATCGTCCGGTACGTAGAAAGGTCGGATGCAATCGCGAGCGCATGAAGTGATGCGCCGCACTATGCTGCCGGACAGCGACAACTCCCAGACCTGCCAATGATCCCGCTTGTTTTTTTTGGCCGCAAAGAGAACGCGCGTGCCGTCGAATGAAAGAGATGGATCGGACGATGCGAAGAATTCTGGCAGTAGCTGCCGGCTCCTGCCCTTATCTGCAACGAACAGTTTCGCACCGCGAGGAAACCGGTCCTTTCTGCGCATCCACGCCAAAGCTTCATATTTCGGCGCCGAGGTGTAGAGGAATGCCGGCAACTCTGAGGAAGAGGTTGACGGCTGGGCGCCGACACCGGCCAGCAAGAGTAAAATCCACGCGAACGGCAACGAGCGAGTCACGCCACGCCCCCGGCGTATGCGAGTTCGGGACTTAGCTGACGGTTTCGGGCGCGGATGGCGAGATAAGGTTGCAGGTCCCGCATCATTCTGCGGAACTGGTGAAAATCCAACGATTGAATCCCGTCACTCAGAGCCTGGTCGGGCGAGGGATGAACCTCGACCAGCAACCCGTCCGCATCTACTACCACGGCTGCGCGCGCGAGCGTCGGTACCAGCGACCGTATCCCCGCCGCATGGCTCGGATCGACGATCACCGGAAGATGTGACACAGATTTCAGGACCGGAACGGCTGCTATATCCAGGGTGTTCCTGGTTGCAGTCTCGAACGTTCTTATCCCCCGTTCACAGAGGATGATTTCCCCATTGCCGTGCAATGCGATTACTTGCGCGGATTCCAGCAACTCTTCCAGGCGACTCGTCATGCCACGCTTCAGCAGAACCGGCCGACCACAGGCCCCAAGGGCTTCGAGCAAAGCGAAATTCTGCATGCTGCGCGTGCCTACCTGCATGATGTCGGCGTACTCTGCCACTTGAGGCACGTCTTCCGGGCTCATCACCTCGGTGACGATCGCAAGTCCGGTCGCTGCGCGGGCTTTGTCCAGGATCTTTAAGCCTTCCAGCCCGAGGCCCTGAAATGAATAAGGAGAGGAGCGCGGCTTGAAAGCTCCGCCGCGCAAGATGCGTGCGCCCGCGGAAGCGACCGCTTCCGCTGTCTGTATCAGCTGCGATTCGGATTCAACCGCGCAGGGGCCGGCCATGACGACGAAGCCGTCGCCGCCGATTTGAATATCCCTGATCCGGATCACGGTCCGAACCTGCTCGTCGCTCCGGGCGACCAGGTCGAAGCACGAAAACTGCCCATTCCAATGCGGGTTCACGACGCGGTGAGCTTACCCGCAATACAACCCGAATGCTGTGATGCACGTACTATCGGGCTGTGACATACTAAGAAACTACCCAGCAAACATGCGCCTTTGCGAACATTTGTATTTCGGGAGTCTAGTAGAAACATACTAGTGCGATTGCTCTTAGCAAGAACGCAAATAGATTTCCTTGCGAGCCGATGCGTGACATGACACACGTGCGACTGTGATCTAAATCACTAACAGTAAGTTTATTTCTCACGCGAAACTGCTTAGTTACATCCTCAGGCAACATACAATAATTCATTATCCATATACCAATACTTGTAGGTTAAACATGGAATGCGAGTTAGTGCATTCTGTTTTCCATAGCGCTGGAACATCCGTAAGAAATCTAATATCTGGCGTCAGCGATTCCCGTTTTGGTTCTGTAAGCCATTGAAAACACAGTTTCTTCGTTGACATGCGTCCCTCTATCCCGCTTAATGGGACGTTGTAATGGTTTCGTATTAGTTTGTCTAATTTTACTTTGTTCATAACTACAGCTGCGTGGGCGCAAGCGGCTCATGCAAGTCCGTCGTATCTACTGACTCGGGAAGTAGAGCGACACTTCAGGAGTAACTAATGAAACGATGGAGCAGTTGCCTTTTCATAGCAATATGCGCATTGTTCTTGCTCGTCGCCCCGGTGTTTGCACAAAAAATCACCGGCACGATCAGCGGCGTTGTAACTGATCCATCTGGTGCCGTCATTCCCGGTGCCACGGTGGAAATTACCAATGTGGCTACGGGGCTGGTACGCAACGCAGTCACCAACGACATGGGCGAATACATCGCACCGGATCTGCTCAACGGCGTGTACACGATCGTCGTCAAGCAAGCGAATTTCAAGGAGGCGGTTGTTCACAATGTGGAGCTGCACGTCGCTAGCACCGCGCTGGTCAATGTACAACTCCAATTGGGCAACACCGCCGAACAGGTCACGGTTGAGGCCAACACCATTCAGGTGCAGACCGACAGCGCCCAACTGGGCGAGGTCGTTGTCGGCAAACAAGTCACTGATCTGCCGATGAATGGCCGTAATTTCGTCGGCCTGACGCAGATTCAGCCTGGAGTTTCCTCAGCCCGGAGTTTCGATGCGGTGGGCAAGGGCCTGAAAGGCGGTGTCGACTTTGCCGTGAACGGCAACTCGATGTCCAACAACCTGTTCCTGGTCGATGGCGCCAATAACAACGACGTTGGTTCTAACCGCACGATTCTTATCTATCCCTCGATCGACTCGATCGCGGAATTCAAAATGTTGCGAAACGCCTACGGTCCCGAATACGGCCAAGCGTCCGGCGCGGTCGTGAACATAGTGACCAAGAGCGGAAGCAACGACTGGCATGGCGGTGTCTTTTATATGGGCCGCAACGATGCTCTGAACGCCTACGACTGGTTTGCTGCCAGACAGGCAGCTCAGGATCGCGGCGCCAACACCTTCCATCCAAACACCGGCAGCATCTACTCGAACCCTAACCAGGACAAACCGATTCTGCGTCGCAACGATTTCGGTTACAACCTGGGCGGTCCGGTGAAGAAGGACAAACTGTTCTTCTTCTGGAGCCAGGAGTGGAACCGGGAAGTTCGCGGCGTAGCCCGGTCTGGATGTGTTCCCAGCCAAGCTGAACGGAATGGCGATTTCTCCAATGTCACCTGCGGTGACACAATGACGAATCCATTCCCGGTGGCGTTGCAGGGAGCGAATCAGTGGACCATCGCGCAGCCGCTGCAAGGGATGCTGGACGAAATGAATCAGTACCCGCTGCCCAACTTCAATTGTCCAACCACTCCTGCTGGGCAAGGTACGGCAGTGAACGGAGCCTCCGGTTGCCGTAACTGGTACGGGTTCCCCAGTACTCGCCTGAATTATCGGCAGGAGAATGCGCGGGCAGATTACAACCTGACCAAAAACCACATAATTACATTTCGTTACACGCAAGATACGTGGACCAATCCGGCGCCGGTAGCGAACGGCTACTGGGGCGACGATGCGTATCCGGCACTGGAGAGCAATTGGGCCCAGCCCTCGAAGTCCATCATCGGCAGGTTAACTTCGACGATCGGCTCAAATTTGATCAACAGCGTTCAGTTCTCGTATTCCAACAATCGCATCATCATTACGCCGGGTGGCACCGATCCTGGTCTCGCGGCGAAACTGAACACCGATTTCCCGACGCTGTTTCCGTCCGACTTGAAAACCCATCCTGTGGGCATTCCTAACCTGAACATTGGCAACACCGGCGGCACGACGCAGATGATCGCGCCCTGGTCCAACAAACAGGACCTGTACAACGTACGGGACGACCTTTCGTGGGTTCGCGGCAGGCACACGCTGAAATTCGGTGGCTTCCTCGGATTCAACCTCAAGAACGAATACAACGGTGGTGGCTCGTCTGAGCGCCTTAACATCAACACCGCGGACTCCTACGTCGATCCCAGTGGTATCAACTGGACGAGTGGCGGCATGCCGCTAGCCAATGCTATGGTGCCCGGCCAAGTCTTCAACAGCTTGTCGGAAACCTCGACCGACGTTTACAGCGAAGTACGTTGGCGCGACTACGAGTTCTATGCCGGCGATTCATCGAAGGTTAACCGCAAGTTGACCTTGGATTACGGCATTCGCTACTCGATTCTACTGACGGCGTTTCAGCCGAATGGCCAGATGACCAGTTTCAATCCCGCTCTGTACAATCCGGCGGCCCCGGCTACGGACGCTTGCAACGGATTGTGGATTGTTCCTGGCACGGATCCCTGCACTACCATGAACAACAAGTTCGGTACCAGCTTCAGCAAGGGCACGCCGGGGCCGAACAAGTACCTAAGAAACCAGAACTATCACCTGTTCGCACCGCGATTAGGCATTGCGTATGACCTCTTCGGAGATGGCAACACCGCTCTGCGAGCAGGTATCGGCCAGTTCTTCCAGCGCGACCGAACGGCGACCTACACGATGATGACCAATGCCCCGTTCGCACTGAATGCAAATGGCTTTGTTCGGGCTCTGGATGGACCCTCGCTCACACCCAGCGACTTCGCAACCGCAAAAACCTCGCCCGCTGGGGGAAGCGATCCTTCCAACAAGATGCCCAACACCTGGCAGTGGAATGTGACGGTGGAGCACAGTTTTGCACACGAAACCAGCTTGCAAGTAGGCTACGTTGGCAATCGTGCGATCCATCAGTTAACAACCACTGACATCAACGAGGTGCCGCCATACCTGTGGGCGAATTCAGCCTTCAGTAAGCAAATGGTTAATGGAAACGTCGTTTCCAACCCAATCAACCAGTACCGGCCATATTCCAATGACGGTTTCCTGACCTGGTGGGGGCATCAAGGCGACGCTTCCTATCATGCCCTGCAGATGGTATTCAAATCTCGCTTCAAGAATGCGTTGATTAATGCCACCTACACCTTCTCTCACAATATCGGCAATGTGCCGCTGGACGAGTCAAACGGCACGGCCAACTACCAGACGATTACCTATGCAGGCAATCCTGGATGGGATCGCGGCAATACGCAAATCAACCGGCCGCATATTTTCGTTGCCAATTTCCTGGTTCCTCTCTGGCAGCTCAATGGCCAGAACCCATGGATAAAGGGCATCGGCGGTGGCTGGCAGGTTGGCGCCATAACTACAGCAGAATCCGGCCCATCCATGACTATGTTTACTGCCTCGCTGTCGGAAAACACGTCAGCTGTGGCGGGATGCGTAGACGGAACCGACTCGCCTGCTTGTAAGCAACTGGGTCTGAATTCGCTGTACGGCACCGGGAACCTTGGGCCGCCGTGGGCGCCCGGAGCTAACCGGCGTCCATCGATCGTTCCTGGCGTTGACTGCACCGCGGGGCGTAGTGGGGATCACATTTACAACCCTGCTGCATTCACGGTTGTTGGCCAGACCATCGGAACTATTGGCAACGAGCCACGCGGCTTCTGCCCGGGTCCCCGTTTCGTAAGCACTGACTTTGCCTTGCAGAAGAACTGGAAAGTTAGTGAGCGGGTCACTCTGCAGTTCCGCCTGGATGCTTTCAACCTTTTCAATCACCCGAATTTCGCATCCGCTTCTGGCGGAGGACTTCCGGGCAACCCGATCGGCGCGGTCAATTGCGGCGCGGCGAACACGGCAGGCCTCTATCAGCCGTGCAGCCCGACCAACAATCTGATAACGGCGATGCAACCGGGTTCGAACCTGGTATCGACCGGGATTGTGAACAACAACGATCGCGAAATTCAGTACGGCTTGAAGATTATTTTCTAGCCGCCCTGAAAACCACGTTACAAAACCGGCAGGGCTTGTGATTCGGGTCCTGCCGGTTCGTATTAGAATGTGAGTTCCTACAGGTTCTTTGTGCTCAAGCTGCGTATTCTGTGCGCGCGCGCCAAGTCACGCTCTCTTCCAGCCGCATTCGGGATTTCTAGTCTGCTGGTCGCATGGTTGACATTGGTTGTTGTTCTTGCGAGCCCGCCTCCCGCGCAAACACACGCTAAAACAGGGCAGGTTCGAAAGCCGCAAGTAGCGACAGCAAAGCCTTCGCCTACGGACTTGGAGGTGCTGGCGAGAATGCAGGCTCTGGACGCTGCCAAACAGTCGGGAGATCCGGCAGGCATCATTAATGCCAGTAAGAGGGTGGCAGCTCTGACCCTCGAACAACTCGGCCAAATCAAACTAGAAGATGGTGCTGGTGCGGAAGCAGCGTATCGCCGCACAATCGAGTTGGAGGATAGCGCTACGGCGCATGTTGGGCTCGCGACCGCTTATCTACTGTCCGGACGGCCCGATGAAGGCATGAGCCAAATCACGAATCTGCTCCTTACGGACGCAGTCAATGCTCAGGCATGGCGCGTGCAAGGGCAGATCTGGATGATGAAGCAGGATTACAACCATGCCGCGGACTCGTTCAAGCAGTCGGCAAGCTTGCAGGCTGATGGATACACATTGTATCTGCTGGGTACCGCGCTGCTGCGGGGCAAAGAAGTTGATAAAGCAAGAGTCGCATTCGGAGATTTGCTGAAGCAGCCCGATTCGCGAGTGTCTATTCGGTTCCTGTTATCGGATGCCTATCGCGATGCGGGGTACCTCGACCACGCCGAGCGCGAACTGAAAGCTGCGCTGGCATTCAATCCCAAAGCTGCGCGCGCAGATTATCGGCGTGGAATGCTCGTGCTGGCGCGGAAGGATTGGAATATCACCCCGGATGCGCGTTCCGAGTTTGTCAAAGAAGTTGCAGTGAACCCGCACGACTTCTTCGGGAACTACTCGTTGGGATTGGCAGAATTCTTCGATCAACGTTATGAGCAGAGCGAACCATATCTTGAGCTAGCCAGCAAGGTTCAGCCGCAGTGGCCGGAACCGTGGCTTTATCTGGGGCTTGCCGCCTACAGCAAAGGTGACTTGAGCCGCGGGGAAGAGTTCCTGCGGAGAGCCATCGAGTTAACCGGTGTCAATGAAGCACGAGGAGACTACCAGGTACGCCGCGCCTATTACACTCTCGGTCGCTTGCTCAAGGAAAAGGGCCGGAATGATGAAGCCGAAGATTGCATGCGGCATCTGCGCCAGATCCAGACCAAGTTGCTTCTACGAATGGAAGCGGCTGGCTCAACGACCGGGGGAATGGCGCAGATGAGCGCAATGGCGGCGGCATTCTCTTCGCTTCCGCAGTTGGAAGCCGATGAGATGCTGCAAGCGAGCGTGGCGAGCGGGACTTTTCCGTTCGCCTCAGCAGGCGTGGCAAAATCGTCGAGGCAGGCCGCAGCAAACAAAGAACGCGAGAAGGAATTGCGGAAAATGTTGTCAGGCGCCCTCAATGATCTTGGCACGGTGGAGGCCCGGCAGGAACAGTTCACCATGGCGCTCGCACACTTTCGTGAGGCTGAGCGCTGGTATGCGGAGACGCCCGGTTTGATGCGCAACATGGGCATGGCTGCGGCTCGGGTGGAAGACTATCCGGAGTGTGCACGTGCTTTGCGTCCTGTGATTGCGGCAAACCCTACGGATGCGTTGGCGCGATCCATGCTGGGCATGGCACTGTTTATGACCAGTTCGTTTTCCGAAGCGGCGGATGTCTTCGCTCCGCTCGGAGATTCAGCGTTGGAGCGTCCTGAGCTGGCATATTCCTGGGCAGCGTCGCTGGTCAGAGTCAATCGGTATCAGGAGGCGAGCGCGCTGCTCGACAAGCTGGAAGCGCGGCCGTTGTCACCCGGCACAATGATCCTGGTGGCGCAGACCTGGTCACAGATGGGCAACTACCCGCGCACGGTAGCGACGTGTCACAAAGCGCTAGAAGCAGATCCCAAGCTTTTGCGTGCTCACTATATTGCCGGACTGGCGCTGATCCGCCAGGATCGGCCCGCAGATGCCGCCCAGGAACTGCGAGCCGAGTTGGCCGCAGATCCGAACAGTGTCGACACGCAGTTTCATCTAGCCTTCGTTCTGCTGCAGTTAGGTCAGAACGAAGAAGCGGACCGATGGTTGAAAACCGTCCTCGCGCACAATCCCGAACATCCGGAGGCGAATTACGAATTGGGAAAGGAGTTGTTCAGCGCTGGAAAAACGGTGGAGGCGATTCCTTACCTCGAGGCAGCGGCCCGGTTGAAACCAGCGTTTGAGCCGGTGCACTACCAGTTGCAGTCCGCGTATCGCGCGGTAGGGCGCACAGAAGATGCCGACCGGGAAGCGAAAACCTATCGCGAACTGAAAGCCAAGAGCCGAAATATCACCTTGCCTCCTCCTCGGGAAATAGGATCGGAAACGACGCAACATCCCAATCAATGAATTCTTCGCATCGAAACCGCCTCCTGGTCCTCATATTCGTCTGTGAGTTTCTGGTTCAACTTTCGGGGCAGGCTGGCCACGATGTAGCCCCACCGCCCCCTGCGGGGCTGAAAAGCATGGTGTGCAGCGGGCGTCCAGTGCCGCAACTGGAGGACGTCACGGAAAAGGCGGGGGTTCACTTCAAGCACGCCTATTCGCCCGAGAAGAAATACATTCCGGAATCGATGAGCGGCGGCGTGTTGATCCTCGATTACGATCGTGACGGATGGCCCGACATTTATTTCACGAACGCGCCCACGGTCGAGATGGCCCTGAGGCACGAGAAAGCTCGTGGAGCGCTGTATCACAACAATCATGACGGCACATTCACAGACCTAACCGACAAAGCCGGAGTCGCGACGCCATGTTTCGCCAATGGGGGTGCGGTGGGCGACTACAACAACGACGGCTGGCCAGATATCTACCTCACCTGCATGGGTGCGAATGTGCTCTTTCGCAACAACGGCGATGGGACCTTTACCGATGTGACCGCAAAAGCCGGAGTCGGTGACGAGCACTATTCCACCGGAGCGTCCTTTGGGGATTACGACAACGACGGGTTTGTGGATTTGATGGTCACCAATTATGTCGATTTCCATCTGGAGAACCTGCCCGGGTTTGGCAAGTTGCCCATCTGCACGTATCGCGGGCTCGATGTGCAGTGCGGACCACGCGGCCTGAAGGGCGCAGGGGACTCGCTGTATCACAACAATGGTGACGGGACGTTCACGGACGTATCGAAAGCTGCGGGAGTCGACGATCCCGACGGCTATTTCGGACTCGGCGTCACCTGGGTCGATTTCAACAATACAGGCAAGCTGGATATTTTTGTCGCGAACGATGCCACCCCGAATTATCTATACAAGAATGACGGGAATGGAAAGTTTTCAGAGATCGGGCTCGAATCCGGCACCGCTGTCAGCCAGGATGGCACCGAGCAAGCCTGCATGGGAGTCGCCATCGGCGATTACCTGCACAACGGGCTGCCATCGATTTACATCACCAACTTCGAGAACGAATACGACACCTTGTACCGGAACAACGGGAACTGGCAATTTGATGATGTCGCGTACAAGTCCGGGGTTGGATTGCCGTCCATGCCATACGTGAAATGGGGCGACGCATTCTTCGACATTGATAACGATGGATGGCTTGACCTGATCGCTGTTACCGGACACGTCTACCCGCAAGTCGCGACCCTTCCGTCCGGAGGTGGATACGAGCAGCCCGGGCTGCTGCACCTGAATCAACGCGATGGCACGTTCTGTGAAGCCAGCCAGCAGGCAGGGCCAAGCCTCATGGAGCGCCGGGTTTCGCGTGGGCTGGCGGTCGCTGACCTCTTAAATGACGGTCAGGTCGACGTGGTCATTGAAGACCTCGATGGCAGCCCTCGAATTCTCCGCAACCGCGGCGTACCCGGAAACCACTGGATCAGTTTTGAACTGGCAGGAACGAAGAGCAATCGCCTGGCGATCGGGGCGAAGCTCAAAATCACAGCGGGTGGAATCACACAGACCGAGCAGATCCGCAGCGGGGGAAGCTATCTGTCGCAAAGCGATTTTCGCGTGCATTTTGGTTTAGGAAGCGCGAGCAAGGTGGAATCGGTCGAAATCCGCTGGCCCTCCGGCGCGACAGACATCATCAAGAATTTGGCTGCTGATCAGTTTTACTCAGTGTTGGAAGGCAAAGGTCTCGTGAAGGCCGAGGACATCCGTCCCGGTACACGGCACTAATAAGAGGGGTCAATAGGTTTCAAGCGTTATGAAAAAAATAAGTTCATATCTCATTCTCGCCTTTGTTCTGCTTATCACGTCGTTACTCAATGCCAGCGATCAGATCCCCACAACCGCGTGGAGCATTCCGATTGGACAGCCGGTCGCGAATCCCGGTAAGCCCGAGCCCATCGCTTCCAGCAATATTGACGATGGCTTCTGGCAAGGCGCGCCAGTCGGCGGGTTCGGTGCGGGAACATTTTCGCGCTCTTACCGGGGGCACTTCGAGCGCTGGCATGTGAAGGCGGGCATTCACAAATATGAAGATGTCCCGGCGAACCAGTTCGCGGTTTTCGTGCAGCAAGAAGGCGAGCCGGCGATTGCCCAGGTACTGGCCACAGGAAAGCCACCGGGGAGCGCGCTTTCCACTTGGAACTGGAATTATCCGGTCGGAGCGGGAGACTATGCGGCGCTTTATCCAAAGTCCTGGTTTGCGTATCGCTCGCCGCAGTTACCGGTCACGCTGACCGTCGAGCAGTTCTCGCCCATCCTGCCGAATAATTACAAGGAAAGCAGCTACCCCGTCGCCGTCTACAACTGGTATGCGGAAAATCCGACAGACAAGAAGGTGACGGTATCAATTCTCTTCTCGTGGGTGAACATGGTGGGCTGGTTCCGCGGAGCCACGCGTGGGTTCGACGGCGCCCTGAGCCAGCAGAACACGAACACCTATCGTTCCGAGAAAATCTCGGGCGGAAGTATGCAAGGAATAGTCTGCGACCGCCTACGGTCCGGTCCTGTGACGGAAGAGTGGGATGGGCAGTTTGCCATTGCTGCTCTGGCTTCGTCGGGCGCAGAAATAACATATCTGTCTCGTTTTGATCCTGACCGTGACGGGGCGGAGATCTGGGCACCGTTTGCAAAATCGGGACAATTGCCGAATCAACAGATTGACGCTGCGAGTTCAAGTGAACGCATCGCAGGAGCCATCGCGGTTCGGTTCGTTCTCGGCCCAAAAGAAAAACGCCTTCTTCCCATGGTCCTCGCGTGGGATTTGCCCATCGTGCAGTTTGGCGGCGGAAGAAAATGGCTGCGCCACTACACGCGCTTTTTCGATGCTTCCGGGAAGAATGCTTGGAAGATCGCGAGGACGGCGCTGGAGAGCGATCAGGAGTGGAGCCGGCAAATTGATGCTTGGCAACAGCCGTATGTTCAAGATGAAACGAAGCCGGACTGGTATCGCGGCGAGCTGTTCAATGAACTCTACATCCTGGCGGACGGAGGCACTCTATGGGGCCACGAGCTGAATGGGCCGGCAAATCCTATGCATCCGTCCGCGAAAAACGCTGATAGCTTCGCTTTTCTGGAGTGCTTCGATTATCTCTACTACGGCACTTCGGACGTGCGCTTCTACGGTTCCTTTCCGCTTCTGAAGTTTTGGCCCGAGATCGAAAAGCAGGAGATGCGCGAGTATACCGACACGATCCCGGAGGTCTTGTCGGAGCGTCATGTTTGGAGTTGGAAGCTTGACCATGAGCACGAGTTTGCCACAATGCAGCGGAAGGTGGCGGGCGCAGCCCCTCATGATCTGGGCTCACCTTTAGAGGATCCGTTCGTCAACGTCAACCAATACAACTATCAGGACATCTCCAACTGGCGAGACCTGAACAGCAAATACGTGCTGATGATCTGGCGCGATTATGTGATGACTGGTAGCAAGGACGTTGAGTTCTTACGTTATTCGTGGAAAGCGGTTCAACAGGCCATGGAGCAGCTGGGCCAATACGATACGAATGGGAACGGGCTCATCGAAAATGGCGGATTTCCGGACCAGACCTATGATGATTGGATCGCCCGAGGGGAGAGCGCCTATAGCGGAGGATTGTACGTGGCGGCGCTGCGAGCCACCGCTGAAACCGCGCGAGTGCTCGGCGATAACAGTGCCAAAGCCAAGTACGATGCGTTATTTAAGAAAGCGCAGGCGGCATATGTCAAAGATTTGTGGAACGGCAGTTACTTTGAATATGACCAGGGCAGTCCCTATCACGACAGCAGCATGGCGGAACAACTCGCTGGACAATGGTATGCCACGATCACCGGCCTCGGGGATTTTGTGCCGCGCGAGATGCAGGCTACTACCCTGCAGCATGTCTACGATTACAACGTAATGAAGTTCGCCAACGGCGAAATGGGTGCAATTAACGGCATTGGTAAAAACGGTGAGCCGCTTCATGGTAACAACCAGGTGGAAGAAGTCTGGGCGGGCACGACATTTGGGGTAGCGTCGCACATGTTATCGCTCGGCATGCGGGAGCAGGCGTTCCATGCCGCGAAGGGTATCAATAATGTCGTATGGAGGGATCGCGGATACTTCTTTCGCACGCCAGAAGCTTACAACGTCGATGGTCTCTATCGCGCCAGCATGTACATGAGGCCGCCGGCGATCTGGGCAATGGAGATGATCAATGAGAGCAAGCGCCCGTGACTATTCCAGTCAGAGCAGGATAAGGCCACGGCGAATGCCTTCGGTTACCGTTTCGGTGCGGGTTGAAGTCCCCAGTTTTCCGAAGATTGAGGCAATGTGAAATTTGACTGTGTGCTCGGAAATCCCGAGGACGGTTGCGATTTCGCGATTCGTCAAGCCGGTGGTCATCATGTGCAGGACTTCGGTCTCTCGTGATGTGAGCTCTTCTTCGCCAGGTTCCAGGGCAATCGATTCACGCGCGGGCCGCAGTAAAGATTCGAGCATTTCTGGTTGCATAACCGTCAACCCCTGGACTAACGCTTCGATTGCGGCTACAAGTTGTTTCCCCTCGCATTCGCGCTTGAGTAGGGCAATAGGCTCCATGGGGAAGGTTTGGCTGATCCAGTGAATGTCCGGACTCTCTGCGAGCACAACAACCCCCGCGCGCGATGCGGGAAGGACGCTCGGCAGCGAGGCACGGTCGGTTTCCAGATCAAGGACGACCACGGGCCGGGATCGCTGACCGGGGATGGGATCCCCGTAATCCGCGGCTATCTCGAACTCCGAATCAGCGGACAATACTGAGCGCAAGTGTGCTCTGCGATCCGTCGACATAGCGACTACCAAGACGCGAGTTTTTTGCGCCGCTGCTGCTGTGAGCGTCATTTATCCGCGCGATCTCCCAACGTAACTGAAACGTTTTTCTTTTCGCTGCTTCGAACCATGCCGAGCTCCACTGAGTTGCCAACTTTCTGATTACCCAATATGCCGTGTAAGCGTGGAAGCTGGGCGACGGGCTTGCCGCCGATCTCGATAATGATGTCGCCGAGCATCAGGCCTGCGCGGTTCGCCGGACCGTCATTGTCAAGGTGAACAATCAAGAAACCGTAACGGCTCTGGATGTTAAGCTTCGCGATTAAGTTTTCTGGCAAGGGCACCGGTTGCAAGGCGACGCCCAGAAACGGGCGCGCAATGTGTCCTTTTGCCAGTAATTCGTCTACGACGCGCGTAACTGTGCTGGCAGGAATCGTCACGGGCGTGCCGCGCCTAAGACCAGAGGTGTTAATGCCGACCACCTCTCCTTTTGCGTTCACGAGCGGTCCGCCGGAATATCCGCGGTAGAGGGTGAGGTCAGGCCGGATAAACCGATCGATGTGTCCTCCCTCCCATGTGTCCCAGGCTCCCATGAGGCCCGATATGATGCCCGAGCTGGCAGTCAAATTTCCCCGGCGCGTTCTAGCGAGAGCCAGCACAAAATTGCCCACTCGGAGCTCTCCTGCATCTCCACGGAAAGCGGGCGCGCCGTCTTGAGTCTCCATAGTAAAGATGGCCAGATCGGTGCTTCGGTCGCGTCCTTTTACGTGCGCGCTCGCGGATTTCCCCCCCGCGAGCAGTACAGTGAGTTCATCGTGCCGGGCGGAATGGTTCGCGCTAACGATGACTCCCTGTTGCCATAGAACCCCACTGCTGGCATGTCCCGACTGCGGTTGAAGCGCAACCACGGATTGTCCGGCGGCTTCCGTAACACGCGCCAGATCCTCGGAAAATTGTGCCCAGAAAGATTGGGTTGATGACGCCATTGCATTCTCCTTATTGGGTGTCGTTCGCAATCATGAGACAGCTCACATCCAGGACGCATCCGCCAAATGGCTAGGAAGCGGGAAAACGGTACGCATAATTGTGCTTACCAGATGGATAGGCATCTATGCACTCGGTACGCACCGACGGGTGTTTTGGGCAGTAAATTTTCAGGAATGCGAAGCGAAACGAACAACGCCCTGGACATCACAGAATATTCCGTGTAATCATCCTGACAATAATCTTCCCCTATTCTCAGCCTCGGCTTGCGCCCCCCACAGCAAGCCGACTTTTGACGATCAGTTAAGCAGGCAGACCTAAGAATCAGTGTGGCGGCATTCTTGCGGGTGTCGCAAGGAACTCAGGGCAATTTAAGTCCGAATCTGGACCAATGCGGGCAAGGAGGAGCTTTGATCCATTCTGAATTTCGCACTTGTGCGGGGACGCCGGCGTTTATCTATCGCCTGTGTCGCCTCTTCCTTCTGGCAGCGATCAGCCTCGGAGCGGTGGCGTCCTTCGCGGACCCCGCCTTAACAAACATCAATGCCAACGACAACCGAGCACCTGCAGGCCGCCTTGAGGCCGGCGTGCTGACTTTGGGCTTGGAAGTGCGGACGGGAATTTGGCATCCCGAAGCCGCCGATGGGCACGGCGTTGAAACTTATTCTTTGGCCGAGTCTGGGCACGCTCCGCAAATTCCAGCGCCGCTGGTCCGAGTACCGCAAGGCACGAACCTGCATGTATCCGTTCATAACATGCTGCCCGTTGCGGTGCTGATCCGCGGTCTCGATCAGCATCCGGGGAACGAAAAGAACGTAATGCAACTTGCCCCCGGCGAAACGAAGGAGGCCAGTTTTTCCGCAGGCGAACCGGGAACCTACGTCTATTCGGCATCGATTGCTTCGGGAACTCCCGAGGCCGTTCGTGGTGCCGACGGCCTGATGTCCGGTGCTTTTATCGTGGACGCTCCGGGTGCCCAGAAACCGGATCGTGTTTTTGTGATCCAATTGTGGGAAAAGGATCTGTTCACGTCGAAGTTCACAGCCTGGTTAACGATCAATGGCAAGTCCTGGCCCTACACCGAGCGGCTGCATGCGAGTCTAGGACAGCCGGAACACTGGCGGATCGTGAATGCCTCTCCTCTGGAGCACCCGATGCATCTTCACGGGTTCTACTTCCGTGTGGATGCCGTAGGCGATGGTGAAAGCGAGCAGCTCTTGAGCGAAGCGGAGACACGCATGGCGGTTACGGAAGCCGTCATGCCCGGACACACGTTCGATATGACGTGGATGCCGGAACGAGCGGGGAACTGGCTCTTTCACTGCCACATTCTCGACCACATGGATGCGTACAAGTCACCTGTGCTCTATGGTCCCGAAGGCAAGCCCGAAGTTGCCGAGCACAAGCACGATTCGTCCGGTCCGGGGATGGGTATGTCGAACCTGGTCCTCGGAATCACGGTCACCGACACTGAGCCGAAGTTGCTGCCGGCGAAGGCCCCAGGTCCACCGCCCGTTCGGACGGAGAAGCACTTGTTTGTTCGTGAGCGCTCAGGAACTAACTATGTTCCGGCCGGTCCCGGATTCTATCTCGAGGGTAGCAGTCAAGAGGTGGGCGCGATTGGACCGCCGCTGGTGGTCACGCGCGGGGAACGCACTGCTATTACGGTTACCAACGAATTGAAGGAACCCACCGCGATTCATTGGCACGGGATTGAAATCGAGAGTTATTACGATGGGGTGCCCGGCTGGAATGGGACCATACAGCATACGACTCCGTTCATTGCTCCGGGCAGTTCGTTTGTGGCATACATGACTCCTCCGCGAGCCGGTACTTTCATCTACCACACACACTGGCATGACATCACACAACTGACGGGTGGAATGTATGGACCGCTGCTGGTGATGGAGCCCGGGCAGACATTTGACCCGGCTGTCGACAAGATTTTTGTGTTGGGCCGCAGTGGCCGCAATGAGATGCGGGATCCCTTGGTTCTGAACGGCAGCCCGCAGCCCGGGCTTATGGTCTTACTGGCAGGGCAGAGTTACCGGTTCAGGTTGGTGAATATCACGCCGAACGACGGCCTGGTGACAACGTCGCTGGTTACGGAGAATCACCCGGTAAAATGGCGGCCTGTCGCCAAAGATGGCGCCGATCTACCGCATGAGCAGGCCGTCGAACAGGACGCCGTGCAGATCATCAGCGTCGGCGAAACGTACGATTTCGAATTTGCACCCAAAGAACCGGGCGATTATCTGCTGCGGTTCTCTTCCGATATCGGCAACGAGGTGACGCAATGGATTGCGGTTGTTCCTCAAAAATCGCGGTTCAGCGTCTTTGCCGCAAAACATTGAGTTGTGTAGCCGGTCGGCCGCTACGAGGAGTGAAGCGCCCGACCATAGAGTGGAAAGTCATTTCCAGGTGAGAGTACCGCCGGGTTGATCTGCCTGGATGCGTCGCAAATGGCGGCTTCATCCGCGTGCAGATCGCAAAATTCTGAGAGGTCGGCGAGGGTGCGATCAGGTTCTCGGACCAGTTCTTCGAAGCTGACCTCGAAGGCGCGCTCCTTTAGGAAAACGACATGGCGCTCGGCCTGTTCGAGATATTCTCTCCACAGCGCTAACCCGGAATCGAGTTGATCGCAGCGCAGGCTATGGACAAATCCCCCGCGCTTGGGACGGATCCAATGCACCCAGGGCAAGCTGTGATAGAACTGCTGTAAGTGAGATTCTTTTCTTCCACGGCGCCGCAGGCTGAGAGCCACATCAATTCCGGATCGGTGCAGGTGAATAATTTTGGCATTCGGGAAAAGATCGAGCCATACCGGCAAAGTGAAGGTGTTGCGTGGATCCTTCCAGCCCCACGGTCGTGATAACCCCGATATCCGGCGCCGCCGCAAGTAGTTCATCCAGCCGAGATAGGACAAGGTTCGCGGCCCGCCGAGCAGTGAACTTCGAATGTAGTCAACCGTCTTTGCCATGATTTCGGGATTGTCGAGCAAATACCTGAGGGGGCCAGGGTTGTCCCAGGCTGCTCCGGTTTGCCGGAGGAGCCATTCATTGATCGATTGAAACAAGATTGCTTCGTGATTTTCGTCTTTGCTTTTGCCCAGAAACAAGCCTAGTGACTCAAGAAGTCGCGAAAGCAGGCTCGTTCCTGAGCGATGCATGCCGATAATCACAATGGGTGCGTAAGTACGACCATGTTCGTGGGACGAATGCTGAGGAGTCACGATTTCGGGCAGACGTACGGATTCTTGGGCGGATATCGGAACTGGGCTCACCGCAGATTTGGATGGCCCTCAAAGAAGCGGAGTTGCTGACATCACTGTAACGATTTGTTATCCAAGAGTAAATTTCTGTAAAGCGAACAAAGATGTCACTTGCCGGGTGGTTTGCACCTGCAACCTATCTACGCCGATTTCGTGATGGCCATTTTGAGGACAGGAAGAGGCAGCTTTACGGTGCGCGGATCTTTGCCGTCGTGCTTCACCACCTGGATAGCAATGCCGGTTTCGTAGGGAAATGGATCAGAGATCAACTGAAACTGTTCGCCGTACAGGCGTATGTGGTTAGAGCGAGCATAACCGAGGTTCTTCAGCTTTTCGCAAATGTTGGGCACCGGCTCAGCCATAGTCACCCCTTCGGTTGTCAGAAAACTGAGCCCTATTGTAATGAAAATCAGAGCTGCGCGTTGATACCCCGTCAGCGAAGCCATTGTTCCGGGGTGGTAGCGGGCCCCGAGGCCTCGAATCGGTAACCTGCGCCGCGGACCGTCCGAATATACCGCGGGTTTTCCGGATCGCGTTCGATTTTTTCTCGAAGCCTGCGCACGTAGACATCGACGGAACGTGGCGTCACATATTGTGTGTCACGCCACACCACGTCTAGCAGTTGGTCGCGAGTAAACACCCGCCCGGGATGGCGAACAAACCAGTCCAGCAGCCGGAACTCGGTTGCGGTCGTGGGCACAGGCTGAGCGCCGACGATCAGAATCATGGCTCCGGTATCAATTTCCAGGTCTCCGACCCGGGTTACGGCGGGAGCCAGCGGGGCATCGAAACGGCGCAAGACCGCTTTTACCCGGGCCACCAGTTCGCGAGGGCTGAATGGCTTGGTGATGTAATCGTCGGCGCCAAGCTCGAGTCCGAGAACGCGATCTGCTTCGCTGGTCCGGGCAGTCAAGAAGATGACGGGCGTTGAAGCGAGGCGAGAATTTTGCCGAATGCGCCGGCAAACATCGAAACCGTCTCCTCCCGGGACCATGATGTCCAGCAGGAAAAGAGTGGGACGCGCGAGCAGGGCATCGCGAAGGATGTTGGTAGCGGTTTGATATTCACGGACCGCGTATCCCGCTTGCTCCACATGCAGGCGAATGAGCCGCGAGATGTCCAGCTCGTCTTCCAGCAGAAACAAAAGCGGCCGAGTTGAAGGCAGGTCGGTCACTCAGGCAAAGGTCTCAATCGAAGTGTTGCAATACGTCTCAGCGTAGCTAACGAGTGTTAAAGAACGATGAATTCCGGCAACGGCCTTGGCACAAACGAGTTGCGCTTGTATGCAGGCTTTGGTTACAAATGCTGTCACTAATTCCCAGAGGTCAACAGGAGATTCTGAATGCAAGAAAAAGCGGCGACGGGAGGCCCACGGAAGCTCGTCATCCGGAATATCGGACTGTGCCTGAGCGGGAATCTGGAGCATCCAGTGCACGACGCGGATACGGTAGTTGCCCTCAACGGAAAGATTTCCGCGATTGGGTGCGAGAAGGATGTTGATGATGAAGGCGCGACGACGGTGATCGATGCCAAGGGCACGACGCTGATTCCAGGATTAATTGACAGCCATGTGCACCCGGTGGCTGGTGACTGGACCCCGCGGCAGAATCAACTCGGCTGGATCGATAGTTATCTGCACGGCGGGGTGACGACTATGATCTCCGCCGGAGAAGTGCACACTCCGGGGCGTCCTAAAGACGTAGTGGGACTAAAGGCAATGGCCATTTTTGCGCAGCGGGCGTTCTCGGCCTTCCGGCCAGGCGGTGTTACCCTCCACGCCGGCGCTCCGGTCATCGAGCACGGCATGGTGGAAGAAGACTTCAAAGAACTGGCCGCTGCCGGTGTAACCATGCTGGGAGAGGTTGGGCTGGGCAGCGTTAAAGATGGATCAACAGCGCAGCAGATGGTGGGGTGGGCTCGGAAATACGGCATTCAAAGCACGATTCATACGGGAGGACCGTCGATACCTGGATCCAGCCTGATCGATAAAGATATTGTGCTCGCAGCCGATGCCGATGTGATTGGGCACATCAATGGCGGACATACCGCATTGCCCGACGATCAAATTATTGAATTATGCGAAAGGTCACCACGGGCGCTGGAAATCGTTCACAACGGAAACGAGAAGGCTGCGTTGTTGACCTTGCGCGCCGCAAAGGAGCTAAAGCACTTGAGCCGCGTCATTCTCGGTACAGATTCTCCTGCGGGCTCAGGAGTGCAGCCACTCGGCATTCTTCGCTTGATCTCCATGCTTTCATCGCTAGGAGACGTTCCCGCTGAGGTGGCGGTCTGCTTTGCTACCGGTAATACGGCGAGAATTCGCAAGCTGGACTGTGGACTGGTGGAAGTCGGACGCGCCGCCACTTTCGTTATGATCGACAAGGCTCAGCATTCATCCGGCACCACAGTTCTGGACAGCATCCAACGCGGCGACCTCCCCGGAATTGGAATGGTGATCATCGACGGCAACGTCAGCACGCAGAGAAGCCGCAATACGCCGCCCGCTACCCAGGTGCCGGAGGTCATTGCATCGTAAGAACGCGACGGACGTGAACCCCTGTTGGTCTGTGCGGATCCCTGGCCAGTCGTTTAGCGGAGACCGTCATCACCCTTGATCTGATCTTTGGTCAACCCACCAACCCGCGCAAGTGGACGCCCGCTGTCTGTGACCGCAATTGCGACCATAATTTCGTTGGCGCGCGGGGCGTCATTGATGCGAACTTCCATGCCGTCAAAATGGCTGCGGACGTAGGCCGCGTCTTTGTGGCCGAGAGGAATATCGAGCACCACGCCCATTCCGCCTCGCTTCTTGGAAGAAGGAATCAGCGCGGCGCCTTTGCCGAGAACTTTCCGCACCGGGGTTCCCAGTTTGGGGTGGAGAATGGCCGCCGCATGCTCGATTTCGCCGTTCTCCCCGACCGCCGCGGCTTTGCCGTAACTCTCCGCGGTTGACCCGCTGATGCCGAGGGCAGCAACAGCACGCTGCGTGAGAAGTTCGCCCAGTTCCTCCCCAATGGCGATCAGTTCCGATAAGTCCTCGACGTACTTGCCCGCGCACGGATTTTGGATGACGGCAACAGCGGCGGCGCGCCGGGCCGGTGGACTAATGGGCCGACCCATTTCAGTTTGGGTTTCCTCCACAAAGGTTGCCAGCTTGCGAATTCGAGCTTTCATCGCAATCCGTCGTCTCCTTTTATCTCTGATGCTTTGAGTCCACCAACGCGCGCGTGAACACGCGGACCGGTAGTCATGACTAAGGCCAGCACGATTTCATCCGCGCGCGGGGCGTCGCTGATGCCCACCTCCATTGCATCAAAATGGCTGCGAACGTAAGAAGCATTGATATGCGTGATGGGAATATCGAGCCTCGTTCCGGGGCTGCCAACTTTCTTGGTTGAGGCGACGATTGCCTTAGCGTCGCCGAGCAGTTGGCGCATGGCATATCCTCCGGGAACATGCCACAGAGCGCCATGCTCAAGCTCGCCCGCTGACCCAACGATCGCTCCCTTGCCAAAGCCTTCGACGACTTGCGGATCTCCGCCCAGGGCAGCGATCAGGGATTGGGCCATTTCCAGTCCTAAAGGCTTGAGATCATCCATAAAGCCCGCTATCTCCTCCACATACTTACCGGCAAATGGATTGTGAATGACAGCTAATGCGGCAGCACGGTATAACGGCTTTGCGGCAAGCGGACCGCCTTCGTGAAAGATCTCTTCGACGACGCTAAGTTTCTTTCTAACTCGCACCTCAGCCATGGGCAACGCTCCCGGACAAGCCGGCCCCTGGTTGGACTGCGAACTCGATGCGCGCCGGAATGACTCGTGTCGTTCCCTGAAGGTGCAGCGCAGCAGAATCGATCAAGCATTCTGACACCAGTCGCTCCGCCACAGCCGCACCATGGCCGAGTGCTTGACCAATCTCGCTGGAGGACAAATCAGGAACGTGTTGTGTAACCAGCATGTCACCCAAGTCACTGTCGGGCGAAATGCTGCGGGCGGGAACACGCACAATCTGGGGATGTGCGTGCAAATTAACCGCATTCGCGACAATGGTGGCAGCGGCATCAGCCATAGCGGCCCCTTGTGCCAGGACGGTGACCGCGTCGGCGACTCCCAACGAGAAGCTTCGGCCACGCCACCCGCTGGTAGCGATCCCGCGCACCGGATGGTGCGAAAAAAGAGTACACGTGCCCAAGAGAGATCGCCGGTCTGGCCGTTCAATCATGCCTACGACGAAGTGCTCGCCGGGCGCCAGGTGCAGGGCAATATCTCCTCCATTGTTCACGTAAGCTTTCGATACTTGTGCAGCCGAAGTCATTGCTTTCAATATTTCTTCCGAAACTGCCCCTGCAACCGCCGCCATGGGAGTTATGAATGTCCACCTCGCGAAGGGAGCCACTGCGAGCGTCATGCGCCTGGCGGTGGCTCCTTCGGGCATGGCTGAATTTGCTGTGGCCCGACTTCGCAAGAAAGCCAGTTCGGAGCACAGTTCATTCAATACGTCGGCAAACCGGGAAATTGCGGCATCGTAAGCAGCTCTCACTTGCGTACTTTCGCCGAACGCTTCGACAATCAGATCAATGGGTCCATCCTGCAGATGCAGGCGCCGCCCGTCAGGAAGAAAACGTACTTGCGCCCTCATACCTCCCCCTGCCGTTTGGCCGATGATAACGGCCAAGGATTGTTCTCGCGCGCTGCCAAATGACGGCGGCTTTCATCGCGGAGAATTGAGTCGAGCGCTCGCACCTGGTCCACATACCCGCCCAACGCCGCGTAATCCGCCAGCTTCAAAGTGAACTCCATGGGTGCCACCAGGGCCGGCGTAGGAACATAGCCGAAAGCATTTTCCGGCATTCGGGTGACATCGACCATGAACGTAATACCACCGCCAGGCCATACGTAAACCGGCGCGCCGCCGCAAGTCACGTGCGTGAGCGCATCTCGGACGGAGTGCGTGAGCCGAACCGGGTTCTCAGTCACACCCGCTCGTAATGATCCTCCTGCTCCACCCATAAACAGGACGGTGCATAGTGCAGGCTCGCAGTTTTCCTTAATGCGAGCCACCGACTCGCTGAGGGAAGCCGGCAATTCCTTTTGCACCGGCCGCAAAGCATCATCCAACTCAAAATAAGCATGATGCTCGCCCGTCGTGCTCACCATCAGCATCCGCAGACCCGGCCAGGCAATTTTTGCATTGAAATCTTTCAGAATAGTCAATGGATCCTGGATGTCCGTTCCACCCCACGCTGTCCCCGGTTCAGCGACCTGGAAATAGCGGCCCGGAGTCGAGCGGCGTCCTTTTATCTTGATCCCGGTTTGCGGGACGCCGAGTAACTTACCGGCCTGATGTTCTGAAAGCACGCCGGTGATGTGGTCATCAACAACCACGACCTCATCTACCTTATGAAACCACTGTTTGGCAAACATGCCGATGGTGGCCGATCCACAGCCTACCCGCATGCGCTCTTCCTGCACGCCGTCCACGACCGGCGCTTTCCCGGCTTGCACGGTGACCTTCGCGCCGCCATCGATCGAAAGTTCGACCGCCCGGCCATTACAGAGATCGAGCAGAGTCTCGCAGGTTACGGTCCCTTCATGGCGCGAGCCTCCGGTCAGATGACGAACCCCGCCGAGCGACAGCATTTGCGATCCGTACTCGCCGGTGGTGACGTGCCCCACGGGTTCGCCCTGAGCACGCACAAGATTCGTCTCCGGTCCGAGGTGACGATCAGTATCGATCTTCACCTTAACCCCGCAGTAGCTGAATATTCCTTCGGTGACAACCGTCACCAAGTCCACGCCTTCCACTTGGGATGAAATGATGAAGGGAGCCGGCTTGTAGTCGGGATAGGTTGTGCCCGCGCCAATCGCCGTGACGAAACTGGCGGCGCGGCCCACGAGATTACCGTCCCATTCGCCCTCGCGCTCGAGGAAGGGTACGACCGAATCGCCGCGCGACACGGCCCGGTCTAGAACGATGTGAGGATCCAGGCGCACGAGTTGCCCATCGCGGTTGCCGTAACGGTCGCACGCGCCCGTCCGCCCCGGCTTGATATAGCACAGTACCGGGCAAGCGTCGCAGCGAATGGCGTCGGAATCAGGCAAGATGCACATCCTTGTGCGCCGCCAGGATGGCCGCGCGAATGCGGTCTGGCGTGGCCGGGATGCGACGAATGCGCACGCCCGTCGCATGATAAATAGCATTGAGAATAGCGGGAGCGGTAGGAATTACGGCTTGTTCGCCGATCCCTTTCGCTCCCAATGGTCCGACAGGAGAAGGGTCCTCGATGAGAATCGATTCCACCGGTGGCATGTCGCCGGCCGACGGTATCAGATAATCATGCAGGTTCTCACCTTTTCCGGGAAAGAACTCTTCCATGAGTGCATGCCCAAGTCCTTGGGCGGCGCCGCCTTCGATTTGGCCTTCAATGAGCGTTGGGTTGATCGCCCGGCCGACGTCGTGCGCCGCCGTGATTTTCAAGACACGAACCGTGCCTAGTTCCACGTCGACGGCAACCTCGGCCATGTGAGCGCCGAATCCATAGACAGCATAGGGAATGCCCTGGCCATTTTCGTCAAGAGAGCTGGTAGGAGGGTCGAAGGTGGCCTCACGCGTGATGACGTATCCATGCTGGTCGCAGGCGAGGTCCTGAAGGTGGATCCGTTTCCGCTTGTCGCCTTCTTCAACATGTATTACGCCATCTCCGAAGCTGATGGACGCGTCATCGCTACGGCCCGCAAGGCGAATGATCGCATGTTTCAGGTCTGTGCCCGCCATCTGCGCCGCTTTGCCGGTCACGAATGTCTGGCGGGAGGCGGAGGTCTTTCCACAATCCGGTGAGATCGAGGTGTCACCTGAAACCAGATCAAATCGCTCAATGGGGGCCCCAACTGCATCGGCACAGATCTGCGTCACGATGGTGTTGGAGCCTTGCCCGATATCGACCGCGCCTTGATGGAGGGCAATTCGCCCGTCGCGCTTCAAGCCCACGCGAATGGTGGACGGGTTCGGCAGGGAGGTGTTGCCGCAGCCATACCACATGCCAGCTACTCCGACACCGCGACGAACCGGCCCGGTCTTGCTCGCATTGAAGTCCGATGCTCGTGAGCGCGCCTCTTTCCACCTCGGGCGCAAGGCCTCGAAGCAGGCACGGATTCCGACTCCTGCTCCAAGTACCTGGCCGGTCACAGTCGGGCTTTCATTCGTCAGGGCATTCAGAATTCGGAACTCGAGTGGATCCATCCCCAATTTCTCGGCGAGCTGATCATAAACCTGCTCTTGTGCAATTGCTGTCTGAGGAACGCCGAATCCCCGAAACGCGCCGGCAGGAACCAAATGGGTGTGAATGGCCCGAGTCAGCGCGCGATAGTGCGGGACAAAGTATGGCCCGGAAGCGTGTACGGGGACGCGTCTTGCGACGGTTGGTCCCCACGACGAGTATGCCCCGGTGTTGAAATCGGCCTGGAAATCGACGCCGACCAATTTGCCGTCGCGGCTCGCTCCCGCGCGCATCCACATGCGAGCGGGATGCCGCTTGGTAGTAGTCATGATGGATTCGGTGCGGGAGTAGACCATACGCACCGGTCGGCGCAGGTGCCAGGCAGCAAGCGCGATAAAAGGCTGAACGGATAAATCCAGCTTAGCGCCGAATCCTCCTCCAACGGCAGTGGGAATAATGCGTACACATTCGGGCGCAATGCCGAGGATCTTGGCAAGATCATCACGATCCATGTAGGGCGACTGTGTACAGGCTTGTACCTCAAGGGAGTCGCCGACTCGCCGCGCGAAGCCAGCCTCAGGTTCGATATGGGCGTGCTCGACGAAACCGGTGTCATATTGGTCTTCGACCACAACCTCAGCCTGCGCCAGCGCTTTTTCGACTTCGCCACGGATGACTCGACCGCGCACGAGCACGTTATCTTTGCGTTTTGAATGAATCGGAAAAGTGCCCCGCGCGAGAGCGGTGTCGATGTCAGTTATGGGCGGCAATTCGTCCCACGTGATGGGGAATTGCGCCATATCGAGAGCCGTAATTGCGTCGGGCTCGCCGGCCACGGCAGCCACGGCTTCGCCGCGGAATCGGGCTTCCTTTTCAGCAAAGACGGGCTGATCCGCGAACGGCGTGATGACACCGTAGCAGTTCTCCCCGGGAACATCCCTGGCCGTGAAAACGCGAATGACTCCGGGATGTGCGGCAAGAAAAGCATCGACATCGCCGAAACTGAAACGCGCCCGATGGTGAGGGCAGCGGATCGCGCGCAACATTAATGCGTCCGAGGGAAACTCATCCGCGCCGAAGACTTCGCTGCCCGCGACCTTGCGCTGCCCGTCCAGACGGACGAGTCGCTTGCCGACAGCGCCGCCAGCAAGCGACAGCGGAGCCTCGGCCGTGGAATTCGCATCCAGAATCGCCGTAATAATTTTTCGGTAACCAGTGCAGCGGCACAGAACCCCGCCGATTGCGTCCAGGGCCTCGCTCTCCGAAGGTTCGGACTTACGCTCCAAAAGAGCTGTTGCGGCAACCAGCATGCCCGGCGTGCAGATTCCGCATTGGGCCGCTCCGTGCCGTAGAAAGGATTGTTGCAAGCGGCCGAAAATCGGCGCCCGCTCCGCCAGTCCTTCAACGGTCGTGATCTCGTGACCTTCTGCCTGGCCAGCCGCCATCAGGCACGAACAGACTGGGTCGCCGTCGAATAGAACGGTACAAGCCCCGCAATCTCCCGCGTCGCAACCAACTTTGGTACCGGTGAAAGCAAGGCCGTCCCGCAAAACTTTCGACAACCTGTCCAGCGGCGACGCGGAGACTTGTACCGCACGACCGTTGACCCTGAAGCTCAGGGCTGCTTGCGCGGCGGGTTTGGGTGGAGTAAGCGTCGCCATGTCAACAGTTCCGGACGCACTCATCGAGTGCGCGTGTGATCAGAGTCAGGGCCGCGTCCATCCGGTACTCTGCCGTAGCGCGTACATCATCAATGGGGGCAAGCGTCGCCAGGTGTTCAGGTCGCACGATCTGGCCGATACCCGGCCGGGCAGGTATTCCAACGAGAGCGGATTCGAGTAGGGAAAGTCGCTGCGCAGTTACAGAGCACGAACCTACCGCGACGTGAGCCGCGGTAATGTGCCGTTCGCGGGCCTGTATCAGCACTGCAACCATCGCTATAGAAATGACCAGGTAGCGCCTGGCGCCCAGTTTCAGGAAAACGGAGCTGGCATCATCGAGAGTGCGGGGAACAATGACCGCCGTGAGAATCTCATCTGGACGACGCACTGTTTTACGATTTCCGATAATAAATTGTGAGAGCGGGATTCGCCTGGAGCCACTTGTCGAGATTAGTTCTACTTCGGCATCAAGAGTAAGCAGAGCTGGCACGCTATCTGCGGCAGGAGAGGCATTGCACAGATTCCCGGCTACGGTGCCGCGATTCTGGACCTGGATGCCGCCGATTTCGCGCGCCGCCGACTTCAATGCGCCAAAGCAAGAGGGAAGAGGACGGGCAATCAGCTCGGTCCAAGTCGTGAGCCCGCCAATTCGGTGTTCCTGGGGTGTACTGACAATCCCCTTCAAGCCGTAAATGGCCGAAATGTCAACGACTGTTCCGGTGATCGGTTTCTCGCCGAGCGCAGGAAAGAAGTCAGTGCCGCCGGACAGAATGCTCCCGCCTTGCTGAGCAAGAATAAAAACCGCTTCTTCCAATGTATTGGGATGATAGTAGAGACTCATCTAATCCCCTGATTGCTCGCACGCGGCAGAAAACGACTGCCCACACGTCGTGGAGCTATTTGTACACGAAGAAATTGCGATAGGAAACCTTGGGACCGAGGCAAACTGCCGGAAGCGACGGGATATGTGTCGGCAAAAGGCGTCCGGGGCGGCGAGCCGGCTTCGGACGGGAGTGCAGCCGATAGTGGCACAGCTAGTCTGAGAACTGGCGAAGATACTCGATGACTTCACGTTCGGCCCAGCGACCATCGTATCCATTGGCGTCGGCCAGGAACGAACAGTGACCGCCGTCCTCGGATTCGTGGAAGGTAATGTGTGGGTTGGCTGCCACCTTGGCGCGCGTTTCCTGGGTAATTCGAATAAAAGGATCGTTAGCCGCGTGCAGGATAATGGTGGGCACGACGACACGGTCAATGACGCGAGATGCGGCCGCGCGCTCGTAATAATCATCGGCTCCCGCAAAGCCGCAATAATAGGCAGTGACTTTGTCATCGAACTCGCGTAGGGATTTTACCCCTCGAGCCCGCGACAGATCGAAATGTCCCGGGAAAAGACGCACTTTTTGCCGCATGCGTTGCCGCAACTTCAAAAGAAAGTAATACTCGTACAGACGATTAGACTTTTCATGCAGAGCATCGGCGGAGGCGGCCAGATCCACAGACGGGCAGACTGCCACGACGGCGCGCAATTCAGGCGGGGTATCCTTTCCCAATTCTCCCGCTAACTTCAGAACCAGGTTTCCGCCCATGGAAAACCCAACCAGCGCGAGGCGCCTGATCCCATCTTTTTCGACCAGGTTGCGCGCAACTTCAGCGACATCCTGTGAGCGCCCCGAATGGTAAAGAGTTGGCGCAAGGTGGTTAGTGCCGCCGCAATTTCGCTGGTTCATGCGAACCACATTCATGCCCGCGGCCAACCCTTTTGCGGCAATGCCCAGAGCGTAGCCGGAATCGCTCGAGCCTTCGAGGCCGTGCACGACCAGAAGCGTGAGTGCGCCGGACCGGTCGTTCTGCCAATGACAATGACAGAGCACGGGAACACCCGGCTCGACTTCCACCAAACGTTTTTCTGCGGCCGGAAGTTTCAGCCGGCGGAGGAGGAAGAAATTAGCCAGCGTCTGGCAATGGCCGCCGCGGAGCAAGCGGCGCGCCCGGAATGGCTCTTTGGTTTGCAACGACCCCACGCCATCATTTTAAATAGGAGCAGCCCCGTTCAGGGAGTGAGAGGCGGGAACATGCCCATTTTTGAGTACGTCTGCAAAGAATGTAAGCACGAATTCGAGGTCCTGGTCTTCGGCAAGGACAAAGCGGAATGTCCCAAGTGTCATAGCAAGAAATTAGAGCCGCAGCTCTCGGTGTTTGCCGCGGTCGCCAAAGGTGAGTCCAGTTCCATGCCGGCGGCGGGTCCATGCGGAAGTTGCGGGGACCCTCGGGGACCGGGGGCTTGTTCCATGGGCGATTTAGACTAGGCCTGTCCTTGGCGATCTACGATCCGGTTGCAGGCCGCCGATCAGGCACTAGCTGCTTCCCTGATCTGAAGTTGCACGTCTAAACAGTTTCGATGCGTTTCTCCCGGAGAATCTTATGACGACTTCTGACCGTTCCCATCGGTTTATCGCGGTTTTGTGTCTGCTGATTGCGATCGTGCTGCCGGGCTTCGGCAATGCCCGCCAGCAGAAATCGACGAAGGTGGTTGCGACCAGCAATCCTCTACCGCAGATCAAGTATGAGAAATTCAAGCTGAAGAACGGTCTGGATGTGATCCTCTACGAGGACCATCGCCTGCCGCTGGTGGCGGTGAATATCTGGTACCACGTAGGTCCGGCGAATGAACGCGCCGGTCGCACCGGATTTGCCCATCTGTTCGAACACATGATGTTCGAAGGCTCGAAGCACGTCGGGCCGAAGGCTCACTTCCGCTATCTCGAAGCCGCCGGGGCCAGCGATATCAACGGCACTACCGATTTCGACCGAACCAATTACTTCGAGACCCTGCCCTCGAATCAGCTTGAACTGGCGCTTTGGCTGGAAAGTGATCGTATGGGATACCTGCTCGGAACCCTGGATCGCGAGAAGCTGGCCAATCAGCGCGATGTGGTTCGCAACGAGCGACGCCAGAGCGTAGAGAATTCGCCCTACGGGTTAGTAGAAGAAGGGATGTTTCATGAACTCTTTCCGCCCACACATCCTTATTACGCGGATGTGATCGGCTCGCATCAGGATATCGAAAACGCCCGCTTGAACGATGTGCGGGAATTTTTCCGGCAGTATTATTCGCCCAACAATGCCAGCCTGGCGATTACGGGAGATATTGATCCGCAACATGCGCGCGAACTGGTGGAGAAATACTTCGGATCCATTCCATCGGGGCCGCCGGTTCCGAAGATTACCGTTAAGCCCCCGGCAATTGCGGCGGAGAAGCGCGAGATCGTGACGGACACGGTGGAATTGCCGCGAGTATACATGGGCTGGGTGACGCCGCCGATCTTCACGCCCGGAGATGCGGAAACAGATCTACTGGCGCAATTGCTCGGTGGCGGCAAGTCGAGCCGTTTGTATAAGAGCCTGGTTTACGAAAAGCAGATTGCTCAGGATGTGACCGTCACCAATCAAAGCCTGCTGCTGGGATCGGTGTTTGAACTGCAAGCGACCTGCAAGCCCGGGGTCAAGCCAGAAGACCTCGAGAAGGCAATCAACGAGGACCTGGCAAAACTGCTGGCCGAGGGTCCCAGCCAATCCGAACTGGACCGTGCCCGCAACGTAATTGTCACGCGCCGGATTCAGGGTCTCGAACGGCTAGGCGGTTTTGGAGGCGTAGCCGACACCCTCAACATGTATAACCACTATCTTGGCAATCCCGGTTTCTTGCCGACAGATTTGGATCGTTACAATCGCGCGACCACAGCGGATTTAAAGCGGGTTGCTGATAAAGAACTGAAATCGAGCGCGAGCGTGGTGGTCTACGGGGTACCGGGAAAAAAAGTGATCGAGGACGCGCCCCGCACCAAGGGCGAGGAAGAACAGGAAAGCAAAGAGACCAGCGCAGTCTCCGGTACCATGGCCGATGAGTCGTGGCGCGACAAGCCGCCGCAGTCGGGAGCGCTTTCAACCAAGACTCTTCCTGTTGCCCAGAGTTTCACCTTGCCGAACGGATTAACCGTGGTTCTTGCGGAACAGCACACACTGCCGGTTGTTTCGGCGCGGCTCGTGGTTCTCACGGGCAGCGATGCCAACCCGGTTAACCGTCCCGGGCTGGCTTCGTTCACAGCCGACATGCTGCCCGAAGGCACCAATCGCCGTTCCGCGCCTCAAATCGCCGACGATGCAGCCCAGCTCGGAACTTCGGTTCGTACCAATTCACGCCCGGACTACTCTGCCGTCGGAATCAACACGCTCAAATGGAATATCGGGCCTGCGCTCGACTTACTCTCGGACGTGGCGCTCAACCCCAAATTCGACCCAAGCGAGATTGAGCGCATCCGCAAGCAGCGCGAAACCCAAGTCCTGCAGTTGAACGATGAGCCGTTCCAGTTAGCGATTGGAGTGATGTTGCGGGCAGTCTATGGTGCGGGCAGTCCCTACGGTTACCGCGAGCTGGGCACGGAAGACTCGAACAAGGTCATTAGCCGCGATGAGATGCAGAAGTTCTGGCAGACGGGCTATGTACCGGGTAACGCAGCGCTCGTGCTCTCCGGAGATGTAACTTACGAAGAAGCGCAGAGCCTGGCGCAACATTATTTTGGTGAGTGGAAGGGGGCCAGTGGGAAACATCAGCCTCCCACGGTGAACACCACCACGAACCGGGCCATTTACATCGTAGATAAGCCGGGATCGCCACAAACCTTCGTGCTGACTGGCGGTTTGGGCGTGCCACGCTCCAGTCCTGACTATGTGTCCATCGAAGTCATGAACAATGCCTTGGGCGGCCTTTTCTCCAGCCGCATCAATATGAATCTGCGGGAAGAGCATGGTTACACGTATGGAGGTTTCTCGCAGTTTGTTTTTCGCCGCGGTCCGGGATTCTTCGTCGCCGGTGGCGGGATTCGAACCGACGTCACCGCACCCGCGGTGAGCGAGATTTTCAAAGAATTGGGCCGAATCCGCACCGCGCCGCTTTCTGCCGACGAACTGAAGTTCGCCAAGGATTCTTTTGCGCTCTCGCTGGCAGGCCGGTTTGAGACTAGCGAAGAGACCGCCGGCACCTTCGGTGAGCTGTTTACCTATGACTTACCGTTGACCTATTATGCCAACCTCCCGGCACAGATCAATACGGTCAGCTCCGAAGATGTTCAGCGGGTTGCCACGCAGTATGTGCACCCGGATACCGCGGTCGTGATCGCCGCCGGGGACCGCGCCAAGATCGAGCCGGAGCTGAAGAAGTTAGATATCGGTCCAGTAGAGGTGCGGGATTTTGAAGGCAATCCGGTGAAGGCGACCGCGGCCACCCAGGGGGCGCAATAGCAGCCCTCAGGTTTGACACGACGACATAGCATGGCGGATTCAGGCGCAACGCCTCTTCACGCGCGCTATGCCCTCGGTGTGGAGGGCAGACTTTCAGAGTGGTTACCTTAATCACCCGCCTGAGTGACTGCAGTTAATTACGTCGGAGCGGTGTCCGAAAACCGGTGTGACCTTGGCCAAGGGGACATAGTCGCCTACGATGTCCTCACCATGTACCGCAACCGTCAACCAAGAGTCACGACAGCGTTCCCCGTTCGGATCTGGGGACTGGACGTGAATTGCCGGCCATTTGCGCAGATTGCCAGCGTGACCAATGTCAGCGATGGCGGAATCCAGCTCAATGGCGTGCGGCCCCGGTTGCGGGCTGGGGAAGTGGTGGATGTCCAATACAACAACACGAAGGCCGAGTTCCTCGTGGTGTGGGCGGGGCAACGCGGGACTGCATCCGAGGGCGAACTCGGTCTTCAGGCTCTGCCTTCACAACCTTGTCTCTGGGAAGCGTATTTGGATAACGCCTGCGAATTCGTAGCCCGGGGATGAAACCCACCCCTTAGTTCTGGTTCGATCCTTTGTATTCCCTCCAGTTCGCTTTGACCAGCTCAGTCGCGTTGACAATCATTTGTCGCTTCAGGGATAGCGCATTCATTATTTTTGTGTTTCGCCATATTCCTATGAAAATGGATGGGGTATACTGAGCCAGATCGGACCCCTGGGGTCGTCGAGTTGCCGCTTTGCCAATGGCCGGTGAGCGCAGCAATCCAGGCCGTCCTCGCCAAAAGAGTTACTTCCCCCTCAACGTTGCAGGTAACCCATGGTCGATGATGGCAAACTGCCGTCTGATTCTGAGAGTCCCACGCTGCCGGGCGTAAGGCGTCCGCATGCCGGCGAGCCTCAGGTCGGTGCCGGCGCGCAAACGCCGCCGCCATCTTCCAGCGAAATGACCATGGGCGATATCGCGGCGCTAGCCAGTCGAGCGCCTAGCCCCGCACTCATCTCTGACAGCTCACTTCGCTTTGCCCAATTATTCCCGCCAGGAACCTTGCTGGGGGCGCGCTACCGCATTCTGCGCGTTCTTGGCGAAGGCGGTATGGGCGCCGTTTACCAGGCCCGCGATCAGGAATTGGATCGTTTAATCGCTCTGAAAGTGATCCGGCCCGAATTAGCCGGAAATCCCGCCATCTTGCAGCGTTTCAAACAGGAACTCATCCTTGCACGCAATGTTACCCACAAAAACGTGGTGCGAATCTTCGATCTCGGCGAAGCTGACGGGATCAAGTTCATCACCATGGAATACGTAGACGGCGAAGATCTGCGCGCGATTCTCAAGCGCGAAGGGAAGTTTACCCCGAGGGAGGCCGTTCACGTAATCGAGCAGGTTTGCCGGGCTCTGGAAGCCGCACACGCGGAAGGTGTCATTCACCGTGACCTCAAGCCGCAGAACATCATGCGCGACTCGCAAGGGCGAATTGTCGTCATGGACTTCGGTTTGGCGCGTTCGCTGGACACCTCGGGAATGACCCAGACGGGCGCGCTCGTGGGCACTCTGGAATACATGTCGCCGGAGCAGGCGCTGGGCACAGAACTGGATCAGCGCTCCGATTTGTTCACGGTCGGTCTTATTTTCTTTGAGCTCCTGAGCGGCAGGGTTCCATTCAAGGCCGACACGGCTCTGGCCAGCTTGATGAAGAGAACGCAGGAACGCGCTGCACCGGTGTCCAGCGTCGATACTTCGGTTCCTAAAGCGCTCAGCAACATCGTAAGCCGCTGCCTGGAGCGTGATCCGAGGATGCGCTACCACAGCGCCCGCGAGATCTTGCAGCTGTTGGAGGCCTGGGACGCCAATCCGACCATTGCTCCTTCCGATCTGGCTCGCTTGGCTCCCGCTCCATCGCGCTCGGTGCAGATTTCGTTGCCGCTCCCCGAGCAGCGCACCTGGATACTCGGAGCCGCATTCATTCTGCTGCTGATCTTTGTGGTGACTCTTCCGTTCACCGGAAACATAATCTTTCACGGGCAGAGCCGCACTGGGAGCACCGCGGGAATCCCAGACTTGAGCAAGGGAAAATACCTGGCAGTCTTACCCTTTCGCATCCTGGGGGACCAGAGACCCTTGGAATACGTGGCCGAAGGAGTTGCCGAAGCTCTGTCGGCAAAGCTTTTTCAATTGCATGAAGTGCACCTTGCGTCCTCGACGGCGGCGGAAAAATTTGCCAGCACCAATCAGCCTCTCGATAAGGTAGCGCGCGCCCTCGGTGTAAACCTCATCCTGGAAGGGACAATCCAAGGTAATAGCGACAAGCTCCGTATCACCTTAGATCTGCAGAATGTGTCAACCGGGGAACGGGTATGGACGCAAGAGTTCTCTGGAGTACCTCAGGATCTGCTTACCCTGGAAGATCAGGCATACAGTTCCGTCGTCAGCGCGCTGGAATTGAAGCCCAGCAATGAAGAAGAGGCTCGCACCGCGGCTCATCCTACCGAGAACGTCACCGCCTATGACATGTATTTGCAGGGGCGCACGCTCTTGCATGGGAACCATGGAGCACAAGACGCACAGACCGCGGTGCGTTTTTTCAATTTAGCCCTGAATAACGACAAGAACTTTGCCCTCGCCTATACCGGAATTGCGGATGCAAGCCTGCGAATGTACAAGAACACGAAAGATGCGATGTGGGCGCAGAAGGCGCTGCTGGCGGCGCAACAGGCCGAGCGGCTGAATCCGCGTCTGGCGGAAGTACACCTTGCGCTGGGCAGCGTATACAGCACAACCGGAAAGTCGAATGAATCCATCGAGGAATTGAAGCGCGCCTTAGCGTTGGCTCCGAATTCCGACGAGGCGTATCGCCGGCTGGGGGACGCCTACAAAGCGAGTGGACGCAAACAGGAGGCCTTGGCTGCTTATCAGAGCGCCGTCGCGGCTAATCCTTACTACTGGTACAACCATAACAATCTGGGTAGCGCCTACCTGCAGTTTGGGGACGCGGATAAAGCGCTGCAGGAATATCAGCGGGTCACTGAGATGTCTCCCGATAACGCGACTGCCTACGCGAATATTGGCGCCACGTACTTCCGCCAGGCGAGGTGGGCCGAAGCCATTCCGTCGTTCCAGAAGGCTCTCGCACTTCAACCCGACGCCGATATCTATTCCAACCTCGGTACCGCGTACTTTTTCCTCGGCCGGAACGATGAGTCGGTCAAGATGTTTGAGCAGGCTGTAGCTCTTAGCCCGAAGAATGAGCAATTGATGGGAAATCTAGCCGACGCATACCGCGCGTCCGGGCGCGGGTCGGAAGCGGCGGCCACCTATGACAAGGCGATTGCGCTGGCTTATGGCCAATTGCAAGTTAATCCGCGCGACGCGGCAACCATGGCCGACTTGGCTCTTTATTACGCCAAGAAGGGCGACACCTCTCAGGCGCAGCAGTACATACGGCAGGCTCGTACTATCGATGCTTCCAACCTGGAGTTGATCTACATGGAAGGCCAGATCTATGCACTGGGCAGCAAACAAGCCGAGGCGCTGAAGGCCTTGCGCGAAGCCTTTCAAAAAGGTTACCCAGCCGCCGAAGCGGTCAATGATCCTGAACTGGCCAGCTTGAAAGACTCTCAGCAATTCCGAAAGTTGATCTCAGAGTACGAGGCGAAAGCCAAATAGACTCCCGGCAGTGCCTGTCGCGAACGTCTGCCGAGCCGCCACTAATATCGGTCACCTATGGTTCGATCGCTCCTCCCACGATCACGCCCGGAAGCTTCCGCTGTGACATGGCTTCATTGAACGATGTCGCAGCGGTTGTCAGAAAGCGATTGAACGATTCAATCGCGACCTTGTAGTCCTTATCGATGCGCTGCTGCTCATCCAGTGCAGCTTTGTTCGGCGCCTGATCACTGTCTTCCAGAAGCCTATGCAAGCCCCCAACGTATTCACGAACTGCTAAAGGCTTGCGCAGTGTGGATTCTTGTGCCTCAGGATTGCTGGTGATCTTTTCCTGGACCGCAGTCATCTCTTTTTCGATCGCTTCGGCTGAGGTTTTGACCGGCTGCTCGTCGGGCGTTCCTTTCACCGCTTGCTGCAACGCATTCACCTGAGAGCGCATGGCATCGAGTCTGTTGAGCGCAGTATCAAGTTGGGATAGCTTGTGAACTGCCGCCTCAGCCGTTTCATATTGCGCCTGCAGGTCGGGGGCGGAGACGTGCGAGCGCGGATCATTCACGACCTGGAATTTTTCCGTCATAGTCTGCCCGCCCACAGTGATGGCCGCGGTGTATTCGCCTGGCGTAACCATGGCTCCGCTCTTGGGGCCTTTTTTAAATTCTTCGGTATGTTCCCAACGCACTGGTCCCTGGGCGCGTAGGTCCCAATAAATTCGATGGAGTCCCGGTTCGACCGGAACCCAGGGAGTTTGCTTTGGCGGTTCAGCTTTTTCTGCTGTTCCAGGCGCAGGCTTGGCAGCAACCTGTTGTTGCGCCTGGCTGGGAACCGCGGCGGTGGCAGGCCGGCTCTCCTGCGCCTCCGGGCGCGCTTGTTTGTTTTCCGGTTGCTGCGATGTGGCTGTCGTATTGGCGGAAGCTTGTTCCTCCGGCGGTTCTTCTCCGCGTTCCAAATCCCGCAGTCCTTCCAAGGTTCGTACCACCTTGCCCTGGGAGTCCGTGATGACAACCTTGCCGGGGTCTTTGCCGCCTTCGCCGACGTAGTAGTTTATAGCCGCTCCATAGTTAGGATTCTTGCCGTAAAAAGCGCCGTCCCCAAGCCATTCGACTTGCGACCAGGGCCAAAAGCGCAAAGCTGAACGAATCGGGAACAGATGAAGAGGACGGCTGCCGAGGTCGGAAGTGTACTGCTCGAAGGGAGTCAGATCGTCGAATATCCAGATGGACCGCCCATGGGTTCCCACGAGCAGATCGTTTTCTTGCGGCTGAATATAAAGATCGTAGACGGCGCTGTTGGGCAGGCCCAGGCCCATGAGATACCAATGGGTTCCGTCATCCCACGAAACATAAGCGCCGTTTTCGAGACCAGCGTAGTACATGTGCGGGTTGTGACGATCCTGGCGGACAACGTGCGCGTAAATGTTCTGAGGCAGGTCACCCGCTATCGCAGACCAGCTGGCGCCGTAATCGGTTGTGCGGAACAGGTAGGGTTTGAAGTCGCCGAGATAGTGGCGATTGACTGCGATAACCGCCTGCCCTGGATTGTCCAAGGCCACATCGATGCTCTCGATTCGGCCCCATTCCGGCAATCCCGGTAGCTTTGCCGAGACGTTGGTCCAGTGCGCGCCGCCATCACGGGTAATCTGCAATTGCCCATCGTCGGTTCCGACCCAAATCACGTTCGGGTCTTTCTCAGCCAAACTAACCGTCAGGATGGTGTCATACGCCTCGGCCCCTGAATTGTCCTGGATGATCGATCCACCCGAGCCTTGCTGCTTGGCTTTGTCATTGCGCGTCAGATCAGGGCTGATTGGCTGCCAGGTGTGTCCCCGGTCCTGGCTGCGGAAAAGCACATTGCCGCCCTGGTAGATCACAGCCGGGTCGGCTGGTGATACGGCGAATCCGGCATTCCAGTTGAAACGGTAGGGCAGGTCGGCGATTCCCCCGCCCGTGAATGTGCGCGCGAAAGGCGCGATATCGTGCGCTTGCTGGGTGGCGCGATCGAAGACCATCAGCGCGCCATTCTGGGTGCTGTTGTAAATGAGGTTGGGATTGTCTGGAGCGGGAATGGCGTGGATACCATCACCTCCGTTCAGAGCAAACCAGTCGCGATCCAGAATTCCTTTCTTGTCCTGGGTAGCGCCGGGTCCGCACCAGGCACTGTTGTCTTGCAATCCTCCGCAAACCAGGTACGGTCGCTCAGTGTTGGCGTAGACGTGATAGAACTGACCGATGGCGATATTGTCGAGAAAGGCCCAGTGCACGCCGTTATCGCGCGACAGAATGACGCCCCCGTCGTTGCCTTCGATAATGCGGCCGCTACCCTGAGGATCAATCCACATGGCGTGAATATCGACGTGTGTCTGTTTGGCAATTGCTTTCCAGCTCTTGCCGCCGTCCTTCGATTCCATCAAGTCATTGGAAAGCGCGAAGACGTGCTCGGGTGTTTTTGGATCCACCGCGATTCGTGAAAAATAAAAGGGGCGAGCATCCGCCTCCTGATCCTTGCTGACCATGGTCCAATGCTCGCCGGAGTCGTCGGAGCGCCAGACTACGCCTTCGTTTGAGCCTATTACTGCGTAAACCACGTTAGGTGAGCTCAGCGCGATCGCCAGTCCAATCCGGCCGACCGGATCTTTTGGTAAACCGCGTCCTGAGAGGCGCGTCCAGGTCTGGCCTTGGTCGATGGATTTATAAATCGCGTCCTCTGGACCGCCATCGGAATAGTTCCACGGAGTGCGGCGGTAGCGGTATGTGCCGGCATATAGTACCTGGGGATTTTTGGGATCCATCGCGAGGTCGGAGATGCCAACACTCGCTCCTACATAAAGCACTTTCTGCCAGGTCTTGCCGCCATCCGTGGTGCGATAGACACCACGATCCGGGCTGTCCGTCCAGGGACTCCCCATTGCGCCTACGATCACAATGTCGGAAGAATGCGGGTCAACAAGAATGCGGCATATCTGGGATGTAGCGTCCAGTCCCATGTGCTTCCAATGCGTGCCGCCATCGGTGGAGCGGTATACGCCGTTGCCGAAGGAGACGTCGTTGCGAGCCTTGGACTCTCCGGTGCCCACCCAAACGATATCCGGGTTGCTAGGATCGACAGCAACCTCTCCGATGGAGGAAACGGTTTCATGCTGAAACAGAGCTTTCCAGGTGATTCCGCCATCGTTCGTACGGAAGAGTCCCCCATCAGCGCTTCCGACGTAGTAAGTAAAAGGCTGGCCGGGAACACCGGCGACCGCTGGCACACGGCCGCCGGAAATGGCCGGCCCGATCTCCCGGAAAGAGATCGTCTTTGAAATCTTCAAAGGCAGAAGGGTGCGGCCCTCCTCGTCAGCCGTTTGTGTGCCTGCTGCTCTCGCCGTCACGATTTGTGTCTCCTGGGTCGGCGATTGCGGGGCTTCGGCGGCAGGCTGCGGACGTGACTTTTTCGTGCGGGGCCCCTGCTGAGCTGTTATTGGGGGAATACTAAGAAGAAGCAACAATACAGCCAGGGTCAGACGACTTGGCAGAGCCATAGTTCCATTCGACCTCGCAGCGGATTTTGTGACCGGAAATGATTTCAGGTTTGCGCGGCGATGTAAAGAGACCGGCGCTTAAAATGTCGTAATCCGACCTTACGCACCTGCACCTAGCTAGAACGAACGGGGGGGTCAGCGCTGATCGGCTTGCGCAGCATCCGGCCGCGGGAGTCCCCAAATCGTCCAGGAGGAGGCTTGCAAAGCACTGTTGGGATTTTGGGTGATCCGGTAACCGGAGAAATCAATGGCCAGGACGGCCTTTCCTCCCAGCCTAACGTCGGTCGTGGCGTCCTTGTGAACCGGTAGCCAGAAGTCACCCACCTTCTGATAAGTGTTGGCCATCTCAGTGTGGCTCACCCAAAAAGAGGGATTTTTGGCGGGCTCGCCTTCGAGTCTGATGATGGCAAAGTCTCGAGAATTGACCCAGATCTTTCCCCGGCACAGGTACTTAGCTTTTCGCCGGGGATTGATCTCGAGCACGTAAGCGTCGTTGCCAGCGACCTGCTCTGTCCCGAGCAGCTTGTATTGATAATTGCGTGGGCTGAGGTCCGAATCGGCCTCATCCAACTGATAATCCTTTTCGCTGTCCAGGAGCTTGCTAAGGATATGATCGAGCAGAAACCTCGAACCGCTTTGCGACAGTACGCGGAAGTCTTTTTTATCTGGGGACACATAGGAGCTGATAACCTGCATTTCCGCGTGCCGCGTCCCACCAAAACCGCTGTAGTCAATGCGATAGTCGCGAACTACATCTAAGGCCTGCAGTTGCCGGGCCTGATGTGCCCTCGTGGTCATCATTCGTTCCACGATTGTGTCGGTTGTCAGGCGCGGTGCCGGCGTGGCCTGTTGTCCAAAAGTGAGCAGAACGGAACCAGCTACTAAGGCCATCTGCGCAGTTACCTGAGTCGCCCAATTCTCGCGAAGTACCATCCTGCCCCTCATCCGACGACTTGGCTCTTCTCTTCCTTTGGATGCAGGGAGGTGGGATTGCGAGCAGAGAACCTGGCGATTTTTTGTGGAGAGAAAGCGGTGGAACTTTGCTCCTTCCACAACTGTCTTGACGACAGGGCAAATTGTAGGCAAATGCTTTCGCAACCCGTACATCTCAAAGCTGGGTCTGAGGAGTGGCGCGTATCTTCCCCGGATCATTCCAAGACAGTGTGTCAGTGAAGCCGAAGCCCACTCGGGGCGAATGGAGCGGCTAAAACCCGAAACAAACAGGTTGTTTATGGAATTTTCGGCCACATCCTTCAAGCTAGATACCCAGGAAACAGTGTTGTATCGGCCCGAAGCGGGCGATGCCGGCCATCCCGCGAGGCTTGTGGTTCCAGCAGCGCTATTCCGAATCTCGGATCGCCCCTGGCTCCTGGTCGAGGAAGGTTTCACGCTCGCTCGCGAACACGAGGTTGAGTCCTTATTTGCAATCGCCAACGGCTACATTGGCAACCGCGGCTCCCTGGCAGAAGGCAGTCCATTGTCCGCGCCGGCGACATTTCTGGCCGGCATCTTCGAGCACCTGGACAAGCCCGGAAGTATCCCGCAGTTGATGACTCTGCCGGATTGGACCGGAGTGCGGGTGTGGATCGACGAGCACCCCCTGAGCATGCAGGATGGAGAGATTCTGGAGCATCGCCGGATCCTCGACTTTGCGCGAGGCGTGCTGTGGCGGGAATGGCGGCACCGCGACAAGAACGGGCGCATTACCCGTTTGCTGGCTTTCCGACTCGCCTCCCTGGCGGACCGGCACCTGCTGTTGCAGTCGGTGATCGTATCGGCCGAGAACTACAGCGCCACATTGCGATTCGAGAGTTCTATCGAAATTCCTCCCAGCGCACTTCCTGCCCCCTTGCCGCCGTGGAAAGCAAGGCGCAATCCTGAGCGGCCCAACGTTCTGACCTTGGCCTTAACTTGTCCGGGGCGTGAGGTCGAGATCGCGTTCGGAGCTGCGAGTCAGCTACTTACCTCTAGTGCAACCGTGGGCGAGCGCCAGATCGAGACCGATCAGCGTCATATTGTCGAACGTTTTCAACTGAGAGCAGCAGTTGGTACGGAATGTCACCTTCACCGGGTGGTTTCTGTTTATTCGTCGAGGGATACTGCAGAGCCGCTCGACGCTGCCGTGGCTCACGTCAATCGGGTACTACCCAGCAACATCTCCGCGGCGGTGACGGAGCATGAGAACGCGTGGACTTCACGCTGGAAGTACAGCGATGTTCAGGTGGTCGGCGACGAGGCTCTCCAGAAGTCCCTGCGGTTTGCAGAGTACCACCTGATCAGCGCAGCCAATCCCGAGGATACGCGTGTTTCTATCGGAGCCCGAGCCCTGACGGGTGAGGCCTATAAAGGTCACGTCTTTTGGGATACCGAGATCTACATGCTGCCTTTCTATACCTACACGGATCCGCCCTCGGCGCGAGCATTGCTTACATACCGCTACCACACCCTGGAGGCTGCCCGGGCGAAGGCGCACAGTGAGGGCTTTCGCGGCGCCATGTATCCGTGGGAGTCAGCCGATACAGGCGAGGAAACCACTCCCCGGGCCGTGATTGCTCCCAATGGTGAAGTGATACCTGTCCTGAACGGTGACATGGAGATCCATATCACGGCAGATATCGCGTACGCGGTATGGCAGTACTGGCAAGCCACTGGTGATGACGACTTTTTCAGTGATTTCGGAGCCGAAATCATGATAGAGACCGCCCGATTCTGGGCGAGCCGCGGCATTATAGAAAGCGACGGTAAGTACCACATTCGGCACGTGATCGGACCCGATGAATATCACGAGAACGTTGACGACAACGCGTATACCAACCTGCTGGCCGCCTGCAACCTGCGACGCGGCGCCGAATCTGCTGAATGGCTGCAACAAACGAGACCGCATCGATGGCAGGAACTTGCTGGCCGCCTAGGCCTGTCAGACAAGGAACTGTCAAGCTGGCTGAGGCTGGCCGATGCGATGTTCACGATCTTTGATCCGCACACAAGACTTTTCGAGCAATTCGAAGGGTACTACCAGAAAGAGCCTATTGACCTGAAGCAGTTCGAACCCCGCACCGCCGCTATGGACGTCATCCTGGGCCATGAACGCATTAATCGCACCAATGTCGTAAAGCAGGCCGATGTAGTCATGGCTTTGTACCTGTTGTGGGACCACCTTCCTGCGGATGTGCGCGTGGCCAATTTCCGCTATTACGAACCGCGTACCGGGCACGGAAGTTCATTGAGTCCATCTATGCATGCCTTGGTGTCAGCCAGGTTAGGCGAGAAGGAACTGGCCAGGCATTACCTGAAACAGGCCGCGGAGATCGATCTTGGCAACAATATGGGCAATGCTGCCGGCGGCGTCCATGCCGCCGCAATCGGTGGCCTTTGGCAGGCGGTAATTTTTGGATTTGCCGGGCTGCAGACGCAAGCGGATGGGCTCAGTCTCTCTCCTCATTTGCTCGAACACTGGCAGAAGTTTTCCTTTCCATTCCAGTGGCGCGGGCGTCAGCTGCGGATAGCAATCGCACATCAACGGGTCGAGATCTCTTTAGCCGGCGACGGGCCACTCAAATTGCGCGTCGGGAATGCGGAGACTGTTGCCACTCCGGGTCATGCGTACGCAGCTGAGCGAGCCGATACCGGGTGGGCATCCTGGCACAGGGTGGATTCTTAAGAAGGAGGTGCACAATGGCCGCCGCCTTACCCGAATGGCACGACGCTCTGCACAATGCGACCGAAGCCCAGAGTTCGGTACACAACATCGTCCTCCCTCTCGACGGCAGCGCATCCTGTCGTCGTGCAATCCCGGTTGGACGCTACCTGGCACGACTGTACCGAGCCACGTTGCACGTGCTCTATGCTGCAGAACATGCCTATTCCCCGCGCGAAGCCGTTGAGCGCCTCGGACTTTCAGACGAGGACTTGCACGGAGCGGTTCTTGACCAGCAGTGCGGCGATGCGGCCGAAGCCATTCTGAACGCCGCCCGGCACCTTAAGCGATCCCTCATTGTCATGTGCACCAATACCGGGCACCACATTGGTCCAGACTGCTTTGGCTCGGTAACGGAAGCGGTGTTGGCGGGGACCCCGGAGCGGATCGTGGTTATCGCCGAGCGCAGCGAGCAGCCCTGGAGCATAAGGCGCGTTCTGCTGGCCCATGACGGCACGCCGACTTCGGATCTGGCGACAGCGCCTGCCGCGGAGATCGCGCAACGGGCTGGCGCCACGGTGATCGCCATACATGTTGCAGCACGCGGTGATCGTTACCCGCAGGAGCCCGGAAGCATGCCCGCGCCTCGCTACATCGATCAACCGCAGCACGAGTGGCCGAGCTGGGCAAATGAATTCATGAATCGCATGTTAGCGCTGGGCGCTCCGGCATCGTCCGTCTCGTTCAAATTAGTGGTAACCGGAGGTCAGGCCGGATCGGAGGTAGCGCAGGTTAGCCGCGAGCGGCAGGCAGACCTGGTCGTCATGGCCTGGCATGGCAAGGCGGACATGCCGCAGAGCGCCACCAAAGTGGTAGTTCGCTCCGCCGGGTGCCCAGTGCTGTTGCTGTATTCGGCAAGCGAATGATCCAGGAGCATCATCTTGAATAATGGCCCAGACGCGATGATCTTCGATCTGGATGGCGTAATCACGTTTACAGCTCGTGTGCACGCCGCTGCATGGAAAGAGCTATTCGATTCCTATCTCCAGAAGCGTTCTCGGCGGCTGGGCGTTCCCTTCGTCGCCTTCGACAGCCAAACCGACTATCTGAAATATGTGGATGGGAAACCACGCTATGACGGTGTAGCGAGCTTTCTCGCTTCTCGGGGCATTCAGATTCCGTTCGGGCACGCCGATGATCCTCCCACGTCCGAGACGATAACTGCGCTGGGCAATCGAAAAGATGAACTATTCAAGAAGAAGGTCGATGAGGTGGGGGTGGATTACGATCATGAGGCCGTTAGATTGGTCGAGGATTTGCGAACTCGAGGCATTCGCGTGGGAATAGCTTCGTCCAGCAAGAATGCCATCCCCATTCTCAAGAAGTGCGGGATTCTTGACTTGTTCGCAGCGGTGGTAGACGGCAATGTCAGCGAACAACGCCATCTCCGCGGAAAGCCTGCGCCCGATATCTTTCTGCGGTGCCTGTCGGAGTTGGTCGCGTCGCCGGTCCCCGAGCGGGCCGGCATAGCGGAAGATGCGATTGCCGGGGTGGAGGCGGGCCGAAATGGCGGATTTGGTCTCGTGCTCGGCGTCGACCGTACTGGTAGTCCACTGGGACAACATGGCGCAAACTGGGTCATCAAAGATTTCCATGATGTGACGGCCGAAAAGGTGATCTCCTTCTTTGCCGCCCGAGCACAGGTGGCCTGAGGCTTCGAAGCGGGCATTCTCACGCTTCTTTGTTTCAAATTGGGCCCGAGGCGAATCCGAGGACCCTGTTAAACTTCGCCCATGCACTGGAGGCAGCGGAAGCGCCTGGTATTCATCGGAGCGCCGCTTGCCATCATCCCGGCTCTGGCCTTTCTTCCCGCGCTCGCTTATCTGGTGATCACTCCTTTCCTGCAGCACGCTACTGTTATTGCTATTATCCTGTTCCCGCTACTGGGGGTAGCTGAAATTGCTGGGCTATTTGAGCTGATCGTCTGTTGCGTAGCCCGCCCCTTCGATCTTTTGACTGTGTTTGCCTTTAGCTCGTTATTGGTGGTGCTGGTGGTCGCAGCCTATACAGGATTGTTTCTGGCTGTTTTTGCCGGCGGGATCTGATTTTTCTGCTGACCCTCAGGGCGCACTCGGCAACACCTACGCGATGCCGAAAGTAATCCGATCCTTGAGTCTTCGGCTGGAAACATGCCCGGAAAACCTCTCCTCACGCCACTGTCATCTTTTTCCAAGCGGAACACCGGAGCGTGGGCTCGCGGCGACAGGTATAATTTAAGGTCGCGTTAATTTTGGGAGGGAAGTCAATCTATGGACCCGCGCGCTAGCGCTTTCTGGGTTCGCCTGAAAGCAAATCGTCTTGCTTATGCGGTCAGTATTTTGCTCACCTTGGCCGTTGGTATCCTGATCGGCACACTGATCTCTGTTGGAGTAAAAGGGAAGGAAGCGCAGAACAAGTCTTCTGACGCTACGCCCCTCAGCGTGCCCGCGCCGCGAGAGCTTTCGAACGCATTCTCGCAAATTGCCAAGCAACTCGAGCCGAGCGTTGTGAACATCAACACGGAATCCGTCATCAAGAATCCGCACCGGCGTCTGCGCCCCGGGAACCCGAATGATGATCAGGGTGGTGGTGATGAGGACAATCCTTTTGAAGATTTTTTCAATCGCTTCTTTGGGGGACAAGGCGGCGGCCAGGGCGTACCGGGCGGTCCCGGCGGTGGTAGCGGTATTCGCGAGCGCTCCCTGGGATCCGGCGTTATTGTTGACAATAAGGGATACATTGTCACCAATCGCCACGTAGTCGAGAAAGCCGATCGTGTGCGTGTAAGGCTCTTCGATGATCCTCCGACGGTTCAGCACGATGCCAAGGTGATCGGCACCGATCAGGAAACAGATCTGGCGGTCATCAAGATTGATGTCGATAAAACCCTGCCCGCTGCTAAGCTGGGAAATTCTGACAGTATGCAGGTCGGCGACTGGGTGCTGGCCATCGGTAGCCCGTTCGGCCTCAATGCTACCGTCACTGCGGGTATTGTTTCCTACAAAGGCCGGAACATCGTTCCTGGACGACAATTCCAGTCGTTCATTCAGACTGACGCGGCCATCAACCCTGGCAACTCTGGCGGCCCTCTGGTCAATATGTCAGGAGAGATAATCGGGATTAACACCGCGATTCTGACCGAAACCAGTTCCTATGCGGGCGTAGGCTTCGCATTGCCGTCCAACACCGTAGTAAATGTCTATAACCAGCTCATCGGCCCCGAGCATCGTGTTGCTCGCGGCTCCATCGGCGTTGAATTTACAGCACAGCAGAACCCGGCCGTCGCGCGCGTCTATGGCGTGCAGTCCGGCGTGACCGTTTCCAACGTGGTGGCCGGAAGTCCGGCTGATCAGGCAGGTCTAAAAGTCGGTGACACCATCATTTCGATCGACAATAAGCCGGTAAAGAACGGAGACGAACTGGTCTCCGACATCGCGGGACGGAAGCCGAACTCCAAGGCAAATATCGGTTTTGTCCGTAACGGCAAGAAGCAGGAGACCACGGTCACAATCGCCGATCGGGCCAAACTGTTTGCCTCTCGCCTCGGCGAAGAAGAAGAGGGACAGGAAGACAACACGCCCAAGCCGAGCAAATTCGGCATCACGGTACGCAGCCTGACTCCTGACATGGCTGACCGTCTAGGGGTTCCGGCCAAGGGGGTAATTGTCCAGGACGTGAAACCGGGTTCGTTTGCCGATGACGTCGGCCTGAATCGCGGTGATGTGGTTCTGGAGATCAATAAGCAGCCGGTCAACAATGAGGACGATTTCAACAAAGTTCAGTCCAGCCTCAAGAGCGGACAGGACGTCGTCTTTCTTGTACGTCCGAGGGGTGCTGGCCCGCAGGACGGTACCATTTTCCTCGCTGGTACACTTCCGTAACCGCGAATGAGCCTTTTTGGACTGGCATTGGAATCGTGGATCAGACATCATTCCAATGCCAGCCTCCACTGGGCATTTCTTTGCCGGGCGACCCTAATCCGGCATCCTACGAGGCTGCATTGCTTATGGAGTTGTCAGTCCCCATGAAGACCCTGGTCAAATGGACGGCAGCGCTGCTGCTCTCAGTCGCGCTGTGTTTCGGCTCTAGTAGTGCAGAGTCGCCTGCCAAGCCAAAGGCAAGTTCGGCGAAACCGGTGTCTTCGTCCAAATCTTCGAAATCAGGGAAAACAGGTGTCGGTTCACGCAAAGGAAAACGAACCAAAAAGACGAGCTGGCGACGCGGCCAGCAAAGGATGGATTCTGAGCGTGCACGGCAGGTTCAGACAGCCCTGATTCGCGAGCACTATCTCACCGGTGAGCCCACCGGAGTCTGGGACCAGAGATCGCAAAACGCCATGGTTCGCTTTCAGGCTGCCAATGGCTGGCAGACGAAGGTCGTTCCTGACTCGCGAGCACTCATAAAACTTGGGCTCGGACCCAGCAATGATCATCTGCTGAACCCAGAAAGCGCTATGACCAGTCCGTTGCAGCCGACTGCGGAGCATATCCCTCCCACCGGCACGATTGATCGCAGTGCGCCCACCAGCACTCCAATCTCGCCTGTTTCCGCGCCCAGTCCAGAGCCAATCAGCAATCCGCAGAAATAAGATGGGTCTCAGATCTTAGCCAGCTGGTCAGGAAAACCATTTAGCCGAATATTGCTGAATCCCAAGATCTCAGGTCGGACACCCGAGACCCGCAAAGGGGCTTGTGAAGCCTTGCTGCTGGGGAGACAATTACAGGCAGGAGGAGCCACTTGTCAGACCGGAAATATAGACAACCCGGGTACATGGACAGGAAAGAGGAACCACGGAACAAATCCGGGGAACGTCCGCCGAGCCGGGACAACACCTTCGGCCCGCGGCCCCTGCAAATGGCGGCCAATCGCACGGTTTCGCGCTGCGCTCAGTGCGGTACGGTGCTGCAGGCTTTCACCGAACCTGCGGGACAATGTCCGAAGTGCGGGTTCGAATTGCATTCCTGCAAGCAGTGCACGCACTTTGATCCTGCGAGTCGCTTTGAGTGCACGCAGCCGATCTCTGAACGAATCCCGCGCAAAGACGCGAAAAACGATTGCAAGTTTTATGCGATGCGCGTGATGCTAGAAAAAGAAACCTCCACCAGCGCGGCGCGCGTGGACGACGCCCGCAAGGCATTCGAGAACCTGTTCAAGAAGTAGGGCCGCGCTTTGCTCGGCAGGACAGGTGCGCGGGCATCTGTCCCTCTCCGGTCTGTGGTTGAGAATATGTAAGCCCAGCCGCCCCTCGTCTGGCGGGCTAGCAAAGTTCGTCCTGCCTGGATCACGGTTTCTGCGTCGGCCGCAGCAGGATCTCGCTAATGAATGATTGCGGCGCCTGCGTTACCAGGGTCGCCACTGCGTGCGCGACATCCTCGGGTTGCAGCATCTTGCGCGCATCTTTTCCCACATGCGGACCTAATTCGGTGTTGACCGATCCGGGGCAGACTACCGATACGCGAATATTGTACGTACGAAGCTCCTCTGCAACAGAGTAGCTGAGGCCATTCAGGCCCCATTTGGAAGCAGCATAGGCCGCGCCATTGGGCAAAGCGTTCTTTCCGGCCAGGGAAGAGATGTTGATGATGTGGCCACCCTTGGCCTGAATCATCATGGGTGCAAACGAACGGATAGTGTAGTACACCCCGCGCAGGTTGGTAGTGAGGATCTGGTCCCAGACGTCAGGCGGCAGTTGATGGAGCGGGCCGCCGAACCCCCCAATCCCAGCGTTGTTCACCAGGAAATCAAGGCGGCGATGATTGGTTTGTACCTGAGAGGCGAGTTGCTCGACTGATCGCAGATCACTAACGTCGCATTCGGCGATGTCGGCCTTACCACCAGCTCCGGCGATTGCCTTGGCGGTAGTTTCCAGGTGAGAACGGGTGCGGCCGCAGAGTACCGTGGTAGCGCCCAAGGCAGCTAGCTTGCGGGCGATGGCAGCGCCAATGCCGCGTCCCGCGCCGGTCACGACAGCCACCTGGTTCGTCAATGAAGAATCATGCACCATCTTAATCTGTCATCCTTTCTTCCCATTCCCAGCAGCCGAACCATCCGGAAATGGGAATTTCCGCATCTGACTGAAGGGGAACGGACTTCCTATTTACTTTGCTTGCCATACGGTGATGTACCTCTCTATAATCCGGCACACCGGGAAATTGCGTGTGCTGAATCGTTTCCGGAGCATGCGGAATTTCGCGAGCCTGTCGCTTGAGCGGAGGCCGAGGCCGCTGAAGAAGAGTGCCGGGAGTATTTGGCTTGGGTAATCCCGGACAGGTCGTCGTCGCTGTTTCCCGAAAAATCACAGGAGTTATATCGATGAAGAAAACGCTAGTGACGATTGTGCTTTTGTTGGCGGGTATGGCGGTGAGCCAGAGTACTCCACAGCCGCAAGCGCAACCGCAGACACAGCCTGCCGGCGGGCAGGCAACTGGTCAGCCCGCGGCTGGTCAACCGGCCGCTGGTCAGCAACCAGCGCCACAACAACAGAAGAAAGAGATCAAGAATCCGGCTGAGTACAACGCCTATGTGGGCGCTATTCAGCAGACTGACCCAGCCGCCAAGATCAGCGGCCTGGAAGCATTTCTACAGCAATATCCACAGAGCGTCATGAAGGAAGACGCGCTGGAAGCCCTGATGATCGCCTACCAGCAGACGGGCAACGGCGACAAGATGAACGACGCCGCGCAGCGCCTCTTGCAAGTTAATCCCGACAACGTGCGTGCCCTGGCTCTCCTTGCTTACACTCGGCGTGCCGCTGCCCAGGCCGGACAGAATCCGCAGCAGAACCTGGCCGACGCGCAGAAGTATGGCCAGCAGGGTCAGCAAGCCTTGCAGAAGTTCGCCAAGCCGGAAGGCATGTCGGATGCCGATTACGAGAAACTAAAAAGGGAAATGGGCGGCATTTTCAGTGGTGCAGTCGGCATTGCAGCCCTGCAGAACAAGGATTATCCGACTGCGCAAACCAATCTGAAGACGGCGGCGGACGTTAGCCCTACCGATTTCAGCATTGTTTATCCCCTAGCCCTGGCCTATTTACAGTCGAATCCTCCTGATGTGGTCAACGGTGCCTGGTACGCGGCCCGGGCAGCGAATATCGCTCCCAGTCCGCAACTGGCTCAGCAGATCGAGAAGTACGGAAAATCGCAGTACACGAAATTCCACGGTTCCGACCAGGGTTGGACCGACGTGATGGCGGCAGCCAAGGCGTCTCCTACTCCGCCTGCCGGCTTCGCTATTACGCAATACATTCCGCCCACTCCGGCTCAGCAGGCTGCCGATCTGGTGAAGAGCAAGACGCCGAAAGATATGAGCTTCGCCGAATGGGAACTGGTCTTGTCTGCCGGCGCCCAGCCCGATGCCGACGTGGTATGGAATGCGATCAAGAACATCCCCCTGCAGATGGAAGGGCAGGTGATTCACGCCACGCCCGAAAAGATCGAGATCGCAGCCAGCCAGGACGATATCGATCAGAAGCGCGCCGACATCATCCTGAACATGACGGGAACAATTCCCGCGCGGCTTATGCCAAAAGATGGAGCCACGCTCGATTTTGAGGGGACACCCGCCTCTTATACGGCAAGCCCCTTCGTCATGACATTGGATAAGGGGGCCTTGCTCACCAAAGCGGCTCCCAAGACGACGAAGAAGCCGGTGCACCGCCGACCGACGACCAGGTCGCAGCAGTAGACACGTTATCTCTTAAGTATAAAGGGCAGCCTTAACGGCTGCCCTTTGTTTTTGGTTATCGTAGTCGGAGGTCCAACTTAGGCTGAGAGGAGAGGTTGCAAGCACCGTCTCTACAGAAAGTCAGAACAGCTGCTTGTGTGCTAAACGGGCGGCGTCATAGCACACGCTGGGCGGCGATCATTCGGAGCAGAGGTAAAGGCCGCGCGGAGCAGTCGCAGACATTCGAATACTTGGGCGAAAGAACAGTTGGGCGAAGGCGAAAAAGCCACAGATCTTCGGATCCATGGCCTTTTCTTTTGTCCTGGCTGTTCTAAGCTCCCGCCAGGGTGAAGTTCACGGTGATGTTGGTTTCCACTTCGACAGGCTGCCCGTTGAGAATGTACGGTTTGTATTGCCACTGTTTGACCGCTTGCAGAGCGGCGGACGTCAGCATAGGATGGCCACTGACGACCTGCAGCCCTTCAACCTTTCCCGCTTTGCTGATAACCGCCTTAAGGACGACAGAACCCTGAATACGTGCTTGTCTGGCCAGGGGCGGATAATCCGGTTGAACCTTTTTCGTGAGTAATCCAGCGGTCACGCCCTGTGACACACGCACGCGTTGCACATTAGGTTTCGGTGGAACGTAAGCGGGGGTACTCGAAAGCACGCCACCCAAAACGCCGCCAGCTTGTCCACCAGCAACTCCCCCGGGAACACCACCAACCACGCCGGCTACTGCGGAAGGAGGCGCTTCGGCCTGTTGCGGCTCATCCTTCACCATCTTTACCTGTTTAGGAATAGACGTGGGCGTCCTGAGGGCTGACGTGTCTTCCACCTTCACGGCCGCATGTCTCACCGGAGCAGATGCGGCTGGCGGAGGCGGAGGCGGCGGAGGCGGTGGCGGCGCCACTAGCAACGTGGTCAGTTCTTTCGCCGGCAACGCCTGAGTGAACAGCAGCGGAATCAGAACTACTACTCCGATGATGATGCATTGCAAGAAAAACGAGACGATTGTGCTCTTGCCCCTATGGCTCTGAATCGTGTGATTGGACTCGATTAGGGTCTGTTCGAACATTAGCCATCTCCTGCCCCGGTCGCAGGCGCAAAGCCTCGGCCTTCGCAACAGGGAGCCTTGAATTCACGTCCTCTTGAGTGCCGACAGTTTCGATGACAGAGGAATTTTCAGGTTGTACAACTATCGTAAGCAGTCGAGCTTAGAAGACAGCAGGACAACAGGGTAGTGAATGTGTGCAACTCTCAATTCGAGACTCACTGCACCTTCTGCAAACGGGAGATCAGCTTGTGCGCAAGGTTTTCGTCCGACTCCGACCAGAGCAGGCGTGCGCTGGAACCGCTATTTTTCTCCACCGCCGCCGTGAATGCCACAAGCTGAGTCACATTCTCACGCAGGCGGTTCGCGTCTTCAGGAGAGAGTTGCAGATGTTCATACAAGAACGGTTCGTCGAGTCCGAGATCAATTTGAATGTCGCCTACTTCCGCTTCGGGGTGCTCGAACTCCGTGCCATGCGCGATGAACTTGACCGGGCTGGGAGCCCTACGCCATTCACCTCTATTCTCTGGAGGTATCCACAAATCCCAGTATGCGTCGAAAGCGAAAGCATAGTCGGCATGTAAAAGGTCTTGTGCGATAGCTGCCGCTTCTTCCGGGGTCACTCCGGGATTGAAACGCTGCTCCAGGATTGTTGGCTCACTCCAGGAGACCGGATGCAGGGAGAGATAAGTAATGCCCGGCCGTTGTTTCGAAAACGGAAATTGGCGCATTACCGAGAGCGTGCGCGGAAGAATCTCAATTGTTTCAAAATGAGGGAACCAGAGGCTGAGGTATAGCGGATCGGGCATGCACGTTTACCTGAACAATATTCTAAACGGAGCAGACCGAAGCGTGTGCTAGACGAAAGGCAGAGAAGAACGACAATGTTTGAGGTTGAGCAACGTAAACAGGGCCACAGGTTTTTGACACTGTTCCACACGCACTGCTACCATCAAAGCTGGTCGGAAAGGTTCCACTTCACCCGTCCCCGTCGTCTAGCCTGGCCTAGGACATCGCCCTTTCACGGCGGTAACACGGGTTCAAATCCCGTCGGGGACGCCAACAAAATAAAGAACATCCACGAAATCACCGTTTTTCTTCATGATCCAATTTGATCCAGTTAGGCGGGCTTGACCTCCAAAACCGCGCCCCGCCTCACCAGTTTGACCAAATTGCTCTGCGCCTCGCGCTTCTGTGGACCGACTGCCTGCATATAAACGTCGGTCGTGACTTTCAGACTCGCATGGCGCAGCAGTTCCTGTACGACCTTGGGATTCTCGCCGTTCGCGTTCAACAGCGTCCCAAAAGTGTGCCGGAAGGTGTGATACGAAACTCGTTTCGTCACCTTGGCACGTTGGAGAGCCGGCTTGCCGTAATATCGCCACAACGTACCGGGCCAATACGGCTGTCGGCCTTTCATGTGAGGCGAGGCGAATACCCAATCGCTTGGACCTGCGTGCGGAGAAAGATGTCTCCATGCCCACAGCGACTCGGCCGTTTGTGCATCCAGCGGAACGTCTTTCAGAGAAGCTTCCGTTTTCGGCGCACCTTCCACCATCGCCACTACCGACCGACGGATGTGCAGGATGAGGTTTTCGAAATCCACGTCCTGCCACCGTAGCCCGATCAGTTCTCCTCGGCGCAACCCAGTGAAAGCGTCCAACTCGATCATCGTGCGGAGTGGATCGGGCAGTTCCTTGAGAAATGCCATGATCTCTTCCGGCGTCAGAACATCGGGTGCTCTCTGCCGTTTTGCGCTCTGACGAACGCTCGTGATTGGATTCTTCTCCGTCCATTCCCATCTGATCGCATGAGAATAGATCGCGCTCATGATGTTTCTGATCTTCGCCCTGCTGCCCCGCGCTAGCGGAATGCCGGTCTTCGGAAAACAGAGACTCTTGAGCCATTTTTCGACTTCGGTTGCCTTGACGTCCGTCAGCCTGCACGCACGCCAACGCGGAAGAATCCACTTCTTCAGATAGCCCTCGTAGGTCACCTGCGTCGAGTATGATTTGCGATCTTCGTCTGCCGCATCGAGTCCCGGTTTCGCTTTGTTGAAAATGTCCGGCAACTCGTGTTGGCGATAGTGATTCACAAGCGTCTCGAAACTGATGCTTTTGATGAGCCTTTGAGGGGTTTGTTGGTTGATCTCCAAGCGGATTGCATCTACGGCAGCCTGGGCGGAAGACTCGGTTGGCAAGTCTTCTTGCGTTCCAATGACGATGTGTTTTCGCCGGATCGTGCCGTCCAGCTGAACCTCTCTCCATAGGAATTCCCAAACTTTTCCCTTCTTGCGGTCCGCCAGTCTCAGACTGCCTTTTTGATAACTCGTGCGCCTCATTCATTTCCTCCATTCCGGTTGAGGCGACACGGATGGCTGCCTCAGCTTAGCGCAAGTTGAGTGGCGGGTCGACAAGATGTCTGTTGATAAATCGACCAATCAGCCTGCTCTTTTCGTTTTCAACCAGCCTTCGAGATCAGAAGCTCGGAAGCGCCACAGTTTTCCAACTTGAATTCCGTGAATCTGACGGTTTCGGGCCATTCGCTGTAGCGTTTTTGGGTGGATACGGAGCAACTGCGCTGCTTCGTCGCTGTCTAAGAGCGGCTCAAAGACAAACTCCGTCCTAGGCCGGGATTGGCTTGGCGAAGGAGCGAACCTCGAAGGCTGGGATGCCGACATAATGAACTCCTGAGCCAAATCACGGGAATCGAGCTGACTTGGCTGCTTCTGGGAATGTTCTATAAATGCAGACTGAATTTCCGTCAAACGGGCATGATTTTCGGGGAAAACGCGATCAGGCTTGCCAATCTAGACAGCGTAAACCGGCTCCCTGGAAGGGTCTGTGCCCGGTTGACGAATTACGAATGCTGGGGGTAAATAGCGGCATGAGGTGCCCCATGCAGACTGAAAAAAGAGCCGTCGTTAGGACCAAGCAGATCGAGTTGAAGACCAATGTCGTTGCGAGTGTTGAGTTCGTGGTCCGTGCCGCGCTGCACGACTCCGTTGAGGATGACTTTGTCCACTCCATCGCTGGAAGGATTGTTGCCGAGGCGGAAAGCCGTGGAGAAGAGGACGCAGGACAAATTAGCGCTTCACTCGTTCAGTTCGGCGGGGCACTGGACCGCGGCATCAGTGCGGAAAGGCTAGGAGACGGCGTCTCGGGCGACATCTCAGAATACTGGGAACATATTTTCGACCCGGAAACCGGCTATCCCAAAGAAGAGATACAAGATGAGTTTGAAGTGGTAGATCTAGATCTACTGATCATCGACTACGTCGCGATCCATCCGAAGTTTCGGGGACTGAGGATTGCTGAGTCCGCCATTCACCGTACTATCGACATTTTCGGTACAGGGTGCGGGTTGGTAGCGTGCAAGCCTTGGCCGCTACAGTTCGCTCCATCCATTGCGGACGACAAAGAAGCATTGAAAAGACTTGCCTTGCCGACCGTAAGCAAAGGCGAGGCCATTCGGAAGCTGAGATCGTACTGGTCACGCCTCGGGTTTTGGCCACTCGGCAACAGCGGAATTTATTTGCTGAGCCTATCGCAAAGAGGTCATGACGTATCTTCTCTGAATCGCGTGAAAGGCCTTCAGTGACTCTGACAGTCGGTCGAATCCGTCCGGTTAGAACGCTGCCCTCCCAACGCTTTCCATCAATTTCATCAAGTTACCTCCTGTGGTGTCCATCATGGTGTCCATTGCCGGCCCCGTTTGACCGATTTCCGAACCCACGTTACTGTCCCTAGCCGTCGGGCGGGGTCTCGCGACATGGGTCGCACCAAGCGGTACGCCGAGCGCGTCAACATTCTCAAGAAAGTCCAGATCCGTGGGTCCTGGAAGATGGTTCCTGGGGTCGAGCGCAAGGGGAAGCTCGTTCGCGATCACGTCTTAGTTGCCGGCCGCGAGGAGCACCATGCCGAGGGCAATTACTATCTGGAGTGGTATCAGGCGAGCAAACGGATTCGCCAAGCCGTAGGTGATTTCAGCCGAGTCATTGATGAGGCCCGGCGCAAGTCGATCGAGCTCAATGCCATCCGAGCCGGCATCATCGCGCCCATTGCAGCGACGCCGGCCGAGAATGAACGCCTCACGCTTGCCTCAGCCATTCAACAATATCTTGAGTTGGTGAAGGCCGGACGAAGTCCACGCACCTATCTTACGTATCGCTATACCCTGAATACCCTGCTTCGCGGTTCTTATCGCAAAACGTACGTTGATGAAGTGAACCGAGAGGACATTCTTCAGTTTATGGGCGATTGCTACAAGCTAGGCCTCGGGAATCGTACCGTCTACGACAAACTCGTCGTCGTGCTGCAACTATTCAAGCGATACGGCAAAATCAAACTGATTGCATCGAACGATTGGCCCGACTACGTTGAGAAAATTCGCCCCATATATGAACCCGAAGAGATCGAAGCAATGCTTGGCGCGGCCACAGAAAACGAGGCCGTCTTTCTCAAGTTTCTCCTGGGCTCGGGCTTTCGCGACGGGGAAGTCCGTCATGTGACGTGGCGGGACATTGATTTGCGAAACAGCCTGGTACGAGTCACCGCAAAAGCGATATGGCGTTTTCGGCCCAAGAACTGGGAGGAGCGAGTTGTACCTCTTCCCACGGCGCTTATCGAGGAACTTCGGAGCTTGCGAGGGCGCAAGAGCGCTCAACCCTCACAGCTCGTATTTCCCAACTCAAAGGGCAACCCGGACAGCGAAAACGACATGATCGTGAAGAAGGTCGCCGAAAGGGCCAAGCTGAATTGCGGTCAGTGCGAAACCAAGCACGGCAATCGCTGTGCCGAGGGGCCCTATTGCCAACACTTTTTCCTCCACAAATTCCGCCACACCTTTGCCACCGAACATCTGCGCCACGGAATCGACATTCGGACCCTGCAGACATGGTTGGGGCATCGCGACATCAAATCCACCATGGTTTATTTGAAGGGTGTGCAATCGAAGGACGCTTTGGCCAGAGTGAATGCCGGTGCGCTCGCTCGCTACGCAGAGATCCGGACACCGGTTCAGAAATAGCGAAGCCTTACTGTGCCCGCTTAAGAATTCCATGCCTCTCTGACTCGCTTCTGCCCACAAACTTGCCCCTCTTAATGAGGCGGGTTTAGCGGGAGATTTGACCAGATTCGAAGAGTTGAATATGAAGAGGGATCCCACGTGGTCGGATACAGAATGTGCCGCCGCTAGCTTGTGGAGGTATAGGTAATGAGCTTGGTTGAAATGCTAGAGAAGCAGACAAAAGTCCTGCGAGCGAAGGATGTTGCACGACTCTTCGAGGTCACGCCACAGCATATCTACAAGATGGCTGCATCTGGGAGAATACCCTCATTTCGTGTTGCTGGCGCTATCCGTTTTGATCCTCAGGAGCTTGCGAATTGGTTGCGCAAGGAGCCGCCGGTCTACCCGAGCGACGGACGGCAGGCTCTGGGACGCATCGCTTAGAGCGATGGTCAAGCGGGTGTGGAAATTACAACCATTGCACTCAACTAGTGACCTCGTGCCAGACAGAACACGATTGGTGTTCAGGTGAATGCCACGCTGCAGCCAAAAGAAATAGGGTGAGATTGTACGCTGCATGCATGAGAGCGGGCGCGGTG
>DASUWH010000003.1:0-5727 GCA_036378535.1 Terriglobales bacterium | reverse complement strand
ACATGTACATGTGGCCTGATGAGCGCTTGATAAGGCTGTTCGGCATTGAGTTACCAATTATTCAGGCACCGATGGCTGGATCGGCGTTTTCGGATATGGTCGTCGCTGTTTCTGAGGCTGGAGGGCTCGGTTCGCTCGCATGTGCGCTGTTGAGCGTGGAACAGGTGCGCAGAGAGCTGGAAACGATCCGCCGAAAGACAGCTCGCCCAATCAATGTGAATTTCTTTTGTCACCCCCAGCCTCTCGGCGACCCGGCTCGCGAAATGAACTGGAGACGACATCTGGAGGCGTACTACACACAAATGGGGATCGATCACAACGTTGCTGTTCTGAGCTCCAATCGCGCTCCCTTCGACGACAAGATGTGCGATCTCGTTCTGGAGTTCCAGCCGGAGGTCGTCAGCTTCCATTTCGGTCTTCCGGGCAGGAACCTGCTGGGGCCCGTTCGGAAGACCGGTGCGAAGATTATTTCCACGGCGACTTCTGTGGATGAGGCGCGCTGGCTTGAGGATCAGGGATGCGATGCAATTGTCGCCCAGGGTTACGAGGCTGGTGGGCATAGGGGAATGTTTCTCACGCAGGATGTTTCTACGCAGGTCGGCACAATGGCGCTGGTGCCACAGGTGGTCGACGCCGTAAAAGTGCCAGTCATCGCTGCCGGGGGGATCGCCGATGCGCGCGGAATGGTGGCGGCTTTTGCTCTTGGTGCCGTAGGGGTACAGATCGGCACGGCGTACTTGCATTGTCCTGAGGCTCAAATCAGCCCAATCTATCGTCAAGCACTGAGAGACGCGAAGGACAACGAAACCGCGGTCACCAATGTGTTCACGGGTCGCCCAGCACGAGGAATCGTGAATCGCCTCATGCGCGAGGTCGGACCAATGTCCGATGTCGCGCCGGAGTTTCCACTCGCTGCCGCGGCTGTAGCGCCGCTTCGCGCGAAATCAGAAATGGCAGGATCGGTTGACTTCACTCCCTTGTGGTCAGGCCAAGCCGCTCGTTTGAAGCGGGAGCTTCCCGCAGCGGAATTGACCAAACAGTTAGCGGAAGAAACGCTAGAGAAGCTCAGATTCCTCCAAATCATGGCGTCACCAGACGTGCTCGCGCAAGCGGCGGCGCTAGCCACCGTCGCTAGTAGGCGAGTCTCTCGCTAGTTCTTGGTCGCGTGCATCGGACGCGCAAAAGAGCAAGATGGAGTAGCGAGCCAAAATGCAGGTACTGAAATTTCGCCGCAGTTTGCCGCAAGTTCGTCGCTGTATCCCCACAATTCCTCAGCTTTCGATTGCACCTCTTTGGGCAGCCGACCCATCCAATTCTTGTTAGGGTTCGAGGTTTTACCACGCGGGTGTGGTAGGGCAAGAGAAAAGCAGTCGAAATCTGGTCTAGCGATTTCCGCAACGATTTGGGAGGTACAAAGTTTTGCTTAATAAGAATTATCCAATCGCGATGGTGGAAGAGAGGTCTCAGATTGAAAGTACGCAAATCGGCACTTTCTTGGGTCATTCCACATTGCGTCGGCCATCGAGTATCGAACTTGGATGGAAGAATTTCGCTATAGAGCGCCGAACGACTCTGCCTTGCGAGAAACCTGGGGTTGATTTAGAGAACCACTTTCTAATTCTTTGGGATAGGCATGTTGCCGAGGGGGAGATTGCTTACCGTGGCGGTCGATTCTGGCCCTATAAAAAGTATCCGAACACCATCACGACGCGTCATGAGTTCCGGCCAACCATACGTAGTCGATCGAAGCATGAAGTCGTCGTGGGTGCGCTCCGCGCAGATTTCGTTCGAGGGATCGAAGAGGAACTTGATAAGCCGCCACGCGGAAGTTTCCGCGGACTATATGGAGCAGACGATCCGGAACTCCGGAACCTGCTCCTTCTTCTGCTGAAAGAATCTGAGACGGGAGGGCAGTGCGGGACCATGTACTCTGAGTCGCTAATCGTCGCGCTCGCGACGCGGTTGCTGTACGCGGCCCGACTCAAGAAGCCACCGGTGAGTGCGAGAGTATCTCCGTTGCCGCTGCGGCCGCTACGGCGCGTGTTGGAACGTATGCAGGCGGATCTCAGCACGAATATAGACTTGGCGACGCTAGCCGCTGAAAGCGGCTACAGCCGGGCTCACTTCCTGCGAACATTCCGAGCGGCGACGGGACAAACGCCTCATCGCTACCTGCTTGAACTGCGATTGACCAAGGCTCAAGCATTGATTGCTAGCAGGTCGATGCCGCTGGTCGATATCGCTCTGGCGTGTGGGTTCTCCAGTCATGCTCACCTCACGACCGCGTTTCGTTCGAGGTTCGGATCATCGCCGAGTGAATACCGGCGCGGGCTGTGAATCTGCCGAGGCAATTAACTCCAACCCGGACGCCATAGTATTCGGCTGTAGCGATCTGCCCGTCATTGTCGCCGTACTCTATGGCAGCCCAAAGTCCCCTGCGCATTGGCGAAGACCTACGAAGGTCCACTCAAAGTGATGTTCATTTGATAGAAATTTGATCTCTTCCTGAAAGCATCCTCCGCTTTCAGCAGTCATACTTGCGATCAGTTCACTGGTCGAGCGTGATCGTTGAACTGAAGAATTAACCAATTTGATCGACACAATAGAAGGAGAACATTGGTTATGAAAACCCAAGAGTCACAACAGCTAGATTCACCAAAAGTACAAATGCCCAATACTCGCGGCTTCCCGAAAGAGGTTTCTGACCTTGGTGCGCTCTTCGACGGGCATATCGCAAGAGAGTTTGCCGATCTTGACGTTGACGCCACGATGAAAACGATGGTGTCGGAGCCTTATGTGCACTGCGTTGCCACTCTGGAAGGAGGCTTCGGCGGACAGGGGGTCCGCCGCTTTTATAGCGAGCACTTCATCAACCAAATTCCGAAAGACGCGAAGGTAACGCCCATCTCCCGCACCATCGGCAAAGACCAGGTCGTGGACGAAATCATTGTGAGCTTCACTCACAACACGCAGTGGGATTACCTACTGCCAGGAATTCCTCCGACCGGCAAGCGAGTGGAACTCCCACACGTCGTGGTAATGAAATTCGAGAACGGCAAAGTCGCGCACGAGCACGTCTGGTGGGACCAGGCCTCGCTGCTCGTGCAAGTGGGACTGCTGGACCCCGCGAAGTTGCCGGTGGTAGGTGTCGAGCAGGCGAGAAAGCTGCTGCGATTGACTGGGAAAAACGGCGACTAGATACCACCAGGAACAATACGCAAAAGGAGAATTCTCTTAATGAAAACGCCTTCATCCAATTCAGTTAGCTTCGTGGAAGGAGTACGGCTCAATCAGCAAAAGCTCGCGTCAAACCTGAAGTCGCACTACGACTTCATAGTTTGCGGCGCTGGCACCTCTGGCTCAGTTGTAGCTGCGCGGCTCGGAGCCGATCAGAACACGCAAGTCCTATTGCTTGAAGCTGGTGGCTCCGATGAGACGGACTTAGTCACGAATCCGAATCGATGGCCCGCAGCGCTTGGCAGCGAACTGGATTGGGGCTTTGTCGCCGAGCCGAACCCAAATCTAAATGGGCGAGCGCTTCGTTACTCGATGGGTAAGGTTTTAGGAGGCGGTTCCAGCATCAACGTTTCGACGTGGTCGCGCGGACACCGGGCTGACTGGGACTTTTACGCTTCAGAATCGGGCGATCCATCGTGGAGCTATGAATCCGTTCTCGACCTGTATCGCCGCCGCATTGAAGCGTGGACTGGAAGCCCTGATCCAGACTACCGAGGCACGGACGGGGTCGTACACGTGCAGCCTGCGGCAGAACCACATCCATTCTCCATCGCGTTGCTGGAGGGAGCGGAATCAGCAGGCCTTCAACGCTTTCCGAATCCGAATGGTCGCATGATGGAATCGTCGGGTGGATGTGCGGTTCTGGATGAGACTGTGCGTGCCGGCAAAAGACAGTCCATCTTCCGATCGTATGTTTACCCAATCATGGACCAGCCGAACATTACGGTACTGACCGGCACATTGACGACGCGCGTTCTGTTCGACAAGGGTCGTGCAACAGGTGTCGAGTTGAACTACCAGGGAAGAACTCTTCGCGTCCATGCAGTGCGCGAGGTCGTCCTCTCCCTCGGCGCAATCAATACACCGAAGCTACTGATGCAATCTGGGATTGGAGAGGAGTCTGAGTTGAAAAAAGCAAATATTCCAGTAGTGCAGGCTTTACCCGGTGTTGGACGCAATCTCCATGACCATGTTGCATTTGGTTGTGTTTGGGAGAACACCGGCAAACCGTCGCCGCAAGTGCCGAGAAGTCAGACGTCTTGTTTTTGGAAGACAGACGCCAGGCTCGAAGCCCCCAATTTTTATGTGTATTCCCATGGCGGACCCGATTTCAGCCCTGAAAATGCGGCTCGATACAAACCTCCGAGCGCGTGTTGGTCACTGTCAGCAGGCATGCGACCCAACAGCCGCGGCATTATTCATCTCACAGGGCCCGATCCGGACGATCCAGTCACCATTGACCCAAACTATCTGAGCGATCCGCAGGACCTGAAAAATCTCGGTCTCGGATTGGATCTAGCCCGCGAAATCGGCCATTCCTCTGCTTTGCGGCCTTTCACCGGACGCGAAGTGGCGCCCGGCCCAATCCACGGGGCGGAGTTGCAGAATTTTCTTCGAGACGGCGTTGGCACGCACTGGCATCAGTCTGGCACAGCAAAAATGGGACGTGACGCGATGTCGGTGGTTGATGGGGAATTGAGAGTTCATGGCGTGGATGGCCTGCGCGTCGCAGATGCTTCGATTATGCCTCATGTAACCACCGGAAATACAATGGCGCCCTGCGTTGTGATAGGCGAGATGGCAGCAGCCATTCTGAGGCGAGAAATGATCTTCGATTGGCACGAGCGGCAAGCCCTAGGCACCCTTAGCAACGGAGAATCGGTACTGCAGTCCTGAGTTCCCGAAGTATTTATTGTTGGGGAAATGATTCCCACCCTCCTCCGAGTGCTTTGTACAAGGCGATCAGATCCGTCGTCACCGCAGTCTGGCTCTGCGCCAAAAGGTCTTCATTCCCGTAGAGTTGCCGCTGGGCATCGAGCACGGCCAGGAAGTCCCCGAGGCCGGACGTGTAAAGCTCTCGGGAGAGTTCAAGCGCCGTCTGGCTCTGCGACACCGCTGCCTGGAGCCGATCGCGGCGCTCCTGCTCCTCCGAGTAATTCACGAGTGCGTTCTCGGTTTCTTCCAACGAGGTGAGAACAGTCGACTGATAGGAGAGTTGAGTCTGTTTCCAGCGGGCGTTTTGCACGGCTATGTTCGAGCGAATACGGCCGCCCGTGAATATCGGCAGGCTGATCGCTGGTCCCACAGCAAAGAAATTTCCCAGTGAGAGGGAGAGGTCATGGAGTTGAGTCGCTTGCCTTCCCGCTGACCCAAACAATGTGAATTTCGGGAAATATTCTGCCTTTGCGACCTTGACGTTGGCGGCGGCAGCAGCGATTTCATCATCTGCCCGGCGAACATCCGGGCGTCGTTTCAACAGGTCCGATGGCAAGCCAACCGGAACCTCAGGTGGGACGACTGGCACCGGGCCAGATGCTTCCAACTCGCGTTGCAAAGCCCCTGGCTCCTGGCCGACAAGCACGCTTATCCGGTGGATCGAAGCCGAAATGGCGCTGCGTAGCGACGGGACCACCGCTCTGGTGGTTTCGAGTTCCGCAACTGCGCGCGAGACATCGAGTTGGGTCACCAATCCCGCCGCCGCTCTGGCTT
>DASUWH010000002.1:0-28922 GCA_036378535.1 Terriglobales bacterium | reverse complement strand
GCCCTGCCCATGAAGGCTGATGAGCTTCCTTGTGAGAATGAAATACGCGATAGCCGCCAACAGCAAAACGACGCCGTATACAGCGACCGGCCACGACTGGAAATGATTCTCGTCCATCCAAGCGGTCGTGAACGGAATGAGGGATAGCCAAAATAGCAGGTGCAAATTGGCCCACAGAGTCGCCCCGTTGACGTGCTGAGTTGCGTGCAGAAGGTGGTGATGGTTGTTCCAGTAAATCCCAATATAGACGAAGCTCAGGACGTAACTCAGCAAGGCGGGAATCACGGCTCTTAAAGCCGCAAGGGTTGGCCCATGCGGTGATTTCATTTCCAACACCATAATGGTGATGATGACGGCGAGAACCCCGTCACTGAAGGCTTCGAGACGACCTTTGTTCATCTTTGATCCAGTATGCTGTTCCGTAGATCACTCGGCGTACTAAGACGGATGCGAAACGACCAAGCGCACGATGGGTATCGTGACTTGATCGCTCGAGTGCATTCTAAGCGGACTTCGCTTCGCGATCGCTGTCCGGTGTGACCTGCGCCTCCGCCCCCGCCGCATCGGCCTTAGTGGGCGGTTCAAGTTCGAACTGGCACGAACCCTCGCTACCTCTCGCCCCAAAGCGTGCAATTGCTCAGTGAGTTGCGGGTCAACGGGATCGCCCTTTTCATCGAAAGCCTTCCACGCCTGTGCGATAGCCATCACCAGAGGGACAGCCCATCCTCGCAGAGCGCGAACGACAAACTCCATCGTGTTCACTGCCTGCAAACCCTGCACACCTCCAGCTGAGCTGATCAGGCCCACTACCTTGTCGGTGAGGTAGGGTGGCTTCCGGTCGCCTAGCAATTGAAACCAATCCAGCGCGTTCTTGAACGAGCCAGAGATGGTGCCGTGGTACATCGGGCTGCTGAAGATCAATCCGTCCGCCTCGGACACGGCCTTACACAGTTTTGTTACAGAAGGTGGCGGACTGGTACCTCCCGGGTCATACATCGGCAGCGCCAGTTCGCGGATGTCGAGAAGCTCGGTCTTGGCGCCAGCTTCGGCAGCGCCAGCTAATGCGATCTTGAGTGCCGCCAGACTATTGGAATGCTGCGACAATGAACCGCCGAGGCCGACTATCATTAGTTGAGATTTCATTCCATCCTCCGCGCGCGATCATGAACGGGCACCAGCAATTGAAGGACGCAGTAAGCGGCCTTAGCCTAGCATGAGCTTAGAAGCTATCTGCGTCGTCCTCGTTGCGTCCCCGATTCCGCCGCCCGGGGGATCGGCAAGCCCGGATGCGCTCAAGGCTCCGCACCAAAGACCGTTTTTCCACCAAAGATCGTCCACAGCACCTTTGTATCGCGTGCTTCTTCGGCAGTGACGGTTAGCATGTCCCGATCCACCAGAGCGAAGTCTGCCTGCTTTCCGGGAGCGATCGATCCGATCCTCTCCTGCAGCCCCAATGCTCGAGCGGCATTCCGGGTATAGGCATACAGCATGGCTTCCCGCGGCACACGCTGACTCGCGTCTAGTACGCCAGCTGGGCCTTTGCGGGTTTCGGCTTGATAGATGGCTTGGAACACGTTTGCAGTAGACACTGGCCAGTCGCTGGCGCCGGCGATGATGCCACCTTCGTCCAGCACCGATCGTGCCGGGTACTGCCATTGATACAGACTGGGATCAATGTATGGTTTCACTAACTCGATCGTGTCCGTTCCGGCATTAGCCCAGTAAAGTTGGAAGGATGCGATCACCCCGAGTTCGTGGAAGCGGGGAATGTCCTCCGGCCGAATCAGCTGCAGATGCGTGATGGTGTGCGGCAGGCCGGAATTCCCGTTCGCCCTCCGTGCTGCTTCGATGCCGTTCAGCGCCTCGGTAACGGCTTGATCTCCGATCGCATGCACATGGACGATCATCTCCGCCTTGTCGGCGGCGATCGCAATCTTCGCAAACTCCGTGGGATCGAATAGCAGCTCGCCATTCTTGCCTGTCGTCCGATACGGTTTCGACAGCACGGCGGTTTGTGACGGGTACTCGAGTACACCATCGGCAAAGACCTTAATGCCAATCACCTTTACGTCCTGCACACCGCTGAACCGGTCGCGTTCTTGTAATGCCTTCGCCAGTTGCTGCTCCGGATGGCCTTTCTTGAACTCGATTACAGGGAGGGCCCCGACGTGGGAATTCAACTCACCACTCTCGGCTAATCTCCGATAGCTGTTCAGGATCGCATCGCTGGCTGCAGGATCGAGCCACGCTGTAATGCCCAACCCGTGCATGTAACGAACTGCAGCCCGGCCCGCCTCGAGCATGCGTTCGTCATTTGGTTTCGGGATAACGGCTTTGACCTTGTCCACTCCCGCGTCGACGAGAAAACCGTTGGGCTCAAGGTCCGTGCTAAATCCGTAGTACCCGCGACCCACCGAATCAAGTCCGCTGATCAATTGCTTGTCAATGCCAGCGAGCTTTAGCAAAGCCTTGTTTGCCCATGCGGTATGGCCATCCATGCCTTCCAGCAGCACGGGTTGATTCGCGTACTCGCTGGCGCTAAAGCGGTCGTTTAGTTCTTTGTTCTTCGACCAGAACGCAAGCGGGATACCGCTCACGACTAGAATGTCACCCTGCACTCCCCGGCCGGTCTTCTTCGCGTCGGCGGCAAAGGCGGCCAGCTGATCGACGGTGGCGATGCTCTCCTCAACGACGGCCGAGATCAGAGACAGGCCGCCATCCACGGCGTGGCAATGGCTGTCGATCAACCCGGGCAGCAACAGATTCTTCTTGAGGTCGATCATCTCGGCGCCACTGCTTACGGTCTTGGATACCTCATCACGGTTGCCGACCGCGACGATCTTGTCGCCTCTGATCGCCACAGCCGCGGCGTAAGGATGCTCGGGCTCGCCAGTGAAGATCTTGCCGTTGTAGAGGACTTGCTCGTCGTTTGCACCTGCAAATGCAGTCGCATAAAGAAGCACAGACAGCAAGAAGGTGAACACCCATTTAGGCATGGACAAGGTCCTCCGGATGAGAGCCACACACCATAGCACACGCGACCTCCGCAAGGAGGCACTGGCATGTACAAGAAGAGGACTTAGCTGCGCCGGTTGCGCCAATTCGGCGGCTCGGCAAGGTTGATCGTAAGCTCCCTCGTGGGCTCAAAAGGCTCTGGAGCGGGCCACGGTGGTGGGTTGTTGTGACCCGGGCCCGGTAATGCGTCCAGATCCGGGCCGTCATCGTATCCATCCCGCTGCCGAAACTTCGGAAGATTCTGCTTGAACCACTCGGTCTGCGGCCGGCGCCGCTTGATCTTCGACTTGATGATGATCGGCCGCGGCTCGAGTCGCTGCGGGATGCGCATGAGCGTCACGAGGACATGCCGACGCGAGTGCATGTCAGTCAGGCGAACGTGTCCCCGCTGGACGAGAAAGTCGAACGCAAAGGGCCACAGTGGTTTCTTGTGGGCTGACATCGATCGTGCCAGATGGCGTTTGCTGCATTCACCGCCGAGGTGGTAAAGACGGTCGAGGATCTTGGCGGCTTGGCGCTCCACGGGTGGAAGATGGATGAATAAGTCTTTTGGTGGCATGCTGTTTCTTTCGCGGTCAGTTGCTGGGCAATCGGTTGGATGTTCCGTGATGACCACTTCTGTCGTGCAGACGGCTTTATCCACTCGCTGGCCGCGCGGATGACCTTCAGCGATGTGAAGTGTGACAGTTTGCGTTCAGCGGGTTTTAAAGAGGCTGGCTATTCGGGATGATCGTACCCTACGTGCGGGGGCGATTAGCGAAAAACGTCGCCCGCAACTACTTACGTTAGAGGCGGTTGCGGAGGCGAGTTTTCACTATGTGTGACAGTCGAACCGTTACGGCTAGCTCTTTGCCGGCATCGCGCTGAGCAGTAAGTTGCGTCGACCCGCTTAGCCAGAAACTTACGGCCACAGGTGCAGGTCTTTCGTCTGCGATGGGGTGCAGCAGACTTTTGTGGCGGCTCTTTGCTGGGCCGGCCCGGTTGACGGTCTGCAAGCTCGTCGAGCCAAGCGTCGAAGCCGACCACGTTGATGCGGTCGCGGTCTGATTGGTTCAGGCCCTCGGTATCAATTGGAGAGGACCAGATGCACTGCAGTACACTCATATGGTTTGTCTTTCTGTCGCGTTAGGCGAAATTGGATTTGAGGAAGGCCTAAAAAGGCTTTCTAAAGGGTTAAACGCGCCAGCCCACCGGTTTTGTGCAGCTAATTACGATTATTTTTTTTTGGCAGCGCTAACGAGTAAAGCTGGGGGTGCCACGCGGTGGTCTACGATTGTTCTCGGATGTCCGGACGAATCTCAGCTATCGACGACGGCAGCCACCTTCGGCGGCGACTCTGTAACTCTGTATCTCTGTATCTCTGTATCGAGTGAGGCAGTCGGCGACGGAGATTTGGGTTCCCTCGTTCAAGCTGACCACGGTGTTATATTCCTGCGTCCTCTTCTCGAACTGTCCAGTTACTGGACAAGGTGCGAGGAATGCCATTTGTCCAGTTACTGGACAAATCCCCAATGCGGGGGAGCTTCGACTCGTCCAGAAACTGGGCAAGATTGATAGCGAGTGCAGTCTCTGTACAGGCCGCCCGCAATCTGTCCATAAGTCATTTCAATTGTGCTCGATAGCCACATCAGCGTGGTACAGAGCTACAGACCTACAGAGTAGCTGTGGCAGAGTCGTTGTCGGAGCCGTCATCTTCGTCAAAGAGGCACTTCTCAACCGGACCGTCGGTTGAAGCCGTGTCGTTCTTCGTCCCAGCTGGAACGGTATTCGATGTGGCCTTGCCCACCACGAACTTCCACCAGCTCTTGCCGTCCCCGCCACAGTATCTTTCGAGCCCAAGGTATTTCCGCGCGGCACTTAGGTCCTTGCGGTCGATACCTGCGATATCGGCTGCAGCGTAAAGCACAGCTGAAGACGCTTTGCCGCCCTTGCTGAAGAGCGCACTTGCAAGCCAACCAACAGCGTGGCGCAGTTTCGCTGTACTGCCATCCTCCTGCCGCAACAGGTCGTCCATGCTCAAGTTCGTCTCACCGGTCCACTTAACTCGTGGTGCTGTGATGCGCTGATCGCTTGATACACCAACCACCACCTCCTCTAGCTGGTAGGTCAATCCGGCTGCCGGGTGCCCGACGTTCTTCTTGATGCTGACCGTCGCGTAGTGACCCCGCCCCTTCGCCTTATCATCGGCAAAGCCCCAGACCGCGCGACAGAGCTTGTCCAAACCCGCCACCATGGTCTTCTGTTTGGCCGCCAGCCCGGCTGTGCGATTCAGGTGAGTGATGAGTAGCACTGCGACGTCCAGCTCTTCGGCCATCTGCTGAAGAGGGTAGAGGCATTTCCGTATCTGCTGCTCATCTGTCCACTTGGCAGAGCCGAGGTAAGTGGTAATCGGATCGATGAGGACGATCTTGGTGTTCGGGCGTGATAGGAGCGCTTGCCGAAGCAACTCGCAGTCTTTATCTAACGCTGTGGTAACGGTCTGTATGCTCACCTGCCCCGTCGAGTCGGCAATCTCCAAATAGGTGCTCCGGATTACCTCGATTCGGCTCTCATCCGCACCAGCCGCCTGCAACCGCGGCCGGATCGTATCCTCGACGCTGTCCTCCGCCGCCAAGACGAGCGCGTTACAGGGCGGAGTGGTGTTCTTGGCGCCGTCGGGCCAATCCCTCCCGGTCGTTGCCCGGGCAATCACATCGAGTGCCACGTTGGTTTTACCGGTGTCCGGATGTCCGGACAAGCCGGTTAGTTTGCCCGAAGGTATTCTGTTCGGCCACTGCCATGTGATCGGTCTAATGGGGTGGTCGGTGATGGAGGTGATGTCTAGCTTACGCACTGCGGTGGCATCCTTTCCTGATTGCTGATTCACAGTTGCAACTGCGGACTTAATCGCACGGGGAATCGTCAGATCGCGATATGTCTTTCGGTCCCACTTCTTCCGGTATAGTGCCGAGCCACGGACCTCGCTCTCGATGATGGCGCTGAGCTCGCCTTCGGTCCCGCCAGCGCGGAGGTGGTGGATAGCCACCAGCGTACTGAACGCTAGCTCCGCCTCCGAGGCTGATTGGTACCCAAGACTGTGCCAGTCGCCAGCTCTGAGCCGCTCGAGTTTCTCGTCGCCGGTTAGCCCGGGGGCATACCGGGTACGCGTGATGCGGCCGGAGTTTTCCTCCTGTACGGCCACGACTGCCGGCGGGTACTCCTTGGCGAGCTGGTCCAACTCGGCCGGCAAGTCGCCCACGAAGGCTTCGATCGTGCGAAGGCGTGGATCAAAGAGGTCACCGGTTACCGCGACGTACTTGTGGTGCAGGAAAACTTCGATCTGGGCACGTTTGTCGGAGGTAAGACCCGGCATGTCTTGCAGGTACCATTTCTGAGTGCCGAGGCCGTTGGGCAAGATCATGTCACCGCGATAGATCGCCCGCAGGCCGGTCCCGCTGGGCGTCACCTCGACAAAGGTGGGATGACGTTCAAGATACTTCTCGGCCCACGCTGCGAGCTCACCGGTCTGGGGGTTGCGGCACGAATCGAGGTCGACAAAGATGAAACCGCATTGTTCAAGCCCAAGCTGAAAACCTAGGCCGGCCTTCCGGCTGGGGGCGCATTCCAATGCCCGGCAGGCTTCGTCAAAAGATGACCAAGTGCTGGGGTTGTCGCAGCTGGCCTTGAACCGGTTATCGCACTGGAAGGGAACCTTGGTGGGCCGGCCCTTCTCGTCAACAAGTAACTTCCACAGACACCAACTCGAAATGTCCTTGAGTTCTGGCGGGAAGTGTGGCACCCAATCATTGGGCGTTGTCATTTGTCCCGTTCTTTTGCAGGCTGTTTCCGTCGCGGCCAGCTGGCACACGAGAGCTCTCGAGTAGGGCGAGCGCGTCCGTACGGCTAACAAACACTCGTCGACCGACCTTGAAATGTGGAAGGCGGCGGTGGAGCAGCCATGCACGGATAGTGGACGGTCTCAATCGCAGCAATTGCGCCACTTCAGGCACAGTCAGCAGGTCGGAATTTGTTTCCATAGTCTTCGATCTTTCTTGTGCTAGAATCATTGCTAGAATTAGCGTATATTATGCAGTCGAGCAGAAGCAGTCCCGCAGATTTCTTCGGAACTATCTAGATGAAGATCCTGAATAGTCGAGCAGATCAGAAACGAGCCGATTTCGAGGCGCTCGCCGCGTTCGCCAACTTAGGAGAGAAGCCCGAGGACTGGCGGAAATTCCGTCTGATGTGGCCGAATTTCTTTCCGACTGATGGCAAGGGTTTCCACAATCCGGGATTCCGCAACTTGTCTGAATGGCTGTACCACGCCGCTGAAGACTGGGCTCAAAACGATGACTTTGTGAAGGAGGTAACGATCACACCGCTCCTCTGGTACCGGGACCGTGTCCGCGCTGTTTGGGCCCGGAATGATCCCCGAGGTAAGAATTTGGAAGTCTTGTACGGCTTTGAAGATCCGATCTCTGTGGCTGCGGTGCAGGAAGGACGTGCCCTTGTGCGGCCACTGGTAATACCGGGCCAACCCACGAATCCCGATGAGCAAGATACGTATGCTGGCCTGCCGCGGGGCCGCGCCATTGTTGATGGCATTAAGGGCACCATCGAGTGGAAGTTTGGCTGTGGTCTTCAGCAATCAGTTTACGAGCTGATGCAGGAGCGATGGCATACGCGGATATGTCCGGCGTGCGGACGTTACTTCCTCGCGGACAAGTCAGCGCAATCAACCTGTTCAACCAAGTGCTCCGGCACGATGCGCCGGCGATCCAAGCTGGAATACTGGAATAACACCGGAAGCAAGAAGAGAGCCAAGAAGAATAAGGAAGGTAAAAAGCGATGAGTATCTACAAACGTGGCTGCGACAACAAGGGCCCGAACGGCACCTGCAGCAGATGCGGTGATCGTGGTAGCTGCGGCGTGTACTGGTACAAGTTCATGTGGAACGGCCAGCTGATCCGCGAGTCCACCAAGCAGGGTAACGACAAGGTGGCCCGCAAGATGGAAGCCGCGCACCGCACGCGGCTTGCCGAAGGGCTGGTTGGAATCCGGGAAAAGAAACCGATCGCTGCTCTTACCGAGTTTCTGAAAAACGACTTTGTTCCATACGTGGAAGCAAAACACGCAGCGAAGCCGGGCACGCTCGAGTACTACCGCGATGGCTCCAAGATGATCCAAAAGTGTGACTGGGCGAGCGAGAAACTCGACCAGATCAGTGACCAGCACGCGCAGCGTTTGGCAGCGAAGTTTGCGAATCTGTCTCCGTCACGGATTAATTGTGGGTTGCGTGCGCTCCGGCGTGCGCTAAATCTGGCATATGAATGGGGAAAGATCGACCGCCCAGTCAAGATCACTCTGGCCAAGGGTGAGCGGCAACGAAATCGCGTACTGACGGACTCCGAATGGCAGCAGTACATCATTGAGTGTCCTCAGCCGTGGCGTGACATCGCCACCATCGTCCGCGGTACAGGGATGCGGCCCGGCGAAGTTTTTGGTCTGCGATGGCAGAACGTTTCGCTCAGTGGCGAGGTAGGCCTCATCCAGATCACAGAAGGGAAGACGAGTGCGGCTCGACGCCTCCTACCGATGATCCCAGCCGTGTACACGGCGTTGAAAGCGCGATACGAAATGGCAGGAAAACCTGAAGAAGGCTGCGTGTTTCCGTCATTTTCTCGTGAGGGACACTTTAATAAGGACACTGCGAAGGATCAGCACGCCAAAGCTATTCTTGCGGCAAACACGAAGGCAGCCGCGAATGGAGGGAAGCGCCTTCAGCCTTTTCAACCTTACATTTTGCGGCATACGGCTCTGACGGAATTAGCGCAAGCGGGCTGCGACGTGTTCACGCTCGCCCGGATCGCGGGACATAGTTCGATCGCCATTACACAGCGCTACGTTCATCCTCAGGCAGATGCGATAGAGCGGGCGTTTGCCACAGTGGCTGGAACTGCGACACTCAATAAGAGAGTGGGCACAAAATTGGGCACAACGAAAAAGAGGCCGAAATCAGAATCGCGGCAAGTTATTGGTGCGAAAGGGGGGACTCGAACCCCCACGGTTTTACCCGCCAGATCCTAAGTCTGGTGCGTCTGCCAATTCCGCCACTTTCGCGCGCTTCGATTATACCGTGGGTTCTGGATAAGGCTGCACACAACTCAGCACAAGGCTCGCCTCACGATGCTTTCGACAACTTCAATCTCGATCCCCGTCCCCGCAATCCCAGCGCGGTGATGGCGCTCTCGGCAAACATGGTGGGCAGGGAACGGTACAGCCGCTGGCGCAGTGTCAGATAACCCTGGGCGCCGGAAAACATGTCGCACATCAGCTGGCGGAACTTCGGACTGTGGTCGGTGAACTGGACCATGCGTTCGGTCACAGCTTCTCCCAGCCAGCGCCCGGTAAAGAAGCGATCGGCGATTTTGGCGGCCATTTCCAGTTCGCTCAAAAAATCTTTCTTGAGCCGCGCCGCATAAGTCTCCGGACATCCTTGCAGAAGCGCTTCGGCTAACAACTCGCCTGAGCGCAAGGCATAATATAGTCCCTCACCCGTGATCGGGTCGGTAAGTCCGGCGGCATCGCCAACCATGGCCCAGCCGTCTCCGCATACCGCTGCGTTTCGAAGCGTACTGAGACTCAGAGCGGGGAGCACGTGAGAGTAAAACGTGCTTCCGGCAAAACTGAATCCAGCCGCTTCCAGCCATTGCTCCAGGCGTTGGCGTAGCCGGGCCGTGCTCACAACGTTCATCTTTCCGCAAATGCCTGCCGAAAAATGATTGGCGCGCGGGAAGATCCAGATGTAGCCGTGCAGCCCGGGCAGGAATTGCAGTTGCATGCTCGCGCCGGTTCCGGGAATGTAATATCCGGCAGTAGCCATGAGGTCGCCGGAGCTGAAGGGGAGCGAGAACTGCGCGCGAAAGGGATTGCGCGCGCCCGTGGCCAGGATCAGGTATTCGGCCGCAATCTCCGAGTCGGAGTTGCGCAGGCGCCACGCTCCGGCACAGCCCTCGATTGAGGTGATGCGGGTTTTTCGAAACTCCGCGCCCGCTTGCCTGGCCATATCGAGCAGCAGACCGTTCAGCACATGCCGCGAGAAGATGGCGACCGGTTTGTCGAGCGTGAAACTAACGCGGCGTCCGGCGGGGCTGACAATTTCGCAACCCGAAACCCAGTTCCTTTCGATTTGTGCGTCGCGCAAGAAGGGATATTGCTCGATCGCCTTGTGGGTGATGCCACCACCACAGGGTTTTTCCCACGCGGACTTCTCGTCGAAGAGAAGCACGCGGTGTCCTGCCCGTGCCAGTTCGCCCGCTGCCAGCGAGCCCGCTGGGCCCGCACCGATGATGGCGATGGTTGAGTTCATCATGTACTTAGGCCACTGCTGTGCAGTGCAGCCAGGTCTTTCCTGTCCATGCTGACGCCGCTCGCTCCCAGGAACTCGCACCTGCCTTGCGCATAGGCGCATATTGTTCCGTGCGACTCTGTGTTGTCAACAAACGCGCGCGGGGACATGCATCGCTCCTACGGGGTAACCGGTGATGCACCGCCGGCAGGCGGAACGAAAATGGGAAGCTGGCAGCCTTCTGTATTGAGAAAAAATGCGTCTTCCCTCCTGCCCCAGGTCACCTGCGAGCGACTTGGCAAGAACGGAAAACCGTGCGACAAGGAACTATGCGTGAGGCACCTATTTCCCGCATATTGCTTTGTTGGATTTGGCTGGCAATCCCTTTGCTGGCCCAACAAACTGCCAATAACGGTGCGACCATCACTGCATTGGAAAAGAAGTGGACTGACGCGTACAAGCACCGCGAGATCGGGATGCTGTCAAGCCTGCTAGCCGAGGACTTTGTAATAACGGTGGAGGACGGCAATACCTACGGCAAAGCAGGCTACATCACCCACACGGCCGACTCCACCGTGCGCGTGGAGATTGCCGAACAGTCCGACGTGCGCGTCAGAATGCACGGGAAAACGGCAGTTATCACCGGCGCATATTACGAAAAAGGAACGGACAAAGGGAAGCCCTACGAATATCGTGACCGCTTCACCGACATTTGGATGAAGACAGACGGCAGTTGGCAGGTGATCGCGTCCCACTACAGCGTGCCAGTGAGACAGTAACAGAGAACCGGGCCCATTCCCTGCTCAGTGGGTATCCCCAGCGGCCTGCGCCTGGGAACTCGGGTGGATGAACTTGTAATCGAGAATGGCAGCAGCCAGCCCGAATCCGGCTTCATTGTCGCGCGCTTCCTTGGAGCGGATCAGCCGCGCTTGGCAGAGTACATTGCTGTTCTTCTGCCCGGAGATCTCCTCTGGCATTTCAAAGACCATTTCCACCAGCGCATTCTCTGGCAACTGCTCCGGTCCGTGAAAGAGCACGCCCGACTGGCTGATGTTGTCGATGACGCCTTCCGACCACGTCCCGACGTTCTTCATGCGATAGCGCACCGGGGTGTCCAGTTTTAGGCGGCGTGCGCGCGGCACCCAGGTCGGCTTCTTACTATGGGAACGGCGCCGGCCTGTGGGGGCCTCCGGTGCTGCCGATTCCAGGCGCTCAGTCCGGCGCATGGTTTTCCAGTCATACTTGTATTCAGCGGCACAGACCAGGCAAACCTGATAATAGGAACCGTCTTGCGCCCGCCGGGGCCAGGAGAATTCATGCGCACAGCGACCTAACATGAGCACATCCATCAGCTTCTGGGACATAGTCTTAAATCCGGCGTGGGCTCCGGAAACCTCATCATCTATTGTTCCGCGTGAGTTGCCTAGGTTACTTTCGTGCAATAAGCTGGCATACGGCACGCAAAGCACACAGACACAAAAACTTGCAGCAGGAAAGTTCGAAAAGCAATGCCGGTACGCCTGGATGTGACCGCCTTCATTCTGGCCGGCGGTAAGAGCACGAGGATGGGGGAGGACAAAGCCTTCGTTCAACTCAAAGGACGAACCCTGTTGGATCGTGCCCTGCAGGCCGCCCGCGCGGTCACCCCGGAAGTGATGATTGTGGGCGAGCGCAGCAAGTTCTCCCCGTATGGCTCGGTTGTGGAAGACGTATTTCGCCAGCGCGGTCCGCTGGGCGGAATCCACAGCGCGTTAATGGTGACCGCCACCGACCTCAACCTGGTTCTCGCCGTTGACCTGCCGTTTGTGGAGCCGGCGTTCTTAACCTATCTCTTCAATCGCGCTCAGAAAACGGACTCCCTCGTCGTCATTCCCCGAGCCGCCGGCGGCTGGCAACCGTTATGTGCCATCTATCGCAAGGAATTTGGCACGCTGGCAGAGCAAGGTCTAAAAGCCGGCCAGAATAAGATTGATTCTCTCTTCGACACCATTCCGGTCACGCCCGTCGAGGAGCAGGAGATTACAAAAGCAGGGTTCTCGCTGAACATGTTTCGCAACGTGAATACGCCGGAAGAATTAAAGCAGGCCGGCCGATAATTCATCTCGTCAAGAGACAAGGAGAAGCTTTGCTCTATGATGATGAAGCCGAGGACTGACGACTGAGGTCCGCGGGCTGAAGACTCCATGGATTCCGACAATAAGCCCTATATAGATTTCCAGCATGTCAGCAAAGCGTTTGGTGAGAAACGCGTGCTCGACGATGTCAGCTTCCATGTCCTGCCGGGCGAGACCATCTGCATTCTGGGTCGTAGCGGCGTGGGCAAATCGGTGTCGCTACACAACATCATGGGCTTTCTTAAGCCGGATTCGGGCAGAGTCATCGTGGCTTATCAGGACATCACCGGTTACAGCGAGGAGCAACTGGAGGAGATTCGCAAAAAGGTCACGATGGTATTTCAGAATGGCGCGCTTTTTGACTCGCTCACCGTCGGCGAAAACGTAGCTTTTCCCCTGCGCGAGAGGCGCGACCTGAACGAAGAGCAGATTCTGCAGATCGTCGATGGCTTGCTGGAGATGGTTGGCGTAAAGGAAATGCGCGACCTGCTGCCTTCCGATCTATCCACCGGGATGAAGCGCTCGGTCGCCATTGCCCGGGCGCTGGCGGCGCAGCCGGAATGCGTGCTCTACGACGAACCCACCACCATGGTCGATCCCCTGATGGCCCAGTTGTTGGGCGACCTGATCCGCAAGTTGAAATACCAGCTGCACCTCACCAGCGTGGTGGTGACTCACGATATGCGTCTGGCCAAGAAGCTGGCGGACCGGGTCGTCTTCCTGCACGAAGGCAAAGCGATTTTCTTCGGCACCTATCCCGAGATGGAAAAGTGCGACGAGCCCATCGTGCAGGAGTTTCTGCAGTTGGACGAGCTGAAGTTGTGAGAAGGCCAGTCGCTGGTCGTTGGCAAGACATGGGAGGCGACGTAGGCGCTGGCAGAACTGTCGAGATGAACGTTTAGCCGTGTGCCCCGCCTTGTGGGTTAGCACCGCAGAGCAAACGACCAACGACCAAAACCAACGACTGCCTTCTAAAATCCCTGACTGACCAGATCTTCCAGCGTGATCGCGCTCTGGTTCGATTCGCCTGTCATCATCTTCTCGACATACTTGGCGATGAGGTCGGTTTCCAGGTTGACGGGGTCGCCCGGGCGAAGTGAATTCAGGTTCGTCATCTCGACGGTATGGGGGATGATCGCGACCGTGCAGCGGCGATCTTCAATTTTGGCGACCGTGAGACTGATTCCTTCAATAGAAATCGAGCCCTTATAAACCACGTAGCGGTCGATCTCACGCGGAAGCTCGATGTGCAGCCACCAGTTCTCCGAGTCGGGAATGCGATCGAACGCGATCAGTCTGCCGACACCATCCACGTGCCCCTGCACAATGTGCCCGCCGAAACGCCCATCCGCTTTCATGGGCAGCTCCAGGTTGATCAATGCACCTTCGTGGATGCGCGAAAACGAAGTCCTGACCCACGTTTCAGGAGCCAGGTCGGCACAAAACGTTCCCGGCCTGATATCGAGAGCGGTCAGACAGACGCCGCTCACGGCCACGCTGTTGCCGGTTTTCAATTCCTTAGGCGTTTCCGCGGCTTCAACCGTGATCCGGCGGTTTTCGCCTTTCTGATCTATACGGGCGACGCGGCCCACTTCTTCAATGATTCCGGTAAACATAAATCACTCTCCACTCAACCCTGTCACTTCTTAGTACTCAGCACTCAGCACTCAGCATTCAGCAAAAACCTTGCCCTGTCATCCCGAGCGAAGTCGAGGGACCTTGTGTTTTCCCAGCTGAACATCTACTTCCTCTTTCGGCTGCTTCCCTGAGCCATGGGAAACAGGTGCATTCTGCTTCGATCAGACGGAAAGTTTTGCCATCTGAGTGCTGACTGCTGATTGCTATTCCGCATACGGCTCTCTCAAATATCCCTCTACCGCAAAGTCCTCGCCAAACCGGTGCAGCTGAAATGATTTCACATATGCCGCTTCTTTAATGTGACGATACCCCGAGCCGCCGGCAAAAGGCACTGCGCCGGTTCCGGCCAGTATCTTGGGCGCGTAATACAGGAATACTTTGTCCACAATGCCGGCTGCCAGCGCCGCCCAATTCACCATCGCGCCACCCTCAATCAAAAGGCTGGTGACTTCGAGTTCTCCCAGACGCCGCACCACGCCCTGCATGTCGGGACGCCCATCGCGCATGGGAGGCGAGATCTGTTCAACCCTGATGCCTAATGCCTGCAACGCCCGCTTTTTTTTCTCTTCCGCAAAGGAGCAGAGCACGAGGACGTCATCCTTGGCCGTCTTCACCACCCGCGAGGAGTGCGGCAGGCGCAAGTGCGAATCCAGGATCAGGCGCAGAAGCGGCCGCCGCCGCGGACGGCCCGTGCGGTCGGTGAGCAGGGGATCGTCGGCGATGATGGTTCCAACCCCCACCAGTATGGCATCACTTTCATGGCGCAATTCCTGCACATGGCTGCGCGCTTCCTCGCTGGTAATCCACCCACCGGTGGCGCCGCTGGCACCGAGTGCCGACGGAGTCTCGCCCTCGCCAGGTGGGGGAGCAATCTTCCCGTCCAGGGTCATCGCTGCTTTCAACGTGACCAGGGGAAGCGTATGGCGAATATAGCGGGCGAATGCTTCGTTGAGTCGTCGCGCCTCGTGCTCTCGCAGTCCGATATCGATATGCACGCCGGCAGCGCGCAATTTCGCAAATCCCCTTCCACTCACGAGCGGATTGGGATCCTGCATGGACGCAACCACCCGGCCGATGCCTGCGCCGATCAGCGCATCCGCGCAAGCGCCTGTGCGGCCCTGATGCGAGCACGGCTCCAGGTTGATGTACAGTGTGCCGCCGTGTGCTTTGTCGCCCGCTTGCTCCAGCGCCAGGATCTCGGCATGTTTAACCCCATCGTAGGTGTATGTGCCCGTCCCGATGATCTTTCCCGTGGCGTCAGTAATCACCGCCCCGACGGCCGGATTGGGCGAAACCAAACCCACGCCCGCGCGGGCCAGCTCAAGGGCTTGGTCGAGCAGAATTTCGTCGGCGTTTTGGTTGCGAATCATGCAAGCGAGAATGCCCGGCTATGCAAACAGCGAATCCACGAACTCTTTCGCATTGAACGGCAGCAAATCACCCGCTTTCTCACCCACCCCCACGTAGCGCACGGGAACGCCAAGCTCGCGGGTAATGGCCACTACCACGCCGCCTTTGGCCGTGCCATCCAGTTTGGTGAGCACGATCCCGGTCACGCCCGCGGCTTGTGCAAACAGGCGCGCCTGCTGCAGACCATTTTGTCCAGTCGTGGCATCCATGACCAGCAGGGTTTCGTGCGGCGCTCCGGGAATGATGCGCTGGGCGGTGCGCCGCATCTTTTCCAATTCCGACATGAGATTAGCCTTGGTATGCAGCCGCCCGGCCGTGTCCACGATGACGAAGTCGGTCTTCCGCGCGCCGGCTGCTTGCAACGCATCGAATAAGACCGCCGCCGGATCGCCCCCGGCTTTGGTCTTAATTACTTCCGTTCCCGTGCGTTGACCCCAGACTTCGAGTTGCTCGATTGCGGCCGCACGAAACGTGTCCGCGGCGCACAGCAGAACCGTTTTGCCGTCTGACCTGAAAGCTTGCGCCAGCTTGCCAATCGTCGTAGTCTTGCCGGTCCCGTTAACGCCCACGACCAGGATGACTTCAGGAGTCCCATCGACCTTCTTTACCGGAGTCGTATTGCCCTTATCTATGATGGCCAGCAGCTCTTCCTTCAACAAACGCTTTAATTCTTCGACATCCTTGATCTGCTTCCGGTCAGCTTTATCGCGGAGCTTCTCCAGGACTTCGTGTGTAGTCGTGGTGCCGAGGTCAGCGCCGATCAGAGTGGCTTCCAGATCGTCTAGAGTGGAGCGGTCAATCTCTTTATTAAAGGCGACCACTTCCTCGATGCGCTCGGTCAGATTTTCGCGCGTGCGCGTGACCGCCTCTTTCATGCGGTCGAAGAAGCCGGGCTTATTTTCGGTGCTGCCAAAAAGGGTCTGAATCATAAGGTGAAAAAAATGATGGTCAGAATTAATTATAGCGGTGCAGGGAGTTCTGCAGCAGGTGGGCTGGAATTGCGCCCGATGTTTGCAGATAGACGCGTCGAACCGCGGTCAGACGCGCATCTTATCGAGTGGTGATTCGCCTTCGGGAGGAACTGGGGTCGAGGCGGCGAGCGAAGCCGGGCCAGTCGCGACTGAACTGGCGCTCCCGGAAGCTGCAGCCACAGCCTGGGCAACGCGCTGGATTCGAATTTCTCCACGTTCGTATACTGCGGTCAGAGCAGCGACACATTGCGGATCCAGTCGCTTACCCGCCAGAGAGTGGATGATGCGAAGCGCATCCAGCGGATCGTGCGCGGTCTGATAGGGACGATTGGTGGTGACTGCGTCAAAGGTATCGGCGACCGCAATAATCCGCGCCAGGATCGGGATCTGGGCGTCCTTCAATCCGAAAGGATAACCTCGCCCATCGAGAGCCTCGTGGTGCAATTCGATACCCGGTAACATCTCACGTAATTGTTTAACTGGCCGCAGGATGTTGGCTCCCTTGGTCGTGTGCGTCTTCATGATCTCGAATTCTTCCGGTGTCAGCGCTCCGGGCTTCTTGAGAATGCGATCCTCGATTCCGATCTTGCCGACATCATGCAGCAAGGCCGAAATGCGCAGGGTCTCAATGAATTCGTCCGGCATGCTGAGTTCTTTGGCAATCAGGACCGAATAGCGCGTCACCCGGTCAGAGTGACCTTTCGTATAAGGATCCTTTTCGTCGACTGCGCCCGCCAGCATCTGAATCGAACCCATGAACAAGGCGCGGTTCTCTTCGGCAGCCCGCTTGAGGTCGAGAACGAACTGCTCCAGCTCCTCCGACATGACGTTGAAGGTTTCGGCCAACTCGCCGATTTCCGTACGGCTGCGCAGGTGCACGCGCTGGCTGAAATCGCCGCGGGCAATTGCCCGGCTGGACTCCGTCAGAACCTCCAACGGATTCGTGATCTTACGCGCAACAAAGATACTCAATCCCATGCTGAGTACCGCGGCCAACAGTGCCAGCAGGCGGGCCGTGTTCTGCATCTCGAAAACGCCGCGGTAGGCGTCAGCCTGCGGCTTATGTACCACTACCGCCCAGTCCAGCGCGGTCACCGGGCTATAGGTGCCGAGCATGGCAGTCCCGTGTTTGCCTTCGGGAATGCTGAATTCCTTGGTGGCCGCCAGCTGGGCTTTTCCGCCGGAATCGACGAAGTTCTTAACGATCTCCAGCTTCGACATGTCCTGCCCGGTGGCATATTCCGGCGCCGCTCCGGCCACCAGTCGTCCCTGGCTGTCCACAACGTAAGGAGTCAGTCCGCCGCGGTTTACCTCTTGCATACGCTTGATCAGGAATTGGAGATCTTCCACAGCCCCGATCATTCCCAGGAAGCCGCCGGCGTACGTGATGGGCGCGCTCACCAGCACGACGGTGCGCGCATCTTTGCCGGAGCCTACGGTCAGGGCCTGTCCGTTATAAGCCCGGCCATCGATGGCCGCCGTATACGCCCGTTCCAATTCGCGCTGCATGAAGGCATCCGGGGCAATACGACCGGCGGATATGCCCTTCGCTTCCGAGTTCAGCAGGGTGGCGTAGGCGATGTCATCGGACGAGGAGACGAAGTTCTCCAGCAATGCCCGCAGTTCGGGAGCAGAAATGTTCTTGGAACTGATATCGCCGCCGCTGGAAACCTGGATGGCCGAAGAGAGATTCGTCAACGCCATGCGCAGCGAATCCTGGTGCTGCGCGATATCGTCCGCCAACGACCGCGTGACCGTATTCTGCAGCAGCATCTCGTTGGTTTTCAGGCGGTCACGGTTGATTGCCTCCACCTGGGCCGAGTAGAAATACATCGGCACCACGCTGAGGCCGACGAGCACACTCAGTATGACGTACAGAATCGGAACGCGCGCTGGCAAAGGCAGTTTCAAGGGCTAAAGTCAGTCCTACGGAACCGCAGACAAAGCGGCGAATTTACACGAGTTCTTGAGAATTGTACTGTGAATAGAAACCGGGAAGGCCGAAACGCGCCTGCGCCCGGGTTACGAAGGTACCCTTAGAATGTGACCGTCGTCGATCCGGAGCTTGCCATGTCTACAGATAGCGGATGGCAGTATGCAATTGTCTGGGAATTTCGCGTGCGACCGGGTTGCGAGGGGCAATTCGAACAGGTCTATGGGCCGCAAGGCGACTGGGCGCGCTTTTTCAGGCAGGGTAGAGGTTACGCGGCAACTCAGCTGATCCGCGACGAAAGCGACCCGCGCCGGTATCTCACCATCGATTTCTGGCGCTCCCGTGCAGACTATGAGGCCTTCCGTCAGCAGCACGCCGAGGAATACCGGATTATTGATGAGAAGTGCGAAACGATGACTGAAAGGGAAGTGTCTCTGGGGACCTTTGAGCGTGTTCAAACTGCAGGTTAAGGTTTCGAAGCGGTGAAATCGGCGACTCCCACTTCCACGAACATGCGCACTTTTTTCTTATTCTGGTCCGTATCGGAGGATTCGACCTTATCTCCCTGAACCGGAGTCCGTGCCCACACTCCGTACACTTTTCCGCCCAAGGCGGCGATTCCGCTGTAGTCGCCTATAAATTCCTCGTCGGGATCGAACGCGGTCGAGTCCCAGTCATAATTTGTGAAAGTGCGGCCTCCATCCGTGGACCGCGCCAGCACGATGGTTGCTTTCTTATTCTCCGGGTCGCCACGCCGATCGTAAAACAGAACATTGGCCGAGCCGTCAACGGGGTCGACCGCCAGCCACTGCATGAACTGGTCGGCGCCGTCGTGCACCGGATCGGAATTCACGCGCACCGCCGGCGACCAGCTCTTTCCCTTGTCACTCGAACTGGAGCTGAAGACATCAATATCGCCATTACGATAATCGGCCCAAGTCACGAACAATCGGTTGCTGCGCGGATCAACGCCAATCTGGGGAAAACCGTTTCCCCGAGAAACGTTGAAAACATCGAAATACGAAGGCGCTGTCTTCAGAATGCTGCGCGAGCGTGAAAAACTCTGGCCGCCATCGCGCGAGCTGGCAAAGGCGATCTCCGAGCCATCCGCCCACGCGACATAAATCGTTCCGTCGCCGCCAACCGCTCCCGTGAATCCTTCCACTGATCCGGTCTCGTCGCGCGGCAGGCCTTCGTGACTGCTGATTTCAATCGGTTTCGACCAGGTCCCGCCCCCATCCGCCGATCGGGAGAACAAAATAATCGACTTCTCCAGCGAGAACTCGGTCCATCCCACGTACAGGTTGCCGGCATATTTGGAGTGGGTGTTGTCGGCGACCACGTACGGTTTATCCTCAAACGGTATTCCCGGATCGCTATTGTGTGAGATGACCGTCGCAGCCGAACTCTCCCAGGTTTTCCCTCCATCGGGTGAGCGCCGCACGAAGATGCCATTGCGCGTCGCCCCATGGGCCCAGTAATTCGTAGTACCCAGCTTGTCGAATGCGATGTAGCACAGGAATGCGCGGCCGCGGTTATCGTATGTGATCGATACGTCGCCGGACCTGCGATACTCAGCGGCCGCCGTGCCCGCGGCAATCGTCCAGCTCTGTCCCCCATCCTGCGAATACGCTGCGGAAGCATTCACCTGAAATGCAGCCGCCAGTTGTTGCGGATTATTAGGGTTCACCGCGATCGAAGGTTCGTTGAAAAAGCCGGGCTGCGGATTGATGAGCGCGGTTCGCGCCCCGGGCGCAAGGGGCAGAGGAGATGCGCTGTTCGCCTGCTGAGCACAGGATAACAATGCCGTCCCACTGAGCAAGAATAAAAAGGAAGCGAATCGGCCTGCCGTTCGCATTTTCATTTCTCCTCCGCCTGTTGGTTAGGTGCTGGTCACGACGCTGCTCTCGCTCTTGCCAGTTCGGGTCATCAATTCATGAATGGCCTCACGCGGCGGCTTTCCATTCTGCAAGATGAGGTTCATCTGTTCGGTAATGGGCATCTCAACGCCGAGCACGTGAGCCAAACCAACTGCGGCATGGGTGGTGCGTACGCCTTCGGCAACCATGCCATGCATGCCCGCAATCACGTCGGCCAATTTCCGTCCTCGTCCCAGTTCTACCCCCACGCTTCGATTGCGAGACAACTCTCCCGTGCAGGTCAGGACCAGATCGCCCAGCCCCGCCAGCCCAGCCATCGTCTCTCGCCGCCCACCCGCGGCCATTGCCAGTCGCGTTATCTCCGCCAGCCCGCGCGTGATGAGGGCGGCGATCGAATTGTGCCCGAGTCCGAGGCCGTCGCAAATGCCGGCCGCAATAGCGATTACGTTCTTGAGCGCTCCGCCCAATTCCACGCCCACCACATCATCATTGGTGTAAACGCGAAAAGAGGGATCGCTGAACTCGCGCTGCACAGTTTGCGCCAATTCCGGGTCGGTGGTTGCAATGGTGATTGCAGTCGGATCGCCCCGCGCCACTTCTTTTGCGAAAGACGGCCCACTCAGCGCGCCAATTCTTGGCGTGAATCCGCTGCCCTCACGCACGACCTCCGTGATCACCTCGGTCATACGCAGATGGCTCTCGTTCTCCAGTCCCTTGGTCGCGCTCACCAGCAACATCTCCGGACCTAAGTAGCGATGCAATTGGATAAACAGCGAGCGGCAGTAGTGTGACGGCATGACGCTCACCACAATGGCGGCGCCTTCAAGTGTTACTTGAAGATCGTTGCTCACCTTGACCGCGTCCGGAATCTTGTAGTCGGGCAGGAATTTGGTGTTGTGGCGGGTGGTTGCGATGCATTTCCGAACTTCGTCTTCGTGCGCCCATAAGCGGATTTCATGCGTGCCCTGGCGACCCAGAACGATCGACAGGCCCGTACCCCAGGCGCCCGCCCCGATTACGGCGATATGGCTCATCCGCGCCTCGTGCGCAGCCGATTTTCTGTTCCCGCCAGCAATCGCCGGATATTTTGATGATGCTTGCCGATGATCAGCAACGATGCCATCGTGAAGCACGCCATGGCTACCGGCACGCGCCCATAGCCGTCCAGTACCCAAGCGAGAAAAGGAAACATGGCCACCGCGACAATGGACCCCAGCGACACATAGCGGAAGGCAACCACGATAACCGCAAAGACGCCCACGATAGCCACGATTGCTTTAGGCGCCAGCATGGCGAACGACCCCAGCCCGGTGGCCACGCCCTTGCCGCCCCGAAATCGCAGCCAGACGGGGAACATGTGACCAACAATCGCGAACAAGGCCGCGAAGGCGCAAATAACCGCCGCCGCGATTGGGGCACGAGGCGCGATCCAGATGCGCGTGATGGTCACCGCCGCCAGTCCCTTGAGCGCGTCGAGGATCAAAGTCGCGATTCCCAGCACCGGGGAAGTTCGAGCCACATTGGTGGCGCCGATATTGCCGCTCCCGCTCTTCCGGATATCACTCCCGCGAAAGGTGCGCACCAGCAGGTACCCGAAGGGAATCGATCCCAGCAGATAGCTAATCGCGATGGTCAGCAAAATTGTCAGCATGTGCACAACTCACGTAGCGACGGCCGCTCCCGGCCGTCCCGTGCTGGGACTGACGTAAGGGCCGCTTCGGCCGTCCCAGGCTCAGGCGGAACTCAGTATGCCAGATTTGCCCTAAGCAAGCGGGTATCGCTCTAGTTTCGTATACTGCGCCCCACCCGGCGACAACTTGCTCTCGTACAGATAGAACTCACGGGCAGTCATGGCGCCAAACTCAGGTGCGGGCATTTCCGCTAATTTCTCCTGCAGACGCCTGAACGCCGCATTCGGCCGATCTGCCTTTTGCCGGCGCGGTGATCCCGACTTTCCTCCCCGCGCCAAAGTCAAGTGCGGGCTGAAGGCATGATCCTCTTTAGGAATGCCGATCTGACTGGTCGCCGCGTCCACCGTGGCGGCCAGCCGAGCCAGTTCCGAGTCGGCCTCAACTCCCACCCAGAACACTCGCGCGGATTTAGGCGTAGGGAAAAATCCGGATCCCCGAAAGGTTAGCGGGATGGCTGGACCGCGGATGGCACGGAGCAACTTCTTGGCTTCCTCCACCGTCGCCTCCGGCTTTTCCCCGATGAATTTCAAAGTGACATGCAGCGACTCGGCTCGCACCCAGCGCGCATCGGGAGCAAATCCGCGCACGCCATCCATAAAGCGCTGAATACGTTCGCGGATGGCATCATCGATATCGAGAGCAATGAATATGCGCATCGTCGTGAGTCGTTGGTCGGTCGTCCTTCCGCGCAGGCAAAAGCAAAAAAGTGTGAAGCCAATACTTTAGCTCTGTCCCAAACAGCTAACGACCAACGACCAAAGACTAACGACCGTCACATCAACTTCCTTCTCACCATATCCAACGCTTGCTGCGTCGCGAACCAGCGGATCCGCTTGCGATCGCCGGGAAAATTTCTCTCGATGACTTCCGTCCCCGTGTCGCTGGCCAATGCGTGGAAGACCAACCCGACAGGTTTTTCCGGAGTTCCGCCCGCAGGTCCTGCCACCCCTGTAATTCCTACGCCGAGAGTCGCCTTGCAGCGCTCGCGTATACCCTCGGCCAACGCCACGGCCACTAAGCGGCTGACCGCTCCATACTTCTTCAGAAGTTCTTCGGGCACATTGGCAAATTCGGATTTCAACTGGTTCGAATAAACAATCGCGCCTCCGACAAAATAGCGCGAGCTGCCGCTCACCGATGTGATCCGTTCTCCGAGAAGTCCGCCGGTACACGATTCCGCCGTGGCCAGGGTCGCGTTACGCATTTGCAGGAAATATCCCACGATCTGCTCCAGCGATTCACCCTGGCTGGAGAACACCGCGTCACCTAATTCGTCTTCCAGTTCTCCCGCCAGGCGATCCACTCTCTCCTGCGCCGCCTCGAGAGAATCCGCCTGCGTTTTCAAATGCAGCTGAATCTCACCGGCTCCGGCAAGAATGGTGGTTTGTACGTCTTCGAAGCGCTTGTAAATCGGCGCGACGCGCGCATCGCATTGCGACTCCGGCATCATGGCGATCTTGAGCACGCGCGTGGCAATGAACGCCGGCGGCAGTTTCGCCCGTAACCGCTCTATGCATTGTTCCTCGAAGAGCCGCTTCAGCTCGTGCGGGGGCCCCGGAAGCAGGATGATGATCTTCTCGCGGCCCTCGTATTTGCCCGAGATCCACTGCCCGGGCGCTGTCCCCATCGAGTTCGGCAGCACAGTCGCGCCCGCCAGGATATCCGCCTGCTTGGCGTTGTTGGGCGACATCGTCATACGGCGGGAGGCGAACCGCTTTTCCAGCTTCTCCAGGATGTCGGCATCCCGACGAAGTTCGAGTCCGAGAGTCTCGGCTACGGCTTCGCGGGTGACGTCATCCTCAGTCGGTCCCAGGCCACCCATGAACAGGATCACATCCGCGCGCGTCAATGCGCTCTGCGCCACCGACAGCAAATGCTGCCGCTTATCGCCCGCAATAGTCTTGAAAGCGACCTCGACCCCAAGTTCGTTCAACTTTTCGGTGAGGTAAAGAGAATTCGTGTCCTGGCGGAATGGCGTCAGCAGTTCCGAACCGACCGCGACGATCTCGGCAATCACGAATAGAAGTGTAAACGATGCCTTCCCGAACTCATAGGAGACGGCCAAGCTAGGGAAGCTCTGGTTAAGCAGGCAAACACAAACGCAAGGTCCCTCGACTCCGCAGAATTGCCTTTGAAGCGGCAATTCTGCTGCGCTCGGGATGACAGAAATGAACTTAATCAGAGTTTCGCCAGCGCGATGCCTGCTGTGTGCTAATCGGGAAGCAGGCTGTGCCCCTGAATCTCCCAGGAAATCCGGTGCAGGGAGCCGGTTGTGGCCAGTACCGCTGAGCGACCCGGGGCGAATGCCAGTCCCACCAGGTTATGTCCTGAGACTTCCAGCGTGGCCTTGCCGTCGGCAGTGATCTTCACGATTCCCCGTTTGCCGCCGAGCGACGCGGCCACGTAAAGATTGCCCTCCACATCAAAAGCCAACCCTTGCGGACGTCCCAGCCCGCGATAAAAATTGGACACGGTTCCGTGGGGATCAATCTTGTACACCGAATCGAAGCTGGAGGTAGTCGGCCCGGTCACAAACAGATCGCCGCTCGGCGAAAACGCGAGGTGGTACGCCGACACGCTCGCTTCCAACGTGGCAAAGACGAAGATCTGCCGGTCGCGTCCAATCTTGAAAATCGTTCCGCTGCGATCGCCCACGTACAGGTTCTGCTCGCGATCGAAAGCGATTCCGGTGGCGATGCCCATCCCTTCCGCGTACGACGACATGGTTCCATTCGGCGCAACCCGGTACACGGTGCCGTCATAACGCGAGGAAACGTACATCTGACCCTCGCGATCAAAGGCAATCGAGGTCGGATTCATCATGTCGGCCAGGAATGGTTTGGAGCTGTAATTGGTGTCGATCTTGAAGATGGCAACCGGAACCTTCTGCCCGCGCGATCCCGAAAAGGTGACAAAGATATTTCCTTCCGCGTCCAGGGCTGGGTTGGTGACAGGATGCACGTTGTCCGCGATGAGGGCTGCCACCTTGACCTGGTGCGGGTTGCTGACGTGGCCGTCGGTCGAAACCACCACCGGCCCCGACACCGCGCCTTCCGGAACTCGCGCCACCAGAAAATCATCCGAGCTGATCAGCACCGAGCCTTCGACATCACCGAACTGAACCCGGGGCCGCCGTAATTCAGGTGGACGAAGACTTTTTCCCGTGATGCGAATTTCTCCCCCGGGCAAAGCCGCACCCGGATGCACCGCATCAATGTGCGGCCGGCCATTCACGTTCTTTTTGCCCAGCAAGCGTTCTGAAATCGCCATGGGATGCTACTTGGATGCTGGATCAATCCAGTGCGGCCAGAACTAAGTGCCGATCACCCGATAGTGCAGGAGTACTTGCATTATGGCCAACGCGTAGAGCCCAGCCCCGATGTCGTCCACCACGATGCCCGTTCCCTCCGGCAAGCCTTCGAGCTGCCGAACCGGCGGAGGCTTGATCGTGTCAAACCCTCGAAAAAGTATAAAGCCCACGAGAAGCGTTTTCCAGGAGACCGGAACTGCCAGCAGCGTGATCAACTGTCCCGCGACTTCGTCAATCACCACGCAACCAGGATCTTTACGCCCAAGCTCGCGCGCCACCCGCGTCGCTGCTGGAATGCCAATCGCCACCGCAATCGCTGCCAAACCTAATTCTATTTCCGGCTGCCACCCGGCCGGGATCCAGCGCGTCAGCACCCACCATAGGAGAACCGTCGCGGCTGAGCCCCACGTTCCAGGGGCCAGCGGAAGACGGCCAACCCCGAAAAAAGTTGCCGCCAGCCACGCCCAGGTGCCGGCCCGAGGATTGTTGGCATCGCTCACGCTAGCGCAGCCCGATGCGAAAGGCGTTCGCAGCGGCGGAGTACTTCACCAAGCCGGGACTTATTCTTTGTTTCTATCATCTGGGTCTGCATCCGATACGTTATCACTCGTGTCCCGTAAGGGCGACGAAATCACATAATCGCCGCTTGCCCACTTTCCCAGATCGATTAGACGGCAACGGGGACTGCAGAACGGGAACTCAGGGTCGCGATTCTTTACCGGTTTCCGGCAGGTGGGGCAACACAGCTTAATGGCGCGCTTGGCCATGACGAACCTTTACACGATTCTTGCCACCAGATCGTAGTCGTGAGCTTCCGTGATCTCGCAGCGATAGAAATTCCCCGCCTCGACTGCTTCGCCCTCAGGAACGTCGTTGACGAAAACTTTGCCGTCGATTTCGGGCGCATGCATCTCTGTCCGTCCTTCGAGCAGAAGTTCCGTCTCTTCCGAAGTGCCCTCGAGGAGCAAGTCGAATTGCCTGCCGATCAGCGCTTTTTTCTTTTTTCTGCTGATCTGCTTCTGAATTTGCATCAGCCGTTTGCGCCGGCGCTCGATCTCCCGCGCCGGCAGTTTTTCGCCCAGCGCATAGGCTGCCGCACCCTCTTCATCGGAATAAGCGAACGCCCCCATCCAGTCGAACTGAACCTCGCGTACAAAATCACATAACTGCTCGAACTCCTGCTCGCTCTCCCCGGGGAAGCCCACGATAAACGATGTGCGCAGGGTGAGGTTCGGGACCGTACGTCGCATCTTCTCGATCGAGCGCAGGAAGATATCGCTTCCGCCGCCGCGCTTCATTCGCTTCAAAGCCCGTGGCGACGCATGCTGCAACGGCACATCGATGTACGAGCAGATGTTCGAGTGCGCCGCAATCGTGTCCAACAAGCGTCCGGTGATCTTATTCGGGTACGCGTACAGGAACCGGATCCAGCGAAGATCAGGGATGTCCGCCAGTTTCTCCAGCAGCAAGGCCAGCCCGTCTTTCAGCCCTAAATCTTCGCCGTAACAGGTGGTGTCCTGGCCGATGAGCGTAATCTCGCGCACGCCCGAGCGCGCCAGCCGCTCGGCCTCGGCAATTACCGATTCAAAACGCCGCGAGCGGAATTTGCCCCGCAGTTGGGGAATGATGCAGAAGCTGCAAGGATGATCGCAGCCTTCCGCAATCTTGATGTAGGCGGAATATTTGGGTGTGGCCAGAATGCGGGGAGTCTTCTCGTCATAAAGATAATTGGGCAAATCGGCGATGGCCCCGTCCCACGACTCGCGCGAAAACCGGCCTTGCTGCGAGCGCGCTTCCGCTTCCGGCCGCGTTTGCAGGATGACAAACGGCGAATTTGGATTCGCGGCAGGCGTTACTCCGGTTGCCGACAGGATTCCCTCGAGCTCGCCCGTGCCGACCACGGCGTCGACTTCCGGAATATTCTTGCGAATCTCGTCGCGATAGCGTTCCACCAGGCAGCCCGCGACCACCAATTTTTGCGCGCTGCCTGCAGCCTTCAGGCGCGCCATTTCCAGAATGGTGTCAACCGACTCGCGCTGCGCCCGATCGATGAACGAACAGGTGTTCACCACGATCACGTCGGCATCCTCGGCCCGCGGCGTCAGTTCCGCCCCGGCCTGCGCCAGCATGCCCATCATGACTTCGCTGTCCACCAGATTCTTAGGACACCCGAGGCTGACGAAACCAATCTTTTTGGGCTTCGCTGCTTCCTGGCTGTTCTGCATTTCCGCGGGAGCTTCTACAGTTAGGAATTTACTCGACATGCAATCTTTTTATTTTAGCATCCCAACGGACAACGATCCCCACCCCTGGACGGTGGCCCCATTTGCGTTTTTGTGTGCTTTACCGGAGCGCGGGGATTCTCGTGTTCCTACGTTATCACTGATGCGGTGGTGCTCCGAATCGCATACTTGGCCGCCGAGGGTGCCCCACCCTTCCCCTTTAGGGAGGGTGGGGGTTTTCCTCGGCTCAATCGTGACCTCGCGGGTGGCCCACCTTTGCGGTTTTGGCAAAGGTGGGGACCGATGCCTCCTGTACCACCAAACGCCGTTTGCGCCACCCGCCCGCTCCCGCCGACCAAACTCAAGCTCCCCCTCGGCTCTGCTCGGGGCAGGCTCTCGACTCCGCGGAAGCGCTCCTTCGTCGCGCTTCGGCTACGCTCGGGATTACAGATTGGGGCAGCGACAGAAAAGCCGCCCCCTTTTCAAATCATTTGTGGAGAACACTTCTGAATGCTGAGTGCTGAGTGCTGAGTGCTGAATGCTGAATGCTACTGCTCGCGTACTCGGCAATACTTATGTTGGTCGGAACACCGCACAGCCAAGACCGGAATGAACCTCAGCTAATTCTCAGAGGGCTCCGGCGTATCGGGTGGCTGCTGTAGCTTTCGTGACGGCGTTTCCGGTGCGGCTGCCTGGGTTGAGGCCTTGCGGATTTCGATGGTTCCGTGTTCGTTGTTCAACTTCAACATCGCGACTCCGTTTCCCACGGTGCCGGTTGCGGTCGCCTGATTGTCGCCATTGTTCACGTTTATTTCGTGGAAGTCGGACTCGATTTCTCCGTTGCCGGCGCGAGCATCCAGGCGAAATGCCGCTTGCGCAGGCAACGTGACCTGAATATCTCCGTTCTTATTCGTGATCTGAAGATTCCCGATCTTGCGGACAATGACTTCGACGGCGCCATTATCATCATCCAGGCGAAGATCGCCGGCTACACCCTCGAGGCGCACATCTTTGTTGCGCGTGCTCAAGCGTACCGGGCCTTGCATCGAGCTGGCGCGCAGGTCGCCGGAATCCAGGTCCAGCGTGCCTTCCAGCCTGGCCAACTCCAGATCGGTGCGCGATGACTTGAACGTTACCGCCTTGGCGATCTGCGAAAGCTTGACGCTCTCCATGAATTCGCCCGTGAGACGGACTGAGCCCTGCACGTTGCTGGCGCTGAGATCGTTTACGCGCCCGTCAATTGACAGATCGCCCGTAATGTTGGATATCTTGGCGGAACTGCGCTGCAGGTTCAGATTGGCATTGCCCTTGATGTTTTCCAGCGTGGTCTCGCCGTGTTGCGCCGAGATCTGCACATCGGCATTGCGCCCGGAAACGGTCACGTCGCCGTGTTTGGATGAGATCGTCACCG
>DASUWH010000001.1:0-37416 GCA_036378535.1 Terriglobales bacterium | reverse complement strand
GGGTTGAGGCGTTTCGGCCGGCGGAACTTGCTGTGGAGAAGACTGTCGGCGTCCGGCGCCTTCAAAGCCGGTCAAGATAAAGACTGCGAGGACGAGGGCCAGAGTAACTTTCATCGTGAGGTCCCAACTGCCCAAACAATACCACCCGATTTTAGTCTTCAGTGCGGTTGTTTGCACGATGACTTCAGGAACGCTTACTTAGCTCTGAGTAGTTACTTCGTTTTCCTTAGGGCTAGGTTCGCCTGTCGGTTCAAACAGGGGTAGGCGCAAGCGGAAGGTAGTGCCCTGGCCTTCGGTGGTCTCAAAGTCCACCGAGCCATAGTGCCAGTGCATGATTTGATAGGTGTGGGCCAGGCCGAATCCGCTGCCGCCCTTCTTGGTCGTGAAGTAGAGTTCGAAAATCTTGTCCTGAACGTCTTTCGGAATGCCGCTCCCCTGGTCGCGAACCTCGATGACGGCGTTTCCTTCTTCCCGGCGTGCGCTGATGGTGAGCATTCCGCCGTGCGGCATTGCCTGTTCTCCATTGATGACAATGTTCAAGAGCGCCTGCTTCATCAAATCCTCGTCTACCTTCGCGGGCAGCGCCTCCTCGGGGAGTTCGCGCACGATGTGCACGCCATGCACCTCTGCATCCGGTGAGGCCAGCAGAGCGACCTCATTAACTAACTTGCGCAGATCAGTCTCTTCCATGTGCAGTTCGCGCTGGCGCGTGAAATCCACGAGAATCTGCACCACGCGATCCAGGCGGTGAATTTCACTCCCAATGATGTCCATGTGCCGCTTGGAGTCGGGGTCGACCTGCTCGAGTTTCTGCTGCAACAGTTGCAGGTGCAACACGATGGCATTGATCGGATTCTTGACTTCGTGCGCAACGCCACGTGTGATGCGACTGCTCGCGGACAACCGGCGCGAAGTTTCGATCTCATCCTCGATTCGGCGCACCGACTCGGTATCGCGCATCGTGAGGAGCGCGCCAATCTGGGTTCCCCGTTCCTGAATGAAATCGAGGGAAACCTGAACATTCTTGTTGTTACTGTGTATCTCGCGTTGCGCGATTGGCCACTTGCGATCAAAAGCAGTAAGCAGGAGGCTGCCCAAGTCATTGGAATCGGAAAAAATCTCCTGCGCTGTCCGTCCCAGCAACTCGTTGCGCGGGCGACCGAGAAATTGTTCTACGGAGGCGCTGACGAGGACCACGCGGAAATCGCGGGTAAACAGCATCAACCCGTCCTGCAGATTGGCCATGATCTGGTCCACGTTGTCTTTCAGCGCGGAAAAGATCTCCTTGGTGTCGCGCATCTGGCGGCCGAGGTGCGCGATCTTGAGCGTCACCAGCCCATATTCGTCGTGGGCGGCTTCTTCATCCGGTACGAAGTGAGGGTCCCCGGCAGCCACCGTATCGAGGCTCTTGCTGATTCGCTCCAAGGGGCCGAGTGCGAGGTTGGAAAGCCCCGCTGCGAGGATCAACGAGAGCAGCAGCGAGATAGACGAAAAAATTACGGCATGCCGGAGTCCGGGCGTAACGGCATTCTTCAGAAGGACCGTGGAAACCCCGACACGCACTGTCCCGAAAGGAGCACCGTTCAAGTCCAACCGGGCGCGCACTTCGTAAACCGCAGCCGGGCTGTAGACGATTTTGAGTTGCCGGCGAAAGCGTGCATCCCGTACGAAGGAAAAATCAGGACGCGGCGGGATTACCTTGTTCATCAGATCAGGATTCGTGTGCAGCAGTACCCGGTCCTGGTTGTCCACAATGGCGGCATCATAGACAACGGGCCAGGTGCTGACCACCGCCTCCATCATGTTGTTGAGATTTACGTCTTCTGCGAGCGCGTCGGCGACGGCGGTACGAACCGCTTTGGGGTCGTCGGTATCGACACGGGTGCTGCTCAGGTCAGGCTGGGCGTTGTAAGCGGCATAGGCCAGTTGTTGGGCCAGCAGCGACGCCGTCTCATAGGCGGTACTCACCCGTTGACGCAGCAATTCCGAAATGTAGATGTAGGAGAAGGACGCCACCAGGATGAAAACCATCAAGGTGATGCCAAGTACGATTTTGGTTTTTCGGCGCATCACTCGGGAGAAAATCGGGCGCTGAAACTGCGGCAGCCGCTCCTATTCGTCCTTGCCTACTGCGGCGTCAGCCTGGGCGCTGCCGTACTCTTTGAGCTTATTATGCAGGGTTTTCAGGCTGATGCCGAGAATTTCTGCAGCCCTGGTTTTGTTGTTGCCGGTGGCCTGCAAGGTCTTGACGATAAGCAGTCTCTCTGCTTCCTCGACAGTCGTGCCCACCCCCAGGCGGACTGCATCCGGGTCATTAGCGGCAGGATGGGCGGCCACTTGCCCAAAGCCGGGCGGCAGGTGCCTGGTCTCGATCACCGCCCCCTCGCAAACGATCACCGCCCGCTCCAGGGTATTGCGCAATTCACGGACGTTGCCCGGCCACGAGTAATTCTGGAACGCATGCAATACGGCATCACTGATGGTGGCCACCTTGCGTCCATGTTTTTGACTCATGTCGCCCAGCAGCGACTGTGCTAATTCCTGAAGGTCCTCTTTGTGCTCGCGCAAAAGCGGCATGTGAATGTTAAAGACGTTCAGGCGGTAATAAAGATCGTTGCGGAGTTCCCCCTTGGCAACCGCTTCCTCGGGCACTTTGTTGGTCGCCGCCAGTACCCGCACATCCACGGTCGTTTCGACTTTGCTGCCTAAGCGCCGCAACTTACGGTCTTCCAGCACTCGGAGTAACTTTGCCTGCGTAGCCACCGGCATTTCGCCGATCTCGTCCAGTAACAGAGTTCCGCCTTCGGCCAGTTCGAAACAACCGGTCCGCCGTTCCAGAGCTCCTGTAAACGCTCCCTTCTCATGCCCGAAAATCTCACTTTCGATCAGGGTCTCGGGGATAGCCGCGCAGTTAATGGCGATAAACGGTTTGGTGCGCCGTGGGCTCAGATCGTGGATGGTTCGGGCAACCAGTTCTTTTCCCGTCCCGCTGGCGCCCGTAATCAGGACGGAGGCGGTACTGGGCGCGACCATTTCGATAAGCCGGAAGATCTCCTGCATCTTTCGCGAACTGCCCACTAAAACGCCAAGCGAACCCGCATCGCGCAGCTTGCGGCGCATAACTTCTTTCTCAACCTTGTCCTCGTGGCGTTCCGACGCATTCTGCAGGATGGTGCGCAAGCGGTTGAAGTCGATGGGCTTGGTGATGTAGTCGTACGCTCCCATGCGCATGGCCTGCACGGCGCTATCTATGGTGCCTTGCGCAGTGACGACAACGACTGCCATGGTTTGCGGCTGCGATTCCAGGCGCTCGATTAGCTCCATTCCTCCCATGCGAGGCATTTTCAAATCGGTGATCACAATGGAGGGAGACCAACTCGTGACTTTATCCAACGCTTCAACACCATCACTGGCGGTTTGCGTTAAATATCCCCAGCGCGAGACCAACTCGGCGAGTCCCACACGCTCGTTCTCTTCGTCCTCGACGATCAGAACTTTCTCTTGGTTCATAGGCGACCTCAGCCATTATTCAGGCTGAAAGCGCTTTCGGGCAAGTCGGAAGCCCCGGAGAAGGCGGAATCACTGAAATGACAAAGATTTTTGCAAGTTGATGCACACAAATCTTCCTATGTAGGTGTTCCGAATATCTAACCGCTCATGAGGTCATTTTGATTGCCATCTGGGTTAGAATTCAGGTTCCGCTTAATCCCAGGTTGATGAAAAAAAATTTAACACTTGTTGTACGCATGTGGAGGGAACATGTCACTGCTGCGTCGGGTTACTTTCCCGGTCCTCGTGGCGTCGATGTTGTGCGCTATGTTTCTCAGCATTCCATTGCAAGGGCAAGACCAAACTGCTCCTAAGGCAGACCTGTTCGGTGGTTATCAGTGGTTGAGTCCGGGGGGGAAGGTCCCCATTATTGGCACGGCCAATCCCGTGCAAGGGCAAAATTTGCCTGACCTGTCGCGAGGTTTCGGCTTCGCCTTTGGATACAACTTTCATCCGCTTTTCGCGGTGGAGGCAGACTACGGCGGCGATTGGCGAACTGGCTACAACGGTTTCAACATCCAGACCTTCTCTGTTGGTCCACGCTTTACGGCGCGGACGGAGAACATGAATTATTTTGTTCATGCCTTAGCCGGTCTGAATCAGCTGAACACACCCTTCGTCGGGAACCATAGTGGTGTAGGAGCAATTCTCGGCGGAGGTATGGATCTGAAAGTGATGAAATATCTCAGCATCCGCTTGCTGGAAGCTGACTATCAGTGGGCGCGGCAGAACTTTGCCAGTCGCGTCCCGCCTGATCAGCCGGATTTGCGGCGTTCGAGCTTTAGCGGAGTCCGCCTGCGCAGCGGCCTGGTCTTGAATCTGGGCGTAGGAGGGCCGGAAGTTCCGCCCTCAGCCGCGTGCTCGGCTCAGCCAACCGAAGTCATGGTCGGCGAACCGATAACGCTCACAGCTACGCCCAGCAATTTCAATCCGAAGCACACGGTTACTTACAGCTGGACCACCACCGGGGGCAAACTAACCGCCAAGGATGGCACCGCGTCGGTAGACACGAACGGAATTGCCGGCGGAAGCTATACGGCCACCGCCCACATTAGGGATCCGCGCGCGAAGAACAACAACGAGGCAACTTGCACCGCAAACTTTGCGGTGAAAGAGCCCCCCAAGAATCCGCCTACCATGAGTTGCTCGGTCAATCCGACGTCGGTGCAGGCAGGTCAATCGGCGACTATGACCTGCGACTGCAAGAGCCCGGACAGCGTGCCGGTTAATGTCTCTGGGTGGAATGCCAGTGGCGGAACTGTCACCGGCAGCGGCAGCAGTGCAACGGTGAATACCGCCGGCACCGCACCGGGCGCCATCAACGTGACTGCCACATGTACCGACTCGCGTGGGCTGACGGTATCGAGTTCTGCGCAGTTAACAGTCACTCAACCGCAGCCTTCCAAGGAATTTCAACAGCTCGAGGCGCGGCTCGGCCTCGGCCACAGTATTTACTTCCCAACGGCTCAACCGACGCCGCAAAAACCGGACGGCGGTCTGCTGCCAAGCCAACAGAAGACGCTTCTCGCGCTGGCGACTGACTTCGCCAATTACCTGAAGGCGAAGCCGGACGCGCATTTGATTCTCGAGGGCCACGCCGACCCGCGTGGATCAGCGGCATTCAACCAGGCGCTCTCCGAACGCCGGGTCAATCGCGCCAAGAGCTTCCTTGTCGAGAACGGCGTATCGGCCGATCATATCGACGTGAAAGCGATGGGTGCGCAACACAACTTAACTCCTGACGAAGTGAGAAGCTCGGTCGAGCAGAATCCTGATCTGACTCCCGGTGAACGCCAAAGGATTCTGCGCAACATGCGCACCATCATTCTCGCCAGCAATCGTCGCGTGGACATCACCCTGAGCACCACGGGACAAACTTCAGTGAAACAATTCCCCTTCAATGCGGCTGATTCGCTGAGTCTAATCGGCGGCAGGGAAGTGAAAGGCGCGCCCGCGAAGAAGACAACTCGCAAACCGCGCACGAAAAAACCTGCAACTACTCAATAGCATCGGGTGGGTAGACACGGCCGGCGGGGTGAGCCTTTGCCCCACCGGCCTTTCCTATTTCGATCTTCAGTAACTTGCTGCCTTTTGCGTTGGCTGGCACTCTGAACTTACCCTGTCCTCGCAGGGAGCTTATCTTCAGGGGTCCAGTGACCGTGAGCTATCCTGCCGAGCCGTCCGGCCTTCGTAAGTTGTTGATTGCGTTGCTCATAGCAGTATGTGCAACGTCTGCCCCCGGCGCGGCGCACTGGTTGCCCTTTGGTCCTGATGGCAGTCTCCAGGTGAGCGCCATCCGGGCAGATCGGTCCGATTCCCAGCTTCTCTACCTCGCCTCCAACCGCGGAGTCTTCGTCTCGCATGACGGGGGTGGCCATTGGGATCAAGTTAGTAATGGCCTCCACGGCAATGCGGTTCTGGCGCTCGCGCAAGCAGTCAATGGGACTTGGGTCGCCGGCACGAACCGCGGCATTTTCCTGCTAGCGCCGAATGCGAACGCCTGGCGTCTTAGCGACACGGTCATAAACGAGCAGGGAACGCCTCGGGTGATTCAGGTGAAAGGGGTAACGCGCCGGGTGATGGCGCATCACCCCACCCGAACCGTGTTGCAGGCGCGCATTAATGACATTGAAATCGCTCCTAATCGTTGGCTCGCAGCTACCGTAGCCGGGATCTTCTCCAGTTCCGATCAAGGGAAGATATGGTCGGGCGGGTCCGTTAACGGCGAAAAAGAATTCATTGCGATCAAAGCCAGAAAAGAACTTGTCGTAGCCGCCACCCGCTTCAGGGTGTTGGTTTCCATTGATGGGGGCACCGTTTGGAAGCAAACATCCTTCTGTTCAACACCAACGAACATCTATGACATGATAATTACGGCTGATTCCCGTATTTTTGTAGCTACCCGCGATGGAGCCTTCCGGAGCGCTGACGGTGGCAAGAGTTGGGGACATCTCACGAATGGGATACCAGCTCGGGAAATCAGGTCGATCACTTTCGATTCAACCCGCAGTCGTATGCTTGCCTACAGCGATGACTCTGGACTCGTGTTTGAGAGCACGGACAAGGGCGAAAACTGGCGCCGCCTGGATGATGCTGGTCTGGGCATACAGAGCATCACTGCCATGAACGGCAGAATCTTCGCTGCCAGCGTGAGCGGAATGCTGGCCTCTCCCGAGAAGGACAAAGATCTGGAGCAGACTAGTCGCGAGCGCGGCAACTGGTTCTTACGCCTGGTACATCACTCCGACTAGGGCAAAGGTAATTTCGAGAATAATGGTCGAAACCTCCTATCGATTTAGGCAAAAACTACATAGGGACCAGGACACGATCCGCTAAATGTCTGAAGCACCGTGGGAAAACCATGGCAGCCATCGTGCCCATCTACGAAGGTGATCCCATGCGCCGCATCAGCAGACTCGACATTGCACTGTTCGTTGCCGCATCGCTTTTGCCAGGCTGCTCCCGCCAACCATATTCTGCCGGATCGTCGGTAAATCGCGCGAGTGAGGCGGCGGACGAGGAAAAACTGCCATTCGAGCAGCCTCCCGATGGACATGGTATTTCTCCGAGTTCCTCCCTGGTGCCTGCCGCTCAGAGCGTTCCCCCAGGAACGCCACTGACCATCCGCCTGGAGTCTTCGATTTCCAGCGCGACAGCGCGTTCCGGAGAGTCGTTCCAGGCAGTCCTCGAAGAACCCATTCTGATGCAGGGAAGAAGTGTTGTTCCCGCCGGAACCTCGGTAACCGGAACTGTCGTGGAGCTGAACCGGTCGGCAAGTCTGCACAGACCGGCCTATGTGCGCTTGGAGCTCACTTCCATTGATGTGAATGGCTATCCTATTCCAATTGAGACATCCAGTATTTTCGCTAAGGCTGGGCTGCAGCAAGGAGCAAAAGATACCAGCACGGATGCGGAGAATCGAACAACGGCGTCGCCCACAGGCCGTTCCATTACGGTGCAAAAGAAAGCTCAATTCGGAGTGAATCGCCGGCTAGTCTTCCGATTGACCTCCGCCATTTCACTGCCAAAATAGCGACCTGTTAGACGCGTCACTCCGCGAAAAAAATTGACCGCGTACTGCGCTATTACGCGACAAAACCCGACGCCAAAAGCGCGTTTACTGCCTGCACCACCAAATGGCCGTAACGCTTTGCTTGTGCAATAGCGTTTAGCGCTGAATTATGTGCGGTGTCCGTTACCGAAGATCACGCCCAACATCCTACATGGGTCGCAATACTAGTCACTGGACTCTGTGACGGCTGCACTTAGCGAGTTCCATTTTGGTAGCTATCCTTGTCCCGAAATGGGGAGGGCGTTCCGAACCGGTTTCAAAATGCGGCTTCCAGTGCTCTAGTCCCCCCACCTGGAGCAGGGGTCCCGTTCGGCCAAATCGTCTTTCCATTTCAAACGTCTGAAGCGCCGGAGAGGTGCAGGGTATGGCCACACTTGAAGTTCCGCTCCCAGCTACAAGCCAGGTTGAACGCGCCAACTTTCTCAATCTCGTCATCATCGATGATGAGCGCTCGGTCCGGGAAGCGTGCCGCGAGGTGGGTCAGTCTCTGGGGTTCAATGCATTTGTGGCGGACTCCGCAGAACACGGTTATCGAATCATTGATAGTCATAGCGCCGACGTCATTTTGCTCGATTTGAAACTGCCCGGCGCGGATGGCCTGGAAGCGCTGCACCAGATCAAGACCCGGCGCCCCGATGCGGTGGTCATCGTGGTGACCGGGTATGCAACCGTGCAATCGGCGGTTCAGGCGATGAAAAGCGGTGCTTATGACTATGTAACCAAACCGTTCAGCCTGGAGGAACTCAAGCTGCTGTTGGAACGGGTTGCCGGCCACCTGCGGCTTAAGACGGAAAACCGCATGCTGCGGGAAAAGATCAAATCTAAGCAGGGTTTTGGAAGCATTATTGGCCGCGCGCCGGAGATGGAGAAGCTGTATCGCATCATCGCGAAGGCGGCGCAGAGCTCGCATCCGGTGCTCATTCTGGGCGAAAGCGGGACCGGTAAAGAGCTGGTGGCCCGCTCGATCCATTTTTCAGGTCCATTTCAGGACAAGCCCTTCATTCCTGTTGATTGCGGGTCGCTTGTACCCACTCTCATCGAGAGCGAGCTGTTCGGCTATGTGAAAGGGGCATTTACCGGCGCTCAGCAGTCGAAAGACGGGTTGCTGGCCATCGCCGAGGGTGGAACCGTATTCCTGGACGAAATTGGCGAATTGCCGGTAGATCTCCAGGCTAAGCTGCTTCGTGCCATTCAGGAGAAAGAAATCCGCCCGGTAGGCAGCACAAAACGTATTTCTATCAACGTGCGCATACTGGCTGCAACGAATTGTGATCTCGAACAAGGCGTGGCGCAAGGTACGTTCCGGCGCGACCTTTATTTCCGGCTGAACGTCCTAAGCCTGCGTATCCCGCCCTTGCGGGATAGACGGCAGGACATTCCGCTTCTAGCCGAGCACTTCCTTGAACGGCTGAACCGCACTTCCGAACAGCCGCACACGATCAGCGATGCCGCAATAAAAGCCTTACTCGCGTATGATTGGCCGGGCAATGTCCGGCAACTGGAAAACTGCCTGGAACGCGCATGCGCCCTGAGCACAGGGCCGGATATTCAAATCGCCGATTTGCCTTCATCTCTCACGGAATCGTCTAGCCACCTTGGGGGGACTGCAGCGAGTACGAAGATCCTGCCTATGGCTGATGTGGAGCGACAAACGATCCTGAGTGCGATCCAACAACTGAACGGCGACAAGTTGATGGCCGCCCGCTTACTCGGTATCGGGAAGACAACGCTATACCGGAAGCTGAAGGAATACGCTTCCCAAGATTAGCAAACAAGATGGCGTGCGCGCCCATTATGGGACTCCTCCCGCGCAGGCTGGCTAGTATCTATAGCATTTTCAATGCATCGTTCGTGGCCGAATACTTGCAAGAGTATTGGGCATGATCCTGTTCATTACTCCGTCGCAGCGCGGTCCTGAGTGCGCCACCGCCATCGAGACAGCGCTCGGCAGGCCCGCACAAGCTGTAAAGAGTTTCCAGGAAGCCGCGGTCTCCCTGCGAACGCATAGCTATTCAGCGGTCGTGATCGATGAGTGTCTGTTGGATGCCGATCCTGATCAGGGCAACCTAATTCTCCAGCACATCGAGACTGCCATTCCCATTTATGTAAACTGCGCCATCAGCGGTATGAATCGGATCGTTGAAAAGGTTCAAACTGGACTGAAGCGTCGCGCGAGCGACGAAGTAGCGGCGCGCAAATCCGCTTTGGCCACCTTACGCTGCGAGTTACGGGAACCTCTGACCGGCATTATCTTGAATTGCGAATTAGCCCTCGATAATCCAAGTTTACCTGCCGAAGTGAAAGAAAAGATCCGCGCTGTTAATGGCCTGGCCCGGCAACTCGGGGCAAAGTTGCAGTTGGATGAAAGCTCTCTATCACGTAGCTCGAGCTGACTCTTATCACTCTCTCACCGGTTCAACGACAAGTCCCGCTCAGATGCGGTTTTTGTGCAAGCTTCTGCAACTCTCTACATCCCCTCTAATTGTGCTTCATCTAGCGCCGTTTCCACACTAGAATGCTGCACAGCAGGCGGCCGAGGGGTGAGCCGTTGCTGCATGAGGGGAAGCAGTGCACATCCTGGTCACAACCGACACCATCACTGGGGTATGGACCTACACGCGCGAGTTGGTGACCAGCCTGGTGACGAGTGGGGCGCGGGTGACTCTTGTCAGCTTTGGCGACATACCTCTTCCAGAGCAGACGTCGTGGATGGATCACCTGCACGGTCTTGAGTATTGTCCTACAGCCTTCCGCCTGGAGTGGATGCAGGAAGCTGAGATGGACTTCGAGGACTCGTGCCGATTTCTGGAATTGCTGGTCCGGGAACAACGACCGGATCTTGTGCACAGCAATCAATATTGTTACGGAGCGCTCGACGTCAATGTGCCCATCGTCCTCGTAGCGCACGGAGACTTGGTCAGTTGGTGGTTGGCTGTGCATGGTCGCCAACCTCCGCAGGCCTCGTGGCTCGATTGGTACCGCGATGTCGTATCTCGGGGACTTGCCAACGCCGACGCCGTGGTTTCGCCGTCTACCTGGATGCGCGAAACGTTACGGGCCTGTTATCTTCAACCGCGCCAGGAACGGGTCATCCATAATGGACGGAATCCGATATTTTTCAACCCTTACGTCAGCAAAGAAGATTCGGTGCTTGCGGTCGGCCGACTCTGGGACGCGGGCAAGCAGGTTTCTTTGTTGACGCAACATCCGCATGAGATGCCGGTGTGCATCGTAGGCTCGGAGACACCCGGCCACAAGCCGCGCACTCCGATCCGAGCAGACGTCAAACTGGCGATCGATAAGGTATGTGTAGCCTTTAAGGGACCTCAGACAGAGGCTCAGTTGCGCGCCCTCTATAGCCGCGCTTCCATATATGCGGCTACCTCGCGCTACGAGCCGTTTGGGATGAGTCCTCTGGAAGCTGCACTTTCGCGCTGCGCTATCGTCGCCAATGATATCCCGACCTTCCACGAAATCTGGGACGATGCTGCGATATATTTTCAGCGTAACAGTGCCGAGAGCCTTGCCGAGACGATTCGGATGCTAAGCGAGGATCGCGAGCTTTGCCGTGCCTACGGCAACCTGGCATACCAGCGCGCCCGGGAACGGTTCACCGCAAGACGCATGCTTGACGAGTATCTGCAGCTCTATCGCAGCCTTCTGCGGAAAAGCGCTGCAGCTTGAAGTTTCCTTCTGTTATCGCAATCCAAGAATAATTGCACCAGGTTAGCTCTATGGGGAGGCGAAGGGGCCTTCCTTGCGTTTGCGGCGCGAGCTTTAACCTTCCTTCGAATGCGCATGCTATCGTTGGAGAGATTTTTAAGGAGAGTGACATGGCGCAAGTGAAGATTACCGTGAAGAAAAACGGTCCTTACCGTGTGGAGGCCCCCGAGGGAACGATTGAACTAGTCGATGCAGACGGCAACAGCTACAACCTAGCCGGAAAGCCTGCCTTCTCACTCTGCCGCTGCGGCGGATCGGTCAATAAACCGTTCTGTGACGGCACCCATACCCGCATCGGCTTCCAGGCCGCCGAAGCGGCAGTTAAAGCTGCCGATGAGACAAAATAGCGGTGTAGCGGGCTGGTTTCCGCGCCTCAGCGCGCCGACCTGACAAGCAGCCACTACTCCGGCTAAACTTTCACCGGAGGTTATCGTGGATTCAAAAGACCGAGCCTTGGGCATGGACCGCAACATCACCCGCCGTGACTTCCTCAATGGGGTGGCGTTGACAGTCGGCGCCGCTATCATCCCCGCAGGCCTGTTCGCCGAGACTGGAAAAGACCCGGAGAAATCTACCGACTACTATCCACCTGCCCTGACTGGGCTACGTGGAAGCCATGTCGGCTCCTTTGAGGCAGCTCACAGCTTGCGGGATGGGGATTTCTGGAATCGAGTCGGGCAGCCGATCGATACGGGAGAAGCCTACGATCTCATCGTTGTAGGAGGGGGAATCAGCGGCCTTTCCGCGGCTCATTTCTTCCGCAAGATGGCCGGCGATAAGGCGCGAGTTCTGATCATCGAGAATCACGACGACTTCGGCGGCCATGCCAAGCGTAATGAATTCCGCGCGGGTAATCGCACACTGCTCGGTTATGGAGGCACGTTCTCGATCGAGAGCCCAGCTCCGTACAGCGCAGTCGCAAAAGGTCTTATCGAAGAACTGGGAATCGATGTTCCGGCCTATCGAAAATTCGTAGACAAAAGCGTCTATAGCTCGCGAGGGCTGGGCCCCAAGATTTTCTTCGACAAGGAGACCTTCGGCGTAGACAAGTTGCTCGACAATCCCCGGCCACTCGGCGGCAGCGAAACTGCCGACATGGAAAAAGCATCGGCGGCTGCATGGAAGCAATTCATGGCGGAAGCGCCCCTGGCCGATCAGGCGCGCAAGGATGTAATGCGACTACATCAGGAGAAGAATGATTACTACCCTGGACTCACCTCTGACGAGAAGAAAGCGCGTATGGCTCGCATCAGCTATGCGAAGTTTCTGACCGAGGTCGCTGGCGCCCATCCCGATGTGGTGAAACTGTTCCAGGCGGGCCCGGATCCGCTCTTCGGGGTTGGCATCGATGCCGTCTCTGCGCAGGATGCCTGGGGGCTCGGGTTTCCCGGCTTTTTGGGCATGAACCTCGACCCCAATCCGGGCAAAGGAATGAATCGCGACGCTATTTATAACGAGGAAGCCGAGAAATATTTCTTTCACTTTCCCGACGGAAACGCCAGCATTGCACGTTTGCTGGTGCGAAAGCTGATTCCAGATGCCATTCCAGGGCAAGGCTACACCGAGATTGTGAACGCCCGGGCGAATTACTCCAAATTAGATGATGCTTCTTCACCCGTTCGAATCCGCCTGAATAGCACTGCAGTTCGCGTTAAACATCTCGGCGATCCGGCCAAAGCTTCCGAAGTGGAGATTACTTACGCGCGCCGTGACAAGGCGTACACCGTCAGAGCGAAGAATTGTGTTCTCGCCTGCTGGCACAATGTGATCCCTTACATTTGCGAAGAACTTCCGGACGAGCAGAAAGACGCGCTCACCTCCGCGGCAAAGGTTCCTCTTCTGTACACAAATGTGGTGCTGAGGGACTGGACATCGTTCCAAAAACTCGGCGCTGTTTCCGTGTACGCGCCGGGAAGCTACCATACCCACCTCAATCTCGATCTACCGGTTAGCATGGATGACTATCAGTGTTCGCGCACACCTGATCAACCCATCGTGATCCACATGAGCAAAACCCCCTGCAAACCCGGTCTGCCGGCGCGAGCGCAGCATCGGGCCGGCCGCGCGGAACTATTCCGCACCAGCTTCGAAACCATGGAGCGCAATATCCGCGATCAATTGGGACGTACTCTGGCCAGGGGCGGTTTCGATCCCGCACGCGACATCGTTGCCATCACCGTCAATCGCTGGCCGCATGGATATGCGTACGAGTACAACTCCCTCTGGGATAAGTTCTGGCTGGAAGGTGGTCCTTTACCGTGTGAGATTGCCCGCAAGACCTTTGGACGAATCGCTATCGCCAATGCCGACGCGGCCGCTTACGCCTATACCGATGCGGCCATCGATCAGGCCCACCGCGCAATCCAGGAACTGAGTCAACGGATGAGCGCCAAAGCATAAAAAATCCCGGAGCCTGGCTCCGGGATTCGTGAATTAGTTCGAAAGAGCTGAGATTACCCGCACCTGAGGTCAGCGCGACCATCGGCTAGTGAATCGTCTTGGTCTTACGCGACATGTAGTCCATCAGAAGATACTGCCCGAGCGTGTACGGCGTAGTGAAGTAAGCCTTCCCGCGGCACATTTCCGTTACTTTTTGGACGAACTGGATCAGTCCGTACTCGGACGCGAGCATAAAGGTATTGATCAAGATCCCCGCGCGCTTGCATTTGGAGACTTCCTGCAGGGTTTCGCTGACTACGAGGGGGTCGAGGCCGAACGCGTTTTTGTAAATACGACCGTCTTCCAGCGTCAGGGCGGAGGGTTTACCGTCGGTGATCATGACAATCTGTTTCATGTCCTTGCGCTGCTTCTGCAGGATGCGCTGAGCCAGGCGAAGCCCTTCCCGCGTGTTCGTGTAATAGGGCCCGACTTTCACGCGCGCCAGTTGCGACAGCGGAATCTCCTCGGCCGAGTCATGAAACAGAATCAGCGATAGCGAGTCGCCCGGGTACTGAGTGCGAATCAGGTGAGACAGCGCCATAGCGACTTTCTTGGCAGGCGTGAATCGGTCCTCGCCGTAGAGGATCATGGAATGGGAACAATCCAGCATGAGCACAGTCGCGCAGGAGGATTGGTACTCGCACTGATGTACGTGCAAGTCGGAATATTCAATGTTGAGAGGAAGGGAAAGCCCCTCGCGCTGAATGGCGCTGGACAGAGTTGCCGTGATGTCCAAATTCAGAGTGTCGCCGAACTCGTACGTCTTGGAGGCCCCGCTGGCTTCGATGCCCGTGGCCAGATCGCGCGTGTCATGCCGGCCGAAGCTGGATTTTCCTAGCGACCCCAGCAGATCCCGGAGCGTCTTGAACCCCAGGAAATCGAGGCTCTTGTCGGTAATTTCAAATTTGGTTGGCTGCTGAGCTTCGCCAATCTGCCCGCCTACGCTCGACTGCCGCGCTGGATCGTGTGGCTGATCAATGGAGATGTAGTCTTCCTGCTCCATGCGCTGAATGAGTTCTTCGATCAGTTCCTCGAGCTTGCCTTCCATTTGCATCTGCTGCAGCCGGTCTCGCAGTTCCTGATCCAGCAGGTCGCTGTCGAGCAGCGCCTGTTCAATCATCTGGCGCAGCTCGTCGAGAGTCTGCTCACCCTGAGGAAGTTCGTACCAGCCGTAGTTCTGAAACCCGCTCTGCAAAAGGTAATCCGACAATGCGCTGAGCAGGTCCTCCATGCTCATTTCGCCGGCGGGATCAGGAACGTATTTGGTGTACTTGATGCGCTTCATAAAACGGTCTTTGGTCGTGGGCTGCTGGGCGTTGGCTGTCGATCATGCCAAAGGACCCCATGGATTTGCTAACGACCAACGACTAACGACTAATTAAACGTTCTTCGTCCTCCGCGAAGGGGCGGTTCCTCTCGTTCGAACGGCTTTTCTGGCCGCTTGGGTTGCTTTTCTCCGGCCGTAAACACCCTTTCCTCGTTGCGGCCGATGCGTTTGTGCGCGTACAGCCCTTCCAGGACGAACTCCGCCGCCGATACCTGAGCCGGGGCATTATCTTTCGGTCCGATATCGAGGGGTGCGAGTTTGTCCATCAATCCCTGGATTCCGCGAAGTTTATCGAGCACATCGGCAGCGCTGGCCGACTCGGCTAGCCCGATTTCGCCTCCCAGATCGAACCATTGCACGATCTGCTGCATGTTCACGCCGGCAAAGTATTCATCGTAGGTCTTGGCGACCGCAGTGCGAATCAGTTCGCGGCCTACGTTATCGGCACCTTTCATTTCCCCTTCGTATTCCAGTTCCAGCTTGCCGGTAATGGCCGGCATGGCAGCATAGACGTCGCTGATGCGGGGAATTATGGTCTTCTCGTCATTACGCAACGCGCGCCGCTCGGCATTGGAGACGACGTTCTCCATGGCGCTGATGGGTAAGCGCTGACTCACACCCGACCGCTTATCCACCCGCTTATCCTCACGCGCCGTGAATGCAATACGCTCGATCACTTCCTGAACGTACTTAGGAACTTGCAGGCGCGTGCCATTCCGCTGCGTCCAGGCTTCCTGCGCCGTAATTGCGATACCTTCCTCCACTGTCGCCGGATAGTGGGTCCTGATTTCCGATCCGATGCGATCTTTCAGCGGAGTAATGATTTTTCCGCGAGCTGTGTAGTCTTCCGGATTGGCGCTGAACACGAGGGCGACGTCCAGGGGCAGGCGAATAGGATAGCCCTTAATCTGAACATCCCCTTCCTGCATGATGTTGAACAATCCAACTTGAATCTTCCCGGCCAGGTCGGGCAATTCGTTGATGGCGAAGATCCCGCGATTGGCGCGGGGCAGCAAACCGTAGTGCACTGTCAACTCGCTGCTCAGTTCGTGTCCTCCGCGAGCCGCTTTGATCGGATCAATATCGCCGATAAGATCAGCGATGGTAACATCTGGCGTCGCCAATTTCTCAATATATCGTTGCTCAGGCGTGAGATAGGCGATGGCAGTCGATTCTCCCGACTTGGCTATTTCCTGATGGCAACGCTTGCAGATGGGAGCATAAGGGTTGTCGTGTATTTCGCAGCCTGCGATATAGGGCGTCTGTTCATCGAGCAAGGACGTCAACGCGCGCAGGATCCGGCTCTTGGCCTGGCCGCGAAGCCCGAGAAGAATGAAATTGTGACGCGATAAGATCGCATTCACGATCTGTGGCACGACGGTATCGTCGTAGCCTACGATGCCGGGAAAAATCGTTCCACGCTGGCGCAATTTCCCGGTCAGGTTGTCGCGCATTTCATCTTTCACATGTCGGTTCAGCAGAACTCTTTCGGAGAAGAAACTCTGGCGCAGCTCACCGAGCGTGCGAGGAAGACTCATGATGGAAAAACCCCCACAACAAAACCGCTTCTGGCCTGATTATACCCCCGCTGTCCTAATCGGCATTCTGCACTCAGCCGGAAGAATTTTCGGGTTTCGGCATTCAGCCTTGAACGACGTTCGCATCACTTCTTTCTAGGATGACTTAGCCGCAGGACGGAATGTGCGCTCAGTGGCTGCCGGAGCCGCCGGCGTGGCCGTTTCCACCTGCGCGCTGGCGCAATTGAACGGTGCGCCGCAATTTGGGAAGAATTGCTTCGAAAGCGGTGATGACCGCCTGGATACGCTTCGCCTCCGACCGCATTTCGAGCAGAGCCTGCTTGAAATCCAGATCCAGAGGCAACGATCCCGCCAGATGAAACGAAACTTGCCGTAGTTCTTCTGGTAATGACTGCTTCGCGCCGGCAATAGTCAGGATTTCGCCGTGCAGCTTGACGGCGTGCGCGATCTCCTCTGCGGTCGGGCTGCCGGGTTCGTCGTCGAAAAAAATTACATCGGCACGGAGAAACGACCGCTCGTCGTCGATGTCCAGAACTTCGAAGCGTTCACGGCCTTCTGCGACAATATCCATCCGGCCATCGGGATATTTCTTGGTGACAGCAACGATCTCGGCGGTACATCCGACGTCGGCCAGCGCTTGTTCCTGTTCTTGTTCTTCCCCCTCTTCCGCCTCTTCGGCTTCCGCGGTAGCTTCGGTGTCCACTTCTTCTGCTTCCTCGACCTCTCCCTCTGCTTTTGCCCGCACGATCCCGAAACGGCCTTTACTGTCCAGGCACTCAGAGATCAGTTCTTTGTACCGCGGCTCGAAAATGTGCAGCGGCATGGGTATACCTGGGAACAAGACGACCTCAAGAGGAAATAATGGGAGCAGTTCCTTCAACCGGCCTCCAATTAAGATGTTCTCGATTGTACGCTAATGGTTAGCTTACTATCTTCCCCATGTCGAATAGCACGAACGTGGAAATCGCCGGCAAAGTGGTAGTCATCACCGGTGCATCGATGGGCATTGGTGAAGCGCTCGCCCGTTTGTTCGCGGACAAGGGTGGCAGCGTGGTGTTGCTTTCTCGGGATGCGGCACGGGGAGAAGCAGCTCGCGCGCGTATTGGGCACGCAGAGCGAACTCTGGCACTCTCCTGCGACGTTCGCAATCGCGAGGAGATCGACCGCGTTATCGGCCTGACGCTGCACCACTTCCAGCGGATCGATCTCTGGATCAACAACGCCGGCCATGGATTGCTGGACGCTGTTGCCACGGTAGACATGTCGGCATGCCGGGATATGTTCGAAACCAATCTTTTCGGTGTCCTCGAATCGATGCAGGCCGTGGTTCCTGTCATGAAACAGCAGGGTTCCGGAACCATCATTAACATCTCCAGTGTAGCCGGGCATATTCCACTGCCGTTCCACGCCACTTATAGCGCTACCAAATTCGCCCTGAATGCGATCGGCAAGGCGGCACGTATCGAACTCGGTCCCGAAAAAATTCACGTTATGACTGTCTGCCCCGGTTATGTGCGCACGGCATTCGCGGAGAACACGGTAAAGGGCCGAGATACCCGAATCGTTCGTCCCGAGTCTCAGCGGGGCATTTCAGCGGAGCGGGTGGCGCGGGCAACTCTGAATGGTTACTTGAGACGCAAGAGAGAAGTCATCGTGCCCTGGTACATGCACGTGCCGATCAAAATTTATCAGCTGATACCGCAACTGGTGGAATCCACTATGGCGCGGATGGTGAAGCGGCGGAGTTGAACGGTAAGCTATTTCGCATTCTGCGCTAAGGTGCTTTTTCAAGGCTCTGCATTCGTCTGTTCCGGTCACATACTAACCTAGCTCGGCCAACATCGCTTCCATTTCAGATTGGGCATGCGCATTGCGAGTGCGTTGCGCGGCGGCGACACCGTCCGCCAGCATTTTCCTGGCATCTTCGATTCGTTCTGCTCGGACCAGAGTCTGCGCTGCCATGAAATATCCAGCCGTGTAATCGGGATTAGCAGCCAACAACTTACCGAACTCTCCCAAAGCCTGCGCAAAGTTTCCAGTCTTCGAATACTCCATGGCCAAACCATAACGGGCGAAGGTATCATTTGGATTTTGCGCGAGAATGTCGTTCAGCATGGCAACACGATCCATAGAATGTTTCTCTTTTGGGGGCCCTGAACGAGATTACTACAGAGCACTGTCGGGATGTAAAATGGCCATTCATCATCAGGGGTTCAAGATTTGACCTGTCCGTTCTTCATGCCGAGGGAGAAACACGAGTCCAGTCTATGGATTCATCCCGCCCGTCTTCCGCTCGGGAGCGGCTGGAAAGGTGAGTGCACCGCCCCAGGGCATGAGGGCCAGATACCGGCAGACGAGCAGCTCCGCGACAGCTGCAATCTCGGTTATGCAAGTCACTGCCCCTGGTGTCCGCCCGTCCGCGCCTGGGATTCAACTCGCTTTGGAGTCAGCAAGGAATCCGGAGAGCGGATCATTCTGTGCTATGTCTGCGAGAAGGAGCATCTGCCGATCGAGCACGGAACCCTCGAGTACAACTCCGCCCTGGGCCGCTGGAATAGCAGCCATGCGGATGCGCGCGTGCAGCGTATGGCTGAGTGCTACATCGAGGCGTATCTGCTCCGCAAGAATGGGTCCCAAGGTCTGGCTTCGAGCGCACAATAATGAAAAACAACGACTCTGACGGTTTCGCCATGCCCCGGCCAGTCCGCGATTCGCAATCGGACATGGCGGAAATTGTGCTGCCTAACGATGCGAACCCGCTGGGCGCGCTTCTTGGCGGGCGGCTCATGCACTGGATTGACCTGGCGGGCGCAATGGCCGCTCACCGCCATTCCAGGCACTATGTAGTTACCGCTTCGATTGACCATCTGGATTTCCTGTTTCCGGTTCGTATCGGCGATCTGGTTATCCTGCGTTCTTCCGTGAACCGGGTTTTCCACACGTCGATGGAAGTCGGAGTGAAAGTGTGGGTGGAGAACTACATTGCGGATGAAGCCCATCATGTCAGCTCTGCCTACCTCACTTTTGTCGCTGTGGACAAGAATGGAAAACATCTGCCCGTACCCGCGGTAATCCCCGAGAGCGAAGATGAAAGGCGCCGCTACGAGGACGCAGGCCGCCGCCGGGAAATCCGCCGCGCTGAACTGGAACGCAGGCGACGCAATCTCGCGCGCTGAAGCCCCCCGGATGCTTCGCTGCGTTCGGAATGACAAGCTTCAGCCAACCCGGAGGACAGGTTCAGGAAACGGGCGACGCGGCGACGGACGCCACACCTGTGTGTGATTGAGCCTATAATCGAATTAATACTTCGCACTTGTAGCGGAAAGGTGATCTCGTGAGCCACACACATTCCCAGCCCGGCCAGCAAGGCTTCAATCCGCAGCCCATCCCCGGTATCGACTCGATTATTGCTGTTGGTTCCGGTAAAGGCGGGGTAGGGAAGACCACACTCGCAGTCAATTTAGCCCTGGCTCTATCGCGGACCGGACACAAAGTGGGCTTGCTCGATGGCGATGTTTACGGCCCAAACGTTCCCCTCATGCTGGGTACGAGCGCGACTCCGCGTGTTCTGGGCGATAATCGCATCGAGCCCCTCGATGCCCATGGCCTGAAAGTCATCTCGGTAGGCTTTTTGAATCCTGGTGATAAACCGCTGATCTGGCGCGGGCCCATGCTGCATTCGATCATTCGCCAGTTCCTCGGATCAGTAGAGTGGGGACAACTGGATTACCTGATCATTGATCTTCCCCCCGGAACCGGCGATGTCGCCCTGTCCCTGGTGCAAACGGTTCCGCTAACCGGTGCAATTATCGTGTCGACACCATCCGACGTTGCTCTACAAGATGCGCGCAAGGCCATCGAGATGTTCAAGCAGGTGAAGGTCGACATTGTCGGGCTAGTTGAGAACATGAGTTACTTTGTGTGCCCGCATTGTCATCACGAAGTGGATATTTTTTCGAAGGGCGGAGGCGCGAGGACGGCCGAGCAATTTGGCATCGCATTTTTGGGCAATGTCGAACTCGATCCCGAGATTCGCGTCGCTGGAGACACTGGTAAACCGGCTGTCCTGGCTGGTGAAAAGTCCCCCCATGCAAAATCGCTTTACGCGTTTGCGAAAAAGGTAGAGACCCGGGTCCAGGAGATCAAGTCAACTGCGCCGGAAAATGTAATTCAAATCCAGTAGTTTTGTGGACCTTTGTGTCCTTAGGGGAGAAGGCTCATGACTTGGCCGGGAATCTTGAAAGCCGGAATAACGGGTCTGCGTCTTTATCGTGCATAATCCATCCGGCCACCATCTCGCCCAGGGCAGGTCCATGTTTGAATCCGTGTCCTGACCCTCCTCCTATTAGCCAAACGTCGTCGCGCCGGGGATGCCGGTCGATGATGAAGTGCGCATCGGGGCTATTCTCGTACTGGCAGACGCGGGTTTCCACGAGAGGGGCGTCGGCCATTCCGGGAAAACGGAAGCTCATGTATTCCCGAACAGACTTCAGCAGCTCCGGGCTGATCACGCGCTCCCCGGAAGTAGGATCGAAGGCTGGACCGCGGGTATCATCGGTGATTTTGAATCCGCGCCCCAAATTCCCCGGAATTCCGTAGAAGAAGCGTCCGCGATGGTCTGCCCAGACGGGCAACTCACCCTCTTCGTAGCGCCTGTCCTGGGAAGGTGTTCCGAAGAAGAACATATCCTGCTTGGTCACCGAGATAAGTCTGCCGATGCTTTCGGGAAAAAGACTCGGTAACCACGGCCCACACGCGAAGACGAACCTGTCGGCTTCTACGCGGGAACTATCGGAGAGACGCAAGCTGCGCCAATTGCCGCCATCGAGCTCATCGTTCAGGACCGCCGACTGCCTGTAGTCTCCGCCCTCGGCAAGGAAGCCTTCCAGCACTGCCTGGCATCCAGCGCGCGCAGTCAGGTAACCGCTTGCAGGTTCGAAGATAGCCCAGTCCACCCCCTCGAAATTGATTTGCGGCCAGCGCTGCCGCAGTTCACCGGCTGAGAGTTCTTCATAGCTGATTTTCGCGGCCCGTAGTTCTGGTAATGATCCCCGCTCGAACGCATCATCCCCATATGCCATCCAGAGAACGCCGATGCGGAATAAAAATCGGCGGTTCCAGAGCCGCTCATGATCACTCCAAAGTTGCAGTGCCCGTGCCGCCAATTTGGTGTATGGCTGATTGGAACCATATCCACCGCGGATGATCCGCGTCTCTCCCCCAGAGGAAGCGCGCGAGTTTCCCGGGCCCCAGGCGTCTATTAGGGTAACCTGAGCGCCGTGCCGCAGCAGGTAGAGCGCTGTCCATCCGCCAAACGCCCCGGCGCCAACCACAACAATTCGAGGTGTACTGTGCATTGTAAGTAGGTCAGAATATTAGGAGGGTCGCGGCGAAGTCTAGGACGACGGATTGCGACCTTGCCAACACCCGCACAGTTACTTCAGCACTCCGCCCGGAAGAGTGCTAATCTTGACAACAGGACTGTGAGATTCCTAGAATCTGGGAGGCAGGAGCACAACCCGAATCCGTGGCGTAACTTCCTGCATCTAAAGGTATTTAGGAATTATAGGGATCTGATCCGCCCAGAATACGTGGACTGTTATGCCAGACCTACCCATTGATAATCGAGGACGCGAGATCTTGACCGCAGTGGTGGAGACCTTTATCTCCACGGGCGAACCGGTCGGTTCCCGTACTCTTTCGCGGTCGAACCGCGAGGGATTGAGCCCGGCGAGCATACGGAATGTCATGGCCGACCTGACGGATGCGGGTTTTCTGGAGCAACCGCATACATCGGCCGGGCGGATCCCTACGGCCGCGGCTTATCGGTACTACGTCGAGCAACTTTCGGGTACAGCGCACTTGTCGCTCACGAACGAGGCCATGATTCACGACTCGTTGCAAGGTATCACGGACGTACAGGAGTTCATGGAGCGTACTTCGCATGTGCTCTCGTTGATCTCTCATAGTGTGGGTGTGACTGTAGCTACGGGCGGATCCAAGAGTGCGTTAGAGCACGTTTACTTTTCGCGCTTGACCGATCAGAAGGTACTCGCAGTCGTAGTGACGCGGTCCGGCCTGGTGCGCGATCGCGTGCTCCGGCTCAATCTTTCGCAGGACGATCTGGAGTTAGCGGCGCGCTACATCAACGAAAACTTTCGTGGTTGGACCATGGAAGCGATGCGCGCGGAAATTGCCAGACGCCTGGACCAGGAACGCAGCGAGTACGACCGGCTGATGAATTCCATTCAACAACTCTATGCCGGTGGAGCATTGGCCGCCGAAGGTCCAGCCCAGACGGTCTACGTGGAGGGCGCATCGAATCTCGCCGCCAGCGAAGAGGATCGCCAGCGGCTGCAGGAGTTGCTGAAAACTTTAGAAGAAAAGCAGAAGCTGGTTAGTCTGCTGGGCGCCTATCTTGATGCAAAACAGGAAGCCGTCCGCGTGGTGATTGGTTTGGACGAGGCGTTGCCGTCCATGCGCAACTTTGTCCTGATTGGCGCGCCAGCTCGGGTGGGCGATGAAGTGAGGGGCTCGTTAGCGGTGATTGGACCTACGCGTATCGATTATCAGCACACCATGACCGCGGTCTCCTACATTGCGCGCCTGTTCGACAAACTTCTGAATGAGACCAGAGAGTAGTTCGTATGGCCAAAACAAACGGGAAAACCGAAGTTGAAGTGAACAATTTAGATCTGGAACACGAGCTGCCTGCGTCTGACGAAACGGACGAAGCGCCTGGCTCGCCGCATGCGGCCGCCCAGGCGACCATCACGGACAGCGAACTCGGAAAATTGAAAGCCGAACGGGACGCTCTTATTGACCGTCTGGCTCGCGCGCAAGCCGACTTCGATAATGCCCGCAAGCGCGCCTCCCGGGAGCAGCAGGAATACCGGGACTATGCTCTTGCCGATACAGTCAAGGCTCTGCTGCCGGTGCTGGATAGTTTTGATCTGGCACTTGAGCATGATGCTGACGCGGCAGAATTCCGCTCCGGCATCGGGTTGATCAATAAACAGCTGCATGATGTTTTGACCAAGCTGGGGCTGCGTCCGATCCCGGCGAAGGGTGAGGCCTTTGATCCTTACCTACACCAGGCTGTAGAAATGGTGGACACAGACGAAGTGGAAGATCATCATGTGCTGACGGAACTGCAGCGCGGATACAAGCTGAAAGACCGTCTGCTGCGTCCCGCCATGGTGCGCGTGGCCCACAATTCAAAAAAGTGATGTTAAGTTCTTAGTGGCTGGTTTCTAGCGGGGAATCAAACGAATAAGTGCACTCTGGTCAGCTTTGGTAAGACCGGAGGACATCCCGAAATTAGAGACCGGTTTTAGTGAGGCAATTTATCCCGACATCGAATACTAAACGCGATTATTACGAGGTACTGGGCGTCTCCCGCACCGCCACCGATATTGAAATCAAGAGCGCGTACCGCAAGCTCGCTCTGCAATTTCATCCTGACCGCAATCCCAATAACCCGGACGCCGAGGAGAAATTCAAAGAGTGCAGCGAAGCGTATGCCGTTCTTGCCGACCAGGAGAAGCGGCGGCTCTATGACCGCTTTGGACATGCCGGCGTGGGCAGCGCCGCATCCGCGGCAGCAGGCTTCGACCCCAGCGTGTTCCAGGACTTCAGCGACATCTTTGGCGATTTCTTCGGCTTTGGCGATCTGTTTGGCGGAGGAGGCGGAGGCCGCCGCCACAGCCGCGCCCAACGCGGCGCTGATTTGCGCGAGGATCTTACTCTGGAATTCGAAGAGGCTGTCTTCGGAACGGAAACCGAGGTTACCGTACGGCGCCACGAGATTTGCGAACAGTGCCGCGGCTCAGGGGCGGCTGCCGGCAAGGCGCCCAGCACGTGCCGTACTTGTGCCGGCCGCGGCCAGGTGCGTTATCAGCAGGGATTCTTCAGTATCGCGCGCACCTGTACGACGTGTCAGGGCACGGGCACCGTCATTACGGATCCGTGCGCAAAATGCAAAGGCGAAGGCCGCCTCCTGAAGGAACGCATGGTTGAGGCCAAAATACCCGCCGGGGTTGAAGATGGCACCCGTATTCGTTATGCCGGGCTCGGTGAAGCGGGATACTTCGGTGGTCCGGGCGGAGATCTGTATGTGGTCTTGCACGTCAAAGAGCATCCCATCTTTGAGCGTGAAGCCAATGACCTGCACTGCGTGATTCCTATCTCATTTACGCAGGCAGCCTTGGGTACGGAGATCAAGGTCCCCACTCTAGATGGCGATCACAACCTGAAAATTCCGGAAGGGACGCAATCCGGCACCAGCTTCCGCATCAAGAACAAGGGAGTGCCAGTCCTGAACGGACATGGCAAAGGCGACTTGTTTATCGAAGTTCGCGTGCAGACGCCCGCGAAACTTACCAAACGTCAGCGTGAACTTTTACAGGAGCTGGACGGTATGGGTCATGTCGAGAATCGCCCGGAACGCCGCACCTTGATTGGCAAGGTGAAGGACATGTTCAGCTAAAAAGGGAACACATTCCCGGTCGGGTCGGCCGGGGAGTGTTTAGCGCACGCCGGTCGCTGCAAAACCTTTGATAATCTCGAACGGAAGCCACTCATCGTGTGAGCACAACCGTTCAATTCGACAAATCAGCCCAAGCGACTTTGGCACGGGAGCATAAAATCCCCCTTTGGTTGTTGGCAGTGTTTCTTGTTGCTCTCGCGCTTGGGATCACTTGGTGGGCTCTGTCGCCACGAAAGTTCATCATTGAAACGGTACACCCTTACCGGGTCACCCACATCAATCTTGGCGATAAAACGATGTACCTCGTACACGGTAATCGAAGTTATGTCGTTCGTTGCCAGGAACATTGCGGAGATTTCAAACCTGCCGGCACTTATCCCATGTATGACGCCGGAGCGGCGCTGGAATACATGCGGGCAGGGCGGAAGATTATTTTTCCGATAATCGAAGAGGAAACTACGTTTGACCTCACCGGAGGGCACGGCTAGGTTCCATGACTCGCCGACGCTGGATCGCCGACGAAGTCTCAGGCCATCGCGCTGCCCTCATCGGTGGCCACGCTGACCACCTGGTTCGAGTGCTGCGCGCTAAGGTAGGGCAGGAATTTGATATTGTCGCCGGGCAAAGAATCTATCGCGGGCGAGTCGCGGCCATCGCCGACCAGCGCGTCGAATTCGAGCTCGGGGAAGAGTTGCCTGCATTGTCTTCCGCCCAACTGACCATTCTTCTCTCAATCATCAAATTCGACCGCATGGAGTGGGCGATCGAGAAGTGCACTGAACTTGGCGTGTCAGGCATTGTTCCCGTTGTCGCCAGCCGTACAGCAGTTCATCTTGCCCCGGCTGCCGAGAAACGTGTGGAACGTTGGAAGCGGATCGCCCGCGAAGCGGCCGAGCAGTCTCGACGCACCTCGCCTCCAAGTATTGCGAACCCGATCAAACTGAAAGAGGCGGTATCGCTTGAGGCAGAAATGCGGATTGTTCTATCAGAGTCAAGCGAAGGTCGGCCGCTTCTCGAAGTGGCTCAGGGGCACTCTGGTACAGCCGGGATGATTCTCGCGATTGGTCCCGAAGGGGGATGGACTCAGGCGGAAGAAAAGCTGTTTCGCGATGCGGGCTGGATTCCTGCTTCCCTGGGCGAAACCATTTTGCGTGCAGAGACAGCCGCTATCGCCGCTACTGCAATTATTCTGGCAGAAGTGCTATGAACCCCGGCCGGACTGTCGTCACTGAATTCTCGCCGGGTGATGTGATGTGGTCTGGGTAATAGCTCACCGATATCCTCACCGTTCTCTGGTATGCTCCTCGCAATGGCGTCGTCAAGGCCTATCTCAGCCCCAGCACCTTTCATTCCCGACCCTTGTCAGAGCACCGCTATTGAGCATGTGCACGGTCCGATGCTGGTTATCGCCGGCGCCGGAACGGGCAAAACCACCGTCCTGACCCGCAGAATTGCACGGCTGATTCGTGAAGGTCACGCGCGCGCTGACGAAATCCTGGCCCTCACCTACACGGAGAATGCAGCCCGGCAAATGCGAGAGCGGGTTGAGCAAGAAATGGGGAAACAGGTTCCGCTGCAGGCCATGACCTTTCACGCATACTGCTTCAGCCTGCTCGAGAACTGTGGCAGGAAATTCGCGGTCCTGGACGATAAGGATTTGTGGATTTTTTTGCGCAAGCGTATACGTGACTTGCATTTGAAATACTTTGTCCGCGCCGCCAACGTCAGCAAGTTTCTCGATGACCTTCTGGATTTCATGCGCCGCTGCCAGGACGAACTAATTGGCCCTGAACAGTATTCAGCCTACGTCGAGAAGCTCAATTGCCGGGTTCTACCGCTCCCAAGGGTAGCCAAATCGAAAGACGACTTGCCGGATGAAGAACTCCTGGGGCGCTGCCGGGAGATCGCGTCGGTCTATGCAACCGTCGAGCGCATGCTCATCGAGCAGAATCTCGGTACATTCGGGCACATGATCACACGCGCCTGCGATTTGCTGCGCGCAGAACCCGAACTGGTTTCCCGGGAGCGCGCCCGCGCGCGGTTCGTTCTCGTCGATGAATTTCAGGATGCTAACTTTGCCCAGGTCAAAATTTTGGAGCACCTCTCGGGTGACGAGAAGAACATCTTCGCCGTGGGCGATCCGGACCAGGCGATCTACCGATTTCGTGGTGCCTCAAGTGCGGCATTCGGTCTTTTCCAGCTGCATTTTCCCGGTGCGAAACTGGTCTCGCTGGAGAAGAACCAACGTTCGCTGGACCCGATCCTGCGCTGCGCGTATTCGCTGGTCTCGCATAATCCTCCTGCTCTGAGCACGCGCACGAACGGCAGCCTGGGCTACCAACGACGCGCGCTGTCATCTGTGCGGGAGGACAGCCGCATGCGAGAGCGGCAGGGTACGTCCGAGCCTGTACAGGCAGTTCCCTGGCGTGATCAGGAGCTCGAGGCTGCCGACGTGGTCAACACCATCCGCAAGAAGCAACGGCAATTGCGCTGCTCGTGGAACCGGTTCGCAGTGATCTATCGCCATCATTTTCATCGTGACGAAATCGTGGAGGAACTGTCCCGCTATAGCATTCCCTACGCAATTGAGGGGATGGATGTCCTCGATACTCCTGAAGTGCGCGACCTGCTCGCCTGTCTGGGCGCCGTAGTTTCTCCCGCTGACAGTGGCAGCCTTTTCCGAGTAGTCGCGTTGCCGCAGTTTGGAATCGATCCGGACAATCTGCGCGCCCAAATGAAAGCCGCCCCTCGCGATACCCCCCTTGCCGCAGTGTTGCCAACGGTGCAGGGCGGCCCAGAAGTTCTCGACAAGCTGCAGGCCGTGCGGGCAGGAATACAACGGTCGCCGGCAAAAGCTCGGGACGCACTGCTACTGATCCTGAGTCACTTCGAATTGCCGAATTCCTCGCCGGCGATCGCCGCTGTGCTCAGCTTCGTGGAGGCCTGGCAGAAAAAGCCGGTGACTGAGACCGGCGGTATCGGCGAATTGATCGAGTACCTGGAATATTTCCGAGAGGCGCGGGGAACGATTCCGCTGAGCACAGAGGAAGAGAATGCGGTACGGCTGATGACCGCTCACGCCGCCAAGGGACTGGAATTCGATCACGTGTTCATCATCCGGGCCCATTCGCCCTGCTTCCCGTTGCCGTACCGCGAACCGTTGTTTGAATTTCCTCGTGATCTCCGCGACCAAATGTCGGTTGCCGAGGATGAAGGCAAGAAGCTCAACGACCAGGAGGAGCGCCGTCTTTTCTATGTCGCCATGACTCGTGCTCGCGATTCGCTGGCGGTCTACGCCAAGCAAGGCAAGGGCAAGGATTCCAGCCCCCCTGGCTTTGTCCGCGAGCTTCTGGGGGATCGCGCGCTCGCAGGCAATCTTAATCGCCGGAATGCCCGCCCTCTGCAGGTAGATCTGTTCGGGGAAGAAGCACGAGAGCTGCCGCAAACGAACCTGGGCGCATGGCTGGCGCTGAAACCGGCATTCCGCCTGACCACGAGTCTGAGCGCGACCGCCATCGAGCTCTATAAAACCTGTCCCCTGCAGTTCAAACTGGAGCGGGAATGGAGGATTCCGGGAGAAATTCCCGCTGCCATGCAATATGGCGCCTGCATTCATCGAGCGCTCCGCACCTATTGCGACGCGATTCGTTTTGAGCGAGGACTCACCGATCAGCAACTGCTGGATTATTTTTGCGCCGATCTCCGCGATGCGAAGATCGACGATTCCTACCAATACGAGCTGTACGAGAAACAAGGGCTGCAGCAGTTGCGTGAATTTCTGCAGGCCTGGCATGGGACCCGGCACCCGGAAATCCTGCAGACCGAAAAAGAGTTCCACCTTCACATCGGCGAGGCGACGATTGCCGGGCGAATCGATCGCATGGACGAGGCGCCGGATTCACGTGTTGTCATTATTGATTACAAGACCGGCAAACCCCGCTCGCAGGACGACGCGGACGAAAGCTTGCAGCTTTCCATTTACGCCATCGCTGCGCAAGAGTGCTGGCAAAGAGATCCCGAGCGCCTGATGTTTTACAACCTGGAGAACAACTCCGCAGTGGCGACAACACGTTCTGACCTGCAACTCCAGGAGGTCAGGGCCGAGGTCGAGGAGATCGCCCGCAAGATCGCGGCCGGGGAATTCACCCCCACGCCCGGATTCCATTGCTCCTTCTGCGGCTACCGCAGACTTTGTCCAGCGACGGAGAAACAACTGTTCACCATCGTGCCGAAGAAAGCGCCACCCAAACCGGACTAGTCCAATTGCCGCTCCAGACAAGGCTTTCAGGGCCCCTGTGATACGGAAGCGAGGAAGTTCTTTGCAAACGTGCTGGGCTTACTCAGATGGCCGTGACGACAATCGCTGAGTAACGATAGCGGAGATGGAAGACGGGTGATAAAGAGTCATGAGGGAGGAGAGCGTCGCCTGCAAAAACTTTGGGGGGCGCTTTTGGCGTCCCCCGTGGTTTCTCACTACTTTTGCTTAGTGTTTCTTTTTCTTCTTTGCTGCCTTCTTCTTGGTTGCCATTGATCTATTCTCCCTTCCATTCTTCATGGACTATGCAACGATCAACTGTTGCGACTGATTGAATGTATAGAGTCAATGAAAAACGATGTCAAGAGAAAAATGATGCGAAAAGTTAAGCATGACGAAAGTCATGCGATCGCGCATCGCCGAAAAATGGTTGATCGAACTCTTAGATTCTGCGCCACGCTGAAAATTGTTTTGTGCGACGGCGGTGCTGCGATTCTGAGCTGCAAGCTTCAATCATTGACGATGATCCTCGCGCCGGGCAGTGGCATCTATAATTAAACGGAATTGGTTTGAATGCCAAGGAGTGCCTATGCCCGCATTTGAAGATGTCGTCATCCTTTCGGGAGTTCGAACCCCTATCGGAAAATTCCAGGGTGCGCTGTCCGACTGCACCGCGCCGCAGCTGGGCGCCATTGCGGTTCGCGAGGCGGTGAAAAGAGCCAACGTAGATCCCAAACTGGTTGACGAATGCATCATGGGGAATGTGGTCTCGGCGGGTATCGGTCAGAATCCCGCGCGACAGGCCGCATTATTTGGCGGCTTGGCGCCGGAAGTCGGCGCCATGACCATCAACAAGGTGTGCGGATCGGGCCTGAAGGCGGTCGCGCTCGCCACGCAAGCCATCCAAACAGGTGAGAGTTCTATCGTCGTGGCGGGTGGCATGGAATCGATGACCAACGCTCCTTACCTGCTGCCGCAAGCGCGCAAAGGTTATCGCCTCGGTAATGGCCAGATCGTCGACTCCATGGTTCATGACGGATTGTGGGATGTTTACAACGATTACCACATGGGAATTACCGGCGAGAACGTGGCCGAAAAGTACGGCATCTCGCGCGAGGAGCAGGATGAGTTTGCGGTGAACTCACATCGCAAGGCGGTGGCAGCGTCGAGAGAGTGTCGCTTCAAATCCCAGATCGTGCCGGTCGAAATTCCCGCGAAAAAGAAGGGAGCTCCCCTCACCGTAGTTGAAAAGGATGAGGGTCCGCGCGAAGACACGACCATAGAGGTCCTGCGCATGCTCAAGCCGGCCTTCAAAAAAGATGGGACCGTAACCGCCGGCAATGCGCCCGGCGTGAACGATGGCGCGGCAGCGGTGGTGGTCACGGGCGCCATCAAGGCCAAGGAACTCGGTGCCAAACCCATGGTTCGCATCGTCGCCCAGGCTTACAGCGGCATTGATCCCAAGTGGGTGATGATGGCTCCCGTCGGCGCCGTCCGCCGCATTTGGGAAAAGACTGGCTGGAAGAATGAGGATGTTGATCTCTACGAACTCAATGAAGCCTTCTCAGTGCAGGCATTGGGAGTGATCCGCGAGTTAGGGCTCGACATGAATAAAGTCAACGTAAACGGCGGAGCGGTGGCTCTTGGCCATCCAATTGGGGCGAGCGGAGCCCGCGTCCTGGTCACACTGATTCACGAAATGATTCGCCGTGACGTTCATCGCGGCATCGCCGCATTATGCCTGGGCGGCGGAAACGCAGTAGCCATGGCGGTGGAACGCTGACCCTCGATCCGAATCTCTATGGTGTTACGGATTCACCAGGACAGTGCGGCACAGGTTATCCCTGCTGCTGGCAGAGTGTTGATGACGCTCGTCTCTAATCACAACTGCGCCATTCGCATGAACAGTTCGGTTCAGGAGTGATAGCGTGGGAGCAAAACCGGTGGAAGTTAAGTTTTCGTTGCTGCTACCGCGCCCGCTTCCAGGGGCAGTGTTACCGTGAAGATCGCTCCGGCACCGGGAACCGAACTGGCCTCCACATTCCCTCCGTGTTCCTTCAAAACCGCCTTGCAGATGCTTAGTCCTAATCCAGTTCCGCGTCCAGGGCGTTTGGTGGTGTAGAAAGGATCAAAAATGTTGTGCAGGTTCTCGAGGGGGATGCCCGGCCCATCATCCTGGAAGACCGCCCATACGGAATTGTCGCCTCGGCCGAGCCGGATTCGTAACGTTCCTTTTTCTTTGACTTCGCGGATGGCCTGCTCGGCATTCACTATCAAATTCCAGAAAACCTGCACTAATTGATTGGGATCGCCTGCGATCGAGGGTAGGGAATCATCCGGTTGAAAGTCGACGGTGATGTTGTTCTTTCGCAAGGAATAGGCTTGCAGGTGAAGGCTGCGTTGCACGAGTTCACTCAGGTTGACGCGGCTCTTGCCGGGTGCAGGCGGGCGTGAGTAGAACACCAGGTTTTGCACAATCTCGGCCGCTCTTCGCGCCTGGGTATGGATCATGCCTAACTGCTTCTTCACGTTCTCCGCTACCTGGGCCTCCTGTAGCATCTCGCTGAGTCCGAGGATTCCGGTAAGAGGATTGTTGAGTTCATGAGCAAAGCCCCCGATCATCTGCCCCATGGCGGCCAAACGCTCGCTTTGAATGACTTGCTGCTCCATCTTTTTTTCAACAGTGATATCGCGCACCGAGACCACCACGCCATTCGGCGTCTCTTTGCCAGTCCCGTACAAAGGACTAGCAGAGGCGCGCATCGTGCACCAGGTTCCGTTGCGATGCCGCGCGCCATACTCGCAGAAGCCAAACATGCGCTTGCCCGAAAGGACGCTCCGGCACAAGTCCACCAGTTCCGGAGATTGCTCCTGAATTGAGTCGATCTTCTTACCCAGCCACATCTCGCGTTCATAGCCGAGCAGGTCGCGGGCACGCGAACTGACGAAGCTGTAACGCTCCTCCGTATCGATCACCAGGATCAGGTCAGGGAAGCTCTCCAACAGGTGGCGCTGGAATTCTTCCTGCTCACGGACCTGCCGCTCCATTTCGCGGCGTTCGGTGACATCCACCAGCGTGCCCTGGTAGCGAATGACCTGGCCGGCGGGGTCCCAGACTGCACGCGAAGTGTCCAGGAACACGCTGGGTTTTCCGTCTTTTCGTCGAAGCGTAATCTCCCGAGTACGCACACCGCCACGGTCATTCGGCGCCCGGCCGAGGACGGGCGGATCTCCTCCATCGAAATTGAGAGATTTTACGTCGGTGGCCAGCAATTCTTCTTTGCTTTCGTAGGCCAGCATCTGCACCAGGGCGGGATTCGCGTCCAGCAACTTGCCTTCCGGAGTGCTGAAGTACACTCCTTCCTGCAGCGTTTCAAACAGTTCCGTAAATCGCGTTTCTTTCTGGCGCTCGCTGGTTACGTCACGAGCCAGAACGCTGACGCCAACTACCTCACCATTGGAAACGATTGCATTCAGCACGCAATCGAAATAGAGGAACCGGCCGCTGGATTTCAGTTGCACGCGAACCAGGCCTGTCCATCTGCGCTTTTGCAGAAACAGGGCCAATCCTGTCTCGACGTCCTCCCGCTTGGGTTCATCGAGGAAATCATCCAGGCGATGCCCCACAATTTGTGCGTATGAAAGATCTAATACGCTGGCAAACTGACGGTTTACGGTGCGCAAGGTGCCGTCCAGAGATACCGCAAAGGCCACGTCGTCGAAACTGTCGATGAGTTCTTTGAAATTGCGCTGTGAGCGCTGCAGCACCTGGCTGAGTTGGTCTAATTGTTCTTCGGAGGGAACTGTGCCCACCCGATCCTGCAGGCCGCGCAAAATGGTTTTGAGCTCGGTTACTTCCCGCTTTCGCCCGTATGCGTAGGCCGCGAACAGGACCATCAGCACCAACAAGCCAACGGGAACCGCTCCCAGACTGAAGGGGAGATTTTGTAGCCGTTCCCAGGACAAAACCGCTACGGCCACGGCCAGCAGTATCAACAACCAGAGCGCCCATCTCCACAGTCGATTTTCTTCGCGCTCTAGCCGGCCCGCTTCCCGCGGATCGTGCGGCTTCAATCCCTTCTGCATGGAACTCCTATCCATGTAGTCAAATTGTGTGCTTGGAGCTAAGAGGAAATCCTATTGAATAACAAGGCAGTAAACAACAACAAAGGTTGATGACTAGCGCATTAGTAACGTAAGTACAAGCTTCGGGCCGAAGTGTCACCAGTGAAGGTGACCGCAATCACCGTGCCCCGCCGAGGTAGGCGCTATGGTGATCAACAGAGACTGGACTCGTTTCCCTTCCGCCCCTCCACCTAACTCGATTGGTGTGTCCGCATGTTATACAAGACTTTTAGCGCCGCCGTGTATGGCATCGATGCCAGCTTGATTGAAGTGGAGGTAGATGTCTCTGGCATCAAGATGCAGGAAGACCACTTCCACACCGTTGGTCTTCCGGACGCCGCCGTCCGTGAAAGCCGCGAGCGAGTGCGCGCTGCCCTGAAAAATTGCGGGTACGACATCCCTCCCACTCAGATCACCATCAACCTCGCCCCGGCAGATATCAGGAAAGAGGGTTCGGGTTTCGATCTTCCCATGGCGCTTGGTATCCTGGGGGCCTATGGCGGCTTGAATAAGAAAGACGTGTCAGATTGTCTTTTTGTGGGGGAGCTTTCGCTGGACGGGGGCATCCGCGGAGTTCGAGGCGCCCTGCCGATCGCCGTGGAGGCGCGAGGGAAAAAGATAGCTCGCCTGGTCGTGCCGGCGATTAACGCGCGAGAAGCGGCGATGGTGGGTGGCGTCAATGTGTTTCCAGTTCGCTCCCTCGTGGACGTTATTCACTTCATTAACACGGGGAACGGGATAGAGCCGTTCAAGGTGGACGCCGCCGCACTGCTATGTTCCGCTCAGGAATCGATACTGGATTTCAAGGATGTTCGCGGCCAGCACACTGCCAAGCGCTCCCTGGAAGTTGCCTGCGCGGGTGGTCATAACATCCTGATGATTGGTCCCCCGGGGTCGGGCAAGACGATGCTGGCCAAACGCATGCCCACAATCATGCCTCCCCTTAGCTTCGAAGAGGCGCTGGAGACCACGAAAATTCACAGCGTGGCCGGAGTTCTTGATGCCGGTGTCGGGCTCGTGGGCGTCCGCCCCTTTCGCTCGCCTCATCACACTATTTCGGACGCCGGGTTGATAGGAGGCGGGGTGGTTCCGCGCCCGGGGGAGGTGTCGCTGGCCCATAACGGCGTGCTTTTCCTGGATGAGCTTCCCGAGTTCCCCCGCAACGTGCTCGAAGTCATGCGGCAGCCTTTGGAAGATGGTACCGTTTGCATCGCCCGGGCCTCGATGTCATTGACCTTTCCCGCGCGCTTCATGCTGGCGGCGGCTATGAATCCCTGTCCATGTGGGTACTTTCGTTGCTGAAGACAGCTGAGTTCAGGCCCAGCGATTTCACCTCATAATCCGCAACGACAATCTGGGGAGCCAAACTCGACAACACGGCACGTTTTTCGTCCCGGGACCAGAATTCCCATTCATGCAGAGGCGAGAAGGCCTTCACCACCGTGTCGACCGACATCTCGGTTCCAGGGCCCCGATCAGCAAAGTTCCGGGATATTTCGAGATCTTGGTCGATAGTGGCCAGCCGACGATCCCTGTCCACTGCGGTTATGACTCCCTCAACGAAAAGATCTATCACCCGCTGCCGTTTCTGCTGCAGCGTCTTGGCGTCCTGCCTGAGACACTTCGCATGCTCCTCAGAGTCTTGTTCGCAAGTAATTGTTCTCCAACTCTCAACGCAGCGTCCGATGAATTCCGGGTCGCTCAGCCTACGAGCGAATAGATCGTCAAGAATGCATTCCAGCTTTTGCCGGCCCATGTACTTGGTCTTGCAAGTATGCTTGACGCGCCTACCACTGCATGCGTAGTAATCGCCCCGAGCCCAGGCTGTGTGGACGACTGCACCGCAGCAGGCACAGGTCAGAAACCCGTTGTACGTGAAGCGGTGCTGCACATTCGGCTGGCACCGCCAGTGTCTGACCTGTTTCTGATCCATGATCTGCTGGACGGCCTGAAAGTCGGCCTCTGAAATCAGGGGTTGGCTGATTACCTTTATGCGGATCACTTCTTCCGGCCGGCGCGCAATTTTTCGTCGGTCAGACTGGCGACCGTTCTTACTGGGATAACGACCGGAACCGGATGGATCACGTCGCTTATCAATAACCCGCCAGCCTGTATAGATCGAGTTTCTCAGGATGAGATGGCAGCCTCGTGGGGTAACGCCAAGCGATTGTGACAGACGGCGATAATTATGATTACCCTTTAAAACCTCATTGAAGGCGTCACGCACGCGCAGCGCTTCGGACTTGTAGAAGAAACCATCCTCCTCGCTATACCCGACCCCATAAGGCAACACAACATGGCTTTGAGCGAGAGCCCCCCGCCGGCGTTTTTCTTCCTTCGCAGCCCAACTCCGTTCCAGGATCTCGGTCCGTTCTAACCCTGCTATGGCTGCCCGGATCGTTCCCATCAAGCGGCCGCTCTTGGTCCCAAAATCTATCGGGCCTTCCGGCAGGAACAGAAGCGTATCGGTATCCGCGAAGGCCTGCAGCAGGGCATAGTCGGAATAATTCTCCGGCCGCATCAAGCGGGAAAATTCCCGGGTTACTACTCCTTCAATGTCCGGCGACTGCATAAGTCGGAGCAGATCCTGGATTTCCGGAGCCAGTAAAACCGAGACACCAGAAACGTCGGCAATCTCGATCGACTTGACTATCTGCAGGCCATACTGGGCGCAGGTACGCCGGTTGACGGTACGCTGAGCTGGAATCGACGCGCGATCCGCTGCAGCTTGACCTTCAGTCGATACCCTAATTAATTCGATGACGTTCTTCGACATGGTTCAACCCACAAAGCTCTCTGGCCAAGTCCAAAGCCAGGAGATTATTCCCGGATTGTAGCGCTTCTCGCAACTTGGCTAATAATTCGTTTCGTTGACGCCCCACTTCGGCAATTGCCCTTACGATCGCCGGAGTAGAGCTTTCCGTTTCAAGATCTCGAGGGGCGATAATGGCGGCGAATGCCTGTTTTGGCGTCCGCTTTTCGGATTGCTCTTTCATGTTCGGTCCTTTGGGCGGCAAGTCCGAGCCAAATGATTTGTCGCCCTTCGAATTCGAGTCTATGCACATGTGAGGGAGGCACCAAACGTAGTTCGCTTTGGCGCATAATCGCATAATATGAGACACGGCTCGCGGACTCATGGCCACCGTTCATCGCTAACTGGTGCCCTGATCGGAAGTATTCTCTCTGCTGGAAAGCTCAGCGAGTTGGCGCTCCAACTCTATCTTGGCACCCGATTGAGGGTGGCAGAAGTTGATCAGTTGCTCTAGGCGCTGGCGTTCGTGCCCCAGTTTCCAGTCCCATCGGGTTTTGGGACGGGCATGTGCGTACCTCCCTCGGGCGTTCGGTTGCCAGTGAAAGGAGCCATTGGGAGGCTGGCCGTTCTGGCGTCCACCTCTGGTTTGCGATGCAGGCGCGGGGCACGGTCTTTCCGGTCGTCTGCTGAGGTTGGTCTCGGTCTGCACTGGAGTGTCTACCTGGCGCGACCCAGAAGGTCTGACAGGCTCACGAACGTTGACTCGGGCCGGCCTGATGACGTCTGGGCGTAGCGTGCGACTCGGATTTGCAGCGCTTCCTGGGGTAACGTTTTGCGATACCTGGGTTTCTGGCTTCGCAGCAGGTGCCGCAAGCTCAGGTGGGAGATCGGGCTGAGGATCCGCTTTGGCAGCTTTGAGGATCCGATCATAGCTGCCATGGGCGTGGATCCGGCACTTCCAGTAGGACGAAAGCCTGGCGACAGCCGCGTATCGGCGAACGGTCCCCTCGTCCCTCCCGATATTCCGGGCAATAGCCGTCTTCTTAAACATGATAGCCAGACGGTGCATATGCACGGCCCGTTCCAGCACAGACAATGCGTACCAAAGCTCTCGTAGCTGGATACACGACGGATGAACCTGAAGAGCT